>NZ_JAVXUR010000001.1:0-100193 GCF_032333995.1 Halomonas saccharevitans
CGCCGAGGTGCTCAAGAAATCCGTCGCCGGTCCGAGCACCCTTCAATAGCGTTGCACTTGGAACTTGAGACCGCCAAGCTTACCTGATTCTACTTGCAAACGATCTTGAAAGAATTACTGGCATAGGGTTGACATCTGTTCGCGGTCAAGGAAACTCTCGCCTTTCAAATTATTTTAAGTGCATAGGCATGGACTGCTCTAAAGTAGAGTTGCACCATCAGATTGACGCGGCGCTTAGGATTCGGAATTGTCTGGTTCATGCAAGCGGTGTGTTAGCTTGGAGCAAGGATGAAAAGGGGCTGTGTCAAATCACCAAGTCAGGCACATTTCTTAGCAAGGATCATCGAGAAAGAAGAATTAAAAATGGTTCAGACCTTGATGAAGTTAAAATTTTGGGATCTAGTTTGGGCGATAGAGTGCAAATCACAAATGAGTACGCGTGGCTATGTAGCGTATATTTTAGAGACTATTTTATTGGTCTGTGCATACAAGCTCGTGAATTTGAAAAAGGAAAAATATAACAAGCGCCTGCAATGTGACGCGCAAACGCGCACTTGAGGCGAGCGTTAAATTTCAGCAAGAGTAAATGTCCGTAACAAGAAAGCCCCGAGCCGGTTTCCCGGCTCGGGGCTTTGCGTTGTGGCTGGCCGTTACTTCGCGGACAGCGCCACGCCCACCTTGGAGCGGTTGGGGCGGCCGATGGTCTGGGTGATCCAGGTGCCGGTGGCGGCCAGGGCTTCCAGGTCGATGCCGCTCTCGATGCCGAGGCCATCGAGCAGGTAGACCACGTCCTCGCTCGCCACATTGCCGGAGGCGCCCTTGGCGTAAGGGCAGCCGCCGAGGCCGGCCACTGAGCTGTCGATCACCGCCACGCCTTCCTCGAGCACGGCATAGAGGTTGGCGAGCGCCTGGCCGTAGGTGTCGTGGAAGTGGGCGGCTAGCTTGTCCATCGGCACCTCGCGGGCCACGGCCTCGAGCATGCGCTTGGCCTTGAGCGGGGTACCGGTGCCGATCGTGTCGCCGAGCGAGACCTCGTAGCAGCCCATCTCATACAGCGCCTTGGAGACCTCGGCCACCTTGGCCGGGGCGATCTCGCCCTCGTAGGGGCAGCCGAGCACGCAGGAGACGTAGCCTCGGACCCGCACGTTTGCCTCGCGGGCGCGCTCGAGCACCGGGGCGAAGCGCTCGAGGGACTCGGCCACCGAGCAGTTGATGTTCTTCTGCGAGAAGGCCTCGGAGGCGGCGCCGAACACCGCGACCTCGTCCACGCCGCACTCGAGCGCCGCCTCTAGCCCCCTGAGGTTGGGGGTGAGCGCCGAGTAGGTGACACCTTGGCGGCGCGTCAGGCCCTGCATCACCTCGCGGTGATCGGCCATCTGGGGCACCCACTTGGGCGAGACGAAGCTCGCCGCCTCGATGTGGGTGAGGCCGGCGGCGCCGAGCCGGTCGATCAGCGCAAGCTTGGTCTCGGTGCCGATCGGCTCGGGCTCGTTCTGCAGGCCGTCGCGGGGGCCGACCTCGACCAGGCGCACGTTTTGCGGAAATGCCATGGTGCTCTCCTTACTCGTCGGCGGCGAAGTCGAGCAGCACGTCGCCCTGGCCCACGGTATCGGTGGCCTGGAAGTGGAAGCTTGCCACGTGCCCATCGGCGGGGGCGGCCATGGTGTGCTCCATCTTCATGGCCTCCATCACCATCAGCGGCATGCCCTTCTCGACGCGGGCGCCGGGCTCGACCAGCAGCGCCACCACGGTGCCGTGCATCGGCGCGGTGAGGGTCGATTCGGCCTCCTGGCGGCCGTGGTCGATGGCGTCGATGCGCCGCCAGAAGAGGCGCGTCTCGCCGCGCGGGTCGACCATCACCACCACGTTGCCATCACGCCGCGCCTGCAGGCGGCGGCGGTGGCCGTCCAGGGTGATGGCCACGGCGTCGCCCTGGAGCGAATCGAGGCGTGCGGTGAGCGTCTCGCCGCCGATGGTCAGGTGCCAGGCGGCGTCCTCACGCTCGCGGGTGCCCTCGACCACCACCACGGCCTCGGAATCGTCGTCATCCTGGGCATGCGCGGGGTTGCACAGGGCGATGCGGATGGTGTGCGGGGCGTTGACGCGGAAACCGTCGTGGCGGTCCCAGGGCGAGTCGCTCTCGCACTCGCGGGCGAGCTGGTGCAGGCCCACCAGGGCGGCCCCGGCGTACTCCTCGGTGCTGTACTGCTTGGGCGCGAAGAGGGTGGCTTCGTTCTTCTCGATGAAGCGGGTGTCGAGCTCGCAGGCCTGGAAGGCCGGATGCGTGGCCAGGCGCTGCAGGAAGGCGCGGTTGGTGACCACGCCCTGCACGTCCAGCGCGGCCAGGGCGCGGTTGAGGGTCGCCAGCGCCTGGGTGCGGTCGTTGCCGTGCACGATCAGCTTGGCGAGCATCGGGTCGTAGTGCATGGAGACGGCATCGCCGGTCTCCACACCGCTGTCCAGGCGCACGCGGGCCGGGTCGAGCTCGGCGCCCTCGAGGTCCATGGCGAAGCGGGTGAGGGTGCCGGTGGCGGGCAGGAAGTCCTGCTCCGGGTCCTCGGCGTAGAGGCGCGCCTCGAAGCTGTGGCCGGTGATGGTCAGCTCGTCCTGGGCCAGCGGCAGGGCCTCGCCCATGGCCACGCGCAGCTGCCACTCGACCAGGTCCTGGCCGGTGATCATCTCGGTGACCGGGTGCTCCACCTGCAGGCGGGTGTTCATCTCCATGAAGTAGAACGAGCCATCGGCGTCGAGCAGGAACTCGACCGTGCCGGCGCCCACGTAGCCGATCTCCTTGGCGGCGCGCACCGCGGCCTCGCCCATCTCGCGGCGCAGGCCCTCGCTCATGCCCGGGGCCGGGGCCTCCTCGAGCACCTTCTGGTGGCGACGCTGCACCGAGCAGTCGCGCTCGAACAGATAGACCCCCGCGCCGTGGCTGTCGCAGAACACCTGGACTTCCACGTGGCGCGGCTGGGTCAGGTACTTCTCGATCAGCATGCGCTGGTCGCCGAAGGCGGCCTGGGACTCGCGACGGCAGCCGTCGAGCGCGGCCTGGAAGCCCTCGCTGGACTCCACCACGCGCATGCCCTTGCCGCCGCCGCCGGCGCTCGCCTTGAGCAGCACCGGGTAGCCGATCTTGTCGGCCTCGGCCTTGAGCAGGCCGTCGTCCTGGTCGCCGCCGTGGTAGCCCGGCACCAGCGGCACGCCGGCATTGGCCATGCGCGCCTTGGCGGCGGACTTGTCGCCCATGGCGGCGATGGCCGAGGCGGGCGGGCCGACGAAGACGATGCCGGCCTGATCGAGCGCCTCGACGAAGGCGCCGTTCTCGGAGAGGAAGCCGTAGCCGGGGTGGATGGCGCCGGCGCCGCTGCGCTTGGCTGCCTCGACCACGGCCTCGACCTTGAGGTAGCTCTCGCGGGCCGCGGCAGGGCCGAGGCGGATCGCCTCGTCGGCCTCGCGCACGTGGCGGGCGTTGGCGTCGGCATCGGAGTAGACGGCGACGGTGCGCAGGCCCATGGCACGCGCCGTGCGCATCACCCGGCAGGCGATCTCGCCGCGGTTGGCGACCAGCAGGGTGTCGAAGGGGGTCGAACGGCTCATGAGCGGCGCTCCGTGGCGGTCGTATCGGGATTATTCTGGGGGGCGTCGGTGGTCCAGGCGGGGCGGCGCTTGTCGAAGAAGCTGGCGAGCCCCTCCTGGCCCTCGGCGCTGACGCGAAGCTCGGCGATCACCCGGCAGGTGTGCTCGCGGGTGGCCTTGCTGTCGGGCTCACGGGCGACCTCGGCGAGCAGCGCCTTGGTGGCACGCTGGGCCTGGGGCGAGCCAGCGAGCAGGGTCTCGAGCATGGCGTCGACGGCGGCGTCGAGTTCGTCGGGGGCGACCACCCGATGCACCAGGTCGAGGCCCTGGGCGGTGGCGGCGTCCATCACCTCGGCGGTCAGCGCGTAGCGGCGCGCCTGGCGCTCGCCCAGCGCGCGCTGCACGTAGGGGCTGATCACGGCCGGTGACAGGCCGATCTTCACCTCGGAGAGGCAGAATTTCGCCTTCTCGGAGGCGACCACCACGTCGCAGCAGGCGGCGAGGCCCACGGCGCCGCCGAAGGCCGCGCCCTGCACCCGGCACAGGGTGGGGCAGGGCAGGGTGTCCAGGCGGTGCATCAGGGTAGCGAGCTTGCGCGAGTCGGCGAGGTTGCCGTCGAAGTCGTACTCGACCATGCGCTTCATCCAGCCGAGGTCGGCCCCGGCGGAGAAGCTCTTGCCCTCGGAGCCCAGCACCACCACGCGGACCTCGCCGTGGTGGGCACCATCATGCAGGCGCTCGAGGTGGGAATTGAGCTCGGCGATCAGATGGTCGTCGAAGGCGTTGTGAACGTCCGGGCGGTCCAGCGTCAGCCGGGCCACGCCGCGGTCGTCGATCGTCAGTCGGGAATATGTCGGCGTCATCTCGACCTCACATCCGGAACACGCCGAAGCGCGTCTCTTCCACTTCGGCATTGAGGGCGGCGGCGAGCGACAGGCCGAGGACCTCGCGGGTCTGCAGCGGGTCGATCACGCCGTCGTCCCACAGCCGCGCACTGGCGTAGTTGGGGTGGCCCTGGTGCTCGTACTGCTCGCGGGTCGGCGCCTTGAAGGCCTCTTCCTCGTCCTGGGTCCACTCGCGGCCCTCGCGCTCGATCTGCTCGCGCTTGACCTGGGAGAGCACGCCGGCGGCCTGTTCACCCCCCATGACGGAAATCCTGGCATTCGGCCACATAAACAGCAGGTTGGGCTCGAAGGCGCGGCCGCACATGCCGTAGTTGCCGGCGCCGAAGCTGCCGCCGATCAGCACGGTGAACTTGGGCACCCGGGCACAGGCCACGGCGGTGACGAGCTTGGCGCCGTGCTTGGCGATGCCCTCGTGCTCGTACTTGGAGCCGACCATGAAGCCGGTGATGTTCTGCAGGAAGACCAGCGGCACTTTCCTTTGAGCGCAGAGTTCGATGAAATGCGCGCCCTTCACCGCACTCTCGGAGAACAGCACGCCGTTGTTGGCGACGATGCCCACCGGGTGCCCGTGGATGTGCGCGAAGCCGGTGACCAGGGTGTCGCCGTAGGTGCGCTTGAACTCGTCGAAGTCGGAGTCGTCGACGATGCGCCCGATCACCTCGCGCACGTCGTAGGGCTTCTTGAGGTCGGTACCGACGATGCCGTAAAGCTCCGTCGGGTCGAGCCGCGGCGGCCTGGAGGGCTGCATCTTCAGCTCGCCGCGCTTCTGCCAGTTGAGCCGCGACACGCAGGCGCGGGCCAGCTGCAGGGCGTGGGCGTCGTTCTCGGCGTAGTGGTCGGCCACGCCGCTGACCTTGGCGTGCACGTCGGCGCCGCCCAGGTCCTCGGCGCTGATGCTCTCGCCGGTGGCGGCCTTCACCAGGGGCGGGCCGCCGAGGAAGATGGTGCCCTGCTCGCGGACGATGATCGACTCGTCGGCCATGGCCGGCACGTAGGCGCCGCCGGCGGTGCAGGAGCCCATCACCACGGCGATCTGCGGGATGCCCTCGGCGGAGAGCGTGGCCTGGTTGTAGAAGATGCGCCCGAAGTGGTCGCGGTCCGGGAAGACCTCGTCCTGGCGGGGCAGGAAGGCGCCGCCGGAGTCGACCAGATAAATGCACGGCAGGCGATGCTTGCGGGCGATCTCCTGGGCGCGCAGGTGCTTCTTCACGGTGAGCGGGAAGTAGGTGCCGCCCTTGACCGTGGCGTCGTTGGCGACGATCACGCACTCCACCCCCGAGACGCGGCCGATGCCGGTGACCACGCCGGCGGCGGGGATCGGGCCGTCGTAGACCTCATGGGCGGCCAGCGACGAGAACTCGAGGAAGGGCGAGCCCTCGTCGATCAGGTGGTCGATGCGGTCGCGCACGAACAGCTTGCCGCGGGACTCGTGGCGGGTGCGGGCCTTCTCGCCGCCGCCCTGATGGATGGCGGCGGTCAGCTCGCGCAGCTTGCCGACCTCGTGTCGCATGGCGACGTCGTTGGCCTGGAAGGCCTCGCTGCGCGGATTGATCTGGGTCTGGAGGATGCTCATGGAACGCCGCCCTTACTTGGATTCGTTGAACAGCTCGCGGCCGATCAGCATGCGACGGATCTCGCTGGTGCCGGCACCGATCTCGTAGAGCTTGGCATCGCGCAGCAGCCGCCCGGTGGGGTACTCGTTGATGTAGCCGTTGCCGCCGAGCAGCTGGATGGCGTCGAGTGCCACCTGGGTGGCCTTCTCGGCGCAGTAGAGGATCACGCCGGCGGCGTCCTTGCGCGAGGTGCGGCCACGGTCGCAGCCCGCTGCCACCGCGTAGAGGTAGGCGCGGCAGGCGTTGAGGGTGGTGTACATGTCGGCGATCTTGCCCTGCACCAGCTGGAACTCGCCGATCGACTGGTTGAACTGCTTCCGCTCGTGGACGTAGGGCACCACGATGTCCATGGCCGCCTGCATGATGCCGATGGGGCCGGCGGCGAGCACGGTGCGCTCGTAGTCCAGGCCGCTCATCAGCACCTTGACGCCGCGGCCGACCTCGCCGAGCACGTTCTCCTCCGGCACCTCGCAGTCCTGGAAGACCAGCTCGCAGGTGTTGGAGCCGCGCATGCCGAGCTTGTCGAGCTTCTGGGCGGTGGTGAAGCCGGGCATGCCCTTCTCGATGATGAAGGCGGTGATGCCCTTGGAACCGGCCTCGGGATCGGTCTTGGCGTAGACCACCAGCACGTCGGCGTCGGGGCCGTTGGTGATCCACATCTTGTTGCCGTTGAGGACGTACTTGTCACCCTCCTTGCGGGCCCGCAGCTTCATGGAGACCACGTCGGAGCCGGCGCCCGGCTCGGACATGGCCAGGGCACCGACGTGCTCGCCGCTGATCAGCTTGGGCAGGTACTTGGCCTTCTGCTCGGCCGAGGCGTTGATCTTGAGCTGGTTCACGCACAGGTTGGAGTGCGCGCCGTAGGAGAGGCCCACCGAGGCGCTGGCCCGGGAGATCTCCTCCATGGCGATGCAGTGGGCGAGGTAGCCCATGCCGCTGCCGCCGTCCTCGTCCGACACGGTGATGCCGAGCAGGCCCATGTCGCCGAACTTCTGCCACAGGTCGTTGGGGAACTCGTTCTTCTCGTCGATCTCGGCGGCGCGCGGGGCGATCTCGTCACGCGCGAAGGCGTTGACGTGATCGCGCAGCATGTTCAGCTCGTCGTCGAGGCCGAAATCGAGGGGTTGGTAGGGCGTGTGCATGGCAGGGCTCCCGTCGTGTCAGGTGACGCGCCTTGTGCGTGAGCGAGGGCGCGACAGGCAAACTGGTGTCATCGAAATGGCAGATGGCACAAGACTAGGCGAGGTTGACGTTAACGTAAAGTGCAGCATTGCCCGGCTTAGACCAAGGTGGCAATCGTAAGGCGCCGGCCCGCGATCCGCCGCCGTGAAGTGGCAGGGCCTGGGTTTTCTGCGCCTGTTGCGCGACCATTCTGACCTGGCGAAGGGAAACGATGCGACTCGGGGAGGCACGCGATCATGAAGCTCATGCGAGGGGCGTCGAGCGTTTTGCTGGTCTGGCTATGGGCGGCCATGGCCCTGGGCGCGGACATCGATGGGCAGGATCGTGAACGGGAGCCACGCGAGCAGCCGGGGTTCGAGCAACAGGCGTTCGAGCGCCAGGACCTCGAGGCCTTCGTCGACGGCTTCATCACTGCGCGCATGAAGGCCCATCATGTCGCCGGCGTCACGGTGGCGGTGGTCAAGGACGACGAGATGGTGCTGGCCAAGGGCTTCGGGTCGGCCGACATCGAGGCCAAGCGCCCGGTAGTGGCCCAGCGGACCCTGTTCCGGCCGGGCTCGATCTCCAAGCTCTTCACCTGGACGGCGGTGATGCAGCTGGTGGAGCAGGGCCGGCTGGACCTGGACACCGACGTCCGCGACTATCTGCCCGATTTCCCGCTCGAGACCCGCTATTCGGCACCCATCACCCTGCGCCAGCTGATGGCGCACACCCCGGGCTTCGAGGACACCGCCATGGGCCATCTCTTCGAGGATGACCCCGACGCCGTGCTGCCGTTGCCGGAGTATCTACGCCGTCATGCCCCGGCCCAGGTGCGTCCGCCGGGCAGCTGGCCGGCCTACTCCAACTTCGGGGTGGCGCTGGCCGGTCGGGTGGTGGAAGTGGTCAGCGGCCTGTCCTGGGAGGCCTATGCCGAGCGCCACCTGCTGGCGCCGCTGGGCATGCGAGACAGCACCTTTCGCGAGCCCTGGGGGCCGCAGCGCGAGCAGACCCCCATGGCCCCGGCCCTGCGCGAGCGGGTCAGCGAGGGCTACCAGTGGGTCGATGGCGCCTTCCGGCCGGGCGGCTTCACCTTCGTCGGCGGCATCGGCCCGGCGGGCAGCCTCTCCACCACGGCGACCGACATGGCGCGCTTCATGCGCGCCCACCTCAACGAGGGCCGGCTCGGGGAGGTGGCACTGCTCGCACCGGAGACGGCCCGTGAGATGCAGCGCACCCACTATCGGGTGGCGCCGGGGCAGCCCGGCATGGCCCACGGTTTCATCGAGAGCGAGATCGCCGGCTACCGGGCCCTCGGCCATGGCGGCGGCACGGTGCATTTCGTCTCCGATCTGCAGCTGATCCCAGAGTTGGAGCTTGGCGTGTTCATCAGCACCAACAGCAACGGCGGCCAGGCGCTGGTTCGCGGCTTCGCCGAGGAACTGGTGCGCCGCTATTTCCCGACCGAAGCCCCCGCTGCGACCACGGCGCCCGACGACCCGGCGCGCTATGTCGGGGACTACCTCTCCACGCGGCGGCCCTACACCACGGTCGAGGCGCTGCTGAATCACGACATGGCCAGCGTCCACCTGGACCGGGACGGCCAGCTGTTGCTGAGCCGCCGAGGGCGGGAGATTCGTCTGATGCCGGCGCAGGGGGAGGGAGAAGGAGAAGGAGAGGGGCACTTCCGCCAGGCCGATAGCGGCGAGTCGCTGCGCTTTCTTGATGACCAGAGCGGCGCGGTGACCCACCTGGCGGTGCCGGAGCCGATCATGGTGATGGAGCGGGTCGGGCCGCTGGCCAACCCGCGCTGGCGACTCGCCTTCTTCGGTCTTGCTGGGCTGGTGTTCGTCGCCACCCTAGGCTCGGCTCTGTTGGGCGGCTGGCGCCGGCCTCGTGCGCGCCGGGCCACGGTGCGCTGGGCGGCGCGGCTGACGCTGCTGGCCGCGGGGCTCTGGGTGGTGAGCATGGTCCTCGCCTTGGCCGGGGTGCTGCCCATCACGCGGGACGTGGGCCTGGTCTTCTTCGGCTTCCCGCCGCCGGCCTTCGTGGCCGCTCAGGTCATTGCCATGTTGGCGGGGGCGCTGAGCCTGGGGAGCCTCGCCCTGCTGGCGCCGGTGCTGGGTGAAACCGGCTGGACGCCGGGCCGGCGCCTGCGCCATGCCGGGCTGGTCGTGCTGCTCACCCTCACCCTGGTGACGGTCTGGCAGTTCAATGGTTTCGTGCTGATGGGCTGAGGCTAGAAACACTCCCGCCACGCAAGGATCACAACAAGCTGTCGAGGAGGGGACCTCGACGTTGACTGGGCGTCGTTACTCTTCCGAAGTCAGCGTGATAACTTGCTTATAAAACCTGTCTCGAACTAGCACATCACGCGGGTCGGTCAATCGCGACACATGAAGGGGTGTACTGCCATGGCCCAGGCCCTTGCGGCGGCTTCCGACATTGCAGAGGCAGACGCCTATCAGGGCAGGGCCCTTGGCGGGGTGTCACGCACCTTTGCCCTCACCATCCCTCAGCTCCCGGCCGATCTGCGCAAGGTCGTGACCAATGCCTACCTGCTCTGTCGTATTGCCGACACCGTGGAGGATGAACCGGCGCTTTCCGCGGTTCAGAAGACCCGCTTGCACGAACGGTTCCTGGCGGTGCTGAGAGGAGAGGAGAAGGCCCAGCTTTTCGCCAGCCAGGTCACGCCGCTGCTCTCGCAGGCCACGTCACCGGATGAACGAGAGTTGGTGGCCAACACGCCACTGGTCGTCCGCTGCACCCATAGCCTCGCAGCGCCCCAACAGCAGGCGCTGATCAAGTGTGTGAGCATCATGTGCCGGGGCATGGGCCATTACCAGGAGAATTCCAGCCTGGAGGGCCTGGCCGACCTGGGCGAGATGGATCGCTATTGCTATTACGTGGCAGGCGTCGTGGGTGAAATGCTCACCGACCTGTTCTGTCAGCACTCGGGCGACATGAATGAGCGGCGTGCCGAGATGCTGGCCCTGGCGCCTTCGTTCGGACAGGGTCTGCAGCTCACCAACATCCTCAAGGACCTCTGGGATGATCGGCAACGCGGCGTCTGCTGGCTGCCCCGCCGGGAATTCCAGGAATTCGGTGTGGAAGTGTCGAGCCTGGCGCCGGGACGCAGCGATCCGGCGTTCGCCACCGCCCTGCGATACATGATCGGCATTGCGCATGCCCATTTGCGACATGCCTTTCGCTACACGCTGATGGTTCCGGCGAAGGAAACGGGCATCAGGCGCTTCTGCTTATGGGCCATCGGCCTGGCCGTGCTCACCCTCAGGCGGATAAATGAGCGGCCGACCTATTGCACGGGGCGGCAGGTCAAGGTGTCACGCCGCACGGTCAAGGCCGCCATAGCGAGTACCCGCCTGGCGACACGTCATGATGGCATGCTCAGGCTGCTTTTCAGCGGTGTGACCCGGGGATTGCCACTCGAACCGCTCGCGGGCCTACATCCGGAATTGAGTGCGTGGGCGTTCGAGCCTTCCGGTAGTGATGGCTCTTCAGCCGCAGCCTATGGCCTTCGGCTCGGCAATGACGAGGAGTAGGCAGATATCACGGACAAGGAGGTGACCATTGGTTAGCACTGGCTCAAGCGAGCGCGACGAGACCGTTTCCTTCGATGACGAGGAGCTGATCCTGGTCGATGACGAGGACAGGGAGCTGGGGCATTTGAGCAAGGCCAAGTGCCACGAAGGCAGCGGTGTGTTGCATCGCGCCTTCTCGCTGTTCGTGTTCAATCATGATGGGGAGCTTCTGCTGCAGCAGCGGGCGGAAGGCAAGCGCCTCTGGTCGCTGTGCTGGTCTAACAGCTGCTGTAGCCATCCTCGCCGAGGCGAGTCCATGGAAGCGGCGATTCACCGGCGATTATGGCAGGAGGTCGGCCTCGAGGCGCAGCTCGACTTCCTCTACAAGTTCCGCTATCAGGCCCTGTTTGGTTCAAGCGGCGCCGAGCACGAGCTTTGCTGGGTATATCTCGGGGTCACGGACGATATGCCACGCCCCAACCGCCAGGAGATTGCCGACTGGTGCTGGATATCACCCGCAGCGCTCGATGCCGAGCTGGCCTCTCGCCCGGAGCACTATACGCCCTGGTTCAAGATGGAGTGGACGCGATTGCGCAGTGAGTTCTCCGATGAGCTCACGCGTTATATCCGATAGTCTCGACGGCGGAGAGCGGGCCTTTCATGGCCCGGCCAACGTGGCCGGGCGCTCTTGGATCTGCGGGTGAGGCGATGTTATCGCCGGCTCAGTCGGCGTGGGCGTTGGGGAAGAACAGCTGCTGGCCCTTGACCTCGAAGTCGGCGATGGCGGCCTGGCCCTCCTCGGAGAGCAGCCAGTCGTGCCACTGCTCGGCGAGATCGTGCTTCAGGTGCGGATGACGCTCCTCGGACATCAGGATGCTGCCGTACTGGTTGAACAGCGCCTCGTCGCCGGCGAAGAGCAGCTCAAGGTTCTGGCGATTGTCGAAGGCGACCCAGGTGGCGCGGTCGCTCATGGCGTAGGCGTCCATGCCGGCGGCGGTGTTCAGGGTCGGCCCCATGCCGCTGCCGAGCTCGCGGTACCACTCGCCGCCCGGCGTCACATCGGCGGCGTCCCACAGGCGCAGCTCGGCGCGGTTAGTGCCGCTGTCGTCGCCGCGGGAGGCGAAGTGCGCCTCGGCCGCGGCGATGTCGCCTAGCGCCTCCTCGATGCTCTCGGCGTCACTGATGCCCGCCGGATCATCGCTCGGGCCGACGATCACGAAGTCGTTGTACATGACGTCGGCGCGCTCGGTGCCGTAGCCCTCGGCGACGAAGCGCTCCTCACCGGCGGTGTCGTGTACCAGCAGGCTGTCGGCGTCGCCGCGGCGGGCGATCTCGAAGGCCTGGCCGGTGCCTACGGCGACCACGCGTACCTCGATGTCGCTCGCCTCGCTGAACTGGGGAATGATGGCGTCGAAGAGCCCCGAGTTCTGGGTGGAGGTGGTCGAGGCCAGGGTGATGTGGCGGCCCTCTTCCTGGGCGCTGGCGTTAAGCGATAGGCCCATCAGGCCGAGGGCGACGAGGGTGAGTCCTGCCGGTTGCATGGTGCCTTTCCTTCTCATGATGCCGTTCCTTTTTATTGCCGAGTGAAATGTCGCACGGTGCGATGGGCGGGCCGTCACCAGATCAGCTCGCCCCGGATGAAGGCCCGCGCCTCGTGTGAGGCGGGAGCCGTGAAGAAGGTCTCGGCCGGGCCGTGCTCGATGAGCCGCCCGCCCACCATCAGCACGATGTCGTCGGCCAGGCGCCGGGCCTGGTTCAGGTCGTGGCTGGTCATCACGATGCGCGTGCCGCGGCGATGGAAGTCGTTGACCGCGTCCTCCACCGCCTTGATGGCGGCGGGGTCCAGCGCCGAGGTGGGCTCGTCGAGAAACAGCACCTCGGGCCTGGCGAGCCACGCCCGGGCCAGGGCCAGGCGCTGCTGCTCGCCGCCGGAGAGCACCCGGGCCGGGCGCGCCTCCAGGGCGGCCAGCCCGAAGCGCGCCAGCGCCTCCCGGGCCAGCGGCTTGCGCCGGCGGCGGGGCGTGCCGGCGATCGCCAGGGCGTAGGTGAGGTTGGCCAGCGCCGAGCGGCGCAGCAGCACCGGGCGCTGGAAGACCATGGCCTGGCGCGGCGGGCAACCCTCCCAGCCCGCGCGGCCGGTCGTCGGCGTGACCAGGCCGTGGGCGAGGCGCATCAGCAGGCTCTTGCCGGCGCCGTTGGGGCCCATCACCAGGGTGCGCCGGCAGCCGGCGAGGCGCAGGTCGACGGGGTGCAGCAGCGGCTGGCCGCGGTGGCTGAAGCCGACACCTTCCAAGGAGAGCGGAGGAATGGCCGTGACGTCCAGGCGGGTCCACTCGTTCATCCCAGCCGCCTCCGCGCCGATTCGCCGACCAGGTGCGCGGCGGCGTTGACCAGGGCCACCAGGCCGAGCAGCACGATGCCAAGCCCCAGCGCCAGGGGCAGGTCGCCCTTGCTGGTCTCCAGCACGATGGCGGTGGTCATCACCCGGGTCACCCCGTCGATGTTGCCGCCGACGATCATCACCGCACCCACCTCGGCGCTGGCGCGGCCGAAGCCGGCCAGCATCACGGTGGCCAGGCCGAAGCGGGCGTCCCACAGCAGGGTGGGGATGCGCCTTGCCCGGGAGACGCCCATGGAGGTGAGCTGCTCGCGGTAGTCGCCGTGGAGCTCCTCGATCTGCTGGCGGGTCAGCGCGGCGATGATCGGCAGCACCAGGATCACCTGGGCGATCACCATGGCCCCGGGGGTGAACAGCAGGCCCAACTCGCCCAGCGGGCCGGCACGCGATAGCAGCAGATAGACCGCGAGCCCGGCCACCACCGGCGGCAGCCCCATCAGCGCATTGAGCGCCACGATCAGCACCCCGCGACCGGGGAAGCGCCACAGCGCGATCGCCGCGCCCAGCGGCAGGGCGACCAGCGCGGCGATCAGTACGGCGGAGAGCGAGACCTTCAGCGACAGCGTGACGATCCCGATCAGGTCGGGATCGAGCCCGAGGATCAGGGCCAGGGCGGTCTGGAAGGCGTTGGCGTCGTCGGGCATCGGGCTCTCCTGCGATCTTCCTGCATCATGTGCGTTAAACACCGCTAATGCACCCGGTGCGGAAATTCATGCAGTAATATGCAGAATAACGACGAATTCAGCCTGTATCCGTATGAGGGAAACGCCATGGCACTCGGCCCGGAGCACGCCTACCTGACCACCGCCGAGGTGGCCGACTACCTGCGCCTCAAGGAGCGCAAGGTCTACGACCTGGTGCGACAGGGCGGCATCCCCTGCGTGCGGGTGACCGGCAAGCTGCTCTTCCCGCGCCAGGCCATCGACCTGTGGCTGATGAGCCACCTGGAGGGCGACCGGGCGAGTAGCCGGCCCGTGCCGCTGGTGCTCGCCGGCAGCCAGGACCCCTTGCTGGAGTGGGCAGTGCGCGAGAGCGACGCCGGCCTGGCGCTGCTCTGTCACGGCAGCGGCGACGGGGTGCGACGTCTGCTCTCTGGCGAGGCGATGGTGTCGGGGCTGCACCTGCTGGAGGAGCGCAGCGGCGACTACAACCGGCCCGAGGCGCTGGGGCTTGCCGGCATGCGCGATCTGGTGATGGTGCGCTGGGCGACGCGCCGTCAGGGGCTGCTGCTGGCGCCCGACAACCCGCTGCGCATCGCCGCGCTGAAGGACCTGGTGAATCGACGTGTGCGGGTCGCCCATCGTCAGCCGGATGCCGGCGCGCATCGGCTGCTGAGCTGGCTGCTGAGGCGGGCGGGCATCGATCCAAACGAGCTGCGCTTCGCCGCCCATCCCTCACTCAGCGAGGACGACCTGGCGCTGGCGATCCGCCAGGGCGAGGCCGATGCGGGGCTGGGCGTCGAGGCCGCCGCGCGCCGTCAGGGGCTCGCCTTCGTGCCGCTCCACGAGGAGGCCTTCGACCTGGCTCTGCGGCGGCGCAGTTTCTTCGAGGCGCCGATCCAGCGCCTGCTGGCCTTTGCCCGGGAGCCGCGCTTCGTCGATCGGGCCGAGGCGCTGGGCGGCTATGACATCGGTGAGGTGGGACGGGTGGTGCACAACGCCTGAGCCGGCCGGCAGGCCGCCGCCTCTACCACCCGAGCCAGCGACGAAAACGCTTCCCGGGTGAGAGATCGCTGCTCTCGGATGCCTGGTTCACCTTTCCCGAGAGCTGCGCCGTGGCCTCCTTGAGCGGCGCGATGATGGCCTCGAGGTGGTGCTGGCACAGCGGGCGGTTGATGGCGGCGGGGCACTGGGCCATCAGTAGGCCGCAGTGGTAGAAGGCGGTGTCCAGGGCGGGATAGACCTCCTTCAACGGACCGGCCTGCCGACGGCAGAGCTGCAGCTCGCGAAGCAGCAGGCTCATCGTCTGCGCGTCCAGCCAGCAGGGGGTGTCGTCCCGGCTGGAGGAGCAGGCGACCGAGTGCTGGATCGCCTGGAAGGAGACGTGCAGGAAAACGCAGGCGTAATAGAGCTGGGAGCGTTCCGCGTTCATAGTGCACCATGAGACTCAAATGAGAGTGAATATCATTCTGGACATTGGGGCGAAGAAGTCAACCGAAGGCGGCCTGTAAGCAGGGCTATTGCAGTTGGATCCGACGAGGGGCGGCGGGGACAGGTCGAAGAGGGGGTCCTACGCCAGGGATGGCGTCGGTAGCGCCCAGGGAGGGGTTCACAGCCCCCCCTCGCAGACCTGTCGACCGATCAGCCCCGAACGATAACGCTAACTGCAATAACACTGGCCTGCGAGGTTAGCGCTCGGGCGGGTTGCGGGTGCCCGGCACGCCTCCGAGGCGGCGGCGCAGGGCGGCCTTGCCCATCATGTGGGCGCTGACGGGGGCGGTGGCGAACAGGAAGATCGTCACCAGCGCCTCCTGCACCGAGACGCCGTCCTGCTGGTGGCTGAAGAAGAGCAGTGAGCCGATCAGGGTGCAGCCGACGCCCAGGGTGCTGGCCTTGGTGGGGCCGTGGAGTCGCGTGTAGAAGTCGGGCAGCTTGGCCAGGCCCCAGGAGCCGATCAGCGCCACCAGGGCGCCGACCAGCAGGAAGGCGGCGACGACGAGCTGCAGGGTCCACGGCATGTCGAGGGGGCTCATTCGATGACGTCCCCCCGCAGCAGGTACTTGCTCATGGCCACGGTGCCAACGAAGCCCATCAGCGCGATCAGCAGCGCCAGCTCGAAGAGCACGCCGAGGCCCATCCTCAGGTCGGCCAGCACGATCAGCGCGATGCTGTTGATCATCAGGGTATCCAGCGCCAGGATCCGATCGACGATGTCGGGCCCGATGGCCAGGCGGTAGAGGTTCAGCAGGGCGGCGACGGCGAAGAGCGTCATGGCGATGGGGATGACGATGGCGATCATCGGAAGATCTCCTCCAGGGGCTGCTCGTAGCGCGTGCGTATGGCGGCGATGGCCTCGGCCTCGTCCTCCAGGTGCAAGGCGTGGATCAGCAGGGTGTTGGCCTCGCCGTCGTAGTGGAGCGAGACGGTGCCCGGTGTCAGCGAGATGGTGCTGGCCAGCAGGGTGATGGCGAAGTCGTCGTCCAGCGTCAGCGGATAGGTGAAGAAGCCCGGCCGCAGCTGGCGGGCAGGGCGAAGGATGCGCAGGGCCACCACCAGGTTGGAGCGCAGGATGTCGACCAGCAGCATCCCCAGGTAGCGCAGCAGCGGCAGCGGGCGCCGGATCTTCGCCTCCTCGGGCCAGAAGGCGTGGGTCACGATGGGAATCGCCACGCCGAGCGCCAGCCCCAGCAGGGCATGGGCGACGCTCAGGTCGTTGACCATCAGCAGCCACAGCAGGGCCAAGAAGAGCGAAAAGAGCGGGTGCGGCAGCCAGAACTGCCGGGAGCGGACGTTCGGCATCATGGCGAGACCTCCTGGGCGAAGGCCAGCGTCTCCGGCAGCATGGCGGCGATATAGGCCTGGGGCGTCATCAGCTGCTCGGCGGTCAGCGCCAGATACGCCATCACCGGCTCGCCCAGGGCCGCGAGGAGGCCGTTGATGGCCACCATGGCACAGACGATGGCCAGGCAGCCGCGATCCAGCGGGCGCGCTTCTGCTTCGCCGGCCCCGCCGGGGCGCCAGAACCAGCTGCTACCGGTGCGGCTGACGGCGATCAGGGTCAGCAGCGCCGCGGTGAGCAGCACGCCCCACAGCCAGAGCCCCCGCGGCTCATCGGCACTCGCCTGGAGGATCCACGCCTTGCTGACGAAGCCGCCGAACGGCGGCAGGCCGACCATGGCGATGGCGGCGAGGAAGAACAGGCTGCCGAGCACCCCGCGATGCCCCACGGGGGCCGCCACCGAGAAGCGGTCGTAGCCCTCGTCGCGCTGCTGGCCCAGCAGGTCGGCGAGCAGGAAGAAGGCGGCCGCCATGCCGGTGCTGTGGATCAGGTAGAAGAGTGCGGCGGCGAGCGTCGCCGGCGTCACTAGGCTCAGGGTGGCGAGCAGGGTGCCCACCGAGATGATCACCAGGTAGGCGGTCAGGGTCCGCAGGCTGTCCGAGCCCAGCACCCCGACGCCGCCCAGCGCCAGGGTCGCCAGCGCCAGTGGCCACAGCCACTGCCAGGCGGCGGCATTGACCGGCGCCTCGCCCAGTCCGAAGACCAGCAGGAAGACCCGCAGGATGGCGTAGACGCCGACCTTGGTCATGATGGCGAAGAGCGCGGCCACCGGGGCGCTGGCGGCCGAGTAGGCGCGGGGCAGCCAGAACAGCAGCGGCAGGATGGCGGCCTTGATGCCGAACACCACCAGCAGCACCATGTTGGCCGCCGCCAGCAGCGGCGCGTCGCCCGTGGGAGCGGCGGCCACCTTGATCGCCAGGTCCGCCATGTTGAGGGTGCCGGTGAGCCCGTAGAGGGTGCCCAGGGCGACCAGGAACAGCGCCGAGCCCACCAGGTTGATGATCACGTAGTGCAGGCCGGCGCGGCTGCGCGCCCGCCCGCCGCCATGCAGCAGCAGGGCGTAGGAGGCGATCAGCAGGATCTCGAAGAACACGAAGAGGTTGAACAGGTCGCCGGTCAAAAAGGCGCCGTTGAGGCCAGCCAGCTGGAACTGGAAAAGCGCGTGGAAGTGCGCGCCGCGCCGGTCGATGCCGCGGCTGGCGTAGAGCAGGCAGCCAAGCCCCAGGGTGGCGGTCAGCGCCAGCATGAGAGCGCTGAGCCGGTCGAGGATCAGCACGATGCCGTAAGGCGCGGGCCAGTCGCCGGCGTGGTAGAGCCGATACTCCCCGGCGCCGGCCGTGACCAGGGCCCAGGCGCCCAGCAGCGCGAGACCCAGGGTGCTGGTGAGGCCGGCCAGGCGCTGCACGCCGAACGGCAGCCGATAGAGCAGCAGCAGGCTCGCCCCGGTGATCAGCGGCAGCAGGATCGGCAGGATCAGCGCGTGGTTCATAGCCGATCCTCGTCGGGGTTCTCGCCGTCGACGTGGTCGTTGCGCAGCTCCACCGCCGCCTTGAGGGCCAGCACCACCACGAAGGCGGTCATGGCGAAGCCGATGACGATGGCGGTCAGCACGAGTGCCTGGGGCAGCGGGTCCGCCGAGCGCTCGGTGAGGCCGACGATGGCCGGCGCGCCGGCGACCAGGCGCCCCGAGGCGAAGAGGTACAGATTGACGGCATGGGAGAGCAGGGTGAGGCCCAGGATCACGGTGAAGGTGCGCGCCCGCAGCAGCAGGTAGACCCCGCAGGTGGTCAGCACGCCCAGCGTCATCGCATAGAGCAGTTCCATCAGCCGATCTCCTTGCCGGGGCCGGCCACGGTCATCAGCTTGCCGAGGTTGGCCAGCACCAGCAGCGTTGCCCCGACCACGGTGGCATAGACGCCGAGATCGAAGAGCATGGCGGTGGCCAGTTCGAACTCGCCGACCAGCGGCAGGTGAAAGTGACCGTGAGCCGAGGTGAGGAACGGGTAGCCGAACAGCCAGCTGCCGAGCCCCGTGGCCACGGCGATCAGCAGGCCGGCACCGATCAGCGGCCGGAAGGCGGTCAGCATGCGCGACTGGGCCCAGACCAGCCCGCCCGCCATGTACTGCAGCGTGAAGGCCACGGCGGTGATCAGCCCGGCGATGAAGCCGCCGCCGGGCTGGTTGTGGCCGCGCAGGAAGATGTAGGCCGAGACCAGCAGGGCGATCGGCAGCACCAGCCGCGCCACGGTGCTGAGCATGATCGGGTGCGGCTCGGCCACCCAGTGCCCGGGGTTGGTGTCGACCACCCGCTCCTTGAGGTGCAGGTCGCGGGTGAAGGCGAAGACCGCGACGGCGGCGATGCCGAGTACCGTGATCTCGCCCAGGGTATCGAAGCCGCGGAAGTCCACCAGGATCACGTTGACCACGTTGGTGCCGCCGCCACCGGGCAGGCTGTTGGCGAGGAAGAAGTCGGAGATGGTGTGCTGCGGGCGCGTCAGGATGGCGAAGCTGAAGGCCGCGACGCCGCCGCCCACCAGGCCGGCGATGGCCAGGTCACGCGCCATCCTCGGGCGCGTGGATTCCCGGGGTGACTGCTGGGGCAGGAAGGAGAGCGCCAGCATCATGATCACCACCGCCATCACCTCCACCATCAGCTGGGTCAGGGCGAGGTCCGGCGCCGAGAAGCGCGCGAAGGCGACGGTCACGAAGAGCCCGGTCACCCCGAGCAGCAGCAGGGCCGGCAGCCGGTGATGATGGAAGACCACCACGCCGATGGACGCCAGGCAGAGCAGGCCGGCGGCCAGCACGGTCAGCGGGTCCAGCGGGCCTAGCGGCACGCCGCCGTTCCAGCGCGCCACGGCGAGGAGCTCCACGCCGACCAGCACCACGACGGTGATCATGATGAAGGTCAGGTAGCGCTGCAGCGAGCCGTTCTCTAGCTGGAAGACGCGGCGCTGGGACAGCGCGATGGCGCGGCGCATGGCCCAGTCGAAGATCTCCTTGGCATCCACCTCGGGCAGGCGGGCGTGGAGGCGAAACAGCGGACCGCGGATCGCGTAGAAGAGCGCGCCGCCCGCCAGGGCGATGAGGCTCATCAGCCCCGTCCGGGGGCCGCCCAGCGTCGCGACGTCGTAGGCGGGAAGCGGGACCTGGCGCGCGGCCTCGAACGCCGGGTGGACGAGCGTCGCGTAGAGCCCCTGCGGCGCGATGCCGACGGCGAGCGTGGCCAGGGCCAGCAGGGCGATGGGCGTGAGGGCCGCCTTGCGGGGCTCGCGGGGCGGCCAGACGGGCAGGTCGATGGGCCGCCCGTTGAAGTAGACGTTATGGAAGATGCGAATCGAGTAGGCCACCGAGAAGAGCCCGGCCAGGGTGACCCAGGCGGGAATCACCAGTGTGGCCCACTCGGGCGCGACCACCCGCAGGCTCTCGCCGAACAGCATCTTCTTGCTCAGGTAGCCGCTCATCAGCGGCAGGCCCGCCATGGCGGCGGCGGGGATCGCCGAGAGCGCCATCAGCGTCGGCATGAAGCGCCACATGCCGTTGATGCGGCGCATGTCGCGGGTACCGGTGGCGCGATCCACGTAGCCCGCCATCATGAACAACGGCGCCTTGAACAGCGCATGGCACACCAGGTGGAAGAGTGCCGCCGCCAGGGCCATGGGGGTGCCCAGGCCCAGCAGCAGCATGATCAGCCCCAGGTGGGACACCGTGGAGTAGGCCAGCAGCCCCTTCATGTCGTGCATGAACATGGCCACGAAGGCTCCCACCATGAGCGTCAGCATGCCGGTCAGAGTGACCAGGTGGAACCACAGCTCGGTGTCGGCCAGGGCCGGATGCAGCCGGGCGAGCAGGAAGAGCCCCGCCTTGACCATGGTCGCGCTGTGCAGATAGGCGGAGACCGGGGTCGGCGCTGTCATGGCGTGGGGCAGCCAGAGGTGGAAGGGAAACTGGGCCGACTTGGTGAAGGCGCCGAGCAAAATCAGGTTGAGCATCAGCCCATAGTGCTCATGGGCGCGGATCTGCTCGCCGGCCTCGAGCACCACCGAGAGCTCGTAGCTGCCGGCGGCCTGACCCAGTAGCACGATGCCGCCGAGCAGGGCCAGTCCGCCGCCGCCGGTGATCACCAGCGACATCCGCGCGCCCAGCCGGGCCGCCTGACGGTCGCTGTGAAAGCCGATCAGCAGGAAGGACACCAGGCTGGTCAGCTCCCAGAACACCAGCATGAACAGCAGGTTCTCGGACAGCACGATGCCGAGCATCACCGCCATGAACGAAAGCACCAGGGTGAAGAAACGCGCGGCCGAGGCGCTGCCCTCGAAGTAGTAGCGCGCGAAGAGCAGGATCAAGGCGCCGATGCCGGTGATCAGCAGGGCGAACAGCAGGCCCAGGGCATCGAGGCGCAGCGCCAGGTTCAGCCCCAGTGAGGGCAGCCAGTCTAGCTCGGCAATGATCGTCTCGCCGCTCGAGACCCGCGGCAGCAGGCTCAGCAGCAGCAGGAGGCTCGAGACGGCGGGCAGCGCGGCCAGACACGCGAGCCGCCGGCAGGTGGCGCGCCGGTAAAGCGCCGGCAGCAGCGCGCCGAGCAGCGGGAACAGGATGATGAGGGCCAGTGTCATGCGGGCGTTTCCGGCTATCGAGAGGAAACGCGCCGCGGGGCGGGGCTCCCCGTACCTCCGCGGCCTGAGGCGGGGTCGCGGAGGAGTGCGGCTCGATGCTCGGTGATCGTCCCTGTCATGGGTCAGGCTCCCTGAAGCACGCGGGTCCGGCGCTGTCGCGACCGGCCTCTTCACTATAGCGGGCGGGCCTGTCGCCGAGCGTGTCGTGCGTCAACGCTCGGCGCTACGTGAGGCGGGGCAGCGTCACTCTAATGGCTGTCTCTTGATGGAGACATTAGCGTCGCGACGGCGCCACATGGGGGAGAAGGCACTGGTCCGTTAGAATGTCGATCCTTCATACTCCATTCACGAGAGACCCCATGACCCGTCGAGTCCTCCTCCTGTCCCTCCTGCTGATCGCCACGACCGTGCTTGCGGGCTGCAGCTATACGCCGGCGCGGATCACCTCCGAGCCGCTGATCGAATTCGGCGATCACCATGATCGTCACGACCACGATCGTCGCAGCCACGGCGGCGGCTTCTGCCCGCCCGGCCAGGCCAAGAAAGGGCGCTGCTGATCCGGCAGGCCCGCTCGTGACCAGACGGGGGAGCGTCATGAACGGTTTCAGAACGGCGGGGTGTGTGGTGCTGCTGGCCGGCGCCCTGCTCCTGGCGGGGTGTAGCTATACGCCACCGCGCATCCTCTCCCAGCCGCTGATCGAGATCGACGGTTACCACGGCGGTCATCACCGTCGTCATGACCGCCACGATCACCACGATCGCGACCGTTACGACTATCGGCGTTATGAAGGCCATTACCGCGACCACTACCACGATGGTCGGCGCGACCGTGACCGCCATCACCACCGGCAGCGCTCGCTCTTCTGTCCTCCCGGCCTTGCCATGCAGGGGCGCTGCTGAGCGCACGCCCCCTCTCTCCCTAGCGGCCCATTTCACCGCGCCTGGGCCTTGCTCAAAGGGTCAGGCCTGGCGCCGTGTCGCCTCGAATATCGTCAACCGGCCCGGCACCAGGGTGTCTTGCGCGTCAGTGAGGACTGCTCTGGCCCCGGTCGATGGGCGGGCTCCGGTATCACAGGGCATCCAGCTGGTGAGGAGGGGTGATCCCGAGGCGTTTCATGCGCCGGTAGATGGTCGGCCGTGAGAGGCCGAGCTCACGGGCCACGGCGCTGATGTTCCACTGCTGGCGTCGCAGGGCCTCGTGGAGTGGATCCATGGAGCGTGACACCGCCGAGTGGCCGGCGACGAGCTCGTCGGGTGTTTCGGCGGGGCGTGCCGCCGGATGCGCCAGGTGACCGCTGATGCATTCCTCCGGTAGGTCGCCGACCACCACCTCGTCGCCTTCGCAGGTGGCCAGGGCATAACGCAGGGCGTTATGCAGCTCTCGAATGTTACCCGGCCAGGGATAGGCGAGCAGGGCGCTCATGGCGTCCCCGCGCAACCGTATCCGCGAGTCGCCGCGCTCGGCCTTCAGGTCCTCGAAGAGCCGTCGGATCAGGTAGCCCTGGTCCGCCCGCTCACGTAGCGGCGGCAGCCGCAGGCTGGCGCCGTTCAGGCGATAGAAGAGGTCCTCGCGGAACTGTCCCAGGTCGATCAGCCCACGCAGGTCGCGGTGGGTAGCCGCTACGACGCGCAGATCGACCTTCACCGGCCGGTTGGCACCGATCGGCAGCACCTCCCCCTCGGCCAGCACGCGCAGCAGCCGGGTCTGCAGCTGTAACGGCATGTCGCCGATCTCGTCCAGGAAGAGGGTGCCGCCGCTGGCCTGGGCGATCAGCCCCTTCATGCCCTTGCTGTTGGCGCCGGTGAAACTGCCGGGCTCGTAGCCGAACAGCTCGCTCTCGATCAGCGACTCGGGCATGGCGGCGCAGTTGATCGCCACGAAGGACTGGTCGCGTCGACGGCTGGAGTCGTGCAGCGCCCGCGCCATGCGTTCCTTGCCCGTGCCGGTCTCGCCGATCACCAGCAGGTTGATCGGCTCGTTGCGCAGCCGGGCGGCGCGGGTCAGGGTGTCGCGCATCGCCGGGTCATCGTCGGCCAGGGCCTCCAGCGGGGCCAGGCTGCTTTTTTCGCCCGGGCGCGCTTGGCCGCTGGGGGCGCGGCGGCGCTGCGGTTCGAGCAGGGTGGCGAAGTGCAGTTCGTGATGGCGGTGGGTGCGGAAGGCCCGCACCCGGTCGTCGCCATAGCGGTGGATGTCGAGCACCTCGTCGATCTCGGCGTCGATCAGGTCCTGGATGTGCCAGGCCTTGAACGGCCGGGCGTCACCGGCGCCGGCCAGTGGCAACTCGTGATGGCGCAGCAGCTTGCGCCCGGCGGTGTTGGCGGCCAGCAGGGTGCCGTCCTCCTCGATGGCGATCAGGTAGCGCCGGTTGATCTGCACGAACTCCCGAGAGCGGTCCAGGCAGACGATGTGGTAGCCACTGAAACGCTGCAGGAAGTAGGCATCCTCGATCATCCGCGCATAGTGCTTGACCACCTGCAGGGCGAAGGTCTGGGAGGTCTTGGATTCCGGGGAACGATAGGCGGAGATGTCCAGCACCGCCAGCAGCTGGCCGTCGGGGTCGAAGACCGGCGCCGCCGTGCAGGTCAGGCGAATGTGGTGGGCACTGAAGTGGTCGCTGTGGTGGCAGGTCAGCGGCACTCGCTCATGGATGCAGGTGCCCACCGCGCAGGTGCCGGCATGCTCTTCGCTCCAGTCGGCCCCCAGATAGAGGCCGGTGCGCTGGTGCTCATACTGGGCGCTGCTCGCGCCGAGAAACTGCACGGCGATGCCCCTGGCGTCGGTGAGCAGGACCACATAATCCAGCGGTCTCACCTGGCGATAGAGTTGCTCCACTCCGGCCCTGGCCACCTGGATCAGGGCGTCGGCCTGGTCCTGGTGCTCGCGCAGGGTACGGTCGGGGACATAGCGGGGTGGGCTGGGCGCTGCCGGGTCGAGGCCGTAGCGGTCGATGCAGCGACGCCAGGAACGCTCGATGACGGCGTTTTCGTCGGCGCCGGGATGCTCTCGTGCGTGCAGGATTGTCTGCACGTGTTGTCGTTGTGCCTGGGCGGTGCTCATGGTCATGGCCTGTGGCCGGCGAGCCGGCGTGTCAGGTTATTGTCGTTGTCCTTTCATTCAAGGTACGCCCCGCAGAGACCAACGGTGATTCGACCTTGGTCGCCCCCGTTACACCTGTAACGCCTCCTGTAAACGGGGTTGTCACGCCGAGTGTAATAGTCGCCGTCCACCTCGGCGTGGGAGACGTCTGTCTTCGTCCTTTTTCGCTATCTTTTTCTTTTGTAAACAATGACCTGTTTTGGTTGTGGCCCTTTCTGGCACGGAATCTGCGAGGGGAGGGGCGTGCGGCCCCATGGCCGCTCTGGCTGACCACCGGCGCGACGATCGCGCTGCACAACAACAGGAGCCACGCCATGACCTCTTCTCCCAAGGCGATGCCGCTGAGCCGGCGTCGCTTCCTCAGCCTCACCGGCCAAGGCGCGTTGGTTGCCGGAGCAGCGCTCGGCGCCGGCGGCCTCTGGCCACGCTGGGCCCTGGCCGAACCCGACCTCGCCGCCGGCCTGCTGCGCATGGGCCGTGACATTTACCCCCACGATGCCATTCCCGACACCTACTACCTCACCCCCCTCGAGCCGCTGCTGGAGAATCAGCGGGCGCTGATCGCCGACGGCCTGGCCGAGCTCAACCGGCGGGCGCGTGACGCCCACGGGAAGGACTACGGCGACATCGGCGAGGAGGCCGACCGGGCGGCGCTGCTGCGCGAGATCGAGGACGGCGACTTCTTCCAGACGGTGCGGGGCACCCTGGTGGTGGGGCTCTACGACAACCCCGCGCTCTGGGAGCCGCATTTCGGTTACGAGGGATCGTCGTGGCAGCAGGGGGGATACCTCCATCGCGGCTTCGATGACCTGAAGGTCGACTGGCTGTGACGCCCGATATCCCGGTGTGACCCGATAACAACAACCGATTCGAGAGGAAACACGCCATGGCAACACGTTTCGACCATGACGATGACAGCGTGGTGGTGATCATCGGCTCAGGGGCCGGCGGTGGCACCTTGGCCCATGCCCTGGCCAAGAAGGGCATCGACAGCGTGGTGCTGGAGGCCGGCAAGCGCTACCAGATGAACGACATCGAGAATGACGAATGGGAGATGTTCAAGAAGATCTCCTGGCTCGATGAGCGCATCACCGCCGGTCCCCGCCAGCTCACCGAGACCTTCCCCGGCCTGCCGGCCTGGATCGTCAAGGGGGTGGGCGGCAGCACCATCCACTGGGCCGGCGTCTCGCTGCGCTTCCAGCCCCATGAATTCAAGCTGCACAGCGAGATCGGCGATCTCGCGGGTGCCAACCTGCTGGACTGGCCGATCTCCTACGAGGACCTGGAGCCCTACTATGTAAAGGCCGAACGCCATATGGGGGTGACCGGGGACTCCACCGGCATGCCTTATCACCAGTGGAACAACAACTTCAAGGTGCTGGCCGCCGGCGCCGAGCGCATCGGCTATACCCAGCTGCGCTCCGGTCCCATGGCCATCAACACCGAGGAGTACGACGAGCGCAGCCGCTGCATGCAGGCCGGCTTCTGCATGCAGGGCTGCCGCTTCGGTGCCAAGTGGTCGACCATGTACACCGATATTCCCCGCGCCGAGGCCAGCGGGCACTGCGAGGTGCGGCCGCGCTCCATGGCCCTGAAGATTGAGCACGACGCTCAGGGGCGGGCCACGGCGGTGGTCTATGCCGATGGCGATGGCAACCAGCACCGTCAGCGCGCCAGGGCGGTGTGCCTCGCCGGCAACTCCATCGAGTCGCCGCGCCTGCTGCTCAATTCTCACTCCTCGAGGTTCCCGGATGGCCTGGCCAACTCCTCCGGCCAGGTGGGTCGCAACTACATGACCCACGCCACCAGCTGCATCTTCGGTGTGATGCCCAAGCCCGTGCACATGCATCGCGGCACTACCTTCGCGGGCATCATCTCCGACGAGGCGCGCCTCGATCCGTCCCGGGGCTTCGTCGGTGGCTACACCCTGGAGGTGATGTCGCTGGGCGTGCCCTTCTTCGCCAAGTTCATGGACCCCACCAATGCCGGCTGGGGACGGGATATCACCACCGCCCTGGACAAGTACGACCACCTCTCCGGGGTATGGATCTGCGGTGAGGATCTGCCGATGGAGCGCAACGGCATCACTCTGCACGACACCAAGAAAGACCAGTACGGCCTGCCGGTTCCCGTCGTCTACAAGGGCGATCACCCCAACGACGTGAAATTGCGCAGCCATGGCGAGCAGCAGGCGCGGCGCTGCTACGAGGCCGCCGGCGCCGAGCGCATCTTCAAGGTGCCGGACTTCCCCACCAGCCATAACGTCGGCACCAACCGCATGAGCGCCCGGCCCGAGGACGGGGTGGTCAACCAGTGGGGGCAGGCCCACGACATCGACAACCTGTTCGTCTCCGACGGTAGCCAGTTCACCTCGAGCGGCGCCGAGAACCCGACCCTGACCATCGTCGCCCTGGCGCTGCGCCAGGCCGATCACATCGCCGAGCGCATGCAGCGCCAAGAACTCTGAGCGGAGGACTCCCCATGCAACCGACCAATGACCAGCGGCTGTGGATGTACCGTCAGATGGTGACCAGCCGTCATCTCGAGGAGCGCATCGAGACGATCTACATGGAAGGCAAGATGCCGGTCTTCAACATGGCCAAGGGGCCGATTCCCGGCGAGATGCACCTCTCCAATGGCCAGGAACCCTGTGCGGTCGGGGTCTGCGCCCACCTCGGCGCCGAGGACGTCGTCGTCGCCACCCACCGGCCGCACCATATCGCCGTGGCCAAGGGCGTCGACCTCAATGCCATGGTCGCCGAGATCTTCGGCAAGGCGACTGGCCTCTCCGGCGGTCGTGGCGGCCACATGCACATCTTCGATGCCGACGTGAACTTCTCCTGCTCGGGGATCATCGGCGAAAGCCTGGGGCCGGCGGCCGGCGCCGCCCTGTCCCGGAAGATACAGGGCAAGCCCGGGGTGGCGGTGGCCTTCCTGGGGGAGGGGGCGGCCAACCAGGGCGCCTTCCATGAGGCCCTGAACCTGGCGGCGGTCTGGCAGCTGCCCGTGGTGTTCGTGATCGAGGACAACGCCTGGGGCATCTCGGTGGCCAAGCAGGCCTCCACCGCGGTGCCGCGCAACGACCTGCGCGCCAGCGGCTACAACATGCCCGGGGTGCATGTCGCCGATAACGACGTCGAGGGCGTGTTCGCCGCGGCCGGCGAGGCCATCGCCCGGGCCCGTGACGGTCAAGGGCCGACCCTGATCGAGATCGAGACCTCGCGGCTGGCCGGTCATTTCATGGGGGATAGTGAGGACTATCGGCCCGAAGGAGAGAAGGCCGGGCTCCAGAGTCATGATCCCATCCCGCGCTATCGCCAGGCGCTGATCGAGGCCGGATTGCTCGACGAGGCCGCCGACAGCCGCCTGGTCGACGAGGCTCACGAACGTGTCGAGGCGGCCATCCACTTCGCTCGGGAGAGCGACTTCCTGCCCGCCGAGGCGGCCCTCGAGACCGTCTTCGTCTGATTGCCACGAAGAACCGAAAACGACAATCAGGAGTAACGTCATGAATATGATGCAAGCGGCAGTCTGGCACCGAGCCAAAGACCTCCGCGTCGAAACGGTCCAGGTCCCGACCGTCCAGGAGCCGCACCAGGTAAAGGTGAAGATCGCGGCCTGCGGCATTTGCGGCAGCGACCTTCACGAGTACAGCGCCGGCCCCATCTTTATCCCGGTCGATGCCCCGCATCCTCTCAGCCAGCAGCAGGCCCCCATCATCATGGGCCACGAGTTCGCCGGTGAGGTCGTGGAAGTGGGCAAAGGTGTCACCCGAGTCAAGCCGGGGGACCGAGTCGCCATCGAGCCCATCCTTTCGCCGAATCGAGATGGCCACTATCTCATGGAGCGCTACAACCTGACGCCGTTGCTGGGGTTCCATGGTCTCTCGGGCGGCGGCGGCGGATTCTCAGAATATACGGTCGTCGGTGAGCACATGGTTCACCCCCTGCCTGATGACCTCTCCTATGAACAGGGGGCACTGATCGAGCCGGCTGCCGTGGGCCTGCATGCGGTGCGTCAGAGCGCGCTGAAAGCCGGTGACAGTGCCGTGGTCTTCGGTGCAGGCCCCATCGGTTTGATGATCATCGAGGCGCTCAAGGCCGCCGGGGCTGCCAGCATCGTGGCCGTGGAGCCTTCTGACTCGCGCCGGCACAAGGCGAGGGAGCTGGGTGCCCAGGTGGTGGACCCCCGAGAGCAAGACACGGTAGAGCAGGTGCATGCCTTGACGCAGGGTGGCGCCGACTTCGCTTTCGAGGTGACCGGCATTTCCGCCGTGCTGGACCAAGCCATCAATGCCACCCATGCCGGCGGCGAGACAGTGATCGTCAGCATCTGGGAAACCGAGGCGGCCTTCCAACCCAATGACCTGGTGATCAAGGAGCGTACCCTGAAGGGCATCATCGCCTACCGGCATATCTATCCCGCCGTGATGGCCCTGATGCAGCAGGGCTATTTTCGCGCCCAGGACCTGATTACCGCACGTATCGTGCTGGACGATGTGGTCGAGCAGGGGTTCGAGACCCTGCTCAATGACAAGTCGCACATCAAGATCATCGTACGGCCCGGCCAGCGGCTGGGCGAAGGAGTCATGTCATGAATACTGTCACCGGCTCTCGCAAGCTGACCATCGCCCGGGCCATGGCCGAGGCCACGGCCCAGGAAATGCGCCAGGACCCGTCGGTCTTCGTGATGGGCGAGGATGTGGGCCCACTCGGCGGCGTCTTCGGCAACACTCGGGGCCTGCATGAGGAGTTCGGGTCCGAACGTGTGCGCGACACTCCGATCTCCGAGACCGCCTTCATCGGCGCCGCCGTGGGCGCCGCCTCCGATGGCATGCGCCCCATCGTCGAGCTGATGTTCGTCGACTTCTTCGGCGTGTGCATGGACGCCATCTACAACCTGATGGCCAAGAATACCTACTTCTCCGGCGGCAAGGTCAAGGTGCCGATGGTGCTGATGACCTCCACCGGCGGCGGCTACTCGGACGCCGGGCAGCACTCTCAGTGCCTCTACGGTACCTTCGCCCACCTGCCGGGCATGAAGGTGGTGGTGCCGAGCAACGCCTATGACGCCAAGGGCCTGATGACCGCGGCGATCCGCGACGACAACCCGGTGGTCTTCATGTACCACAAGTCGTTGCAGGGCATGGGCTGGCTGGGCACCGAGAAGGGCGCCACCGTGGCGACGCCAGAGGAGCCCTACACCGTCGAGATCGGCAAGGCCTCCGTGGTCAAGGAAGGCCAAGACCTGACCCTCGTCAGCCTGGGCGCGGGTGTCCACCACTGCCTGCGTGCCGCCAAGTCGCTGGGGGATGAAGGCTTCGACGCCGAGGTCGTCGATCTGAGAAGCCTCGTGCCGCTGGACCGCGAGACGGTGCGCGCCTCGGTGGCCAAGACCGGCCGGCTGATCGTGGTCGATGAGGACTACCACAGCTTCGGCGTCAGCGGCGAGATCATCGCCAGCGTGGTCGAACACGACCATCGCCTCAAGGCTGCCCCGGCGCGGGTGGCCTACCCGGATATCCCGATCCCCTTCGCGCCGACGATGGAGCAGTGGGCCCTGCCCAATGCCGACAAGATCGTCGCCGCTTTCCATCAGATGCTGCGAAACCATTGACCGAGGAGAGACCTGTGAACACTGCGATTACCGTACCCGAGGACCTGTGGGAAGGCGCCGGCGAAGGTGTGATCACCGCCTGGCTAGTCGACGACGGCAGCGAGGTCGCCCAGGGCGACCTGGTGGCCGAGGTGATGGTCGAGAAGGCCCAGTACGAGATCGAGGCCCCGGTCTCCGGAGTACTGACCATCGCCAAGCAGGAAGACGAGGTGGTCGCCAAGGGCACCTCCATCGCCAGCCTGGAAACCTGAGGAGTTTCTCCATGTCACTCGACACCCAGAATGCCGCCGCCCCGGGGGGGGCGGCTCACTCGCCGGCGGACGGAAGACGTGAGCCGCGCGAGATCCCGCTGCGCGGCATGCGCGGCATGATCGCCACCAAGATGCGCGAGAGCCTGCAGTCGACCGCCCAGCTCACCCACCATGCCGGTGCCGAGCTCGGCGCCGTGCAGGCGCTGCGCGCGCACTGTCGTAGCGCCGGGCTCGCGCCGCCCTCGGTGCAGGACATCCTGTTACGCCTGGTAGTGCAGACCCTCCAGGACTTTCCGGCCCTGAACGCGACCCTGGAAGACAACCGCATCACCGAGCACCCTGTGGTGCACCTGGGACTCGCCGTGCCGCTGCCTGACGACCTGCTGGTGGCCCCGGCGCTGTTCGATGCCCAATCGGTCGAACTGGGGGCACTGCCCGGCGCACGACGCGACCTGGTGGAGCAGGCCCGCGCCGGGAAGCTCTCGGTCCGTGAGCTGACCGGGGCGACCTTCACCGTCTCCAACCTGGGGCGCTCCCGGGTGCATCATTTCACGCCGATCCTCAACCTGCCCCAGGTGGCGATTCTTGGCATCGGTGGCATCGAGGCGCGGGTGGTCCCCGATGAGGCGGGCGGCGTTCGGTCGGCCGAAGTGATCGGCCTGTCGCTGACCTTCGATCATCGCGCGGTCAATGGCGCGCCGGCGGCGGCCTTTCTCGATAGACTCATCGAGCGCATAGAGCGCATCGCGCCCGATGCCTTCGACCATGAACTGCGCTGCTGACCCGGGGGAGCCATGGCCGTTCCGCTAGAGATCTCCAGCATGACCCTGCAACGCCCCACGGTGGAGGAGGGTCTCCTCGCCGAGGAGGCCCTCCTCGATATGGTCTGCCAGGGGGAGCTATCGCTCGGCTGGCTGGCCTGGTCGCCCCGGGACCGAGGCCTGGTGATGCCGCGCCGCCACGAGCGCCTGGCGGACTTTCCCGAGGCTCGGGCACGGCTGGCCGAGAGGGGCTGGCCGGTTCGCTTCCGTGCCACCGGCGGGACGCCGGTGCCCCAGTCGCCCCAGGTGATCAATGTCGCCCTGGCCCAGCGCTGCCGGGTGGGCGGCTCGGCGGCTCACCTGGAGTGGGGCTACCACCGCCTGGGCGATCCCTGGTGCGATTGGCTCGGTCATCTGGGCGTGGCGGACGCCGATCTCGGCCCGGTCGCCGGTTCCTACTGCGATGGGCGCTTCAACGTGCGCATCGCCGGGCGCAAGCTGGTCGGCACTGCCCAGCGCTGGCGCCGGGTGCGGGGCTGTCGCGACATGGCTCTGCTGGTGCATGGCGCCATGCAGGTCGAGGGGGATCCCGCGGAGCTGGTGGCGGTCGTCAACGACTTCCAGGCCGGTATCGGTGACCCCATGCGCTTCCGGGCCGAGCGACACATCGCGTTGCGCGAGGCGATCCCCGGCTTCCAATCAGAGACCCTTGACACGCTGCTGGCGCGTTACCGGGGATAGTCACACAACCTATTGATACGTCGCTAGCAACGAGAAGAGAAGCGCCACTTTCTGTGCTTCCATGTCCTAGCCGAGCGAAAACGGGGTCAGGTTCGACGTCGATGACTCCCTCAACCAACACTTGGCGTTGGTGAACGGTTTTCTGGGGTGACAACAGGGATCGCACCAAGGTGCGCAAGGCATCGTCGCGGCCGATGGCTTGGCCGTGGCACTCGTCTGTTTGATGAATGTCTGGAGAAACTCCGCAGAAGAATTTCAGGCCGCACTCGCGCATCACGGCCAGGAAATGCTGGGCGATCTGCCGAACTTTACCCATGTTCAACCGATCATCCAGATCGATGCGATCCTTGCTTGGGCGGGCGCTACCCTGGCATGTCCTTGCGTGTCGCGGGTAATACAAAGGAGATGGCCAATCGGCCATCTCCTTTTTTCGCCTTTTTCGCCGGTGTCGGTTCGCGGCCCTCTCGAAGAAGGGGGCGAGAGGCGATCAGAGGTTAGTGTCTGGGGTCCCAGAGGCGACCACTGTTCTCTTCTTCGTACCCCATGCTGCCGAAAGGCACGCTGACCATCTCGAGTTGCATGCCCCAAGGCGCCATGAAGTAGACCCAGGTCAGGCCTTTCATCGGGCCTTCGGTGAAGGTGTGGGGTTCACCCAGTACCTTCACATCGTTCTCCTTCAGATAGGCCACGGCTTGATCCATATCGTCGACATAGAAGGCGATATGATGTCCGCCGATGTCGCTGTTGCGGGGCTGTTCGGTGCGCTGGTCCGGCGCGGTGTATTCGAAGATCTCGAGGTTGGTGCCGTCGCCGCAGCGTACCAGGTGGGCGGCAGGGATAGTGGCCTCCGGGTGGACGTTCAGGTTCACCGTCATCCAGTCGTCCTCGAAGGGACCGAAGGGGCCGATGGTGAAGTAGGCCTCGCAGCCGATCACCTCGACGAAGAAGTCGACGGCGGCCTGACGGTCGGGCACGGTAAAGCCAAAGTGTTGAGGCCCCTGCATGCCGGGCAGTTCGGCCTGTGCGGCCTGTGCGGCTAATAACAAGGGAAGGGTAAGTAGCTTACGCTTCAGAGTGAAAGTCATGGCATGACTCCGTGTCTCATGAGTTGTTTTGTATTGATGGTCACCGCGGTATGTCACGGGCAACATGGATACTTTGAGCAAGGGCCATGCCAAGAAGCTGGTGTATCACGATCGCTGTTTAATGTGCTGAGTTATAACGGGGTTAAAGGAAAAGGGAGGATTCGAGTCGGCCATGGTGATACGCCGGCGCTACACCTGTCACGTGACACCTGTCACGACTGTCATTTCGCCAAAGGTCGTGTCTCGCTTTGTCGTCATGACGCCGGGGAGGTGGTCGATAAGGCCAAGCTCGGCTGGGCCCGGGTACGACCGACGGAGGCGAGAGTCGATCCACGGGTTAGGCGGTTAGCGTAGAAGAAGGCACCGCTGATGGGGTCTCGAATCATTGCCCCTTCAGGGGCGCTTAAGTACCCAAAGCGATAGGCCTGGAGGGTCTCCCGGGTCGCCTCGCTCACCCGGATCTCCACGGTGCGCTGGACCTTGTCCTCGATCTCCAGCGGTGGCTGGTATATCGGCTCCTCGCCGGCCTCTCTGGCGCCCAGGACGGCCACGCTGAATTCGCGGCCGAGGAGGTATTCCTCCGCGACGACCCGGGGGGAATCACTCGGACCGCGATATCATGCCTCAGCGGGCGTCATGGCGTCCCTTGCGGCGGAAGGGGCGAGGGCGAACCCAGAACCAGCTGAGGATCACGAGACCGGCGAATAGCGTGTAGACGACGATGAAGACCCAGGCGGGGGCCTGATAGTACAGCAGCTCGTGCAGCCAGTAGGCGATGAAGGAGCCGGCATACACGACGTCTCCTGCCTTCTCCCGCAGCGCCATCTCCCACGCGGTGAGGGGACAGAGCGCGCCCAGCCAGGCCTGCAGCACCACGATGCCGATCGCCACCAGGTGAGCCAGGCGGAACCCGGGATGACGCACCCAGTGCCAGGCGCGCCCCTTGCCGACCAGCGTCAGCGCCAGTCCCAGTACCACGAACAGCACGAAGGCCGCGTGAACCACCAGGATGGCATCCGCCGCCAGGGAATAGAGCAGGCGAGTTTCCATGGTGTCACGCCTCTCCCGGGGTCGATACGCTCAGAGGGCTAGCAATCAGGCCTGGCGAAGGGCCTCCTCGAGGATGGCCAGCCGGCCCGGCACCAGGGCGTCTTCCACCGCGGTGATGCGCAGCACGTGGCCGAGCCTCGGATGGGCGGGGCGGGCGATCAGCCGTCCGGCCTCGAGCAGCTCGCGGTTGACCCGCTCGGCGAGCTCGGCGCTTTGCATCTGCACGCCGATGAAGTTGGTGGCGCTGGGCAGCACCTCGGCGCCGAGGCCGCGCAGGTGCTCGGCCAGGCGTGCCCGGCGGCGATGCACGGCGGCGATGTGTTCGCGGGTCTCATCGGGGTGGTCGAGCACCACCTCGGCGGCGGCCAGGGTCAGGGTCGAGACCGCATAGTGGATGCGCACCTTCATCATCATCGCGAGTGTCTCGGGCTCGGCGATGGCATAGCCGATGCGCAGCCCGGCCAGGCCGTGAGCCTTGGAGAGGGTGCGCAGGCGGATCACCCCGGACAGCACCTCGCGGGCGAAGGGGGTGTCGGGGTCCTCGCGGAAGTCGTGATAGGCCTCGTCGAGCAGCAGCCAGCAGTCGCCGGGCAGGGCCTCGCGCAGGCGGCGCACGGCATCGTCACCGTGGAGATGCCCGCTGGGGTTGTCGGGGTTGGCGAGATAGACCAGCCGTGCCTGGGTCTCGCGCGCCGCGCCCGCCAGGGCCTCGAGGTCCGGGGCGAGGCGTCCGGGCGATTCGTCGTAGGCGACCTCGACCAGCCGGCAGCCCTGGCCCCTGGCGAAGTAGCCGAAGGTGGGGTAGGTGCCTGCGGTGGCCACCACCGTGATGCCGGGCTCGGCCACGGTGCGCAGGGCCAGCGCGATCAGGCTGTCGGCGCCGGCATCGACCAGCAGCGCCTCGAGCAGGACACCCTGCTGCTCGGCGAGGCGCTGGCGCACGCCCAGCGCCTCGGAGTCGCCGTAGCAGTAGGCGTGCTCGACCATGGCATCGCCGAAGTGGGCGCGCAGGGCGCGGTGAGGCATGTCCAGCCCCTCGTTGGAGCCCAGGCGATGAGGGATCTCGCGGCCTAGGCGCCGCTCCAGCACGCGGATGCCGGGGAAGGGATTGGTCGGGCCGTCGCCGGTCAGGTGGTCGGGGAAACGGGGCATCGGGAACTCCCTGTCAGGTGTGATCAAGGGGGGAGCCACGGCCGGGTCCTGCCGACGCCGAAGGGAGGTGGGGTCGGAGGGCGCAGGGTCGACTCCCCGAGTGAGGCGATGGACCTTGCGACACCATAGCATTTGCGCCGCGCGGGACGAGTATCGTCGGTGGTCCCTTGGCCGCGGTTTGCGTTCCACGATCCGCCCCGGCATGTTGAAGCGGTCGATGGTGACCGCGAGGCGATGATGCCGATGACCTTTCTCGATCTGCGTACCGCCACCCTGGGGCACGAGCACATCGCTCACGATCATGGCCATCACCAGCTGATCCTGGCCACGCGAGGCACCACGGAGCTCTCCATCGAGGGGCAGGGCGGGTGCATTACCGGCAGCCGTGGCTGCCTGATCCCGAGCGGCCGCCATCACGACTACCGGGGCGACGGCCGTAACCGCACCTTCGTGCTCGACATCCCCGCCGATAGCCTGCCGGCGCTGCGTGACGGCGACGAGATCGAGCGTCTGTTCGACCGGCCGCGCTTCTTCGGCGTGCCGCCGCGTCTCAACCGTTTGGCCGCGAGCCTCATGCGCCAGCTCGAACTCTGCCCGGCCCTGCACAGCGAGATCGCCGCGCTGCTGCTGCGGGCCCTCTACCTGCATCTCGAGTCCGAACCCCTCTCGGCGACCATCGAGGGACTCGCCGCCCCGGGGATCAGCGAGCGTCTCGACCTGACGCGCCTGGATGCCTGGATCGACCATCACCTCGCCGACGAGATTCGCGTCGAGCGTCTGGCTGCGCTCTGCGCCCTGAGCGCCGGGCATTTTCATGCCTGCTTTCGCGAGCTGACGGGCATGACGCCCCTCGCCTACGTTCAGCGACGCCGGCTGGACCATGCCCGCACCCTGATCATGCACAGCGCCCTGAGTCTCGGTCATATCGCCTCCCTGGTGGGCTTTCGCGACCAGGGCAGCTTCTCCCGCGCCTACCGTCGATGCTTCGACGTCTCTCCCTCCGCCGAACGTCGCGCCAACTGAGCATTCCCGAGTCTCGGCCAACTCCACCGTAGTTACGGGCAAGCGCCATGAGCGATGGCGGCCTAGGCTGAAGGCCAGTGCCCTGTGCGCGCGCTGTACTAGGCGTGAGCGCGGCCGCGGCGTTGCCGGCGCCGCCGCCCAGGGCCGACCGCGACAATGACAATGACAACGCGAATGCGAGGATGAACCATGATGTCGAAGGCACTCCCTCAAGTGGCGGCCCTGGCCGCGCTCCCGCTGGCCATCGCCAGCGCCCAGGTGCAGGCCCAGTCTACGGAAATGGCCATCGCCACCATCCTTCCGGAAAACATGAGCAACAACGAGGTCTACCCGGCGCTGGTCCATTTCAAGAACCTGGTCGAGACGCGCACCGACGGCGAGGTGACGGTCTCGATCTTCGGCAACAGTCAGCTGGGTTCCGAGGTGGAGACCGCCTCCGAGGTCCAGGGCGGCCGCACCCTGCAGTCGACCATCATCACTACCGGCGCCATGTCGTCCTTCTATGACGATTATCAGCTGATGACGGCACCCTTCCTCTTCGATAACTGGCGTCAGGCCTGGTCCTTCTTCGATGGCGAGTGGTTCGCCGACTTCATGTCGGGCACCGTCGAGGAGACCAACATGCGCTACCTGGGCACCTTCGACGATGGCGGCGGCTTCGTGGCCTTCACCAACAACGAACGCCCGATCAAGACCGTGGAGGACCTCGAGGGGCTCAATATCCGCACCGAGGAGAATCCGGGGCACGTCGCGATCATGAAGGCGCTGGGCGCTTCGGCCACGCCGCTGCCCTGGGGCGAGGTGATCACGGCCCTGGAGACGGGGCTGGCCGACGGTCAGTTCAACGCCCCCGTGCTCAACACCACCTTCAACTTCGATGAGGTGACGGACTACACCACTCTCACCGGCCACGTGTATAACAGCGCCGCCTGGCTGATCAGCGAGGAGTGGTTCCAGAGCCTGACCGAGGCGCAGCAGGCGGCCATCGTCACCTCGGCCCGCGAGGCCATCGCCATCGGGCACGGCATGTCCGGGGCGCTCGCCACTGCCAGCTGGCAGGAGTCCTGCGAGCGGTTCGAGGAGTGCTACATCATGCCGCCCGAGGAGCGTGCCCGCATGTCGGAGATCGCCACCCCGGCGTGGAAGGACTGGATCGTCAACGACTTCGGCATAGAGGCAGATAAGGTCGATGCCTTCCTCGGCGAGGTGGCGCGGGTTGGCGAGCAGGTCAGCGAGTCCGACGTCGCCGTGTACGGCCGCTGAGCGCTCTTTGTCGATCCGCCCCATCGGCCGGCCGCGAGCGCGGCCGGCCGATGCAGCCGGGAGGTGATTCGATGCAGTTACTGAAGCCTCTGCGCCGCCTGAGCGATGCGGTCAATCAGGTGGCGATCGTGGCGTGTGTGGCCTGCGTGCTGATCATGCTGGGCATCTCTTTCACCGCCTTTCTCTACAAGCTGGCCACCGGCAGCACCCTGAGCTGGACCTACTCCCTGGCGCGACTCTTTCTGCCCTGGATCGGCTTTCTCTCCATGACCATCTCGCTGCGCTACGGCGAGCATGTGGCCATGACGCTACTGGTACGCAGCCTGCCCCGGGCGCTGATCACCGTGGCGGCGGGGCTCTGCCTCGGCGTGATTGCGCTGTTTGCGCTGATGCTGGTCTGGTACGGCTGGGGCTACTTCCAGGGCGCCACCCAGGTCTACATGGTCTCCGATCAGATCCAGATTCCCGCCAAGTTCACCGCCATCGTGATTCCCATCAGCGGCGTCATCATCCTGCTGCACCTGGTGCAGGGCTTCGACCTGCTGGAACACTTCATCGATGACGACAGCCTGATCGAAGGACTCATCGATGCCAATGACCTGGAGGAGCGCTCATGACGCCCGCGATCATCGCCTTCGTCGTGCTGCTGCTGATCGGTGCCCCGGTGGCCGTAGTGATGGCCATGTCGGGGCTGGCCGGCGGGTTTGCCATGGGCGGCGAGCGCATGCTCGGCATCATCGCCGATCGCATGTTCTCGGGCGTCTCGGGCTTTTTGCTGATCGCCGTGCCCTATTTCATCTTCACCGCCGAACTGATGAATCAGGGCGGCCTGACCCAGAAGCTGATCGCTTTCAACAATGCCCTGTTCGGCCGCGTCCGCGGGGCACTTTCCCACGTCAACGTCTCGGTCTCGGTGTTCTTCGCCGGGCTGACCGGGGCCGCGATTACCGACACCGTGGCGATCGGCAAGATCATGATCCCGGAGATGAAGAAGCAGGGGTATGACGCCGAGTACGCCGCGGCGATCACCGCCTGCTCGTCGATCATCGGGCCGATCATCCCGCCAAGCGTAGTGATGGTGGTCTACGCCACCCTGCTGCGCGACATCTCCGTCATCGACCTGTTCGCCGGTGGGATCATCCCCGGCCTGCTGATGGCCCTGGCGCTGCTCGCGGTGAGCTTCTTCCTGGCGTGGAAGCGCGGCTATCCCAAGCAGGCGCCCACGCCGCTCAAGGCGGCGGCGGTGTCCTTCCTGGTCGCCCTGCCGGCGATGATCGTGCCGCTGATCATCCTCGGGGGCATCCTCTCGGGGCTTACCACCATCACCGAGGCCTCTGGGTTCGCCGCCGTCTACGCCATCGTCATCGGGGTGGTGTTCTATCGCAACCTCAGCTGGCAGAAGATCTGGCATGCGCTGGTGGTGACGGTGCGCTTCTCCGGCGTGGTGTTCTTCCTGCTGGCCACCTCGGCGGTGCTCGGCTGGTTCGTCACTCGCTCCGGCATCGCGCGGGACGCCGCGGGGCTGATTACCACGTTCAGCGACTCGACCTTCCTGCAGCTGCTGCTCGTCTGCGCCCTGCTGATCCTGGTCGGCACCGTCATGGACGTGCTGCCGGCGCTGGTCGTGGTGGCCCCGGTGCTGGTGCCGGCGATGATCCAGCTGGGCGTGGACCCGCTGCACTTCGCGATCCTGATGATCGTGGTGCTCAACATTTCCAACGTCACGCCGCCGGTGGGGATGACGCTGATGACGGCGGCGAGGATCGCCAACGTGCCCTTCGAGCGGGCGATCGTCGCCTCACTGCCGTTCTATGTCGCCTTCATCGTGGTCATCCTGCTGCTGGTGATCTTCCCGTCGCTCTCCACCTGGCTCCCGTCGCTGTTGGGCTAAGGAACTCTTCCATGAAGCTCTTCTACCATCCCGACCAGGAGCGCCACGCGCCGCCGACCTTCCTGCTGCGCGGCCGACCGGTGGATTCGCCGGAGGGGCCCGTGCGCGCCGAGTTGCTGACGCGGGGTCTTTCATCCATGGGGCAGTGCTTGACGCCGCCCACCTAGGTCGATAGCCCCCGGCTGCGCGAGCGCCTGGCCGCCATTCATGCCCCGCGCTATCTCGACTTCCTCGAGACCATCCATGCCCGCTGGCAGGCGCTGTCGGGCGCCGCCGAGATCGTGGCGCCCAACGTCCATCCCTGCGGCGGCGGCCATCACTATCCCCGTCACCCGGTGGGGCTCGTTGGCTGGCACATGCACGACATGGCCTGTCCGATGACCGCCGACAGCTTCGCCGGCATCCTGGCGAGCGCCGCCTGCGCCGAAGCCGCCGCCGAGACGGTGCTCGCCGGGGAGGGCGCGGCCTATGCGCTGTGTCGTCCGCCGGGCCACCATGCCGGTCCCGAGCGGGCCGGGGGCTTCTGCTTTCTCAACAACGCGGCGCTGGCCGCCACGGTGTTGCGCGAGCGGCATGCGCGCGTGGCGATCCTCGACGTCGACCTGCACCACGGCAACGGCACCCAGGACATCTTCTATCGCCGCGGCGATGTCTGGACCGGCTCGCTGCACGCCGACTCCGCCGACTTCTATCCCTTCTTCTGGGGCGGGGCCGACGAGACGGGGGAGGGCGAGGGGGCGGGCGCCAACGTCAACCTGCCGTTGCCCCTGGGCAGCGACGGCGCGACCTTCCTGGCGCAGCTGGATCGCCTGATCGAGCGTCTCGACGCCTTCCGGCCCGAGTCCGTGGTCGTGGCGCTGGGGCTCGATGCCCACAAGGACGACCCGCTGGCCGGCCTGGCGCTCGAGACCGAGGATTTCATCGCCGTGGGGCGGCGCATCGCCGCCCTGGGCCTGCCCACCGTGCTGGTGCAGGAGGGGGGCTACCCCACCGAGCATCTGGGCGACAATCTGGCCGCCTTCCTCGGCGGCTTCACCGCAGCCTGACTGCCATCACGACGAGAGACCACGCCATGACCGTCACCTATCACGACAGCAATGCCCGCATGAGCCAGATCACCGTGCACAACGGCACCGTCTACCTGGCGGGTCAGGTGCCGACGGACCCAAGCGCCGACATGCGCGGCCAGACCGAGCAGGTGCTGGCGCGCATCGACGACCTGCTGGCCCGCGCCGGCACCTCCAAGGAGCAGCTGATCGCCGCTCAGATCTGGGTGACCAGCATGGCGGAGTTCGACCAGATGAACGCCGCCTGGGACAGCTGGGTGGTGCCGGGGCGCCCGCCGGTGCGGGCCGCCACCGAGGCCAAGCTCGCCAAGCCCGAATGGAAGGTGGAGATCATGGTCACCGCGGCGCTTCCGGAGGGCTGAGATGCGCATCATCACCGACAAGGAGGTGGCGATGTCGCTCGACTGGCCGGCGCTGGTCGAGCGGCTGGCGACCACCTTCCGCGAGGGCGTGGAGTCGCCGCCGCGTCACCACCACGCCATGCATCGGCCGGATGGCGAGGCCACCATGCTGCTGATGCCGGCCTGGGAGCGGGCCGGCTACATCGGCATGAAGATGGTCAACGTCTTTCCGCAGAACGCCGACCGGGGCCTTCCGGCCATCTCCGGTGCCTACCTGCTCAGCGAGGGAAACCATGGGCGCCCCCTGGCGTGTCTCGATGGCGGCGAGCTGACTCGGCGGCGTACCGCCGCCGCCTCGGCGCTCGCGGCTCGGGAACTGGCCCGCGATGACGCCTCGACCCTGCTGGTGGTGGGCACCGGTAAGCTGGCCCCGATGGTGATCGAGGCCCATGCCGCGGTGCGCCCCATCGCGAAGGTACGGATCTGGGGGCGTCATCTCGAGAAGGCCGAGCGGCTGGTGGCCGAGTATGCCGATCGCTTCGACACCGCCGTGGTCAGCGACCTCGAGGCGGCGACCCGCGACGCCGACCTGATCAGCTGCGTGACCCTCTCCACCCAGCCGCTGATCCACGGCGACTGGCTCTCGCCCGGCACGCATCTCGATCTGATCGGCGCCTTCCGGCCGAGCATGCGCGAGACCGACGGCGAGTGCCTGGCCCGCAGCGAGGTGTTCGTCGATACCTATCCCGGCGCCCGGGGCGAGGCGGGCGATATCCTGCAGGCCGTCGACGAGGGGCACTTCGCCTTCGATGACATCCGGGCCGAGCTCGCCGAGCTGCTGCGCGGCGAGCATCCGGGGCGCTCCTCGCCGGAGGCCATCACGCTGTTCAAGTCGGTGGGCGCGTCGCTCGAGGACCTGGCCGCGGCCATCGAGGTCTGGGAGCGGCTGGAGGGCAGTTCGTGAGCCTCGTTCGTTCGGACGGTTCGGCCTCAGGAGTGCCCACCACCGGTTTTTTCTGGCACGAGCGGTGCTTCTGGCACGACCCGGGGGCCATCGGCGTCTTCTCGGCTCCCGGGGCGTTCCTGCAGCCTCAGCCGGCCTCGGAGAGCCCGGAGAGCAAGCGACGCCTCAAGAATCTGCTGGAGGTTTCCGGCCTGATCGACACGCTCGCCGTGCGCAAACCGGGGCCAGCCCGCCGCGGGGATCTCGAGCGCTTCCACACCCCGCGCTACTTGGACGCGCTCGAGGCCGGGGATCGCGCCTTGGGCGGCGACGGCGGCGACTGCGCGCCCTACACGCCGGGCAGCCTGGCCGCCGCGCGCCAGTCGGCGGGACTGGCCATCGCGGCGGTCGAGGCCGTGGCCACCGGCGAGCGGGCGCGGGCCTACGCACTGTGCCGGCCGCCCGGCCACCACGCCGAGGCCGATCAGGGGCGCGGTTTCTGCCTGCTGGGCAACATCCCGGTCGCGGTAATGCGCGCCCGGGCCCTCGGGCAGGTGGGGCGGGTGGCGATCCTCGACTGGGACGTGCATCACGGCAACGGCCAGCAGGCCGCCTTCTATGACGAACCCGAGGTGCTCACGGTCTCGATTCACCAGGCGGGCAACTACCCGCTGGATACCGGTACCTTCGAGGAGCAGGGGGAGGGGGCCGGCGAGGGGGCCTGCCTCAACCTGCCGCTGCCGCCCGGCTGCGGCCTCGGCGCCTATGCCCACGCCATGTCTGAGCTGGTGATGCCGGCCCTCGAGGCCTTCCGGCCCGAGCTGATCGTGGTGGCCTGCGGCTATGACGCCTGCGCCAAGGATCCGCTGGGCAAAATGCTGCTCAACAGCGCGGCCTTCGGTGACATGACCCGCCAGCTGATGGCGCTCGCCGAACGGGTCTGCCAGGGCCGGCTGGTGATGGTTCACGAGGGCGGTTACTCGGAGGGCTATGTGCCTCTGTGTGGCCATGCGGTGATCGAGGCGCTCGCGGGCGACGCGATCACCGTGCCCGATCCCCAGAACGACGAGATCGCCGCCTGGGGCTATCAGGCGCTGCAGCCTCATCAGAGGGAGCTGATCGATGGCTGGCGCGCGGCCTGGGCCGCCGCCGGTCGGCTCTGAGTCTTTTTGACGATTCTCTTTTGACGACTCTCTTTTGATGACCGGCGTGGACGACCGCTCTTGTCGATCACTTGTGTCGGCCGGTCTTCTCAGCAGGTCTTCTCAGCAGGTCTTTCAACCACAGGAACGTTCACCATGATCCCGCTCTGTGATCGCGATGGCTGGCTCTGGCACGACGGCGAATGGTTGCCGTGGCGCGACGCCCGCACCCACCTGCTGACCCATAGCCTGCACTACGGCATGGGCTGCTTCGAGGGCGTGCGCGCCTATCATGGACCCGGCGGCACGCATCTCTTTCGGGTGGCGGAGCATACCCGTCGCCTGGCCGACAGCGCCCACGCCCTGGACATGCCGCTCCCCGTCGGCGAGGCCGAGCTGATCGAGGCCCAGCGCCAGTGCCTGACCAGAAACGATCTGACCAGCGCCTACCTCAAGCCGACGGTCTACTTCGGTGCCGAGGGCCTGGGGCTCAGGGCCAAGGGGCTCACCACCCACGTGATGATCCCCGCCTGGGACCTGGGCGACTACATCTCGCCCGAGGCCTCGGCCATCGGCCTGCGCGCCTTGACCTCCTCCTGGGCGCGCCACCACGTCAACATCAGCCTGTGCCGAGCCAAGACCAACGGCCACTACGTCAACGCCATGCTGGCGCTGAACACCGCCATCAAGGCGGGCTTCGACGAGACGATCATGCTCGATCCCGAGGGCTACGTGGCCGAGGCCTCGGCGGCCAACGTCTTCCTGCTGCGCGATGGCGTGTTGCACACTCCCGAAATCACCTCCTGCCTGCAGGGCATCACTCGGGACAGCGTGATTCGCCTGGCCCGCGAGGTGTTGGGGATCGAGGTGCGCGAGCGTCGCATCACCCGCGACGAGCTCTACATCGCCGACGAGGCCTTCGTCACCGGCACCGCCGCTGAGATCCTGCCGCTGCGCGAGCTCGACGGGCGCCACATCGGCGCCCGGGCCGGCGCGCCGGCGCCGGACCGGCCCATCCCCGACGATTCGCTGACCGCTCGGCTGCAGCGGCTCTACCATCGGGTCACCCGGGGCGATCTCGGCGGCGACCTCCAGGGCTTCACCAGCTGGCTGACCACCGTCTGAGCCTCGGCGCGGGTCGCGGTGCCCCTCGGCATCGCGGCCGTGGTAGCCTCGCGCCATCACGCTGGCAAGGATGACGATGATCACGGCATTGCTGGAGGGCCTGCTGCTGCTGGGGCTTGCGATCACCACGCTGTGGGGCGCACTGGCCCTGGGGCATCGCCTGCCGCTTGCGCGGCCCTGGCGGTGGGTCGGGGTGGGCCTGTGGTTGCTGTCGGGCGCGATCTGGCTGTGGCTTGCCTGGCAGGGTGCCTACCTGGCGCCGTTTGTCGGCATGGCCGTGCAGCTGGTCGGGCTACTTTCCTGGTGGCGGCGGCTCGCGCCACAGAAGGATCGGGACTGGGCCGAGGATGTGGCCCATCTCGCCACCGGTCGGGTCGTGGGGGAGCGGCTGACCCTGCACCATGTTCGCCACTTCGACTGGCAGACAAAGGACATCGCCGTGGGCGGCTGGGAGCGGCGCGTCTACGATCTGAAGCGCCTGAGCACGGTGGACCTGATCGTTTCGAGCTGGGGGCGGCCGGGCATCGCTCATGTGCTGATCTCCTTCGGCTTCGCCGGGGATGACGGCCGCGTCGATGACTTCGTCGCCTTCTCGGTGGAGGTGCGCCGGGCATGCGACGAGCACTTCTCGGAGATCGGCGGCTTCTTCAAGCAGTACGAGCTGGCGATCATCGCGGCCGACGAGCGCGACGCGGTGCGTCTGCGCAGCAACGTGCGCGGCGAGCGGGTGACCCTCTACCACGTCACCCTCTCGGCCGAGGCGCGTCGCCGCCTGCTGCTGGCGCTGGTGGCCTCGGCCAATGATCTCGACCGCGAGCCGCGCTTCTATCACACCGTCACCGCCAACTGCACGACCCTGGTGTTCGCCATGATGCGCCAGATCACCGAGGGGCTGCCGCTGGATCATCGCCTGCTGCTCAGCGGCCTGTTGCCGGGCTATGTCCGTGAGCATGGCGGCCTCATCGACGGCTACCATCTCGCCGAGCTGCGCCGTCTGGGCGATATTACCGAGCGGGCCGTCCAGGCCCATGACGTCGCCGATTTCTCCCGGCGGATCCGCCGCGGCGTGCCGGGATGGGAAGGCCTCGATGTACGGCCATGAAAAACGCCACGACGCGGGCGCCGTGGCGGTCGCACTCCTCCCTGGGCATCGCCTTGATGCCTTGCTCCCTGTGGGGCCTCCTGCCCCTGGCGTCCCTGTCACCCTGGTTGGCAGTCTCCCTTGCCGGGTCCTCCCGTTATCGCCGATGCCCGTGACAGCGGCGTGAGGGTTCGATGACGCGGCGGTGACATTATCGCTGCCGGCAACCGGCAGCGTCGCTCGCCGTCTGGTAAAATCCTGCGCCGTCTCGTCTGAATCCAACTCCATTTTCGGGAATCTCTCATGAATGCGGTAATTGTTGCGGTGCTGGTGATGGTGGGGCTGTCACTGGCGCGGGTCTCGGTGGTCTTCGCCCTGGTGGTCGGGGCGCTGGCCGGCGGGCTGGTCGGAGGCCTCTCCATCACCGAAACGCTGGCGGCGTTCAACGACGGGGTCGGCGGCGGCGCCAAGGTGGCCCTGGCCTATGCGACCCTGGGGGCCTTCGCGGTCGCCATCTCGCGCTCGGGGCTGCCCGATCTGCTGGCGCGCCGGCTGATCGCGCTGCTGGGTCAGGAGGCCTCGGCCAGTCGCCAGGCCACGGTGAAGTACCTGCTGCTCGGGTCGGTGCTGCTGGTGGCGATCTCCTCGCAGAACCTGATCCCGGTGCATATCGCCTTCATCCCGATCCTGATCCCGCCGCTGCTCAAGGTGATGAACCAGCTACGCCTGGACCGCCGTGCGGTGGCCTGTGCGCTGACCTTCGGCCTGACGGCGCCCTACATGCTGCTGCCGGTGGGCTTCGGGGCGATCTTTCTCAACGACATCCTGCTGGCCAACATCAATCAGGCCGGCGAGGCGCTGGGTCTCGAGATCACCCGCGGCATGGTGCCCGTGGCCATGGGCGTGCCGGTGGGCGGCATGGCGCTGGGGCTGCTCTTCGCGGTGTTCGTGAGCTATCGCAAACCGCGCGACTACGAGGCGGCAGAGGTGGCCACGAGCAACGTGCCGCACCACCATTCCGAGGCCCAGGAGCCTCATGCGCTGGGCGTGGCGATGTCGATCGTCGCCATCGTCGCGGCGCTGGGCATCCAGCTCTACACCGGCTCGATGGTGCTGGGCGGCCTGGTGGGCTTCGCGCTGCTTTCGCTGGGCGGGATCTTCAAGTGGCGGGAGGCCGATGACCTGTTCACCAGCGGCATGCGGATGATGGCGCTGATCGGCTTCATCATGATCTCGGCCTCGGGCTTCGCCGCGGTGATGACCGCCACCGGCGAGGTCGAGACCCTGGTGACCGCCAGCGCCGAGATCATCGGCGACAACCGCGGCCTGGCCGCGCTGCTGATGCTTCTGGTGGGCCTGTTCATCACCCTGGGGATCGGCTCGTCGTTCTCGACCATCCCGATCATCGCCGCGATCTTCGTGCCCCTGGCGGTCCAGTTCGGCTTCTCGCCGCTGGCCACCGTGGCGCTGGTGGGCACCGCGGCGGCGCTGGGCGACGCCGGCTCGCCGGCCTCGGACTCGACCCTCGGGCCGACCTCGGGGCTCAACGTCGACCGCCAGCACGACCACATCTGGGACAGCGTGGTGCCGACCTTCCTGCACTACAACATCCCGCTGATCGGCTTCGGCTGGCTGGCGGCGATGACCCTGTGATCGCGCGCTCGGCGTGATGAGCACCACCGACGACGGCGGCCCTTGGGCCGCCGTCGTCGTATCTACCCCCGATTCGCCGGAGAGTCAGTCGTCGCTGAGTCGGTCGTCGCAGAGCCCCTCGTCAGGAAGCCCCTCGTCGGGGAGATGCTGCTCCAGCGAGGCGAGCAGGCCGCGCAGCAGCGAGAGCTCCTTGCGCGACGGCCGGGCCCGGGCGAACAGTGCCTGGAGCTGCGCCTCGGTGCGCGCGTGGGGCTGGGTGATGAAGCCGCTGCGCTCGATGACGCGCGTCAGGTGATCGTGGAAGTGGCCCAGCTGCTCCCGGGATGGCTGGCGATCCTGGCTCGGGCGTGCCAGGCGAAAGTCGCTCTCCGGGCGCTGTCGCCAGGCGGTGAACACCTCATGGGCGAGCACCTGCACGGCCTGGGCGAGGTTGAGGATGCCGTAGTCCGGGTTGGCCGGGATGCTCACCTGATGGCTGCAGCAGCGGATCTCGTCGTTGGTCAGCCCGAAGCGCTCGCGACCGAAGACCAGCGCCACCGGGTCATCGGCGGCCTGTTCGACGACGTCGCGGGCCATCTCGGTCGGCTCGTCGAAGTGCGGCAGCGGCAGGCTGCGCAGCCGGGCGCTGGCGCCCACCACCTGCACGCAGTCGCTCACCGCCTCGGTGAGCGAGCCCACCACCCGGGCCGTGTCGATGAGGTCCTCGGCCCCGGCGGCCAGCCGGGAGGCCTCCGGGTCGGGGAAGCAGCGCGGGTTGACCAGTACCAGGTCGGTGAGGCCCATGGTCTTCATGGCGCGAGCCGCGGCACCGATATTGCCGGGGTGGTAGGTCTGGACGAGGACGATACGGATGTTCGATAGCATGGGGCTCGGGAAGGCCTGATAGTGATGTGGGTCAGGATACGTATTTTACATTGCCAAGCCGCCAAGCCGCCAAGCCGCCAAGCCGCCAAGCCGCCAAGCCGCCAAGCCGCCAAGCCGCCAAGCCGCCAAGCCGCCGGAGCCCTTGGCGCTTGTCGCCCGGCGCTTGAGGCTGGCAATAAAAAGCCCCGCCGGTTTCCCGGCGGGGCTGGTCTCAGGCGAGGCCTGGGGGAGGGCGATTTACATCATGCCGCCCATGCCACCCATGCCGCCCATGCCGCCCATGTCGGCGCCACCGGCATCCTTCTCGTCCGGATCGTCGGCGATCATGCACTCGGTGGTGATCATGAGGCCGGCGACGGAGCCAGCGGACTGCAGCGCGGAGCGGGTGACCTTGGCCGGGTCCAGCACGCCCATCTCGAACAGGTCGCCGAACTCGCCGGTCTGAGCGTTGTAGCCGAAGTTGCCCTCACCGTCCTTGACGCGGTTCAGGATGACGGAGGCCTCCTGACCGGCGTTGGCGACGATCTGGCGCAGCGGGGCTTCCATGGCGCGCACGGCGATGGCGATGCCGTGGGTCTGGTCCTCGTTATCGCCCTTGAGGCCGGCGATACGGGTCAGCACGCGCACCAGGGCGGTACCGCCCCCGGGCACCACGCCTTCCTCGACGGCGGCGCGGGTGGAGTGCAGGGCGTCCTCGACGCGGGCCTTCTTCTCCTTCATCTCGACTTCGGTGGCAGCACCGACGCGGATGACGGCGACACCGCCGGCCAGCTTGGCGACGCGCTCCTGGAGCTTCTCGCGATCGTAATCGGAGGAGGTCTCCTCGATCTGGGCGCGGATCTGGCTGACGCGGGCCTCGATGTCATTGTCGTTGCCGGCGCCATCGATGATGGTGGTGTTCTCCTTGGACATGGTCACGCGCTTGGCGGTGCCCAGGTGGTCCAGGGTGGCCTGCTCGAGGTCCAGACCCACTTCCTCGGAGATCACGGTGCCACCGGTGAGGATGGCGATGTCCTGCAGCATGGCCTTGCGACGGTCACCGAAGCCCGGGGCCTTGGCGGCCGCGACCTTGACGATGCCGCGCATGGTGTTGACCACCAGGGTGGCCAGCGCCTCGCCTTCGATGTCCTCGGCGATGATCACCAGCGGCTTGCCGGCCTTGGCGACGGCCTCGAGGGTCGGCAGCAGTTCGCGGATGTTGGAGATCTTCTTGTCCACCAGCAGGATGAACGGATCTTCCAGTTCCACGGCCATGGTGTCCTGGTTGGTCACGAAGTACGGCGACAGGTAGCCGCGGTCGAACTGCATGCCTTCCACGACGTCCAGCTCGTCCTCGAAGCCACGGCCTTCGTCGACGGTGATGACGCCTTCCTTGCCGACCTTTTCCATCGCCTCGGCGATGATCTCACCGATGCGCTTGTCGCCGTTGGCGGAGATGGTGCCGACCTGGGCGATGGCGTTGGTGTCGGTGCAGGGCACGGACAGGGCCTCGACTTCCTTGACCGCAGCGATGACGGCCTGGTCGATGCCGCGCTTCAGGTCCATCGGGTTCATGCCGGCGATCACGCCCTTCAGGCCCTCGGTCACGATGGACTGGGCCAGCACGGTAGCGGTGGTGGTGCCGTCACCGGCGACGTCGGAGGTCTTGGAAGCGACTTCCTTGACCATCTGCGCGCCCATGTTCTCGAACTTGTCCTTGAGCTCGATCTCCTTGGCCACGGAGACACCGTCCTTGGTGACGGTCGGGGCGCCGAAGGACTTCTCGATCACCACGTTGCGGCCCTTCGGTCCCAGAGTAACCTTCACCGCGTTGGCCAGGGTGTCGACGCCTTGCGCCATGCGAGTGCGTGCATCACTGGAGAACTTGACTTGTTTCGCTGCCATTTTCGTATGCTTCCTGTGAGTTCGTGAACGTCAGTATCGGGCGATTGCTGGCGGGTCGCGGCTCAGCCTTCGACAACGGCCAGGATGTCGGACTCGCTCATGATCAGCACTTCTTCGCCGTCGATCTTCTGCTTCTCGACGCCGAAGCCATCCTTGAAGATCACAGTGTCGCCGACCTTGACGTCGAGCGGGCGCACGTCGCCGCTGTCCAGAATCCGGCCGTTACCGACGGCGAGGACTTCGCCACGAGTCGGCTTTTCCTGAGCGCTGCCCGGGAGCACGATGCCGCCTGCAGTCTTCTGCTCTTCTTCAACGCGACGGATGACGACGCGATCGTGCAAGGGACGGATGTTCATTGCTCACGTTCTCCTGATGGTTTGCTGTGCCGGCAATCAATGTCCGGCGGTTTTCATCATCAACCCGCAGGCTGGCTGCGGGGTGGAGGCGGTTATCGCCTTCCTTGTCGATGGCCCGAAGAGCTTTCCCGGGCCGAATTCCGATGCTGTCGGATAGGTGGGGCTCGGCAGGGCGCTTTCAAGGGCTGCCGTGAAAATTTTTTGCCTGATCAGCGCCTCTCGTCCCGGGAGATGAAATCGCCCTCCAGCGGGCGGTCATCGCCGGTGCTGCCAGGCTCGTCGCGACGCTCGGTCGCGTCATCCCCGTGTGGGCTCGCCTGCTGCCAGTCGGCATCGCTGCCCTGGCGCGGGCGGTAGGTCTCGGCGCGAACGTGCAGCCCCTTCATGCGTACCCCCAGCCAGGTGAGCGACTTGGCCAGCAGGCGCCGGGCATTGGGGATCAGGCACATGAAGCCCAGGGCGTCGGAGAGAAAGCCCGGCGCCATCAGCAGCGCGCCGCCGAAGATCAGCGCCGCCCCGGTCAGGAGCTCGCCCGAGGGGATCTCCCCCTGGTTCATGCGCTCCTGGGCGCGGGCGAAGGTGGCCACGCCCTCGCGGCGGATCAGATGCAGGCCGATGAAGCCGGTCGCCAGGACCAGCCCCAAGGTGGTGAGCAGGCCGATGTGGCTGCCCACCGAGAAGAGGATGACGAAGTCGAGGAGGGCGAAGAGGGTGAATATAAGAAGAATGGGCATGGTGGCTCCGCGGATGACAGTTGCGCTGGTGATGGGGGCGCGGTGCCAGAATTCAAGCCGTCGGGGCGGCGGGGAGGCGTCGTGGAATATCCTTCCAGGCTTCGTTAAAGTAGCGCTAATCGCAAGGTCATAAGGTTATGCAGGCCGTCCAGGTCTCCTCGAGGGTCGGCTTGAGTCTGTGATCGTGCGAGTCCCTGTCTCCCGGAGAAGCGCACATGACATTCGACAATACCGTAATCGCCATCACCGGTGGCGCTCGCGGCCTGGGCCTGGCCATGGCACGGCGGCTGGGCCGCCAGGGGGCGCGTCTCGCCCTGATGGATCTCGACGGCGACGCCCTGGATCAGGCCGTCTCCCTCCTGCACGCCGAGGGGATCGCGTCGCGGGGCTTCATCGTCAACGTGGCCGATGAGGCCTCGGTGCAGCAGGCCTTTAGCGATATCCTCGCGTCGCTGGGGCCGATCCAGGGTCTGGTGAACAATGCCGGGATCGTCAAGGACGGGCTGCTGGTCAAGGCGAAGGACGGCAAGGTGGAGAAGACGCTGCCCCTGTCGCAGTGGCAGCAGGTGATCGACGTCAACCTCACCGGCGTTTTCCTGTGCGGCCGGGAGGCGGCCTCACAGATGATCGAGGCGGGCCACCAGGGCGTCATCGTCAATATCTCGAGCATCTCGCGGGCCGGCAACATGGGCCAGAGCAACTACGCGGCGGCCAAGGCCGGGGTGGTGGCGCTGACCACCACCTGGGCGGGGGAGCTTTCGCGCTACGGTATTCGCGTGGGCGCGGTGGCGCCGGGCTTCATCGAGACCGACATGACCGCCTCGATGCGCGAGGACATGCTCGAGAAGCTGACCTCGGGAGTGCCGCTCCGGCGTCTCGGCCAGCCCGAGGATATCGCCGAAAGTGTCGCCTTCATCATGACCAACGAGTACTTCACTGGGCGGGTGATCGAGTGCGATGGCGGGCTGAGGCTCTAGGGCTCCAGGCTTGGGATTCTAGCGGGCACGATGTTCTCGCCCCGCGTTCTGTCGGCGTGCTGCGTGGCGATGCCGGCCGAGGTGCGGCCGGCATCGCTGCCCGTGATGGATGAGGCGTGTTTGAATACGGTGAGCGACGCGGCGTGATCAGAAGGTGATCTGGTCGGCCAGGCCGTCTACCGTGACCTCGCCGATGCCGCTGACCCGCGTCAGATCCTCGGCGTTCTCATAGGGGCCATTGGCCTCGCGATCTTCGACGATCGCCGTGGCCTTGCTCGGGCCGATGCCGGGCAATTCGGCCAGCAGCGCCGCATCGGCGGCGTTGATGTCGATCGGTGACATCTCCTGGGCCAGGGCCTGGCTGGCGGCGAGAGGGGCGAGGCCCAGCAGTATCGTCAGCATCAGGCAGGTCAAGCGGTTCTTGAGGGCGTGGGTCATGGTGGCTCTCCTTGAGTCCTGGGATGCGGGCCGTTGCCTCTGTGCACCGGCTCGTCCCCTTCAAGCTAGCGCGCCGGACGCTATCGCCTCGTCAGAGATCGTACCGCTGTGGCGTAAGCCATCACGGAGGCGATGCCGGCGTCTTTGCCCCAGCGGCGTAGGCCATCACTGATATACTGGGGCGATTCCTTCACCCTGCCAGGAGCCCGACCGTGTCCACCGCTTCTCCCCTGATCATCGCCCTCGACTATGCCTCCCTGGACGCCGCACTGTGCATGGCCGATCGCCTCGATCCCTCACGCTGCCGGCTCAAGGTGGGCAAGGAGCTGTTTACCCGCAGCGGCCCGGATATCCTCGAGGCGCTGCACGGTCGAGGCTTCGAGGTGTTTCTGGATCTCAAGTTCCACGACATTCCCAACACCGTGGCCGGAGCCGTCCAGGCGGCGGCCGAGCAGGGCGTATGGATGGTCAACGTGCATGCCGGCGGGGGGCGGCGCATGATGGAGGCCGCCCGGGAGCGACTGGATCGTCACGGGCTGTCCACTCACCTGATTGCGGTGACGGTGCTGACCAGCATGGAGGCCGAGGATCTGTCCGAGGTGGGCGTATCGACGCCTCCCGCGGAGCAGGTCGAACGCCTGGCCGTGCTGGCCCGCGACAGCGGCATGCATGGCGTTGTCTGTTCACCTCAGGAGGCGAATCGCCTGACCACGCTCTGCGGCCCTGACTTCCTCAAGGTGACGCCCGGCATTCGGCCGAGCTTCGCTGCCGCCGGGGATCAGCGTCGCGTGATGACGCCTCTCGACGCCCTGCGGGCGGGCAGCACGCATCAGGTGGTGGGGCGCCCCGTCACGCAGGCGGAGGATCCCATGGCGGCGCTGGCGGCAATAGAGGCGGAGCTGGCCGCCGGCTGAGGCGAGTCTAGCTCCCGTCGGCGGCGTCGATCGGCTGAGTGGTGCCCCAGCTGCGACAGCGCGGGCACTGCCAGTGCAGCGTCGCGGTGGCGAAGCCGCAGCGCCGGCAGCGGTGACGAGGGCGGGCACGGACCAGTGCCTGGGTATGGCGCTCGAGTAGTTCGATGCGCTCGTCCTCTTCCCGCGGGTGGCGCCGCGATAGCGACAGTAGCTGGTGAATCGCCTCCAGGCTCGGCTGTCGTTCGAGCTGCTCGCGGATCAACGCGACCGCGTCCTCATCACGTCCCTGATGATAGAGCGTCTCGGCCAGCAGGCTGATCACGGACGTGGAGGGCACTTCGTCGAGCAGTTCCCGCAGGCAGCGGACCAGCCCCTCTTCGTCGTCCAGCAGCCGATAGGCGTGGGCCAGCGGCTCGAGCATGAGCGGCGTGTAGCTGGCGTCCTGCTCGGGAATGCGTCGCAGTAGCTTGATGGCCTGCTTGTACTGGCCGGTGTCCTGGGCCATGGCGGCCAGCAACAGGTTGGCGCGCACGCAGCGCGCATCGGTGGCCAGCGCCTGACGCAGGTGTCGCCTGGCCAGTACCGGGCTTGCCGAGTGGCGCTCCTCTTCGGCCAGCTCGCAGAGCCAGTGGGCCGCCGCGCGCCGGATGTCGTCGTGCTGGCGCACCAGCTTGGGCAGTGCCACGTCCAGTGCCGCTTGCCACTCGCGCTCGCGCTCGAACAGATCGATCAGCAGTCGTCTGGCCGATCGGCGAAGCTCGCTGTCGTGAGTGTCGCGCACCAGGCCCTCGAGCAGACGTTCCGCACGGTCGAGCAGGCCAAGCGCCAGGAAGTCGCGGGAAAGCTCGAGCTGCACCCGCTCGCTTTGATCGCTGGTCAGTGTCGGCCGGGCGAGCAGGTTCTGATGGATCTTCAGCGCCCGGTCGGCTTCGCTGCGATTGCGAAAGAGGTTGCCCAGGGCCAGGTGGGTCTCGACGGTATCGCTGTTGACCTCCAGTGCACCGATGAAGGTCTCGATGGCCTGGTCCTGCTGGTCGTTGAGCAGGTAGTTGAGGCCGACGAAGTAGTCTCGCGCCAGGGAGGGCGTCGCGGAAGTGGCGTCGCCCTTCGGGCGTTCTCGTCGGCCCAGCCACCAGCCGGCGGCGATCGCTGCCACCAGCAGGGCCAGCAAGAGCACGTCGGGCATCTAGGAGAGTTCCTTCATCTCCTGGACGCGCAGACGATCGAGCTCCTTACGCTGCTGCTGGTTATGGCGCTGGGCGCGGGTCAGCAGGGTGCGCAGGCGCAGATAGACGCCGCTCATGGCGATCATGCCGAGCAGCACGCCCGCGGTCAGCGAGGCCAGCAGCCAGACGGAGAGCGAGGCGGCGGGGAGCTCGATCCAGATCAGGTTCAGGGGCAGGGTCTGCTGGTTGTTGACGGCAAAGAGGATGCCGATCAGCAGCACCGCCAACAAAATGATGGCCAGGATCAGGCCTTTGAGCCAACGCATGTGCAATGTTCCCGTGTCGGTTGAAGGAGGGACGGCGATCATGGGACGCCGTTCAGTAGCCGAGTGCGCGGCTGGCATCCACCTGTTCGCGCAACTCCTTGCCGGGCTTGAAGTGTGGCACGAACTTGCCGTCGAGTGCGACCGGTTCCCCCGTCTTGGGGTTCCGGCCGACCCGCGGCTCGCGGTAGTGCAGCGAGAAGCTGCCGAAGCCGCGGATCTCTACCCGGCCTCCTTCGGATAGGGTGTCGGTAATGTCGTCGAGGATCAGGCGTACCGCCGCCTCGACCTCCTTTACCGACAGCTCCGGCTGTCGCATGGCGATCTGCTCGATCAGTTCGGACTTGGTCATCGACTCGTCTCCGTGCGGTCCTGCCGGGGTCGGCGTGATCCGGGCGTTGTTGTTTTCCAAAGCATACTGGGCAAATCTCGAGAAAACAACGCACTACGACCTTTTGCCGAGCGTTGTGGCGCATGAGTCAGAGGCGGGCTGCCGCCGGCCAGGGGCTCGGGTATACTGCTGTCACATCCACTCGACTCAACGAGGCCGACCTTGAACGACGATTCGTCTCCGGAAGCCGCCCTGCGCAAACGCCTCTATTGGCACTCGCGTCGTGGCATGTGGGAACTGGACCTGCTGTTGATTCCCTTCCTCGAACAGCGCTATGGCGATCTGGACGAGGCGGACCAGGCGGCGTTCAGGGCTCTGATCGACGAGGAGGATCAGGACCTGTTCGTCTGGCTGATGCGCCGTGAATGGCCCGAGGACCCAACGCGGCGCCGCATCGTCAAGCTGATCGTCGAGCATGCCGAGACCACCGACAACGATCACTATCGCAACCTCTAGGGTCGCGCTCGCGGCTCAGGGGCTGGTGGCCGCCATGGTTGCCGGCCTGGTCAGCGTCGCGGCGGCCACCTGGGCAGGCGCCTTGGCGGTGTGCCTGCTGGCCGGGACGCTGGCCCTGATGGCGCGTGACCGACGCTCGGGGCAGCTGCGCCTCACGCCGACGGCGGCCGGGGAGACCAGTGCGGCCTGGCGCGATCACGTTGACGAGGCCTGGCGGCCGGTCAGCCTGCGCTGCGACTACCTCGGCCCCTGGCTGATCGGGCTCTGGATCGAGGGGCGTCGGCTGTGGCTGTGGCCGGACAGCAGCGACCCCGAAGCCCTTCGCCGGCTGCGTAGGGAGCTGCTGCCGCTGCCTTGAGCGGTCCAGGGCCCGGTGGCGCGGGGGTCAGGCCCCTTCGAGCGCCGTCAGATGGATACGCGAGGGGTGCGGATCGGCGTCGCCGTGGACGGCACAGCCAGGATTGTGGTGCAGCCCGCGGGATTCGCGCCGCCCGCGCGCCGAAGCCACGGTGAGGCGCGCCAGGCGCAGGGCGTGCCAAAGGTTCGACAACTCCACCGACGGGGCGGCCTCGCGAACGCGCAGGGCCAAATCTCGATGCAGCTGGGAAAGCTCCCTGGCGGCCTCGTCGAGGCCCTGATCAGTGCGAACGATGGCCACCCGGGCGCTCATCAGCTGGCGCATCGCTTCGCGGATGGCGGTGAGGGTCTCCGGGGATTCCACCCGATCGCCGAAATGTGCCGTCAGTAGCTCGGCCGCCGAGCCTGGCGCTGCCTCGAGCAGTCGCCGGGCGCAGCTGCGCGCATACACTAGGCACTCCAGCAACGAGTTGCTGGCCATGCGGTTGGCGCCGTGCAGGCCGGTGCAGGCGACCTCGCCGATGGCGTAAAGGCGCGGTACCGTGGTGGCGCCATCGAGGTCGGTGCTCACCCCGCCGCAGCTGTAGTGGGCGGCCGGCACCACCGGGATCGGCTGCTGGACGATGTCCAGTCCTCGCCTCGCACAGTGGGCGTGAATGGTCGGGAAGTGCTGGCGGATGGCGGTCTCGCCGAGGTGGCGGATATCCAGGAAGACATGATCGGTGTCGGTGCGCTGCATTTCGGCATCGATGGCTCGGGCGACCACGTCCCGGGGCGCCAGTTCGGCGCGGGGGTCGATCCCGGGCATGAAGCGTTCCCCGGCGGCATTGAGCAATTGTCCGCCTTCGCCGCGCACCGCCTCGCTGATCAGGAAGGCCGGGCCATCGGGATCGAAGAGGCAGGTCGGGTGGAACTGCTGGAACTCCAGGTTCATCAGTTCGGCGCCGAGCTCCGCGGCCATCATCATGCCCTCGCCGCTGGCCGGCTGGGGGCTGGTGGTGTGGCGGTAGAGGCCGCTGGCGCCGCCGGTGGCGAGCACGGTATCTGCGGCGAGCAGTTCGTGCACCCGGCCCTCGCCGTCGAGGCAGCGCGCCCCCCGGCAGTGGCCCTGGGCGTCACCGACCAGGCCGATGGCGGTGAGGTCGCCGCGCAGCGTGATGCTCGGATGGGCATCCACGTGCTGGCGCAGGGTCTCGACCACCGCGCGCCCGGTGGCGTCGTCGGCATGAATGATGCGCCTGGCGCCATGACCTCCCTCGCGGGTCAGGTGATAGGGGTAGCCGGCGTCGGGGCTGTGATCCGGCGTGAAGGGCACGCCCAGCGACAGCAGCCACGCGATGGCGGATGGGCCCTGCTCGACGGTGAATCGCACCGCGGTCTCATCGCACAGGCCATCGCCAGCTACCAGGGTGTCGGCGACGTGGGCCTCGATGTCGTCCTGGGGGGAGAGTACCGCGGCGATGCCCCCCTGAGCCCAGCGGCTGGCGCCCTGGTCGTCGCTGGTCGGTCGCAGCAGCGTGACCCGGCGATGGTCGGCTACCTCGAGTGCCAGCACCAGTCCGGCGACGCCGCCGCCGATGACCAGCACCTCATGCTTGCCGTCAGTCATCTGCCTTTCCTTCTCGTGTGGTGGTCATCGGCGGTCGACCGGGCGTCGGTGAGGCCGTGGTCGGGGGCTCGGCGGCGCAGTCGCCGGCTGGGCAGGCGATCCAGGTCGCCGAGGCGCCGGGTCAGGTCGTCGGTGAGTCGTGCCAGCTCTCGATTGAGCCACAGATAGCCGCCGGGACTAAAGAGGCGTCTTCCGTCGCTCGCCCGGGCGTTGGCGGCAAGCTCGGCGTGGCGGTCCAGGGCGAAGGGGGTAATGGTGACGTCGATCGCCCGGCCGGTGCGCACCTGGAAGGCCAGGGTGCCGATGCCGCGTGCCAGGGTGTGCTGCTGTTCGCGCAGTCCGTCCATGGCCTCGATGAGCTCGTGCCCGTCGCGGCTGTTCCAGTGGGTCTCGAGCAAGAGCTCGATGGTGGAGAGCATGCGCCGCTGCAGCGAGATCAGATCGTCCAGTTCGTGGCGGGTCAGGCGTCGCTCGCGGTGGATGGCATCCACCAGGCCGCGCTGCTTGATCAGCAGGCTGCTGGTGGCCTTGAGCAGCTCGCGGGCGTCGATGTCGTGGGCGGCCGTGGCGGTGGTGTGGGCATGATAGAGGCGGGCCATGCGATCGAGATTGTCGGCCAGCATGAAGCGCATCATGTCGGTAGCCTTCTGGGGCAGCACCAGGACCGTGACGGCGATGCCTACGAGGGTGCCGAGCAGCACGTCGAAGGCGCGCCATAGTGCGATGTTAAGCTCCTGCTGGCCGCCGCCTATCACCAGCAGCAGGCTGATGGCGAACATCAGGCCGCTGTAGCCGTGCCGATTGCCGAAGGTCAGCCAGGTGGCGGCGGCGATGCCGCACAGGGCGCCGAAGGGCACCAGGTAGGGCCAGGGCAGGGGGAGCATGATCAGCAAAAGCCCGACGCTGGCGCCGAGCACGGTGCCGAGCAGGCGCTGACGTCCCTTGTCGAGCACGCCGCCGATGTGAGGAAGGTTGCCCATCACCATGATGGTGCTGACCAGGGCCCAGCCGCTGTGCTGGATGGCAAATGCTTCGATGAGGGTAAAGGTGGCGCAGAGGGCCAGCACGATGCGCAGCACGTAGAGCTTGCGTCGATGCTGATAATTGAAGTAGGGGTCACGCAGGCGCGGCAGGATCATGAGATGGCGTCCCGTTGGAGGGTCGCGCCCGACGCTTTCAGGATAGTGCTAGCAGGAGAGTGCTAGTGAGCTGGTGCCCGGAGCCGGGCTCGAACCGGCACGGTGTTGCCACCGAGGGATTTTAAGTCCCTTGCGTCTACCAATTTCGCCATCCGGGCGGCTCGGTCACGAGCGGGCAACCAGGGAATAGTGGAGGCTGGAGTCGGAATCGAACCGGCGTACACGGAGTTGCAGTCCGCTGCATAACCACTCTGCCATCCAGCCTCATGAGTCGTACCATTCGTAGGGAATGGAGCGGGAAAGGAGATTCGAACTCCCGACCCTCGCCTTGGCAAGGCGATGCTCTACCGCTGAGCTATTCCCGCCTGACTCGAGTGCGTATTATACGGATAAGTCGGTGACTGTCAAACGCTTTCTATCCCTTGAGCGCCAATCGCCTTAGCGCATGGAGCTGCTGAGGTGCGGCCAGGCCGCGCGCAGGTAGAGGATCATCGACCACAGCGTGAGCAGGGCGGCCACATGCAGGGTAATAACGCCGAGCATGGCGATTGGCGTGCCCGGCGTGAAGGCGAGCAGCAGCAGGAGGGCAGTCATCTGCAGCGTGGTCTTGACCTTGCCGATCCAGGAGACGGCCACCTGGCCGCGCTTGCCCATCTCGGCCATCCACTCGCGCAGCGCGGAGATGACGATCTCGCGGCCGATGATCACCAGCGCCGGCAGTGTCAGCCAGATCACGTCGTAGCGTTCGATCAGCAGCGACAGGGCCACCGCAACCATCAGCTTGTCGGCCACCGGGTCGAGAAAGGCACCGAAGGGCGTGGACTGGTCCCAGCGGCGGGCCAGGTAGCCGTCGAGCCAGTCGGTCACGGCGGCCAGGGCGAACAGCGCGGCGGCCAGCGGCATGCTCCAGGAGAAGGGCAGGTAGAACAGCACCACCAGCAGCGGGATGAAGACGATTCTGGCCAGGGTGAGCAGGTTGGGTATGTTCATCGGGAGTTGCGATCCTTGCCTTGGGTGCCGGGAAAGTCTCTCATTCTATCCGCCCGCGCTCGGGTCATCCATGCGGGGCGCGATGAATCGTCTCGGCCGTCCGGATGTAGAGCTGCTGATGCCGGGCATCGGCGGCAGCGCCTCGTAAGCTCGCCCGGCGCTATTCATTCATGCAGGTCATCCATGGAGGGCGCGATGGATCGTCTCGGCCAGCGTCGCGCTGATGCCGGGAACTCGGGCGAGCTCCTCACGATTGGCCTGCTTGACGCCGTGCAGGCCGCCGAAGAAGCGCAGCAGTTCGCGCCGCCGGCGCGGGCCGACGCCCGGGATGTCCTGCAGGGTTGAGGTGCGCCGGGTCTTGTCGCGCCGCGCTCGGTGGCCGGCGATGGCGAAGCGGTGGGACTCGTCGCGGATGTGCTGGATCAGGTGCAGGGCCGGCGAGGCGCCATCGAGATCCAGGCTGCGATCGACGGTCTCGACGAACAGCGTCTCGAGGCCCGCCTTGCGGGTGGTGCCCTTGGCCACGCCGAGCAGCGCGACGCCGGTGACGCCGAGCTCGGCGAAGACCTCGCGGGCCATGTTCAGCTGCCCCTTGCCGCCATCGACGATTAGGATGTCCGGGCGCTCGCCCTGGCCATCGGCCAGGCGCCTGAAACGGCGCGTCAGCGCCTGGCGCATGGCGGCATAGTCGTCGCCGGCGGCCACGCCCTCAATGTTGAAGCGCCGATAGTCGGACTTGCGGGGGCCGTTTTCGTCGAACACCACGCAGGAGGCCACGGTGGCCTCGCCGTGGCTGTGGCTGATGTCGAAGCACTCCAGCCGCTGCGGGGTGTGCTCGAGATCGAGAGCCTCGCGCAGGGCGTCGAAGCGCTTTGCAAGCTGATTCTGGCTCGCCAGCTGGCTTGCCAGCTGCTGCTCGGCGTTGGTGCGCGCCAGCTCCCGCCACTGGGCACGATGGCCGCGGACCTGGTCGGTCACTCGTATACGCTTGCCGGCGCGCTCGCTCAGCGCCTGGGCGATCAGCTCGTCCTCCGGGACCGGGTGGCTGGTGATCACCTCGGCGGGGATCTCGCGGGCCTGACCCAGGTAGAACTGGCTGAGGAAGTCGCCAAGCAGGGCCTCGGGGCCCAGGTCGAGCCCGTTAGGCGGGGCGTGGTGTCGCGCCCCCAGCAGACGGCCCTGGCGCACCGTGAGCACTGAGATGCACAGCGCCCCCGGACGGCTGGCCAGGGCGAAGACGTCGGCGTCGCCGTTACCGGTGTCGACGAACTGGCGCTGCTGCAGCTGGCGCAGGTCCTGGACCTGGTCGCGCAGCCGGGCGGCCTCCTCGAAGTCCAGGTTGGCGCTGGCCGCCTCCATGGCCTCGGTCAGCTCCCGGGTCACCGCCTCGCTCTTGCCCTCCAGGCACATCACCGCATGTTCCAGGTCCCGGCGGTAGTCTGCTTCGCTGATGAAGTCCACGCAGGGCGCGCTGCAGCGCTGGATCTGATACTGCAGGCAGGGCCGGGTGCGATGGGCGAAGACGCTGTCCTCGCAGTTGCGGATGCGAAAGATCTTCTGCATCAGCGACAGGCTCTCGCGCACGGCGCCGCTGCTGGGGTAGGGGCCGAGGTAGCGTCCGTCGTCCCGACGCACCCGGGCGCGCTTGTACTCCAGGGCCGGGAAGGGGTGGCGGTCGGTGACGAAGATGAAGGGGTAGGACTTGTCGTCGCGCAGCAGGATGTTGTAAGGCGGCCGCAGCTCCTTGATCAGCGTCTGCTCGAGGATCAGCGCCTCGGTCTCGCTGTTGGTCACCGTAATCTGGATATCGGCGATGCGGCCTACGAGGGCCTGGGTCTTCGCGTTGTGGGCACCGCGGAAGTAGCTCGCCAGGCGCGCCCGCAGTCGACGGGCCTTGCCCACGTAGAGGGTCTCGCCCTGCTCGTCGAGCATGCGATAGACCCCGGGTGACTGGCTGACGCTGCCGAGGAAGTCTCGGGAATCGAAGCTCATGGTTGCGGCGTGCCGGAAGAGAGAAACGGGACCCGATTCTATCAGATTCGATTGCGCCTCAAGGATCAGTCGACGTTGCTGAAGCCGTCGACCAAGCCGTGGCGCAGGCCTAGGTGGGTCAGCTCGACGTCGGAGGCCACGCCGAGCTTCTCGAAGATCCGGTAGCGATAGGTGTTGATGGTCTTGGGGCTGAGGAACATGCGCTCGGCGATATCGGCGACGCGCTGGCAGTTGACCACCATCATGGCGACCTGAAGTTCGCGCTGGGAGAGCTCGTCGAAGGGGTTGTCGGGCGCGTCGATACGCGACAGTACCAGCCGCTGGGCGATCTCCGGGCTGACGTAGCGCTTGCCGTCGAATACGCAGTGGATGGCCTCGACCATCTCGTCATGCTGACAACCCTTGCTGATGAATCCCTGGGCGCCGGCTTCCAGCAGCCGTTGAGCGAAGGCCTCCTCGATGAAGGCCGTCAGCACCAGGATGCGGATATCGCCGGCGAAACGATGGATCTTGCGGGTCGCCTCCAGGCCGCCGATGCCGGGCATGCGGATGTCCATCAGCACGATGTCCGGCTCGAGCGTGCGTGCCTGGGTGATTGCCTCCTCGCCATTGGCCGCTTCGCCGACCACGCGGATCCCGTGCTCGGCGTTCAATAGATGGGCGATGCTGGTCCGCACCAGGTGGTGGTCATCGGCGACAAGAACCCTGATCACGCGGGCGCTCCTGAGACGTGGTGGTGAGAGTCGGCGAGAGGCGAGCGTGCGAGAAGAGTCGCCTGCGTATCGACCGGTCGGATGGCTGACGGTGCCAAGAGTGTCACATTACGTGTCTAAGTCAAATTGGCACAAGGGCCAAGATGCGAAAACGCCACTAGGGACTTGACGCACGCCAAGGCGTTGCGTACTATATGCCTCGTTCTCGCAGGGCGGGAACGACGTGGGGCCTTAGCTCAGCTGGGAGAGCGCAACACTGGCAGTGTTGAGGTCAGCGGTTCGATCCCGCTAGGCTCCACCAACAAGACACTTCGAATCAGCCGCTTAGCGCATCGCGCCAGGCGGCTTTTTCGTGCGCTGGGGGAAAACTAGGGAAGCTCCACGCGGTTCTCTTAGCATCAGGCGCTGTCCGGCAGCACGAGTGTCTCCTTGCCCGGGTCCTTCGGCTGCTGCCAGAAGGGGCGTGGCGTCGATTGGACGATCATCGAGGCGCTTCCCGCACGGCGTCTTCCCTCAATGGCGCCCTTACTTCATGGCTAATAGGGGTTACAGTAGGCCATTGCTATGGACAGGCCGTCGGGGAGATCACCATGGAGTTTCGCTTCCAGCGTCGTATTCGTCTCGCACCCGGCGTGCGCTTTCACACCACGCGCCTGCGCCCCGGGCTGTCGCTGGGGCCGCCCGGGATCAGCCTGCTGATCGCGGGCGGCGAAGCCGACGAGCCGCTGCCCGTGGATCTGGAGATCACCGCCAGCGGAGAGGTTCGCTATCGGCAGGCAGACGGCACGCGAATGACCGCGGCCGGGGCCCGAGAGGTGCGTCGCCGCGCCGAGGCGGAGCTGCGCGAGGCCCTCGGCGCGCACTGCGAGGACCTCAATGCGCAGCTTGAGCGGCTCGGCCGCCTGCACGAGCAGACGCCGGCCCCGGATGCCACCGGCTATCGGCCGCGCAGCTACCCGGAGTCGCCTCCGGTGCCGGTGGCCGAGACGCGCCCCGCCTGGTGGCAGGGCCTCTGGGCGCCGGCCCGCCGGCGGCACGACCGCGAGAACGCCCGACGCCAGGCAGAGCACGCACAGGCCTATCGGGCCTGGGAGTGGCGAAAGGCGGAGTTCGACGCCCGAGAGTTCCAGCGCCAGCGGCGCGAGGACGAGGCAAGTTGGGACGACCCTGACGCCATGCAGCAGACGCTGGTCGAGCGTCTGGAGGAGCTCGACTGGCCGCGCGAGACGCTGATCGATTTCGCGCTGGTCGATGATTACCGCACCATCGCCCTGGATATCGACCTGCCAGGCCCCGAGGAGATGCCCGACCGTCGCTGGAGCATGCCCGCCAAGCGCATCAAGCTGTCGCCGCAGCGGCTCACGGTCACGCGTCAGCGCCAGCTCTACCGGGATTACCTGCATGGCGTGGCCTTTCGCGTGCTCGGTGCAGCCTTCGCGCGGCTGCCGCGCATCGAGCTGGCGCTGGTCTCGGGCTATCGGCGCCTCGATGACCCGGCCGCCGATGGCGGCGGGCGCCGCTACCTGTTCAGCGTCAAGGTGAGCCGTGAGCAGTGGCAGGGCCTCGCCTTCGATGAGCTGGCGAGCCTCGATCCCGGTGAGGTGCTAGCGGACTTCTCCCTGCGCCGCGAGATGACACGCGGCGGCGAGCTTTGTGACATCACGCCCTTCGAGCCCGATTGGCGCTGGCGCTAGCGGTCTTTCTTACTAGCACTCTTTTATCATCGTGACCGCTCTCGGGCTTTTCCGCTCCCGGTCTTCCCGTTCTCCGCGCGGCCGTCCCTCAGTCGAAGGCGTCCTGGCCGGCGCTGAGGATATGGCGCAGGCCGTGGCACTCCACCAGCGGGTCGGTGCAGTTGACCACGATGTCGGAGTGGGCCAGCACGTAGCCCTTGCCGGTGATGGTGTTGTCCACCACCGTCAGGGGGCCCTCCGGACGGGTGCCGATGCACTCGCCGATGAAGCCGGTCTCGCGCAGCGAGATGGTCTCGAGTCGATCGCCTGGCCGGAGGCGCCCTTCGTGGTGCATCAGCGCCAGGCGCGCCGAGGTGCCGGTGCCGGTGGTACTGCGACAGATCACGCCCGGATGCACGTAGGTGGTCGAGCGGGATCGATAGTAGCCGTCCGCGACCTGCTCGACGGGCCCCATGAAGTGCAGGAAGGGCAGGGGGCCCACGTCGCCCAGGGTGTAGTGCGAGAAGCCGCGCTCGGCCTGGATCGCCTCGACGATCCGGTGAGCGCAGTCGGCCAGGGCCCGCTCCTCCTTACGCACCAGCGAGAAGCCGAGCTCCGTGGCGTCCACCAGGGCATAGAAGCCGCCGCTGTAGGCCACGCTGTAGGTCACGTCGCCGAGCCCGGGCACGTGGAGGCTGGCGCGGTAGGTATCGATATAGCTCGGCAGTCCCGCGCAGGTGATCGCCTCCACCACGCCGTTCTCGACCAGCGCCTCGATCTGCACCAGTCCCGCCGGGGACTCGAGCGTGAACTGCTGGCGTCCCTCCACTTTGGCCACCAGGCCGCTCTCCAGCACCGCGGTGGCGGTGCAGATGGTGTTGGAGCCGGAATAGATCGGATAGCCCATCACCTCCATGATGATGTAGCCCGCGGCAGCCCTGGGGTCGCTGGGGGGGACGAGCAGGTCCACTGACATCTCGGGGATGCCGTAGGGCTCCTCCAGCAGCAGGCGGCGCAGGCCATCGGCGTCGTCGCGCAGGTAGTGCATCTGGTCGCGGACGGTGGCGCCGGGCAGCGGCGCGATGCCGCCGACGACGATGCGGCTGACGTCGCCGCCGGCGTGGGTATCGATCAGTTGCAGGGTCAGTGGCTGGCTCATGCGGGTTCCTCGAGCGCGAAGCGCGCACCATGTTCGGCCCATTCGGCATCCGGCACGATCACGATCTTGCCCAGGTAGCCGCTGCCGCGGTTGACGAAGTAACGCTCGGCGGCGTGCAGCTCGGAGAGCTTGAAGGCGGCGTGGAGCACCGGCTTGAGCCGGCCGTCGCGTATCCAGGCCATCAGCTGCTCGGCCTCCTCGCGGGTGCCGTGGGAGACGCCGAATATCTGCACCTGATAGAGATAGATGCGCGTCCACATCAGCTCGCTTACGTTGCCGCCGCTGGCGCCGGCGATGGAGAGCCGCGGATAGCTCGCGCGTCTGGCCATGTCGACGATCATGGTGTCGATGAAGCGGCCGGTCATCTCGCCGCCCACCAGGTCCATCACCGCATCGATGGGCGCGCCCTCGGTGGCCTCGAGCACGCGATCGACGAAGCTCGGCAGGTCGCCGCGATCGATGACCGCCTCGGCGCCGAGTGCGAGGAGGGCGTCGGCCTTGTCGAGCTGGCTCACCGCATAGGGGATGGCGCCGACGATCCGGCACAGCTGGATCAGCGCCGTGCCCACGCCGCCGCTGGCGCCGGTGACCAGCACCCGCTCGCCGGCGGCGACGCGAGCCGAGGTCATCATGTGGTAGGCGGTCTGGTAGGAGCACATGCCCATGGCGGCGAGCTCGGCATCGGCGAGTTCGGGGTTGGGCACGTGTTGGAACTGGTCCGCCGGCACGGCGATGTACTCGGCGAAGCCGCCGTCGGCGCCGTGGCCGTAGTAGTCCGGCATGAGGTTGAGGTCGCGGCGTCCATCGGGGTAGAGGTTGAAGTCGAGCAGGCCGCGCTCGCCGAGGCGCGAGGCCGGTACGCCCTCGCCTACGGCGACGACGCGCCCGGCCACGTCGGCCCCCTGGATGCGCGGGAAGGTCAGGGTGGGGGAGCCGCCCATGGCGAAGGAGGTCACCTCGCCCTTGTCCCTGGTGGGGTAGAGGCCCTCGCGGGCCTTGCGGTCGGTATTGTTCTTGGCCGTCGCCGTGACCTTCACCAGCACCTCGCCGCGAGCCGGGGCCGGCACGGGAACGTCGGTGCGATAGGCCAGGCGGTCGACGTCGCCATGCCCGGTCAGCAGCATGGCCGCCATGGTCTCGGGAACGCGTTCGCTGCTCACGGGGTGCCTCCTGTCATCGCTGTCGATTCGACTCGACGATAGCAGACTTCCCCGACCCGGCGTCATCCCTTTCGGCCGCTGCGCGGGTCGGTGTGTCGGTGGCCCGGTGGTATCCGTCAGCCGCCGCTATGCCAGAACGGCTGCCCGACGGTCGGCGTGCTCGGGCTGGCGGTCTGGCGCTGCTGCATCAGCCCGGCGCGATACGCCTTGCGCCCGGCGATGATCGCCTCGGCGAAGGCCTCGGCCATCAGCGCCGGTCGGTGGGCCTTGGCCACGGCGGTGTTGAGCAGCACGCCGTCGAAGCCCATCTCCATGGCCTCGGCGGCCTGGGAGGGGGCGCCGAGGCCGGCGTCGATGATCAGCGGCACGTCCAGGCGCTGGCGCAGGGTCTGAAGGGCGTAGCGATTCATCAGGCCGCGGCCGGTGCCGATGGGCGCGCCCCAGGGCATCAGCGCCTGGCAGCCCGCGTCGCGCAGCCGCTGACAGAGCACCAGGTCGTCGGTGCAGTAGGGCAGCACCTTGAAGCCGTCGTCGATCAGCGTCCGGCAAGCCTCCAGCAGGCCGAAGGGGTCCGGTTGCAGGTTGTAGTCGTCGCCGATCACCTCGACCTTGATCCAGGGCGTGTCGAACATCTCCCGGGACATCTGGGCCAGGGTGATGGCCTCCCGGGCCGAGCGGCAGCCGGCGGTGTTGGGCAGCAGCCGACAGCCGCTGTCGCGCAGGATCTGCCAGAAGGCGTCGCCGTCGCCCTCGGCGGGATTCTGGCGGCGCAGCCCCAGGGTCACCATGTCGCAGCCGGCGGCCTGGATGGACTCCTGCATCACCGCGGGCGACGAGTAGAGGGCCGTGCCAAGCAGGAAGCGGCTGGAGAAGGTCTCGTCGTAGAGCGTCAGGGTGTCGTCGTGTAATGCGTTCATCAGCCGCCTCCCACCGGGGCCACGATATCGATGCGATCGCGGTCTTTAAGGACCCGCTCGGCGTAGGCCGAGCGGGGCACGAACTCGCCGTTGATCGCCACGGCGACGCGCCGCTCGGTGTAGTGCCAGGTGTCCAGGGCATCTGCCAGCGCCGTATCGGTCGGCAGGCGGGTGGTTTCGTCGTTGAGGCTCAGGGTGATCTCGTTCATGCAGCGCTCTCCTGGGGCGGATGTCCCGTCAGGGTCTCGGCGAAGGGCTGCTTGCCCCGGCCGCGGATAGTGGCCAGCAGGTGGCAGGCGACCGCCGGTGCCAGCAGATAGCCGTGGCGGAACAGGCCGTTGGCGGTGATCAGGCCGTCACGCTGGGTGACATGGGGAAGGTTGTCCCGGAAGGCGGGGCGCAGGTTGACGCCCTGCTCCAGGATGCGTGCCTCGGCGAAGGCCGGCGACAGGGTGTAGAGGGCGCTGCCCAGCTCCAGGGAAGACTGCAGAGAGACTGGCGAGCGGTCCTCGCTCTCGATCTGGGTGGCCCCGATGACGAAGCGCTGGTCGGGCTTGGGCACCACGTAGAGCTGGTAGCGCGGATGCATCAGGCGCACCGGGCGGGTGAGGCGGAGCTCCGACGTCTGCACGTGCAGCGTCTCGCCGCGCACCCCGCGCAGGCTGGCGTGATGCTGGCGGGCGCCGGTGCCGCGACAGTCGATGACCAGATCGAAGGCATGCCGGCCGTCGCGGGTCTCGATCTCGCCGGGGAAGGTGTCCACCGGGCAGTGGGCATGGCAGGTGCCACCCAGGCGGCGAATCTCGGTCAGCAGGCGCTCGAGCAGGGCGCGATTGTCCAGGTGAGCCTCGCCCGGCAGGTAGAGGCCCTGTCGAAAGCCCGCCGCCAGGTCGGGCTCCAGGCGGTGGATCTCGGCGTCGTCGAGCGACTGGCAGGGCGGCTCCTCACCAAGTACGTGGGTGAGGTCGCGACGAAACTGGGTGAGCTCCCCCATGTCCTGGGCGTGCGCCACCATCAGGCTGCCCTGGTGATGCCACAGGTCGCCGGCATTGAGAGCGTCGAGCCAGCGCGGCCACTGGGCCAGCGCGAAGCGCCCCATGTCAAAGACGCTGCGCTCGGAGACCGCGGTCTCGCACAGTGGCGCCACCATGCCGGCCGCCGTCCAGGCTGCAGCGGCGGGGTGCTCCAGGTCGCCGGCATCAAAGAGGGTGACGGCATGGCCGTCGCGCAGGAGTTGCCAGGCGACCAGTCGGCCCAGCAGGCCGGCGCCGGCCACGGCGATGGTTCTATCGGTGGGGTGTGTCATGGCGTTGTCCATCCAGCAGAAGACGTGGAGGAACAGGCTGGATGACGAAAGGGGGCTGCTGGGCGAGACGACAGCTTGTTCCCTCCGCAGGCATCAACCTGATCAGGTTCAACGGGTTCGGCCGTACCGATCTCAGCCCCCGTGCACGTCTCCATGAGCGTACCGGGGCTCCCCGACAAGTCGTCACAACGTAACCAAAAATGCCCGGGCGCGCAATCGAGGGCGCGCCCGGGCATTTTCCAGGGCTGGTCTTCAGGTCTGGTCTTGAGGCTGGTCCCGATACGCTAGCCCGGCATCGGGCTCAGGCGCAGTCGGCGGCCCCTTCGCCGAACATGTCGAACAGCAGCTCGCGGCCGAGGCCGGTGAGCACCAGGCGCTGCTGGTCGTTCCAGGTGGCGGCCTGGCTGTTCTCAAGGATCGTCTGGCAGGGCGCCCAGTCGCTGGTGGCCGCTCCCAGGGTCTTCAGGGCCTGGCGATCGAGGCCGCGATGGCTGACGGTGACGGTCTCGAGCACATGGCCGTGGCGATAGAGCATGGCGGCCATGTGGGAGAGGCACTGACGCAGGCTGCGCTGCATGCCGCTGTGACTGGGGTGGGAATGATTCATGCTGCCGCATCTCCTGAACGGGATTGCTGCGGCGCATTATACATGCGACGAAGGTCGATGTCATACCAAGGTATAAGGTGGCCTCCGCCGCGTCTCCGTCAGCTGTCCACGTGTCCCAACAGCAGGAACTCGATCAGCGCCTTCTGAGCGTGCAGGCGGTTGCCCGCCTCCTGCCAGACCACGGCGCGCGGGTCGTCGAGCAGGGTCTCGCTGATCTCCTCGCCGCGGTGGGCGGGCAGGCAGTGGAGGAAGAGGGCGTCTTCCCGGGCGTGATCGAGCAGCGCCTCGGTGACCTGCAGGCCGGCGAAGTCCGCCTCGCGCTTGGCCTGCTCTTCTTCCTGGCCCATGGAGGCCCAGACGTCGGTGGTGATCAGGTCGGCGTCGGCCACGGCGGCATGCGGGTCGCGCACGATGCTGACCCGGTCGCCGGCGGCGTCGAGGATGTCCTGGCGGGGCTCATAGCCCTCGGGGCAGCAGATGCGCAGCCGGAAGTCGAACTGTCGGGCAGCGTTGATCCAGGAGTGGCACATGTTGTTGCCGTCCCCGATCCATACCGCAGTGCGATCCTTGACGCTGCCGCGCAGCTCGGTCCAGGTCATCACGTCGGCCAGCAGCTGGCAGGGGTGGTAGTCGTCGGTCAGGGCATTGATCACCGGCACCGAGCTTGCCGAGGCGAACTGCTCTAGGCCCTGGTGGGAGAAGGTGCGGATCATCACCGCATCGACCATCTCCGAGAGCACGCGGGCGGTGTCGCCGATCGGCTCGCCGCGGCCGAGCTGGGTGTCGCGCGACGACAGAAACAGCGCGTGGCCGCCGAACTGCGCCATGGCGGTCTCGAAGGAGACCCGGGTGCGCGTCGAGGATTTCTCGAAGATCATCGCCAGGGTGCGGTTGGCGAAGGGGGTATAGGTGGGCCCGTGGGTCTTCAGGCCATTCTTGATCGAGATGGCGCGCTGGATCAGGTAGCGCAGCTCGTCCGGACTGAGATCGAGCAGGGTGAGGAAATGGCGGATGGCCATGGGGTCGCTCCACGGGGAAAAACGACCATCCTAGCCAGCCCACGGGGGATGCGCAACGCGCCCGGCATCAGTAGAATGGCTGCATCCACAAGGCCGACCCGCGCGGTCGGGTATTGCCCGAATCCCCCCGGGTCGCCCGGCAGGCGAGTCCAGTAAACGAGTAAGGGAGACGTCATGAGCACTACCGTCGAGAACATTCAGCGCCAGATCGGCGAGAACCCGATCCTGATCTACATGAAGGGCACGCCCCAGCTGCCGCAGTGCGGTTTCTCCGCACAGACCGTCCAGGCCCTGATGGCCTGCGGCGAGCGCTTCGCCTTCGTCAACGTGCTGGACAACCCGGACATCCGCGCCGAGCTGCCCAAGGTCGCCAACTGGCCGACCTTCCCGCAGCTGTGGGTCGAGGGCGAGCTCGTGGGCGGCTGCGACATCGTCGCCGAAATGCATCAGTCCGGCGAGCTGGAGACCCTGGTCAAGGCCGCGGCCGCGCGCGCCCAGGAAGGCGAGGGCGACGCCCAGGCCTGAGGGCCGCCTGCGCGCCGCGCAGCATGACAAAACCCCCGTCGGCCAGCGCCGGCGGGGGTTTTCGTTGGTAGGCGTCTCGGGGCATACGGGCGTTCAGGCCTCTTCCATGCCCTGCTCGCGCTGCGCCAGGTCCCAGCCGCCCAGGTCCTTGTAGCGATTGACCATGGCGCAGAACAGCTCGGCGGTGCGCTCGGTATCGTAGCGGGCCGAGTGAGCGGCGCTGTTGTCGAACTCGATGCCGGCGGCGCGGCAGGCGCGGGCCAGCACGGTCTGGCCGTAGACCAGGCCGGCGAGCGACGCGGTATCGAAGCTCGAGAAGGGGTGGAAGGGATTGCGCTTGATGCCGCAGCGCGCCACCGCCGCGTTCAAAAAGCCGTGATCAAAGGCCGCGTTGTGGCCGACCAGCACGGCGCGGGTGCAGCCGTGGGACTTGATGGCCTTGCGCACCGGGCGGAAGATTTCGCCCAGCGCCTCGGCCTCGCTGATCGCGACTTGCTGGCGCAGCGGGTCATCGAGGCGGATGCCGGTGAAGTCCAGTGCCGACTGTTCCACGTTGGCCCCGGCGAAGGGCGTGACATGGTAGGCATAGGTGGCATCGGGCAGCAGGTTGCCTTCCGGGTCCATGGTCAGGGTTACCGCGGCGATCTCCAGGATCGCATCGCCTTGCGCGTTGAAGCCGCCGGTTTCCAGGTCCACCACCACGGGCAGGAAGCTGCGGAACCGCTGCGCCATGAGTTCGCGGGCCATCGCCTCGCTCATGCACCTCTCCTTGTCTGGGGCATCGTTTCTCTAGACCGCGGCAGTCTACCAGCTTGGCCGCAGCGCGTCCCGTCGCCGGTGTTCGCTGGAGGCTCGTCGCGCTATAATCTCCCCCTTTCATGATCGTTAGCCAAAAGGAGCCTCAGCATGTCCGATGTCAAGAAGGTCGTGCTCGCCTATTCCGGCGGCCTGGACACGTCCGTCATCGTCAAGTGGTTGCAGGAAACCTATGACTGTGAGGTCGTGACCTTCACCGCGGACATCGGCCAGGGCGAGGAAGTCGAACCCGCGCGCGCCAAGGCCGAGGCCCTGGGCGTCAAGGAGATCTACATCGAGGATCTGCGCGAGGAGTTCGTGCGCGACTACGTCTATCCGATGTTCCGCGCCAACACCATCTATGAGGGCGAGTACCTGCTCGGCACCTCCATCGCGCGCCCGCTGATCGCCCGTCGCCTGATCGAGATCGCCAACCAGACCGGCGCCGACGCCATCTCCCACGGCGCTACCGGCAAGGGCAACGACCAGGTCCGCTTCGAGCTCGGCGCCTACGCGTTGAAGCCGGGCGTCAAGGTGATCGCCCCGTGGCGCGAGTGGGACCTCAACTCCCGCGAAAAGCTGATGGCCTACTGCGATCAGCACGACATTCCGGTGGACTTCTCCTCCAAGAAGAAGAAGTCACCCTACTCCATGGACGCCAACCTGCTGCACATCTCCTACGAGGGCGGCATCCTCGAGGATCCCTGGGCCGAGGCCGAGGAAGACATGTGGCGCTGGAGCGTCTCGCCGGAGGCCGCGCCGGACCAGCCCACCTACGTCGAGCTGACCTTCGAGCAGGGCGATATCGTGGCCATCGACGGCGTGCCGATGAAGCCCCATGAGGTGCTCGAGAAGCTCAACAAGATGGGCGGCGACAACGGCATCGGCCGCCTCGACATCGTTGAGAACCGCTACGTGGGCATGAAGTCGCGCGGCTGCTACGAGACGCCGGGCGGCAGCATCATGCTGCGCGCCCACCGCGCCATCGAGTCGCTGACGCTGGACCGCGAGGAGGCGCACCTCAAGGACGAGCTGATGCCCAAGTACGCCGAGGTGATCTACAACGGCTACTGGTGGAGCCCGGAGCGTCGCATGCTGCAGGCCGCCATCGACGAGACTCAGAAGAACGTCTCCGGCGTGGTGCGCATGAAGCTCTACAAGGGCAGCGCCATCGTCGCCGGCCGCAAGTCCGACGCTTCGCTCTTCGACGAGTCCATCGCGACCTTCGAGGACGATGCCGGCGCCTACGACCAGAAGGATGCCGAGGGCTTCATCAAGCTCAACGCCCTGCGCCTGCGCATCGCCGCCGGCAAGGGTCGCCGTCAGGATTGAGCCACCCCGACGCCGGCCTCGTGCCGGCGTCTTTCTGTCAGGAGGTTCCATGCTGAAGAAGCTGCTGTCCGGCCTGTTCGGGGGCAACGAGGGCGAGCCCAAGGGCGCGCCCGCCGCCGAGCCGGTCGAATACAAGGGCTATCTGATCGTCTCCGAGCCCGCCGACATGGGCGGCCAGTTTCGCGTCAGCGGCTGGATCCGCAAGCCGATCCCCTCGAGCGAGGAGCAGGCCGGCGAGATGCTCGAGCACCGCTTCGAGCGCTCCGACATGGTGCCCGGCCGCGAGGCCTGCGACACCCTGATGGTCCGCAAGGCCGAGCGCTTCATCGACGAGGTCGGCGACGACATGTTCTCGCCGCGCTGAGCGGCGCCCGCGGTGCCACACTAACGACGCTCCCGCCGACGGGGCGCGTCGTTCTCTCCTTGAAGTGCCCTCTCTTAAGGGCCTTAGAAAGTCCTTACTGAAGGCCGTCTTTAAACGCCTTCCTTAACCGCCCTCGGCTGTCATGGTCCCCGCGGCCATCGCCTCTCTGTCATGGCTTTTCTGTCATGGTCTTGTTGTCGCAGCTTTCCTGTCATAGTTGTCCTGTGATCGCCTGCCGGCCATCTCTTCCCTCCGCCTTGGCCTTTCGCCCAAGTGTGGCGAATGGATGCCCTCGTTAGACTCGAGGAAATGCCGATTCGTGACATGACACGGAGAGTCCATGCGCCTGTTGCACCGTTCCTCGTCCTGGCGGGCGCTCTTCGCCGACGAGGCACACCCCGATCCCGCGGCCTGGCCTGCGCTGCTGGACCCGCTGCGCGGGGCACTCGAGCGCCTCGGCCCGCATCCCGACCTCGCCGCGGCCCATGCCTGGCAGGGTGAGCTCGTCTCCGCGCTCGACCGCCTCGATCTGCCCGCCGGGCGCATCAGCCAGCTGATCAGCGACCACAACGACTGGCTCTATCGGCGCGCCATCGAGCTCTCGCTTTCCGAGATGCGGGCCCAGGGCTGGGGAGCGCCGCCGGCGGCTTTCTGCGTGCTGGTGCTGGGTTCGGGCGCCCGCCACGAGAGCCTTTTGGCGCCGGATCAGGACAACGCCATGATCATCGCTGACTACCCCGACGCGCGGCATACCGAGATCGACGGCTACTTCCAGGCGCTGGGCGAGCGCTTCACCGCGCGGCTCGATGCGGCCGGCATTCCGCTCTGTCGGGGGCACGTCATGGCGCGCTTTCCGATGTGGCGCAAGCGGCTCTCGGAGTGGCGGGCGCAGCTGGAGATATGGACGGCGGAGCGGCGCATCAAGCGCGTGCAGCAGGCCAACATCCTGCTCGATTTCCGTCCGGTCTTCGGCGAGCCGGCGCTGGCCGAGGGGCTGGCCGAGCAGGTAGCCCGGCATCTGCCCGCCGCGCACCTCTTCCTCGACGAGATGGCAAGCCTGCTTGATGAGTTGCCCGTGGCCCTGGACCGTCTCGGTCGGCTGCGCGGCGACGATGAGGATGCCCCCCACGAGCGCGCTCTCAGCCTAAAGCGCCAGGGCCTGCTGCCGCTGGTCGGCGCGGTGCGCCTGCTGGCCCTTCGCCACGGCGTCCGCCCACCGGATACCCGCGCGCGCCTGGTCGCGCTGGTGATGTGCGAGGCGCTCACCGCCGAGCAGGCCGAGGCGCTGACAGCGGCGCTTGAGCGGCTGCAGGGGCTGATTCTGACGGAGCAGCGCCTGGCACTGGTCGAGGGGCGCACGCCGGATGGCTGGGTGGACATCACCCGCCTGCGTGAGGATCAGCGCCTGCTTCTGCGCCACGATCTCCGCGGGATCCGTGCGCTGCTGCGTCGCGCCCGTCGGGCGGGCTGAGTCGCCGGTTCACTCCTCGTCGTGCTCGCCGGCAGAGCCCTGATGCTCTTCGGCTAGGCCCCGTCAGGGCGGCCGCCGGGCTTCGATTCGGGCGTTTCATCGGGCACTCCACCGGCCTCTTTACCGGCCTCTTTACCGAGAGAGGGGTCCTCGGCCGGCGCCTCGGGCAGCTCCATCACCAGGCAGGCGCCGCCCAGTCGGCTGGCCTCCTCGATCCACAACCGGCCGCCCAGGTGAGCGACGATGCCGCGGCTAATCGGCAGGCCGAGCCCGCTGCCGCGCGGGCGTCCGCGTGTCTCGCCGCTCTCCTGGTGCTGGATCTGGTGGAACTTCTCGAAGACCCGCTCGCGCTCGCCCTCGGCGATGCCGGGGCCGTTGTCCTCGACGGCGAGGCGATAGTGGTTCTTGTGGCGCGCCAGGCGCAGCAGCACGCGGGGATCGTCGTCGGCGGCGAACTTGCCGGCGTTGTCGAGCAGGTTGATAGTCACCTGCTCGAGACGGTCGGCATCGCCGATCACCCAAGCGGTCTCGGGCGTGATCTCCACCTCTAGGGTGACGCCGCGGTCCTCCTGGAGGCGTTGCACCGCATCGACGCTCTGGCGCGTCAGCGCCACCAGGTCGAGGCGCTTGGGGTCAAGGGTCAGGCGGCCGCTCTCGAGCCTGGCCAGATCGAGGATCTCCTCGATCAGCCGTGACAGGCGCTGGCTCTCGCGCACCACCACATCGAGGAAGTGCTCGCGCTTCTCGTCGGGCAGCGCCTGGTTGTCGCGCAGGATCTCGGCGAAGGCGCGGATCGAGGTGAGTGGCGTGCGCAGCTCGTGGCTGACCATGGCCACGAACTCGTCCTTGAGCCGGTCGAGCTCGCGCAGCCGCTCATTGGCCGCGCGCAGCTCCTCGCTGGCGCGGGCCAGCTCGCTGGACTTCTGCTCGAGGCGGCGGTTCATCTCCAGCGTCTCGGAGGTGGTATCGAGGATGCGCAGGATCGATTCCAGGTCGGGCGCCTCGCCGCGGGCCACCGAGTCGATCAACACCCGGGCCGAGGCGCTGCCCAGCGACCCGGCCAGGGCCTGCTCGGCCCTGAGGGAGAGCGCCGCGGAGGCGGGCTGGTCGTCATCCTCTGTTTCGTCGGCCTCGCCGGCGGGATGGGCGAAGACCCGCCGGCTGGTGGCCTCGCCCAGGTAGCGGTCGAGCAGGGCGCGCAGCTCGCCGCGGGTGGTCTGACCCTGCCACAGCGAGGTCGGCACCAGGCCGGGGGGCATGGCCTCGGTGAACAGCGCCGCCTGGGTCTGCTCCAGTGCCGAGGGGCGGGTGAAGAGCGACACGCCCACCAGCAGGCCGACGTTGGCGACGAGGCTCCACAGCAGCGAATGGGTGTAGATGTCCCAGCCCTCGAGTCCGAACAGCGCATAGGGGCGCAACCAGTCGATGCCCCAGGGCCCCTGGGCGAGGAAGCCCGGGTCCAGCCAGCCGGACTGGGCGAAGCCCGGGATCAGCAGGGTCCAGGCCCAGACCAGAAAGCCCGCGCTCATGCCCAACGCCGCGCCGCGACGCCGGGCGCCGCGCCAGTAGAGGCCGATCAGCAGCGCCGGGGCGAACTGGCTCGCCGCGGCGAAGGAGACCAGTCCGATGGTCACCAGGCTGTAGGTCTCGCCGATCAGCGCATGATAGAGATAGCCGAGCAGCAGGATCAGCAGGATGCTGACGCGGCGGATACCCAGCAGCCAGCCGGCCAGTTCGCCCCGGGTGCTCAAGTGCAGGCGGTTCGAGCGCAGCAGCAGCGGCATCACCAGCTGGTTGCTGACCATGGTCGACAGGGCGATGGTCTCGACGATCATCATGCCGGTGGCGGCCGAGAGGCCGCCGATGAAGACCAGCAGCGGCAGGGCCTCCAGGCCGGCGGAGAGCGGCAGGGTGAGCACGAAGCTGTCGGAGTCGCCGCCGCCCAGCAGCAGCCCGGCCAGGGCGATGGGGATCACGAACAGGTTGATCACCAGCAGGTAGAGCGGGAAGAGCCAGCCGGCCCGCTTGATATGGCGCTCGTCGACGTTCTCGACCACCAGGACCTGGAACTGTCGGGGCAGGGTGAAGAAGGCGAGAAAGGCCAGCGCCAGCATGCCCACCCAGCCCAGCGCCCCGCCGGGCACCGCCTCCAGGCTCAGCAGCCGGGTGAGCTCGGCTCGCTCGCCTACCTGGGCGAAGAGGTCGGCGGGGCCGTTGAAAAGCACGAACACGGTGAACACGCCCACCGCCAGGAAGGCCACCAGCTTGACCAGCGACTCGAAGGCGATGGCGGCGACCATGCCTTCGTGGCGTTCGCTGGCATCCAGGTGGCGGGTGCCGAAGAGGATGATGAAGACCGCCAGCACCAGCGCGACCCAGAACGACCGGTCGCTCCAGAATCGCTCATCGGCCAGGGGCAGGTCGGCGGCCTGGGGATAGTTGACCAGCACGGCATGGCTGACGGTGATCGCCTTGAGCTGCAGGGCGATGTAGGGGGTGATGCCGACCAGGGCGATCAGCGCGACCAGCGCACCCAGGCTCGAACTCTTGCCGTAGCGGGCGCTGATGAAGTCGGCGATGGAGGTGATGCGCTGGGCGCTGGCGATGCGCACCATCTTGCCGATCACGAAGGGCGCCATCAGCATCGCCAGGGTCGGGCCCAGGTAGATCAGCAGGAAGCTGGGGCCGAACTGGGCCGCACGCCCGACGCTGCCGTAGAAGGTCCAGGCGGTGCAGTAGACCGCGATGGAGAGGGCATAGACGGTGGGGGAGCCGATCAGCGAACGGCCCAGCGCGGCACGCCGATCCCCCCAGGCCGCGATGAGAAAGAGCAGCGCCAGATAGCCGAAGGCGAGAATTACCACCACGAGCCCGCTGGTCATCGCCTGTCCGTCCTCATCCCGTCAATCCTCATCCCGACGTTCCATCAGCCAGGCCATCAGGCCGATCACCGCGCCCCAGGCGAGGAAGACGTAGGGCACCAGCCGGCTGATGCCGTCCGCCGAGGGCGCGGCGATCAGTACCAGTGGCGGCGAGAACAGCAGCGCCGCCAGCACGATCAGGGCGACCAGGCGCTCCTTGCGGCGAGGGGCGTTCACGAGGCGTAGGCGTCCTCACGGTCGAGGGCGCTGGTCTGGAGGGCCAGCACCTGCTCCAGTGTCTCGATGCCCCGGGCCTCCAGTCGCGGCAGCAGCGCGAGCCACAGCTCCGCCGTGACCCGGGCATCGCCCAGGGCGGTATGGCGGGTGCCGGGCGGGAAGCTCAGGTCGTAGCGGTCGGCCAGGCTGTCCAGGTCGTGACCGTCGAGGCTCTCGTCCAGCGCCCGGGACAGCAGCAGGGTGTCGAGCACCGGCATGTCGAAGTCGACGCCGCCGCCGGGCGGCTGGATGGCCAGCAGGTCGAAGGCCGCGTTGTGGGCGAGTATCACCGCCTCGCCGATGTAGTCGCGAAAGCGCGGCAGGGCCACGGAGAGCGGCGGGGCGCCGGCGACGTCGTCATCGGTGATGCCGTGGATGGCCGTGCTGGCCGGGGGGATGGGGCGTTCGGGGTTGACCCGCAGGTCGAAGACGTCGCTGGCCAGCAGCCGGGCATTGACGATCCGGCAGGCCCCAATGCTCACCACGGTGTCGCCGCGGCGCAGCTCCAGGCCGGTGGTCTCGGTGTCGAAGGCGACCACGTCGAGGGTGCGCAGGGGGCGTGCCGCCAGCTCGGCGTCCGGGGCCGGCATCTCGGCGATGCCGAAATCGTGGAACTCCGGGCGCGGCGGGGTGCGCGGGCGGGGCGGGGCGACCCGGTCGGTCGCCGGCAGCGGCAGGCGCAGGCGGGCGTGTACGCCGTCGCCGTCGGCGAGGCTCCAGGCATCGCTTCCGTGCTGGCGCAGCACGTCGGCGACCCGCGGCGCGAAGGGCAGAGCCTCCAGCCGCTCGCCGCGCCACGCTTCGAGCTGGGATTCGCCCAGCACGCCGCCGTGCCAGATCAGGTCCAGGTAGACCCGCCGATTGCCCAGGCAGACCTCGCCCTCGAGCTCCCGCCGACCGGCGTGGCTTGCCAGCCGCGGCAGCAGCGAGTCGAGCAGGGCCAGCAGCGCCGGCGCGTCGGCCTTGAGCCAGGCAGGCATGCCGATGGGGGTGATCTGCGCGCCGCTCTGGCCATGGCGTGCGGCGAGCGACGACCAGAGGTCATTGGACCACAGCGGGACCAGCCGCTCGCCCTGGCGATGCATCTCCTCCATGACCCGACCCATCTGCTCGAGCTGGCGAGCCAGCGCCCGGCCCTCCTCGTCAATCACCGCCTCCAGGCGCTGACCCAGCTCGCTGGTCGGCGATGCCGTGCGCACGCCGACCAGGGCGTCGGCGGCGCTGGAGAGGCTCGCGCTGTGGCGCCGCAGGGGTGGCAGCATCTCGGCGAGCTCCGCGCGGGCGCCCATCTCGCTGGACCAGGCCGCGGTGGTGTCGGTGAGGGTCAGCAGGGTCTCCTGGTGGCTGTGGGGAACGCGGCGCAGCACCGCGTGCAGCCACCGCTCGTCGCAGGGCACCAGGATCTCCCGGGGCGCACCGTCGTCGGGCAGCTCGCCGAGGGCATCCTCGAGGCTCGTGATCGGCAGGAGGGCGTCGAGCCGCTTGCCGAGCCCGAGGCCAGGGTGGCCCTCGAAGAGCGTTTCGGCGGCCTGATTGAAGAGCAGCAGCCGGCGGTGGTGATCGCAGAGCAGCAGCGGGGTATCGAGCACCTGCAGCAGGGTCTCGAGCTCCTGGCGTACGCGGGTCGCGCTCAGCGCCCCCTCGGCATGGGCGGTGGCCAGGCGCTCGCGATCGGCGCGCCAGGCCTCGCGAACGCGCATCAGGTCGGGGCCGAGGCCCTTGAGCCACCCCTCGGGCGGATAGTCCTGGCGGGCATCGGGCTTGGCCACCAGGCGGGCCAGCTGTACCTGCAGGTGGCGCAGCGGGGTGAATAGCTGGCGCTCCAGCAGCAGGCCGACCAGGAAGATGGTGCCGCCGCCGGAGAGGCAGCCGAGCCACAGCCAGACCCGCGCCATGCCGGTGAGTCCGGCCAGGCCGTCGAGCCACAGGGCGAAGATGATGCCGCCGAAGACGCTGACGCCGCTGAGCAGCAGCCACAGGCCGATCAGCCGCTGGCGGCGGGGAAGGCTCTTGCTGCGCCGGGTCATCAGGAGGCCTCGGCGAGCAGCGTCTTGACCTTGTCGACCAGCGCCTGGGTCGAGAAGGGCTTGGTGACGTAGTCGTCGGCGCCCAGGGCGAGGCCCTTCTCCCGCTCCACCTCGCGGCCGTGGGCGGTGAGCATGACGATCGGCAGCCGCGCGTGGGTCGGGTCGGCGCGCAGGCGCTCGAGGACATCGAAGCCGCTGATACCCGGCAGGCTGATGTCGAGCAGCAGCAGGTCGGGGGCGGCCTCGGCGATGCGTGCCAGGGCGTTCTCGCCATCCTCGGCGGTGTCCACTTCGAAGCCGGCCTGCTGCATCAGGAACTCCAGGGACAGGACGATGTTGGGCTCGTCATCCACCACCAGCACCTTGGCCATGGTGCCCTCCTTATATATATGAAGACTCTGCTGTACGACGTCTCGGCGTGTGCGGTCTTTCGTGTCTGATTTTATGCAGCGTTGCCGATCAGTTTAGTGGCCCCCCGAGGGCGGGCAAAGACGACCTTGGCAGGAGACGAGCCGGGGCGGCGTGCTAGGGTGGCGCAGATCACCCCGGCCATTCGGGACAGACACAAGGAGAGAGGCATGATCAAGGTTCACCATCTGGAGAACTCCCGCTCACAGCGGGTCGTGTGGCTGCTCGAGGAGCTGGCCGTCGACTACGAGATCGTCACCTACCGGCGCGACGCCCGCACCATGCTGGCTCCCGCTTCGCTGCGCGATGTGCATCCGCTGGGCAAGTCGCCGGTGATCACCGACGAGGCGCGAGGCGGCCGAGCGGTGGCGGAGTCGGGGGCGATTCTCGAGTACCTGATCGAGCGCTTCGCGGCGCAGGATGCCCTGGTACCGCCAGCGGGCAGCGAGGCGCGTGAGCGCTACCGCTTCTGGCTCCACCACGCGGAGGGCTCGGCGATGCCGCCCCTGGTGATGCGGCTGGTATTTGCCAGCCTCGGCAGGCCCCCGGTGCCGGCACTCGCCAGGCCCATCGGCCGGCTCTTCGCCCGCGGCGTGGAGCAGCAGTTCCTGGCGCCGCAGATCCGCCAACTGACCGACTATTGGGAGGCCGAACTCGAGCGCGCGCCCTGGTTTGCCGGTGAGGCCTTCAGCGCGGCGGATATCCAGATGAGCTTCCCGCTGCTGGCGCTGGAGGCCGGCGGCGGCCTGGCCGACACTCCGAGGCTGCGCGCCTTCCTGGCGGCCTGCCGCGAGCGGCCCGCCTATCGTCGCACGGTCGAGGCGGTGGGAGAGTTCTCGCTGCCGTGAATGCTCTTATGACCTTTTTCCAGGATCTTCTGACCATTCATTCTATTTGTGCATATTGTGGTCGCTGATCAAGGCCGGATAATGAATTCATCTATATCCGAGTAAAGAGGTCGGGAATATGATCAAGTCCGTGTTCATGGGGCTGGGCCTGGCGATGGCAACGTCCCAGGCGATCGCCGCCGATGTCGAGCCGCTGGTCGAGGCCGGCTGGCTCGCCGAGCGGCTCGGTGGCGAAGATCTCGTGGTGCTCGACGTACGATCGAGCATCGACGACGGCGGCGATCGCGGCAGCTTCGAGGCCGCGCACATCCCTGGCAGCGTCTACAGCAGCTACACCCAGGCCGGCTGGCGCGAGACCCGAGACCACGTCGCCGGCCTGCTGCCGTCGGTTGAGAACCTCGAGTCGCTGATCGGCGGGCTCGGCATCGATAACGACGACACCGTGGTCATCGTGCCCGCGGGGACCGGCGCCACCGATTTCGGCAGCGCCGCCCGGGTCTACTGGACCTTCAAGGTGCTGGGGCACGACGAGGTGGCGATCCTTGATGGCGGCTTTGCCGGCTGGCAGGCCCAGCAGCAGGAGGTCGCCAGCGGCGCGACCCCGCCCCCCGACGCCGCCGACTTCCAGGGCCAGCTCGATACGACGCTGATCGCCACCACCGAGGAGGTGCAGGTCGCCCGCGAGAGCCAGGCGCAGCTGGTGGATGCCCGGCCGGCGGACTACTTCCGCGGGGAGACTCAGTCGCCCGCGGCCACGGCGCCGGGGACCATTCCCGGCGCCCGCAACCTGCCGTTCCATCGCCTGCTGACGCAGCGCCAGCAGGTCTGGTACCTGGATGACGAGATGCTCGGCGCGCGCATCAACGCCGCCGAGCTGGATCGCGAGGTGCCCACCGTGGCGTTCTGCAACACCGCGCACTGGGCGGCCATCGACTGGTTCGTGCTCAGCGAGGTGGCGGGCTTCGACCAGGTTCGCCTCTATGACGGCTCGATGGCCGAGTGGACCCGGGGCGAGGATCTCCCGCTGGCCCTGGCCGAGTAGGGGCGCGACGCGCCATTGCTACGGGGCGCATGCGCTCATTGAAACCCGTCGCGGCCTGCCGCGGCGGGTGTCGTCGTGATGTCGTCGTTAGGGCGTTTCGCTCGGCTCTTTTCAGTTCAGTCTTGAGACCCGTCGACCTTCGGCCCCAGCGGCCCCAGCCACAGCCAGACCTGCAGGATCACCAGCACCGGCAGCAGCCAGACCGGCGCGCCGGTCACCGCGTTAAGCATCAGATGGAGGAAGAAGGCCGTGATCCCGGCGGTGAGGCCCACCAGGGGGAAGCGCAGGGGGCGCTCGTGACCCTGCAGGCGGGAGAGGCGGAACAGCGTACCGACCACGGTGCCGAAGACGGCGGACAGGCTCAGGGGAAGCAGAAGGTCCAGCATGTCGAGTCTCTTGTCGATGAGAATGGGTCGAGGCGAAAGGGCTGAAGAGAAAGGGCTGAAGAGAAAGTGCCGAGGGAAATGGGAGGTCGTGCTCGCCGGGCATCTCACTGCCTCTCAAGGGCGGGACCGTCCGGCGTGTGGACGTCGGGTCACTCGCCGCGGCGCAGCAGACGCTCGCGCAGCGCCAGTTCGGCGCGTCCCAGCCATTCATGCAGGGCGCGCGTGCTCTGGTGGAGATGGTAGGCGCGGGGTAGCCAGTCGGCGGTGCCGCCGCTCGGCGGGCTTGCAAACTCGGTCGGAGCGGGCGTCACGCTAAGTCCTGCCCGTTCAAACTCGGCCTGCGCCCGGGGCAGGTGCCAGGCCTGTGAGACCAGCGCGACGTGCTCGATCCCGTCCGCGCCGAGCATCTCGGCGGTGTGGCGGGCATTCTGGGCGGTATCGCGGCTGCTTCCCTCCATCCACCTGACCGGCACCTCGAAGACCTCGCGCAGCGCCGCGGCCATCAGGCTCGCCTCGGCGCTGTGTTCGTCATGGACTCGGCCGCCGCTGACCAGGATTGGCAGCCCGGTCTGGCGGTGCAGGTGGGCGCCGTAGGCCAGCCGCCGCCAGCTGGCATTGGCGGGGGCGTCTCCCCAGCCGAACTCCGGGGCATCGACGTCGCGACCGCCCCCTAGGATGACGATGGCCCGGGCCTCGCGCAGCTGACTCGGGCCGGCCAGCGCCGCTGGCTCGAGTCCCTGGCGCAGGGCATAGCTGGTCATCGGCGTGGCGAGCACCAGCAGCCCGCCCAGGCCCAGTACCACCAGCAGGCCGCCGAGAAGCCGCATCCGCGACCACAGCGCCATTCCCAGCAGCGTCAGCAGCCCATTGGCCAGCGGGGGAAGTAACAGATACTTGAGCATCGCCATGGCGGTAGAGGCCTCGTGTCGTCCGTCATTCGCGGTGCCGCTCACCCTAGCAGAGCGCCTCTCGAAACGCTTGCTGGGTGTTCCGCTTACTCCAGCCACATTTCCAACGATCATTCTTGCGCCTACCATGCAGCGTGAGACAACCGAGCATGCTCACGGCCCGATACGACCGCGCTTCTCCCGGGCAACCCAGGTGCGATCACTCGCCGAGGAATCGCTTCCAGACGCGGCTGGGCCACCGGGATGCGTTTCGGGTGTTGCAGGCGTGTGCTGCCGGGGCGCTTGATGCCAGTGGTGCCGCGCGGGCGACTTGAATTCTGAACGTGAAGCCAGGACGATGCGTTTGTGTATTCGTAAAACCGAATGGATTAGGGCCCGTTAAGAGCCCGCTATCGCTGTGATATTTGCCGGGTCGGCTGTGTGCCATGTCGGCTCTGTGCATGAAACGGCAGGTGCCCTGTAATGCGGGCCGACCGGGGCTCACGGGCGCGTTTGGCCCAAAGCGGTATCCTTACAAAGCTAGACATCATCCACCCAGGAGAGCCTCGATGACTCTGTCCAAGATGACCCGCACCGCCTTTTTTGCCGCCCTTGTGACCATGGGGGCGGGAACGACCGGCGCCATGGCCGCTTCGAGTGCGGATGAGCTGCGCGAAGCGCTGGTCGGCAATACCTTCCAAGGTGGGATGGGAGGTGGCGTCTATACCAGCTACTTCGCCGAGGACGGCACCTACGTGGATGCCGCCGGCGGTGGTACCTACGAGATCACCGAGGAGGGCGTCTGCTATCCCGGCACCGATTTCGGCTGCTATGCCGCCCAGATCGACGGCAACCAGCTGGAGTGGTTCCAGAACGGCGAAAGCGTCGGCAGCGGGGTGATCGAGCAGGGCAATACCCTGGAGTGATCGCCACCGCGCGCCATCGACACGCGTGATGAAGCTCGCCCAAGGGCGAGCTTCACTTACTAGCCTTCAGCCTTCAAAGCCGCGCCGCCCGTTCGGTATCGGTCCCTCCCCGGGCCCTTTCGGCGACCGGGTCTTGTGATGCGAAGACCCTAGGCCGGATCGACGAGGCATATCGGCATCAGAAGCGCGTGATCGATCCTCCGGCGTTGGCGGGGCGATCGATGCGACCCGCCGCGACAAGCTCTAGAGGTCGATCTTGTCCTTGAACTCGCAGAGGTCCTCGATGACGCAGCTGCCGCAGCGAGGCTTGCGGGCCAGGCAGGTGTAGCGTCCGTGCAGGATCAGCCAGTGGTGGGCATCCTGGCGAAACTCCCGAGGCACATGGCGCATCAGCTTCTGCTCGACCTCGACCACATCCTTGCCCTTGGCGATCCCGGTGCGGTTGGACACCCGGAAGATATGAGTGTCCACGGCGATGGTGGGCTCGCCGAAGGCGGTGTTGAGCACCACGTTGGCGGTCTTGCGCCCCACGCCCGGCAGCGCCTCCAGGGCCTGGCGGGTGCGAGGGACCTCGCCCGCGTGCTGCTCGACCAGGATCCGGCAGGCCTTCATCAGGTTCTCGGCCTTGGTGTTGTAGAGGCCGATGGTGCGGATGTGCTCCTTCAGGCCGTCGAGGCCCAGGTCGAGGATCGCCTGGGGCGTGTTAGCCACCGGGAAGAGCCGAGCCGTGGCCTTGTTGACGCCCACGTCGGTGGCCTGGGCCGAGAGCAGCACCGCGGCGAGCAGCTCGAAGGGGCCAGACCAGTGAAGCTCGGTGGTCGGCTCGGGGTTGTGGTCGCGCAGCCGCGCGAAGATGTCAAAGCGTTTCTGGGCGTTCATCAGTTTTGCGCGAGATACCCCGTACTTTTTAGTGCGGGAAGGGATAGCCCTTCGTCCGCCAGGACGACCCTGTTCTCGCTGCCTCCTTCTCTGGTGGTTGCTATCTATGTATGTTTATTCATACAGTACGGATATGACGAAACGCGCCTACAAATATCGCTTCTACCCCACGCCTGAACAGGAACAGCTCCTGGCCAGGACCTTCGGGTGCGTGCGCTTCGTCTACAATGCCGTGCTGCGCTATCGCACCGATGCGTTCCAGCAGCGCCAAGAGAAAATCGGCTTTACAGCGGCAAATGCTGAGCTGTCGCGGATGAAGAAGGCCGAAGACACCGCGTTCCTCAGCGAAGTGAGTTCGGTACCGCTTCAGCAGTGCCTTCGTCACCAGCAGACCGCCTTTAAGAACTTCTTTGAGGGCCGCTTTCGCTACCCGGCCTTCAAGAGCAAGCGACACCGCCAGTCGGCGGAGTTCACGCGATCGGCATTCACGTATCGCGATGGGAAATTGTTCCTGGCCAAGTGCAAGGCGCCGCTCGCGATCCGCTGGAGTCGTGACTTGCCCAGCGAGCCGACGACCGTGACTGTTTCCAAGGACTCGGCGGGGCGCTACTTCGTCAGCTGCCTGTGCGAGTTCGACCCCGAGGCATTGCCTGTCACCCCGAAGATGGTGGGCATTGACCTCGGTCTGAAAGACCTGTTCGTCACCAGCGATGGGCATCGAATCGGCAATCTCCGCCATGCGGCGAAATACGCGACCCGCCTGGCCAAGGCACAGCGTCGGCTGAGCAAGAAGAAGCTCGGCTCGAAGAACCGTGCCAAGGCCCGGCAGAAAGTGGCGCGCCTTCACGCCAAAATCTCCGATTGCCGGATGGACCGCTTGCACAAGCTGTCCCGGCAGATCGTCAACGAGAACCAAGTGATCTGCGTCGAATCCCTCAAGGTGAAGAACATGCTGCGCAACCGCTCGCTGGCTAAGTCGATCAGCGATGCAGGGTGGGGCGAATTTGTGCGCCAGGTGGAATACAAGGCGACCTGGGCGGATCGACAGGTATCGGCCATTGACCCGTGGTATCCGTCGAGCAAGCGATGCTCCGCCTGCGGGTACGTGATGCCCGAGATGCCGTTGCAGATTCGCGCCTGGACATGCCCTGAGTGCGCCGCAGAGCACAACCGTGACGTGAACGCTGCGGTCAACATTAAAGCCGCCGGGCTGGCGGTGTTAGCCCTTGGAGAGAATGTAAGTGGCATGGAGCTCGTCTCCGAGTCCGGTTCTCGGTGAATTGGGAATCCTCTTTCTTAAGGGAGAGGAGTAGTCAAGGCAGTCCCTGGCAAGAGCGGGGGGCGGCAGTTGCCGGATAAGCCCCACGCGATGGTGCGGGAAGGTGTCGGGTGTCATTCTGCCGCGTCGGGTTGCTAAAGCGCCCTGCGGGCATCGTCGAGCAGCCGCTGGGCGGCGTCGACCTGCTGTTGCGCCGCCTCCCGGGTGGTCGCGTCGCCCTGGCGTTCGGCGTGGGCCAGCTGCTGGCGGGCTCGGCGCAGCGCCTGTTCCGCCGCCTTGACGGCCATTTGCCGCTGGCGCTGCGGCGTGGGGCCGGCCGCCGCCGTGTCTGCTGAGCGCTGGCGCTGCTGAATCAGCCGCTTCTGGCGCTCCAGGCGCTTCTCGCGGGCCTGCCTGGCCAGGCGCTGCTCGCGGGCCCGATGACGACGCCGACCCAGCGCGGCGCGGCGCGCCAGGTAGGCGTCGCGCGCCGCATCGCTCTCGGCGGCCTCCCAGGCGGGATGGGGCAGCAGGTCGATGCAGTCCACGGGGCAGGGCGCCACGCAGAGCTCGCAGCCGGTGCACTCGTCGGCGATGACCGTATGCATCCGCTTCGCGGCGCCGAGGATGGCATCCACCGGGCAGGCCTGGATGCACTTGGTGCAGCCGATGCACTCGTCCTCGCGGATCCAGGCTACCAGGGGCTGTTGGGCCGGCTCGGCGAGCGGCACAGGCTCGCGTCCGGTCAGCTCGGCCAGCCGGGCCACCGTCGCCTCCCCGCCGGGCGGGCAGCGGTTGATCGCCTCGCCGTCGACGATCGCCTCGGCGTAGGGGCGACAGCCCGGTTGGCCGCACTTGCCGCACTGGGTCTGGGGCAGCAGGGCGTCGACCGCCTCGATCAGCTCGGCGCGAGAGGCGTCAGCGGTTGGCGTCGCCACGGTCGCTCAGCTGACCCGCTGGCCCGGCTCGGCGCCGGCGTCGGGGCTGAGCAGATAGATGCCATCGTCGTTGCCGGCGGCGAGCACCATGCCCTCGGAGACGCCGAAGCGCATCTTGCGCGGCGCCAGGTTGGCCACCATCACGGTCAGGCGTCCCTCCAGGGCCTCCGGGGCATAGGCGGCGCGGATGCCGGCAAACACGGTGCGGCTCTCGCCGCCCAGGTCCAGGGTCAGCTTGAGCAGCTTGTCGGCCTTCTCGACGTACTCGGCCTTGGCGATGCGGGCGATGCGCAGGTCGACCTTGGCGAAGTCGTCGAAAGTGATCTCGTCGGCGATCGGCGTCTCGGCCAGGGGCCCCTTGGCGGCCTCTTTCAGTTTCTGTTCTTCCACCAGATCCTCCTTCGATGCCGTCATCATGGCGTCGATCTTGTCCCGCTCCACGCGGGTCATCAGCGGCTTGAACTTGGCGATCTCGTGATCCACCAGCAGGGCGTGGCGGCTGTGCCAGTCGAGGTTCTCGAGCTTGAGGAAGTCGCGGGCTTGGTCGGCCATCACCGGCACCACCGGGGCCAGGTAGACCATCAGTTGGCGGAACAGGTTGATGCCCACCGAGCAGATGTCGAGCACCTCCTGCTCGCGGCCCTCCTGCTTGGCCAGCACCCAGGGCTCGGCCTCGGCGATGTAGGTGTTGGCCTCGTCGGCCAGCTCCATGATGCGGCGCATGGCGCGGCCGAATTCACGCGCCTCGAACTCATCGGCGATCTCGTCACCGGCGGCGATGAAGCGCGCAACCATGTCGGGCTCGCTGCAGTGGGCGGCGAGTTGGCCGCCGCCGAGCTTCTTGACGAAGCCGGCGCAGCGGCTGGCGATGTTGACCACCTTGCCGACCAGGTCGCTGTTGACCCGCGCGGCGAAGTCCTCGAGGTTGAGGTCCAGGTCGTCGACCCGCGAGGTGAGCTTGGCGGCGAAGTAGTAGCGCAGGTACTCGGGGTTCAGGTGGTCGGCGTAGGTCGCCGCCTTGATGAAGGTGCCCCGGGACTTGGACATCTTGGCGCCGTTCACCGTCACGAAACCGTGGCAGTTAACGGCCGTGGGGGTGCGGAAGTCGGCCCCGTGCAGCATGGCCGGCCAGAACAGCGCGTGGAAGTAGACGATGTCCTTGCCGATGAAGTGATAGATCTCGGCGTCGGAGCCGGGCGACCAGTACGCATCGAAATCGAGGCCTTCGCGTTCGCAGAGGTTCTTGAAGCTCGCCAGGTAGCCGATCGGCGCGTCGAGCCAGACGTAGAAGTACTTGCCCGGCGCATCGGGGATCTCGAAGCCGAAGTAGGGAGCATCGCGAGAGATGTCCCACTCGTTGAAGCCCGACTCGAACCACTCCATCAGCTTGTTGCGGATCTGCGGCTGGACATGATCATCGTCGATCCAGGCCTTCAGGAAGTCGGCGAACTCCGGCAGCTTGAAGAAGTAGTGAGTGGAACTCCTCACCTCGGGGGTGGCGCCGGAGATCGCCGAGACCGGGTCGATCAGCTCCGCCGGGGTGTAGGTGGCCCCGCACGCCTCGCAGTTGTCACCGTACTGATCCTCGGTCCTGCACTTCGGGCAGGTGCCCTTGATGAAGCGGTCGGCCAGGAAGAGCCCCTTGGCGGGGTCGTACATCTGCTCGATATCGCGGGTGGCGATGTGGCCCTTGTCGCGCAGCCGGGTGTAGATCAGCTCGCTGAAGTGGCGGTTCTCCACGGAGTGCGTCGAGTGGTAGTTGTCGAAGGCCACCCCGAAGCGGGAGAAGTCGGTCTGATGGGCACGCGAGACCCGCTCGATCAGCGCCTCCGAGGTGATGCCTTCCTGCTCCGCGCGAAGCATGATCGCGGTGCCGTGGGCGTCGTCGGCGCAGACGTAGTGGCACTCGTGGCCGCGGCTCTTCTGGAAGCGCACCCAGATGTCGGTCTGGATGTACTCCAGCAGGTGGCCCAGGTGGATGTCGCCGTTGGCATAGGGCAGGGCGCTGGTGACCAGGATCTTGCGCGGAGCGGTATTCGACATGATGGCTCAGAGGTTCCCGTAGCGTGGTACATGGCGGCCGACTCGACGCCTGGGCGAAGTCGAGGCCGCCATGCGAAATATCCGTGAAATCAGGGCTGGGATTGTAGCATCTTCGTCCCCCACTGCACCCGCCTGGCGGTCGGCCATTGAGGGGCAATGATCGTCTCCTGTCGGCGCCGGGCCGGCAGGTTGATCGGGCTAGACTGTAGGAGAAGGCCCGTGCCCTCTTGTGCTGCTGGCGCGCGGTCGCCCGTCACACGTTGTCTGACCCACGGGCAAGGGATGGCAGTATGCGAATCGAGCCGCGGCATGGGAAGCAGGCGCTGCTGGCACTGGTGATGCTGGCGGGGCTGATGGCGTTGGGGCTCTGGGTCTATCAGGCGGGGTGGATCGATCCCGTGCGCCTGGAGCGCTTGGGCTTGAGGCTGGGGCCCTGGGGGCCGTTGATGCTGGCGGGCGTGATGGCGCTCACGGTGGTGGTGGGTCCCATTCCCACCATGGTGGTCAGCGTGGCGGCGGGCATGATTTATGATCCCCTGCTGGCCTTTGTGCTTAGCATGACCGGGGCCCTGACGGGCGCCGGCCTGAGCTTCTGGATCGCGCGGCTGGTGGGTCGGCCGGTCATCGAACGGCTCCTGCATGGGCATGTCGCCCTGTTTCCCGAGTGCCCGCAGCACATTCTTTTCAGCATGGTGCTGGTGGCCCGGCTGATTCCCGTCGTCTCTTTCGCGCTGATCAGCTACGCATCAGGGCTCACGGCGCTCTCCACGAGCCGCTTTCTGGTGGCGACGGCACTCGGCATGTCGCCGATGACTTTGATCTACGTGCTGGCCGGGAAGGGGATCGCCATCGACAGCGGCTGGGCGATGGCGGTGGGGGCGGTGGTCGTCTGCCTGCTGGTCGCGCTGCCGAAGATGGTCGATGCCGGCTGGGTACCGCTGCCGGCGAGCTGGCGCGCCTTCGTCGATCATCTTAGGCATCCCCACTAGCCATCTCTTCTAGCCATCCCCTCGAGCCATCCCGGTGAATGCTTCCTGCTAGGCATCCCTGAAAGCCATCTTCCACCGCGGCGACGCGGCCGGCCGTCGCGGCTCAGCCCGTCGCCGCGAGGCGATAGACCCCGAAGTGATCGAGCCCCCGGTCGGCCAGGTGCAGGGCCTGCATGCGACTCATCACCCCCTGGTCACAGTAGAGCAGGTACTCGCGGTCGGCGGGCAGGTGCTGCGCCTGGTCCTGTAGTTCGTAGAAGGGGATCTCCAGGCAGGGCACGTCGGCAAGTTTGAGCGGTGTTTCCTCGCACTCGTCGGGCCTTCGGATGTCGATCACGCTGACCGCCGGCATCTCGGCGAGCCGCGCCGGGCCATCGACGACGGTCACCTCGCCGGGCTCGCACGGCTTATCCCCCAGCCGATTGGCTCGGGTCACGGTGGCGGCGTCGACGGCGGCCTCCAGCACCGAGAAGTCGAAGGCGGCCTCGGCGGCCATCACCTTGTCGGCGGGGGCACGGGTGTGGGGGCGTCGCGATATGACGCCGCAGTACTCCGGCATCTGCTCGGCGAAGCGGGCGGTATCGATGCGCCGGGCGGTGTCGATGATTTCCTGCTTGTCCTCGGTGACCAGCGGTCGCAGGATCGGCCGCTCGCTGGCGGCATCGATCAGCGCCAGGTTGGTGAGCGTCTGGCTCGAGACCTGGGCGATGGCGTCACCGGTGACCAGCATCGGGATGTTCGCACGGGCCGCGATGCGGCTGGCCACGCGGACCATCATGCGCTTGAGGATCACCCCCATCAGGCCGTCGGGAATGCTGCGCAGGATCTCGGCGACCACGCCCTCGAAGGGCACCGAGGTGAAGTCGACGTTGTGCGAGGCGCTGTAGCGTTGCCAGAGGTGATGGGTCACCTCCTTGACGCCCGCCTCATGGGCCGGCCCGCCCAGGTTGAAGAACAGATAGTGCGTCTTGATGCCGCGGCGCAGCATGCGCCAGGCGGCGACCGGCGAATCGAAGCCGCCCGAGACCAGCGCCAGGGCCTCGCCCTGCACGCCCAGCGGGTAGCCGCCGAGGCCGGGGCGGCGCGAGCGGATCAGCTGCAGTCGCTCCCCGGTCAGCTCCACCGATACCACCACCTCAGGATGCTTCAGATCGACCCGCGCCGAGGGTTCGGCCGCCAGCAGGGCGCTGCCGAGGTGGCGTTCCAGATCCACCGATGAGAAAGCATGCTCGCCGCGTCGCTTGGCGCGGACGCGAAACCGGCGACCGGCGATCGCCGGCGTCCAGTGGGGCACGATCCACTCGGCGGCCTCATCGAGCGAGACGCAGGAGACCTCCTGAGTCGCCAGCACCTCATTGATGCCGGGGATGCGCGTCAGGCTCTCTTCCAGCTCGCGTTTACGCTCGGGGGGCAGGGACTGTGGGAAGCGGACGCGCAGGGCGTCCCAGCTGGCCTTCACGCGCACGCCGGGTTCCAGCAGGCGCAGGGTATTGCGCACGTTGCTGGCCAGGCAGCGGGTCATGTGTTGACGCACGGAGCGGGACTTGATGGTGATTTCGGGGTGGAGCTTGAGCAGATAGGTCATTCGAGGGGAGCAGCAGTGACGATGTGGCCGGCATTCTACCAACGTCGTGTAACGCTCGCACGGCGCAGTCTCGCTGGGGAAGGTACCTTACTGCCGCGCCCGGCATAAGGCCGGGCGCGATCACGAAGACACCGTCGGGCGACAGGGCTCAGTAGAGCGCCTGCTCCTCCCTGGCGACTTCCTTGAGCAGCTCCAGGAATAGCCGGTCGGCCTCCGAGTGCTCGGTGGGGTCCTCGGGGATGTGCACGCTGGTGGTTTCGGAGATCTCGTTGGCGATCCGCGCCATCACATCGCCGTCGCCCGCTTCGGTGAGCTGGCGCCGGGTAATGTCCAGTGACTGCTCGAGAATCTTCGGATCCTGCAGGAGTTTCTTGATGAAGTCCCGCAGCTCGTTGATCACGCGGGTCTTCTGGATTTCCGATGAGGCCATGACGTTCTCCTTGGTGTAACCACGCCGTTTCGGTGACGGTCAGACGATACCACGTTTGCCGCCGTACGTGACGCTAGGCTGCCTTCACTCGTGCCGCCTGGGTACGGCATGTCTTCGTGTCGCTCAGGCGGAAGGTGGACAAATGCCGCTGTTAAGTTACTATTGATTACAAACCGACACATCATGCAAAGGCATGAAGCGTTTAACGCCGTTGCTTGCTCGACTTTCCTGCCCGGCACTAACGTTGTGCGATGGTCGTAATCCGCGAGTGGCAAAGGCGTCAGTCGGCTTGCTGAAGATGGGTAAAAGCCGTCACGACAACACCACTACCTCATCGCCCGGCATGTTGGTTCGCTTTCGCACATGCCACCGCTCCTCTAAAGGGAATGCCCATGAAATTCATCGCCGATGCTGTGCCACTCGTCCACGCCCGCCGTCTCGTCGGTTCCGTCGTCGTGGGCGCGTCCCTGTCGCTTGCGCCGATCGCCGCGGCGGTCGCCCAGTCGCTGCCACAGGGCTTGGCGGTTCCGGGGAGCACCGATCTTCGCCGGGTCGTGCAGCAGGCGATCTCGACCAACCCTGAAGTCATGGCGGCCTTCAACGGCTTCCAGGCCGCGGGTAACGATATCGGCGTTGCGCGAGGCAACTACCTGCCGAGCGTCGACGTGGCGGCGGGTATCGGCCTGGAGGACCGCCAGCTCGATGAGCGTGGCAGCTACGATACCAGCTACGCCGAGCTGACCATCACCCAGATGCTCTGGGACGGCCTGGCCACGGCCAGCGAGGTCGAGCGCCTCGATCGTGCCGAGCTGGTGCGCTACTACGAGCTGCTGGGGGCGAGCGAGGAGGTGGCGCTGGAAGCGACCCGCGCCTACCTGGACGTGCAGCGCCGCCGTGAACTGGTGCGTCTGGCTCAGGACAACTACCGCGAGCACCTGCGGGTCTACAACCAGATCGAGGAGCGGGCGATGTCGGGGGCGGGGCGACGCGTCGACCTGGAGCAGATCAGTGGTCGTCTGGCGCTGGCCGAGTCCAACCTGCTGACTGAGGCTTCCAACCTGCACGACGTGACGGCGCGCTTCCAGCGCATCGTCGGCGGCCTGCCGGCCGAGAACCTGGCGCCGGTGCCGGAGATGGACGAGCGCCTGCCGGCGGATGTCGGCCGGGCCGTCGACCTGGCCTTTCAGGGCAATCCCGAGTTCCACGCGGCCATCGAGAACATCGAGGCCTCCCGCGCCGAGCAGCGTGGGACCCGCTCGGCCTTCCAGCCGCGCCTCGATCTGCGCGGCCGTACCGGCACCTATGAGAACAACGACGGCAGCTACGACGGGGTTGCCGACGGCGAGCATCGTGATCGCCACAGCATTGAGCTGGTGGCCAGCATGAACCTCTATCGCGGCGGCAGCGACCGTGCCTCCTTCCTGGCCGCCAGCGAGCGGGTCGAGCAGGCCGTCAACCTGCGAGAGAAGGCCTGCGTCGACGTCCGCCAGACCACCCAAATCGCCTACAACGATACCCAGCGACTGCGCGAGCAGCTGCGCTACCTCAACGAGCATCGCCAGTCGATCGACCGGGTCCGCGGGGCCTATCAGCAGCAGTTCGATATCGGCCAGCGCACCCTGCTCGACGTCCTCGACAGCGAGAACGAGTACTTCGAGGCGAGTCGCGCCTATGCCAATGCCCAATATGACGTGGCGCTGGCCGATGCCCGCACCCTGGCCGCCATGGGCCAGCTGATGCAGACGCTTGAGGTACGTCGCGACGACATGCCAACCCTGGCAGAGCTCGGCAGCGACGGGGTGGCGATCAATCCCGACGTGATCTGTCCCGCCCAGGGCCCCCAGGGCTTCACCCTGGCCGACTTCACCGGCGGCATCGAGGCGCCGGCTCGGGCACCGGACGTGACCCTCTCCGCCGATGCTCTGTTCGAGATCAACAGCGCCGAGCTGAGCGGCGATGCCCGCGCCGAGCTCGATGCGCTGGCCGCCGAGATTCGCGGCATGAACAATTTGGCCCGGGTGTTCATCGCCGGCCATGCCGACATCACCGGCTCTGATGCCATCAACGACCCGCTCTCCCAGGCACGTGCCGACAGCGTGGCGCGCTATCTGGTCAGCCAAGGGGTCGAGCGAGGGTTGATCGAGACCCGCGGCTATGGCTCCCGCCAGCCGGTGGCGAGCAACGCCACGGTGGACGGACGTCGCCAGAACCGTCGCGTCGAGGTCACCCTGGAGCGTGTCGGCGAGAACCTGGATCTCAGCGGCCTCGATAGTGATCTCAAGGCCGGTTCACCGACACCAAGTGGTGAGCTTGCCGCCGCTTGGCGCGACGCTCAGGGCCTCGCCGGTAGCTATGCGGTTCGCGGTTGACCGGACGACCGGGCGGAACGCGAGCAGGATAAGGCATGCTGTAATGCCCCGCTCCACCGTGAACGCGGTGGGGCGATTTGACGTATGAGGTGGCTGTGTCACAGAAAGAAGAGCTGGATCCGGGCCCGGGGCCCTCTCGATCGGCGGTGCGTGATGAACTGCTCGAGTGCCTCCAGACTATTGCTCAAGTGCATGATCGTGCGGCCACGGCCGAGTCGCTGATCGCCGGCCTGCCCCTCGAAGAGGGGCGCCTGACGCCTGGCGTGTTCGCTCGCGCCGCGTCTCGCGCCGGGCTCACCGCACGGATCACCGAGAGCCGCCTGGTACAGCTCAACCCCGCCCTGTTTCCCGCCGTGCTGCTGCTTGAGCCGGGGCGCGCCTGCGTGCTGGTGGCCCTGGACCTGAAGGCGCGGCGTGCGCGGGTGATCTTCCCCGAGCTGGGCGATGCCGAGACCGAGGTGAGCCTGGACGGCCTGCAGCAGAGCTTCAGCGGCCAGGCGATCTATGTGCGCCCGCGCTTTCGGTTCGACGCCCGTGGGCCCGAGGTCAACCGCCAGCGTTCGCGTCACTGGTTTTGGGGCGTGATCCGCGAGAATCGCAAGCTCTATCGCGACGTCATCGCGGGTTCGGTGGTCATCAACCTCTTTGCGGTGGCGATGCCGCTGTTCGTGCTCAACGTCTACGACCGGGTGGTGCCGAACCACGCCACCGAGACGCTCTGGGTGCTGGCGGCGGGGATCTTCATCGTGCTCTGCTTCGACCTGGCCCTGCGACTGATGCGCAACGCCTTCGTCGATCTGGCGGCCAGTCGCGCCGACGTCAAGCTGTCGTCGTCGATCATGGCCCGGGTGCTGGGGTTACGCATGGAGGCGCGGCCGGCCTCCACGGGGTCCTTCGCGGCCACCCTGCAGTCCTTCGAGTCGGTGCGGGCCTTCATCGGCTCGGCTACGGTGGTGTCGCTGGTCGATCTGCCTTTCGTGCTGATGTTCGTGGGCATCATCGCGCTGATCGGTCCGCCGCTGGTGATTCCGCTGCTGGTCGGCATCGTCTTCGTGCTGCTCTATGCCATGGCCGCCCAGGGCAAGCTTCATGAACTCTCCGAGACCACCTGGCGGGTGGGGGCCCAGCGCAACGCTACCCTGGTGGAATCGGTCTCCAGCCTGGAAACGGTCAAGTCGTTGCGCGCCGAGAGCCGCATCCAGGGCAGCTGGGAGAAGGCCTCGGCCTTCCTGTCGCGCACCTCCGCTCAGCTGCGCCTGGTCAGCTCCTCGGTGTCGAGCGTGGCACTCTGGGCCCAGCACAGCGTGGCGGTATGCGTAATCCTCATCGGGGTCTTCCAGATCATCGAAGGCAATCTGACCCAGGGCGGGCTGATTGCAGCCTACCTGCTGTCGTCTCGCGCCATGGCCCCGATCAGCCAGGCGGCGGCGCTGCTGGCGCAGTATCACCAGGCTTCCACTGCGCTGCAGTCCCTCGATGAGGTGATGGAGCGCCCGGTGGAGCGACCCGAGGGCAAGGCCTTCATCGATCGCCCGGTGGTGCGCGGCGAGATCCGTTTCGACAAGGTCTCGCTGCGCTATCCCGAGGCGGAGCGCGATGCCCTGCGCGACGTCTCATTGACCATTGAGCCGGGTGAGCGGGTGGCGCTGCTGGGGCGCGTGGGCTGTGGCAAGACCACGCTCAACAAGCTGCTGCTGGGGCTCTACCAGCCCACGGCGGGCGCGGTCATGATCGATGACGTGGACATCCGACAGTTCGATCCGCTGCAGCTGCGCCGCCACATCGGCTACGTGTCCCAGGACGTCAGCCTGTTTTACGGCTCGCTGCGCGACAACATCCTCGCCGGCGGCGGCAGCGACGGCGTGGATGACGAGGCACTGCTGCGGGCGATCAAGTTGAGCGGCCTCGACGGCCTGGTCAACGGCCACCCCCAAGGCGTCGACCTGCCGGTGGGCGAACGCGGCCAGATGCTCTCCGGTGGCCAGCGCCAAGCCGTGGCCATCGCTCGAGCGATGGTCCACGATCCGCGCATCCTGCTGCTCGACGAGCCGACCAGCGCCATGGATCACGCCAGCGAGGAGGCCTTCAAGGCCAGCCTCAAGTCCTACGGCCAGGGCAAGACCCTGGTGATCGTCACCCACCGCACCTCGCTGCTGTCGCTGGTCGATCGCATCCTGGTCATCGATGGCGGCAAGGTGGTGGCCGACGGGCCGCGGGACAAGGTGGTGGAGGCCCTGCGCAAGGGACAGATCGGGAGGGCCAGCTGATGACCGAGTCTCGCAAGAGCGCCGAGCAGCAGGGCTTCGAGGCCATCGGCCGTTTCTCCGAGACGGGCGGGCGACCGTTTCGCCCCTTCATCGATCGACTCTTCGCTCGCCGCGTCAGCGCGGCGCACCTGAATCGCGACTGGGCAAGCGACGCCGACTGGGCGCGGCTGCAGCAAGACCCGATCCGAGCCCGGGCCTTTCTCTACGTGGTGGTACTGGCCGTGGCGGCGCTGCTGGTCTGGGCCTGGCTGGCGCCTATCGACGAGGTGACCCGCGGCACCGGGCGGGTGATCCCCTCCAGCCAGCTGCAGCGGGTGCAGTCCTTCGACGGTGGGGTGGTGCAGGAGATCCTGGTGCGCGAGGGCGAGCGCGTCGAGGCCGGCGAGCTGCTGATGCGCATCGACCCCACGCGGTTTCTGTCGACGTTCCGCGAGAATCGCGCCACCGCTCAGTCGCTGCAGGCGCGCGCCGAGCGCCTGAGGGCGCTGGCCACCGGGTCGTCATTCACGCCCGCGGACGCGCTCTTCGAGCAGGCCCCGGCGATCGTGGCCCAGGAGCGTGCGCTGTATGAGAGCGGCCTCGACAAGCTCTCCGAGGAGCAGAGCATCCTCGAGGAGCGGCTCGCCCAGCGCCGCGCCGAACTCGAAGAGGCCCAGTCGCGGCGGGATACCGCGGCACGGGAGCTCGGCATGGCCAGTCAGGAACTCAATCTCACGCGGCCTCTGCTGCAGTCCGGCGCCGTCTCCGAGGTCGAGGTGCTGCGACTGCGGCGTGATGTTTCGAGGGCCAGCGGCGAGCGCACCCAGGCGGCCGCTCAGGTAGAGCGCCTGCAGTCGGCGATCGATGAGGCCCAGGCCCAGCTTCGTGAAGTGGAGCTGAACGCCCGTAACGAGTGGCGAACCGAGCTCTCGCGGACCCTGGGCGAGCTGGCCGCGCTCGATGAGTCGAGCGCCGGGCTCGAGGATCGGGTGCGCCTGTCGGAGATCCGCTCGCCGGTCGACGGCGTGGTGCAGCGCCTGGGGATCAATACTCTCGGCGGGGTGGTACAGCCCGGCCAGGAGGTGGTCGACATCGTCCCCACCGACGATGCCCTGCTGGTGGAGGCGCGCATCGCCCCCCAGGACATCGCCTTCCTGCGGCCCGGCCAGCCGGCGACCATCAAGCTGACCGCCTACGACTTCGCCATCTACGGCGGCCTCGAGGCCGAGCTCGATCACATCAGCGCCGACACCATCACCGACGACGAGGGCAATACCTTCTACCTGGTGCGGGTGCGCACGCGGGAGGATGCCCAGCGGCACCGAGAACTGGAGGTGATTCCGGGCATGACGGCCCAGGTGGACATCCTGACCGGCAAGCGCACCGTGATGCAGTACCTGCTCAAGCCCGTGCTGCGGGCCTGGGAGAACTCCATGGGAGAACGTTGATGACACAGCTCTTCGTCTGTCACGGGCGTGACGATATCCCGCGTTGGCAAGCCGCTTTCAGTGAGGCGCGCCTCGTCAGTCGCCAGCAGGCCCGTGCTCAGGCAGGGGAAGGCGACAGCGTATGGGTGATGAGCCATATCGAGGCCTGGCCAACCCTTGTCACCCTGCTAAGTGGTCGGGGGGCCATCGTCAAGGTGCTGAGCTATGCGCCCGACCCGCTGGAGGCCCTGCGGGCACTCGACGCCGGCGCCCGCGGCTATGCCCATGCCCTGTCACCTCCCGAACTTCTGCGCCAGATGGCCCTGGTGACGAGTCACCGGGGAATCTGGGTGCCACCCGAACTGCTGGCTCAGGTCATGGGCAGCGCCTACCGGGCCCTCGGTGGCGAGTCGCGACAGCAGGACGAAGTCCTGTCGGAGTTGACCGAGCGCGAGCGGGCCGTGGCGCTGGCTGTCGCGGAAGGCCAGAGCAACAAGGAGGTCGCACGCCGGCTCGAGATCACCGAGCGCACGGTCAAGGCCCACCTCGGTGCCATCTTCCGCAAGCTTGGCGTGCGCGACCGGCTGCAGTTGATCCTGAAGCTCGGTCAGCGGGAAACCGCCTGACGTTTACCTTCCCTTACGGTTGAGGTCTGATTCGGACGCCTCGAGTCATGCCGACTGTCAGCAGGCCGAACCATGGCCATCGGTACAATAGTGTGGCCTTCACGGCTGCTCTAGTGTCTGGGTATCAGCCGTTCTTCCTTGGGCGGCCTCGCACGCGATTCGTACGCAGGGAGTCGACTCATGACCATCGCTACCATCATCTCCATTACTGGCCAGGCCTGGGCGCGCGATGCCTCGGGCGATCTCCGCGAGCTGCGGGTGGGCGATACCCTGCAGGAGGGTGAGATTCTCGTCACCTCCGATAATGGCCGGGTGGTGCTCGATTTCGCCGACGGCCTCGACCCCACCGTGATTGGCGAAGGGCAGGAGATCGCCATCTCGGCCGATCTCGACGCCGAGCAGCCGGTGACCGCGGAGGAGGCCAGCGTCCAGGATGACGATCTGGAAGCGCTGCTGACGGCCCTCGATGAGGGCGAGGGCGACCTGCTCGAGGGGCTCGATGCCACCGCAGCAGGCGCCGGGGGCGCCGGTGGCCCGGGCGGTGGTCATGACTTCGTGCGTCTGGCGCGCATCAGCGAGAACCTCGATCCGCTCGCCTTCGAATACGGCTTAAACTCTCTGGGCGCAACCTTCGAGACTCAGGATCAAGCGCTCGATGAAGCGCCGGACTCTATACCGACTGTCGCGACGGTCGATCTCAATGGTAACGGTGATGTCGTGTGGGAAGCTGCCCTCTCCGAGGGCAGCGGTGGCGGCACGCTGAACACGTCCGGGGCGTTTCAGATCGATACTGGCGATGATCTTCTGGCTCTCATCGAGGTGCAGAACGTAAATGGCACCTGGATTGCTGTCACGGCCGACGGCACCGAGGTAAGCGGTGAGTATGGCACGCTGAGCGTGAACACCGATGGCAGCTGGTCCTACACCCTGACCCAGAGTGCTGATCATCCTGTAGCCGGCGAGAGCGGTGAGGCCGATCAGTTACAGGATCTGTTCGGGGTACGCGTGACCGATGATGATGGCGATGTCTCTGCCCCCGCGACGCTCACTATCGACATCAACGATGATGCTCCGACGGCCCGGGATGACATGGCGAGCCTTCGGGAAGACGATGCGAGTGACATTATCAGCGGCAACGTCCTGATCAATGACACCCTGGGCGCCGACCGTCCCGAGGGCGTGACGTTTGACGCTGCCGACGTCAGCGGCGTGCAGTACGGTACCTTCACCGACAACGGCGACGGCACCTGGAGCTATCAGCTCGACAACGGCAATTCCGCCGTGCAGGCGCTGGGCGAGGGCGACAGCCTCACCGAGACCTTCACCTACACGCTGACCGATGCCGACGGCGACACCAGTCAAGCCGATCTGACGGTGACCATCGCCGGCACCAACGACGGTCCGGTGGCCACCGCCAACACGGCAGCGGTGACCGAGGACGCGGCGCTGAGCGACAGCGGCAACCTGATCACCGACAACGACGGTGCCGGCGTCGACAGCGATCTGGATGGTGATGCGCT
>NZ_JAVXUR010000001.1:100291-478751 GCF_032333995.1 Halomonas saccharevitans
GAGACCCTGAGTGAATCCTTCACCTACACGCTCTCCGATGGCAGTGCCACGGACACCGCCGATCTGACGGTGACCATCACCGGCCAGGACGATGGCGTGACGCTGACCGGCCTCAGCGCCGAAGGCGCCGAGCAGAGCGTTGACGAAGCCGCCCTGGCGGATGGCTCCAGCCCGGATGCCGCCGCGCTGACCCAGAGCGGCAGCTTCAGCTTCACCGCCCTGGACGAGCTGGGCAGCCTGAGCGTGGGCGGCCAGAGCCTGGGCCTGGCCGACCTGCAGGGGCTGTCCGCCAGCACGCCGGTCACCCTGACCAGCGCCTTCGGCACGCTGACCCTGACCGGCTTCAGCGGCGATGCCGCCGGCGGCACGCTGGATTACAGCTACACCCTGACCGCCCCCGTCGACAACGACAGCGTCACGGACGCGACCGACACGGGCTACCTGGACAGCTTCGCGGTCAGCGTCGTCGACACCGACGGCAGCAGTGCCGACGCCTCGCTGGACATCCAGATCGTCGACGACGCGCCGAGCGTCAGCATCGACGCAGTAGACAGCAGCGTCAGCCTCGACGAGAGTGTTGCCGGCGAAGCCTTCGCCAATGGCTCGATCAGTGCCACCAGCAGCGCAGTGATTCTCACCCTCGACACCGATTTCGGTGCCGACGGCGCCGCGGCCAGCAATGCCACCGTCTATGGACTCGCACTGAGCGGTGACGGCAGCACCGGCCTGGCGACCGCCGCGGGCGATCATGCGATCACCCTGGTCGCGACCGATGCCACCACCATCACCGGCCAGTACGATGCGGGCGCCGGGGCACAGACCGCCTTCACGGTGACGATCAACGCCGACGGCACGCTGAGCGTGTCCCAGAACGTCGCCCTGGAGCATCAGGATCCCACCGACGACAACGACACGCTCGACCTGGCCGGTCTGATCACCGCCACGGTGACCGTGACCGATGCCGACGGTGACACCGACAGTACCAGCGCCGAGGTTGGCGGAGCCGTAACCTTCTTTGACGACGGTCCCAGCGTGGAGACAGGTTCTTCAGTTGATATCGATGTCGCTATGGATGACTTCGGTATCAGGGGTATGGAAGGAACTTGGGTGGATCCGACAGGAGGGTCAGCAACAGTAAATAATGACCTCATCGAGGATGGTAACGGTACCGCAGTCGTTTGGGGAGGTGACGACTTCGATGACGCCTCAGGCTACAAGTTTGAATACGCCGAAAATATTGATGCTGGAGATAGTCTGGTGTCTGGTGCTCCGATTTCTTTGGGTACCTTTACTCACGTAAACCAGCCGATTTCAGCAGGGACGGCGATCAATGGTGTGACGATGAGTCTCACGGTCGACGTCATGCTGAACGGTCAGCTCTATTCCATACCGGTAGAGGTGGTCATTGATCATAATGAAACATCGAATAGTTATGGAGATGAACGTGATAACGATGAAATTACTATCGAGAGCGTCACAATTACGGATCAAACAGTCCTTGATAGTCTGACTGCTGCAGGCTATGAGTTCACCATTCCTGGCTTCCAGGATTCAGGCGGTGATCTCGTTTTGGGAGTGACAACACCGGAAGGAGCGTCCACATCTTTCGATTTGTATGCCAGCATCGATTATGTTGGTAATCCGGCCACCTATGAAGGTGATCTGAATCCTGAGTGGGGGGCGGATGCTGCGGCAGGCGTTGAGCCTATCACTGTTGAGCATACTAATGGCAACGTCTCTACGCTTAATGCTGACGGTAATGTCGTAATCGAGGGTGAGTATGGAGTCCTGACAGTCGCGCCGGATGGTTCCTACTCCTATGTGATGACTCCTGAAGGGCGCCAGACTCTCAAGGATAGTGGAACTCTGAGCGAGGAGTTCACCTATACCCTCACGGATGGTGATGGTGATTCGGCGACTAGTGACCTCCAGTTCGATCTGACAGCGGAGTATCAACCAGTCGTGCTCGTCGATAGCAGCAGTGATGCTTTTATCAATCTATCTCAGGCCAACGAGTGGGATGGGGGTGATGTCTCAGTTCAGGCGGGTTGGCGTGGTTCACAAACTTCCACCACCCAGACACATGAGTTTACGCTTGGTGACTTTGAAAGCGCCTCCATCTCGTTTGCGGTTGATATTGAAGACCGAGGAGAGGCTTTCGTTAACGCTGCCTTGTACGAGTCAGATGGCGAAGGTGGATGGCATGAAATAACGTCTCAGGTCTATAACAGTAACGGTCAGGTGAATTTCCATGATCTAAACCAGGCTGGTACCTATAGGCTGGAACTGACTTCTTATGCTCAAGGGAGAGACTTGAGTTGGGGCTGGAAATACTCTTCCGCATCTGCTGATGACATTGCGGTCAATGCCACTCAGGCTACGTTCGACTCGACTTCAGGAAATGTTCTCGACGAGCTAGGGACCTCGATTGGCAGCAATGATTTCGATCTCATGGTCGAGGTTGATAACAGCTTCGTGACTGTGACGGATGGCACGCAGGTAGCCGGTAAGTACGGTACGCTGACGTTGAATTCGGATGGTTCCTATGCCTACGAGCCCGACGCCGACCCGACGAATCTGGGGCAGGTCGATCTCTTCACCTATCAGGTGGTGAATGTCCATGGCGAATCTGGTACCGCGTCGCTTTCTATCAATTTGGATAGCGATGAGACATGGAATGTGGATGTCGGAACCGAAAGTGCTGACACATTGGATGGGACCGTCGTCGGTGATGTCCTGGTCGGTGGGCTCGGTAATGACGAGCTTGATGGAGGAGAGGGTAATGACATTCTTGTTGGAGGAGAAGGCAACGACACCCTGACCGGAGGCCTTGGTGCCGATACCTTCGTCTGGCATCTTGGCGATGAAGGCTCCGTCTCGGATCCGGCTGAGGATAGCGTCACGAACTTTACCCTCGGTACTTTCGGGACCGATGATAACGCCGACAAGCTCGATGTCTCTGATATGCTGAGCAACATGGATGACAGTGCAGATCTCTCCAGCTTTATTCAGGCAGAGGAGAGCGGAGCCAATACCATCCTGCATATCAGCACTGAGGGTAATCTTACGGATGGTGATGTCAGCGCTGCTGATCAGGCTATCCAGCTGGACGGGGTCGCCTTCAGCGAAACGATTGTTCAAGACATGATCGATAACGGCCAGCTAAACATCGAGTAAACGTCCACCACCCGACCCCAGTGCCCGGCCTTGCCCGGGCGCTGGTTTGTTGTCCTCCAGGCTGCTGTCAGGTTCTCCAAGGAGCCCGTCTATGTACATCAAGCGCGACAATGAAGATCGCATCGAGCTGGTCAGCCGGGAGGAGACGCCGGAATGTCCGGAGTACCTGTCGGCGGACTCACCGGAACTGCTGGCCTTCCTGATGGAGGAGGAGAGCGGCAAGGGGGCGGCGCGTTTTCAGGCTTCGGATCTCGCCTTCGTGCGGGTGCTCGAGGACGTGATCGAGCTGCTGATGGACAAGGGGGTGATCAGCTTCACCGACCTGCCGGAACCGGCTCAGGAGAAGGTGATGGAGCGCCAGACGCTGCGGCGTAGGCTTAACGGCCTGCAGCTGGTGACCGGCAGCGATGACGAGGGCGGTGTGATATAGACCCGTTGCCGATACTTCGACAGGAACAAGGGCCGGCGTCCGCGAGGACGTCGGCCCTTGTCGTGATCAGTCCGCTGGCTTCTCATGCTGACGAATGCCAGGCCCGGTGGCCCCATCCAGGCCCAGCTCGAAGAGCACACGGGCCTCTTCCCGGTTTTCGACACCCTCGCCGATGGCCAGGATACCCAGCGAATGGCAGAGCGTGGCCATGCCGCGCAGGATGGTCTGCTGCTCGGCGACCCGGTCGATGCCCCTGACCAGGGTGCGGTCGAGCTTGAGGTAGGCGAGCCCCAGGTCCTGCAGGTCGGCGATCCGGGTGAAGGAGGCGCCCACGTGCTCGAGGCCAATCCGACAGCCCAGCGGCTGCAGGGCGCGGCACAGGCTGCGAAAGCTCGCCAGGTCGTGGATGGCCATGGCTTCGGGAATCTCCAACCACAGCAGTTTGGCGACGTCCGGACGCGCTTTGAGTCGGGACTGCAGCTCGATAACGAAGTGCGCATCCTGGATCGATGCCACCGACAGGTTGATGCCCAGCGGCTTGCCCCGGTGAGTAATGTCGCGAATGGCTTCATCGATCACCGCCAGATCGAGCTGGCTATCGAGCCCCAGTCGCGAGATCCACGGTATGAAGACCCCGGCGGGCTGCCACTCGCCGGCGAGGCGCAGGCGCGAAGGGCACTCGATGTGCAGCAGTTCGCCCGTCGCATCCAGTACCGGATAGTGGGCCAGGTAGATACCCTTGGCCATGGCCACCTGCAGGGCGTAGCGCCATTCGTCGTGGCTGGTGAAGAGGCTGCGCCGCTGCGGGCCCTCGGCGATCATCAGTCCCTCATCGCTGCGCGTCTCGGCCGCCGAGAGGGTGCCGTCGAGACTGGCCAGCAGCATGCTGCGCTGATCGCCCTGAGCATAGTCGATCAGCGCGCCGGGAAGCCCCACCGGGGTGCGGCCGCGTTCACGCATCGCGGCGAGACGCCTGCCGAGATCGTGGCGGAGCTGTTCCAGGTCGATCTTGCCGGGTAGCAGCATGACGAAGTCGCTGCCGTTGAGCCGGCCCACGATGCCGCCGCCGTGAGCCTGGCCGAACTGCTCCAGGCCATGGGCCATTTCGTTGAGCAGGGCGTCGGTCTCGGCGCGGCCCAGCCGCTCGTTGATCTCGACCAGGTGGGCCAGGCGTACCAGGGCGAGGGCACCGCTCGCTCGCGCGTCCTGGCTGTCCAGGTGGATCTGCAGCTGTGAGAGGAACGCCTCGCGATTCAGCACGCCGGTCACCGGGTCGTGCTGTAGCTGCTGTCGAAGCCGATCGAGCTTCTGGCTCTCCTCGCCGAGCATGTTGCCCACTGCGGCGGAGAGCCGATTCATGGCCTCGACCACCTCACGCAGCTCGCGGGTCCGTGGGGCGGGGACGGTCGTGAAGCGGCGTTGACCGATGTGCTGGGCCTGTTCGACCACGGCGCTCAGCGGGCGGCGAATCTGGCGCACGATCCACCAGGTGAGCAGCAGGCTGATGACCGCGGCGAGGCCGAACCAGCCCACCAGGCTCAGGGTGCTCCTCCACAGCGAGCGATAGGCGAAGCTGTGCTGGCTTTCCAGTACCAGGGTGCCGAGTTGTCGCCAGCCATCCTGGACCACGGCGCGGCCGGGCGGCACCTCGATGTGTACCAGATCGACGAACCAGGCCGGCACGTCCCGGATGGCATCACCGCCGAGGCGTTGCTCGATGATCTCGCCCTTCGGGGAGCGCAGTTCCACTCGCCGGTAGTGCCCGGTGTCGAACTGGGCCGAGACCAGCAGCTCCAGGGTGACCGGATCCTTGGGCATCTGGCTCATCGTCAGCGCCAGGGCGCTGGCGTTGTCGGCGTTCTTGATCAGCACTTCCTGCTCGATGTAGGCCCGGCTGGCGGTGACCCCGATGAACAGGCTGCCCCCGAAGGCGAGCAGCAGCAGTGCCGCGACGATCAGCCAGAGCTGCTTGATGAGTGACATGTCCTACTCCCCTTGAATGAATCCCTGCTGTCGCATGCGATCGATCACGCGCCGCCAGCGCGATAGCCGGGCCACCGGGTCGGCGCGTGACTGCGACGAGCCGGCAGCCCACAGGCCGCGGCCGTTGAAGCTGAACAGCGGATCGAGGTCAGTGCGCCGCGAGCCGCGGGTGATCGAGGGCACCAGGTTGTCCAGCACCAGCGGGTCCGCCCCGGGCGTCTCGTAGTAGCCCAGCACCATGTGCGCCTGGGTGATGCTGCTGCGGCCTATACGCGCACGCACGTAGATCAGGCGCAGCTCCTCCTCCGATACGTCGAGCTCCTTGAGGGTGACGTACTTGGCGATGGTGAAGTCCTCGCAGTCGCCCTCACCGCGCCCCAGCGTCTCCAGCGGCGTGGCCCAGTAGTCCTCCTGACGCCAGATATCGATATCTTCGAGCCAGCGAATGCGCCGGTTGAAGAAGTCGTTGACCCCGCGTAGGCGAGCCTCCAGGTCGGCCGGGCGCAGCCGGTCGAGCAGGGCAAACCACTCCTCGAGGACCGCGACGCCCTGGGCGCCGTACTCCGCCTGCATGGAGCGGCGAAGCTGCTGCGGCGAGAGGCTGGCCGCCACCGGTGATGGGCCAAGCCCCAGGCCGGCGAGCAGCCACAAGCTTCCCAAGCCCGCCAGGAAACGGCGACGCACGGGCGAGTCGAGTGTCCGGTATGACGGGGGAGACATGGAGTCGGCCTGAATGAGCACTTGCTCAAGTCTAGGGGGAGCAGGCACCTAATGCGAGCGGGGTGGCCGTTTCAGCACGGCCTATGCGAGGCTGGCGGCCTATCCCTTGCCCGGCCCGAGCCAGACCCGCAGGCGCCCGATCCAGGCGAGCCGGCTGGCGGCCCGGCGCAGCGCCTGCGCCGCCGCGTCGAGATCCTGCCCCGGCGGCAGGGTGTCGACGTAGAGCGAGACGTCGACCTGGTTGTCCAGGTAGTGCAGATCCAGATCCACGCACGCCTGCCAGATCGGCAGGTCGTGCCAGGCCTGGTCGAGCACGCCCTCGACATCGGCACGCAGCGGCGGGGCCGGGCGCAGGCTGTGTTCGGTTTCTCCCGCGTCGTCTTCAGGGTCGATGTGGAAGGTCACGTCGTGGAGGTTGGGGAAGGTCTCACGCAGTCGGCGGCTGGCCTCGTTACCGATCTCGTGCGCCTCGGACACCGTGACCCGGGGAGGCACCACGATGTGCAGGTCGAGCAGGATGTCGCTGCCCAGTTTGCGGGCGCGCAGGTCATGCACGCTGCGCACTCCCGCGACCTCCTCGGCCGCACGCTGCATGGCATCGCGCTCCTCGGCCGGCAGGGCGGTGTCGATCAGCTCCCGGCCGGATTCCCACAGCAGCCGTCCGCCGACCTGGCCGACCATGACGCCCACCACGATAGCGGCGAGGGCGTCCATCCAGCCCACGCCGATCTGGGCCGCCACCAGGCCGATCAGTACCACCACGGTGGAGAGCGCGTCGGAGCGTGAGTGCCAGGCATTGGCCTCGAGCAGCCGCGAATTGACGCGCCTGGCCACCCGCATGGTGTAGCGAAAGATCCACTCCTTGGCGAGCAGGGCGATAACAGCGATACCGATGGCCCAGAACCCCGGGGCGGGGATGGGCTCGCCCTCAAGCAGCCGGCCGATGCTCGCCCAGGCGATGCCGCCGGCGACGAAGATCAGCACGCTGCCGAGCCACAGGGTCGCCAGGGTCTCGATGCGGCCGTGGCCGTAGGGGTGATTGCTGTCGGGCTCCTGGCGGCCGAAGTGCGTGGCGGCGACGACGAAGAGGTCGGTCAGGATATCGGAGAAGGAGTGGATGCCGTCGGCCACCAGCGCCGCCGAGCCCACCATGACGCCGGCGATCATCTTGGCGACGCCGACGGCGAAGTCGATGACGGCGCCGATCAGCGTGACCCGATGCGCCTCGCGGGTCTGGGCGGCGCGTTCCATCGCGCTGCCGCGTTCGCTCCTGGGCGGTTCATGTGCGCTCGATGACTCGTCCCTCATGCCGTGCGTCTCACTGGCAGCGTCCGGCCTTGTTGAGCACGGGGTTGGCGTACTGGGTCAGCCACCAGTGACGTAGCTCCTCGGGCACCGTCTGCAGCCGTGCCTGGAAGCGGGCACGGTCGGCATCGCTGACTTCGCTCAGCTCCAGCAGCTCCGGCGCCTCGCCCAACGCCTCCAGGGCCAGGTAGTGGCTGGGGAAGAGGTGGTAGCCGGCGAGCACCTGGCGGTCGACCTCGGCGGCTACCTCCTCGGGACCCGCGAGATCGGCCGAGAGCGGGGTGCCGAAGGTCAGCTGAACCCGTCCCTTGTGGCCGGTAATGCCGGCGACGATGGAGCTGATGTCCTCGAACTCGCTCTTCTCGTAGTTGCCGCTGTCCTCGAGGGCCCGCAGCTCGCGGGCCTTCTGCAGATCGCAGGGATCGTACTCGTAGCTGATCGACACCGGCACCAGGCGCAGCTCGGCGACGGCCTCGCCGATCGCGGCCTGACGATCCTCGCCGCGCCGCGCCATGGTCAGCATCTTGATGATCGCCGGATCGGTGCGGTCGATACCGTCCTTGGCGCGCCCCTCGCGCTGGGCCATCCAGATCGAGTGGTTGTCTCCGAGGATGGAGTGGCGGATATAGGCGGAGAGCTTCTGGTAGGCGGCCAGCATGGCGCGCTTGCCCCGGGCGCTACGCGGCACGATGAAGCTCTTGTTGAGGCGCATCAGGTCGTTGACGTAGGGCTTCTTGAGCAGGTTGTCGCCGATGGCGATGCGCACCGTGTCGCGCCCGGCCAGATAGAGGGCATAGTTCACGAAGGCCGGGTCCATCGAGATGTCGCGATGGTTGCCGATGAAGAGATACGCGGTGTTCGGATCCAGCTGCTCCAGCCCCTCCACCCGAAAGTCGTCGGTTGAGTTCCTGAGCATGCGCTGCATGTAGCTGGCGATGCGCATTTGGAAGTCGTACACGCTGGCCACGCCGCGGGTCTCGCGGCGGATGGCGAAGCTGGCCAGGGTCCGCGAGAGCCTCGGCATGACGCGGGCCAGGCGCGGCAGCCGATAGCGGGTCAGAGCGTCGAGCAATTCGCCGTCGTGGACGAGGCGCTCGAGCACCTCGGCCACCTCGTCGTCCTGGTAGGGGCGAATGTCGGCCCAGGGATCGGCTGCGGTGGTGTCTTGTGTCTCGGTCATGTCTTCCAGGCTGTGGTCGTGGGCGATCAGGCGCTCGGGGCGTCGCCGGCGCTGCCGGCCTCGCCACCCAGCCACTCGATCAGGCGCTCGATGTTCTCTGCCAGCGCCTGTGTCATCAGGATGAAGTCGGTCTCCAGACGCACCAGGGCATCGTCGCCGTCGTCGGTCTGGGAGGCCTCGTCAATGAGGGCGTCGTCGAATCGCAGCGACTTGATCGCGAGGTCGTCATGCAGCACGAAGCTTAGCCGTCCCTCGATCGACAGGGCCAGCTTGCTGGCCTGGCGGCCGCTTTCCAGCAGTTGCTGGATCTCGTCGCTGTCCAGGTCGACCTGCCGAGCGCGCAGCACGCCGTCGTCGCCCTTGGCCTTCAGCTCCACCTGGTCGCCGAGCACCAGGTCGGCCGGCCGCGAGCCGGGGTCGCCGAGCCAGGTGGTCATGGCGCGCATCGGCAGCGTCTGGCTGGCCAGCGGCGTCACCTTGAGGCTGCCCAGGGTCTCACGCAGCAGGTCGAGGAGCTCCTCGGCGCGGGTACGCGAGCTTGAGTTGATGGCGATCAGCTGGCGGCGGCTGTCCCACCACAGATCGACCTTCTGGCTGCGCACGAAGGCGCGGGGCAGCAGCTCCTCGTAGACCTGCTCCTTGATGGTGAGCTTCTCCTGGCGTCGCAGCTTGCGACCCTCGCTGGCCTCGATCGCCTCGCTGCGCTCCTCGACCTCCTCGCGAACCACCGAGGCGGGCAGGATGCGCTCCTGGCGCAGCGCGGTCAGCAGTCGCTGCCCCTGCAGCTCGTGGAGCAGCTGCGTCCCGGTGCGTCCGGCCGGCGCGCACCAGCCCAGGCGGCGTGCCTCGCTGCCGCCCAGCGGACGAAAGGCCTGCTCGTCGAGGGCGGTTTCCAGGCTGGCGGCATCCAGCTCAGGGGCGTCGTGCAGGCGGTAGAGATGCAAGTGCTTGAACCACATGGCGCATTTCCCGGGAGAAAAGGGGGCATATTATGGCCAAAGGGCGGCGCGGGTGCCAGCGCCCTAGGCCATCGCCGAGGCGTCGTGTTCAAACGGTGGTTTGAACGCCGGCGCCCCGGCTGGCTAGAATCGATGTTCTTTTCGTTGTTCATCGTTCAAGCCCAGGAGCCGTCAGCATGGATTCTCGCCTCTCCCGTACCACCCTGCGCGTCAGGGGTTATCACCTCGATGGCTACGGTCACGTCAACAACGCGCGCTACCTGGAGTTCCTGGAGGAGGGACGCTGGGCCTACTTCGATGAGCGGCCTGGCCTGGCGGCCTTCCTGTCGCGCGGCGATCTGGCCTTCGTCGCGGTCAACCTCAACATCGACTATCGGCGAGCCGCCGTGGCCGGCGATGACCTGGAGGTGCTGACCCGGCTCTCCGAGATTGGCTCGCGTCGTGCCCGCATCCATCAGGAAATTAGTCGCGTCGGGGATGGCAAGGTGGTGGCCATTGCCGACATCACCTTCGTGCTGCTCGACGTGGCGACCGGCAGGGCGGTAACGATCGATGGCGAGATCCGTGAGGCCATGGCGCAGCTGGTGCTCGCCTAGCTCCCTTATCAGTATCCGGGATGGTATGATGTAAGGCTGTTATTGCGCGCCATGTCACGGCCACGTGACGCGCCAACCTGTTGCAGTGCAAAGGATTCGACGACCCATGGGTGACATCGCCAGAGAGATTCTGCCAGTCAATATCGAGGACGAGCTCAAGCAGTCGTACCTCGATTACGCGATGAGCGTGATCATCGGCCGTGCGCTGCCTGACGTGCGCGATGGCTTGAAGCCGGTGCACCGGCGCGTGCTGTTCGCCATGCACGAGCTCGGCAACGACTGGAACAAGCCGTACAAGAAGTCCGCCCGCGTGGTGGGCGATGTCATCGGTAAGTACCATCCCCACGGGGACAGTGCCGTCTACGACACCATCGTGCGCATGGCCCAGGACTTCTCGATGCGCCACGTGCTGGTCGATGGCCAGGGCAACTTCGGCTCCATTGATGGCGACAGCGCCGCCGCCATGCGTTACACCGAGGTGCGCATGGCCAAGCTCTCCCACGAGCTCCTGGCCGACCTCGAGAAGGACACCGTCGACTGGGTCGACAACTACGACGGCACCGAGCGGATTCCCGACGTGCTGCCGACCAAGGTGCCCAACCTGCTGATCAACGGCTCCTCGGGCATCGCGGTCGGCATGGCGACCAACATTCCGCCCCACAACATGGGCGAGATCATCAACGCCTGCCTGGCGCTGATCGACGACTACACCCTGAGCGTCGACGACCTGATCGAGCATGTCCCCGGTCCGGACTTCCCCACCGGGGGCATCATCAACGGCCGTGCCGGCATCCTCGAGGCCTACCGCACGGGCCGCGGGCGCATCTACGTGCGCGCCTGTCACACCATCGAGCATGACGACAAGACCGGTCGCGACCACATCATCGTCAGCGAGCTGCCCTATCAGGTGAACAAGGCGCGGCTGATCGAGAAGATCGCCGAGCTGGTGAAGGACAAGAAGATCGAGGGCATCGCCGAGCTGCGCGACGAGTCCGACAAGGACGGCCTGCGGGTGGTGATCGAGGTCAAGCGCGGCGAGTCGGGCGAGGTGGTGGTCAACAACCTTTTCGCCCAGACCCAGCTGCAGACCGTCTTCGGCATCAACATGGTCGCCATCGAGGATGGCCAGCCGAAGATCATGAACCTCAAGCAGATCCTCGAGGCCTTCATTCGCCACCGCCGCGAGGTGGTCACCCGGCGCACCCTGTTCGAGCTCAAGAAGGCCCGCGAACGCGGTCACATTCTCGAAGGCCTGGCGGTCGCCATCTCCAACATCGACGAGGTGATCGAGCTGATCAAGGCCTCGCCGAATGCCTCCGAGGCCAAGGAGAAGCTGCTGGCCGCCACCTGGCAGCCGGGGCAGGTCACCGAAATGCTCGAGCGGGCCGGTGCCACCTCGTGCAAGCCCGAGGATCTGGAAGAGGGCTTCGGCCTCAGCCAGACCGGTAGCGACTACCGCCTGTCGCCGGCCCAGGCCCAGGCGATCCTCGAACTGCGTCTGCACCGTCTGACCGGGCTCGAGACCGAGAAGCTTCTCGACGAGTATCTCTCGATCCTCGAGAAGATCGCCGAGCTCACTGCCATCCTGGCCTCCGCCGATCGCCTGCTCGAGGTGATCCGCGAGGAGCTCACCGCGGTGCGCGACCAGTTCGGCGATGCGCGCAAGACCGAGATTCAGGCCAGCCATCTGGACCTGCGTCTCGAGGACCTGATCGCGGAGGAGGACATGGTGGTTACCGTGTCCCGCACCGGCTATGCCAAGACCCAGCCGCTCTCCGACTACCAGGCCCAGCGCCGTGGCGGTCGCGGCAAGTCGGCCACGTCCATGAAGGACGAGGACGTCATCGAGCACCTGCTGGTGGCCTCGACCCACGACACCGTGCTGCTCTTCTCCAACCGCGGCAAGGTCTACTGGCTGAAGGTCTATGAGATGCCGGTGGCCAGCCGCGGCTCGCGCGGCAAGCCGCTGGTCAACCTGCTGCCGCTGGACGAGGGCGAGGCGATCAACGCCATCCTGCCGGTGCGCGACTACGACGCGCAGAGCTACATCCTCTTCGCCACCGCCAAGGGTACGGTCAAGCGCACCAGCCTCGAGCAGTTCTCACGGCCGCGCAGCGTGGGCCTGATCGCCATCGATCTCGACGAGGACGACCGCCTGGTCGGCGCTGCCATCACCTCGGGTTCCGATCACGTGATGCTGCTGTCGTCCAACGGTAAGGCGATCCGCTTCGAGGAGTCCAACGTGCGCGCCATGGGCCGCACCGCCCGCGGCGTTCGCGGCATGCGCCTGCTCGAGGGTGCGGAGGTGATCAGCCTGATCATCCCGAAGAGCCAGCAGATCGATGCCGAGGCCGGCTTGGAGAATGAGGCCGAGGCCGAAGCGGAGGAGGGCGCCAGCGTCGAGGCCGGCAACGGTGGTCAGATCTACATCCTTACCGCCAGTGAGAACGGCTACGGCAAGCGCACCCGCCTCGAGGAGTTCCCGCTGCGCGGCCGCGGCGGCCAGGGCGTGATCGCGATGCAGACCAGTGAACGCAACGGTGCCCTGGTGGCCGCCATGCAGGTCTACTCCGCGGACGAGATGATGCTGATCACCGATCGCGGCACCCTGGTGCGTACCCGCGTCGAGGAGGTGTCCACCACCTCGCGCAATACTCAGGGCGTGATGCTGATCCGCCTCGGCAACGACGAGAAGCTGGTCAAGACCGTGCGCGTCGATGAGCCCGAGGAGACGGTGGAGCCGGAGATCGAGGAAGACACCGCGCCGACGGGCGACGACGCGCCCTCGACCGGTGACGCGGATGCCGGCGGCGAGACCGGCGAGCAATAAGGACACCCAACGCTGATGACACGTCACTACAACTTCTGCGCCGGTCCGGCGGCCCTGCCGGCCGCCGTGCTGGAGCGTGCCCGCGACGAGATGCTGGACTACCGGGGGCGCGGCCTCTCGGTGATGGAGATGAGCCACCGCTCGTCGGAGTACGTGGCCATCGCCGAGCAGGCCGAGGCCGACCTGCGCGAGCTGCTGGCCATTCCGGATAACTACCGGGTGCTGTTCACCCAGGGGGGCGCCAGCCTGCAGTTCTCCGCGGTGCCCTACAACCTGCTGGGTCACGGCGGCCGCCCCAACTTCCTGCATACCGGAATCTGGGGCAAGAAGGCCATCGCCGAGGCTCGCCATCTGGTCGGCGACGTGCACGTCGCCGCCAGCAGCGAGAGCAACGGCCACAGTGCGGTGCCGCGCGAGGAGGAGATCGTCCTCTCGGAGGACGCCGCCTACCTGCACTACACCGCCAACGAGACCATCGGCGGTCTCGAGTTCGACTATATTCCCGGCAGTAAAGAGGGAGGGCTGCGCCGCCCCGATGGCACCGAGGTGCCGCTGGTCTGCGACATGTCCTCGAGCATCCTCTCGGGGCCCCTCGATGTCTCGCGGTTCGGCGTGATCTACGCCGGCGCCCAGAAGAACATCGGGCCGGCGGGCCTGGTGGTGGTCATCGTGCGTGATGATCTGCTGGATTGCGCCCGCGATGACATGCCTTCTCTCCTGGGCTACCGGGCGCTGGTTGATGCCGGCTCCATGGTCAACACCCCGGCCACCTACAGCTGGTACCTTGCCGGGCTGGTCTTCGAGTGGCTGAAGCGTGACATCGGCGGGTTGGCCGCCATGGACGCCCTCAACGCGCGCAAGGCCGACAAGCTCTACGCGGCGATCGATTCAAGCGCTCTTTATGCCAACCCGATTACGCTTCGCAATCGCTCGCGCATGAACGTGCCCTTCGTGCTGGCCGACGCGAGCCTCGATGCGGCCTTCCTGGCCGAGGCCGAGGCGGCCGGGCTCCTGAACCTCAAGGGCCACCGCAGCGTCGGCGGCATGCGGGCCAGCCTCTACAACGCCGTGCCCGAGGCCGCCGTCGACGCGCTGATTGCCTTCATGGCCGATTTCGAGAAACGCAGGGGATAACTCCATGACCGAGCCTTCCGTCAGCCTCGAGGCGCTGCGCCAGCGCATCGACGCCCTCGACAACGATATTCTGCGCCTGATCAGCGAACGCGCCGCCTGTGCCCAGGAGGTCGCCGCGATCAAGGCCGAACATGAGTCCGGCGGCGTCTTCTACCGGCCCGAGCGCGAGGCTCAGGTGCTGCGTCGCGTCATGGAGCTCAATCACGGCCCGCTGGACAGCGAAGAGATGGCGCGACTGTTCCGCGAGATCATGTCGGCGTGCCTGGCCCTCGAGCAGCCGGTCAAGGTCGCCTACCTGGGGCCGGAAGGCACCTTCACCCAGCAGGCCTCGCTCAAGCACTTCGGCGAGAGCGCCATCAGCCTGCCGATGGCCGCCATCGACGAGGTGTTCCGCGAGGTGGAGGCCGGCGCCGTCAACTACGGCGTGGTGCCGGTGGAGAACTCCACCGAGGGCGTGATCAACCACACCCTCGACTCCTTCATGGACTCCTCGCTTCGCATCTGCGGCGAGGTGGTGCTGCGCATCCACCATCATCTGCTGGTGGGCGAGACCACCCGTCGGGACAAGGTGTCGCGGATCTACTCCCATCCGCAGTCCTTCGCACAGTGCCGCAAGTGGCTCGACGCCCACTTCCCCCACGCCGAGCGGGTGCCGGTCTCCTCCAACGCCGAGGCGGCGCGCCTGGTCAAGACCGAGTGGCACAGCGCGGCCATCGCCGGCGATATGGCGGCCAAGCTCTACGACCTGTCCAAATTGGCCGAGAAGATCGAGGATCGCCCGGATAACTCCACGCGCTTTTTGATCATCGGCAACCAGGACGTGCCGATCTCCGGCGAGGACAAGACCTCGCTGGTGGTAGCGATGCGCAACCAGCCCGGCGCGCTGCACGATCTGCTCGAACCCTTCCATCGCCACCATATCGACATGACGCGTCTCGAGACCCGTCCGTCGCGCAGCGGCGTGTGGAACTATGTCTTCTTCATCGACTTCAAGGGGCACCGCGAGGAGCCGCAGGTCGCGGCCATGCTCGAAGAGGTCAAGCTGCGCGCCGCCGAAGTGAAGGTGCTGGGCTCCTACCCGGTCGGCGTGCTCTAGGCATGGCGGTGGAGGTGCGCGAAGCGCGGATCCTGATCGTCGGACTCGGCCTGATCGGCGGCTCGCTGGCCGCCGCCCTGCGCGCGGCCGGCTTCGGGGCCGCTAAGAAAGATGCGGCCGGCTTCGGTCGTCGCGATAGCGACGATGCCGGCGGGGGCGGGCCGGTGAAGAGAGCCGAAATCCTGGCCTGCGATCCCGATGCCGGGGAGATCGCCCGCGGCGTCGAGATGGGCCTGATCGATCGCGGCGACACCCGCTTGGCGCCGCTCATCGAGGGCGTGTCGCTGGTGGTGCTGGCGGTACCGGTGCTGGCCATGGCCGGCGTAATGCGAGAGCTTGCCGGATGCCTGGAGCGGGCCGCGCCCGACGTCGTCGTCACCGACGTGGGCAGTGCCAAGGCGGCGATCCGCCGCTCGGCCATCGCCGCCTTCGGGCGCATGCCGGCCAACCTGGTGCTGGGACACCCCATCGCCGGCTCGGAGAAGAGCGGCGTGGCCGCCGCCGATCCCGCCCTCTATGCGCGTCACAAGGTGATCCTCACCCCGGAGCCCGATACCGACCCGGCCGCCACGGCCCGGGTGCGGCGGCTCTGGGAAAGCTGTCATGCCGAGGTGCTGGAGATGGCCGTGGAGCGCCACGACCAGGTGCTGGCCCGCACCAGCCATCTGCCGCACCTGCTGGCCTTCTCGCTGGTCGACACCCTGGCCCGCCAGGACGAGCGGCTGGAGATCTTTCGCTACGCCGCCGGCGGGTTTCGCGACTTCACCCGCATCGCCGGCAGCGACCCGGTGATGTGGCGGGACATCTTCATCGCCAATCGCGACGCGGTGCTCGCCTCCCTGGATGACTTCGAGGCGGGCGTGGCGCGGCTGCGCCGGGCAGTGGAGAGCGGCGACGGCGATGCCATGCTGGCGACCTTCGATCGCGCCAGTCATGCCCGGCACTATTTCGAATCCCTGCTCAACCAGACCAGTTACCAGGCGGAGTATCAGATGCAACAACACGGCAAGCTGCGCTTCCGGGCGAGCCCCGGCGGCAACGTCGCCGGGCGGATTCGCGTGCCCGGCGACAAGTCGATCTCCCATCGCGCCATCATGCTCGGGGCGCTGGCCGAGGGGGTCACCGAGGTCAAGGGCTTTCTCGAGGGTGAGGATAGCCTGGCCACGCTGCAGGCCTTCCGCGAGATGGGTGTGGCCATCGAAGGGCCCCATCAGGGGCGCGTGACGGTGCACGGCGTCGGCATGCACGGCCTCAAGTCACCCGTCGGCCCGCTCTACGTGGGCAACGCCGGCACCGCCATGCGGCTGTTCGCCGGGCTTTTGGCCGGTCAGGCCTTCGATACCGAGCTCACCGGCGACTCCTCCTTGACCAAGCGCCCCATGGGACGCGTGGCTGATCCGCTGCGCCTGATGGGGGCCAGGATCGATACTGCCGAGGGTGGGCGTCCGCCGCTGCACCTTCATGGCGGCGAGCCCCTCACGGGCATCACCTACGACATGCCCATGGCCAGCGCCCAGGTGAAGTCGTGCCTGCTGCTCGCCGGGCTCTACGCCGAGGGCGAGACCCGCGTTCGCGAACCGGCGCCGACCCGCGACCATACCGAGCGGATGCTGGCCGGTTTCGGCTACGCCGTCCAGCGTGAGGGCGACACCTGCTGGCTAGAGGGCGGAGGCAGGCTCAGCGCGGCGCCCATCGACGTGCCCTCGGATATCTCCTCGGCGACCTTCTTCCTGGTAGCGGCGGCGATCACCCCGGGCTCGGATCTGGTGCTCGATCACGTCGGCATCAATCCGACCCGGGTCGGGGTGATCAATATCCTGCGGTTGATGGGCGCCGACCTGCGCCTCGAGAACGAGCATGAGGTGGGCGGTGAGCCGGTCGCCGACCTGCACATTCGCTACGCGCCGCTCACGGGCATCGATATTCCCCTGGACCAGGTGCCGCTCGCCATCGACGAGTTCCCGGCGCTGTTCATCGCCGCCGCAAACGCCGCGGGCACGACCCGTCTGCGCGGGGCCGAGGAGCTGCGCGTCAAGGAGTCCGACCGGTTGAAGGCCATGGCCGACGGCCTCGCGACCATCGGCGTCGAGCACACCCTGCTCGAGGACGGCATCGATATCGTCGGCGGCGGCCAGGCGCAAGGGGCCAACTACGGCGGCGGGCGCATCGACAGCCTGGGCGATCACCGCATCGCGATGTCGTTTGCCATCGCAGCCCTGCGCGCCGGTGAGCCGATCGATATCGACGACTGCGCCAACGTAGCCACCTCCTTCCCCGGTTTCATCGACCTGGCGTGTCGCGTCGGGCTGGCTATCGAGGAGCAGGAGGCATCATGAGCAGTGCGGCACCGGTACTTACCATCGACGGCCCCGGGGGGGCCGGCAAGGGCACCATCAGCCGCCTGGTCGCCGAGCGTCTGGGCTGGCATCTGCTGGACAGCGGCGCGCTCTATCGCCTGACCGCCCTGGCGGCGGTCAAGCACGAAGTCCCGCTGGATGACGAGGCGCGTATCGCCGAGGTCGCCCGCGGCCTCGACGTGGTCTTCGTCGCCGAGCCAGAAACGACTCGCGTGCTGCTGGAGGGCGAGGAGGCCACCACGACCATTCGCACCGAGCAGGTGGGCGATGCGGCCTCCCGGGTCGCGGCCCTGCCGGCGGTGCGCCATGCCCTGATGCAGCGCCAGCACGACTTTCGCAAGCCCCCGGGGCTGGTCGCCGACGGGCGGGACATGGGCACCGTGGTGTTCACCGAGGCGCCCCTCAAGATCTTCCTCACCGCCTCGGCCTCCGAGCGGGCCCATCGGCGTCAGCGTCAGTTGCAGGAAGCGGGGGTCGATGCTAGTCTATCGAGTCTTTTAGAGGAGATTCAGGCGCGCGATGCACGCGACATGCAGCGCAGCGTGGCCCCGCTCAAGCCGGCCGATGATGCCATTACGCTTGACACCACGCGCCTGACGATACCGGAAGTGGTGGATCGGCTGACGGAACTGCTGACCGAGCGTGGTCTGGCACCCGACACCTGACACTCCCTTGCGGCGTCCCCGGGAAGATGTGATGACGTGGTCCGGCACCTTCATGTGCCGTAAGCCGGGCCAGGTCGAACCAGCGCTAACATCCCCGGGGGCCTGGTAAATAAGGCCCGCACTCGCTGGTGGTGCGGAGATGGCGGTAACGCCGTACTCAACGTTGATCACGTAGGAACATCATGAGCGAAAGCTTTGCTGAACTGTTTGAACAGTCTCTCCAGGACATCAACATGGAGCCGGGCGCCATCGTCCAGGCTACCATCGTCGACATCGACGGCGACTGGGTCACCGTCAATGCCGGCCTGAAATCCGAAGGTCAGATCCCCTCGTCGCAGTTCCGCGACGAAAACGGCGAGCTTTCCATCGCCGTCGGTGACGAAGTCCACGTCGCCCTGGAAGCCGTCGAAGACGGTTTCGGCGAGACCCGCCTGTCCCGCGAAAAGGCCAAGCGTGCCGAAGCGTGGAAGGTGCTGGAAGCGGCCTTCGAGAAGGAAGAGATCGTCAAGGGCGTGATCAACGGCAAGGTCAAGGGCGGCTTCACCGTCGACGTCGACTCCATCCGTGCCTTCCTGCCGGGTTCTCTGGTGGATGTCCGCCCAGTGCGCGACACCACCCACCTCGAGAACAAGGAACTCGACTTCAAGGTCATCAAGCTCGACCCGAAGCGCAACAACGTCGTCGTTTCCCGTCGTGCCGTGCTCGAAGCCGAGAACAGCGCCGAGCGTGAGGCGCTCCTGGCCACCCTGCAGGAAGGTCAGCAGATCATCGGTATCGTCAAGAACCTCACCGACTACGGCGCCTTCGTCGACCTCGGTGGCGTCGACGGCCTGCTGCACATCACCGACATGGCCTGGAAGCGCATCAAGCATCCGAGCGAGATCGTTGCCGTGGGCGACGAGATCACCGTCAAGGTGCTCAAGTTCGACCGCGAGCGCAACCGTGTCTCCCTGGGCCTGAAGCAGCTGGGCGAAGATCCGTGGGTCAACATCAAGGATCGTTACCCGGAAGGCACCAAGGTGCACGCTACCGTCACCAACCTCACCGACTACGGCTGCTTCGCCGAGCTGGAAGAGGGTGTCGAGGGTCTGGTCCACGTGTCCGAAATGGACTGGACCAACAAGAACATCCATCCGTCCAAGGTCGTGCAGGTCGGCGACGATGTTGACGTCATGGTGCTGGACATCGACGAAGAGCGTCGTCGTATTTCCCTGGGTATCAAGCAGTGCACCACCAACCCGTGGGAAGACTTCAACGCGCGCTACAACAAGGGCGATCGCGTCACCGGTACCATCAAGTCGATCACCGACTTCGGCATCTTCATCGGCCTGGAAGGCGGTATCGACGGCCTGGTGCACCTGTCCGACATCTCCTGGACCGACACCGGTGAGGAAGCCGTTCGCTCCTTCAAGAAGGGCGACGATGCGGAAGCCGTCATCCTCTCCATCGATCCGGAGCGTGAGCGCATCTCCCTAGGCATCAAGCAGCTCGATACCGATCCGGTCTCCGAGTTCCTGGCGGTCAACGACAAGGGCTCCATCGTCACCGGCCGTGTGGTCGAGGTCGATGCCAAGGAAGCTCAGGTCGAACTGGCTACCGATGTCGTCGCCGTGCTCAAGGCGTCCGAGATCAGCGCCGACCGCGTCGAGGATGCTCGCAACGCGCTGAACGAAGGCGACAGCGTCGAGGCCCGTATCATCGGTGTCGATCGTAAGAACCGCCAGATCGCTCTGTCCATCAAGGCCAAGGATCAGGATGACACCCGTCAGAACCTGAAGAAGCTGCGTGAAGAGAGCTCCGACTCCGGTGCTACCACCATCGGCGACCTCATCAAGCAGCAGATGGGTCAGGACTGATACCCGCGGGATTTCTCCCGCCTATCGGTCGATAAAAGGCGCCGCCCCTCGGGGCGGCGCCTTTCGTTTGTTTGTGCTTTGGTCGGTGGTGTTGTTTCGGAGGTGCTGTTTCGGGGGCGCTGTTTCGCTGGCATTGATGCGTGGCATCGATGCCAGATGTGGCGTAGGCGTGGCGAAGAACGAAGTTCCGAAAAATATGTGGGGCTTCTTATCAAATAAGGCTTCCTTCAAGTTTTGGGCAATGCTTCGGCGTATTGATTGGCAGTGTTTGAGACTATTAATTCCTGAACTGGGAATGAGTGTTCATACACTTGCCAAAGAAGTTTAAACAGGCAATAATGCCTTGCATCCCCTAATGCCCAATAAGGAATCTTTTAGATGTCATCGATGCTCAGCAACTACATGCAGATGGAGCAGCAACTGAAGCAACTCCAGTCGGAACTGGACAAGCTGCAGAATGATGATCGCCTCAAGGCTGAACTCGAGTTCAAGGAAAAGCTCGAAGCGCTGATGCGCGAGTTCGACAAGAGCGCCGCCGACGTCATCGAGCTTCTCAATCCCAAGCCGGCCGCCCAGCCCAGCGCGGCTGCCCCGGCAAGCGGCGGCACCCGTCGCAAGCGCAAGCTGAAGATCTACAAGAATCCGCATACCGGCGACGTGGTGGAAACCCGCGGCGGTAATCAGAAAACGCTCAAGGCGTGGAAGGATGAGCACGGCTCCGATACCGTCGAATCCTGGCTGGTTCGCGTCGAGGAGTGATCCTCGCCGCTATCGCCTTCACGACGCCGCCCCGTGGGGCGGCGTCGTCGTATCGGGCTTCCCTGTTGTCGGCAGGGTTTCGTCGCTCCAGGCTTTTATATGGCGTAGCCGGGCGATCATGGGAAGGTGATTCACTCGGCCTGAGGCGGTATAATTATCACATCCCCGATTAACGGCGATGGCTCGTATTACCTATTCCCGCCCGGCCGTCGCCTCGACGCTATTGGACTCACATGAAACAGCAGAACTCCCGACAGCCCGTGGACGAGCGTGAGAAGTTGCGCAAGTTCCGCGAACTCGACGATGCCTTCGCCGAGGCATTACGCAGTCTCGATGCTTCCGACGATAAGTCGGGCGGTACCAGCGACGCGTCCGTGCGTGAACTCGACGGCCAAGAGCGGGACGCGGCCGTTGAGCCGCAGGACGAGAAGAGTCGCCAGCGTCTGTTCGAAGACCGCCTTGCGGCGCTGATGAGCGAATACGCTCAGCCTGCGGAACACGTCAGCCGGTTACTGCAGACGCTCAAATCCCTCGGACGCATCGCCTGAGGCGATACTGGCACCTTACCGGTAGCGAAACACCCTGAGGCTTGGCAGGAAGGCGACGTCTTCCAGCCGCTCGTCGCGGCGACGAGCCCGGGTTCGCGTGGCGGGCGGCGTCGGCGAGGGATGGTTGTGGTCGGGCAGGCGGCCGTCGGGGCTCGGCACGAACAGCGGCAGGGCGACGTTCATGGCCCGGCGCGTGCGGCCATCCTCGAGCGGCTCGCGGTAGAAGAGGTTGGCGCGCATCAGCGGGGCCTGAGTCTGCACCTGGGCCAGCGGCTCGCCATCGGGGATGCCGGCAAGCTGGCGCAGCTGGATGCGAACGTGGGGGGCATCGCTGTCGAGTGCCAGCAGTTTCTGCTCGGCTTCGCGCACCGTCAGCCGCTTGATCGAGCGTCCGCTCGAGTACCAGGCGAGTCGCACGCGCGCCACCGGGGCCTCGGCCAGAGGAATCGAGCGCCAGCACTGCTTGAGGTGCAGCCGTGCCAGGCCCGTGCCGCGCAGGTGATCGTGCAGGGCCGGGTGACGAAACGGCAGCACCGCCTTGATCTCCGGGATCAGCGAGGGCACCTCGCGGCGGATCTCGGCGAGCAGCGCGGCGAAGGCCTGCTTGGTGGCGTTGACCTCCTGGGCGGCCTCCATCACGCGCTCCGTGGCGGCCACCAGGCCGACATGGCTGCGCGTCGCCCGGCCGTCCTGGCCGTCCTGATACCAGACATCCAGCAGACACCGGCGCAGCCAGCCGGCGTCGGCCGTCGCGTCCTCGAAAGACCAGGCCGCCCCGCCACAGGCCTGCCAGTGCGCTACCAGGGCATCGGTCTGCTCGAGCAGGCGGTCGAAGAGCGCCTCCAGCTCGGCCAGCAGCCGGTATTCCGGGCGTTGGCTGCCCTGAGTCACGAGGCGTTGCCATCCCGGTCGGCGCGCGCCAGCAGGGCGTCGAGGTCGGTCTCGTCCATGGCGGGCTCGCCGGCGATACGGTGAGATTCGTCGGCCCAGGCGCCGAGGTCGAGCAGGCGGCAGCGTTTGCTGCAAAAGGGGCGGTAGGCATTTTCCTCGCGCCACAGCACCTTCTTACGGCACTGCGGGCAGGCGACTTCCAGGGGGCGTGCGGTGTCTTGCGTGCTCATGGGATATCGTCCTGGGCGGAATGTCGGGAAAGGATGGGGATTCAGGGCGCCGGAGGCAAGTCGGCGACGGCCCGGTAGCGGCGGTCGAGCTCGGCCACCTGACGCGCCAGGGCGTCCTCGTCGGCGGCATTGTCGATCACGTCGTCGGCGCGTTCCAGGCGGGCCTGTCGCGGCATCTGGGCGGCGACGATGGCGCGCGCCTGGGACTCGTCGACGTCGTCCCGCGCCGCGGTACGCGTGATCTGCAGCGACTCGGGGACGTCGATGACCAGGCAGCGGTCGACCAGTGCCGCCTGGCCCGACTCGAAGAGCAGCGGCGAGACCAGCAGCACATAGGGCACCGACTGGGCCTCGAGCCTTGCCAGGTGAGCGATGAGCCGCTCCCGGACGCGCGGGTGGGTGATAGCCTCGAGCCGGTGACGCTCGGCGTCATCGTCGAAGACGATCGCGCGCAGCGCGCGGCGATCGAGGCGGCCATCCGCGGCGATGACATTGGCGCCGAAATGCGCGGCGATCTCGGCCAGGGCCGGCTCGCCGGGTTCGACGATCTCGCGGGCCACGTCATCGGCATCCACCCAGGGAACGCCCAGCGCCGCGAAGGCGCGCGCCACCGTGGACTTGCCCGAGGCGATGCCGCCCGTCACGCCAATGATCATCGTCGTCTCCCGTGATTCATCGTGGGTCTCGAGGGCCGGATGGATGAGTCCGGCATCAATGGTCCCGGTACCAATACGCCCGTTATCAATAGAGCAGCCCAGTATAGAGCGCCATCAGCGGCTCACCTGCCAGAAGGGCGAGCCAGCCGGCCATCACCAGCCAGGGCCCGAAGGGCAGTGGGGCGCCGCGCAGACGCGGCACCGCCAGCTGGATGAGGATGCCCACCAGCGCGCCGGCCCCGGCGGAGAGGATCAGCACCAGCGGCAGGGTCTGCCAGCCCAGCCAGGCGCCGAGAGCGGCCAGCAGCTTGAAGTCGCCATAGCCCATGCCCTCCTTGCCGGTGACCAGCTTGAACAGCCAGTAGAAGCTCCACAGCACCAGGTAGCCGGCCATGGCGCCGATCACCGCCGAGGGCAGCAGCAGCGGCTGGAACAGCAGCTGGTAGAGCAGGCCCGCCCACAGCAGCGGCAGCGTGAGCAGGTCCGGCAGCAGCTGGGTGCGCAGGTCGATGACCCCCATGGCCAGCAGCGCCAGGCAGGCACCGAGGATGAACAGGGCCTCGAGCGTCGGGCCGAAGAGCGCCAGTACCGCCAGCGCCAGCACGCCGCCGGCCAGCTCGACCAGCGGGTACTGGGGGCTGATGCGCGCCTCGCAGCTGGCGCAACGCCCGCGGCGCTTGAACCAGCCCAGCAGCGGAATGTTGTCGTGCCAGGCGATGGGGGCCTCGCAGCGCGGGCAGAGCGAGCGGGGGGTGAGCAGGTTGAAGCGCGGCGTCTCTTCCGGTTCGAACTCCAGCGCCTCTCGGGCCTCGGCGCGCCAGCCCAGCATCAGCATCACCGGCAGCCGCGTGATCACCACGTTGAGGAAACTGCCCAGGCACAGGCCCAGGACGGCCGCGAGCGGCCAGAGCAGCGAGGGGGGGAGGTCGGCGAGCAAGGGTGACTCCTGTCCGGTCGGTTCCAAAGCGCCATTGTATCGGGGGATGGCATCGAATGCCCGGCTTCCGGCGTCGCGCCCGGGCTGTCCTGGCGTTCGGCTTTGGTCTAGAATCTGCTCCCTTTCTACTTCCAGGGGCACGATCATGACCCAGATGCTCGGACCGGTGATGCTGGATCTGGAGGGCCAGAGCTTGACGCCCGAAGAGGGCGAGCTGCTGGCGCGTCCCGAGGTCGGCGGGGTGATCCTGTTCGCCCGCAACATCGCCTCCGCGGCTCAGGTCCGCGCCCTGAGCGACGAGATTCGCCGTATCCGTCCCGACCTGCTGCTGGCGGTCGACCAGGAGGGCGGGCGCGTACAGCGCCTGCGCGAGGGCGTGACGCGCCTGCCGGCCATGGGGCGCCTGGGGCGTGATTTCGCCGCGCAGCCCGAGGTCACCCTGCGGCTCTGCCAGGATGCCGGCTGGCTGTTGGGCATGGAGATGGCCGCCTGCGGCCTGGATCTCTCCTTCGCGCCCGTGCTCGATGTCGATGGCGGCACGTCCAGCGTGATCGGGGATCGCAGCTTCTCCGCCGACCCCGAGGCCGTGGCGAGCATGGGACGTGCCTTCCTCGACGGCCTGCACGAGGCGGGCATGGTCGGCGTCGGCAAGCACTTCCCGGGCCATGGAGGGGTCGCCGCCGACTCCCACCATGAGCTTCCGGTGGATGCGCGGCCGCTAGAAGCGCTGCACGAGCATGACCTGGTGCCCTTCGCTCGGCTGGCCCCGCGCCTCGACGCGTTGATGCCGGCGCATGTGGTCTATTCCGGGTTCGATCATCGCCCGGCCGGCTTCTCGCCGGCGTGGCTGGGGATGCTGCGCGAAAGCCTGGGGTTCAAGGGCGCGATCTTCTCCGATGATCTGAGCATGGCCGGCGCGGCCTTCGCCGGCACGCCCGGCGAGCGGGCTCGGGCGGCGCTGGCCGCGGGCTGCGACATGCTGCTGGTGTGCAACGACCGCGCCGCGGCGCTGGAGGTCATCGAGGCCTGCCAGGGCCAACAGGCACGGCGCCTGTCCCGGCTGCGCTATGCCCGCGCTCGGCCCGATCTTCAGGCACTGGGCGCGCTGTCGCGCTGGCGCCGCGTTCATGCCCGCCTGGAAGCTCTGGCGGCCAGCTGACGCTATACCGCTTCTACACCACCGATTCCACTTGCCGATGACGAGTCGCTAACCGATGCCTACACTCGATACCTTCCATCCGTCGCTGGACGACATGCGCGAGCTCATGGACAACGCCGACTGCCTGATCTCGCAGTCCGAGGTCGAGCTCGCCCTGGACCGCATGGCCGACGAGATCACCCGTGACCTGGGTGACAAACTGCCGGTCTTCTACTGCGTGATGAACGGCGGCCTGATCACCACCGGCCACCTGCTCACCCGCCTGGGCTTTCCGGTCGAGGTCGACTATCTCCACGCCACCCGCTATCGCGGTGGCATCCGCGGCGGCGAGCTGTTCTGGCGCGTCTCCCCGGAGGTGCCCATGGCCGGGCGCCACGTGGTGATCGTCGACGACATCCTCGACGAAGGCTCGACCCTCGCCGCCATCCTCGACTACTGCCGCGAGGCCGGGGCGGCGAGCATCTCCACCGCGGTGCTGGTCGACAAGCAGCACGAGCGCAAGGCGGTGCCGGGGCTCAAGGCGGACTACTGCAGCCTGGAGGTCGCCGACCGCTACGTGTTCGGCTTCGGCATGGACTACAAGGGCTACTGGCGCAACGCCCCGGGCATCTACGCGCCCAAGGGGCTGTAAGCGCTAAGCAGCCAAGCGGCCAAGAAAAACCTCCAGCAGACTGATCTGCTGGAGGTTTTCTCGTAATGCGCGGAATATCCTGCTCGGCGCTTACGCCAATCCCAGCTCGTGGGTGGCTTCCTCGCGCATCTTGAACTTCTGGATCTTGCCGGTGACGGTCATCGGGAAGGCGTCAACGAACTTCACGTAGCGCGGCACCTTGTAGTGGGCTATCTGGCCCTTGCAGAAGGCCTTGAGGCCCTCCTCGTCGAGGCTCTCGCCCTCGCTGAGCTTGACCCAGGCCATCACCTCCTCGCCGTACTTCTCGTCGGGCACGCCGATCACCTGCACGTCGGAGATGGCCGGGTGGGTGTAGAGGAAGTCCTCGATCTCGCGCGGGTAGATGTTCTCGCCGCCGCGGATGATCATGTCCTTGATGCGCCCGACGATCGCCACATAGCCCTCGTCGTCCATGGTGGCGAGGTCGCCGGTGTGCATCCAGCCCGCCGCATCGATGGCCTTTGCGGTGGCCTCCTCGTTCTCCCAGTAACCGAGCATCACGCTGTAGCCGCGGGTGCAGAGCTCGCCGGTGCCGCCACGCGGCACCACGGCGCCGGTGTCCGGGCTGACCAGCTTGACCTCGAGGTGCGGGTGGATGGTGCCGACCGTGGTGACGCGCTTCTCGAGCGGGGCATCGGTCTGAGTCTGGAAGCTCACCGGGCTGGTCTCGGTCATGCCGTAGCAGATGGTCACGTCCTGCATGTGCATCTTGTCGATGACCTTGCGCATCACCTCGATGGGGCAGATGGAGCCGGCCATGATGCCGGTGCGCAGGGAGGAGAGGTCGAAGCTCTCGAATTCGGGGTGCTCCAGCTCGGCGATGAACATGGTGGGCACCCCGTAGAGGGTGGTGGCGCGTTCCTCGGCCACCGCACGCAGCGTCTCGCCCGCCTCGAAGCCATCGCCGGGATAGATCATGGTGGCGCCGTGGGTCACGCAGCCGAGGTTGCCCATCACCATGCCGAAGCAGTGATAGAGCGGCACCGGGATCACCATGCGATCGGTCTCGTCGAGGTTCATGGTGCGCGCCACGAAGAAGCCGTTGTTGAGGATGTTGTGGTGGGAGAGGGTGGCGCCCTTGGGCGCACCGGTGGTGCCCGAGGTGTACTGGATGTTGATCGGGTCGTCGAACTGCAGGCCGGCCTGAACCTCGGCGAGGCGCTCGGCGGAGACCTTGTCGGCGTGGTCCAGCATCGACTGCCAGCTGAACATGCCGGGCAGGGCGCGGTCGGCATCCAGGCACACCACCCGTTCGAGCGCGGGGAGCCTGGCACTCTTGAAGGTGTCGGGGCTTCCCTCGCGCAGCTCCGGCGCCCGCTCTTCATGGAGCTCCGGAACCAGCTCCGCCAGCGTCGCCACATAGTCGGAGCTCTTGAAGGCGCCCTGCAGGATCAGCGTCGTGGCGCCGGACTGCTTGAGCGCATAGTCGAGCTCATGGGTGCAGTAGCTGGGGTTGATGTTGACAAGGATGGCGCCGATCTTCGCGGTGGCGAACTGGGTGATCGTCCATTCGGCGCAGTTGGGCGACCAGATGCCGACGCGCTCGCCCTGCGTGACCCCCAGGGCGATCAGGGCGCGGGCCGCCCGGTCGACGGCCTGCTGAAGCTCTCTCCAGCTGTAGCGCAGCCCCTGGTGGCGGCTGATCAGGGCGTCTCGCTCGGCGAAGCGCGTCACGGTGTCGTCGAAGCAGTCACCGATTGTCTGACCCTTGAGGGGCGTGTCGCTGATACCGCTGACGTAGCTGATCGAAGGGTGTTGGCGTGTCATGAAGTGTCTCGTCTCTTGTTGTTGGCCTGTGACGGGGTACGTGAAACGCAGGATGACGTCGTGGTGAGTGTTCGATCGGGGCCGGGCGCTCAGGCCTCGTGGCCGAGGCCGCGCAGTACCTCCCGGGCGCGGTGATCCACGTCGTCGAGCTCCATGCGCATCAGGCGGATGTCTTCCAGCTGGCGCTCGAGGTTGGCGCGTTTGTCGGCCAGTATCTCCAGCAGGCGCCGCAGCTGGCGTGCATTACCGTCGGGCATGGCGTCATACATCGTCACCACTTCGCGGATCTCGCCCAGCGAGAATCCCAGGCGCTTGCCGCGCAGGGTAAGCTTCAGACGAACCCGATCCTTCTCGTGATAGATACGCTTCTGTCCCTCGCGGTGCGGGGCCAGCAGACCCTCCTGCTCATAGAAGCGGATGGTGCGTGGCGTCACCTCGAACATCCTCGCCAGCTCACCGATGGTGTACTGGCGGTGCTGGCGCGGCAGAGCGTCCTGGCCGCTCGCGGTGTCCGGGGAGGTTGATTGTGTCATGACGTTGATCCTGTGACCGGGTGGTGAACCGGCGGTTTCCCACCTCGTCTGGAAACACTAGACGAGGTTGACGTTAACGTAAAGTGCTTGTTCGACCATGGGGTGATATGGGATAAACCTAGCAAGTGCTAGGTTGGGGTCCAACCGGCTGGATTGGTCGATGGCGCCCGTCGGGCGCCGCGACGACCGGCCCTCGGGCAGCGCGGAGCGGACCACCACCTCGAACCGTTATCCATTCATATCCGAACTCATTCATAGCTAAACAAGAGGGACTCCCCCATGGACTTCTCCCTGACCGATGATCAGAAGGCGCTGGCCGCGGCCGCCGCCGACTTTTCCCGCGCTGAGCTGGCCGACCATGCGGCCGACTGGGACGCGACCTCCCATTTCCCGGTGGACGTCATCCGCCGGGCGGGCGAGGCCGGCTTTCTCGGCATCTATACCCCCGAGGAACACGGCGGCCTCGGCCTCTCGCGGCTCGAGGCCTCGCTGATCTTCGAACAGCTCTCCCAGGGCTGCGTCGCCACCACCGCCTATCTGACCATCCACAACATGGTCACCTGGATGATCGCCAGCTGGGGCGACGACGCCCTGCGCGAGGCCTGGGTGCCCGCCATGGTAGCCGGTGAGGCGCTGGGCTCCTACTGCCTGACCGAACCCGGCGCCGGCTCCGACGCGGCCAGCCTGCGCACCAAGGCCGTCCGCGACGGCGACGACTACGTCATCTCGGGCAGCAAGATGTTCATCTCCGGCGCGGGCGCCACCGAGGTGCTGGTGGTGATGGCCCGCACCGGCGCGCCCGACAGCGGCGCCGGCGGCGTTTCGGCGATCGTGGTGCCGGCGGATGCCGCGGGCGTGGAATACGGCAAGAACGAGGAGAAGATGGGCTGGAAGAGCCAGCCGACCCGCCTGGTGAGCTTCGATGGCGTGCGGGTGCCGGTCACCCATCGCCTCGGGGCGGAAGGCGAGGGCTTCAAGTTCGCCATGAAGGGCCTCGACGGCGGGCGTCTGAACATCGCTAGCTGCTCGCTGGGCGCCGCTCAGCAGGCCCTGACCCTGTCTCGGGACTATCTGTCCGAGCGCAAGCAGTTCGGTCGCGACCTCGCGAGCTTCCAGGCCCTGCAGTTCAAGCTTGCCGACATGGCCAGCGAGCTCACCGCCGCCAGGCTGATGGTGCGCCACGCCGCCTGGCGCCTCGACCAGAATGACCCCGAGGCCACCGCCCACTGCGCCATGGCCAAGCGCTTCGCCACCGACATGGGCTTCAACGTCTGCAACGAGGCCCTGCAACTGCACGGCGGCTATGGTTACATTCGTGAATACCCCCTGGAGCGACTGGTGCGTGACACCCGCGTGCACCAGATCCTCGAGGGGACCAACGAGATCATGCGCCTGATCGTCGCCCGCCGCCTGCTGGCCGACGGCGTCATCGAGTCGCTCCAGTAACCGTTACACCCCTTTATCAGATCCAGGAGATCCCCGGATGTCGGACCTCGCAGTGCTCTTCGACGAGTTGCCCACCCGCGACGGCGGCCGTATCGGCGTGGCCACCCTGAATGCCCCGAAGTCGCTCAACGCCCTGTCGCTGGAGATGATCCGCCAGCTCGAGGCCAAGCTCGACGCCTGGGCGGTGGACCGCAGCGTGGTGGCCGTGTGGCTCGAGGGCAGCGGCGACAAGGCCTTCTGCGCCGGTGGCGACGTGGTGGCCCTCTACCGCTCGCTGACCGAGGAGGGGGAGAATCGTGGCGCCGGGCGCGACGGCCTCTTCGCCGAGACTTACTTCACGGCGGAGTATCGCCTCGACCACCGCATCCACACCTACCCCAAGCCGCTGATGGTGTGGGGCGACGGCATCGTCATGGGCGGGGGGCTGGGCCTGATGGCCGGCGGCTTCCAGCGCCTGGTGACCGAGACCACCCGCATCGCCATGCCCGAGATCACCATCGGCCTCTATCCCGATATCGGCGCGAGCTGGTTCCTGGGGCGCATGCCGCCGGGCGTGGGTGCCTATCTGGGCCTCACCGGCGCCCAGCTCAATGCCCGGGACGCCCTCGACCTGGGCATGGCCGATCGCTTCATTCCGCGCGAGCGTCGCGAGTCGCTGCTAGGCGCGCTGCAGGAGGCCGACTACGGCGACCGCGCCCCGCGGGCCCTGCGTGCCGGCGTGCAGTCGGTACTCGATGATCATGAGGATCGCGGAGCGGCCCCGCCGGCGCAGGTTTGGCCGCATCTGGATCACCTTCAGTCGCTGGTGGGACGCGTCGACGCCGCGTGCGCCGTCAAGCGCATCCTGCGCGACACCACCGAGGATGCCTGGCTCGCCGCCAACCGCGCGCGGCTTGAGGCCGGCTGTCCGGTGAGTGCCCAGCTGGTGTGGCGCATGCTCGAGCGCCATGCGCACACCGGCCTCGCCGACGCCTTCCGCGAGGAGCTCAGTCTCTCGGTGCAGTGCTGCCGCGAGGGGGACTTTGTCGAGGGCGTGCGCGCCCTGCTGATCGATAAGGACAAGGCGCCGCGCTGGTCTCACGCCACGGTGGCCGAGGTGCCCGAGGCCGATATCCAGTCGCTGATGAGCACGCGCTGGTCCGCCGAGTCACACCCGCTGCGCGATCTGGGCCATCCCATCGACTCGGGCCATCGCGTGGGCTGAGGCCCCGTGATCGACTCACATGAACGCTTGTCCTGAACAACTCACAATGAAACAGGAGCCACGCCAATGAACATCGCCTTTATCGGCCTCGGCAACATGGGTGCTCCCATGGCCATCAATCTGCTCAAGGCCGGGCACGACGTGATCGTCTTCGATCTGGTGGAGGAGACCATCCAGGCCCTTGAAGCCGAGGGTGCCAGCCGCGCGGAAAGCGCCGAGGTCGCGGCTTCGGGCGCCGAGGTGGTCATCTCCATGCTGCCGGCCGGCGCCCACGTGCAGAGCCTCTATCTCGGGCGCGACGGCGCGCCGGGCCTGCTCGATGCCCTGGACAGCAGGCCGCTTTTGATCGATTCCTCGACCATCGCGCCGGACGATGCTCGCCTGGTGGGCGCCGCCGCCGCCGAGCGCGGCTTCACCTACCTGGACGCCCCGGTCTCCGGCGGGGTGGGCGGCGCCAAGGCCGGCACCCTGACCTTCATCGTCGGCGGGGATGAGGCCGGCTTCGAGCAGGGCAAGCCGCTGCTCGAGGCGATGGGCAAGAACATCTTTCATGCCGGCGAGTCGGGCGCCGGCCAGGTGGCCAAGATTTGCAACAACATGCTGCTGGGCATCCTGATGTCGGGCACCGCCGAGGCGCTGGCGCTGGGCGTGAAGAACGGCATGGATCCCGCGGTGCTCTCCGAGATCATGAAGCAGAGCAGCGGCGGCAATTGGGCGCTCAACGTCTATAACCCCTGGCCGGGGGTGATGGAGGGCTCGGCGGCCTCCCGTGACTACCAGGGCGGCTTTCTGACCGACCTGATGGCCAAGGACCTGGGGCTTGCCTGGGAACTGGCGCTGGGCTCGAAGTCCAGCGTGCCGATGGGCTCCCAGGCGCGCAATCTCTTCGCCCTGCACAGCGCCCAGGGCAGCGGCCAGCGCGACTTCTCCAGCATCCAGACCCTCTATCGCCAGGGTGAGGAGCAGGGCAAGAAGTAGCACGCGCGGGTCACACCGCCAGGGGCATTCCGCGCCCCCATGCCTACACGGTCATGGCGAAAACGGGCACACTTTCGTGCCCGTTTCTCGTCGAGAGTCCCCATGAGCGCACCGCCTTCCAGCCCCTCCTCGTCCTCCGCTCCCCAGTCGTCGCGCCCCGTGCGTCGCGAGCTGCTCGAGGGCCCTATCGCCGCCACCCTGCTGCGCAAGAGCCTGCCGGTGGTGGTCGGCATGCTCGCCATGATGAGCTTCAACCTGGTGGATGCCTGGTTCATCTCCCGGCTTGGCACCGAGGAGCTGGCGGCGGTCTCCTTCACCTTCCCGGTGGTGTTCACGGTGATCAGCCTGGCCATTGGCCTGGGCATCGGCACCTCGGCGGTAGTGGCCCGTCGGCTGGGGCGGGGCGAGCTCGACACGGTACGCCGCCGTGCCACCGATGCGGCGCTGCTGGCCGTGGTGGTGGGCGTCGCCATGACGCTGCTGGGCCTCGCGACCCTGGAGCCGCTGTTTCGGCTGATGGGCGCCGACGACGTGCTGATGCCGCATATCCGCGACTACATGGGCATCTGGTACCTGGGCGCGGCCGCCATGATCGTCCCACGGGTGCTCAACAGCATCCTGCGCGCCCACGGCAACACCGCCACCCAGGGGCTGATGATGGCGCTGGCCGCCGGCATCAACGTGCTGCTCGACTGGTGGCTGATCTTCGGGGCAGGGCCCTTCCCGGCGCTCGGCGTCAGCGGCGCGGCGCTCGCCACCGTGCTCAGCTGGGGCCTGATGGCGATGGTGCTGGCCTTTCATCGCGAGCTGCGTGCGCTCTTCGACCTGGCCGGCCTCGATGCGAAGGGACTTGCCGACTCCTGGCGGGAGCTCGGTCGCATCGCCGGCCCGGCGGCGCTCACCAGCGTCTTCACGCCTATCGCCCTGGGACTTGTGACCCGCATCATCGCCGATCATGGTCACCCCGCCGTGGCGGGCTACGGCGTCGGCAGCCGCATCGAGGCGATCTCCCAGATCGTCGTGCTGGCGCTCTCGATGACCCTGTCGCCGCTGGTCAGCCAGAACGCCGGGGCCGGCCAGCACGACCGGGTGCGCCGGGCAATCTTCGGCTGCTTCGTCTTCGTGCTGGCCTGGCAGCTGCTCATCTGGGGGGCGTTGCAGGGGCTGGCGCCCTGGCTGGTGGCGGGCTATGCCGAAACGGATGAGGTGGCCGGGGTGCTGCGCAGCTTCCTGTGGCTAGTGCCCCTGGGGCTGGGCGCCCAGGGCGTGGTGATCCTGGCCGTCTCGTCGCTCAATGCCCTGCATCGGCCGGCGCTGGCCATGCGCCTGTCGGTGATCCGGCTGTTCGTGCTCACCGTGCCGCTGGCTTGGGTGGGCGGTCGCCTGGCCGACAGCAGCGGGGTGTTTGCCGGTTTGCTCGCGGCCAATCTGCTGGTCGGGCTGCTGGCCTGGTGGCAGATTCGTCGCCAGCTGCCGCCGCGGGCCTCCTGACGCATGCGCCGACCGGGGCGCCGATAAGCAGGCGCTGAAAGGGAGGGTGGCAGGTGCGTCGGGCTTGGCAGCAAGGCACTATTGGTCTACATTTGTCGAAAATGTAGAAATTAATGCCACCCCTTTCGAGGATGCCCCATGAGTCAGATCACCCCTATCACCTGGGACGACCCCCTCCGCCTGATCGACCAGCTCAGCGAAGAGGAGCGCATGGTCCGCCAGACGGCCCATGACTACTGCCAGGAGAAGCTCCTGCCGCGGGTGCTCGAGGCCAACCGTCACGAGCGCTTCGACCGCGAGATCATGAACGAGATGGGCGAGCTGGGCCTGCTCGGCGCGACCATCGACGGCTATGGCGGCGCCGGGCTCAACTACGTCAGCTACGGCCTGATCGCCCGCGAGGTGGAGCGGGTCGATTCCGGTTACCGCAGCGCGATGAGCGTGCAGTCGAGCCTGGTGATGTATCCGATCCACGCCTTCGGCAGCGAGGTTCAACGCGAGAAGTACCTGCCGAAGCTGGCCAGCGGCGAGTGGGTGGGGGCGTTTGGCCTTACCGAGCCGGATCACGGCTCCGACCCGGGCGGGATGAGCACCCGCGCCACCCGCATCGACGGCGGCTGGCGGCTGAACGGCACCAAGACCTGGATCACCAACTCGCCCATCGCCGACGTCTTCGTGGTCTGGGCCCGGGACGAGGAGGGCGTGGTCAACGGCTTCATCCTCGAGAAGGGCATGAAGGGCCTCTCCGCGCCCAAGATCGAGGGCAAGTTCAGCCTGCGCGCCTCCGTCACCGGTCAGATCGCCATGCAGGACGTGGAGGTCGACGACGATGCCCGCCTGCCCGGCGTCAAGGGACTCAAGGGACCGTTCTCCTGCCTCAATCGGGCGCGCTACGGGATCGCCTGGGGCACCATGGGCGCCGCCGAGGCCTGCTGGCATGCCGCCCGCGACTACACCCTGGAGCGCAAGCAGTTCGGCCGCCCCCTGGCCGCCAACCAGCTCATCCAGAAGAAGCTCGCCGACATGCAGACCGAGATCGCCCTGGGACTGCAGGCCGCGCTGCGGGTGGGGCGGATGATCGACGAGGATCAGCTGGTGCCCGAGGCGGTCTCGCTGATCAAACGCAACAACGGCGGCAAGGCGCTGGATATCGCCCGCATGGCCCGCGACATGCACGGCGGCAACGGCATCAGCGACGAGTATCACGTCATCCGTCACATGATGAACCTCGAGGCGGTGAATACCTACGAGGGCACCCACGACGTCCACGCCCTGATCCTCGGGCGCGCTCAGACCGGCCTCCAGGCCTTTACTGGCTGACCCGGTAGGCCACATGACATGCGTCTCACGAGGGGCGTCGGGAACAAGCCGAAGGGGAGGTCCTACGCCATGGGTGAGGAGCACCGCTCCGAACGGGCTGGCCATGGATGGCCAGCACCGGCCCTGCAAGCGGCGCAGGATGCGAGAGCGCCGCAGGGCGTCGGTAGCGTACAGGGAGGTATTCACAGCGCCTCCTCGATGGTATGGCACACCGGGGCTTGTTGCCGGATCAGCCCCGAGTGAGAGTGAGCAAGGAGCTCAAGATGAGCGGACCGCTGGATGGCATCGTGGTGCTGGATCTGTCGCGGGTACTGGCCGGCCCCTGGGCCGGCCAGCAGCTGGCCGATCTGGGCGCTCGGGTGATCAAGATCGAGCATCCCACCCGCGGCGACGATACCCGCGGCTGGGGCCCCCCCTGGCTGGAGGGCGATCACGGCGCCGAGCGCCAGGCGGCCTACTATCTCTGTGCCAACCGCGGCAAGCAGTCGCTGGCAGTGGACATCGCCAGCGAGGGCGGCCAGGCCCTGGTCAGGGAGTTGGCCAAGGGCGCCGACATCCTGCTCGAGAACTTCAAGGTCGGGGGACTGGCGAAGTACGGCCTCGACTACCCGAACCTGAAGGCACTCAACCCGCGGTTGATCGGCTGCTCGATCACCGGTTTCGGCCAGGACGGGCCCTATGCGCATCGCGCCGGCTACGATTTCATGATCCAGGCCATGGGCGGCCTGATGAGCCTCACCGGCGAGCCCGACGGCATGCCCATGAAGACCGGCGTGGCGATCACCGACGTGATGACCGGCCTCTACGCCACGGTCGGGGTGCTGGCGGCTCTCCATGAGCGCGCGCGGACGGGGAGGGGGCGCCACATCGACGTGGCGCTGCTCGATGTCCAGGTCGCCACCCTGGCCAACCAGGCCCTCAATGCGCTGACCAGCGGTTCATCTCCACGGCGTCACGGCAACGCCCATCCCAATATCGTGCCCTATCAGGCCTTCGCCTGCGCCGACGGCCATCTGGTGCTCACCGTGGGCAACGATGCCCAGTTCGCCCGCCTGGCCAACCTGCTTGGGCATCCCGAATGGGCCGATGATCCCGCCTATGCCACCAATGCCGCTCGGGTCGGCAATCGGGAGGTGCTGGTGGCGATGATCCAGTCGCGGCTGCTCGGCCGCGACCGCGACGACTGGCTCGCCGAGCTGGAGGTGCGTGGCATTCCGGCGGGGCCCATCAATACCCTGACCGAGGTGTTCGACGATCCCCAGGTGCGCCACCGCGGCATGGCGCGTCAGGTCGACGGCGTGCCCCAGGTCGCCAATCCGCTGCGCTTCGACGGCGAGGCGCTGACCAGCGACGTCGCACCGCCCCGGCTCGGCCAGGACAGCGATGCCATTCTGGCCGAGATGGGGCTGACGACGGAGGACATCGCCCGGTTGAGGCGGGAAGGGGTGATCCGCTAGCGCGGGGAGAAGCGCCGGGTCAGGCCGGTTTCGGCGATCATCCGCGTGGAGATCTCCTCCACCGAGAAGCGGGTGGTGTCGATGTAGGGCACGTGCAGCTGGCGGTAGAGCCCCTCGGCCTGCTCGACCTCCTGGACGCACTGATCCATGGAGCTGTAGCGGCTGTTGGGACGCCGCTCGTGGCGGATCGCCGCCAGCCGCCGCGGATCGATGGTCAGGCCGAACAGCTTGTGGCGATGCTGGGCCAGCACCTTGGGCAGCTTGAGGCTGCCGTCCTCGTCCAGGTCGTCCTCGGTGAGCGGGTAGTTGGCGGCGCGGATGCCGAACTGCAGCGCCAGGTAGAGCGAGGTCGGCGTCTTGCCGCAGCGTGAGACCCCGACCAGGATGATGTCCGCCTGGTCGTACTGGTGGGTGCGCGCCCCGTCATCGTTGTCCAGCGCGAAGTGCACCGAGTGGATGCGGTCCATGTAGACGTCGTCGCGGCCGATGGCGTGGGTGCGCCCGACGCTGTAGGAGGAGTGGGCCTCCAGCTCTTCCTCGAGCGGCTTCAGGAAGGTCGAGAAGATGTCGACCTTGAAGCCCGGCGCCTCGCGGATCACCGCGCGGATCTGCTCGTCGACCACCGTGTCGATGATGATCGGCTGCTCGCCGTCGCGCACCGCCGTGGCTTCGATGATCGCCACCAGGGTGCGGGCCTTCTCGAGAGAGTCGATGTAGGGCTTGGTGAGCATGCGGATCTCGACGCTCTCGAACTGAGCCAGCAGGCTGCGGCCGAGACTCTCGGCGGTGATGCCGGTCCCGTCGGAGATGAAGAAGGCGGTGCGGGTCATGGCGGTCGCTGTCGTCCGGTCGAGTGAAGCTCCATTGTCGGCGCTGGTCGCGGCCGCGACAAGGCCCGGAGATGTGGCTCCTGAGGCCCGCCACTACAGGAAACGGGCCGATGGGGCCGCTGTTGTAAAAATCCTCCAGTGACTTCGATGTTAGACCAATGGCGAATATGGAAGGTCGCTGGTAGAGTCGCCAACATCCCATCATGTCCCGGTGCCTCGAGGGAGACCTGCGAGGGAGCCCGCGAGCTGGACCTGTGAGTCGGTCCCGCGAGCGGTCCCACCGGCGTGATGCACTCGTCGACGATTTTTCTGGGAGGTCTCATGGACGATTACATTCAGTGGTTCGAGCACTTGGGCATGGGCGATGTCGAGCGAGTCGGCGGCAAGAATGCCTCCCTGGGCGAGATGATCTCCAACCTGGCCGGAGCGGGCGTCACCGTCCCCGGCGGTTTCGCCACCACGGCGCATGCCTACCGGGAGTTCCTCTCCCACGAGGGGCTGAACGATCGCATCAACCAGGCCCTCTCGACTCTGGATGTCGACGACGTCAATGAGCTCGCCCGCGTGGGCGCCCAGATTCGCCAGTGGGTCATCGATACCCCGCTGCCGCCGACCTTTGAGCAGTATCTGCGCGAGAGCTACGAGAAGCTCTCCGCCATGCACCCCAACCTCAAGGTGGCGGTGCGCAGCTCGGCCACCGCCGAGGACCTGCCCGACGCCTCCTTCGCCGGCCAGCAGGAGACTTTCCTCAACATCGAGGGCTTCGACAACATCAAGCGCGCCGTCCACGAGGTGTTCGCCTCGCTGTTCAACGACCGGGCCATCTCCTACCGCGTGCACCGCGGCTATGCCCACGAGAACGTGGCGCTGTCGGCGGGCATCCAGAAGATGGTGCGCTCCGAGACGGGGGCCGCGGGCGTGATGTTCACCCTGGACACCGAGTCCGGCTACCGCGACGCGGTCTTCGTCACCGCCTCCTGGGGCCTGGGCGAGACGGTGGTGCAGGGCGCCGTGAACCCCGACGAGTTCTACGTGCACAAGTCGACCCTGGCGGCGGGGCGTCCGGCGGTGCTGCGTCGTAACCTCGGCTCCAAGCTGATCAAGATGATCTACACCGACGACACCAGCGCCGGCAAGTCGGTCGAGACCGTCGACGTGCCGCTGGCCGACCGCGGGCGCTTCTGTATCAATGACGAGCAGATCATGGACCTGGCCCGCCAGGCGATGACCATCGAGCAGCACTACGAGCGTCCCATGGACATCGAGTGGGCGCTGGATGGCGATGACGGCAGGCTCTACATCGTCCAGGCGCGTCCCGAGACCGTGGTCTCCCAGCAGGAGGGCGGCAAGCTCGAGCGCTTCCAGCTCAAGGAGAAGGGCCGCACCCTGGTCTCCGGCCGGGCCATCGGCCAGCGCATCGGCAGCGGGGCGGTGAAGGTGGTCTTCTCCCCGGACGACATGCAGAAGGTCCATCCCGGCGACGTGCTGGTCACCGACATGACCGATCCGGACTGGGAACCGATCATGAAGCGGGCCTCCGCCATCGTCACCAACCGCGGCGGACGCACCTGCCACGCGGCGATCATCGCCCGCGAGCTGGGCATTCCCGCCGTGGTCGGCTGCGGCGATGCCACCGAGGTGCTGGCCGACGGCCGCGACGTCACCGTCTCCTGCGCCGAGGGCGACGCCGGCCACGTCTACGAGGGGCTGCTGGACTTCGACCGCCGGGTGACCAGCGTCGATGCCATGCCCGAGATCCCCTTCAAGATCATGATGAACGTCGGCAATCCGGATCGCGCCTTCAGCTTCGCCAGCCTGCCAAGCGCCGGCGTGGGCCTGGCGCGCCTCGAGTTCATCATCAACCGCATGATCGGCGTGCACCCCAAGGCGCTGCTCGAATACGACACCCTGCCCGCCGATCTGCAGCAGACCATCGACCTGCGCACCGCCGGCTACCCGGACCCGGTCGAGTTCTACGTCGAGAAGCTGGTCGAGGGCATCGCCACCCTGGCCGCCTCCTTCTATCCGCAGCGGGTCATCGTGCGACTGTCGGACTTCAAGTCCAACGAATACGAGAACCTGATCGGCGGCAAGCTCTACGAGCCCGGCGAAGAGAACCCCATGCTTGGGTTCCGTGGCGCGGCGCGCTACATCTCCGAGTCTTTCCGCCCCTGCTTCGAGCTGGAGTGCCGGGCGCTGAAGCGAGTCCGCGAGGTGATGGGCCTGGACAACGTCGAGATCATGGTGCCCTTCGTGCGTACCCCCGACGAGGCTCGCGAGGTGGTGGGGCTGCTGGCCGACAACGGCCTCGTCCGCGGCGAGAATAGCCTCAAGGTCATCATGATGTGTGAGCTGCCGGCCAATGCCCTGCTGGCCGACGAGTTCCTCGAGCACTTCGACGGCTTCTCCATCGGCTCCAACGACCTGACCCAGCTGACCCTGGGGCTTGATCGCGACTCGGGCATCGTCGCCCACCTCTTCGACGAGCGTAACCCGGCCGTCAAGAAGCTGCTCTCCATGGCTATCCAGGCCTGCCGCGCCCAAGGCAAGTACATCGGCATCTGCGGCCAGGGGCCGTCGGATCACCCGGACCTCGCCAAGTGGCTGATGGAGCAGGGCATCGACTCGGTGTCCCTGAACCCGGACGCGGTCCTCGAGACCTGGTTCATGCTGGCTGGCGAGACACTCGGCTAGGCCATCGTCTGCTCTTCGCGGTCACCGACCCCGCCTCTCGAGGCGGGGTTTTTCATGGGCGCGTGAGCGAGGCGTTGAGGGTGATTTCGGGGCGGATTCGACATGAATTGTCAGCCTGCTAACATTGACCCTGATCAATTTCCTACAAGAGACGCCGGCTCACGGCGCATGCGCGGCGCCAGTCGCCGCCCTGTCGACCACCTGAGGAGAAGTCCCTTGGCCAGTTTTACCCTGAACGGCGAGCCGGTCAGCGTTGATGTATCCCCCCAGACCCCCCTGTTGTGGGTGCTGCGGGATCATCTCGACATGACCGGCACCAAGTTTGGCTGCGGCATCGCCCAGTGCGGCGCCTGTACTGTGCATCTCGATGGCGCGGCCACCCGTACCTGCGTGCTGCCGGTCTCCGCCGCCGAAGGCGCCGAGATCGTCACCATCGAAGGGCTGTCGGCCGACGACGACCATCCCCTGCAGCAGGCCTGGCGCGAGCAGCAGGTGCCCCAGTGCGGCTACTGCCAGTCGGGCCAGATCATGCAGGCGGCCGATTTCCTGAGCCGCAACGCCGATCCTGACGACGACGAGATCACCGAGGCGATGGCCGGCAACCTGTGCCGCTGCATGGCCTACCGGCGTATTCATCGGGCGGTCAAGCGCGCCGCCGAGATCACTCAGGCCCGCGAGGCGAGCACCGCCGGTGTCGGCGTCTTCGATCCGGCCCGCGCAGAGGAGGTGACCCATGGCCAGGTTTGACGATGAGCTGGCGGCCGTCGAGGCGCGCCAGGACGACGCGCGGGGCATCTCGCGCCGCGGCTTTCTGATCGGCACCATGGCCGGCTCGGCGATGCTCGCCTTCGGTCTCTCCGGCATCGCCGGCGCGGCGAGCGGCTCCGCCAGCGAGGCGCTGGCCGCCGGGCGCTACGAGCCGACGATCTGGTACGCCATTGCGCCCGACGGCACCGTGACGGTGCATATCACCAAGGCCGAGATGGGCCAGCACGTCGCTACCAGCCTGGCGCGACTGGTCGCCGAGGAGCTCGAGGCCGACTGGTCCTCCATCGAGGTGGTCTACGTCGACAGCGACCCCAAGTGGGGCTACATGGTCACCGGCGGCAGCTGGTCGGTGCATCACAGCTATCTACCGCTGTCCCGGGCCGGCGCGGCCGGACGTATGGCGCTGATCGAGGCCGGTGCCAAACTGCTCGGCGTCGACGCGGCCGACTGCCGCGCGCGCAATGGCCGGGTCATCAGCGGTGACCAGTCGATCGGCTATGGCGAGATCGTCGCCCAGGCCGGGCTCGAGCGCACCTTCACAGAGCAAGAGCTCGAGCAGATCTCCCTGAAGCCCGCCGCCGAGCGCCGGGTGCTCGGCACCAAGGGCGGCGCCCTGGACGTGCCGGCCAAGGTCAACGGCGAGGCGATCTACGGCATCGACGTCAGCGTCGAGGGGATGCTCCATGCGCGCCCGGTGCTGCCGCCGACCCGCTTCGGCTCCAAGCCGACCTCGGTGGATGACAGCGCCGCCAAGCAGATCGAGGGCTATCGCCAGACCATCGAGCTTAACGACCCCTCCGGCGTCTGCCAGGGCTGGCTCGCGGTGATCGCCGACAGCACCTCGGCGGCGATGCGCGCCGCCGACGCCCTGAAGGTCGAGTGGCAGCGCGGCGACAGCTATGTCGTCACCGAGGCAGACATCCAGCAGCAGGGCCATGCCCTGGTCGAGGCACCGAGCCGCGACAACGGCTCGCTGTTCGTCGACATCGGCGACGCCGCCGCCGGCCTCGAGGGGGCGAGCCGGGTGGTCGAGTCCACCTACACCACTTCGAGCGTGCTGCATTTCCAGCTCGAGCCGGTCAACGCCACCGTGGTCGAGGAAGACGGCCACTGGCACGTGCACTGCGGCAACCAGCAGCAGACGCTGGCGGTGGGGATGCTGGCCAAGGCCCTGGAGGTCGATGAGAGCCAGGTCACCCTGCACCAGTACTACCTGGGCGGCGGCTTCGGGCGGCGTCTCTACGGCGACTACACCATCCCGGCGGCGCTGGCGGCCAAGGCGCTGGGGCGCCCGGTGAAGATGCTCTTCACGCGTCCCGACGACACCCGCTTCGACTGCGTGCGCTCGCCCTCGGTGCAGCGCCTGCGCTCCGGGCTCGACGACAGCGGCCGCGTGGTAGCCTCCGAGCATGCCGCCGCCGCCGGCTGGCCGTCGGCCGCCATGGCGCCGGCGTTTCTCGCCGAAACGGTCGAGAACGGTGGCAAGGTCGACTCCTTCGCCATCAGCGGCGCCGATCACTGGTACGACGTCGGTGATCAGCGCGTCTGGGCCCAGCAGAACCACAAGGCCCACGAGGTGTTCGTGCCGGGCTACTTGCGCTCGGTGGGGCCGGGCTGGACGACCTGGGCCGTGGAGCAGCACATCGACGAGCTGGCGCTGGCCGCCGGCGAGGATCCCGCGCGGTTCCGGTTGAACCTGCTCAAGGCCGAGGGCCGCAACGCCGGCCAGGCGCCGCATAGCCTCGGCGGCGCCGAGCGCTTGAAGGCGGTACTCGAGCGGGCCATGGCCAAGGCAGGCTGGGACGACCGCGACAGCCTGCCCGACGATGTCGGCATGGGCGTGGCCCTGACCTTCGGCCAGGAGCGCAGCATGCCGACCTGGGTCGCCTGCATCGCCCGAGTCCGGGTCGATCGCGGCGACGGCACGGTCAAGGTCGAGCGACTGACCACGGTGGCCGATGCCGGCACCCTGGCACACCCCGACGGTGCCATGGCGCAGCTCGAGGGCTCGCTGCTGTGGGGGCTCTCGATGGCGCTCTACGAGGGCACCGAGATCGAGAAGGGAAAGCCCAAGGCGCTGAACCTCGACGCCTACACGCCGCTGCGTATGGATCAGGTGCCCCAGATGGACCTGGAGTTCGTCGACAGCGACGCCATGCCGGTGGGCCTGGGCGAGCCGGGCACTACGGTGGTGGCGCCCGCCATCGCCAACGCCATCCAGCATGCCGTCGGCGTGCGCCTGCGCGACATGCCGATGCGCGCCGAGGCGCTCAAGGCCGCGCTCTAGAGGGGCGTTCTCTCGGACCGCCTTCCATCAGGGCAGCGCCCCCGTGCTGTCACGCCCCGCCCCGGAGCCTCCGGGGTGGGGCCTCTTGAATGAGACCTTTCATGCAACACCTTGATCTGACGGTGATCCGCCAGGCGCTGGCCTGGGCGCGGCAGGGCGAGACGCTGTGGCTATGCACGGTGCTCTCGACCTTCGGCTCCTCGCCCCGGGAGCCGGGTGCCTGGCTGGTGGCACGCCGCGATGGTGCCCACGTGGGCTCGCTCTCCGGGGGCTGCGTCGAGGAGGATTTTCTCGAGCGCCTCGCCGAGGGTGCCTTCGAGTCGCCGGTGCAGCGGGTGCGCTATGGCGAGGGCGGAGAGTTCGACGGGCCCGGGGTCACGCTGCCCTGCGGCGGCCTCCTCGAGGTGCTGGTCGAACGCCTGTCGCCCGGCGAGGAGACACTCGCGCATCTCTCGGCCCTGGAGGCGGCGCTGACCGGCCAGCGGCCGGCGCTGCGTCACGTCTACCTGACAGGCGGCGCGGCGTATCTCGAAGACGATGCGGGCCTCGGTGAGCGGGTGATCTGGCCGCCCGCGTCGAACGGCGAGGCGCCGGGCCGCGCCCGGCCGGGGCATGTGCAGCTGAGAGTCGGACCCGTGGCGCGGCTGGTGCTGGCGGGCATGTCGCCGGTCGCCGAGGCCTGCGCCGAGTTCGCCCAGCGGCTGGGATTCGAGGTCATCGTCTGCGACCCGCGATCGGAGGCGCTCGACGCGCTCAGCCTGCCCGGCGTCGAGCGGGTCGCGACGCTGCCCTCGGCCTACATTGCCGACGGCGGCTGCCATGCGGCCACCGCGGTGGTGGCGCTGACCCACGACCCCCGCCTCGATGACCTGACGATGATCGAGGCGGTGACGAGCGAGGCCTTCTATATCGGCGTGATGGGCTCGTACAAGACCTCTGCCGCCCGCGCCGAGCGCCTGAAACGCAGCGGCGGCCTCGATGAGGCGGCGCTGGCACGCATCCACATGCCGATCGGCCTGGGGCTCGGCAGCAAGACGCCGGCGGAGATCGCCCTGGCGGTGATGGCCGATATCGTACGGGTACGCCGCGGCCGCGCCCGGGATGACCTGTGAGGGCGAATCACGACGCGAACCGCCTCGTCATCCTGATGATGGCGGCGGGGCGCTCGCGGCGCTTCGGGCCCGCCGACAAGCGGCTGGCACGCCTGCCGGGTGGTCGGCCCCTGCTGGCGGCGAGCCTTCAGGCAAGCCTCGCCCTGTCGCCGCGGCGCGTGCTGGTCGTGCGGGCCGGCGAGAGCCTCGCCTCGCTGGCGCTCGACGCTCACGAGCCTGCGAGTCTTGGCCTGCTGGTCGCCCCGCGAGCCGACGAGGGGCTTGGGGCGAGTCTCGGTGATGCCTTCACGCGGCTGCTCGAGGATCCCGGCATGCGCGACGTCGAGGCGGCGGCGGTGTGGCTGGGTGACATGCCGGCCATCGCGCCCTGGACCTGCCGGCGCCTGGCAGCGGCCGCAGCGCCTGAACGCATCGTGCGGCCCCGCCACGGCGGGCGTCCCGGACACCCGGTGATTTTCGGCCGGGCCTTCTGGCCACACCTGGCCAGGCTGGCTGGCGAGCAGGGCGCCCGCGGCGTGATCGCCGACCACCCCCAAGCCTGCCGGGAGATCGAGGTCGAGGACGACGGCGTGCACCGGGATATCGATACACCGGCGATGCTTGCAAGCCAGCCCGGCACCCCCTGAGGGTAACGTGACGGCGCCGCCAATGCGGCCGCGCCGGTAGGCGATTGCCAGATGCGACATCGCCCGGCCAGTGTGGCCGGGCGATGTCGTTAAGCGGTGCTGTTGGTGTCGCGTCGGGCAGACCCGCGTACCAGAGGGGGCGGGTTCAGTCGTTCTCGCCCAGCCACTCGGCGACGAGCTCGGGGTGCGCCTCGACCCAGGCGCGGGCGTTGGCCTCGTAGTCGCCGTTGGCCTGATTGGCCTCCATCAGGCCCTGAACGTCATCGGCACTCCACGCGAAGCGATCCAGGATCGCGGTGATCGCCGGCTTATCCTCTGCGAGCCCCTGGCGCGTCACGGTGTGGATGCGCTCGTCCTGGGAGTAGAGGCCCTCGGGATCCTCCAGGTAGCGCAGCGACTGCCCCGAGAACACCGGATGCGGCGCCCAGGCGGTGACGACGATCGGCTCCTCGCGGCCCATCGCGGTCTCCAGGGTCTTGCTCATGGCGGCATCGCTGCCGGCGATCAGTCGCCAGTCGTCGAGACCGTAGGCCTCCATGGCCCGCTCGGTCAGGGCCATGATGCCGGCGCCCGGGTCGATGCCGTGGATACGCTCGCCGAAGGCGTCGCCGGCCTCGGCCAGGTCCGCCATCGAGGTCGCCTCGGCGTAACTGGGCACGGCCAGGCCGACGCGGGCGTCGTTGAGGTTGGGGCCGAGATCATCGATCTGATCGGCCAGGCCCTCGTAATAGCTGGCCTGGGTGACCGGCAGCCAGGCGCCGGTGAAGGCATCGAGCTCGCCGACGGAGAGCCCTTGCCAGATCGCGGCCAGGCTCACCGAGCGGATCTCCACCTCATGGCCGGCGTCCTCGAGTACCGCCTTGAGCACATAGGTGCTGGCCTGACCGGTGGCCCACTCGCCGATGCCCAGGCGCAGAGTGTCGGCCTGGGCCAGCGGGCTGACGGCCCCGAGCAGCAGGCCGGTGGAAGCGAGCAGCGAACGCAGAATCATCTCAAACATCTCCAGCAGAGGCAGGGAAAGCGATTTCGGATCGCTGACATGATACCTGTTCTCGCACGATGACGAATCCGTCTCTACCCGTGTTCTGCGCCCGGTGTGACTAGACTCTGGGTACGTTTCTCAATCAGGAGTTGTCTCATGAGATATGCCGGCTGTGGCTCTTTACTGGCGTTCGTCACCGCCCTGGGGCTGGCGCTCGTCGCCGCGCCGCTGCTGGCGCAACCCGGCAACGGACAGGGTGTCGGCAAGGGCGGCGTTCAGCAAAGGGGCCAGGGTCAGGAGACGGTTCAGGGTAGACAGGGACGGAGCCAGCACGGGCAGGACCAGCGGGGTCAGGGCCGGTCCGACGAGCGCTACCGCCAGGCGAGGCGTGATGACGATCGATACCGGGATCGAGGCCGGGATCGAGAGCAGGACCGCGACCGTGATGTTCGGGAAGCTCGCCGCCTGCGCATCGATGAGCGCGAGATCCGCGACATCTTCCATCGCCGTCGCGATGCTCTCGATCTGGATGAGCGCGATCGCCTGCCGCCTGGTATTCGCAAGAACCTCGCGCGCGGCAAGCCCCTGCCGCCGGGGATCGCCAAGAACTTCGACCCGCGCCTGCGCCGCGAACTGCCTTACTACGAGGGGTACGAGTGGCGTCGCGTGGGGGCCGATGCCGTGCTGGTCGATATCACCAACGACATCATCCGTGAGGTGATCCACGACATCCTGCGCTGACGGCGCGATGACGGCGAGCCAGTTATAAGGGGGAAGGGTAGAGGAGAGCGACCATGCTGGAGCCCCTGGAGGTCACCCAGGTCTATCGACGCTGTGCCACCGAGGCCTTCGCGTTCGAGATCACCAGCGAACTCGAGTCGCTGGACCTGCTCAGCGGGCATGAGCGAGCCCGGGACGCGCTGAGTTTCGGCACCGCGATGCGCAGCGACGGCTTCAACCTCTTCGTGCTGGGGTCGCCTGGACACGACCGGCAGAGCCTGGTGGGGCGCTTTCTCGCCGAGCGGGCCAAGCGTGGCCCCGCGCCCGGGGACTGGTGCTTTCGCTACAACTTCGATGATCCGGCCGTGCCGCTGGTGCTCTCCCTGCCGGCCGGCATGGGTCGCACGCTGCGCGAGGATCTGGACGGCCTGATCGAGGAGCTGAGTAGCGCCATTCCCGCAGTCTTCGAGAGCGAGGAGTACCAGAACCGCCTCCACGAGCTGAAGCAGGCCATGGGCGAGCGACAGCGCGATGCCGTCGAGAGCGTGCGTGGCGAGGCCCGCGAGCACGGCATCCTGCTGCTTTCCACCCCCAACGGCTTCACGTTCGCGCCGGCCGATGGCGACAAGATGATGGCTCCGGAAGCCTTCGAGGCACTCCCCGCCGAGGAGCGCGAGCGCATCGAGCACAAGGTCGAGGAGCTGCAGCGCACGCTCACCCTGGCGATTCGCCGGATGCCCCGTCTGGCCAAGCAGCTGCGCGAGCAGGCCAGTGCGCTCAATGCGGAGATGCTCGAATCGGCCATCGACGCGCCGCTTGAAGAGCTAAATGAGCGCTACGCCGCCCAGCCGGGCGTCATCACCCATCTCGAGGCGATTCGCGAGGCGATCCTGTTCAATGCCGAGTCCTTCATCGAGGAGGACCCCGAGATACCGGCGGAGGCGCTTTACAGCCGCATCCAGATCAACCTGCTGGTGGACAACGCCGAGGCCAAGGGAGCGCCGGTGATCCATCAGGATCTGCCCAGCCATCAGCACCTGGTGGGACGCATCGAGCACCACGTGCACAACGGCACCCTGCTCACCGACTTCCTGCTGATCCGCGCCGGTGCCCTGCATCGCGCCAACGGCGGCTACCTGGTGCTGGACGTGCGTGGCGTGCTCACCCAGCCGGGGGCCTGGGAGACACTCAAGCGGGTGCTGCGGGCCGGCGAGATCCGCACCGAGTCCCTCGAGCAGGCCTATGGCCTGATCAGCACCGTGACCCTCGAGCCGCAGCCTATTCCGCTGGACGTCAAGATCGTGCTGCTCGGCGACCGCCTGCTCTACTACCTGCTCTGCGAGCATGACCCGGAGTTTCTCGAGCTGTTCAAGGTGCAGGCCGACCTCGAGGACGAGCTCGATCGTGACCCTGAGCACGAGGCCTTCTACGCCCGCATGGTGGCGACCCTGGCGCGCACCGCGGCGCTTCGCCCCCTGGACCGCGAGGGCGTGGCCGCGGTGATCGAACGCGCCAGCCGCCTGGCCGGCGACCAGCGCAAGCTGACGGCGCGCCACCGCGACCTCCATGACCTGCTGCTGGAGGCCGATCACTGGGCCGGCGAGGCGGAGGACCGGGTGATCGATCGTGCCCATGTCGAGAAGGCGGTGGCGCAGCAGCTCTGGCGGGCGGGGCGTCTGCGCGAGCGCAGCCACGAGCTGTTCACCCGCGGCACCCTGATGGTCGCGACCGAGGGACACGTGGTCGGCCAGGTCAACGGCCTCGCGGTGATGCAGCTGGGCGAGTCCGCCTTCGGCCAGCCCACGCGCATCACCGCCACGGCGCGTCCCGGCGAGGGCCGGGTGGTCGATATCGAGCGCGAGGCGCGCACCGGCGGGCGGATCCATGCCAAGGCGGTGATGATCCTCTCCCGCTACCTGGCCAGCCGCTACGCCGCCCTGGAGCCGCTGTCGCTCTCGGCGAGTCTCGCCTTCGAGCAGTCCTACGGGGGCGTCGAGGGCGACAGCGCCTCGGTGGCCGAGGCCTGTGCCCTGGTCTCGGCCATCGCCGGCGTGGGGCTCGACCAGGCCTTCGCCGTGACCGGCTCCATCGACCAGCACGGCAGGGTCCAGGCGGTGGGCGGGGTGAACGAGAAGATCGAGGGCTTCTTCGATGTCTGCCGCTCCCGCGGCACGCTGTCGGGTCAGGCGGTGATCCTGCCGAGGACCAACGTCGAGCACCTGATGCTCAAGGCCGAGGTGCGTGCAGCCATTGAGCAGGGGCGCTTCCGGGTCTTCGCGATCTCCCGAATGGACGAGGCCCTGTCACTGCTCACCGGGCTGCCCATCGGCGAACTCGACGCACAGGGGCGCTTCCCCGAAGGCTGTCTCGAGGCGCGGGTGGCCGAGCGCCTGGCACAGTTCCGCGAAGCGGTGACGCACGCCCGGCGGGCGGAGCGCGGCCTTGCCGACGGCGAGGCCGCGCAAGAGGAAAAGATAGAGGAAGAGAACGAGGAGGATGACGATGCCCCCTGACGAGGCGCGACCGCCGCTCGGAGACGATCCGGGCCCCAGCTCGGCCGGCCAGGCGGTCAGGGTCGTCCGGGTGCTGACCCTGCTCGATGCCTCGCGCCACAGCCTGGCCGCGCTGGCCGCCGCGGTGGATCTTGCCGTGGCCCCCCACGCCGAGCTGGTGGCGCTGTTCGTCGAGGATCAGGAGCTCGTGAGCAGCGCCGGCTTCCCCTTCGCCCGGGAGATCGGGGCGGTCTCCGGGCGGGCGCGCCGGCGCTCTCGCGACGACCTCGTGGTCGGCCAGGCGCGCCAGGCCCGCCGTGTGGCCGAGGCGCTGGAGGCCGCGGTGTCCGGTCGGGAGCTTCGCCACGAGCTCAGGATCAGTCGTGGCGCCATCGTCAGCGAGGCGCAGGCCCTGGCCGGGCCAGGGGACGTGCTGATGCTCGGCAAGGCAGGCTTCTCGAGCCACTGGGGCGTGCGGCTGGGCTCCACCAGCCGCGCCCTGATGCTGGAGGCGCCCTGCACGGTGATCATCTGGGATGAGCGGTTGCCGCTGGCTCACGGCCCCTTGCGCACCCTGGCCGAAGCGGAAGCGCAGGCGCCCTCCCGCATGGAGGTCCCCGAGGTCCTGGCGCGGCTGTTCGAGGGCGAGGAGGTCCTGGAGGCGAGTAATGCGCGTGAGCTCGAGCACCGGCTCCGACGGGCGACCAGCGGCGCGCTGCTGCTGCATCGCCCTCGGCTCGCGCGGCTGGCCGAGCAGGACCCCGACCTGCTGGCGCGGCTGCCGATTCCCCTGATTGTGGTGCCCTGATCGCGGTGCCCTGAGCGACGTCGCAGTGGCCCAGGCATTGTCCTGAACGATACCGCCCCACAGGGCGGCGGGAATTCGGCAAGATGGCGCCCCCTGAACAGGCGATGCGGGAACCGATCGGGATGACATACTTGCTGTTGATAGGGGCGCGCGGACTGGCTGTTGGCCGCCCGCTGTTCGGCACAGTAATAGCTGCCATAATGGCGCACTGGTTCACATCCCGTCAGCCGGGTGCCATTTCAACTGATGCGATGCTATCTATCCTATGCCCTTTTCCCGCGACGTTTTGACCACCATTCACCTGATTGCCAAATGTGGCAGTTTCGCTGTGGCCGCCGAGCGCCTGAACCGGGTGCCGTCATCTGTGAGTTACACGGTTAAAAAGCTAGAGGACGAGCTGGGGTTTCCGCTATTTGACCGCAGCGGCCGCCAGGCGCGCCTGACCGATGCCGGGCAGTATTTTATTGACCAGAGCCAATGGCTGGTGGATTCGTACGACGAACTGGTGCGCAATACGGCGATGATCAGCGCTGGCGCAGAGGTGTCGTTCTCGGTGGCCATCAATAACATCGTCAACCGGGAAGGGCTGGTGGATTTTATCGAGCAGCTGGACCGTCAGTTTCCCGCCACCCGTATCAGCGTGAAAACTGAGGTGTACAACGGCTGTTGGGACGCGCTCTACGACCGCCGAGCTGACCTGGTGATTGGTGCGCCACACGCTGCGCCGAAACTCGAGGGTATCGTGCACCAGTCGATTGGCCATATTGACTGGGATTTTGTGGTGTCCCGTCAGCATCCGCTGGCCCGGCGCACGGCAGTGCTCGGCGCCGAGGCGCTGCGAGCCTATCCGGCGATTGTGGTGAAAGATACCTCGCTGCATATCCTGCCGCAGGATACCTGGTCCCTGGCGGGGCAGAAAATCATTTATGCGCCGGATCTGACCGTTGCCATTAACATGATCGAGCGGGGCATTGGCATCGGCTACGTGCCCCATCACCGTATTCGCGAATGGCTGGACGAAGGCTGGCTGCTCAAAAAAGCGATCGTCGAACACAAGCAGCCTACCCAGCTGTTTTATGCCTGGCACGCCAATCGCGAAAGTCCGGTTCTGCAATGGTGCACTGACTATCTGACCCGCAGCGAGAACCGGCTGCGCTGGTGCCAGTGATCCACTCGTGATCTGGATCAGCTTATTGCCACTGCACTAGACAAAAAAGTCGAAACCAACGATCAAAAGATTCGATGATACGGTCGAATCAAGCTCGACTCTGATCTTCCCCTGTTTCACTCCGCTCTAAGTTCCCCCCTGTTGTCAGCTTCCCTCGTCATTCATCAAATTAATTGTTCTCACCACTCAGATTTGCTCACTTTTGCCGCTGTATCGGCGGGTCTAGTATCGTTTTCAGCTCTTGACGACGAGCCACTTTCACCCATAGCCGAAGGGGAATTGCATCATGAAGAAAACATTCCAAGCCGATCCGTTTGCCCTGGATTTTGATCCGCGAACCACCGCACTGGTGGTGATTGACATGCAGCGAGATTTCGTTGAACCAGGCGGTTTCGGAGAAGCCCTGGGTAACGACGTCTCCTTGGTACGCGGTGCCATCGAGCCCTGTGGCCGTGTTCTGCAAGCTGCCCGTGACGCCGGTCTGATGGTGATTCACACCCGTGAAGGTCATCGCCCGGATCTGACCGACTGCCCACCGGCCAAACTGACCCGCGGTGGTAAAACGTTTATCGGCGAGCAAGGCCCCAAAGGCCGCATTCTGGTGCGTGGTGAGAATGGCCACGACATCATTCCGGAGCTCTACCCGGTGGCCGGCGAGCCGATTATCGACAAGCCGGGCAAGGGCGCGTTCTATCAGACCGATCTGCATCTGATCCTGCAAAGCCGCGGCATCAAAACCCTGGTTGTCTGCGGTGTAACCACCGAGGTGTGCGTGAACACCACCGTGCGTGAAGCCAACGATCGCGGCTACGAGTGCATCATTCCGGAAGACTGCACCGGCTCCTACTTCCCGAAATTCCATAAGTACGCGCTGGAGATGATCAAGGCCCAGGGCGCCATCTGTGGCTGGGTAACCAGCGCCGACAACATCATTGCCGGACTGAAGTAGACCGATACGATGATCATCGCCCAGAGCTGCGGCTATTTGTGCCCCCGCCAGTCATTTGATGGCCAGGTGCACAGCGTATTCGAGCGCTCGGTGAATATCGTTACCGGCCTGCGCGCTACACCCTGGCTGTCGATTCTGGACACTTCGTTGCCCGCCACACCCACTGCCTTCCAGGGCGCTCTAATGACGTTTGGCAATCTGGCGACCGCACTACGGGCGGGCGACGGGGCGTTCATGCGCGGCGGTGTCATCCGCTTCAGGCCGTCACGGGGGGTGCAGGTGAATACGGTCACGGCGCAGCCCTGGCAGCGGGCACCATCGATCGCCGCACTGGATGATTCACGGCTGCAACACAATCTGGCAGCGCTCGAGCAGGCGTTACTTGGGCATGTGAGCTCGGTGTCGGGCCGACCCGATGCCAGTCTGGATGACTATCTGAATGCCGCCGGGCTGAGCGTGCCCGCGCAGCTTGGGGCGCGTCCTGAAGCGCTGTTCGGCAACCTGGGAAAGGGCCAGGGGCTGACGCCGGCCGGCGATGATTTCCTGCTGGGCGTGCTGGCTGCAGCCCACTGTTTACGGCCCTTATGGCCCCAGGCGGACCAGGTGTTTCAGCGCTTGGCCACACCGGGATTGCTCAACACCTGTCGGACCACCGATGTCAGCGCCCATTACCTGCAGCTGGCGCTGGCCGGGCATTTCTCGCAACCGGTGCAGTGGCTGGTGTACCACCTGCTGCACGGTACTGACGACTCAACGTTACAGCATTCGCTGCACGCCACCCTGGCCATTGGCGCCAGTTCCGGCGCCGACACATGCGCCGGCATTGTTTATGCCATCCATCAGCTGTCAGCGCTTTGAAACTTAGAAAGAACGGGGTTTCCTATGGCAACGCAACACAAAGTATTTAAAAACCTGTATCAGGATTCGGTATCGCTGATGCAGGTTTCTTCCCGACTGGATCAGATGGACGGCATCGAAGGTGCGTCCGTGGTGATGGGTACCGAGGCCAATCTGGCGCGCATAGCGGACGCCGGTTTTGGTGAGAGCATCAGCGCCAAGCCCAGCGACCTGGTGATTGCGGTGCAGGGCGACGCCGCCGCCTGCGATGCTGCCATGGTTGCCGCTGAGCAGGCCCTGGCGGCAAAGCCCGATGACAGCGGTGACGGTGTATCCACTGCCCAGCCTGTGCGCAGCTTTGCCCTGGCGCTGGAGCAGCATCCGCAGGCCAACCTGGCACTGATTTCTGTGCCCGGGGAGTACGCCGCGGCGGAGGCCATCAAAGCGCTTAACTGTGGCCTTAACGTGATGATGTTCAGCGATAATGTCTCCATCGCCGACGAACGGACCATCAAGCATCTGGCCCAGGAAAAGAACCTGATGGTAATGGGGCCGGATTGCGGCACCGCCATCATCAACGGCATTCCCCTGGGCTTTGCCAATGTGGTGCGCCGTGGCGCGATTGGCGTGGTGGCTGCCTCTGGTACCGGCCTGCAGGAAGCCACTTGCCGCATTCATCAGCTGGGTGAGGGCGTGTCGCAGGCGCTGGGCACCGGCGGCCACGACCTGCATCAGGACGTGGGAGGACTGTCCATGCTGCATGGGCTGCAAGCGCTGGCAGACGACCCGCAAACCGATGTCGTCGTGCTCATTTCTAAACCCCCCGCACAGGCCATCGCCGACAAGATTCTTGCCAGGGCCGCCTCCATCACCAAACCGGTGGTGGTCAACTTCCTGGGGCAGGGCAGTCCGGCAACGGTAATGGACGGCGTTTACTTCGCCGACTCACTGGCCCACTCGGCCGAGGTGGCCGTGGCGCTTTACCGCAACCAGATGGAGCCGGCCGCACAGTCGTGCAGCCAGGCCGATAGCGACACCGTATCGCGGCTTGCGGCGGGCTTGAGCGACGCCCAGCGCTATATTCGCGGCGTGTTTGCCGGCGGCACCTTCTGCTATGAGGCACAGATCATTGCCGCGAGCTATGACTTGCGGGCAAGTTCCAACACGCCGTCGAAAGGTAACAGCGAACTGACCGATCTCTGGCGTAGCCAGGGCCACACCATCGTGGACCTGGGAGATGACGCCTTCACCCAGGGATGTCCGCATCCAATGATCGACCCCACGCTGCGCAACCAGCGTTTACTGCAGGAGGCGCAAGACCCGGAAACCGCGGCTGTGCTGTTTGATCTGGTGCTGGGCTACGGCGCTGCGGAAGAGCCGCTGACCGACCTGCTGACGGTGATCGAACAGGCTCGGCAACAGACGGCGCCGCCGGTATTTATCGCCCATGTATGTGGTACCGATGCCGACCCGCAATCCCGTCAGCAGATCCAAATGGCCTTGCGTGACGCCGGCGTGCAACTGGCCGACAGCAACGCTCACGCGTCGCATCTGGCCGCCAGCCTGGTGGCCAGTCTGTAATCGCGCTTTGCCCTGATTTAATTTTTTTAGCGAGATGGTGAGCACAGTGAACGCACTTTTTACTCAGCAACTGACGGTTCTGAACGCCGGTTTGCAAAGCTTTGCCGATAACATCACCTGCGCCGGCGGCGAGGCCGTCGCGCTGAGCTGGCAGCCCCCGGCCGGCGGCGACCGCGAAGGTGGCATGGTGCTGGCTAGCCTGCTGAATCATCCGCAGATTGAAGCGGCCAATGAACAGGCCATGGCGCAGTATCTGGCCGCCCAGCCGATGCTGGTTGACGTCATGCGCGCTGGAGAAGCCATACCGGCCCTGGATAAGCACAAGCGCATCCTGCACGCGGGCCCGCCCATTGCATGGAACGATATGTGCGGCCCGGTGCAGGGCGCCATTCTCGGGGCCATCCTCTACGAGCAGTGGGCCGACACCCTGGAGCAGGCGCAAGCGCTGATTGAACAGGGCGAGGTCAGCTTTGAGCCCTGCCACCATTACGATGCCGTGGCCCCCATGGCCGGCATCATCAGCCGCTCGATGCCCCTGTGGGTGGTCGAGAACACCGAAAACAGTCAGCGTGTGTACAGCAACTTCAACGAAGGCCTGGGCAAGGTGCTGCGGTTTGGTGCCAACGGCGATGTAGTGATTGAACGCCTGCATTGGATGGGAACCGAACTGGCTGAGGCCATGAAAGCCATGCTGGCAGAATCCGGCCCGATTGAGCTGAAGCCGATCATGGCCCAGGCACTGCACATGGGCGACGAAGTGCACAACCGCAACATTGCCGCCACCGGCCTGCTGCTGAAGCAGCTACTGCCGGCGCTGCTTAGCACCGCGTTACCAATAGAGCAGATCCAGCGCGCCATCCGTTTCATTACCGCCAACGACCACTTTTTCCTGAACCTGTCCATGGCGGCGTGCAAGAGCATGCTCAAGGCCGCCGAAGGCGTGCCCGGCAGCACCATGGTCACGGTGATGGCGCGCAACGGCGTGAACTTCGGCATTCGCCTGTCCGGCACCGGTGACACCTGGTTCCAGGCGCCGGCGAATCCGGTGGACGGCCTGTTCTTCCCCGGCTATGGCGTCGACGATGCTGCCGCCGATCTCGGCGACAGCGCCATCACCGAAACCGCCGGAGTGGGTGGCTTTGCCATGGCCTCATCTCCCGCCATCGTGAAATTCGTTGGCGGAACTCCCGCCGATGCTACTCAGAACAGCCGCTCCATGCAGCACGTCACCCTGGGCAGCAACCCGGCATTCACTCTGCCGGCGCTGAACTTTGCGCCCACCGCTGCGGGGATTGATGCGCGCAAGGTATTGGACAGCTCGGTACTGCCCATTATCAACACCGGTATCGCCCACAAGGAGGCCGGTGTCGGCCAGATTGGCGCCGGCATCACCACTGCTCCCATGTCCTGTTTCGTTGATGCCCTGAACGCACTGGCTCGGCAGATCAGCCGCTAGGAGAACATCATGACCAGAAAACCGCTTGCGATCGTTGCTTTCGGTGGTAACGCGCTGATTGACGACGACGCTCACTGCTCCATCAACGACCAGTACCAGATGGTCTGCAACAGCGTGGGCTATCTGGTGGACCTGATCGAGCAGGGCTGGTCGCTGGTGCTGACCCACGGCAACGGTCCCCAGGTGGGCTTCATTTTACGACGCTCAGAGCTGGCCGCTCCCGAGGTGGCCCCGGTGCCGGTGGACTACGCGGTGGGCGATACCCAGGGCGCCATCGGCTACATGTTCCAGAAGGCCATGGTGAACGAGCTGCAGCGTCGTAACCTGCAGCGCCCGGTGGTGACGCTGGTCACCCAGACCCGAGTCAGCCGGCAGGATCCGGCCTTTGCCACCCCCAATAAGCCCATCGGGGCGTTCATGGACAAGGCCTCCGCCGAGCAGTGCGCTGCGGAGCTGGGCTGGCACATCATGGAAGATTCCGGACGTGGCTGGCGGCGCTGCGTGGCCAGCCCGCAGCCCCAGGAGATCATCGAACTGGAGAGCATTCGCAGCCTGGTCGACAGTGGCTCGCTGGTCATTGCCTGCGGCGGTGGCGGTATTCCGGTTGAGCGCGACGACGACGGCAACCTGCGCGGCGTGGAAGCGGTGATCGACAAGGACGTTGCCTCGGCCCTGCTGGCCAGCGAGTTGCACGCCGACATGCTGATTATTCCCACCGGTGTGGAAAAAGTGGCGATCAATTTCGGCCGACCCGACGAGCAGTGGCTGGACAGCCTGACCCCGGCAGATGCTCGCGCCCTCAGTGAGCAGGGCCAGTTTGGCGAAGGCTCGATGAAACCGAAGGTGGACGCCCTGCTGAAATTCCTGCAGGGCAACCCTGACGGCAGCGGCCTGATTACCAAAGCCAGCACCCTGATGCAGGCGATGGATCGTCACACCGGCACCTGGATTGGCACCAACCCGATGGAGAAGCACCATGACTGAGACAGCCCTGTTGGCCGTGAACGGCACTTTGATGCGCGGTCTGAAACTGAATCCGAATCTGACCAACGCCGGTGGCCGCTTCGTGCGAGAAGACAAAACCGACGGTTATTACCGCCTGTGGTCCATCAACGACGACCATCCGGCGATGATCCGCACCCTGGAACCTGCCGCGCAAGTGGAACTGGAAGTGTGGGAGCTGCCGATGGCGGCCTTTGCCGCCGTGCTCAGCAACGAACCGGCGGGTCTCTCCATCGGTAAGGTGAAACTGGCCGACGGCAGCGAAGTGCTGGGTGTCCTGGGCGAGCCCTGGCTGGTGGAGGGCCAGCGTGAAATCACCGACACCGGCGGCTGGCGTCGCTATACCGAAGGAGAGGGAATATGAGCCGCGCGACAGAAGCAACCGGTAATTCCGCCTCCGGCTTTCAGGTCGCCCTTATTCTGCTGGGTATACTGGTGACGCCGGTGGTGCTGGCGTCCTCGAGCCTGGGCAGCCAGCTCACCCTGGGGACGGCGGCCATCGCCATCGCCGCCGGCAGCATCATCCTGGCGTTGCTGGCGGCCATCAATATTTCCATTGGTGAGCGGGCACGAATGCCCACCTACGGTATTGTGAAATACTCGTTCGGCAGAAAGGGCGCGGTTGCCATCAATATTCTGATGGCCATCAGCCTGTTTGGCTGGATTGCGGTCACCGCCAACACCTTTGGCCATAGCGCCCATGATCTGCTGGCGCGCCAGTTTGGCCTGGAGCTGCCAATACCCGCCATCGTGACCTTCGGCTGCGTGATCTTTGTCGCCTCCACCGCTTTCGGCTTCGAGGCGCTTGGCAAGGTGGCCAGGTTCGCGGTGCCCATCATCGCGCTGCTGATGTTCTACATCCTGTACCTGGCGCTGACCAGCGAGGTGCCGCCGGCCATCGCGGAAAAAGTCAGTGATCTTAGCTTTGGTGCCGCAGTGTCTTCCATCGTGGGCACTATCATCGTGCTGGTGGCCACCTCGCCGGACTTTGGCGCCTTCGTCCACAACCGCAAGCACGCCATCATCGCCGGCCTGCTGACCTTCGGAGTGGCCTATCCGGTGCTCTTTCTGGTGGGCGCGGTACCAGGCTCCATGACCTCCCAGGACTCCCTGCTGGCGGCCATGGCCATCATCGGCACAACCTTGCCGGCTACCATACTGCTGATCTTCGCCTGCATTACCGGCAACGCAGGCAATATGTTCCAGGGTACTCTGGTGGTGTCCACGCTGTTCAGTGCTTTTGCAAAATGGAAGATCACTGTGGCACTGGGAGTGCTGGCTGCCGTTGTGGGCAGCATGGACATCATGGGCTGGTTTATCCCCTTCCTGCTGTTTCTGGGTATCGCGACGCCACCGGTGTGTGGCATCTACATTGCTGACTACCTCGTCAACCGGCGCAAAGGCTTTGACGAGGCGCGGCTGGACAGCGACGCGGCCATCAAGCCGAGGACCTTTGTGGCCTGGGGGGTGGCCTCTTTCGTGGGGTTCTGCACCGTGAACGGCTGGTTCACGCTAAGCGGTATCCCGTCCGTGGATTCCATACTGGTGGCGTTTCTGGGCTACGTTCTGCTGTCTCGTGTCGGCGCGGGGAAGAGTGCCGCGCAAACCTCCTGAGCCGCATCGAACGTCTCATTCAAGCCGGGTGCCCAAAAGGCCCCGGCTTTTTTCGCGACGGCCGCCCGGCTTGTGGCAACCCGTTTGCCCGTTCGTCAGCGTCCCTTGTCCGCCGTCATGATAGGTGCATCGCAGATTAGCGTTAAACACGCAGGTCGTTCGTCGCGCGGCTGGCCGAGCAGGGCCCCGACCTGCTGGCGCGGCTGCCGATTCCCCTGATTGTGGTGCCCTGATCGCGGTGCCCTGAGCGACGTCGCAGTGGCCCAGGCATTGTCCTGAACGATGCCGCCCCACAGGGCGGCGAGAATTTGGCAAGATGGCGCCCCCTGAACAGGCGACGCGGGAACCGATCGGGATGACATACTTGCTGGTGATGGGAGGCCTGGCGCTCTCCGTCTGCTTTACCCTGGGCTGGGGGCTGATCGGCATGGGGCGCTGGCTGGGTCGCCGGCTGCGCGGAGGAGGCGGCTCGTCGTCACGGCAGAAGAGGCGTCGGGCACCGAATCGGCCGAGGGCCGCGCCCAAGACCTCTGCCAAGGCGCCCCCCAAGGCCACCAACAAGGCCACCAACAAGGCCAAGACCAAGGCCTCGCCTCAGGGGGGAAGCCCCAAGGCGCCCTCGGAGCCCTGGCGCCTGACCAGCTGGCTGGCCCGTCGGCGCTCGTCACTGCCGCTGGGCCTGCTGACCCTGCTGCTCTATGGCGGGAGCCGCCTGGCCGAATACGGCATGGCCTTTCGCCCTGGCGAGGCCCCCGGGGAGTTTCACCGCCTCGTCGAGGTGCTGGGCTGGATCGCCGCCGGACTGCTGACCCTGGCCACCGTAAGCCTGCTGGCCGCCTGGCGCTGTCGCCGCTAGGCGTCGCGACGCCCGAGTCGCTCTCACCTATGCTGACATGGCCTCGAGTCGAGACAAGGAGCCATGGCCATGACCCTCCCCGACGCCCGTCGTCGCGCAGCGACGCTGCTGCTGATCCTATCCCCGCTGCTGCTGGCGCCGGCGGCCCTGGGAGAGGTGGACTTCCAGTACCAGCGTCCCGACGCCACGCCGCCGCCGGGCGCCGAGAGCGAGAAGGCGCCCGGCGGTCCCTTCCAGCGCTTCGCCGTGTCCGCGGCGCATCCCTTGGCTGCCGACGCCGGCTATCAGATCCTGGCGGCGGGAGGCTCGGCGATCGATGCCGCCATCGCCGTGCAGATGGTGCTCACGCTGGTCGAACCCCAGTCCAGCGGTATCGGCGGCGGTTCTTTCCTGATGCATCACGACGGCGAGGAGGCCCGGGCCTACGACGGGCGCGAGACCGCGCCTTCCTCGGCCAAGGAAGGGCTCTTCCTGGGTCAGGACGGCGAGCCTCTGGCGTTCATGAAGGCCGTGGCCAGCGGCCGTTCGGTCGGCGTGCCCGGCACCCTGCGCATGCTGGAGACGGCCCACGGCGAGCACGGGCGACTGCCCTGGGCCGTGCTCTTCGAGCCGGCCATCACCCTGGCCGACGATGGGTTTCCGGTCGGTGCCAGGCTGCACGCGAGCCTGGACGACACCGAGGCCCTGCGTGACGACGCCCAGGCCTCGGGCTTCTTCTTCACCGAACAGGGGGAGCCCCTGGCGGAGGGACACCGGCTCAAGAACCCGGCGCTGGCCGTGATCCTCCAGCGCGTCGCCGAGCAGGACAGTTCGGCGTTACACACCGGGGAGGTCGCCCGGGACATCGTGGGGCGGGTGCAGAATCATCCCGCCATCCCCGGCAGCCTGAGCCTCGAGGATCTCGCCACCTACACGGCAAAGGAGCGCGAGCCGCTCTGCAGTGACTGGCAGGACCATCGCCTCTGCGGCTTTCCGCCGCCCTCGTCGGGGCACCTGACCGTGATGCAGATCCTCGGCATCCTGGCGCAGCTGCCGCCCTCGAAGGCGGGTCTGGAGGACGACCTTCCCGGCGTCGACTGGCTGCATCGTTTTCTCGAGGCCTCGCGTCTGGCCTTCGCCGACCGGGGGCGCTATATCGCCGATCCGGCCTTCGTCGAAGCGCCCGGCGGAGACTGGTCGCTGATGATCGCGCCCGACTATCTGGAGGAGCGCGCCGCCCTGATCGAGGCGACGCAGAGCCTGGGCAGCGGCGGCGCGAGTCCGGGCACCCCGGGTGTCGTGGCGACCGCCTGGGCCGCGCAGCCGACGCAGCCGGAGGCGGGCACCAGCCACATCAGCATCATCGATGCGCATGGCAACGCGCTGGCCATGACCAGCTCCCTAGGGCAGGCCTTCGGCGCGCGCATCCTCTCCGGCGGGGGCACCGGCATGCCGGGAGGCTTTTTGCTCAACAATGCCCTGACCGACTTTTCCTTCACGCCCACGGACGATCAGGGCACGCCCATCGCCAATCGGGTGGAGCCGGGCAAGCGCCCGCGTTCCAGCCTGAGCCCGACGTTGGTCGTCGAGGGCGAGGGCAGTGCCCTGATGGCGAGCCTGGGAGCGAGAGGGGGCGCGGCCATCATTACCGATACCGCTCTCGCGCTGGTGGCGATGCTCGACTGGGGGCTGGACGTCGAAGGCGCGCTGGCCCTGCCCCATGCCAGCACCCTGGGTGGGCCGGTCTCGCTGGAGGCGGGCCGCTTTCCGACCGCTACCCTTGAGGCCCTGCGCGAGTTGGGTCACGAGGTGGAGGAGCGCGAGCCGACCGGCGGCCTGCACGCGCTCCGGCGCACCGGGCAAGGCTTCGTCGGCGACACCGATCCACGCCGCGAGGGTGTCGTGCGGGGAGAGTGAAACCCACTTCGATCGCGCCACGGGCCCGCTAGCCCCTCAGCCAGTTGCGCAGCTTGACCAGCAGAAGGGCGCCATCGCCCAGGCGCCGACGCTCGGCGATCAGTTCGGCGAGCAGGGCCGGGCGGTCGGTGATGATGCCGTCCACCCCCAGGTCGATCAGTCGTGACATGGCGTTGCGCTCGTTGAGGGTCCAGGCGTGAAGCGCGTAACCGTAGTGTCCGGCCAGGCGGATCTCCTCCTCGTCGATGCGGTTGTGGCGCAGCGCCAGGGCATCGAAGCCGCGACGCTCCAGGCTGCCCGACAGCACCAGCTGGGCCAGCAGCGTGGTGCCCAGGCGAGGCTCGCGCCGTGACGCCTCGCGCAGCAGCCAGGGCGAGCGGGTGGCCACGCGCATCTGCCCCATGATGTCGGCGTCGCCACAGGCCAGAGCGCTCACGCGGTCCTCGGCGCGGGCCCGGCAGTCCAGGCGATGGGTCCGTTCCCGCTTCAGCTCGTCGAGCACCGCCTCGAGCAGGTCGAGCTCACGCCCCGGGTCCGGCTTGAGTTCGATCAGCAGCCAGGCGCGCCCGCGCACCGTCGCGAGCGCCTCGTCCAGTCCCGGGATCCGCTCGCCAGCGAAGGCGGGGTCGAACCAGCGGCCGACATCGTAGGCCTCAAGGGATGCCCGTGGCAGCGTGCCGAGTTGCCGATCATCGCCGGTCAGTCGCTGGAGACTCGCATCGTGGTAGAGCACGACGCGATCGTCGGCGGTGAGCCGCACGTCGATCTCGATGCCGTCGGCGCCGTCCTGCATGGCCTGATCCAGCGCCGCCAGGGTGTTCTCCGGTGCCTTCAGCGAGCTGCCACGGTGGGCGATGATCTCGACCTCGTCGCGGATCTCGAAGCGGTTGACGATCAGCCAGGCCTGGCCGATGGCGAACAGCACCACGGCGAGCTCCACGGCCCAGGCCAGGCGACGCGGATGGCTGCCGGGCGGGGGAGGCTCGGGGCGTGGCTCGCGGTGCGCCAGCCGCAGATAGAGGCAGGTGGCCTGCAGGGCATTGGCGGCGATGCCGCCGAAGGCGATGGCCAGGGTGATGAGCAGGTAGGCGGTGAGGTAGGCGAGCATGGCCGGGATCAGCACCGCGTTGCGCTCGGGCAGCCACCACAGCAGCGGCGTGACGACCCGGTCGAACAGGGCGGTGGCGACCAAGGGCAGGCCGACGATGCCGAGCAGCAACAGCAGCACTGCCGCGGCGATATGGCGACCCTGGCCCCGGGTCAGCCGCATGCTGCGCGCGAGAGCCGCCCGGGGAGGCACCCCTTCCAGGGTCAGCACCGTCAGTGCCAGGTGCCAGCGCACGTAGAGGCCGCCCGCCAGCAGGGCCCAGGCCAGCACCGGCACCAGGGCGCTGGCGAGGAAGGCCCAGAAGGCCGGGGGACGCACGCGCTGCACGAAGTAGGGATCCAGATCCCCGAGGAACAGCTCGTGCAGCCCGCCCAGGGCGAAGGCCAGGGGGGCGAGCAGCAGCAGCTGGGTACCGACCTGCATTGCGATCAGGCCGCTGATCGCCGGCAGGCGGCGCAGCGTGGCCCAGAGCGCCTCGAAGGCCAGGCGCACGTGCTGGCCGTGAGGACGCACCGCGACGAGGATCATGCCGGACTGCTGCAGGTAGAGTACCAGGAAGGTCAGGCCCACCGCGGCCAGCAGCCACACGAGCCCGGCCGGGCTCATCAGCAGGGCGAGCAGCTCGCCGTTGGTGATCACCGGCCGGCCGAACTCCCCGAGCAGGCTCGATAGCGTCCAGCCCACGGCCGGCAGCAGCAGGCTCGAGGCCAGCAGGGTGAAAAAGAGGTGATAGGCGATCAGCGGTCGCAGGTGCTCGCGCAGGGTGCGCAGCACGTCGCCGCTCAGTCGTGACAGGGCCAGCATGGACGCGCAAGGGTGACTTCGGAGCCATCAGGGTGACATCGCGTCTCACGCTCGGGCAAGGGAAGGGGAGCGTACCGTACCGATTCGCAGGCGGCCCCGCCGCCTGGCCGACGAGCCCCGCGAACGCTCGCGGGGCCATCGTGATGAATAGTAGGGCTCAGCGTTCCAGGTCCAGCCGCTCGTCGGCAATCAGGATGCCGTTGTTGTCGGCATAGAGCCACTGACCGGGCTCGATGGTCACGCCGGCGAAGGTCACGGGCAGGTCCCGCTGCCCTTCGCCGCGCTTTTCACTCTTGCGCGGATGGGCGCCCAGCGCCTGGATGCCGAGCTCGGTCTCGGCCAGGACGTCGACGTCGCGCACGCAGCCGTACATCACCACGCCGGCCCAGCCGTTGCCGGCGGCCTGCTCGGCCAGCATGTCGCCAAGCATGGCGCAGCGGGTCGAGCCGCCGGCGTCGACCACCAGCACGGCGCCGTCACCGGGCTCGGCCACGGCTTCCTTGACTCTGGAGTTGTCCTCGAAGCACTTGACGGTGCGAATCGGGCCGTAGAAGGCCTCCAGGCCGCCGGCATTGACGAAGATCGGGTCGAGCACCTGGACCTCGGGGTAGGCGTCGCAAATATCCGGGGTAACGATCTGGCTCACGGGGATGGCTCCTGATGTCGGTCTTGATATCGAGACTCGTCGATGATGCCACGCTCGGAGCACAGCGACAGGCCCCCTTTGGTGGCAGACGCCGCTCGATGGGGCAGGGAAGAGGGTAAAAAGAGCCAAAAAAAGCGCCCCCGGAGGGGCGCTTCTGTCATCGGCTCCGGCCACCGCGAGCGGCGGCCTTCGATGTTGCGAGCATCGGAGTCGAGCTGACGTTCTCACGACGTCGGGTATCAGGCTTCCTGGGCGACCGGAATCACGTTGGACGCGGCGTTCTGATACTCCTCGATCTCGTGGAAGTTCATGTAGCGATAGATCTCGCCGGCCATGGCGTCGAACTCGCTCATGTAGCGGCGATACTCGTCGACGCTCGGCAGGCGACCCTCCACCGCGGCCACGGCCGCGAGCTCGGCGGACGCCAGATAGACGTTGGCGCCATCGCCCAGGCGGTTGGGGAAGTTGCGGGTCGAGGTCGAGACCACGGTGCTCTTGGCGGCCACGCGCGCCTGGTTACCCATGCACAGCGAGCAGCCCGGCATCTCCATGCGCGCACCGGCGCGACCGTAGATGCCGTAGTAGCCTTCCTCGGTCAGCTGGTGCTGATCCATCTTGGTCGGCGGCGCCAGCCACAGCTTGGTCTTCAGGCTGCCGGCCGGCTGCTTCTCGAGCAGCTTGCCCGCGGCGCGGAAGTGGCCGATGTTGGTCATGCACGAGCCGATGAAGACCTCATCGATCTTCTCGCCGGCGACCTCGGAGAGCAGACGCGCGTCGTCCGGATCGTTCGGGGCGCACAGGACCGGCTCCTTGAGCTGCTCGAGGTCGATCTCGATGACCTCGGCGTACTCGGCGTCCTTGTCGGCGCGCATCATGCTCGGGTTGGCCAGCCACTCTTCCATGCCCTGGATGCGACGCTCGATGGTACGGCGGTCGCCGTAGCCGTTGGCGATCATCCACTTGAGCAGGGTGATGTTGGACTTCAGGTACTCGGCGACGGAGTCATCACCCAGGGTGATGGTGCAGCCCGCGGCGGAGCGCTCGGCGGAGGCGTCGGAAAGCTCGAAGGCCTGCTCGACGGTGAGGTCCTCGAGGCCCTCGATCTCCAGCACGCGACCGGAGAAGGCGTTCTTCTTGCCGGACTTCTCGACGGTCAGCAGCCCCTGCTGGATGGCGTAGTAGGGGATGGCGTGGACCAGATCACGCAGGGTGACGCCGGGCTGACGCTCGCCCTTGAAGCGCACCAGGACCGACTCCGGCATGTCCAGCGGCATCACGCCGGTGGCGGCGGCGAAGGCGACCAGGCCGGAGCCTGCCGGGAAGGAGATGCCCAGCGGGAAGCGGGTGTGGGAGTCGCCGCCGGTGCCGACGGTGTCGGGCAGCAGCATGCGGTTGAGCCAGCTGTGGATGATGCCGTCGCCCGGGCGCAGCGAGACGCCGCCGCGGTTCATGATGAAGTCGGGCAGGGTGTGGTGGGTATCCACATCGACCGGCTTGGGGTAGGCCGCGGTGTGGCAGAAGGACTGCATCACCAGGTCGGCCTGGAAGCCCAGGCAGGCCAGGTCCTTGAGCTCGTCGCGGGTCATCGGCCCGGTGGTGTCCTGGGAGCCCACGGTGCTCATCTTCGGCTCGCAGTACATGCCGGGACGCACGCCGTCCATGCCGCAGGCCTTGCCGACCATCTTCTGGGCCAGGGTGAAGCCCTTGCCGGTGTCGGCCGGCTGCTCGGGCAGGCGGAAGACGTCGGAGGGGGCGAGGCCCAGAGACTCGCGCGCCTTGGTGGTCAGGCCGCGACCGATGATCAGCGGGATGCGCCCGCCGGCACGCACCTCGTCGAGGATCAGCTGAGTCTTGAGCTCGAAGGTGGTCAGCACCTCGTCGGTGCCGTGCTTGCACACCTTGCCCTCGTACGGGTAGACGTCGATGACGTCGCCCATCTCGAGCTTCTCGACGTCCATCTCGACGGGCAGGGCACCGGAATCTTCCATGGTGTTGAAGAAGATCGGGGCGATCTTGCCGCCGAAGCAGAAGCCGCCGGCACGCTTGTTCGGGACGTTGGGGATGTCGTCACCGAAGAACCACAGCACGGAGTTGGTCGCGGACTTGCGCGAGGAGCCGGTGCCGACCACGTCGCCCACGTAGGCGACCGGGTAGCCCTTGGCCTTCACCGCCTCGATCTGTGCCAGCGGGCCCTTGACGCCCTGCTCCTCGGGCTCGATGCCGTCACGCTCATTCTTGAGCATGGCGTTGGCGTGCACCGGGATATCGGGACGCGACCAGGCATCCGGGGCGGGGGAGAGGTCGTCGGTGTTGGTCTCGCCCGGCACCTTGAAGACGCTGAGGGTGATCTTCTCGTCCAGCGCGGGCTTGGAGAGGAACCACTCGGCCTCGGCCCAGGACTGGATGACGTCCTTGGCCACGGCGTTGCCGGCGCGGGCGCGCTCTTCCACGTCGTGGAAGGCATCGAACATCAGCAGGGTGTGCTTGAGCTGCTCGCCGACTTCGCGGGCCAGGTCGGCATCGTCCAGCAGCTCGACCAGCGAGACGATGTTGTAGCCGCCCTGCATGGTGCCCAGCAGCTTCACTGCGTGGATGCGGTCGATCAGCGGCGACTCGGCCTCACCCTTGGCGATGGCGGTGAGGAAGCCGGCCTTGACATAGGCCGCCTCGTCGACACCGGGTGGAACGCGATTGGTGAGCAGATCGAGGACGAACTCCTCCTCGCCGGCCGGCGGGTTCTTCAGCAGCTCGACCAGAGCGGCGACCTGCTCGGCGTTCAGCGGCTTCGGCGGCACGCCCTCGGCGGCGCGCTCCTCAACATGTTGGCGATAGGCTTCAAGCACGTGGGGACCCTCATCGGTAGTGGCGGCCAGGGCCGGCGAGACGCGTCGTGCGGACCGCGCCGACAGGGGCGCGGAGCCGGCGGACCCGCCCGGTTTGGCCAGGGTGTCAGCGGTGCCGCGATGATAGATGAAACTGTCGACAATGTTAAGGCGAGCCCGTGGTTGGGGCCTTGAACTTTGGTCGGCGGTGGCCGCCGGGCACAACTTCGGGATGCCAGAGCGCCGCCCTGCGCGGTACCATGAACGTTTGCCAATACACCTGAACGTCAACGGGAGGTCATATGGGAGAGCGCATCGTCTCGCCCTGCGTCGGCGTCTGCTCGACCACCCTGGGAGACCGGGTGTGTCGCGGCTGTCAGCGCACCGACAGCGAGATCCGCGACTGGCCGGCCTACAGCGGCGGCGAGCGCCGCGCCCGCCTGGTCGACATCGACCGGCTGCGTGCCGAGGTTGCCGCGCGCCACCTGGTCGTCGAGGACGCGGCACTCCTCGAGACCCAGCTGCAACGCTATCGCATTCGCTTCCGCGAGGATCAGCCGGCGCTCTCCCGGGCCGTGGAGCTGCTGCGGGTGGGCCGCGGGCGCATCCAAGAGCTCGCGCGCTACGGCCTGGCCGGCCTCGATCACCAGGATGCCGCCTCGCTGCACGCCGCGATCGCCCGTGACCTGCTCGCCACCGCGGACCGGCGCCTGGCGACCTCCTTCGATTCCACCGACCTGCCGACACCATGATGCCCTCGACCGACACCCTCGAATCGACCGCTTGCCAGGACCTGATGCCCGCCGAGCTGCTGTCCTTCCTGCCCTGTGCCACTCCGGATGCCTGGGTGGACTGGGCGCTCGACAACCCCGAACTGCTGCTGATCGATCATGCCCAGTGCGAGAAGAAGGCCGCCTCCACGGCCATGAGCCTGCTCTATCGCTATGTGGACCAGCCGCTGCTGCTCTCCAAGATGAGCCAGCTCGCCCGGGAGGAGCTGCTGCACTTCGAGCAGGTCGTCAAGCTGATGGAGGCGCGGGGAGTCGTTTATCGCCATATCAGCGCATCGCGCTATGCCGAGGGGCTGCGCCGACACGTTCGCGGGGAGGAGCCCGAGCGGCTGATCGATATCCTGATCATCGGGGCGCTGATCGAGGCGCGCAGCTGCGAGCGCTTCGCCCGGCTGATTCCGCATCTGGATGATGAACTTGCCAAGTTCTATCGCAGTCTGGTTAAGTCGGAAGGTCGCCATTTCGAGGACTATCTGATGCTGGCGCGCCGCCTGGCCACGGCGCCCATCGACGAACGCATCGCCTTCTTTTCCGATCGCGAGGCCGAGCTGGTCACCATGCCGGACACGGTCTTTCGTTTTCACAGCGGTGTGCCGGCCTGACGCCATCACTTCCGCCACGCAGGAATGCTCACCATGCGGGATGCAGCCGACGACATATACGAGAACGACCGGGATCACCTGGCACTCTTCGGCCACTTTTCACTGAACCTGGGCGACGACGTCCTGACCCAGTTCAGTTACGATAAGGTAAAGGCCCTGCTGGTCTACCTTCTGCTGCATGACCAGCCCGTCAACCGCGCCACCCTGGCCGAGCTGCTGTGGCCCGATCAGGGTCTGTCGTCGGGGCGCACCAACCTGCGTCACGCCCTGCACTGCCTGCGCCAGTCGCTGGGTGACGAGGCCGAACGGGTGCTGGCGGTGACCCGCCAGACCATCGCCTTCCGGCTGCCGGAACCCTGGCGCTTCGACATGCATCGCCTGCAGACGCTGCTCGATGGCCCCGGCGACGTGGCCACCCTCGAGGCGGCGCTGGCCTGCTACCGGGGCGATCTCGTCGAGGAGCTGCAGCTCGGAAGCTGCGCCGAATATCAGCGCTGGCTGGTGCAGGTGCGCAACGAGTGGCGCCAGCGGGTGATCCGCTTCGCCGAAGGCGTGCTCGAGCACCAGGAACCGGTGCCCGCCGAGGTGTTGGAGGCGCTGGTCAGCCGCTTCTCGGGCTACGGCCCCTTTCACGAGCGGCTGGTGCGCCAGCTTGCCGAGCAGGGGCAGCTGGCCGCCGCCCATGAGCAGTACAACGCCTACCTGCAGCTGCTGGCGCTCTCCGGTCAGCAGCCCGAGCCCGCCTTCCTGCAGCTCGCCCGCTATTGGTCCGATGCGCCGGCCGAGGGCTCGCCGCTGGGGCCCAGCGGGGCCTTCTCGCGAACCCTGGCCACGGATAGTGCGCCGCTGCGCGAGGATGAGATCGAGCAGCGGCAGCTCTCGGTCATGGCCATCCGACTGCGGCTCAAGGCCGATCTCTCGGATCGCGCCGATGCCCGCGCCTGCCTGGCGCTGCAGGTCGAGCTGATGCGCTGGCTCGAGCAGCAGTGTCACCACCTGGGCGGCTTCTGGCTGCCCGGGGCGACCGGCGGCCTGGGGCTGGCCTGCTTCGGTACCCACGGCCCGGCCCATCAGCTGGCCGAGCTGGTCGCGCTCTATGAGCACTGCCGCCGCGTGCTGCCTGAGGAGTCGCTGCGTCACTGGAGCGGCGAGGGCGAGCCACCCAGCATCGAGCTGGCCGCGGGGCTCGACAGCGGGCGCGTGGTGTATCTGCCCGAGCGCCACCTGGTCGACCCGCTGGGGCAGGTGACCCAGGGCTCCCTGGATCTGATGAGCGCCGCCGGGGGCAGCGAGCTGGTGATCTCCCAGGATGCCAGCCAGCACATGCCGCCGGCCCTGGATCTGCAGCCGCGCCTCTCTACGCGCCTGGTGGCCAGCGACGGTCGCGTGCGCCTGCGGGCGCTCGTTCTCGGCGCGAACGAAGGCGGGCGCGAGGCGCTGCCCCCAAGCCTGGTGGGCCGCGAGACCTCGCTGCGCACGCTGCGCGACGCCCTGGCCCGCGCCGGCATCGGCCTGCGCCAGAGCGTGCTGGTGCGCGGCCCCTCGGGACTCGGCAAGTCGGCGCTGCTGGTCGGATTTCGCCAGCTCGAGCAGAGCCGCGAGGCGGCGATCTGCTGGCAGCCGACCACCCGGCTCTCCGTCCAGGAGCCCTACGGCGTGGCGCGCCAGCTGCTGCGCTGGCACCTTGGCGGGCGCATCGAGGAGGCCGCGATATCGCGCCTGCTGGCCGACGACGAAGCGCTGGCACCGGATACGGATCCGCGGCTGCTGCTCGAGGAGGCGCTCGGCGTGCGCGAGCCCCGCGAGATGGCCGCACTGGCCCAGAGCGGCGAGGCCGTGGAGCTGGTGGTGGGGCTGCTGCATCGCCTGATCGGCGAGCTGACCCGCCAGCGCACCCTGGTGCTGATGATCGACGACCTGCAGTGGCTCGACGAGCCCTCCTTCAAGGTGCTGGCCGGCCTGCAGGCGCGGCTGCCGATCAACTGTCCTTTCCTGCTGGTGGCCAGCCACCACGGCCGCGAGGCCCTGCCGGCGCGCCTGCACTGGGACCAGCAGATCTCGCTGGGGCGGCTCGATCCCACCCAGTCCTCCCGGCTGCTCTCCCAGCTGGCGCGTCGCTACCGGATCCACCTCAGCCCGCGGCTGCGCGGCCAGATCATCGAGCGCTGTGACGGTGTGCCGCTCTACCTGCAGGAGATCTGCCGGCGGGTCGACATGGATCGCCGTGAGGGGCGCAGCGTGCAGCTCGACGAGCTGCCCCACGGCCTGCTGGGGCTTCTGGCCAGCCGCATCGACCAGCTCGACGGCGACCGCGAGGTGGCCCACGTGGCGGCGGTACTGGGCCGACGCTTCCGTCTCGATTTTCTCGCCGAGTGCAGCGGCTGGGAGATGAGTCGACTCTCCACGGCGCTGGAGCACATGCGCCGGCTCGAGATCATCGAGCCTACCGAGGGCGAGTCGGCCGAGCGCGAGTACCAGTTCACCCATCAGCTGCTCCAGGAGGCCGCCTACCTGGCCTGCCCGCGCGACGTGCGGGTCAGCATTCATCGCCAGGTGGTCAGCCTGATCGAGGAACACTTCCCGATGTGGATCAGTCGCCATCCCGGCGACTTCGCCACCCATCTGCGGCGCAGCGGCCACTATGCGCGCGGCGCCCGCTACTTCGAGCTGGCCGCCCGGGAGGCCCTCAAGGTCAGCGCCAACCGCACGGCGCTGAAGATGGCCGATTTCGGCCTCGCCAGCCTGCGCCACGTCGAGGATCAGGCCGAGCGTGAGATCAGCCTGCTCACCGTGCGGGGCCAGGCGGCCTTCGCCCTGGAGGGCCACGGCTCGCCCACCGCCCACGAGAGCTTCGTGCGCGCCCGGGAACTGCTGGCCCAGCAGGCGGAGAGCCCGGAGGAGGGCGGCGACCTGGAGCAGGCCTTCCTGGTCAAGTGGGGGCTGTGGGTGGGCTGCAGCCAGCGCCATGCCCATGCCGACGCCTTCTCGCTGGCCTCGCGGCTGGCCGGCCTGGCCGATCGCCTGGAGGATCCCCGCTATCGGCGCCTGGCCGACTTTGCCCGTGCCAGCTGCGAGTACTGGGCGGGGCGCATCTCCCAGGCCTATGACCACCTCGAGGAGATCGATCCGCTCAACGCCCCGATGATGATCGAGTGGCTGCCGTTCTCCGATCACCCCCAGGTGGCCGCGGCCTGCTTCCAGGGCTGGACGCTCTGCCTGCGCGGTGACTACCAGCGGGCCGAGCGGCAGGTGGAGTCGGCCATTCGCCTGGCCGAGCGCATCAATCACCCGGGCAGCCTGGCCATGGCGCTGATGTACGCCGCGGCCCTCTACCGCCAGCTGGGCCACGTGCACCTGGCCACCGTGCGCGCCGAGCGCGCCTTCGAGCTGACCGGCACGCCGGATCTGCACCTCTGGCAGGTGGCCTCGCGCTGCGTGCTGGGCTGGCAGCGGGCGCTGGCGGGCGACCGCGATGGCCTGGCCAAGATCGAGGCGGCCCTGGAGGAGTTGGCCGAGGTGACCGGGCGCGACCCTTACCAGCGTCCGGCCCTCTGGTACGTGGATGCCTGCGTGGCCCTTGGCGAGCTCTCCCGCGCCGAGGCCTACCTCGATCAGTGCCTGATGATCGCCCGCGAGCGCACCACGCTGTTCGTCTCGGAACTGGCGCTCAACCTGGCGCGGATCCGCCACCGCCTGGGGTACTCCCGTGATGAGGTCAGGAGCCTGGCTGAACAGGCCCTGGCTCACGCTCGGGAGGATGGCAACCTGCACCAGCAGCTCTCGGTGCTGGAGCTCTGGCTGACGCTGATCGACCCGCGCGACGAGGCGGCTCAGGTCGAGTTTCGCCGTCTGCTGGGCGTGGTGAGCCACGGCGATGCCCCGGTGCTGATGCGCTGGCGAAGCCTGCTCGACCGTCGACTGCCCCACGTCGAGGATCTCTCCTCATGAGGAATTGACCGCTGACGCGATGCCCGCAGACGACAACGGCGCCCCCAGGGCGCCGTTGTCGTTCGTGCTATCTGCCCCGGTGGGGGCCGGGGGCGAGTCGAGTCAGGTGGCGAGTTCCAGGGCCGCGATGCGCTCGAGCGCCTCGTCGCGATCGTCGCCACACAGCTCGGCGTCATGGTCGAAGCGCTCGCACACCGTCGGGCGGCGAGGGTCGCCGAACAGCCGGCAGAGGTTGGCGTCGTCGAGCTGAGCGCAGCGCACGCCCGCCGGCTTGCCATCGGGCATGCCGGGAATCGGCGAGCTGATCGACGGCGCGATGCAGCAGGCGCCGCAGCCCGGACGGCACTCGCCGGAGGAGGCGCTCGACGTGGCGAACCTCACGGTCGCGCCTCGGCGATGGCGCCCTTGTCGATCCCCTCGAAGGCCTGGACCCGAGTGGCGCGACCGCTCTCCCGGGCGATGGCCTCGGCCAGCCAGGCGGCGATCTGCTCCACGGTGGTAGGGGTCGGCAGCACGGCGCAGCGGCGGCGAGGCAGGCGCAGGAAGAACTGCCCCTGCTCGGCGCGGTAGCGGGTGGTCAGGCGGTCATCGAGGCCCGACTCGTCGTCCTCGACGATGTCGGCCGCGTCGACCAGGTAGCGCTCACCGAGCCAGTCGGCCCAGCGCGCCTCCAACGCCGGCTGGCGCTGGCCGGCCTGCCAGACGTGCAGCCGCGAGCGGTGGCCGTGGGCGATGCGCTGGCAGTTGCCGGCGTGGCGCTTGAGGCCGTGGCTGTAGCCGTAGGCGGCGCCCTCGATCGCCTCCTCGCGCAGGGTCAGGCGCACGGCGTCGACCCGCGGCGGCGGCCGGCGCATCAGCTCGCCGGCCAGATGGTCGGCGAGGCGCTCGGCGGTGATCTCGGGCCAGGGCAGCAGGCTCATCGCCTGGCGCGGGGCGCGCATCTCCAGCGGGTAGGGGGTGTCGCTGCGCAGGCAGAGCCCCTCCCGGCAGTCGTGCAGGGTCACGCCCGGCGCCTCGGTCGGCACCAGCAGGGTGTGGTCGACGCCGCCGTCGATGGCGCCCTTGATCCAGGGCTTCACCTCGCCGAAGTCGAAGAGCATGCCGTCCTCGCCGAGCTCGCCGTCGAGTTCGACATCGACCTGCCAGCTGGCGCCGACCAGGCCGCGCCTCGGGCACCACAGCGAGGCATCGAGCTGGGTGAGGCGGTTGACGAAGAGGGTCATCAGTCGACTCCCGCGATCTTGTGGGTCTGCAGCGACAGCCGCCACTGGGGATGGGCCAGGCAGTAGGCCACCGTCTCGGCCATGGTATTGGAAGCGCCGTCGCCCTCAAGGCCGGCGGGGGTGGTGTCCATGGGTTGCAGGAAGAAGTGGGCGAAATCCAGCCGCGCGAAGCGCTCGGGCGTGACCCCGGCCTGGGGGTGGACCAGCTTGAGCTCGTCGCCGCCGGTGACCACCAGCGGGTTGTCGCCCTTGGGACTCACGCAGAGCCAGTCGATGCCGGCGGGGGGTGGCAGGGTGCCGTTGGTCTCCACCGCGACCTCGAAGCCGCGCTCGTGCATGGCGGCCACCAGGACCTCGTCCAGCTGCAGCAGCGGCTCGCCGCCGGTGAACACCACGTAGGGCGTGGCGACACCGTCCTGATCCGGCCACAGCGCGCTCAGGTGGGCGGCCAGGGCGGCGGCATCCGCGAAGCGACCGCCGTGCTGGCCGTCGGTGCCGATGAAGTCGGTATCGCAGAAGCGGCAGGCCGCGGTGGCGCGATCCGCCTCGCGTCCCGACCAGAGGTTGCAGCCGCTGAAGCGACAGAAGACGCTGGCGCGCCCCGCCTGGCCCCCCTCGCCCTGCAGCGAGTAGAAGGCTTCCTTGACGCTGTACATCAGGAGTCTCCTGCGTCGTCAGAACGCTTTGCATGGGCGGCGGCGTCGTGCCGCTGAGCGGTGGCGGCGGGGTCGGGCCGCTGAGTAATGGCGGCGTCATCGGGCCGCTGGAAATGCGCGGCGTCATCGGGCCGCTGTAAATCGGCGGCGGCGTCATCGGGCCGCTCTGAATAGCCCAGGGGATCGACGGCGCCGTTAGCGGCGAAGGCTGCGAGGCGCTCCCGACAGCTGCCGCAGCGCCCGCAGGCGAGTGCTTCGCCGCGGTAGCAGGTCCAGGTGTCGGCGTAGTCGAGGCCCATGGCCAGGCCCTCGGCGAGAATCGCGGCCTTGCTCGAACGCAGGTAGGGCGCGTGGATCGTCACCGCCTCGAAGTTGGCGATGCCGGCCACGTCGTTCATCGCCTCGACGAAGGCGGGTCGGCAGTCCGGGTAGAGCACGTGATCGCCGCCGTGGGCGCCGTAGTCGATCCGGCCGGCGCCAATGTTGACCGCCTTGGCGATGGCTAATGAGAGCAGCACCATGTTGCGGTTGGGCACCACGGTAGCGGTCAGGTTGTCCTCGGCGTAGTCGCCCTCGGGCATTGCGCGGCTTTCGTCGGTGAGTGCCGATGAGTCGATCAGGCCGTGGATGGCGGTGATGTCGACTATCTGGTGGGGCACGCCCAGCTCGCGGCAGACGCGCGCGGCCACCTCGAGTTCACGGCGATGACGCTGGCCGTAGTCGAAGGAGAGGGCGTGGACATCGAGGCCCTCGCGCAGGGCGCGGTGCAGCACGGTAAAGGAGTCCATGCCGCCGGAGTAGATCACCACGGTGGCGGGATCGGGGGTGTGGGTCATGTCGGAAACTCTGGTCGGAGAATTTGTCGCCCCCGGCGCGTAACGAGCAACGCGTCGGGAGAGGGCGCCGGGGTCCGGTCCGGCGCGCGACAGTGTACGCAAGGCCGTCTTATCTGGCCAGAATCGGTGCCAATTGCTAGACTTTCGCGCCTTCCATCCCTGCACCCGCGGCTTCGGCCGACGGCGGTGCCATCGTCCTGACAACGGTGAATTCCATGAAAGCCCCTGAACTGCTGTCGCCCGCCGGCACCTTCAAGAACATGCGCTACGCCTTCGCCTACGGGGCGGATGCGGTCTATGCCGGCCAGCCGCGCTACTCGCTGCGCGTGCGCAACAACGACTTCAAGATCGACAACCTGCACAAGGGCATCGCCTACGCCCACGAGCGGGGCAAGCAGTTCTACGTGGCGTCCAACATCGCGCCCCACAACAGCAAGCTCAGGACCTACCTGCGCGACATGGAGCCGGTGATCGAGGCCGGGCCCGACGCGCTGATCATGTCCGATCCCGGGCTGATCATGATGATCCGCGAGCGCTGGCCCGAGCAGGTCATCCACCTCTCCGTGCAGTCCAACGTGGTCAACTACGCGGCCGCGCGCTTCTGGCAGCAGCAGGGCATCAGCCGCATCATCCTCTCGCGGGAGCTGTCGCTGGAGGAGATCGCCCAGATCCGCGCCGAGTGCCCGGATCTCGAGATCGAGACCTTCGTCCACGGCGCGCTGTGCATCGCCTATTCCGGGCGCTGCCTGCTCTCGGGCTACTTCAACCATCGCGACCCCAACCAGGGCACCTGCACCAATGCCTGCCGCTGGAAGTACAACACCGTGGCGGCCTCCGAGGACGAGACCGGCGACCTGGTGCCGGCCAACTCGGCGCGCGCCCACGCCGCCAGCGGCATCTGGACGCCGGGCCAGTCATCACCGCAGGGCGGAGGGCTGATCGCCTCGGGCGGCGGCAGTGCCGAGGCGGCTGAGATGAGTACCGCCACCGCGGGCGGCACCGAGGGGCAGGACGAGCTATCGGCGCTGATCGAGGATCGCAGCCGGCCCGGCGAGCTGATGCCGGTGTACGAGGACGAGCACGGCACCTACATCATGAACTCCAAGGACCTGCGCGCGGTGCAGCACGTGCCGCGCCTGGCCGAGATGGGCGTCACCTCGCTGAAGATCGAGGGCCGTACCAAGTCGCCTTACTACGTAGCGCGCACCGCCCAGGTCTATCGCCGCGCTATCGATGACGCCGTGGCCGGCCGCCCCTTCGACATGCGCCTGATGGACGAGCTCGATAACCTCGCCAACCGCGGCTACACGGAGGGCTTCTACCGCCGCCACGTCCACGACCAGTACCAGAACTACGAACAGGGCAACTCGGTGGGGGTGCACCAGCAGTTCGTCGGCGAGGTCACCGCCTATGACCCGGATCGCGGCGTGCTGGAGATCGACGTCAAGAACCGCTTCGAGGTCGGCGACTCCATGGAGCTGATGCTGCCCGGCGGCAACCGCCGCTTCGCGCTCGAGCACATCGAGAACCGTCGCGGCGAGTCGGTGGGGGCGGCGCCGGGCTCCGGTCACGTGGTGCGCATTCCCGTGCCGGGTGAGGCGATCTCGCCCGAGCGCATCGAGTTCGCGCTGCTGATGCGCGACCTCTGATTCACCGCGCGGCTGGACTTCCTCGGCCGCCGGCGACATGGTAGGGGACGATTGACCGTCGAACAGCGAGACGTCGAACCGTTGGCAGTCGAACAGGGAGCGCCATGGCGACCATCGAACACAGCGCGATTCTCAAGGCATCCCCGGAGCGGGTCTTCGCCCTGCTCGAGCGGGTCGAGGACTTTGCCGACTATTCCGACCTGATCAAGGCGATCGAGCCGCTGGGGCAGGATCGCTACCGCTGGCACGTGCACGCGGTGGGAATGGACTGGACCTTCGATGTCGCCATCACCGAGGCGCGTGCGCCGGAGGTGCTGGCCTGGGAGTCGCTGGACGGCGTCCACAATCAGGGCTGCTATCGCCTGACCCCGGTAGAGGGCGGTACCCAAGTGGCCCTGACCCTGACCTACACGATTCGTAATCGCCTGCTGGAGAAGGCCGTCAATCGAGCGGCCAGGCCCCTGGTGGGCAAGGTCAGCCGACAGATCCTGGAGCGCGTCGAGGCGCGGCTCTAGCCGGCAGGCGCCTGACCTCGCGCGCCCTGCGCGGCCAACTAACGACGCCGCCCGTCACGATGACGGGCGGCGTCGTTGTTTGCCGCGTGACCTCGGGGCGACATCCTCAGCCCTTGCGCAGCGAGGCATCGAGGTGATCGACGACCTCGGCCCAGTCGGCGTCCTCCTGGAGGGCCTCGCGCAGAAACTCCGCCTGGCCCTCGTTCCAGCAGGGCGCGTCCGGTAGCGCGATTTCCTCGGGAATCGGCGCGTGGCGATCGATGAAGCGCTTGATGGCCGCGTGATCCGAGGCGAGGCCAAGCTGCTCGAAGAGTTCGGTGAAGGGGTGGTCGGGATGTTCCATGGATTGACTCCTGCTGACCGGTGAGGGTCCTCTCACCTTAACGATTTCCGCCTCGGCGTGCATGATGCGCGTCAACGCTCGCCGACCAGCGGCGTGAGAAAGCGCCCGCGTCGCTCGTGCTCCTCTAGTGGTTGAGCCAGCAGGTGGACCAGCTTGGCGAAGGTGGCCTCGGGGGTCATGTCCTCGGCGCTGAGCACGCCGGCATCGCTCAGTCCCTGGCCCGCGGCGTAGTCGCCGAAGGCCACCGCGCCACGGGGGCACTGGCTGAGGGCGGCCAGCAGCTTACCCTCGCCGCTCGCCCGGGCCAGCGCCCCGATCAGCGCCGGGTCGTCCGGCAGGTTGCCGCCGCCCCACACCTCCAGCACCGCGCCTTTGACGCGCTCGTCGCCGAGCCAGGCCTCGACCTGCCAGGCTTCGAGGCCGGGCCACAGGGCCAGGCGGACCACGCCGCCGGCCGCCAGTGGCGCATAGTCCGGCAGCTCGAAGCGCGGTGCGCCGCGCTGGTGATCGGCCAGGCCGCGGCCGGGGTAGAGCACCACCTCATCGTCGACCCTTTCGCCGAGCGGCGCGAGGTTAGGGCTTTCGAAGGCGGCGGCGTCCTGGGTCTGCCACTTGCGGGTGCGACAGCCGCGCAGCAGCCTGCCGGCGAAGCAGATCGTCATCTCCTGCAGGCGCGGCGTCATGGCGAAGCGCAGGGCATCCGCGACGTTGGCGGTGGCGTCGCTGCCCTCGGCCTCCAGGGGGCGCATGGCGCCGGTGAGGATCACCGGGCGATCGATGCCCTGCAGCTGGAAGGCCAGGCTCGAGGCCGTCCAGGCCAGGGTGTCGGTGCCGTGGAGGATGACGATGCCGGCATGGCGGCGGTAGTGGCGGGCCACCAGCGCGGCCAACGCCTGCCAGTCCCTCGGCGTGGCACTGCTGGAGTCGATGGGGCGGTCGGTCTCGAGCACCTCGAAGGCGGGCAGGCTGGCCTGACGGGCCGGGGGCAGGGTGGCCAGCGCCCGGCGCAGGCGGGCCTCGATGTCATGACCCGGCGTGAGCCCTTGAGGGCCTTGCACCATGCCCAGGGTGCCACCGGTGTAGATCACCAGTATGGGGGCGTCGAGGTCGGGTCCGGCGGTCATGGGGGCTCCTGGCGGGTCGAGCGGTCGGGGTCCCCATGATACGGCCGGTGCGGCGCCAGGCAAGTCGCCGGCGTCAATTGCCCTGGGTGACCGCCGCGCCGTCGGTGAGGGCGTCGCCAGGGTGGGTCACGATGCGCTCCCCGGCCTCGAGGCCCTCGAGGACCTGGCTGGCGAGCCCGCTCTGGCGGCCGATCTTCAGGTGGCGAAGCCGGGCGCGGCCGTCCTCGACTGCGAAGGCCGCCCAGCGGCCATCGTCGCGAAAGAGGGCGCTGGTAGGTACCTGCAACACGTCATCGGCCTGCCAGATCAGGAACTCCACCTCGACCCGGAAGCCAGTGCCGAGCCCCTGGGCGGCGGCGTCGGTCCCCTCGGCGAAGTCGATGACCACCGGGACCCGCTGCTCATCGACCCCCAGCGCCGAGACGCGGGTGAAGCCGGCCGGCTCGATGCGCCGGACGCTGCCGGACAGCGGTGCCCCGCCCCAGCCGGTGATGTGCACGTCCATGCCCGACTTCAGGCGGACCGCGTCCATGGAGAGCAGATCGACGAGGATCTCCATGTCCGCCAGTCGGCCGATCTCGACGATCGGCTGGCCGGCCTCCACCGCGCCCTCGCAGCAGCGGAACCGCTCGAGCACCACACCGGTCACCGGGGCGGCCACCTCGAGCATCGGCTGCTCGGTGCCGCTGCGCTGGCCGCTGGTCACCGCGAGCACCGCCCGGGCACTCTCCACCTCGAAACTCGCCGCCTCCACGCTCGATGCTGCTGACCGCTCCAGCGCGCGCTGGCGATCGCGCAGGCTCTCGCGATGCTCCAGGTCGGCGGTCGAGACCAGGTTGCGCTCATGCAGCCGTTGATAGCGCCGGTACTCGGCCTCGGCGAAGCGCTTCTCGGCCCGGGCCGTCTCCAGGTTGGCCTCGGCGGCGTGGAGGCGGGCCCGTGCGGCCTGAAGGGCGTCCTCGGCCTGCTCGCGACTGCGCGCATCCAGGGCGGGCGCCGGGCTCGGCTCGAGGCGGAACAGCACCTGGCCCTGTTCGACGGCGTCGCCCACCTCAAGCATCACCCGCCGCAGGTAGCCGGTGATCGGGGCCGTGACGTGCCAGGTGTCGCGAAGGCGGGTGCGTCCCTCCTCGTTGACCGAGTCGACGAAGGGGGCGCTTTGAACCGTGACCGTGTTCACGCGGACCGGCATCGGGCGCAGTGCCCAGATCAGCAGGCCCAGCGCGATCAGGGCGGCCAGGGCCCAGAGCAGGCGGCGAAGGGTGAGCAGCTGACGGGACATAGCGGACTCCATGTCGGTCGGCGACGGTCGGTCGAGGACGCAGGGGCGGGGCTCACTCCGGCGCCTTGAGGACGGCGACCTTGTCCAGGTGCCACAGTCGGCGCAGCATCAGCAGCCCCACCAGCGCCGAGCCCGCCACCACGCCGGCCGCCGAGAGGCCGAAGAGGCGCGGTGTGAAGATCAGCGGAATACGAAATAGGTCGCTGCTGAACGCCTCGCTGAGCAGGGTGCAGAAGGCTGCGCCGAAGGCCCAGCCCGGCAGGATGGCCAGCCCCCCCAGCAGGGCGATCTCCCCCAGCAGTATCCGTGATACCTCTGCCCGGGTGTAGCCCAGCACGAGCAGGGTGGCCAGTTCCCGGGAGCGCTCGGCGAAGCTGATCCGGGCGTTGTTGTAGATCACCCCGAAGCCGATCGAGCCGGCCAGGGCCACGAACACGATCGCGAACACATGAAGCGTCTCGTCCAGGTAGCGGCGCACGCCGCGTTCGGCCTCATCCATCAAGCCGATGCCCGCCACCACCGGCAGGTCATGCAGCTCATCGATCAGGGCATCGCGCCGGTTATCGTCGACCTGCAGCCAGGCCCCGCCGATCGCAGGACCCTCCCGCATCAGTCGATTGAGGCGATCGCGGCGCAGGTAGGCACCGACCCCGACCGGTTCGTCCACCAGGGCGGCCACGGGCAGTGACAGACGACGGCGGTGGCCCTCCATGATCGCCACCTCCAGGCGATCGCCGGCTCCGACTCCCAGCCACTCGCCCAGGTAGCGGGTCAGTACCAGGCCCTCGGGGGGCAGGGGTTGTGCGTTGCCTGCCGCGTCCACGATCGGGCGCAGGCGCGGCGTGGCCTCGAGCCCCGTCAGGCTGGTCCGGTAGCGGCGATGGCCATGGATCAGGGTGGCGGGGACCCGGCGCCAGGGCTCCACGGCCAGCACGCCGGGCAGGTGGCGAAGCTCGCCCAGGGCCCTGACCGGGGTGGGGTCGTTGAAGGTCAGCTCGATGTCCATGCGCAGGAGGTCCCGGTACTGGCGGTCCAGCATCTGGTCCAGCGCGGCGATCTGCCAGGCGCCCATCATCAAGAGACCCGCCGAGAGGGCGATGCCGATCACCGACAGGGCCATCTTGGCCGGTTGCCGGGCCAGCTGGCGCAGGATGATCCGTCCTTCACCGCCCAGGGCATGGCGAAGCGCGGAGCGCTCGAGCCAGCTGCGCCGGAAGCGCTGCGGCGCCGGCGGTCGCATCGCCTCGGCGGGCGGTGCGCTGACCGACTGCCAGACGGCCCGCCAGGTGCCCGCCAGCGCCGACAGGCCGGCCAACAGCAGCGACAGCGCAAGCGCCCAGGGCGGAACCGGGAAACGCATCTCGGGGAAGCGGAAATAGTCGGCATAGAGGCCGGCCATCCAGCGGGCGGTCCAGGCGCCGAGCCCCACGCCCAGTGCCCAGCCCAGCAGCACGATCAGCAGGGCGAGCCCGGCGTAGTGGCGTGCCAGCTCGGCGTCGCGGTAGCCGAAGGCCTTGAGGATGGCGATCTGTTCGCGCTGGGTCTGGATGATCCGGGTCATCACGACATTCAGCAGGAAGGCCGAGACCAGCAGGAAGATGGTGGGCAGGATCCTGGCCTGGGCGCGCTGCTGATCCAGCTCCTCCTCAAGGAAGCGATGGGACGGCTGGTCGTGGCGGGTGCGGGCACCGGTGCTGCCGTAGCGGGCGAGGGCCAGGTCCAGGGCGTCGATGATGGTTTCCCGATCTGCCCCTGACTGGAGGGTCAGCGAGAGCTGGTTGAAGGCGCCCTCCATGCCGTAGGCGTCGGCCAGCGCCTCCTGGTTCATCCAGAGGATGGCATAGCGCCGGTAGTCGGGAACCAGGTCAGCGGGGCCGGCCTGGTAGAGGAACTCGGGGCTCAGGGCGATGCCGTTGAGAACCAGGCGGGTACGGCGTCCATTGATGATCGCCTCGAGGCTGTCCCCGGGGGTGAGCCCGTGGGCCTCGGCGAAGGCGTCGCTCACCACCACCTGCCCCTCGCGGCCTGCGGTGGGCAGCTGGCCCGCTATTAGGTGAAGTCGGTTGAGCGTCGGCTGACGGCCGTCGGGAATCGAGACCAGCTGGCCGCGCACCGGGTCCTCGAAGTCGGGGACCCTGAGCCTCACTGGCGCGGTTACGCGCGCCTCGATGAGGTTGACCCCGGGCACTCGCTGCAGGCGCTCGACGAGCCCGAGCGGTGCGCGCGTGACGTCGGCGAACACCTCGGCGAAGTGATGGCTGGCATAGAAGCGTTCCTGGGCACGGGTCAGGGCGTCGAGCATCGTCACCGCGAGGATCAGCGTCATCACCCCACCCGCGACCACCACGGCGATGGCCAGCGCCTGGCCCTTCAGCCGACCGAGGTCGCGCAGCAGCTTGCGATGCAGGGCTTTCACTGGCTCACCACCGAAGCTCTTTGGCGCGGCGGCGCCGCGTCGGCACCGTGATGCCCTCCACACGGCCGTCGCGCAGGTGCACGACTCGGTCGGCCATGTCGCCGATCACCGCGTTGTGGGTGATGATCGCCATGGTGGTGTCGGACTCGCGGTTGAGGGTCTCGATCACCTCGAGCACGCGAATGCCGGTGTGCGAGTCCAGCGCGCCGGTCGGCTCATCGCAGAGCAGCAGCGAGGGTCGCTTGGCGATGGCCCGGGCGATGGCCACTCGCTGCTGTTCGCCGCCGGAGAGCTGGGAGGGGAAGTGATCGAGCCGATCCTCGAGTCCGACCCGGGACAGGGCCGCCTCGGGCGTCAGCGGGTCGCGGCTGATGTCGGTGACCATCGCCACGTTTTCGCGGGCGGTGAGGCTGGCGATCAGGTTGTAGAACTGGAAGACGAAGCCCACGTGATGGCGCCGGTAGGCCGTCAGCTGGCGCTGGGAGGCGTGGGTCAGGTCGTCGTCGCCGACGTGCACGGTGCCGGACGAGGCGCGGTCCAGGCCGCCGAGGATGTTGAGCAGGGTCGACTTGCCGGAGCCGGAAGCGCCGAGCATCACGATGAGTTCGCCGCGATGCAGGTCGAGGTCGACGCCACGCAGCGCCTGGATGGTGACCTCGCCCATGCGGTAGTGCCGGGTCAGCCCTCGGGTCGTCAGGACCACGTCGCTGTCGTTGTCCATCCGCCGCGCTCCTCCCGCCTCTCGACTGGAGTCTAGCGGGTGAGCAGCCGTCCCGCGTCGTCGACCTCCAGGCGACGGTTGCGCCCGGCGAACAGCGCGAAGCCCATGCTGACGGCGACGATGCCCAGCAGCACGCGGGTCAGGACGGTCAGCCCCACGTCGAACTGTAGCATCACGCCGATTGCCAGCGGGCCCAGTGCGGCCAGGGTGTAGCCGCCGCCCTGTACCAGCCCCGAGAGCTTGCCGGCCAGCCGCGAGTCGGCGGTGCGCAGCACGATCAGGGTGAGGGCGAGGCTGAAGCCGCCGCCCTGGCCGAGGCCCAGCAGCGCGGCGCCGGGCCAGCGCCACATGGCCGGCGCCTGCAGCAGCAGCCAGAAGCCGCTGGCGACCATGGTCAGCACGAGCAGCAGGGCGGGGCGCTGGTCGCCCCCCAGGCGCGCCAGCCAGGGCGCCGACAGCGCCGAGATCAGCTGCACCATTACCGAGGCCCCCATCATCCAGCCGGCCTCGGCCTCGCTGTAACCACGCGCCATCAGCAGGGTGGGCAGCCAGCCGAAGACGATGTAGGCGAGCGACGACTGGCTGCCCATGAAGAGCATTACCTGCCAGGCCAGCGGCTGGCTCAGCAGCTCGCGAAGGGAGCCGCCGGTGTCGGGCGCGGCCTTGGCGGCGTCGTGGCGGGGCATCAGCAGTCGCCAGGCGACCAGGGCGGCCAGCGCCAGCAGGGTCCAGCTGGCGAGCCCCGTGGACCAGTTCCCCAGCCGATCGGCGAGCGGCACGCTGAGCCCCGCCCCCAGGGCACCACCCAGGCACAGGGCCATGGTATAGACGCCGGTCATCAGGTCGGCCCCGGCCGGCAGCTCGCGCTTGACCAGCGCCGGTAGCAGGGTGCCGGCCACGCCGATGGCGGCGCCCACCATCAAGGTGCCGCCAAACAGCGCGACGATAGCCGGCACGCCGCGCAGCGCAAGGCCGCCGGCCAGCAGCAGCAGGGCGGCGGCCAGGGTGTTCTCGGGGCCGAAGCGCTTGGCGAGCCAGGGCGCCAGCGGGGCGAAGATCCCCAGGCAGAGCACCGGCAGGGTGGTCAGGGCGCCGATCGACAGCGCCGATAGCCCCGTATCCTGCTGGATGCGCGCCAGCAGCGGGGCCAGGGTGGAGAGGGCCGGGCGCAGGTTGAGCCCGACCAGCACCATCAAGCCGATGAACAGCGCCAGGCGGCGAGAGTCGAGGGCTCGAACCTCGGGGCGCGCGGCGTCGGTATCAAGTGGCCTAATGGTGCCTCCCGCGTCGCTTCAGCGACCGGGTAGCGTAGCGCGAGTCGAACGGTTCGGGCGTCTCGAGCTCGTCCTCGGCCCGGAAGGTGACCTCGCCGGGAAGCGTCGGCGTATCGGGATCGATGCGCGAGCGGATGCCCGAGACATCCTCGCTGCTGACCAGGCCCGAGCCGCCGACATGGCTCGCCGGCTCGGCGATCAGGGAGCCTTCGAAGCTCCAGCAGCGCTGGGGCACCTGGCTGACGCGCCACAGGCGTTCTCGCCAGTGGGCCTGTCCATCGTCGGTGAGCGTCAGCTCGTCCAGCGGTATCAGCGCCGCGAACAGCCGGGCATTGAAGACCAGGCCGCCCCCCGCCATGCGCACGGCACCTCGGTACTCGCCGCGCGCCAGCTCGGCGAGTACCTGCTTGCGTTTGGCCTTGGGATCCAGTTCGGCCTGGCCACACAGGTGCAGCAGGTCTCGATCGATCTGCTTGATGACCCAGACCTTGACGGGAGGACGGTGGAACAGTCGTTTCAGCTTGAGCATGTCGGGCTACACCATATGGCGGCGCAGATCGCCTCGCACGGTGTCGAGCAGGGTGATGAAACGCGTGTCGCGGCCGCCATCGGTGCGGTCGACGCGCACCACGCTGCTCATGCCGCGATCGATATTCAGCTGATCGAAGATCTCCAGGGTCAGCTTCTCGGCCGGCTGGCTGCCGGGCTCGAGGCGGCCCGACCCAAGGGTGAAGGTGGTCAGCAGGGTGGTGCGCACCCGGGTGGATCCGCCTTCGGCCAGCACGCGGCGCACGAACAGCCAGCCCTCGCAGGCCAGTGCCGTATCGCCGTGATCGCGCAGGAAGAGGGTGCGATAGCTGGCGCCTTCGCTGGCGCCCTTCTCGGCCATGCTGCGATAGGCTTCGGTCATGCGCGTGGCGGAGACCTTCGACGTCTCGAGTCGCTGGCTCGCCGCCTGGTGCTCGCGGTCGAGCCGGGCCTGATGCTGGAAGCTCAGCCAGCGCCGGTAGTCGCTGATCAGGGTCGTGTCATCCATGGATGCATCCTGACGTAGAGGGTGGACGGGGGCGGTCGATGACGCGACGCCCGGCGGACTACATTCCCATATCTTGATGTAGCCCGCCAGGCAGCCCGTCAGGCCTGGCGCGAGCCGCCGCGGCCGCCGCGCTGGCGCCTGGGAGCACGGGCCTCGTCGCCACCTCTGCGCTGGCCGGCCGCCTGGCCCTGGCGACGCTGGCCCTGGCCGTTGCGGCCGCCACCGCCGCCGCGCTTGCCGCGGCCGTTCTCGATCGGCTCGGGCTTGGCGTTGGGGTCGGGCTCGAAGCCGGGCTCGATGCGCTTCTCGAGGTCGCGCTTGATCAGTCGCTCGATGCCCTTGAGCAGGCCGTGCTCGTCGACGCAGACCAGCGACACCGCCTTGCCTTCGCTGCCGGCCCGGCCGGTGCGGCCGATGCGGTGCACGTAGTCTTCGGCCACGTTGGGCAGCTCGAAGTTGACCACGTGGGGCAGCTCCTCGATGTCCAGGCCGCGGGCGGCGATGTCGGTGGCGACCAGTACCTGCAGGTCGCCGGTCTTGAAGGCGGCCAGCGCCTTGGTGCGCGCCGACTGGCTCTTGTTGCCGTGGATCGCCATGGACGGAATGTCCTGCTTGGACAGCTGTTCGGCCAGGCGGTTGGCGCCATGCTTGGTGCGGGTGAACACCAGCACCTGCTGCCAGTCATGACGGGTGATCAGGTGCGCCAGCAGGTCGCGCTTCTTCTCGCGATCGACGCGGTAGATTGCCTGGTCGACGAGTTCGGCGGTGGTGTTGCGACGCGCCACCTCGATCATCGCCGGATCGTCGAGCAGCTTGTTGGCGAGCGCCTGAATCTCGTTGGAGAAGGTGGCCGAGAACAGCAGGTTCTGGCGCTTCTCGGGCAGCACGCGCAGGATCTTCTTGATGTCGTGGATGAAGCCCATGTCGAGCATGCGGTCGGCTTCGTCGAGCACCAGGATCTCGACCTTGGAGAGGTCGACGTGCTTCTGCTGCTGCAGGTCGAGCAGGCGGCCGGGGGTGGCCACGAGAACGTCGAGACCCTTACGGATGGCGTCGACCTGAGGCTGCTGGCCGACCCCGCCGAAGATCACGTGGGACTTGAGCGTCAGGTGACGGCCGTACTCGGCCACGCTCTCGCCCACCTGGGCGGCGAGCTCGCGGGTCGGCGTCAGCACCAGGGCGCGGATCTGGCGCGCCGCCGGGCGCGGGCCGTCGGCGAGGCGCTGCAGCATCGGCAGGGTGAAGCCGGCGGTCTTGCCGGTGCCGGTCTGGGCGCTGGCCAGCAGATCACCGCCCTTGAGGACGGCGGGAATCGCCTGATGCTGGATCGGGGTCGGGGTGGTATAGCCCTGTGCCTCGACGGCACGGAGCAGTTCGGCACGCAGGCCGAGGTCGGAAAAGGTCATGCGGTCTCCGCAGAGACGCCTTGGTCGCGCCGCGTCGTGTCGACGTGGTCAGTCCCTGGCCAAGGCGTGGAAAAGGAATCTGGCGCGGCAGGAGGGACCATCGATCGCCGCGTGGCGCGCAGTATGCCATAGCGCGTGAGTTAACGCAGCCGTTTGATTTCTCCGGCGATCTCGTCGACCACCCTGTTCCAGCCGCGGCCCAGCGCGCGCACCAGGGCGGGATAGCCGTCCCGCGCCAGGGGTACCTCCACCGCGAAGGGGGAGAGCGCCAGCAGCTCGCCCTCGGCGTCGTTGAGCTGCCACTGGCCCGCCACCACCGCCTGGCCATCGAAGCGGCCGTGGAAGCGGTCCACCGTCAGGCGCAGGGTGGCGGCTTGCTCCCGGGGCTCGCCGGCGGCCTCGCCGAGAAGGCGAGTCTCCGTCAGGCGGGCGGCCAGGCGGGCCTTGAGGCGGCGCTCGAGCTGCAGGCCGAGGGGCTCTGCCCACAGGTGTCCGCTCGCCTCGTTGAGGGTGATGTCGTCGAGCTTGAGCACCAGGCCGTCGACGGCGAGGAAGCGCGCCAGGGTCGGCGGGGCCACGCGCAGCCGGTGGGCGGCCTCGGCCCCGGCCACGCCAGTGGGGGCCGCCATGGCGTCATCGGGGAGGGTGTAGCGGTTGGACGGCGGGGCATCGGTGGCGCAGCCGGCCAGCCACAGCGCGGCCAGGACGGCCGCAAGGGCTTTGATGGCGCTCATGGCGAGCTTCCTTGCTGGGGGGAGGTCGGCGCCCGGGGGATCGGGTCCTCGGTGTCCAGGCGATCGAAGAGCAGGGCGCTGGGATTGTCGCGCAGGGTACGGGCGGTGGGCTGCAGGTCGCGCAGCAGCCGCTCGAGCTGCGCGAGGGTCGTGCTGACGTCGCGGTACGCGCGGGACTCGGGCGACACGCCCTCGAGGGTGGTGCGCAGCGCCTCGAGGGTGGCATTGAGGTTGCTGGGCAGCTCGCGCATGCCGGGGTCCTCGACCAGGCCGCGGACGCTTTCGGTGAGCGCATTGACCTGCTCGAGGGTGGCCTCTGAGGCATCGAGGTTGCGGTCGAGCCCGGCCAGCAGCGGCTCGAGCTCCAGGCCATTGAGCTTGTCGAGCAGGGCCGTCACCTGCGCCTCGATCTGGGCGAAGCCGCTGGAGGTCGTGGGGAAGACGGTGCGCTCGGCGAAGGTCTCGGCGACGTAGTCGATCTCGGCGTTACCCGCTTCGTCGCGCTGGAAGTTGAGGTCGACGAACAGCGCCCCGGTCAGCAGGCTGCCGCTCTTCAGCGAGGCCGTGAGGCCTAGCCCGAAGAGCCGTTCGAAGCGCTCCCGCCACTGCTCGAGGTCGAGGGACTCGGCATCGACGCCCAGGCGCTGGGGCTCGATGCGAATCAGCACCGGGATGGCGAAATTGTCGCGGGAATCGGGCTGGGGCGCGCTGAACTGCCAGGGCACCGTAGTCACGGTGCCGACGCGCACGCCGCGAAACTCCACCGGCGCCCCCCGGGAGAGGCCGCGCACGGTGTCTTCGATCAGCAGCACGTACTCCAGGTAGCGACTGAAGGTGCCCTGTCGGGCGCTCTCCTCGTCGGGGTGGAGGGTGAAGGTGGTGTCCGCCTCCACCGGCCTGCCCTGGGGGAGATCCTCGGGCACGCCGAAGGTGACGCCGCCGCCGAGCAGCGCCTCCAGGGAGTCGATGTTGACCCGGACGCCCTCGGAGTCGAGACGCAGGTCGACGCCGCTGGCGGCCCAGAAACGGGTGCCGTCGGTGACCAGGTCGTGGTAGGGGCTCTCGATGAAGAGGCGATGGTGCATGCGTCGGGTGGTGCCATCGAAGTTGGCCTCCTCGACGCGGCCGACGGTGAGGCCCTGGAAAGTGACCGGGTCGCCGACGCTAGGCGCGTTGCCGAGCTGGCTGATCAGGTTGATGCGCAAGCCTTTGGCGCCGGCCGGTGAGACCGGCGGCTGGTCGCTGACCTCGAACTCCCGAGCGTCGATCTCGCTCTGGCCCGGCTCGAGCTGAATGTAGGCGCCGGACAGCACCGTGCCCAGGCCGCTTATCCCCTCGCGGCCGATGCGCGGCTTGACCACCCAGAAGCGGCTGTCCTCGACCAGCATGTCGTCGCTGTCCGGGCTCATGCGGGCGGTGATCACCGCGCGGCTCAGGTCCTCCGAGAGGTGCACCCGCTCGACGCGCCCGACCTCGACGTTGCGCGTCTTGATCAGGGTGTTGCCCGCCTCGATGCCCTCGGCGCTGTCGGTGATCAGGGTGATTTCCGGCCCGCGACTGCGGTAGTTGTCGAAGACCAGCCAGGCGCCTATCAGGATCGCCACGATGGGCACGATCCAGATCGGCGACAGCCGCGCCTGGGGCGTGGCGCGGGCGCGGTGCCCGTCTCGCTCGGACGGGGCGGGGGTGTCGGTCATGGCGAGTATCCTTGGGCGGGTCGGGCGTCACGCGGCAGCGGCGCGTCCCAGAGCATTCGGGGGTCGAAGGTCATGGCGGCGAGCATGGTGATGACCACTACGCTGGCGAAGGCCAGTGCGGCGGGGCCAGGGGAGATCGACAGCAACGCACCGGCGCGGATCAGCGCCACCAGGATCGCCACCACGAAGACATCGACCATCGACCAGCGGCCGATGAACTCGGTGAGGCGGTAGAGCCGCGTGCGGGTCGCCGCGTTGAGTTCGTTGCTGCGTTTGGCCACCAGGCACAGCCAGGCCAGGGCCACCAGCTTCCCCACCGGCACGATCACGCTGGCGACGAAGATCACCACGGCCACCGGCCAGGAGCCCATCTGCATCAGCTGCACCACGCCGCCGATGATGGTGGAGGGGGTGTCATGGCCGAGGCTCGTGGTGGTCATGATCGGATAGAGGTTGGCCGGCAGGTACATCAGGGTGGCGGCCGCCAGCAGCGCCCAGGTGCGCTGCTGGCTATCGGGCTTGCGGGCATGCAGGCGCTCGCCGCAGCGACGACAGCGGCCGTGGCCCTCGCCGTCCAGGCGGTTGACCAGGCCACAGGTGGCGCAGCCGGCCAGCCCCTGGGGGGCGGCGGTCTCGCCGGTGCGCGCGCCCTCCGGGGCCAGGGGCTCGCCGGCCAGGGAGAACCACATCCAGTCGGCGTCCAGCGACTGGGTGGTCAGCAGCAGCAGCAGGGCGAAGGCACAGAAGGCCCAGAAGGAGATGCCGAGACCCACCTCGGCCATGCCGGCGATCTTGATGAGGCTGACCAGGGCCCCGACAATGAAGACGTCGGCCATCATCCAGGGGTGAAGATGCGAGAGCGAGCGGGCGATGCTGCGGCTGGCCGGTAGCGGATCGCCGCGCAGCAGCCCGGCCTGCAGCCACACCACGCCCACCAGGTAGACGGCGGGCAGCACGCCGATGGTCAGCACCACCGCGATCGCCACCAGCGGCTGGTGAAAGCCGATCAGGGTGGTGGCGGTCTGGGTCAGCTCGATGCGATTGCCGATGCCGCTGACGGTGAAGCTGATGAAGGGGAAGGAGACGGCCAGCGCCAGTGCGACCAGCGAGGCCAGCGCCAGCGCCATGCTGCGCTGGGCCGGGCGGTGGTGGCGGGTAGCCAGCACGTGGCCGCAGCGTGGACATTCGGCCTTCTCACCGCCGTGCAGCGGCGGCAGCGCCGTCAGCCAGTCGCACTCGTGGCAGGCGCGCAGCCGACGCCGTGAGGTGCGAGTCTCCGGCGGCGAGCGATCTACCAGCGGGGTCCCCCGGGGCAGGCTGGGGGCGCGTAGGGCAGGCCTGGGCACGGCGATGAGGTTCTCCTGACGATGAAGTCGACACGCGGAAAGTGTGTCACGTTGACGCGGGGGGCACCATAGTCAAACATGCACGCCTGAATGTTCAGGAGGAGATGACATGATCGTGCCCGCGATGGCGGTGTTGGCAGGCCTGGTCCTGCTGGTGTGGAGCGCCGAGCGCTTCGTCGACGGGGCCGCGGCGACATCGGCGCGACTGGGGCTATCGCCGCTGCTGATCGGCATGCTGGTGATCGGCTTCGGCACCTCGGCCCCGGAGCTCGTGGTCTCCGCCCTGGCGGCCAGCCAGGGCAACCCTGGCCTGGCGCTGGGCAACGCCTATGGCTCCAACATCGCCAATATCGGCCTGATCCTGGGCCTGGTGGCGCTCATCTCGCCGCTGGCGGTGCACTCCGGCGTGGTGCGTCGCGAGCTGCCGGTGCTCGGCGCCGTCACCCTGGGCTCCGCCGCGCTGCTGTGGGGCGGCATGATCGAGCGTCTGGAGGGCGCGCTGCTGCTGGTGCTGCTGGCGGCCTTCATCGGCTACAGCATCTATCTCGGCCTGCGCCAGAGCGGTGATGTGCTGGGGCCCGAGACCGAGGAGAGCCTGGCGGAGCACCCCATGTCGCTGAAGGCCGGCCTGGTCTGGACCGGGGTGGGCCTGGTGCTGCTGGTGGCAAGCTCGAGGGTGCTGGTGTGGGGGGCGGTGGCCATCGCCCAGGGGTTCGGCGTCAGTGACCTGGTGATCGGCCTGACGGTGGTCGCCGTGGGCACCTCGCTGCCGGAGCTCGCCTCCTCGATCAGCGCGCTGCGCCGGGGCGAGCACGACCTGGTGCTCGGCAACGTGGTGGGCTCGAACCTCTTCAACACCCTCGGGGTGGTGGGCCTGGCCGCGGTGATCGCGCCCATCGAGGCCGGCCGCGAGGTGCTGCTGCGCGACTGGAGCCTGATGATGGTCATGACCGTGATGCTGGCGATCTTCGCCATGGGCTGGCGCGGCCGGGCAGGGCGCATCAACCGCGTCGAAGGCGCCGTGCTGCTGGCGATGTTCATCGGCTACACCGCGTACATGATCAGCCTGGTGGCCCGAGGCGGCGCATCCTGAGGATCGGGCTGCGACAACGCGACACGCCATGATGTCGCGAACTGTCTCCCCCCGGGACGAGTCCGAGGAGTATGATGGCTTGACGATTATGAGAATAAGGTCATGCGATTTCGATCTCACCACCCCTGAGGCCGAGCATCTACGTTGAGTGACCTTTCTCCGATCGACCAGAATGCGGCAGGGTGTCCAAGCCCCACGCACAAGAGCACGTCCAGTGCCCGACGCATCCCGTACCCACGACCCGCAGGAACGAGGAGTGCCTCATGGAACTGGATCCCCTGCTGCTATCGAGGCTGCAATTTGCCTTCGTGGTGGCCTTTCACGCCATCTTCCCGGTGTTCACCATCGGTTTGGCGTCCTACATCGCCCTGCTGAACGGGCTCTTCTTCAAGACGGAAAATCCTGCCTGGGACCGCCTCGCGCTGTTCTGGACCAAGGTCTTCGCCGTGGTCTTCGGCATGGGTGTGGTCTCGGGCATCGTCATGTCCTTCCAGTTCGGCACCAACTGGAGCAACTTTTCCTTTGCGGCGTCGAACTTCCTGGGACCGGTGCTGAGCTACGAGGTGGTCACGGCCTTCTTCCTGGAGGCGGCCTTCCTTGGCGTGCTGCTGTTCGGACGCGGCAAGGTGCCGCAAGGCGTGCACCTCTTCGCCGCCATCATGGTTGCCATCGGCACGTTCATTTCTTCGTTCTGGATTCTCTCGGCCAACAGCTGGATGCAGACCCCGGCTGGCGTAGAGCTGATCGACGGGCGCTTCCACGTCACTGACTGGAGCGCGGCGATCTTCAACCCCTCCTTCCCGTATCGCTTCACTCACATGGTGCTGGCCTCGTTCCTGACCGGCGGCTTCGTGGTCGCGGGGGTCAGCGCCTGGTACCTGCTGATCGGACGCGACCGGGAGGCCAACCGCAAGGCGCTCTCCATGTGCCTGTGGCTGCTACTGGTGCTGGCGCCGACTCAGGCGGTGGTGGGGGACTTCCATGGCCTCAACACCCTGGAGCACCAACCGACCAAGGTGGCCGCCATGGAGGGCAATTGGGAGCGCAGCTCGAACACGCCGCTGTTGCTGTTTGCCCTGCCGGACCAGGAAGCTCAGGAGAACCGCTTCGAGATCGGCATTCCGAGCCTTGCGAGCATCATCCTGACCCACCACGCCGAGGGGGAGGTGCCGGGCATCAGCGAGGTGCCTCCCGAGGAGCAGCCGCCGGTCTGGATCGTCTTCTGGTCGTTCCGCATCATGGTGGCTCTCGGCTTTGCCATGATCGGCGCGGCGCTGGTCGGCCTGTGGCTGCGCCGTGGCGGCCGGGTCTATGAGCATCGCGGCTTCCTGCAGCTGATGCGCGTGATGACCGTTACACCCTTCATCGCGGTGCTGGCCGGCTGGGTGGTCACCGAAACCGGCCGCGCGCCCTGGGTGGTTTACGGCCTGATGAGCCACGCCGAGGCGCTGACGCCCTCGCTGACCGGGGGCATGGCCCTGTTCACGTTGATCGGCTACATGGCCGTCTACGCGGTGGTGTTCTTCTGCGGGGTCTACTATCTCACCCGCGTGGTGCGCCAGGGCATGCTGCCCGAAACCGCCCACGGCGACGAGGTGCACCGGCCCAAGCGCCCGCTCTCTGCCGCCGACGTGCCTTTCGAGGACGCCTCCAGCCAACCGGGAAGGAACTGAACCATGGCCATGTTCGATCTGAGCATTATCTGGGCCGTGATCATCGGCTTCGGCGTGATCATGTACGTGCTGATGGACGGCTTCGATCTGGGCGTGGGGATCCTCTTTCCCTTCGCCCCGAACGAGGAGTCACGAGACGTGATGATGAATACGGTCGCCCCGGTGTGGGACGGTAACGAGACCTGGCTGGTGCTGGGTGGGGCGGGGCTTCTGGGCGCCTTCCCGCTGGTCTACTCGGTGTTTCTGCCGGCGCTCTACCTCGGCGTCTTCCTGATGCTCGCCGGGCTGATCTTCCGCGGCATCGCCTTCGAATTTCGCTTCAAGTCTCACCGCAACCGCCACTGGTGGAACCGCGCCTTCTGCTGGGGATCCGCCGTGGCGGCCTTCGCCCAGGGTGTGGTAGTGGGCGCCTACATCCAGGGCTTCCCCGTCGAGGACTTCGTCTACGTCGGCGGCCCGTTCGACTGGCTGACGCCGTTCAGCGTGCTCACTGGCCTCGGGCTGATGGCCGGCTATGCGCTGCTCGGCGCCACCTGGCTGATCCTGAAGACCGAGGGCGCGCTCCAGGAGTGGGCCTACCGTCTCGCTCCGCGCCTGCTGCTGGCGGTGCTCGGCGTGTTCTTGATCATCAGCCTCTGGACGCCCTTCGTGGACGTCGGCGTGCGCGATCGCTGGTTCGGCCATCTGCAGCTGATCTGGATCTTCCCGGCGCTGGCGCTGGCCTGTGCGGGCCTGCTGTGGCGTGCCGTCCTCCAGCGCCGCGAGGGCCAGCCCTTCATTGCCACCCTGGGCCTGTTCCTCTTCACCTACCTGGGGCTGGTGGTCAGCAAGTGGCCGGTCATCGTGCCGCCGGACTACACCATCTGGGACGCCGCCTCCGACCCGGGCTCCCAGCTCTTTCTGCTGATCGGCGTGCTCTTCGTGATCCCCATCGTGCTGGCCTACACCGCCTGGTCCTACTGGGTGTTCCGCGGCAAGGTCCGCCCCGGCGAGGGCTATCACTGAGGTGAGGGCCAAAGCCGAAGCGCCCGGGCCCTCGGCCCGGGCGTGGCTGTCGCGACTCGCCGCCGGCGAGCGCCGCTATCAGCGCCTGGCCCTGCTGGCCGGCGGGGCGGTCGGCGTCGCGACCATCGTCCAGATGGCACTGCTCGCCGCCCTGATCAGCGCTCTGCTGGTCGATGAGCGAGCGCTTGATGAGCTCGTTCCCTGGCTGCTGGGCCTGATGGCGGTCCTGCCGCTGCGGGCCCTGGCCCAGTGGGGGCAGGAGGTGGCCGGCCAGGCGGCCAGCCTGCGCATCCGCCGGCGAGCCCGCTCCGAGCTGCTCGATCATCTGGAACGCCTGGGCCCGGTGCGCCTCACCGCTCATCACGGTGCGGGGCTCGCCCAGCGCCTGGTCGACCAGGTCGAGGCCCTGGACGGCTATTTTTCGCGCTATCTGCCCCAGCAGGTGCTGGCGGTAGCGGTTCCGCTGATGATCCTCGCGGTGGTGGCCTGGCTCGATTGGCTGGCCGCGCTCTTCCTGCTGATCGCTGCACCGCTGATTCCGCTGTTCATGGCCCTGGTGGGCATGGGCGCGGAGCGCCTGAACCAGGAGCAGTTCGTGGCCGTGGCGCGCCTGGCCGGGCACTTCATCGATCGGGTACGCGGCATCACCACGTTGCAGCTGTTCGGGCGCACCGCCCAGGCGACCCGGGAGGTGGAGGCCGTGGCCGATGACTATCGGCGGCGCAGCATGCGCACCCTGCGCCTGGCCTTCCTCTCCTCGGCGGTGCTGGAGTTCTTCTCCTCGGTGGCCATCGCCGTGGTGGCGATCTATGTCGGCTTCGGGCTGCTTGGCTATATCGAGTACGGGCCGGCGGACGAGCTGACGCTCTTCACCGGCCTGCTGGTGCTGCTGCTGGCGCCGGAGTTCTTCCAGCCGCTGAGAAGCCTCGCCCAGCACTATCATGACCGGGCGGCGGCCCTGGGCGCCGCCGCTGGCCTGGTGACGCTGCTCCAGGAGACGCCCGACGCCGGACGCGGCGCCGATGAGGCAGCCGAGCCTGTGCGCCCGATGTCGCCCGACAGCCTGCTCGAACTCGAGGCCGTCACGCTCACCCACGCTGGGCGCGGCCGGGTTCTGGGGCCGCTGGACCTTCGCCTTGCGCGCGGCGAGACGCTGGTGGTGACGGGGCCTTCGGGGGCCGGCAAGTCGAGCCTGCTGCAAGTGATGGCGGGTTTCATCGCCCCGACCAAGGGCGAGCGGCGCCTGGCCGCCGATGCCGGCTTCGCCTGGCTGGATCAGCGCCCTCTGCTGGTCCAGGGGAGCCTCGCCGACAACCTGCGCCTGGCCGCACCCGAGGCGAGCGGGGCGCAGATGCGCTCGGCGCTCGGCCGGGCCGGGCTCGCCGAGCTGCTCGAGCGCCTGCCCGACGGGCTCGATGCCTCGCTCGGCGAGCGCGGCGAGGGCCTCTCCGGGGGGCAGGTGCAGCGCCTGGCACTCGCCCGAGTGTTCCTCTCACCGGCGCCGCTGGTGCTGCTCGACGAGCCGACCGCGAGCCTGGACGCCCGGACCGAGGCGCGGGTCATCGAGGCCCTGGGGCGGCTGGCCGCCGAGGGGCGCACCCTGGTCATCGCCACCCACCATCCCGCGCTTCTGGCGCTGGCCGATCGTCGGCTGGCGCTCGAGGCCGCCCCCGTTCGGGAGTCCGTCGATGCCTGACGCGCGAGAGGCCTCACTGATCACGACTCTGCGTCCCTGGTGGCGGTTGCTCGATCGGCGTCGCGGCCGGCTGCTCGTCGGAGCTTGCCTGATGCTGCTCACCGTGGCGGCAGGCATCGGACTGCTGGCGCTCTCGGGGTGGTTCATCACCGCCACGGCGCTGACCGGCCTGGCCCTCGCCGCCGGGCTTTCGGCGTTTCTGGACGTGTACGTGCCCGGCGGCGGGATCCGCTTCTTCGCCGTTACCCGCACCGTCTCGCGCTACGTCGAACGGCTCTATAACCACGATACCGTGCTGCGCCTGCTGGCCGATCTGCGTGGTCACCTGTTCGGCGTGATGGTCGGGCTCGACGGGCGAACCCTGTCGCGGCGTCGCGCCAGCGACTGGCTCGATCGCCTCACCGCCGATATCGACACCCTGGACGGCCTCTACCTGCGCCTCGTGGCCCCGGCCGGCGTGGCGCTGCTGGCCATCCTGGCGCTGTCGGGCCTGCTCGCCCTGTGGCTGCCCCGGGCCGGCCTTGTCGCGCTCGCGCTGCTGCTGTCGGCCTGGCTGTGGCTCACCCTGGGCCAGGCCCGGCGCGGCATGGCCGCGAGCCGCGGTCAGGTCGAGGCGCTGGAGGCGCTGCGTGGCCGGATGCTCGAGCACCTGCGGGGGCTCGCCGAGCTCGAGGCCTACGGCAGCCTGGCCACCCACCGCGCGCGGCTTGAGGCGATCGAGCGTCGCCTGCAGGTCGATCAGTGGCGGCTGGCCCGGGTCGCGGCCCTGGGCTCGGCCCTTGCGGGACTCGCCGTCGGCGCCACCTGGCTCGCGGTGCTGGTGCTGGCGGCCCTGGCCTGGCAGGCCGGGGCGCTCTCAGGCCCGGTGATGGTGCTGATGCCGCTGGCGGTGATGGCGCTGAACGAGGCGCTGGCCGCGCTGCCCATGGCCTTCACTCGGCTGGGCGCGACCCGGGCCGCCGCCGAGCGCCTCAACGCCCTGGAGGCCGCTCGTTGCCCGAGCGCCGCCGTCTCGTGCGAGACGAGCGCCGCGGGACAGGCGCCGCACCCTGGGCCTCTCGATGTGACCCTCGATGCGGTCGACCTGCACTATCCGGGCGCCCTGCAGCCGGCGCTCACTGCGCTGGACCTCTCGCTGCCGGCGGGCCAGCGACTGGCGCTGTGCGGCGCCTCCGGGGCCGGCAAGTCCAGCGTGGCACAGCTGCTCACGCGCCAGCTCGCGCCGAGCGCCGGGCGAATCACTCTCGGCGGCGTTCCCGTGGAGGCGATCGACGAGGCGACGCTGCGCCAGCGGGTGGCCTGCCTCACCCAGCAGGTGGAGCTGTTCGACGATAGCCTGGCCGCCAACCTGCGCCTGGGCGACTCCGAGGCGGACGAGGCGCGGCTGTGGCGGGTGCTGTCGATGGTCGAGCTCGCCGGCTGGGCGGACGCGTTGCCCGAGGGGCTCGAGACCCGGGTGGGCGAGGGCGGACGACGGCTCTCCGGCGGTCAGGCTCGACGCGTCGGCCTCGCCCGTCTGCTGCTTCGGGAGCCGGACCTGGTGATCCTCGACGAACCCTTCGCCGGGCTCGATGCGCCCACCGCGGCACGCCTGGCCGCCCGTCTCGACGGGTGGCTTGCCGGTCGCAGCGTCATCTACCTGGTGCACCAGCTCGGCGAGGCCGTCGATCCGCCGGGCATCGATCAGCGCCTGACCCTGCGTGAAGGTGCGCTTTGCACGGATGGTCAGGATGTTTCAGGATAGGACCGATCATTTTCCATGAGGTGTGCCATGCGTGACTTCCTCAGGCGCCTGCCCAAGGCCGAACTCCACCTGCACATCGAGGGCTCGCTGGAGCCCGAACTGATGTTCTCCCTGGCCGAGCGCAACGGGATCCGCCTGCCCTATGCCTCGGTGGAGGAGGTTCGCGAGGCCTATGATTTCGCCGATCTGCAGTCCTTCCTCGATCTCTACTACCAGGGAATGAGCGTGCTGCGTACTGCCGAGGACTTCCATGATCTCGCCATGGACTACTTTCGCCGGGCCAGCGCCGAGGGCGTCGTGCACGTGGAGATGCACTTCGATCCCCAGGCGCATCTGGCGCGGGGCATCGAGCTGCCGGTGGTGATGGAGGGGCTCTCCCTGGCGCGCCGTGAGGCCTGGCGCGAGCTCGGCATGTCCAGCGCGATGATCATGGCCTTCCTGCGCGACCGTCCGGCCGAAGAGGCCATGGCGGTGATGGAGAGCGCCGCTCCCTATTGGGAGATGCTCGACGCCGTGGGTCTGGACAGCGCCGAGCAGGGCAATCCGCCGGCGAAGTTTACCGAAGTCTTCCGCTTCGCCCGCGAGCTCGGCATTCCCCGCGTGGCCCATGCCGGGGAGGAGGGACCGCCCGCCTACATCCGCGAGGCGCTGGACCTGCTGGACGTCTGTCGCATCGATCACGGCGTGCGCTGCCTGGAGGACCCCGCGCTGGTGGCCCGGCTGCGCGACGAGCAGGTCGTGCTCACCGTCTGCCCGCTCTCCAACGTGCGCCTGCGGGTGGTCGAGCGCATGGCCGACCACCCCTTGCCGCAGCTGCTCGAGGCGGGCCTGACGCTGACGCTGAACTCCGACGACCCCGCCTACTTCGGCGGCGGCATGTTGCCCAATTTCGAGGCCTGCCACGAGGCCTTCGGCTGGTCGAAGGAGGTCTTCGCGGGGCTCGCCGGCAATGCCCTCGAGGCCGCCTTCATGAGCGACGAGCGCCGCCAGGAGCTGCGGCGGCGGCTGGCCGAGGTGAGCTGACGGCACTACGTCGTCGACACCCTGTATTCGGTACTCTGTCACGACCTGACGTCCCTGCCTGTCGCTAACGCAAAACCCCGGCCTCGCCGGGGTTTTGCGTGTCGGCCCATCGGGATCAGGGCAGGGCGGGCACCTCGATGTCAGGCATCTCGCCGGTCAGGCTGTGCAGGAAGGCGGTGATGTCGTCGATGGTGGCCTGCTCGAAATCTCGGCCGAGCATCTCCTGGCCCATGATGGCCACGGCCTCCTCGAGGGTCTCGGTGGCGCCGTTGTTCATGTACGGATAGGTCACCGCCACGTTGCGCAGGGTCGGGGTGCGGAAGCGATGGCGATCGCTCTCCTCGCCGGTGACGTCGAAGCGCCCCACGTCGGTGGAGCCCGGCACCTGGATGCGGTGGAACTGGCTGTCGGAGAGATTCGCGCCGCGATGGCAGGCGATGCAGCCGCTGTCCACGAAGGCCACCATGCCGGCTTTCTGCTGTTCGCTCAGGGCCTCGAGATCGCCTCGCAGATAGCGGTCGAAGGGCGAGTCCGGCGTGTTGAGCGTGCGCTGGAAGCTGGCCAGGGCCTCGGCGAGATGATCCGCGCTGATCGGCGCGGGGTCGCCCGGGAAGGCCTCGGCGAAGCGACGCTGGTAGAGCTCGAAGCCCTCCAGGCGAGAGAGCGCACCCTCCAGGTCCATGGCCATCTCTACATCGGCCTGGATCGGGCCCAGGGCCTGGCTTTCCAGGTCGGGCTCGCGCCCGTCCCAGAACTGCGACTCCAGGAAACCGGCGTTGAGCACCGTGGGCGTATTGCGCTTGCCGATCTGGCCATCGTGGCCGGTGGCGCGAGGAATGCGGTCGCTCCAGCCCAGCGCCGGATTATGGCAGGTGGCGCAGCTGATCACGCCGCTGGCGGAGATGCGCGGCTCGAAGAACAGCATGTTGCCGAGCCTGACCTTCTCCTTGGTAAGAGAGTTGTCGGCCGGAATGCTCGGCAGGTGAGGCAGCGGCTCGAAGCGATCGCGGTAGTCGGCGAGGCCGTCGTCGGCGAGGGCGGTGCCGACGAGGCCGAGCGTGGAGCCAAGAGCGATGGCGCTGACCAGCAGGCGCTTGCGCATGAGAAATTCCCTTCCGTTGGTGACTCGGGCACGCCAAAAATGGATTGCACTAATGTAGCTAGTAACGCTCGAGTCCCGCGGCGAATCAACCGCCGCCGCGGTCGGATAAAGGGATGATTGACCTGCATCAAGTCAGGCGTCGATCGGGGGCGGCCAAAGGGCGCGTCGCTAAGGCGCGTCGCGGCGATGTGCTCGGCGCCCGCCGCTCCAGGTCTCGGCCACCGTGCGGTCGTCGCCGAGCATCATCAGCGCGAAGAGCGTCTCGGCGAGACTCTGGCTTCTGGCCGTGCGCCTAGCCATCAGCGGGGTCGCGGCGGGGTCGAGCACCACGAGGTCCGCCTCCATGCCCGGGGCGAGCCTGCCGATGTGGTCGTCCAGGGAGAGCGCCCGGGCGTTGCCGAGCGTCAGCCCGTAGAAGCCCTGCCAGGCGGTGAGCGGCTGGCCGCGCAGCTGGCCGACCTGATAGGCGGTCTTGAGGGTGGCCAGGCCCGAGAGGTCGGTGCCGCCGCCGACATCGCTGGCATAGCTGATGGCAAGGCCGGCCTCCCGGGCGGCGAGGCGGTCGAACAGGCCGCTGCCCAGGAACATGTTCGAGCTCGGGCAGAAGGCCAGGTTGGCGCCCCGCGCCGCCAGTCGACCGCGCATCTCCTGGTCGAGATGGATGCCGTGGGCGAAGGTGCTGCGGGGGCCGACGAGCCCCGACTGCTCGTAGACCTCGAGGTAGTCGCGGCTCTCGGGGAAGAGCTCGGCCACCCAGTCGAGCTCGCCGGTGTTCTCGGCGAGGTGCGTCTGTAGCCACAGGCTCGGGTCGGTGCGCAGAAGCCCCCCGGTGGCATCGAGCTGCGCCCGGGTGGAGGTGGGCGCGAAGCGCGGCGTCAGGCTGTAGCCGAGCCGGTCCCGGCCGTGCCAGTCGGCGATCAGCCGCTCGCTGTCGCGGATGCCGCCCCGGGTGTCGTCGCACAGCGCCTCGGGCGCGTGGCGATCCATCAGCACCTTGCCGGCGAGCATGCGCAGGCCGCGCTCGCGACACTCGGTGAAGAAGGCGTCCACCGAGCCGGGGTGGCTCGAGCAGAACACCTGGGCGGTGGTGGTGCCGACCCGCAGCATCTCGTCGAGAAAGGCCCCCGACTGGGCCCGGGCGTGCTCGGCAACGGCGAAGCGACACTCCTCGGGGAAGGTGTAGTCGTTCAGCCAATCGAGCAGCTGGCGGCCCCAGGAGGCCATGATCTCCAGCTGCACGTAGTGCACGTGGCTGTCGATGAAGCCGGGCACGATCAGCTTGCCGCGATGATCGACGACCTCGATGCCCTCGGGCAGGTCGGGGGCCAGCCGCGCCCAGGCGTCCAGCGCGCGGATGCGGCCGTTCTCGATCCACAGGGCGCCATCCTCGATATGGCGCACGCTCCCCGCGGCGGGCGTATCGCCCTCGCCGGGGTCGGTGTCGAAGCTCAGCAGGTCGGCGCGCAGCACGCGCGCGGTATCAGGGGTCATCACATCGAGGCTCATGTCGTCGGGGCTCGTCTCGGGGGTCGTGACAGGGGGCGTGACGGTCGGCGTCAGGCCGTCGCGTTTGGTTCGTCGCGAAGGGTATCGCTCAGGGCGCCGCGCAGTTCGGCCGGGTCGAGGCCGCGCCGGTCGGGGCGCTCCTCGCCGGCCATCAAGGGCAGCAGCTCGGCGATGGCGGCCAGGGCGATGGCGTAGGGCGTCTTGTCGCCGCCCGTGCCGCCGGCCGCCGTGCCGATGGGGCAGCGGACCGTGGCCAGCGCCGCCTCGTCGTGGCCGGCCTCGCCCACCCGGCGACGAAAGCTCGCCCACTTGCTGCGCGAGCCGATCAGCCCCAGCGAGCCCGTGTCGCCGCGGGCGAGCAGGGCGTCCACCAGGGCGCGGTCCTCGGCGTGATCGTGGGTCAGCACCAGGGCGTGGGCGCCGGCTGGCAGGGCGGCCACGGCCGCGGCGGGGTCTGGCGCCTGGCGACACTCGAGCCTCGGCTCGCCGGCGGCCCAGTCGGGGAAGGCGTCCGCGCGGCTATCGTGCCACAGCACCCGCCACGGCAGCGGGGCGGCCAGGCGCACCAGCGCCTGGCCCACGTGGCCGGCGCCGAAGATGGCGAGCGTCGCGGGGCTGCCCGGGAAGACCTCGAGCAGCACGTTGACGAAGCCGCCGCAGCACTGGCCGCTGCGCCCGCCCAGGGAGAAGGCCTCCAGGCTCATGCCGGCCTCGGTTCTGCCATCGCCCCGGCCCTCGGCGCTGCCATCGACGCCCGCCAGGCGCCGACGGGCGGCTTCGATGGTCTGCCACTCGAAGGTGCCGCCGCCCAGGGTGTCATATACCGCCTCGGCGGTGATCACCATGCGCGCGCCGGGCTCCCGGGGGGTCGAGCCGGCGCTGGTGACCTGGGTTGCCAGCACGTGGGGCAGCCCCTCGCGCTGCAGGCGGTGCAGGGCAGCGTGCCAGGGCTCGGGCCGGATATCCGCGGCGCTCATGCGGGCTCCTCCTGGTCCACTGGCCGTGCCTTGTGGCGGGCGCGCAGCGCCTCGGCGGCCATCAGCACCCGCTCCGGGGTGGCCGGGGTGTCGAGGGCCGGGCTGATGCGATAGTCGGCGAGGCTCGCCAGGGCATCGCGCAGCGCCGACCACACCGAGATGGCCAGCATGAAGGGCGGCTCGCCCACGGCCTTGGAGCGGTAGATGCTGGCCTGGGAGTTGGGATGACCCTGCAGCAGGTCGACGTTGAAGGTCGGCGGCAGGTCGCCGAAAGCCGGGATCTTGTAGGTGGCCGGGCCGTCGGTGACCAGTCGGCCGGCGTCGTTCCAGACCAGTTCCTCGCTGGTCAGCCAGCCCATGCCCTGGATGAAGGCGCCCTCGATCTGGCCGATATCGATGGCCGGGTTCAGGGAGTCACCAACGTCGTGGAGGATGTCGGCGCGGCTGACCCGGTACTCGCCGGAGAGGGTATCCACCTCCACCTCGGCCACCGCGGCGCCATAGGCGTAGTAGTAGAAGGGACGGCCGCGGCCGGTGGCGCGGTCGTAGTGGATCAGCGGGGTGGCGTAGAAGCCCTTCTCGGAGAGCGAGACCCGGCCCATGTAGGCCGCCTGGACCAGCTCGCCCCAGGGAATGCGCCGCTCGGCCTCGCCGATGCCGGCCACCAAGTGACCGTCTTCCAGGCGCATGGCCTCGCGGTCGAGCCCGCCGGCGTCGCGATCGAAGTGGGTGGCGGCGAAGTCGAACAGCCGCTCGCGCAGCTTGGCGGCGGCGTCCCGGGCGGCCTGGCCGTTCAGGTCGGCGCCGCTGGAGGCGGCGGTGGGCGAGGTGTTGGGCACCTTGTCGGTGCGGGTGGCGCTGATGCGCACCCGCTCCAGATCGAGCCCTAGCTCCCGGGCCACCACCTGGCAGACCTTGGTGTGCAGGCCCTGGCCCATCTCGGTGCCGCCGTGATTGATCATCACGCTGCCGTCGGTATAGACGAGCAGCAGCGCCCCGGCCTGGTTCAAGTGCTGAACGGTGAAGGAGATGCCGAACTTCACCGGCGTCAGCGCCAGGCCCTTCTTGATGATCGGGCTTTGGGCATTGAACGCCGTGATCTCGCGGCGGCGCGCCCAGTAGTCGCTGCTTTCCTCGAGCTGGCCGATCAGGTCGTGGAGCAGGGCGAGCTGCTCGACGCGCTGGCCATAGTGGGTGATATCGCGGGTAACGTCGCGTGGCGTGGCGTCCGGGTCGGTGGCGCGATAGAGGTTGCGCTGGCGGATGGTCAGCGGGTCCTCGCCGAGGTGACGGGCGATGTCGTCCATGGCCTGCTCGATGATCATCATGCCCTGGGGGCCGCCGAAGCCGCGAAAGGCGGTGTTGGAAGCCGTGTGGGTCCGAGCGCGCTGCCCGGTGACCCGGGCGGCGCCCAGGGAGTAGGCGTTGTCGGCGTGGAACATGGCGCGATCGACGATGGCGTCGGACAGGTCCGGCGAGTAGCCGCAGTCGCCGATCACCGTGATCTCGCCGCCGGCCAGCACGCCCCGGTCGTCGAAGCCGAGCCGATAGCGGTTGTGGAAGGGATGGCGCTTGCCGGTTGCGCGGGTGTCCTCGGCGCGGGGCAGGCGCAGCTTGGCGGCCCGGCCGGTGCGACGGGCGAGCAGGGCGGCGATGCAGGCCCAGGGCGAGGCCTGGGTCTCCTTGCCGCCGAAGCCGCCGCCCATGCGCCGCATCTCCATGGTCACCGCGTGGAAGGGGATGCCGAGCACCTCGGCGACTAGCTTCTGGGTCTCGCTGGGGTGCTGGTTGGAGGTGTAGACCATCACCCCCTCGTCCTCGGTGGGTTGCGCGAGACACGCCTGGCCCTCCAGGTAGAAGTGCTCCTGGCCACCGACGAACTGCTCGCCCTCCAGCACGTGGGGCGCCGTGCCCAAGGCCTGCTGCCAGTCGCCGCGCTCATGGGTATGGGGCGGGCGCACGAACTCGCCGCGCTCTGCGGCCGCCACCGGATCCAGGCAGGCCGGCTGTTCGTCGATCTCGACCACCGCTGCCTTGACGGCCAGGCGGGCGGCGCGGTGGCTCTCGGCGGCCACGGCGAACAGGCACTGGCCGACGTAGCTGATCTCGTCATCGGCGAACAGCGGGTCGCCGGGGAACACCGGGCCGACGTCGGTATGGCCGGGCACGTCGGCCAGCGCGATCACGTCCACTACCCCGGGCGCGGCGCGGACCTTCTCGAGGTCGAGGCGAGTCAGCTGGCCATGGGCCACCGGCGACAGGCCTATCGCCACGTGCAGGCAGTCCCGCGGGACCGGCAGGTCGTCGATATAGGCGGCGCGACCGGTGACGTGCTTGACGGCGCTCTCGTGGGCGCGGGAGCTGCCGGCGCCCCCCTGGGGGGCGACGGTCTCGCGGGCCAGCGGCGCATCGCCCTGGTTGCGCCGGGAGGTGTCTTGGGCAATGTCAGTTAGCGTACGCATCGAGAGTCACCTTGGTCGCGGAATCGCGGTTGTCGCTGTTGTTGTCGGTCGGGTTGCCCTCGGCCTCTATCATCAGGCGCAGTCGCTCGAGCAGGTTGCCGGCGGCCAGACGACGGTACTCGGCGCTGCCGCGCACGTCGGTCATCGGCGTCAGCTCCTCGGCGAGCGCCGCGCGGGCGGCGGCGAAGGCCTCGGCGTCGGGGGCGCGGCCCTCCAGGGCGGCCTCGGCGGCCGGCGCCCGGCATGGAATCGCCGCCATGCCGCCGAAGGCCAGGTGGACGTCGCGCATCACACCCTCCTCCAGGCGCCAGGCGAAGGCGGCCAGTACCGCCGAGATGTCGTCCTCGCGCCGCTTGGAGAGCTTCCAGACCTTGAGGTGGTGCCCGGCGGTAGGCCGTGGCAGGAAGATCGCGGCGATGAACTCGTCCTCGGCCAGCGCCGTGCGCTTGTAGTCGAGGAAGAACTCCGCCAGGGGCAGCTCGCGCTCTCCCCGCGGGCCGTCCAGACGCAGCCGGGCGTCGAGGGCCAGCAGCACCGGCGGGGTGTCGCCGATCGGCGAGGCGTTGGCGATGTTGCCGCCCAGGGTTGCGCGGTGGCGGATCTGCGAGGAGGCGAAGCGGTGCATCAGGTGCTCGAAGGCCGGGTAGGGCTCGGCCAGCACTGGCATGAGTCGGGCGAGCGTCACCGCACCGCCGATCCACCAGCCCGCCTCCACCTCCTCGATGGCGTTGAGCTCGGCGACCCGGCGCACGTCGATGAGCTCATCGAGCGCCTTGAGCTGCTGAGTGGTCTCGAGCCACAGGTCGGTGGCGCCGGCCAACAGCCGGGCGTGGGGCCGCTCGGCCTTGAGGGCGCGCAGCGCGGCGAGATCCCGGGGCGCCACGTAGTGGCTGGCGTCGGCGGTGGCGATCTGGCCGTCGGCGGGATGGCCAAGCTCTGCGTTGGTGATCCAGGCGGGATCGACCGCCGGATAGTCGCCCATGGCCAGCGCCGCGTCGCGGATTGGCCGGTAGCCCGTGCAGCGGCAGAGGTTGCCGCCGAGCGCCGCTTCGAGGCGTTCCTGGGTCAGCGGGGGCGGGGGCTCTTCATCACTCCGGCGCTGCTGCTCATAGAGGGTAAACAGCGACATCACGATGCCCGGCGTGCAGAAGCCGCACTGGCTGGCGTGGCAGTCGACCATGGCCGCCTGGGCGGGGTGCAGCCGCTCGCCTTCGGCCAGGCCCTCGACGGTCACCAGGTGGCAGCCCTCGAGCTGGTGGGCCGGGGTGATACAGGCGTTGGCGTTGTGATAGACGAGCTCGCCTGAAGCGTCCGGCTCGCCGATGGCCACGGTACAGGCCCCGCAGTCGCCGGAGGCGCAGCCCTCCTTGGTGCCGGTCTGACCCAGGGTCGTGCGCAGCAGTTCGAGCACGCTCTCGTCGGCGCGCACGTCGGCACAGCGCTGGCGCCTGCCATTGAGGTGGAAGTCGATCATGGTCGGCTCCGTTTGTGGTTGTAGTGGCCGAAGCATCAGGGAATACCTTGATTCTTGACCATATGGTCAGCTTTGGCAAGCCGTGACGTTTTTTTCTTTTCGAAGGCCAGTCCCGGGGTGCCGGACCATCGAGGAGGCGCTGTGAACCCGTTCCTGGGCGCTACCGACGCCCTGCGGCGCTCAGGCATCCTGCTCCGTCTTGCAGGACCGGTGCTGGCCATCCATGGCCAGCCCGTTCGGAGCAGTGCTCCTCACCCCTGGCCTAGGACCTCCTCGTCGACTTGCCTTCGCTCTTTCTCCGTTGACGGTATTCCATGCCGAATTGCCTTGTGGGGCGCCTCTCAGGCAAGCTCTGGGCCGAAACGTCCGTGTCGACAGCAGCGAGGGCCTATGGCCAAGGCAGAACACCCCAGCGAGCAGGAAGGCGGCGCCATCCGCCGGCGCAACGAGCAGGCGATCCTGGCGGCCGCGGAGCGGGTCTTCGCCCGGCACGGCTATCGGGGGGCGAGCCTCCAGGCGATCGCCGAGGAGGCGGGCCTGCCGAAGTCCAACGTCCTCTACTACATGGGCAGCAAGCGTGAGCTCTACGTTCGCCTGCTCGAGCGGATGATGGAGCGCTGGAACGTGATGCTCGATGACATCTCCGCGGAGGACGATCCGGCCGAGGTGCTCTCCGCCTTCATCCGCTCCAAGATGCAGATGTCGCGCCGTCACCCCGAGGGCTCGCGGCTGTTCGCCAGCGAGATCCTCGGCGGGGCGCCCTTCCTGCAGGAGTACCTGAGCGGTGAGCTGCGCGACTGGGTGCAGAGCCGCGCCGCGGTGTTTCGCGAGTGGGCCGACCGGGGCCTGATGGACCCGGTCGACCCGGTCTGGCTGATCTTCTTGATCTGGTCCTCCACCCAGCACTACGCCGACTTCGAGGCCCAGGTGCTGGGCATCACCGGCCGTGAGGCGCTCGACGACGATGATCTCGAGCACATCACCGAGTTCCTGACCCGGGTGGTGATCAAGGGCTGCGGGGTGAAGCACCCCGCGGCCCGCGGCGAGGAGCCGGTGCCCCTCACTGGGCGGTGAGCAGCATCAGCACCGAGAGGGCCGCGGAGACCCACATCGCCGGCTTGATCTCGCCGATCCGCCCGGTCAGGGCCTTGATCAGTACGAAGCTCATGAAGCCGAAGGCGATGCCGAGGGTGATCGAGTAGGTCAGCGGCATCAGGATGATGGCCAGGAAGGCCGGCAGGGCCTGATCGAAATGGGCCCAGTCGATCTTGGCAATGGGCGCCATCATGAACAGCCCCACCAGCACCAGGGCCGGGGCGGTGGCGACGCCGGGCACCAGCGACAGCAGCGGCGACAGGAACAGGAAGGGCAGGAAGAGCAGGGCGATGACCACGGCCACGAGGCCCGTGCGTCCGCCCTGGGCCACGCCCGCGCCGGATTCGATGAAGGTCTGGGCGGCGCTGGTGCCGAGCGGCGCGGCGATCATCGAGGCGAAGGCATCCACCGTCATCGAGCGCTTGAGGTTGCGCGGGTTGCCGTCCTTGTCCTTCAGATCCGCCGACTCCGACAGCGCCATGAAGCAGGAGAGCGCATCGAAGAAGTTGGTGAACAGCATCACGAAGATGAACGGCAGGTAGGCCACCTTCAGGGCACCGAGGATGTCGACCTGCATCACGGCGCTGAAGTCGGGCCAGGCGGCCAGGCCGTTCCAGGCCACCATCACCTCGTCGCCCCACAGCCGGCCCATGGGGACGGCCAGCAGGGTGGTCAGGGCGATGCCCATGATCAGGGCGCCGTTGAAGCGCAGGATCACGAACACCCCGGTGGCCACCAGGCCGAAGAAGAAGGTCGCGAGGCTCGCGTCCATGTTGCCCAGGGTGACCAGGGTGGCGTCGCTGCCGACGATGAAGCCGGCGTTCTGCAACCCGATGAAGGTGATGAAGAGCCCGATGCCGCAGGTGATGGCGTAGCGCAACGACAGCGGGATAGCCTCGATGATGGCGCGGCGCACGTTGAACATCGCCAGCACCGCGAACATCACCCCGGACCAGAAGACGCAGCCCAGCGCCACCTCCCAGGTCAGGCCCGCGCCTAGCACCAGGGTATAGGTGAAGAGCGCGTTCATGCCCATGCCCGGCGCCACCAGGATGGGGTTACGGGCATAGAGGCCCATGGCCAGGCTGCTCATGAAGCTGATCAGTACCGTGGCCGACAGCGCCGCGGTGAAGGGAATGCCGGCGTCACTGAGCACGGCCGGGTTGACCACGATGATGTACATGCCGGCCAGGAAGGTGGCGATCCCGGCCAGGATCTCGGTCTTCAGCGTCGAGCCGCGGCGGCTGACGCCAAACCAGCGGTCGAGCAGCGGCAGCCCGTCGCTTTGAGATGAGGCCGAGTGAGGGCGCCCATCGGCGCGGGTCGTGGAGGTCTGTTGCATACCGAAACCTATTGTTGTTGTGGTCGGGGACTCGAAACTGACACTTCCTGACCTATCGGTCAAGTTGCGAGAAGCAAGGCTAGTGCCGGACGCGATCGCCGGCAAGCCGGCCGCACGAATCGACGTTCAACGACGCTTGCCCCGCGTGAGGCCAGAGGCCCTGGGGCCTGGGCTAACGACTCAAGTGAACGAACCAACCAGAGTGAACGAATGAACAGCGTTGACGACCCTTCCCCGGCCGCCCTGCCCATCGACTCCCGGCTGGACGAGATCCGGGCCGCCCTGGCGGCTCAATCCCGGGCGCTGCTGGTCGCCGAGCCCGGCGCCGGCAAGACCACCCGGGTGCCGCTGGCGCTGCTGGACACCGACTGGTGCCGTGACGGGCGGCTCTTGCTGCTGGAGCCGCGGCGGGTGGCGGCGCGGCTGGCGGCCGGCTTCATGGCCGAATCGCTGGGCGAGCGGGTCGGTGAGACGGTGGGCTACCGGATGCGCGGCGAGAGCCGGGTGGGGCCGAGCACTCGCCTCGAGGTAGTCACCCAGGGCGTGCTGACCCGGATGCTCCAGGAGGATCCCATGCTCGAGGGCGTCTCGGGCGTGATCTTCGACGAGTTCCACGAGCGCAGCCTGGAGGCCGACCTGGGACTCGCCCTGACCCTCGATGCCCAGCAGGGTCTGCGCGACGACCTGCGCCTGCTGGTGATGTCGGCGACCCTGGACGTCGACGCCCTGCTGGGCGTGCTCGGCGAGGCCACCCCGGTGATCGACTGCCCGGGGCGCAGCTTTCCCGTCGAGACCCGCCATCGTCCGCTGCGCCCGCGCGAGGACGCCGCGCGCCAGCAGGCAGCGTCGCTCCTTGAATCACTGGACGAGACGCCCTCGGGTGAAGCAGGGACGGGCGACGCCTTGGTGATCCTGCCCGGCGTAGGGGAGATCCGCCGCCTGGCCCGGGAGCTCGGGGCCCGGGCGCCGGCGCTCGCCATCATGGAGCTGCACGGTCGCCTGCCGATCGAGGCCCAGCGGCGCGCCCTGCGACCGCATCCCGAGGGGCGCCGGCGGGTGGTGCTGGCCACCGCCATCGCCGAGTCGAGCGTCACCGTGGACGGCGTGCGTCTGGTGATCGACGCCGGCCAGGAGCGGGTGCCGGTCTTCCAGCCGCGCACCGGGTTGACTCGGCTGGAGACGCGCCGCGTCAACCGGGCCAGCGCCGACCAGCGCCGCGGCCGCGCCGGCCGCCAGGGCCCGGGCCGTTGCGTACGGCTGTGGGCCGAGGAGCAACCGCTGATCCCCCACGGCGAGCCGGAGATCCGCCAGGCGGACCTCGCACCGCTGGCCTTCGAGCTGGCGCGCTGGGGCATCACCGAGCCGGGCGAGCTCGCCTGGGTGACGCCGCCGCCTGCCGGGGCGCTCTCGGCCGGGCGGGCGCTGCTCACGCGACTCGGCGTGCTGGACGCCGCCTGTCATCTCACCGCGCTGGGCCGCGCCTGCGTGCGCTGGCCGACCCATCCGCGCCTCGCCGTGATGCTGGAGCGCGCGGCCGAGCTCGAGGCCCGGCCGCTCGCCTGTGCCCTGGTGGCCGCCCTGGAGGGTCGCGACCTCGATCAGGAGCGCGACCTGGAGCGGGCGCTGGCCACCCGGCTGGCCGCGCCGAAGGAACATCGCCAGTGGCATCAGGAGGCCCGGCGTCTGGCGCGCATCGCCGGCGTCGATCTCTCTAAGACGGGAGGGGGTGCGATCCGCCTGGCGCCGCTGGGTGAGCTCTTGGCGCTGGCCTACCCGGAGCGTATCGGGCAGCGCCTCGAACCCGGGCGCTTTCGCCTGGCGGGCGGGACGCTGGCGACCCTGCCCGAGGCGCATCCGCTGGCCCATGCGCCGCTGCTGGTGGCCGCCGAACTCGACGGCGAGGCGAGCGGCGCGCGCATCTTCCGCGCCGTGGCGCTGGCGCCCGAGCGGCTGGAGGCGCTCTACCCGCAGACCCGCGAGTGGCGGGCGAGCCTCGAGTGGTCCGACGCCCAGGGCCGGATGCTCGGCGAGCAGGTGAGGGGGCTCGATGCCGTGGTGCTCGAGCGTCGGCCGCTTCACCGCCTGCCACCGGAAGCGGTGCGTGCCGCGCTGCTGGCGGCCCTGCGGCGCCGCGAGCGGCTGCCTTTTGGTGAGGAAGCCGAGCAGCTGCGCGGTCGAGTGGCGCTGCTGCGCCGTACGCTGAATCGCGACGAGGACGATGAGGGGGGAAGGGAAGGGGAAGAGGCGTGGCCGGACTGGTCGATGTCGGCCCTGCTCGAGACCCTGGAGGCGTGGCTAGGGCCCTATCTCGACGGCGTGAGCCGCCTCGAGGCGGTGGAGAAGCTGCCGCTTTCGCGCATTCTCACGGATTCGCTGGCCTGGCCGCTGCGCGCGCGCCTCGACGAGTTGGCGCCGCCGCGCCTGGCGGTGCCCAGCGGCGCGAGTCATCGGCTGGACTACAGGCCGTGCCTGGAAGGCAAGCCGCCGGTGCTGGCGGTCAAGCTGCAGGAGTGCTTCGGCTGGCAGGGCTCGCCGCGGGTCGCCGACGGGCGCGAGCCGGTGCTTTTGCACCTGCTCTCGCCGGCGCGTCGGCCGCTGCAGGTCACCGCCGACCTCGAAAGCTTCTGGGCCAACGGCTACCCGGAGGTGCGTCGCGAGATGCGCGGTCGCTACCCCAAGCACCCCTGGCCCGAGGATCCGCTGGCCGCCGAGGCGACCGCCCGCACCAAGCGGCGCGGCTGAGCCCGGTGCAAGCGACTGAGCCCGACGCAAGCGACTGAGCCCGGCGCAAGTGCCTCAGCGTGCCTCGGCGTGCTCGTCTTTTCGTTCGTCTTTCTGTTCGTCTATGCGAGCTGTTTCGTCGCCCGGATGACCGCGATCATCAAAGGCCTTGCGCTCGCCACGCCGGCGATGCAGGCGGCGCCGTGCCCCCTTCTCCAGCTCCACCGAAAGGAAGATCGCCACGGCGACGGCGAGGATCGCCAGCCAGTGGTCGAGCCCCAGGGCGGCGCTGCCGAATATCCGCTGCATGATCGGCAGGTAGGTCCAGCCGAGCTGCAGGGCCATCACCAGGGCGATGGCGATCCATACCGGGCGGCTGCCGAAGAGCCCCTGGAGGGAGAGGCTGCTGCGGTGCATGAAGCGGCTGTTGATCAGGTAGGCCGCGCAGCCGGTGATCAGCATGTTGACGGCCGCGGCGCGGGCCAGCTCGAGGCTCGTGCCCTGGCCGTTGAAGAGCCACGAGAAGATCCCGAACACCCCGAGCAGCAGCAGCACCGAGACGAACACCACCCGCCACAGCAGGAAGAGGTCGAGCAGCGGGGCGCTCGGGTCGCGGGGGCGCCGGCGCATCAGGTCGCGCTCGCCGGACTCGAAGGCCAGGGCGAGGCCCAGGGTCACCGCGACCACCATGTTGACCCACAGCGCCTGCAGCGGGGTAACCGGCAGCACGCTACCGGCCAGTACGGCGATCAGGATGGCCAGGCCCTGGGCGCCGTTGGTGGGCAGCAGGAAGGTGATGGTCTTGCGGATGTTGTCGTAGACCTTACGGCCCTCGCGGATGGCGCCGACGATGGTGGCGAAGTTGTCGTCGGCCAGCACCATCTCGGCGGCCTCCTTGGCCGCCTCGGTGCCCTGGATGCCCATGGCCACGCCCACGTCGGCGCGCTTGAGCGCCGGGCCGTCGTTGACGCCGTCGCCGGTCATGGCGCAAACGCCGCCCCGGGCCTGCATGGCGGTGACCAGGCGCAACTTGTGTTCGGGGGAGGCGCGTGCATAGACGTCGACATCGAGGATGACCTCTTCGAGCTCGGCGTCGGACATCGCCTCGATCTCCCGCCCGGAGATCGCCCGCTCGGTGTGCAGGAAGCCGAGCTGGCGGGCGATGGCCTGGGCGGTGACGGCATGATCGCCGGTCACCATCACCGGGCGGATGCCGGCGGCGAGACAGTCCTTCACCGCGGCCACGGCCTCGTCCCGGGGCGGGTCCTGCAGCCCCACCAGCCCCAGCAGCACCAGGCCGTCCTCGGCATGTTCGTCGGCCAGCTCGTTGACGCCCTCGGCCCGCTTCTCGGCCAGGGCCAGCACGCGAAGTCCCTGGGCCGACAGCGCGTGGAGATGCGCCTGCCACTCGGCGGGGTCCAGCGCGACGTCCCCGGCCGCGCTGCGCACCCGCTGGCAGCGCTCCAGCAGGCGGTCCGGGGCGCCTTTGACCAGCAGCCACGGCTCGCCGTCCATTTCGTGGAGGGTGGCCATGTACTGGCGCTCGGACTCGAAGGGGATGGCGTCATGGCGGGCGTGATGGCCGCGCAGTTCGCGGGCCTCGAGGCCGGCCTTGGCGGCGGCCACCACCAGCGCGCCCTCGGTGGGGTCGCCGTGGATGCGCCAACGGCCCTCGTCCCGGGCGAGCTCGGCGTCGTTGCACAGCACGCCGACCTTGAGGAAGTGGCGCAGCGCCGGGGCGTCGTCGAGGCCGAGGGGGGCATCGAGCGCCTCGCCGTCGCACACCCGGTGGAACGCGCCCTCGGGGGCGAAGCCGGTCCCCTCTAAGCGGAACTCGCCCTCGGGCAGGCGGATCGCCCGGGCGGTCATCTCGTTGCGGGTCAGGGTGCCGGTCTTGTCGGAGAAGATGGTGGAGATCGAGCCCAGGGTCTCCACCGCGGGCAGGCGGCGGATGATGGCGTTCTGTCGCGCCATGGCCTGCACGCCGAGCGCCAGGCCGATGGTGACGATCGCCGGCATGCCCTCGGGGATGGCGGCCACGGCCAGCCCCACCGCGGCCATGAACATGTCGCCGAGGGGCTCGTCATGCACCAGCACCCCGAAGGCCGCTGTCAGCATCGCCATCACCGTGATGATCAGCGCCAGCACGCGCCCGGCCCGGTCGAGCTGGCGCAGCAGTGGCGTCCTCAGCGTCTCGACCCCGCGCAGCAGCTCGGAGATGCGCCCGATCTCGGTGCGCTCGCCGGTCGCCACCACTAGCCCCTGGGCACTGCCCTGGACCACCAGGGTGCCGGCATAGGCCATCGAGCTGCGCTCGGCCAGCTCGCTCTGGGCGTCCACCGCGCCGATTGCCTTGTCCACCGGGGTGGACTCCCCGGTCAGCGCCGCCTCCTCGTCGCGTAGCCGCTTGGCCTCGAGCAGGCGCAGGTCGGCGGGTACCCGGTCGCCGCTCTCCAGCAGCACGACGTCGCCGGGCACCAGCGCTTCGGCATCGACCTCATGGCGTCGGCCGTCGCGCAGCACCTGGGCGCGCGGCGAGAGCATGTTGCGGATGCTGTCCAGCGCCTGCTCGGCCTTGCCCTCCTGGAAGAAGCCGATCAGCGCGATGATCAGCACCACCCCGGCGATGGCGACGGCGTCCAGTGCATGGCCAAGCCCCAGGCTCGCCACCGCGGCGACCAGCAGGATCAGCATCAGCAGGTTGTTGAACTGGGCCAGCAGGCGCCGCCAGGCGGGCCGTCCCTGGCCTTGCTGGAGCAGGTTTGGCCCGTGTTGCGCCAGGCGCTCGCGGGCGTCGTCTTCCGAGAGCCCATCCTGGGCGGCGTCGAGCTCCGCCAGCGCCTCCTCGGGCGATAGGGCATGCCAGTGGCGGTCGTGGGCGGGTGCGTGGCGGGTCATCCCTGTCCTCCTTGTGTCGCGTGAGGGTGGTACCCTGACAGGTGTACCACACTCTATGCTGCAGTGCGGTAATCCAGGTCATGGTTCATGGGGGGCGCGGGGGCGGGAACCGCGTCTCGCGAGATGGCACAATAGCGACTTTTTCGGGAGACCCGCCATGACCGCCGCCACGCCCCCCGATCAGGCCTGCCCCTGCAGCAGCCAACGGCCTCTTTGCGAGTGCTGCGGCCGCTATCACCAGGGCGAGGCGGCGCCGAGCCCCGAGGCGCTGATGCGCTCGCGCTACAGCGCCTTCGCCCTCGACCTCACTGACTACCTGCGCGAGACATGGCATTCGAGCAGCCGCCCGGCGAGCCTGCCGGCCGACGACGCCACCCGCTGGCGGCGCCTGGAGATCCTCGACCACGACGAGCAGGGCGATCACGGTCGGGTGCACTTTCGCGCCACCTTCCAGGAAGGGCGGCGCTGGGGCGTCCTGGTGGAGGCGTCGCGTTTCGTGCTTGAAGACGGACGCTGGCGCTATCTCGACGGCGAGCCCTCGGTGACGCGTCTCAAGCCCGGCCGCAATGAGGCCTGCCCCTGCGGCAGCGGGCGCAAGTTCAAGGCCTGCTGCGGCCTGGGTTGAACGCGACGCTCTTTACGACAGGCGTTGCGCTGCGGCGCGACTGGCCGCCGGGCGGGGCAGCCCTTACACTGCCCGGTCGAGCGGCCGTGCCTCCACGGCCTTTTCCCTTCTTCCAGCAGCCCGGTAGTGATCCCATGGCCCAAGACCTCTCGAAGCGCATCAACAAGTACATTCGCGAGAGCGGGATGTGCTCCCGGCGGGATGCGGACCGCTACATCGAGCAGGGCAACGTCACCATCGACGGCCGGCGTGCCATTACCGGCGACCAGGTCTTCCCGGGCAGCGTGGTCAAGGTCAACGGCCAGGTGATCGAGCCCATGGAGGAAGAGGACCTGGTGTTCATCGCGCTCAACAAGCCGGTCGGCATCGTCAGCACCACGGAGTCCAGCGAGAAGGCCAACATCGTCGACTTCGTCAAGCACGGCACGCGCATCTTCCCGATCGGCCGCCTGGACAAGGATTCCCAGGGCCTGATCTTCCTGACCAACAACGGCGACCTGGTCAACCGCATCCTGCGCGCGAGCAACAACCACGAGAAGGAGTACCTGGTCACCGTCAACAAGCCCATCACCGACGACTTCATCGCCGGGATGGGCAGCGGCGTGCGGATCCTCGGCGAGACCACCAAGCCGTGCCGAGTGGTCAAGGAGTCGCGCTTCGTGTTCAACATCACCCTGGTACAGGGGCTGAATCGCCAGATCAGGCGCATGTGCGAGGTGTTCGGCTATGAGGTGGTCAAGCTCGAGCGCATCCGCATCATGAACGTTTCGCTCAAGGGCCTGGCGCTGGGGGACTGGCGCGACCTGACGCAGGATGAGGTGGCCACGATTCTGGCCCAGACCGAGCATTCATCTTCCCAGGCTCAGGCGCCGGCCAAGGCTAAGGCTAAGGCTGAGGCCAAGAGCAAGCCCCAGGCCAAGCCCCCGAGCAAGAGCGCTAAACGCGGTGCGCCTGGCAAGGCCGGTGCCTCCGCCAAGCGCGATGGGCCTGCCAAAGCCGGCGCCTCGGCCAAGCGGGGCGCACCCTCCAAGGGCGCCAAGCCGGCCAGGAGCGGTGCTGGCAAGGGCAGTGGTCCGGCCAAGGGCGCCGGCAAGGCGCTACCCCGTCAGGCCAAGGGCGGCAAGCCGGCGCCCGGTGGCAGGAAGGTCAAGGCCCAGCCGTCGCGCACGACCGGCCAGCGCCAGAAGCCCGGTAACGCGGCGCGCAAGGCGCGGGGCAAGAAGTAACCATCGATCGATAATCGCCAGCGCGGTCAGGAGGCAGCATGAACGATCAACGGCTCCAGAGCCCCGCCGCGGCGCGCAATCGCCAGCCGATCCTCGAGGTGCTGCAGGCGGTGCTGCCGGTCAGGGCGCGGGTGCTGGAGGTGGCTAGCGGCAGCGGCGAGCACGCCGTTCACTTTGCCGGCGCCATGCCGGGCTGGACCTGGCAGCCCAGCGACCCCAACCCGCATGCGCGCGGCTCGATCGAGGCCTGGCGCGAGCACTCGGGCCTGGCCAACTTGCACGCGCCCCTGGCGCTGGACGTGACCACGCTCTGCCCGGCGGAGCAGCTTGATGCCATGGTGGCGATCAATCTGTTGCATATTGCGCCCTGGGCGGTCGGCGAGGCGCTGCTCGACTGCGCCGGGCAACGACTGCCCTCGGGCGGCGTGCTCTTCCTCTATGGCCCCTTCACGCGCGAGGGGCGCCATACGTCGCCCAGCAACGCCGCCTTCGATGCCGACCTGCGACAGCGCGACCCGCGCTTCGGCATCCGCGATCTGGCAACGGTCGCCGAGGCGGCCGCGGAGCGCGATCTCGTCCTCGAGCGGGTGGTGGAGATGCCCGCCAACAACCTCAGCCTGATCTTGCGCCGGGCCTAGCGTTTCAGACGCGGCTAGCTTCAGAGGCGGCCTGGGCCTGACGATCCGTTCGGCGTGCTCGCTACTCCGGGAGCTCGCCCGGCACCCGATACTGCACGCCCTCGGCCTGGCGTTCCTGGCGAGTCGACGTCTCGTCTTCGGCGGGCACGCCCCACACGGTCTCCCGGCGGCCGTCCTCCCAGGTGTAGGTGGTACAGCCGGCCAGCAGGCCGAGGGCGAGCAAGCCGGCGATCAGGGGTAACGTTCTATGCATCCAGGGGGGTCTCCTTGACGTGACGTTCGCGGCCTCTCCTAGCCGGAGAGGCCGAGCAGGATCGGGACATAGACCACCATCAGCAGCACCGTGATCAGTCCCAGCAGGTAGGGAATGATGGCGCGGGTGATACGCTCCAGCGGCAGCTGCGTGACCGACGAGGCCACGTAGAGGTTGATCGCCACCGGCGGGGTGATCATGCCGATGGCCAGCCCCACCACGATGATCAGGCCGAAGTGGATCGGGTCGATGCCGAGCTGGGTGACCAGCGGCAGCAGCACCGGGGTGAGGATGATCAGGGCGCTGGCGGTCTCGATGAACACCCCGGTGAGCAGGATCACCGCCACCACCAGCAGCATGATCACGTAGGGATCGGTGGAGATCGACAGCACCGACTGGGCGATGGCGCCGGGCACCTGCCAGCTGGAGAGCGTCCAGCTGAGCACCGCCGAGGTCGCGATCACCAGCATGATCACCGAGGTGGTGATCGCCGAGCGGATCAGGATGCGATAGACGTCCTTGATGCCGAGGTCGCGATAGACGAACAGCGACACCATCAGCGCGTAGTTGACCGCCACCACTGCGGCCTCGCTGGGCGTGAAGATGCCGGAGAAGATGCCGCCGAGGATGATCACCGGCGTGGCCAGCCCCCAGCTGGCGCTCTTCAGGGTCTGCCAGATGGTCGCCAGCGAGAAGGCCGTGCCACGCGGGTAGTTGCGCCGGTAGGCCTGGACGATGGCGATGGTGGCCAGGCCCACCCCCATGGCGAGCCCGGGCAAGAAGCCGCTGAGAAAGAGCTGGGAGACCGACTGCTGGGCGATCACCGCATAGATGATCATCGGCACCGAGGGGGGAATCACAACGCCGATGGTGCCGCTGGCGGCGATCAGGCTGGCCGCCGAGGCGGGTTCGTAGCCCTTCTTGCGCAGCTCCGGCACCAGGCTCGAGCCCACGGCGGCGGTGGTCGCCGCCCCCGAGCCGGAGATGGCGGCGAAGAACATGCCGGCGCCCACCGAGACGATGGAGAGCCCGCCCTTGAGGAAGCCGAACAGCGCATCGGCGAAGTCGACCAGCTTCTCGCTGACCTTGCCCTGGGCCATCAGGTCGCCGGCGAGTATGAACATGGGCACCGCCACCAGGGCGAAGGAGTTGATGCCCTGGAACATCTGCTGGGTGACCACCATCAGCGGCACGCCCTGGGCCTGCAGGGCCAGCAGGGTGCTGGCGCCGATGGCCAGGGCGACCGGCACGCCCAGCAGCATGAAGACGAAGAACAGCACGAACAGCAGGGCGGTCATGCCGGAGGCTCCTCGGTGCGGCGGGGCTGGTCGTCACTGTCGGCATCACCGTCGTCGTCACCGCCGGGATCACCGTCCACGTTGCCGGTGACGATCAGGCCGACCAGGTCGACGAAGGCGTACCAGGCCATCAGCGCGGCGCAGAGCGGCATCACGGCATACACCCAGGTCATGGAGAGACGCAGCGAGGCCGACTTCTGGAAGCTCTGCACCTGCATGTACTCCCAGCCGATGATCACCAGGGCGATCATGAAGCCGAGTACCACGAGCACCGCGACGCTGCGCGCGAGCCGCTGGAGCCCGCCGGGCAGGGCATCGACAAGGAAGGTCACGGCGATATGGCGGCCCCGCTGGAAGGCCAGGGTGGCGCCGAGGAAGGTGATCCAGACCAGCAGGAACCGCGCCACCTCCTCGGTCCAGCCCACCGCCTGAAAGAACACCCGCGAGACGATCTGCAGCGTGATCACGCCGATCAACGCCGCCATGCCCGCGAAGACCACGGGGCGAAGGGCGGCGTCGATGAGGCGCTCGATGCGGTGCAGGGGCGTCAGCGCGGCTGACAGCACGGACAGGAGCGGTCGAGACACTTACTTCAGCGCCTCCTGGATGCGCGGCAGATAGTCGCCGAACTGCTCACCGTACTGCTCATAGACCGGCGCTACGGCCTCCTGAAAGGCCGCGATGTCCGGCTCCTCGACGATCTGCATGCCGGCCTCGCGCAGCTCTGCCAGCTGTTCGGCGGCCATTTCGGCATTGACGCGCCGCTCGTGCTCGGCGGCCTCCTGGGCGGCCTCGGCCAGCACCGCCTGGGCCGCCTCGGGCAGCTGGCTCCAGGCCGGCATGCCCATCACGAAGATCGCCGGGGCATAGGTGTGGCGCGACAGGGTCATGTGCTCCTGGGTCTCGTAGAGCTTGAAGGAGTGAATGACGTTGACCGGGTTCTCCTGGCCGTCGATGGTGCCCTGCTGCATGGCGGTGAGCGCCTCGGTCCAGGCCATGGGGATGGCGTTGGCGCCCAGCTCCCGGAAGGTATCGACGTAGACCGGGTTCTCCATGACGCGGATGCGCAGGCCGTCGATATCCGCGGGAGAAGTCACGGCACGCTCGCTGTTCGTCAGGTTGCGAAAGCCGCGCTCGGCGTAGGCCAGGCCCTTGAGGTTGACGTCGGTGAGCTTGGCGAGCAGCTCCTGGCCGATCGGGCCGTCCAGCACCTCGTAGGCGGCGTCCGGGGAGGGGAAGAGGAAGGGCAGCTCGAAGACCGCCATCTCCTCGACGAAGTTGGCCACCGGGCCGTTGGTGATCACGCCCATGTCCACGGCGCCGATCTGCATGGCCTCGAGCAGCGTGCGCTCATCGCCCAGGGTGGCGTTGGGATAGAGCTCGATATCCACCTTGCCCTCGGTTCGCGCCTCCACCAGCGTCTCGAACTTCTCGGCGGCGATATGGAAGCCGTCCTGCTCGTTGACCACGTGGGCCAGGCGCAGGGTGATCGGATCCATGTCATCGAAGTCGGCGGCCTGGGCGCCGGCTGTCATGGCCAGCGAGACGGAGAGTGCCAGCGTCGTGCGTGCAAAACCTTTCATTATCGTTTTTCCTTGTTGTGTCAATCGCTTGCTGAGCATGCCCGAGGCCAGTGCCGAGGGTCAACTGGACTTCAGGCACGCATCTCATGAGGCCTGAGCATCGGGTGGGCTGTGACAGCGCCCCCTTTGAGCGCCGCCCTTCAGGCGATCAACCCGCCTGGGCACGCAGCCAGGCGATCTCCTCGGCCCAGATCGAGGGATCGATGGTCTCGAGGATCATGGGGATGCCGCCGATGCGCGGGTCGCGCATCAGGGTGGTGAAGGCCGCCAGGCCGATGTTGCCCTGGCCCAGGCTGTGGTGGCGATCCACGCGGCTGCCGAGCTCGCTCTTGGCATCGTTCAGGTGCATGCCGCGCAGGTAGCCAAGGCCCACCACCCGGTCGAGCTCGTCGAAGGTGGCGGTGCAGGCGTCGGACGTGCGCAGGTCATAGCCGGCGGCGAAGGCGTGGCAGGTATCGATGCATACCCCAACGCGGCTCTTGTCGTCGACCTGATCGATGATCTCGGCCAGCTGCTCGAAGCGCCAGCCGAGGTTGCTGCCCTGGCCTGCGGTGTTCTCGATCACCGCGGTGACGCCCTGGGTCTCGGCGAGCACCTGGTTGATGGACTCGGCGATGCGGGCGAGGCAGTCGCTTTCGCTGATCTTTCTCAGATGGCTGCCGGGGTGGAAGTTGAGCAGCGAGAGCCCGAGTTGCTCGCAGCGGCGAAACTCCTCGAGGAAGGCGGCGCGCGACTTGGCGAGCCCCTCGGCCTCCGGATGGCCCAGGTTGATCAGGTAGCTGTCGTGGGGAAGGATCTGGCCGGGGCCGAAGCCGTGGGCCTCGCAGGCCGCGCGAAAGGCCTCGATGGTCTCGTCGGCCAGCGGCTTGGCCTGCCATTGGCGCTGGTTCTTGGTGAACAGGGCGAAGGCGTCGGCGCCGATCGCCACGGCCCGCTCGACCGCCTTGTCGACCCCGCCCGCTGCGCTGATGTGAGCGCCGAGATAGTTCATGGGTGTTCCCCTCACCGGTTAGATCAGTGACGCATGATGCAGGGGAGTCTACCTCAGCGCGGCGTGGCGGGGGATGGACGTTGTTGGTGTTGCCAGAGTGGCGGAGGCACCGAGGCGGGTCAGTGTTCCTGGGTCGAGGTCCGCCGGCGCGCTTTCGGCCGATCGGAGGATGACTCGTTAGAGGAGGACGTGGAACCGTCGGCGTGATGGACGATTAGCACGGTCTGCTGATTGAAGCTGACCTGCCGGCCGTAGGCCTCGGCGGCCTTCTTGGTGGCGAAGTGACGGCTGGCGCGCTGACCTCCGCGCCGACGAACGCTCCAGCCCCCCTTGGGGTTGGGTGACACGTGATGCGTCGATGAAGGCATGACTCTCGTCCCTCCTGTGAGGTGGGCGCTGCCGGAATGGCGCATCCTTCAGTATAGCCTTTCACGTGGCGGCGGAGGGGCTCTCGGAGGGGCGGGGGCGTCATGCGCTTGCCTGAGGGCGACGTCGTACGGCGCCGCCGATCATTCACACGAAGTCGGAATCCTGCGTCCTGACGGTAAGCGATGCTTCCTCCCCGGGGACCGTCACGGCAAACTCGCCACCGCCCAGGTGGGTGACCGCATGACCCTCGCGGGTCCGGAAGGCGGGCAGGCCGCTTCCGGTCGCGCCGGCGTGCTGCAGGCCGGAGAGATCGCGGACGCTGACGAACATGTCGATGAAGTATTCGTTACCGGCCTCATCGAAGGCCAGGATGGTTTTCTCGTGGTCAGACATGGCGACGCCTCGCGTTGGGAACTCTGGCGCTCAGTCTAGCCGCCGGGCCACCCCTGGTGCGAGGGGATGGGCTCTCGCTTCGTGATCGCTCGCCGCACAGCGGGTATCCTCATCGCCGTGGACACGCATACCGGTCGCGCGCCTCGTTGTCGAAGGGGGGCCGATCGTTCGAAAGGAGTCGTACCTTGCGTCTGGACTACCATGGGCTGCTGCCTGAAGCCGTCGGCTTCCTGCTGCTGCCGCGCTTCTCGATGATGGCCTTCTTCTCGGCCGTCGAGCCGCTGCGTATCGCCAACCGGATCGCGGCGCGGCCGCTGTTCGACTGGCAGCTGATCAGCGAGAACGGGGCGCCGGTCACGGCCTCCAACGGCATGACCCTGCTCGCCGATCGCGGCATCGGCGAGGTGCACCATCTGCCTTCGCTGGCGGTGTGCAGCGGCTTCGGCCCCGAAGACACCCTGAGCCGCCCGCTGATGGCCTGGCTGCACCGCCTGGACCAGGCCGGCTGCGTGCTCGGCGGCCTCGACACCGGCGGCTTCCTGCTCGCCGAGGCGGGCCTGCTGGAGGGCGAGCGAGTCACGCTGCACTGGGAGAGCCTGCCGGCCTTCCAGGAGCGCTTTCCGGCCATCGAGACCTCCGACGAGCTCTTCGAGCTGGGCAAGCGGCGTTTTTCTTGCGCCGGCGGCACCGCCGCCATGGACATGGTGCTGGAGGTGATCGCCCGTCGACACGGCTCGCGCCTGGCCATCGACGTCTCGGAACAGTTGATCCACCAGCGGATTCGCACCCGGCGCGATCAGCAGCGCATGTCGCTGGCCCGGCGCCTCGGAGTGCACCACCGCCGCCTGGTCGAGGCGGTCGCGCTGATGGAGCGTTATCAGGAGGCGCCGCTGTCGCTCGCCGAGGTGGCCAGCCGCAGCGGGGTCTCGCCTCGCCAGCTGCAGCGCCTCTTCGAGCAGCATCTCGATAGCTCCCCTCGAGCCTGGTACCTGAAGCTGCGGCTCGAACGGGCCCGTCAGCTGCTGGTGGAGACGGACATGGACGTGCTCTCGGTGGGGCTGGCCTGCGGATTTACTTCCGGTTCCAGCTTCGCGCGCGCCTTCAAGGCGCACTTCGGGACAACGCCACGGCAGGTGCGCCGCCAGTAGCCGCCTGCTATCGCCGCTGAGTATGCGCTGCTGGCATCTGTCGTCGACCGTCCCGTGGTGTCAGCCATTCCCCTCTCGTCGTGTCAGGAACTCTCGCCGTCGGCGGGGTGTCCCGAGGGTGAGTGTTAAATCTGCCCCAAGATCGAGGGGTTGCGTTATGTCTAATACTTGAATAGGTTGTGTACAGCATTCGTACAAGTACGATGGATGCATCGAAGTTCTATTCACTGAATGAGAGGTTCACTATATGAATCGCGTTGTGACCACTGCTTCAGCTCTGACTCTGATGATGATGTTCTCTGGTGCCGCCCTTGCGGAGCACCACAATGAAGAGATGCCGACCGGCGTCGACTCCGCCAACGAGGTCAGTGAAACCACGACCACCGATGAGGGCATGCTGGAAGAAGGCGCCGTCGTCGAAGAGGGCGGTGTCGACAGCGCCAATGAGGTCGAGGTTGAAACGCCGGATGACGCTTCCCTGGACGACGACGAAGTCGCCCCGGACAGCGGCGTGGATTCGGTCAACCCGGAGTAATCCTTCGGCTAGTCTTGCGTTGATCATCATCCCCGGCACAGCCGGGGATTTTTCTTTTTCTGTCCCCTGAATCCCCCTTGGTATTTCCTGAATCCCTCCTTGGTATCCCGCAGCTACTTCAACGGTCTTTCTCGCCGTGTCTCGGCTTTCTCAGCCTGCGCCCGTCACGTATTCGAGCGACTCCAGCGAGTCGGTGCCGGTGACGATCGCCTCCAGCTCATCGCAGAAGGCGGTGAAGGCATCGCTTGAAACGCCCGGCGTGCGGTGCAGCTCGATCTCGACGTACCCAAGCTCAGGCAGGCCCTCGTCGTCGCCGACGATGCGGCAGCCCTCGGGGATGCTGCGCGGCGTCTTCACGGTCACCGCGAGCCCCGCCTGGACCGGCAGGTTGTTGCCGGTGGGCGACTGGCTGGCGTAGCGCACGTCCCAGCGCCGCTCCGAGGCCCCCAGCGCCGCGAAGGCGTGGGCGCGAAAGGTGCAGCCCTCGGGGTTCAGGGCCAGCGGCAGGGTCTCCCAGTCGTCGATCGAACGGCCTTCGGCCACCACCCAGACCATCGGCTCACGGCCCAGCAGCCGGCCGGTGTGAGTGGGGCCGTGGCGCACCACCAGGGCGACGTCCAAAAGCCCCTCCTGGAAGTCGTTGACCAGTGAGCCGCTGATGCCGCACATCACCTCCAGGCGCACCTCGGGGAAGCGGGCGGCGAAGCGCGGCAGCAGCTCCGGCAGATAGGTGCTGGCCTGTTCCTCCGAGGTGCCGAGGCGAATCAGCTCGCCCTGGCGATCCACGCCCATCACCTGGCGTGCCTCGTCCTGCAGCTTGAGGATATGCCGGGCGTAGGGCAGCAGGCGGCCGCCCGGCGTGGTGAGCACCACGCTGCGGCTGGTGCGCTCGAAAAGCGTCTCGCCCATCTGCTCCTCGAGGCGCTTGATCTGCAGGCTGACCGCCGACTGAGTGCGGTGCAGCACCTTGCCGGCGGCGCTGAAGCCTTCGCACTCGGCCACCGTGACGAAGGCGCGGAGCAGGTCGGTGTCCATGATCTATGAGCCTTTGCAATGTATTTTATCTGAACCATTCATTTCTATTATTAAACTCGGCTGACTACCCTGTCCAGACGTTATGAATCAGGCAGGAGACTCGCCATGCAAGACGCCCTCGTTCAGGAAGACGACGCTTCACTTCACGGTTTGATCGACCTGGAGCGCTACCCGATCCACCACCTCGGCAGCCCGCGCGGCCGCGAGATGATCGCCGAGTGCCGCCGCCAGCTGGGCGTTGATGGCTGCGTGGTGCTCAAGGGCTTCGTGCCGGATGAGGCGCTGGCGCGGCTGGAGCGTGAGACCGAGCGGCTCTCGCCCGAGGCGCACTACAACCAGACCGAGACCAACCCCTACAACAGCGCCGGCGACCCCGACCTGCCGGACAGTCACCCCAAGAACCGCTTCGACGACCGCACCAACGGCTTCGTCGCCGGTGACTGCATCGACGACGACACCATCATCCGCCGGGTCTACCAGCACGACGGCTTCCAGCGCTTCATCGCAAGCGTGGTGGAGCAGGAGGAGATCCACCCCTACGCTGACCCGCTGGCGGGGCTCGTGATCAACGTGCTGCGCGAGGGCTGCCAGCACCCCTGGCACTACGACACCAACGAATTCATCGTCACCATGATGACGCGCCAGTCCCACGGCGGCGGCCGCTTCGAGTATGCCCCTGGCATCCGCAGCCCCGAGGGCGAGAACTTCGACGAGGTCGAGCGGGTGATTGACGGCGACCGCTCGCGGCTCAAGTCGCTGGACCTTCAGCCCGGCGACCTGCAGATCTTCTTTGGCCGCTACTCGCTGCACCGGGTCACCCCGGTGGAGGGCGACAAGGAGCGCCACACGGTGATCTTCGCCTACGCCAAGGAGCCCGGCTTCATCGGCCGCCCCGAGCGTGCCCAGCGCATCTTCGGCCGCATGGCGCCGGTCCATGAGCGCCTGCTCGAGGAAGGCATGGAGCGCAGCGACGCCCTGGCCGACTGATCGCGCCTGACTCCTGTGATGCCCTCGACCCTTTCCAATAAGAGACCCTGACATGAGCATCGTCGATTTCGAGAAGCTGACCGACCACGAGCCGGACCAGATCCCGGTGATCCCCTCTGCCCCCATGGCCAACGGCGACAGCATCCCCACCGCCTTCGACCCGGTGCAGCTGCGCGCCGGGCGCCTGGCGCGCCTGCGCGCCATGATGGCCGAGCAGGGCTACGCCGCGCTGGTGCTGTTCGACCCCTACAACCAGCGCTACGCCACCGGCTCGCGCAACATGTTCGGCTACTTCCTGCGCAACTCCACGCGCTACATCTATGTGCCCCTCGACGGCCCGGTGATCCTCTTCGAGTATCCGGGCAGCGCCCACGTCTCGACCTGGCTCGAGACCATCGACGAGGCGCGCACCTCCAAGGTGGTCTGGTCGGCGGTCAACCAGCGCGACAACCTGTCGTCCGACCCCTTCGGCATCGAGATCGCCGAGCTGATGGAGGAGCACGGCCGCGGCAACAAGAAGATCGGCCTGGATCGCTGCGCTCTGAACCTGGCGCGCTCGCTGGAGGCCCAGGGCCTGGACGTCTATGACTGCATGCAGGACACCCTGCACTGCCGGCGCATCAAGACCCCGGAAGAGATCGCCTGCCTGGCCCAGTCCATGGCCGGCGCCGAGGCCGCCGTGGCCGAGGTGGAAGCCGCCATCAAGCCGGGCGTCACCGAGAACGACCTGTTCGCCACCATGTACGGCAACATCATCAAGCAGGGCGGCGAGTTCATCGAGACGCGCCTGCTCTCGTCGGGTCCGCGCACCAATCCCTGGTTCAACGAGGCGAGCGATCGGGTGATTCGTCCCGGCGAGTTGGTGGCGCTGGATACCGACACCATCGGCTGCCACGGCTACTACTCTGACTTCTCGCGCACCTTCCACGTCGGGCCGGGGCGCCCCAGCGCCTACCAGAAGAGCCTCTACCGCATGGCCTATGACCAGGTGCACCACAACATGGGCATCCTGAAACCGGGCATGAGCTACCGCGAGATCGCCGAGAGCGCCTGGAAGATCCCCGAGCGTTTCCTCGATCGCCGCTACCCGTCGATCATCCACGGCGTGGGCATGCATGGCGAGACGCCGCTGGTCGCCCACCACATGGACTTCGACCGCTTCTCCAAGGACGGCGTCCTCGAGCCCGGCATGGTGGTCTCCGTGGAGAGCTATATCGGCGAGGTCGGCGCCGCCGACGGCGTCAAGCTGGAGGAGGAGGTGCTGGTCACCGAGACCGGCATCGAGAAGCTCTCGCGCTACCCATTCGACGAGGCGCTGCTCGACCGGGAGGTCTGATAGCTGCCGCCTGCTAGATGAGCGCCGGGGACAAGGCGAAGCGAGGGTCTTTTGCCCTGGGTGAGGAGCACTGCTCCGAACGGGCTGGCCATGGATGGCCAGCACCGGACCTGCAAGCGGAGCGGGGCGCGAGAGCGCTGCAGGGCAAAAGTAGCGCCCAGGGAAGGGTTTACAGCGCCCTCGCGACTGTTCTTGTTCCCGGAACAGCTCATCGGCTACGTGATGAAATACGTTCCAGGAAGACGCCACCGTGCGTCTTCCCGCTTAATTCAAGAGAGACCCCATGACAGACGTGAACCACTGGATCGCCGGCGACCGCGTGGCCGGCGAGCGCAGGATTGACGTGTTCAACCCGGCGACCGGCGAGGCGATCCGCCGCGTCGCCCTGGGCGATGTGGCCACCGTTGAGCGCGCCATCGCCGCCGCCCGAGAGGCGCAGCCGGCCTGGCGCGACCTGCCGCCGGCCAAGCGCGCCCAGGTGATGTTCCGCTTCAAGATGCTGCTCGAGCGCGACGCCGACGAGATATGCCGCCTGGTCGCCGAGGAGCACGGCAAGGTGCTCGAGGACGCCATGGGCGAGCTCAAGCGCGGCATCGAGAACGTCGAGTACGCCTGCGGCGTGCCGGAGCTGCTCAAGGGCGAGTACTCCCACAACGCCGGCCCCGGCATCGACACCTGGTCCAACCACCAGCCGCTGGGCATCGTCGCCGGCATCACGCCGTTCAACTTCCCGGCCATGGTGCCGCTGTGGATGTATCCCTTGGCCATCGCCTGCGGTAACGCCTTCATCCTCAAGCCCTCCGAGCAGGTGCCCTCGGCCGCCATCAAGATGGCCGAGCTCCTAGACGAGGCGGGCCTGCCCCGGGGCATCTTCAGCGTGGTGCACGGCGACCGCGAGGCGGTCGAGGCGTTGATCGACGCACCCGACGTCAAGGCGCTCTCCTTCGTCGGCTCCACCCCGGTGGCCAAGTCCATCTATCGCCGCGGTGCCGAGAACGGCAAGCGCGTGCAGGCCCTCGGCGGCGCCAAGAACCACGCCGTGGTGCTGCCCGATGCCGACCTAGACAACGCCGCCAGCACCCTGATCGGGGCCGCCTTCGGCAGCGCAGGCGAGCGCTGCATGGCGATCTCCGTGGCTGTGTGCGTGGGTGAAGACACCGCCGATGCCCTGGTCGACAGGCTCGCCGGCGAGGCGCGCACTCTGAAGATCGGCCCGGGCACCGAGAAGGGCCTCGACATGGGCGCGCTGGTCAACGCCGCCCATCGCGACAAGGTCGCCGGCTACATCGAGCAGGGCGCCTCCGCCGGCGCCGAACTGGTGGTCGACGGCCGTACCCATCCGCTGGTCGATGAGTCGCCGGGCTACTTCCTGGGCGCCACCCTGTTCGACCGGGTGACCCCGGAGATGGGCATCTACCGCGACGAGATCTTCGGTCCGGTGCTCTGCGTGGTGCGCGTCGACACCTATGAGGAGGCCATCGCGCTGATCAACGCCCACCAGTACGGCAACGGCACCTGCGTGTTCACCCGCGACGGCGAGGCCGCGCGCCGCTTTGCGGATGCCATCGAGGTCGGCATGGTCGGCATCAACGTGCCGCTGCCCGTGCCGGTAGCCTTCCACAGCTTCGGCGGCTGGAAGGAGTCGCTGTTCGGCGACCTGCACGCCTACGGCCCGGATGCCGTGCGCTTCTACACCCGCCGCAAGGCCGTCTCCCAGCGCTGGCCCGAGCGCAGCGTCCAGGAGAGCGCGCAGTTCAGCTTCCCCTCCTGAGCGCTCTGACCGGCCGATAGCGGCCCAGCACACGCCCGCCCCGGTTCGCCGAGGCGGGCGTTTTTTGGTCTAGCACCTGCGAGATGGCTCTGAACCCTCGTGGGAGCGCTGCTTCCCGCGCGATTGGGGGCGTCAGGCGGCCAGTGCCCACAAAGCCGCATGTCTTTATATCTATCTGTGCGATAGATTAGGGGGCACTTAAGCATTGATCCCTTAGCGAAAGGGCGAGGTCCAGCCCGGATCACGGCTGCCAGGAAGGTGGTGCCCGCCAAGGCATTGCCCGGCGGTAGCGTGGGCCGTCATGTACAGAGGGGCCCGCAGGGGCTTTGTCAGTTTCCGCTCGGAAAGGCCATGCCAGGAAAGACCGCAGGCTCGTTCATCCTTGTTATACGGCATGCACGATAATCTCTGTTATGTAGCCGAATTAATATTAATGCTATTGTGAATCAATGACTTGCGAAGATTCTGGGCTGGAGAATAATATTGTTATATGCGCGCACACGTTCAAGTTCTTATACGAGCACGCTGTCTAATCACTGTTATGAGTCAAAAGGAGTTACGACTTGATTGAGATTTTGGAGTCCTTAAAGCAACATTCAGATGCCTTGACCGTGATTTTCACAGCTGTTGTTACATTATCAACGGTTGTATATGCAGTTCTTACAGGAATTCTAGTATCCGAAACTAGAAAAATGCGAGAGGTTCAAACTGAACCAAAAATCCATATCACACTAGAAAGCTTTGATTTTGCGATTCACATAATACGACTAAACATCCAAAATATTGGCCTTGGCCCTGCACGCAATCTCACCTTCCAGCCAAGCGTGATCGATGGTGGTGAATCAGCCGAAAAACTATTAACCGAGTTCACGGAGTCCAATTTCTTCAAAACAGGCCTCCGTCATTTTGGACCAGGACAAAACGTGTATTCCACCTACACGCAAACAACACAAGATTTCGAGGGTAAATCAGCTTCTGTTCTATCGTTCAAGATCGAATATGAAAGCGCTACTGGCAAGAAATACTCAGACGAAATAATAATAGATATGAGTGAAATCAAAGGCAGGTATCAGCTTGGAAAGCCAAACCTGTATGCAATTGCAAGTAGCCTTGAAAAGCTACAAAAAGATGTCGGTCATATTGTTAGCGGCTTCAAGAGGGTTAAAGCTGATGTATATTCCAGCGATGACCGAAAAGAGGAAAAAGAAGAGCGGGAGCGTTGGTATGAAGAGCAGCGCCGAGAAAGTGAAAACTCATAACAAAGCCAGCCAGAGGGACTTCCGCACTGCGTGCTCCAGCCCCTGCTGGCGGCGTTATGCATCACGAGAAGTCGCCGGATATTTGAGGGAAAAATGCCAATCACACAGCAACGGTTGATAAGGCTTGATATTGAGCAGCTTAAAGTCTTAAAAGATGTAAGCATCTCATTTGGCGACCATCCACTAACTGCAATTTTGGGCCCAAATGGTAGTGGGAAGTCGACGGTGCTCCATGCGTTAGCTTGTGCTTTCGAACCAAATACCCCTCAAGGAGAGGCGTACAAATTCAGTAGTTTTTTTCTTCCCAGCACCGACGCGCTTTGGGAGGGAAGCAAGATGACCCTGACGCATTCTTATCGTGATGGTCAAGTTGTCCATGACAATAGTACCCAACCTTACTCTAAGGCTAGTGATCGCTGGACACCTAGGTACGCAAAATGGCCTAAAAGAGATGTGATCTATATTGGTATTGATAAGTGCGTTCCGATGATCGAATCAGAAAATCGTCAAGTACGAATCAACTATCAAACGACACAAATTAACGAAGAAATCGTTTTAGAAATCCTAAGAAAAGCTTCTTTTGTCCTCGATCGAAACTATACTGCCTTCAATCAGCACAACGCGCAGGGGAAGGAGTTCATAGGTGTCGGTCTTGAAGGGTTGCAATATTCTGCACTCAGCATGAGTGCGGGTGAGCAGAAAGTTTTCTATGTTCTAGAAAAAGTTTTTAAGGCGTCGAAATATTCTCTGATACTTCTTGATGAACTTGATTTGTTGTTGCACGAGAAATCATTAAAAAGGCTCGTGACTGTTATTAATGAAAGAGCTAGAGCGAAGAATCTTCAGGTTGTTTTCTCGACTCATCGCGAAAGTTTGGTTGATTTTGAGGGTGAGATAAATATTCGCCACCTTTTTACCGGGCCGCAAAAAACCTATTGTTTTGAACAGACGAATCCGGACGCGATTGCAAGGCTGACAGGTACCCAGCCAAAGCCACTTGAAATCTATGTTGAAGATGAGATGGCTTCCGCAATAGTTCGCGTAATTCTGGGGAAATTGAAAGCGAATAAATGGGTTTCCGTTGGAAAATTCGGTGCAGCAATAAACTCTTTCACTATGGCTGGAGGGTTGCTCATGAGGGGAGAGGACTGCCAGAATGTGTGTTTCGTATTAGACGGTGACCGCTACAGCAGTGAAGAGGATATTGAAGCCCAGATCAATCGTGTCGTTACAGGGCATGGTGAGGGTGTTGATGAAATCAGGCAAGCAGCTAAAGCTCTTATTTTGAGCTTTGGTCTTCCTGACGCGCAGCAGCCAGAACGCTATTTTCATGCTTCGCTTTGTCAACAGCCTGCGACGAATGACGAGGCTCATAATGAAATTGTTGAAGCCGCGCAGGAAGTTGGAGTTGTTGCAAACGATCATCATTACCTGAGTGATATTTTAATCAGACTTGGCATGGATGAACGGGGCGGCCTCTCCCGAATCGCTGAAATATTCTCAAATACACCTGAATGGGAGGGCTTTGTACAGCCAGTAAGGGATTGGTTAGTGCCGAGGTTAGAAATATTGAGAGAAGTGGAAGGTGGTGCATAACAATGCCATTAATTCCGACGCTCGTACCTCGCGCGGTTTATGGCAAACGTTAGAATAAATCAATGGAGGCCCCATGGGTCTGATCATACTTCCCCTGCTGGCCGCGTGGCTGGCGGGCGCCGGGTACGCCGTCTTCCTGGGCCACTCGCTTTGGGCCGGCGGCAAGCCGCTGCTGTATGTCGTCGCCTCGCTGATCCTCGGGGGGGGGGGGGCTGGCGCTGCTCTACGCCCCCGTCGGCCTCTCGGGCTTCAAGGCTCGGGAGCAGGTCTGGGCCTTTGAGATCCCGATGCATTTCCTGCTGAATAAATACGCCATCGCGATGTTCGTGCTGGCGGTCGCGTTCTCCTTCCTGGCGCGCCACATGACGGGCCTCTCCCATGCCGTCGCCGCCTGCTTCGTCGTGGCCTTCGCGCTCTCGGTCGGCACGCTGGTGGCAACCTTTTATTCGGAGGCCTTCATGCGCCACCACGACATTCGCGTGACCTACTGACGACCTGTGAGGGTCGGGCGCGGCGGGCGGCTTCCGGTTGGTGCTTTCCGATGACGTTTTCCATGCCGCGCGCCGATCCGAGGCCGAGGCGGCGTCGAGGTCGGCGGCCTATTCTTGGGCTAGCCACGACGACGGCGGCGCCTCGATGCCGCCGACCGTGCCGGGAGGGCCCGGCACGGTCGGTAACCCCGGTCGGTCGTCGTCGGGACGTGGCGTTGGCGTCTGAGGGGTAAAGAACGATGGCAACGCTGATCGTGTTTCACGAGGTCGAGGATGGCGAGCACTGGGCCAAGGCCTGGAAGCCAGGTCCGGGCAGCCGGCACGAGCTGTTCGCCCAGATCGGGGTCTCCGCCCGCACCTTCAAGAATCCTGAGCACCCGAACTCGGTGGGGCTGATCCTCGAGGTGCCGGACATGGAGCGCTTCCAGGCCTTCATGGCCTCCGACGAGGCCCGGCAGGCCATGGAGGAGGATCGGCTGAAGGTCGATACCCTGCGGATGCTGGGCGAGTTTACGCCCTGATCCGACCCGGCTGGAAGCGATGCGAAGGGGCAGGGCCGAGCGAGGCGGTGGCAGGAGGGGGCCTCCGTTCAAGGCTGTCGGGGCCACCCGGGTTGAATCCGCCGCCTGTGACCATCATGCACTGAGGAGAGCGTCATGGTTCGCGCCATGACGCTCGACCGTTTACCCGACACGTCGACAGAGGAGTTTGCCTCATGGCCTTTGCACCCTCGAGCATGCAGCTCACCAGCTCCGCCTTCGCCCACCACGAGGCGATTCCCACGCGCCACACCGGGGAAGGGGAGAACGTTTCGCCGGTGCTGGCCTGGCGCGACGCCCCCGAGGGAACCCAGGGCTTCGCGGTGATCTGCCACGATCCGGACGCCCCGCTGGTCAACAACGGCATCTACGGCTTCGTGCACTGGCTGCTCTACAACCTGCCGGCCGACGTCACCGCGCTGGATGAGGCCACTACCCTGGGCACCGCCGGCGTCAACGACACCGGCAGCCTCGGTTACGGCGGGCCCATGCCGCCGGAGGGCCACGGCGTGCACCTCTACTACTTCTGGGTGCTGGCGCTGGATACCGTCACCGAGCTGCCCGAGGGACTGACCCTGCCGGAGCTGCTGGAGAAGCTCGAGCCGCACCTGCTGGGCATGAACCGCCTGGTCGGCAGCTACCGCCGCGACTAACGGCCCGGAGCCGAGCGCCTGCAGCTGTTTGAGTCACCAACCTAAAAGGTGCCTGGCGAGGCGCCGCCCCAACGCAAACGCCACGGCTAAGCCGTGGCGTTTGCGTTTCTGGGTGGGCGAGCGCGTCAGCTGCGCTTGCCGCTGCCCGGCCAAGCCTTGCGGTCGACCTTGTCGGCCAGCTTGGGGAACTGGTCGGGGTCGAAGCTCGGCTCCTGGCCGGCCTTGAGCTGGCGTTCATAGTCGCGGAACAGCGCGAAGGCGATCGGCGAGAGCAGCAGGATGGCCACTAGGTTGATCAGCGCCATCAGGCCCATGGAAAGATCGGCGAAGCTCCAGATCGGCTTGAGGCTTGCCACCGCGCCGATCATAACCATGGCCAGCACCGCCAGGCGGTAGATCAGGATCGCCAGTGCGGCGCGCTTGGGTCCGGCCAGGTACTCGATGTTGGACTCGCCATAGGAGTAGTTGGCGATCACCGAGGTGAAGGCGAACAGCAGGATGGCGATGGCGATGAACTGGCCGCCCCAGTCGCCGACCTGCTGGGAGAGCGCGATCTGGGTGAGCTGGATGCCGTTGGCCTCGTCGCTCGCCAGCAGTTCCGGGCCGGCCATGATGATGATGGCGGCGGTGGCGGTGCAGATCACCAGCGTATCGAGGAAGACGCCGAGCATCTGCACGAAGCCCTGGGCTGCCGGGTGGTTCGGCTGGGTGGTAGCGGTGGCGGCCGCGTTCGGCGCCGAGCCCATGCCCGCCTCGTTGGAGAACAGCCCGCGCTTGATGCCGTTCATGATCGCCTGGGCCACGGCATAGCCCATGGCGCCGCCGGCGGCCTGCTCGAGGCCGAAGGCGCTCTTGATGATGGTCATGAACGCCGCCGGGAGCTCCGAAGCGTTAAGCAGCACCACCACCACGGCCAGCAGCAGGTAGAGCACCGCCATCAGCGGCACCACCAGCTCGGCGACCCGGGCGATGGACTTGAGGCCGCCGAAGATGATCGGCGCCACCACCACGACCAGCGCCACGCCGACGCTCCAGGTGGGCAGCGCGAAGGCCTCCTGCATGGCCTGGGCGATGGAGTTGGACTGCACGCTGTTGAAGGCCAGGCCGAAGGCGATGATCAGGCAGACCGAGAAGGCCACCGCCAGCCAGCGCAGGCCGAGCCCGCGCTCGATGTAGCGGGCCGGGCCGCCGCGGTAGGTGCGGTCGCCGTGGTCGACCTTGTAGGCCTGGGCCAGGGTGGACTCGACGAAGCTGGTGGCCATGCCGACCAGCGCCGTCATCCACATCCAGAAGATCGCGCCGGGGCCACCGAAGTAGATGGCGACGGCCACGCCGGCCAGGTTGCCGGTGCCAACCCGGGCCGCGAGGCTCGTCGAGAGCGCCTGGAAGGAGGAGATGCCGCCATCGGCCTCCCGGGAGTGGCGCAGTAGCTTGAACATGTGGCCGAAGTAGCGGAACTGGATGCCGCGGGTCATGACCGTGAAGTAGAGGCCGGCGCCGATCAGCAGGTAGATCAGCAGGCTGCCCCAGATCAGGCCATTACCGCTGGCCACGAGATCCGTGAAGAACGTAGGGAGGGTGAAGTCCATGGTGTTGTGATTGCCCGTATTCGCTGTGAATTCGGGGCGTCATTCTTCACGAATGGGGGGAAATGGCAAGGATCACTGAAAATATCGTCATTCGCGTGGAGATATTTTGTCAATTTGCGGGAGACAGCAGGTTGTTGCTGCCCAAGGATCGATCGATATCCAGGGAATCCCAAGGGAGGAGAGGGTGTTCATGTTCGAGGGAGGCTTGTTGCGCGTGCGGAGAGATGCCGGGCAAGGCTGAGCGGGAGGCCGCAGGGAGAATACGAGCGGGCCGGCGGGGCTAGACGGGCGAGGTTGATGCCGGGGCGGCGGGGGGAGTGAAGCGAGATGCCGGCGAGCTCGAGGCGAGCGAGCCTGGCACGTTTCGCGCCACCGGGCGGCGGCGCGAGCGGGGATCAGGCGTAGGTGTTGATCTGGGTGCCGACGCTGCCGTCACCGGCGAGCTGGGGTTCGGCGGATGCCGACTCGAGCAGGGCGGTGACCTGCTGCTGCTGGGTGTCCAGGGCCTCCTTGAAGATCTTCATCTGGGCCTGCTGGGCGGTCTGCGCCTGCGACAGCGCCTGGGACTGCGCGACGACGTTATTGACCGATGTATCCATTCGACATACCTATATGAGTGGGTTCCGCTATTACGCTAGCAGCTTCCTACCCGGGCCGAAAGTCATCCGGTTCCGGTCGCGCCGCCCGCCTCAGCGATAGCCGGCCATCAGGTCGCGCACCAGCGGGGTGTCGGCGTCGCGATGGGTGGGCAGCTCGAAGCGGGCCCGGGCGATGGCGGTGCGCGAGAGCGTCGCCTCGATCAGCATCTCGCGATCCTCGGCCTGGGCGAGAATCTCGCCGCGCGGGCCGAGGATGCGTGACCCGCCCCAGAAGTGGCTCTCGCCCTCGGGCCCAAAGCGGTTGGCCATGATCACCGGGGTGCCGTAGGTCATGGCGTAGAAGTGCAGGTTGACCGCCCAGTTCTGCTCGTTGGAGAAGTCCTCGCTGACGATGCCCGAGGCCGAGTTGATCGGCGCGCAGAGCACTGCGGGTCGTGCTAGCAGGGCGGCGTGAACGAGGCCCGGGTTCCAGAGATCGGCGCAGATCAGCGAGGTGGCCGACCAGCCGGGCCGCACGCTGCCCTGGGTGAGCTCGCTGCCGTGGGTGAAGAGCTTGCCTTCCTCGAGCCCGCCGTAGGTGGGCAGGTTGAGCTTGCGATGCACGGCCTGGAGCTCGCCGTGCTGCAGGATCGCCAGGGCGTTGTAGTACTCGCCGGGGCTCGCCTCCTCGACGAAGCCGACTATCGTCTGCATCTCGCCGGCTTCTCGGGCCAGCTCGGTCAGCCGCGGATCGTGGGCCGGACAGGCCAGCTCGATCACTTGGTTGCCGAGGCTATAGCCGGTCAAAGAGAGCTCCGGGAACACCAGCAGCTCCAGCCCCGATAGGCGGGCCTGGGCGATCATCTCGCGGTGGCGCTCGAGGTTGGCATCGACATCGCCGAGGCGGGCGTTGATCTGGGCGGCGCCGACCCGCAGGTGGTCCTGATAGTGCATGGTTGCGTCTCACGGTTGGAGGCGGTAGGGAAGAACGGCGCGGATCATCGCACCCCCATGGAGGTGCTTCAAGGCGCCCGGCGGGGCCACGCAAGAAGACCGCCCGGAGGCGGCCTTCTAGCATCGCGCGAGCGGGTCAGGCCCCGCGTCTTACCGCAGATCGTTACAGCAGCTCGTGGGTCTCGAGGAAGTCCGTGGCGACCTCTTCGATGGTGTCGCGCTCCACGTCGACCCGGGCGTTCAGGGCGGCGATGGTCTGATCGTCGAACAGCTCAGAGAGAGCGTTGAGCTGGCCCTCGAGCTCCGGGTTGGCCTCGAGGGTCTCCTCGCGCACCACGGGCGTCAACGCGTAGGCCGGGAAGAAGCCCTGGTTGTCCTCGAGGACGCGGAAATCGAAGGCGGGGATGCGGCCGTCGGTGGAGAAGACCAGGCCGACATCGACGTTGCCGTCGCGCAGGGCGGAGTAGATCAGGCCGGTGTCCATGCGCACGATATCATCGCGGCCGACGCGAAAGTCGTAGGCCTGCTGCAGCGGGCGCCAGCCGTCCTGGCGGGAGTAGAACTCGCTATCCAGGCCGAAGGTGAGGCCGGCATCATCGTTGATCGCCTCGGCAAGATCTTTGAGCGATTCGATGCCCAGGCGCTCGGCGTTCGCCTCGCGCATCGCCAGGGCGTAGGTGTTGTTGGCGTCGGAGGGCTCGAGCCAGATGATGTCCTTCTCGGCATCCAGTTCCTTGACGCGCTGGTAGGTGGCCTCGGCCGACAATGACTCGCTGATGTCGTTGTAGACGATAAGCGAGGTGCCGGTGTATTCCCAGTAGAGATCGATCTGGCCATTTTCCTGGGCCTGGCGCAGCACGCTGGAGCCCATGCCGTCGAGGGTTTCCACCTCGTAGCCGAGGGTGTCGAGGTACTGGCTGGTGATGTTGGAGAGGAGAAGCTGTTCGGTGTAGTTCTTGCCGCCGACGGTGAGTTCATCGGCGTGGGCGGAGCCCAGCAGCAGGGCCGAGGCGAGGCCCAGGGAGGAGAGCGTGTGCGGCAATCGCATTCGCGGAGTCCTTTTCCATCAATGGACTCCCAGCCTGACACGGAGGCCGCCCAAGGCCAAGTATCCTTTGGGCGGCCTCCCGTTCATCCTCTGAGCGGCCCCGGGCGATGCCTGCGAGTCGCCCGGGATGGCGGCAATGATCAGAGCAGGTCGTGCTCCTCGAGGAAGTTTTCGCCGACGCGCTCGATGGTCACCTTCTCGACGTCGACCTGGGCGTTGAGGTTGGACATGGTCGTGTCATCTAGCAGACCGGAGAGGGTATTCATCTGCTCGGCGAGCTCGGGATTGGCCTCGAGGGTCTCCTCGCGCACCACCGGGGTCAGGGCGTAGGCCGGGAAGTAGTTCTGATCGTCGTCGAGCACCCGGAAGTCGAAGGCCGGGATGCGGCCGTCGGTGGCGAACACCAGGCCGACCTCGACCTGGCCGTCGCGCAGCGCCTGGTAAACGAGGCCGGAATCCATGCGCTTGACGTCGCTACGGCCGACACGGAAGTCATAGGCCTGCTGCAGCGGGCGCCAGCCGTCCTCGCGGGCGTAGAACTCGGCGTTCAGGGCGAAGGTCAGGCCCTCATCATCGTTGACCGACTGAGCCAGGTCGGAGAGGGTCTCGATGCCGCGCTCCTCGGCGTCATCCTCGCGCATGGCCAGGGCGTAGGTGTTGTTGGCCTCGGAGGGCTCGAGCCACACCAGGCCCTTCTCGGCGTCGAGCTTCTTGACGCGCGAATAGGTCTCTTCCGGCGACAGGCGCTCGGTGACGTCGTTGTAGTTGATCAGCGAGGTGCCGGTGTACTCCCAGTAGAGATCGATCTGGCCGTTCTCCTGGGCCTGCCGCAGTACCGCGGAGCCCATGCCGGAGCGCTTCTCGACGTCGTAGCCCAGCGAGTCGAGGTACTGGCTGGTCATGCTGGCCAGGATCTGCTGTTCGGTGAAGTTCTTGCCGCCCACTACGATCTCGTTGGCTTGGGCGGCGGTCAGGCTGCCGGCCAGTGCCGCGCCGGTGAGCAGGGTCATCAGAGTCTTCATGGAGTCGCTCCTTGTTGTGATTTCTGGGTCGTGTTGAATCGGTCGTGTTGAATCAGTCGTGAATCCTTGATTCCAGGTGCTGCGCTTCTCGATGCTGCGGGTCTCGCTGCGTCCTGGCGCCGCGCCGGGCGTATCAGGCCCGGCTCGGGTTCACCCCTCGCGGCACCACAAGGAAGGCGGTGATGGCGATGAGCATGTCGACCACGATCGCCAGCAGCGCTGTGGGGATCGCGCCGGAGAGCATCATCACCGGGTCGTAGAGGTCGATGCCGGTGAAGATCAGCTCGCCCAGGCCCCCGGCCCCGATCAAGAAAGCCAGCGGCACGGTGCCGACGTTGATGGCCAGTGCGGTGCGGATGCCGGCGAAGATCACGTACAGCGCGTTGGGCAGCTCGACCCGCATCAGGCGCTGGCCGGGCGACATACCGATGCCCGCCGCGGCCTCCTTGAGGGCCGGCGAGACCCCCTTGAGGCCAGTGTAGGTGTTGCGGGTGATCGGCAGCAGCGTCGCCACGAAGAGCCCGAACACGGCGGGCACGGTGCCGATGCCCAGGAAGCTCATCGACAGCGCCAGCACAGCAAGCGTCGGGATGGTGGTGCCCACGTTGAGCACCTGCATCGCGGATTCGGCGACCCGTGCCATGCTGGGGCGCGACAGCAGGGTGCCCAGCGGAATGGCGACGAGGATCGCCAGGCTGCCGGAGATGGCGGTCAGCCACAGGTGCTGCACCGCCAGATACTGGATGTCCGGCAGGTAGAAGATGAAGTCGTCGATCACGCCGCTGGATTGGCTCCAGATGCCGGCCATGAAGACGGCCACGAGCACCAGCAGGCGCATGGCCCCGGAGAGGTTCAGCGTCGGCATGGGCTTACTCCTCGCTGGCCGATGATGACGGTGACGCCTCGCCGACCGTGTCGTCGGCCCCGGAATGGGCGCGATAGCGCGAGCCCAGATGGTGGGTGATCGACCGCTGGGTGATCTGACCGACGATGCGGCCCTCGTCATCGACGCAGGGCACCCAGGTCATGTCGTTGGAGAACATCAGCGAGGCGACCTTGCGCAGGTCGTCGTCGAGGCTTACCACCACCGGCACGCTCTGGAAGTGGTCGCGGCAGTGACCCTTGGTGGTGCGGGCCACGGCGGCACTGATGATGCCCACCGGCTGGCGCTTGGCGTTCACCATCACGATGCTGGTCTGGTAGCCGTAGTCGCCGATGCGCGCAAGCGCGGTCTCGAGGGTGTCGTCGGGGCGCACCAGGCCAATATCTTCGCTGGCGAGGTCGCGCACCTTGACCAGGTTGAGGCGCTTCAGCGCTCGGTCCTCGCCGAGGAAGGACTCGACGAACTCGTTCTTGGGGGCGGCGAGCAGCTCGTCGGGCTGGGAGTACTGCACCAGCTTGCCTTCGCGGAAGATGGCGATGCGATCGCCCATCTTGATCGCCTCGTCGATGTCGTGGCTGACGAACATGATGGTCTTCTTGAGGTCCTGCTGCATCTTCAGGAACTCGTCCTGGATCACCGCCCGGTTGATCGGGTCGATGGCGCCGAAGGGCTCGTCCATCAGCATCACGGGCGGGTCGGCGGCTAGCGCCCGGGCCACGCCGATGCGCTGCTGCTGCCCGCCGGAGAGCTCGCTCGGGTAGCGCTTGAGGAAGGCGTCGGGCTCCAGCGCGATCATGCGCATCATCTCCCGGGCGCGCTCCTTGTACTTCGCCTTGTCCCAGCCCAGGAGCTTGGGCACCACCGTGATGTTCTCCTCGATGGTCATGTTGGGGAACAGGCCGATCTGCTGGATCACATAGCCGATGCTGCGGCGCAGGTCCTGGGTATCGAGGCTGGTGGTGTCCTCGCCGTTGATGAACACCTTGCCGGAGGTGGGACGGATGATGCGGTTGATCATCTTCAGGGTGGTGGTCTTGCCGCAGCCGGAGGGGCCGAGCAGGATGCAGATCTCGCCGGTCGGAACCTCCATGCTGATGTGGTCGGCGGCGGTCACGGCGCCCTTGGGCGTGTCGAAGACCTTGGTCAGGTTATCGAGTCGAATCATGTGGCGGTCCTTGTCAGGTCGGCAGCGGTATCGGATCGGCAGAAGGGGTGACGGCTCAGGCAGCCGCGGCGGCGCGGTCCATGCCCTTGGGCGTCAGGCGCTTCTGCAGTGCCAGCAGCGAATAGTCGACGATGATCGCCAGCACGCTGACGGCCACGGCGCCGATGATCAGCTGGCGCGGATCGGACTGGGAGATGCCGCGGCTGATGAAGGTGCCGAGGCCCCCGGCGCCGATATAGGCGGCGATCGCCATGACGCCGATGTTGAGCACCACGGCGGTACGCACGCCGGCCATGATCACCGGCACGGCCAGCGGGATCTCGACCATGCGTAGGCGCTGGTTGGGACTCATGCCGATGCCGCGGGCGGCCTCGCGCAGGGCCGGGTCGACATTGTTGATGGCCGTGTAGGTGTTGCGGATGATCGGCAGCTGCGAATAGAGCAGCACCGCGATGACCGCCGGCAGGTAGCCGATGCCCTGACCGATCAGCGACAGGATCGGGATCATGATCCCGAACAGCGCGATGGAGGGGATCGTCACGATGATCGAGGCGATATAGAGCACGGTCTTGGCCGCGCGCTCGTTCTTGGTGATGGCGATACCGATCGGCACCCCGGTCAGGGTGGCGATGCCGACGGCCACGCCCACCAGCGAGATATGCTCGACGGTGCGGGATAACAAGAGCTCCAGGTTATCCAGCGCGTACTGAAACAGTTCCAATCGACGTCTCCTTTCTTCTTTGCCTCTGATGCCGGCCCGCGCCATCGCTCGGGGCGGCCGGGGAGTCGTGCGGCGTCGACACCGCGCGCAGGGCAGTGTCAGGGGCTGGGGCGCGAAAACCGGCGTAGCCTATCAGAGTCACATAGCCAATTGTTATTGATATGAATGACGATCCAAAATGCCAATTATTGGTATCGGTGATGCTGTCCGCGAAAGGCGGGGGTTGGCATGAGAATAGGGGCAAGGTGGCCATCCGGCTAGCCGAAGGCGTCCGGGGGAGGCGGCGAGGGGAGCCGGGCGAGACTGCCGGTTGAGGCAGCCAGCAAGGAAGGCTAGCGGGTCTGGAAGGCCACCCGGGTGCCGTAAGCGAGCATGCTCTGCGGGTCGCTCTGGGTGGCGGGCAGGCCGATCATCTCGTCGGTGACCTCGGCCCAGGTCAGCACGCCATGGGTGATCCCCAGCGGCAGCAGCGCCCGGCTCACCCACTGGGTGCCGGTGAAGCGCTTGGCCTGGCCGTCGGCACCGACCAGCTGGCTGACGCCCTGGGCATGGTGCAGGCGCACCAGATAGTAGCCCTGGTCGATCGATTGCACTTCAACGGTGAGCATGTCGATAGCAGGCACGTCGATAGCAGGCACGTCAATGGTGGAGACCTGGCCGGCTCGCAGCCAGTCACCGAGGGCCTCGAGGGTCACGCGTTCAGGCAGGGGAGCGGGGCTTGCCGACATGCGGGTGTCCTTTGCGGCGGGGTAACAAACAAAAGCTATACCCGGCTAGCGCAATGTACAAGATGACGAGTCGACGCGACGTCGGTCTGGTCGACCTGACGGTCGTTAAACGCCTTGTGGCTCAGCCGCCGGGTGGCACGATGTCGAGCAGGGAGGCCGAGATGTGCGCGCGGAATTCACCCATGAAGGCCCGGGCCAGACGCGAGAGCGGCTGTTCCTGGGGTGTGGGCATATAGAAGGTATCATTCAGCTCGGCGGTGAAGGGGCGGATCGCAAGGTTCCGGTCGGCGAAGACTCGAGCGCTCAGCGGATCGATTTGCATTGCCCTCTCGCGATTCCCTTCTATGTTTCCCCAACAGAGAGTATCTCGCCTCTGCGAACGCTGTCGTCGCTTACGGCCGGAGGTGCCGCTTCCTCGGCGCTCGGATGCCGGATCGGTGGTGACGGAGGACGTCACACCGGGGCCGTCTCTGATACCGTGGAGCGGGGTCGCTGTTGGTATGCCGTGCTCTGCTCTACCTTGGTCGGTGAGCCGGGGCGGTCCGGCGCTGGCCCTCCCGCCCATAGCTGCTGCTCTCGTGTGCTGCAGTGTATTCATGCATTCAGAAGGTGAGGGAGTCATGGTGATCGACGCCAATAACTATATCGAGCAGCCGCGGGCGGTCATCGCGCGCAGAGAACGATGCTTGACGACGACATGGGCCGGCATCCTGATGGCGCGCCGTGAGGAGGTCGTATGAGGTCACCGTCCAGCACGGGGTTCGCACTGCTCGGCGCGGCGCTGATCGCAATTAGCTACGGCCTCGCGCGTTTCGCCTTCGGTCTGTTCGTGCCCCCCATCCGCGAGGAGTTGGGCCTCACGCCGTCGGTGATCGGTATCATCGGCGCGCTGCCACTGATCAGTTTCCTGCTGGCCACGCTGATCGCGCCGCTTGTCACCCACCTGTTGGGTGCCCGCAACGCGGCGGTGCTCTCCGGGGCGTTCGGCGTCGCCGGCCTGGCGATGATCAGTCAGGCGCCCGGTGCGCTGTTGCTCGGGGCAGGGGTGTTCGCCTGCGGCATCTGCACCGGCCTGATGATGCCGGCGCTCACGGCCGCCATGCAGGCATTGGTGAAACGCTCGCTGCATGGGCGCGTCAGCTCGGTCATGAACGCGGGGACCAGCATCGGCGTGATCGTGGCCGTCCCGACAGTGCTGTTCCTGGTCGGCGCCTGGCGTCTCGCATACATCTCCTTTGCCATCCTGGCGGGTGTCGGGGTGATTGCCGCCTGGCTCTTCCTGCCCTCGGTGTCGAGGATCACGCCGGCCAACGCCGCACCGCCGCCGCCGATCCGCGAGCTGCCCTGGTCGCGTCTCGTCAGGCTCTCGCTGTTCGCCTTCGTGATGGGCTTCGTTTCCGCCGCCTACTGGATCTTCGCCCCCGATCTGGTGGTCACCCTCGGCGGCCTGCCATCCGGCGCCACCGGGTGGTTGTGGCTGGCGGTGGGCATCGCCGGCCTGGGCGGTGCCGTGGTGGCCGATCTGGCCGATCGCAACAATCCGCCTATCACGCACTCGCTGATGCTGATGATGCTCTCCGCTAGCCTGGCCTTGCTCGCGGCCAGCCCCGGTCAAACCGTACTGGCGGCCTTTTCCGCGCTGGTCTTCGGCCTGGCCTACATGAGTCTGACGGGGCTCTACCTGATGACCGGCATCCGCCTGCTGCCGGGCCGACTGGCGGTGGGGCCGGTATTGCCATTCATGGCGGTATCGCTGGGGCAGGCGACCGGCTCTCCCGTGATCGGCTCGCTGGTGAACACCTTCGGCTATGCGAGTGCGTTTGCCATGTTCTCCTCGCTGGGCATCCTCTTTGCCATCCTCTCGCCGTTTTATCCTGGCTACATTGCCCAGGCCGAAGAGGAAGAGGCCGAAGAAGAGTCCGGTCTCCAGGCGGCGTACGATTACCAGTTGCAGGATGAGGAGGGCGAGCCATTCCATCCCGCGGCGGATATCGAGGAAGAAGCCGAGGAGGCCGAAGCCGCGGCAGCCACTGAGGAAGCCGAAGCCGCTGAGGGAGCTAAAGCCGATGACAAAGCTAAAGCCGATGCAGCCCTTGAGGCCCAGGAAGAAACCGAGGCCAAGGAAGCCAAGGCCGAGGTAGATGCCAAGGTTGACGACGATGCTGAAGCGGATGGAGAAGCTAAGGCCGCCGGCTCGCTGAAGCCAACCAATAAGGGCGACACCTGAGTGGTTTGGGCATCGGCATATTCGTCCGGGAGCTACCTGATCGATGGGCCAGTCGTTGTCGAGCGTCTATCTCGTTGTTCAAGGAAGGTCCGCGCCTGAAGTAAGCAGTATCGGGGTTGTTCCCGCGCCGCAATAATCCAGTTCGCTACCCGGTCGCGCCTTTCCTCGGCTGTCCGGGTGGCGGATTGCTTCTACCTCGCGGCCCTGTCGAGTGACGATGACACCTAGAGGTCCCATGGTGTCTCGGGCGCCAATGGGTGCGGGGCTGATCGATGTCGGGCCGTCATGAGAGCGTTTCCGGCTCGATGCGTCCGTTAATACTCCACTCTGTTTCTTCTCATCACTCTATTAGGCATTCATGGTACGTTCGGCCTATCAATATGCCGATAACGCCATACCGTGAGACCCTGAATGAAACCACCCGTCCCCGAGAATGACACCGCCCGCCTGGCCGCCCTCGAGGCGCTTGGCGTGATGGACTCAGCGCGCGATGCGGGCTTCGATCAGCTGGTCGAGCTGGCGCAGGAGTTCTTTGAGGTCCCCATCGCGCTGGTCTCACTGGTGGCCGAGGATCGGCAATGGTTCAAGGCCTTTGTCGGTCTGGAGGTCCGCGAAACGTCGCGGGAGGTCTCCTTCTGTGCTCATGCGGTCGCCGCCCTGCAGCCGCTGGTGGTGCCGGACGCCCGCGAGGATGTTCGCTTCAAGGACAATCCCCTGGTCACCGGCGAGCCCGGCATCCGTTTCTATGCGGGGCATCCACTGTTTCCCGATGGGGAACATGCCGTGGGGACCCTCTGCCTGATCGACACTCACCCACGCGAGTTTTCCGCCCGCGACCGGCGGCTGCTGGGACGGCTGGCCGGCCAGGTCGAGGCGCTGCTGAGAAAGCATCAGCTGCGGATGCAGCAGGAGGCCCAGCAGCGCGAGCTGGTGACGCTGAACCTGCGCCTCTCCGAGGCCGGCGATCGGCTGGCCAAGGAGCGGCAGCTGCTGCGCTCCGTTCTGGATGGCAGCCGCGATCCCATCTACGCGCGCAGTCGCAGCGGGCGCTACCTGGCGGCCAATACCGCATGCCTGTCGCTGCTGGAGGGCACCTCTGGTAGGGCGATGGAGGAGGGGACGCCGCAGCTGCCCGCCGAGGTTCAGGCGCGCCTTGATGCGGCGGAGGCCGAGGTGATCGCCAGCGGCGTGGCGCAGCAGATATCGCTGCCGCCCCTCCGGGGCCGCCGTCATGAACTGCAGCTCGGGCCGCTAAGAGATGAGGAGGGCGAGATCGGCGGCGTGGTGGGCGTGGCGCGCGACACCACCGAGGCGTTGCGCCAGGCGAGCCTGATTCGCGTGCTGCATCGTGGGGTCACCGACTATCAGGCGCTGATGTCGGGTCACCAGCTGTGGGACTTCTTGATGGAGGCGCTGCGCGAGCTCACCGACAGCGAATACGCGTTGATCGGTGAAGTGAACGAGGATGCGGGGCAGCCGGCGTTGAAGATCCATGCCATCACCGATCTCTCCTGGAACGAGGAGTCACGCCTGCTGATGGAGCGGCTGCGCAACGGCGACATGACGCTCTCCAATCCTCGGTCGCTGCTCGGACGGGTGTTTGCCCATGGCGAGGTGGTGATGACCGACAACCTCGCCGAGCACCCGCATCGCGGCGGTTTGCCTCCGGGGCATCCGCCGCTTCACAACTATCTGGGCGTGCCGATCTTCGATGACCAGCGCCCTATCGGGATGTTCGCCATCGCCAACGGGCGTCGCCGTTACGATCAGGCCCTGCTGGAATGGCTGGAGCCCTTTACGGCGACCTGCGCGCTGCTGATCAACCTCTATCGGCAGATGGCGGAGCGTGAAGGCTACATCGAGGCCCTCTCCACGGCGCGAGACAGCGCCGACCGGGCCAATCGCGCCAAGAGCGAGTTTCTCTCGTCCATGAGCCATGAACTGCGCACCCCCTTGAACGCGATCCTCGGCTTTGCCCAGCTGCTGGAAGGTGGCAAGCGCCACCCGCTGGAGGCGCGCCAGCAGCGCCAGGTCGCCCAGATCGCGCGCAGCGGGCAGCATCTTCTGGAGCTGATCAACCAGACTCTGGATCTGGCGCGGGTGGAGGCTGGTCAGCTGAGCCTCTCCATGGAGGCGCTCTCGCTGGTTGAGGTGGCAGACGATGCCACACACGCCCTGGAGGCGACGGCCAAGGCCCACGACATCGCGCTCCACCAGCAGATTCACGGTCCACTGCCGGCGGTTTATGCCGACTACACGCGACTCAAGCAGGTGCTGCTGAACCTGCTCAGCAACGCCATCAAGTACAACCGTCCGGGCGGCCGGGTTTGCCTGGAGGCCGCCGCGGAGGAGGAGTGTCTTCGCTTCACCGTGCGCGACAACGGCCAGGGAATTCGCGACGAGGGTCTGGCGCTGCTCTTCCAGCCATTCCAGCGACTTGGGGCCGAGCGTAGCGGAATCGAGGGTACCGGCATCGGCCTTGCCATCACGCGCCAGCTGCTCGAGGCCATGCATGCCACGATCGAGGTCGAAAGCGTCGAGGGGCAGGGCAGTGCCTTCCACTGCCGTCTGATGCTGGCCGACGTCGATCAGCGTGTCGTGAACCGGGCCGAGAAGAAGGGCGCAGGCGCCCCGGAGGAGGTGGCGGCGCGTATCGTCTACATCGAGGACAATCCCGCCAACCAGCGCCTGATGGAGGATATCTTCGAAGAGTGGCAGGCCTGCCAGCTGCAAATCTATCCCAGCGCTGAGCTCGCCCTGCCGCATATCGAGGCCGAGCCGCCGGATCTGGTGCTGATGGATCTTAATCTGTCGGGCATGAACGGCTATCATGCGCTGGAACGACTGCGCCAGCTCCCGCTCATGCGGGCGCTGCCGGTGATCGCGCTCTCCGCCAATGCCATGCCAGCCGATATCAAGCGTGGCCTGGCGGCGGGGTTCGACGACTATTTGACCAAGCCCTTGGAGCTGGCGTCGTTCTTTGCCACCCTCTCGCGCCATCTCTCGTCGTTCGAAGGAAACCCGGATGCCTTCTGATTCCACCCTCTACCACAAGCGGCTGCTGGTGGTGGATGACCATCCCGTCAACGTCGAGCTGCTCCAGGATCTGTTGGAGGATCATGGCTATCGGCAGGTCGCCGGCCTCACCGATCCGCGCGAGGTCCTCGCGCACTGCCAGGCGCAGGTGCCGGATCTGCTGCTGCTGGATATCCGCATGCCCCACATGGACGGCTATGCGGTGCTCGAGGCCCTGCAGCAGGCCTTTGCCATGGAGGCGCCGCCGACCATCGTGCTGACCGCTCAGGTCGATGACGATACTCGCCGGCAAGCGCTGGCCATGGGCGTGCGCGACTTCCTGACCAAGCCGTTCGACCATGAAGAGGTGCTGGCGCGCATTCATAACGCCCTGCGCGATCAGAGCCACTATCAGTGGCGCCGCGATCAGGCCGCGATGCTGGAACGGCTGGTGGCCCAGCGCACCCGTGAACTGGAGCGTCTCTCCTGTACCGATCCGGTGACGAATCTGCCGAACCGTCGTGGGCTCACGGCGACCCTCGGTGAGTGGCAGCGGGACGGCGTCGTGGTGGGCGCGCTGTTCATCGTGCTGCAAGGGATCGATGCCATCATGCGGTACCACGGCCATCGGATGACCGAGGTCTTGCTCAGCGAGATGGCTCGCCGCCTGAAGGCCACGCTGCCCGACCAGGGCGTGGTCGGGATCTGGGGCAGCCATGAGCTGCTGCTGATTCAGCCCCGGGCTTCGATGGCCGAACTCGAGCACCTGGCAGCGCGTGTGCGCGGGGAGCTCAAACGCCCCCTGGCCACGAGTGGCGTGCGGCTGCAGATAGATGGCCGGATCGGCGTCGCCGGCGGCGTAAGCCTGGAGCCGGAGCGGCTGGTGCACATGGCGGCACTGGCGGTGCCCCATGCTCGAGAAGGGGTCGCCATTCAGGTGCATAGCTCGGCGCTGGAAGCCAGTGAACAGCGGCGCATGCAGCTGCGCCAGGCGTTGCCGCAAGCCGTGCAGCGCGGCGAGACCTCGCTTCACTACCAGGCCAAGGTGGCGCTCGCTTCGGGGCGAACCTGCGGCGCCGAGGTGCTGGTGCGCTGGACGCACCCGGCGCTGGGCATGGTCTCGCCCGCCGAGTTCATCCCGATGGCCGAGGCGAGCGGTGATATCCTGGCGCTGGGCGCCTGGGTACTGGAGGCCGCCCTTGCCACACTTAGTCGCTGGCGGCGTGAGGGGCTAGTCGATGAGGCGTTCAGCCTCGCCGTGAACGTCTCCGCCCACCAGCTGTGCCGGCCGGGCTTCGTCGCCGAGGTGCACGAGGCTCTGGCGCGATACGACGTGCCCCCCTCGGCGCTGGAGGTGGAGGTCACCGAGTCCGCCGTGATGACCGACCTGGAGGTCGCGACCCTGCAGCTCCAGCAGCTGGCCGATCTCGGGGTCAGCATCGCGATCGACGATTTCGGCACCGGCCACTCGTCGCTTGCGTACCTGCGGCGGATGCCGGTCGATACCATCAAGATCGATCGCAGCTTCCTGACGCATCTGCTGGACGACGCCCAGAGTCATCGGCTGGTCGAGTCGATCGTCGCCATGGCCCATGGGCTGGACTGCCGGGTGGTTGCCGAGGGGATCGAGGCACCGGCTCAGGCCGCCAGCCTGGCGGCCATGGGCTGCGAAATGGGTCAGGGCTTCTGGTTCGCGCGCCCCCAGCCCGTTGAGTCGTTCCTGCCCTTGCTCGAGGAGTATCGCTGAGAAAGGATCGCCGTCAGAGCTCCCGGATGGCCTCGGAGACGCTCTGTGCCCCGGTGAGTATCTCCCGAATGACGTCCTGGGTGGCGTGGATCCGCTGCTGGTTGACCTGACTGTGCTCGACGACGTCGAGGATCTTCTGGTTGGCCATGCCGATGCGCTCGTTGTTGTCGTTCAGCACGCGGGTGATCTGTTCGGCGGCCTGGGTCGATCCCTGGGACAGCTCGCGCACCTCCTTGGCCACCACGGCAAACCCGCGGCCGTGATCCCCCGCCCTGGCGGCCTCGACGGCCGCGTTCAGCGATAGCAGGTTGGTCTGCTGAGCGATTCGCGAGATCGCGTCGGTGATGCCATTGATGGTGCGGACCTGCTCCTGCAGCGCCGAGATGATCTCCTGTGCCGCCTGGATCTCCTCGCCGGCCCGCTGCGTCGAATCGACCGCCTCCTCGAGCTGGGTCAGGCCGTCGGCTGCGATGGTCTCGGTCTGCTGGGCGCTTACCCGAGCGGACTCCACGGTGTGGCGCGCCGCCGCCTCCGACTCGATGGCGGGGGTGATGTCCGTGGCGAACTTGACGATGCGCGTGACCCGGCCGTCGGCGTCTGTCACCGGGTTGTAGGTCGCCTCGAGCCACACTGACCTGCCGTCGGCGGTAAAGCGCTCGTAGCGGCCCTGCTTGAAGACGTTGTCGGCAAGCTCCGCCCAGAAACCGGGGTTCTTGGCGTAGAAGGCCTCGCGGCAGAACATTCGATGATGCCGACCCACGATGTCTTCTTGGCGATAGCCCATGGTGTCGAGGAAGTTGTCGTTGGCGCGCAGGATCTCGCCGTCCGGCGTGAATTCAATCACGGCCATGGAGGCGTTCAGGGCGCCGAGCACTGCCTGCTGATCGTCGGTGGCCTGGCGCTGCCGGGTCACGTCGCTGGCGATCTTGATGATGTAGGCGACGCGCCCGCGGGCGCCCTTCACCGGCACGTAGGTCGCCTCGAGCCAGAGCGGAACGCCGCGAGCGTCGAGGCGCTGGAAGGTGCCTTCCTGACTTTCGCCACCGGCAAGCTTTTCCCAGAAGAGCCGATAGGCCGGGTCGTTATGTATCTCCTGGGGGCAGAAGAGACGATGGTGCTTTCCCTTTACCTGATCCAACTGATAGCCGACCGCGTCGAGGAAGGGGGCGCTCGCTTTCAGGATCACGCCGTCGGGTGAGAAGACGATGCAGGGCGTGTGGGCGGTCAGGGCTCGGTACAGCGGGGTTTTGCGCGTTGTCGTCAGCATTCAGGGCCAGTCTGGTAGTTTCGTCGGGAAGCACCTCACCGGAGGTTATCGGCCGGTGTGGGGACATGCTTGAGTCATCCGGCGGTTGAGCCGGCGATGATGTGTATCGACGAGCGAGGCGGCGACTCGATATCTGCGAGAGGCGCCATGCTGGCGAGGCACAAACAATTAGTAAATTCTAAATCTATCACAGTACGGGAGAGGTGGCGGGCGATATTTCCTGCAGGAGCGCGAAGAGAGGCACCCGGTTTCTGAGGGCGCGATGCCGGGTCTCGGACGGCATCGCTGAAGATGAAAGTGCTAGGCTGTGACGGCGGGAATGGCAACAGAGCGGCAAACAGATACCGTATCGTTCACCGCAGGACTGAACAGTTAATGGTCGGTCAGTCGGTGGCACCTGAGCCCGGAAAATGTGGGGGGAGTGGCGACAGCGTGAGCACCGTCTAGTGCTGACTGCTACTGCCGTAGCCTATGGCCTAGGCATCTTTGCACTATCACCGTGGGGCGCTAGCGAGCCCCTGGAACCCATACGGAACCCAGCCGATTTTTTCTGAGCCACAACGAAAAACCGCCACCCGGCATGATCCGTAAGTGGCGGTTTATCTGATGTTTGTGGTCGGAGCGACAGGATTCGAACCTGCGACCTTTGCAACCCCATTGCAACGCGCTACCAAGCTGCGCCACGCTCCGACGGTGTTTCGGAATGTTTGGCCGTTGGTCCTGGCCCCCGAGAACGAGGCGTATACTAGCGCGACCCGAGGCAAATGAAAAGTCCTTTTTGCGCTTTCTTTTCAATTGCTTGGCCAGCCAGAACCTGGGGCCCCCGGATCAAGCTGGTTCTGTCACAATATCGGCAATCAGGACAGGCTCCACGAGAGCCGCAAAAAGGAAGACACGATGCCGTTGATCATGGGGATGAGCATGCTGCTGGCGTGCCAGTTTGCAGGGGAGCTGTTGGCGAAGGGCTTGCTGTTGCCGATACCGGGGCCGGTGATCGGCATGGTGATCCTGCTGGTGGCGCTATTGGTGCGAGGCAAGGTGCCTTCTTGCCTGCGTATGGCGGGGGAGGGGCTCCTGCGCTATCTGACGCTGCTGTTCGTGCCGGCCGGGGTAGGGCTGATGGTGCACTTCGAGCTGATCGGTGCGGATCTCTGGCCGATCGCGGCGACCCTGCTGGTGTCCACGGCGGCGACGCTCACCGTGACGGCCTGGGTGCTCGAACGGTTGCAGCGTCGCAATGCCTCACGCGGCGGTCGGGTGGGAGATAACGGATGAACCTCGCCTCCTTCGATCAGCTGTGGGTCTATCTCTCCGGAAACCCGCTGCTCTCCCTGCTGGCGACGCTGCTGGTGTTTGCCCTGGCCGTCAAGATCAACCGCGCCGTGGGCGGCACGCCGCTGCTGCATCCCGTCACGCTCGCCATCGCGATGCTGATCACGCTGCTGCTGCTGGTGGACATGGACTATGCCACTTACTTCGAGGGCGCCCAGTTCATTCACTTCCTGCTGGGGCCGGCCACGGTGGCCCTTGCGATCCCCCTGTACGACCATCGCCAGCGCGTCTATCGCCTGCTGTGGCCGCTACTGCTGGCCTGTGGGGCAGGGGTGCTCACGGCGGTGTCGACCACTCTGGGACTCGCCATGCTGCTCGGCGCCGATCCCAAGACGCTGCTCTCGCTGGCTCCCCGCTCGGTGACGTCGCCGATCGCCATGGGTATCGCCGAGCAGATCGGTGGCATTCCGTCGCTGGCGGCCGGCCTGGTCCTGCTGACCGGCTCCATCGGCTGCGCCCTGGGGCCCTGGATCCTGCGGCTGTTGCGCATCACGGATCCGGCCGTTCAGGGCTTCACCATGGGCCTTTCGGCTCACGGTTTCGGCACGGCCCACGCCTTCGCGCGCATGGGCGCCGTTGCCGGCGCCTTTTCGGGCCTGGCCATGGGGCTTTCGGGCCTTCTCACGGCCTTCCTGCTGCCGCTGATCACCAGCCTTCTGGGCCTGAGCTGAACCGTGCCCTCGTCAGAGTTCCTCCCAGACTCGGCGCCGGAAGTCGTGTGACAGCTCGGCGGCCTTCTTCATGCGATCCATCTGCGCATCGGTGAGCTCCGAGATCAACGCCTGGTAGCGCTTCTGCATCTCGGCCGGCGTCTGCGGAGTATCGCCGTCGAAGGACTGGGCAATCTTCTGGCCGCTCTCGGCGAGCGTCTTGAGAAACTGCGCCTCGAACTGCATGGCCTCGGCCATGCTCTGCATCCAGGCCAGCTGCATTCGCGCCATGGGCGTCACCCCCTGACTCCACTGCTGCTGCCACCACTCCATCATGGGCTCGGCGGCCAGGGCCGGATTGGTCGCGGTGTCGTCGTGCTGGGTCATCGTCGGTCTCCTCCGGGCTTTCGGATGATAGGCATCTAGTCTCCTTCGGGCTTTCTGAGTATAGAAGACGATTCGCCGATGGTGCGTTGCAGCGAAGCCGTATCCAGCTTTTTCCGCGCTTGCGTGAAATGCCTTCACGGGCGTCCGCCCGCATCTGGGCTAGGGTCAGAAGGAGGAATCGTCAAGGCATAGGAGGGCGGTGATGTGGCAAGCGATCAAGTCAGTGTTGGCGGCCTTTCTGGGCGTGCAGAAGGATGAGCGCCGCCGGGAGGATTTTCGCTCCAAGCGCCCCGGAACCTTCATCGTTGCGGGAGTGATCGTAGGGGCGGCATTCGTGTTGCTGGTGGCCTTCGTGGCGATGATGGCCGCTCGCTGAGCGTGAACGTTGACGACCGCGTTTATCACGCCGGTGAGGTGCGCGTAGAAGAACGGCCGCGCTCTTCTATACTCCTTCAAGCGCTGACTAATACAACAATGATTCGAGGAGGCGCCGATGCGCAGGCTGCTTGTGTGGATGGCGGTAGGGGCGATGCTGTCAGCCCTGACTCCGATAGCGCTCGCCAACGGCTGGAACATGCCGGTGGGCGTTACGGCGTTGAGTCGCGATATCTACTCTCTGCACATGATCATCTTCTGGATCTGCGTGGTCATCGGGGTAATCGTCTTCGGGGCGATGTTCTATTCCCTGTTCCGCTATCGCCATTCGCGCGGCGCCAAGGCCGCCACCTTTCACGAGCACACCAGCGTCGAAGTCATCTGGACGGCGATACCGCTGCTGATCCTGGTGGCCATGGCGGTGCCCGCCACCGCAACGCTCAAGACCATGTACGACGCTTCGGAAGCCGACCTCGACGTCATGGTCACCGGTCAGCAGTGGCGCTGGCGCTACGACTACCTGGGCGAGGACGTGGCCTTCACCTCTAATCTGAGCACGTCGCGAGAGCAGATCAGCGGCACCAGCGAGAAGGGTGAGAACTACCTGCTCGAGGTGGACGAGCCACTTGTGCTCCCGGTGGGTCAAAAGGTGCGTTTGTTGCTGACCTCGGACGACGTCATCCATTCCTGGTGGGTGCCCGATCTCGCCGTCAAGCAGGATGCCGTGCCCGGCTTCGTCAATGAGAACTGGGTGCGCATCGACGAGCCCGGCATCTATCGCGGCCAGTGCGCAGAACTCTGCGGCCGCAATCACGGCTTCATGCCGGTGGTGGTCGAGGCCGTCGAACCGGAGCGCTTCGAGGAGTGGATGGCCAAGCGCAAGGAGGCGGCCCAGCAGGAGGCGATGAGCGCTGATCGCGAGTGGAGTCTCGAGGAGCTGATGGCCCGAGGTGAGCAGACCTACGGCGCCGTTTGCGCCGCCTGCCACCAGCCGGATGGCGGCGGCAGTCCGCCGGCCTTCCCCGCCCTGGCGGGCAATCAGGCGCTGCTGGAGGAGCCGGAGCGCCATATCAATGTCGTGATTGACGGGGTGGCGGGATCGGCCATGCCGGCGTTCCGCAACACGCTTAGCCCGGTGGAGATCGCCGCGGTGGTCACCTACGAGCGCAACGCCTGGGGCAACGACGCCGGCGATACCGTGCAACCGTCGGAGATCGCCGAGCGCCTCGCCGCCCAGGGCGAATGAACGGTCCTTCCGCTCCTCTTTCGTGATGGTCCACAGGAGATTCCGATGGCTTCCCACCTGCCACCCAAGCCGACTCCGCAGCACAGCACAACCACCGCCGGTGGCATGGCCGAGTCCGGGCATGCTCGCCCTCGCGGGCTGATGCGCTGGCTCTTGACCACCAACCACAAGGAGATCGGCACGCTCTACCTGCTCTTCTCCCTGACCATGTTCTTCATCGGCGGGATCTTCGCCCTGGTGGTCCGTGCCGAGCTGTTCCAGCCCGGCCTGCAGCTGGTGCAGCCCGAGTTCTTCAACCAGATGACCACCATGCACGGCCTGATCATGGTGTTCGGTGCGATCATGCCGGCCTTCGTCGGCCTGGCCAACTGGATGGTGCCGCTGCAGATCGGCGCCCCCGACATGGCCCTGCCGCGCCTCAATAACTTCAGCTTCTGGCTGCTGCCGGTGGCCTTCCTGCTGCTGCTCTCGACCCTGCTGATGCCGGGAGGCGGGCCCAACTTCGGCTGGACCTTCTATGCGCCGCTCTCGACGACTTACGCGCCGCCCTCCACCAGCTTCTTCATTCTCTCGCTGCACCTCGCCGGGATCAGCTCCATCCTCGGCGCGATCAACATCATCGCGACCATCCTCAATCTGCGGGCCCCGGGGATGCGCATGATGGACATGCCGCTGTTCGTGTGGACCTGGCTGATCACCGCCTTCCTGCTGATCGCCGTGATGCCGGTGCTCGCCGGGGTGATCACCATGATGCTGATGGACATCAACTTCGGCACTAGCTTCTTCAATGCCGCCGGCGGCGGTGACCCGGTGCTCTTCCAGCACCTGTTCTGGTTCTTCGGGCACCCCGAGGTCTACATCATGATCCTGCCGGCCTTCGGCATTGTCTCGGCGATCATCCCGACCTTCTCGCGCAAGCGCCTATTCGGCTACGCCTCCATGGTCTACGCCACGGCGGCCATCGCGATCCTCTCCTTCATGGTCTGGGCCCACCACATGTTCATCGTCGGCTTGCCGCTGGTGGCCGAACTGTTCTTCATGTACACCACCATGCTGATCGCGGTGCCGACCGGCGTGAAGGTGTTCAACTGGGTGGCGACCATGTTCCGCGGCTCGATCAGCTTCGAACCGCCCATGCTGTTCGCCCTGGCCTTCGTGGTGCAGTTCACGGTCGGCGGGTTTTCGGGGCTGATGCTCGCCATCGCACCCGCCGACTTCCAGTATCACGACACCTACTTCGTGGTGGCGCACTTCCACTACGTGCTGGTGCCCGGGGCGCTCTTCGCGATCCTTGCCGGCGCCTACTACTGGCTGCCCAAGTGGACCGGCCACTACCCATCGGTGCGCCTGTCGCAGTGGCACTTCTGGCTGTCGGTGATCGGGGTGAACCTGACCTTCTTCCCGATGCACTTCTCGGGCCTTGCTGGCATGCCCCGTCGTATCCCCGACTACGCGCTGCAATTTGCCGATTTCAACCTGGTCTCGAGTCTCGGCGGCTTCCTGTTCGGCGCCTCACAGCTGCTCTTCGTGCTGGTGATCATCAAGTGCGTACGCGGCGGCGAGAAGGCACCAGCCAAGGCCTGGGAAGGCGCCGAGGATCTCGAGTGGAGCGTGCCCAGCCCGGCGCCGCTGCATACCTTCGAGACGCCCCCGACGTTTCAACCCCGCGAGCACTGAGCGAGCCCGCCAGGGCTCAGGAGGCAGGCATGAGCAGACGTGACGATCAGGCCACGGGTCGTGCAGGGGTCCGTCGCACCGTGACCCGTACCCTGGTGGTGCTCGCCGGCATGTTCGCCTTCGCCTTCGCCCTGGTGCCGCTCTATGACGTCTTCTGCGACCTGACCGGCCTCAACGGCAAGACCAGCGCGCGGGCCCAGCCGCTGGTCGAACAGGAGGTCGATGCCTCGCGGATGGTCACGGTGCAGTTCATCACCCGGGGCAGTCAGGGCCTGCCCTGGCACCTGGAGGTGAATACCCGCCAGATTCGTCTGCACCCCGGCCAGCGCGAGGAGGTGTTCTTCACCTTCCGCAACAACGGCGATGCGACCACGCTCGCCCGCGCGGTGCCCAGCGTCTCACCGTCGGCGGCATCGCTGCACCTGCGCAAGCTGACCTGCTTCTGCTTTCAGGAGCAGCAGCTGGCGGCCGGCGAGACGTTGAAGGCACCGCTGGTCTTCCAGCTGACCCGCGACCTGCCTGCTGACATCAAGACGGTGACCCTGGTCTACACCCTCTATCCCGTTCAGTCGGCCCAGGCCGAGGTCGCGCGCCGTGAGTCGATCACAGAAGGAGACAGCGCATGAGTGGTGGCAGCTACTACGTACCCGAGTCCAGCAAGTGGCCGATCCTGGGGTCGCTTTCGCTGGGGGCCATGATGATTGGCACTGGCACCCTGCTGGTGCATGGACTGGCGGGGATGCCGGTCATGGTGATCGGCCTGCTCGCCATCCTCGCGGTGATGACACTGTGGTTTCGCGACGTCATCCGCGAGTCGCGGGGCGGGCTCTATAATGCCCAGATGGATCGCTCCTTCCGCTGGGGGATGGGGTGGTTCATCTTCTCGGAGGTGATGTTCTTCGCGGCCTTCTTCGGCGCGCTCTTCTACGTGCGCACCTTCGCGCTGCCGTGGCTGGACGGGGAGGGCGCCAAGGGCGTGGCCTCGCTGCTGTGGCCCGATTTCACCGCGTCCTGGCCGCTGCTCAACCCGCCGGACGCGAGCATCGAGGGACCCCGCGAGACCTTCAGCCCCTGGCACCTGCCGCTGGTCAACACCCTGATCCTGGTGACTTCCAGCATCACCCTGACCATCGCCCACGAGGGCATCAAGGAGGGCTTTCGTGACAGCGCCCGCTTCTGGCTCACCGTCACGGTGCTGCTGGGCCTCACCTTCATCACCGTCCAGGGGGTCGAGTACTACGAGGCCTATGCCCACTACGGGATCACTCTGCAGGCCGGGATCTACGGCGCGACCTTCTTCCTGCTCACCGGCTTTCACGGGCTGCACGTGATCATCGGCACCATCATCCTAGCGGTGATGCTGTGGCGCGTACGTCAGGGGCACTTTACCGCCGATGATCATTTCGCCTTCGAGGCGGGGGCCTGGTACTGGCACTTCGTCGACGTGGTGTGGATCGGCCTGTTCACCTTCGTCTATGTCTTCTAAAGGCGGGTCTTCTAAGGGGCGGGTCTGCTGAGCTCGGGTCTTCTGAGTCCGGGCCTTCTCAGCGGCTCAGGCGCCGAGATCGCCGAGATAGAAGCCGAAGAACAGCAGGGCTAGCAGCAGCGCCGCCAGGCCCACGCGCAGCTTGAGCGAGACCAGGACGCGGCGAGAGCGCCCCCCGTCTCGGATCAGGAAGCCGGCGCCGGCGGCGAGACTGATCACCATGGCGAGAAAGACGAGAGCAATCATTATCTTGAGTAACATTCACGGCTCCATGAAAGCGTCGGCATCGAAGCGGCATCATCGCCGATTCCCGGCGCGTCGGCTCGGCTGGTGGGGGTTCTGGTCCTGCCTGGTGATGGCGGGTCTCGCCCTAGGACTATGGCAGTGGGAGCGGGCCGCCGACAAGCGCGAGTACCTGGCGCGCCTGGAAGCGGCGCCGCGGCTGGAATCGCCAACCGAAACCCCGCCTCCCGGGGCCCGTGTGGTGTTGCGCGGGGAGTACCTGGCCGGGGAGACGCTGTTTCTCGACAACCGGATTCATGAGGGGCGTCTGGGCGTGGCGCCCCTCACGCCCTTTCGCGATCTCAACGGCCAGCTCTGGTTGATCCAGCGTGGCTTCCTGGCGACCGGCCCGGCGCGAGACGACCCCTCGGTCGAGACGCCCGATGGCGTGGTGCGTCTGGAAGGGCGCTGGCAGGCGTCGGGCGATGCGGCTCCGCTGTTTGGCCCCAATCGGGAGGGCAATCGCCTGCAGCGCATCGACCTCGCGGCCTGGCGCCTCGACGAGGGCGTCGCCCACGCCGGCTGGCTGCACCTCGAGCAGGGGCCTGGCCATCTTGCTTCCTGGTGGCAGCCAAGCGTGGTGCCGCCGGAACGCCATCTGGGCTACGCCCTGCAGTGGTGGGGGCTGGCCCTGGCGGCACTCGTTATCATGCTGGTGGGCGCCCGTCGCTTCGCGCGTTCCGAATCGATCTCCTCCCCGAGCAAGGAGCCTCCCCGATGACCCACACCGGACGCCAGCGCCTGAAGCTGCTGGCCCTTTTTGCGATCTTCGCACTGCCTCTCGTGCTGGCCTGGGGCATGGTGCAGTGGCGCCTCGGCATTCCCGAGGGGCGCACCGCTCACGGCGAGCTTGCGCCCACGCTGCCCAGCCTGGATCAGTGGCCGCTGACGGCGGTGGAGAAGGACGGGGCGAGTGACTGGCTGCTGGTCTTCGACTGTTCCGAGGCCTGTGCCGAGCGTGCCGATCGCTGGTGGCGGCTGCATCGCGCCCTGGGGCGCGAGGCCGATCGAGTCAGCCGCCTGCGCATCGGCGGAGAGGGCAAGGCGCTGCCCGGGGCCGCCGTGGCACAGTGGACGGACGCGGCCGAGTGGCGAGGCTCCCATCGCCTGTGGATCCTCGATCCCGAGGGGCGCGCGGTGCTCGGCTACGGGCCCGAGGTCGCGGCGTCCGATGTGCTGACCGACCTGCGTCGTCTGCTGCGGCTGAATCCCGAGTCGCCCCTTGCGCAGTACGCTACCGTCCGAGCTGAGACACTTCAGGCAGAGACAGGCCCGGACGATACAGCGACGGGTGACGCCGCAGCGAGCGACACAGCATCAGGGGAGCAAGCCGATGGCCGTGGGTGAGAGCGTCCAGCGCCTGGAGGCCCGCCGCCGCTGGCTGGTGCGCCTGAGCCTGGCGGGAGTCATCTTCACTGCCCTGGTGGTGCTGGTGGGGGCCTGGACACGGCTGGTGGATGCGGGTCTCGGCTGTCCCGATTGGCCCGGTTGCTACGGCGCCCTGGTGGTGCCGAACGCCGACCGTGCCCTGGCTCACTCCCCGACGGTGCCGCTGGAGTCCGCCAAGGCCTGGGTGGAGATGGTACATCGCTACCTGGCCTCCCTGCTCGGGCTGCTGGTGATCATCCTGATCGTGGTGGGCGCTCGGTGGCGCCGCGAGGTCGCGTATCCGTGGCGCATCAGCCTGGGGCTGCTCGTCGTGATCCTGATGCAGGGGGCCTTCGGCGCCTTCACCGTGACGCTGAAGCTGTGGCCCCAGGTGGTCACCCTTCACCTGCTTGGCGGGCTCAGCGTGATGGTGCTCTTCCTCTGGTTGCACCTGCGCCTGCGCCGCTTCCGGCCCGGCGACCCCTGGCGGGTCAGCCCCCGGCCGCTGACCCCGCTGTGGCGACTGGCGCTGGCGCTTCTCGTCGCCCAGCTGGCGCTCGGCGGCTGGACGTCGAGCAACTATGCCGGGATCGCCTGTCAGGGCTTTCCCACTTGCAACGGCCAGTGGTGGCCGAGCATGGACTGGAGTGAGGGCTTTCATCTGACCCAGACGGTGGGGCCCAACTATCTGCACGGGCAGCTGCACGCCGAGGCGCGCAGTGCCATTCAGGTAGGACATCGGCTGGGGGCCCTGGCGCTCGGCCTCGGCCTGCTGCTGCTCGCCGTGCGCTACCGCGACGCGACCAGCATGCGCCGCTGGCTGGCGCTGCTGGGCGGTACCTTTGGGGCGCAGCTAGCGCTGGGCATCGCCAACGTGCTGGCGTGGCTGCCGCTATGGCTGGCCCTGCTGCATACCGCCGGCGCGGTGGCGCTGGTGGCAGCGATGACCCTCGCCCTGTGGCACTGGCGCTGGTCGAGCGTGACGCAGGGCGCGGCCGCGCCGCAGGCGGGGAATTCGGTAACGAAGGAGGAGTGGGCTCATGTCTGAGGTCGTGATGGAACGTGCAGTGGTCGGCCATCTCACCGGCTGGGGCTGGCGAGATCTCTACACGCTGTGCAAGCCCCGGGTGGTGGCGGTGATGCTGGTCTGCACCCTGGTCGGCATGCTGCTGGCGGCGCCGCTGCCGGGGACGGCGGCGGTAGTCTTCGGCCTGGCGGGGATCGGCCTGGCTGCCGGGGGAGCGGCGGCCTTCAATCACGTGGTCGATCGCCGCCTGGACGCCTTGATGCTGCGCACCGCGGGCCGCCCCCTGGCGACCCAGCGGTTGCCCACGGGGCTGGCGCTTGGCTGGGCGACACTGCTCTCGGTCTGCGGCATCGGGCTGCTGGCCTGGCAGGTCAATCCGCTGACGGCCTGGCTGACCCTTGGCTCGCTGATTGGCTATGCGCTGATCTACACCGCTTTTCTCAAGCATGCCACGCCGCAGAACATCGTCATCGGAGGGGTGGCGGGGGCGGCGCCGCCGCTGCTCGGCTGGACGGCGGTCACCGGGCAGCTGGGCCCCGAGCCGCTGCTGCTGATGCTGATCATCTTCGCCTGGACGCCGCCGCATTTCTGGGCGTTGGCGATCCACAAGCGCGACGAATATGCCCGGGCCGGCGTGCCGATGCTGCCGGTCACCCACGGCAAGGCCTTTACACGCTTGCAGGTCTGGCTCTATGGCTGGTTGACGGTGGCGGTCACGCTGCTGCCGTTCGTCATCGGCATGAGCGGGGTGCTCTATCTCGTCGGGGTGACGGCCCTCAATGCGCGCTTCATGGTCTGGAACTGGCGGGTCTGGCGCGGCCGCGACCCGAAGGCACCGCTGGCGGCCTTCTGGTTCTCCATTCGCTACATCCTCGGCGTGTTCGGCGTGCTGCTGCTGGATCACTATGCCGCGGCCTGGATGCTCGCGAGCTGAGTCGACGCCAGCGTCATCCGAAAAAGAGGAGCCCGGCCATACGGCCGGGCTCCGTCGTTCGGGTCGGGCGGCGTCCCTACCAGAGGGTGAGTATCAGGAAGTAGGCCATCAACGTCACGACCACCGTGCTGATCAGGTTGAGCATGAAGCCGGCGTGGATCATCGACTGGATCTTCATGCGACCGGTAGCGAAGACGATGGCATTGGGTGGCGTAGCCACCGGCATCATGAAGGCGCAGCTGGCGGCGATGGCCGCGGGCACCGTGATCAGCAGGGGCGAGATGTCCAGCGACAGCGCCAGGGCGCCGAGCAGCGGCAGGAAGGCGGCCGCGGTGGCGGTGTTGGAGGTCACCTCGGTGAGGAAGATGATCACCAGCACTACCACGCCGACCATCGCCAGTAGCGGTAAGGCGCCGAAGATGCCGAGCTGCTGGGCGATCCACTCCGCCAGCCCCGAGCGGCTGATGGCGCCGGCCAGCGCCAGGCCGCCGCCGAACAGCAGCAGGATGCCCCAGGGGAGCTCCTTGGCGGCGTCCCAGTCCATCAGGCGCCTGCCATCGCCGCGGCCGGTGGGCACCAGGAACAAGGCAATGCCGGCGATGATGGCGATACCCGTGTCGGAGAGCCAGTCGAGCCCGGCATCGTTGAGCAGCGGCCGCAGCATCCAGGTCACCGCCGCCAGCAGGAAGATCAGACCCACGCGGCGCTCGGGTGCGCCGATTCGGCCGAGCTTCGCCAGTTCGTCGCGCACCATGCCGGCGCTGTCGTCGCCGACCTTCAGGTTGAAATCGCGGCGAGTCAGCCACCACCAGGCACTGACCATCATGACCGCGCTGATCGGCAGGCCGATCATCATCCATTGGGCGAAACCCAGATCGATGCCGCGGTCCTCGGCCAGGTAGCCGGCGAGCAGGGCATTGGGCGGGGTGCCGATCAGGGTCGCCACGCCCCCGATGCTGGCGGAGTAGGCGATGGCCAGTAGAAGCGCCGTGGCGTAGCGGTTCAGCTCGACCGGGTCGGCGTCGTCCAGCAGGCTGACCACCGACATGCCGATGGGCAGCATCATGATGGCGGTAGCGGTATTGGAGACCCACATGCTGAGAAATCCGGTGGCCAGCATGAAGCCGCCGATCTGGCGACGCGGCTGGTGGCCGACCACGCGCAGGACGTGCAGCGCGATGCGCCGGTGCAGGGCCCAGCGCTGCATGGCAATGCCGAGCAGGAAGCCGCCGAGGAAGAGATAGATGATCGGGTTGGCATAGCTGGCGGCGGTCTCGTTCATGTCGCCGATGCCCAGTGCCGGCACCAGGGCCAGCGGCAGCAGCGAGGTGGCGGGGATCGGGATAGCCTCGGTGGACCACCAGGTGGCCATCAGGAGCCCCAGGCCGGCGCAGGCCCAGGCCGGATTGGACATGCCGGTGGGCGCCGGTGCCAGCAGGGTCAGCAGTACCCAGAGTGGGCCCAGCCACAGGCCGATACGTGTGGACAGGGCGGGTGCCGAGGGCGAGGCGTTAGAGTCGTCGGATGTGGGCATCGTCGTTCCGTCGTTCCATGCGCGGTGGGTGGAGAGAGGATTTTACGCAAGGCCCAGGCCGTCTGCAGAGCCTTGATCGGTAAATCGACCTGGTCGCCTTGCCGGGTCACTCGAGCGTGATTTCGGGGTCTGGCGGGCGGCATGTATGATGAAGTCCCTGACACGAACCGACACGGGACATGCCCATGAACCCTACTCTGGCACTCATTCTCCTTGGCCTGGGGCTGGCGATCATCGCCGGTCTCGGGGCCTATGCTTTCACGCTCTGGAAGGAGGTACGGCGGCGCCGGAACTTTCGTGAAGAAGAGTTGCGGCGTGCCCATGAGAACTGCCTGGAGAACCTCGAGATGGTGGCCTCGGCGCTGGCCCAGGAGCAGGTCGATATCACCGAGGGGTCCTGGCGCTGCAAGGTGCTGCTGGAGATCCTCGATCAGGACCTGACGCAGCGGCCCGACTTCCAGGCATTCGACGAGGTCCATCGCCGTACCCAGCACCTGCACACCCATGCCGCGCGCAAGGCCTTGAGTCCGAAGGCGCGGTTCCAGGAGGACCGCGAGCGTCTGATGGTCGAGGATGAGATGCGCGAACCGGTACTCAAGGCTGCGACGGCAGTAATCGAATTTCGTCGCGGCTGGCCGGGTAGTCTGCACTGACTGCCTGTTGCCGGTGTCTGCAGGAAGGTGTGCGTTGGCCACCTGCGTTGATTGCAACCGTCCAGGCTCTGCGGCAAGCTGACACCCTCACGTTGACGGCTAATATGCATTGGATGCCCTAGCCGCCGTGCCTGGAACTGGCCGAGAAAGGCGTAACGTGCTTTCTTGGAAGGTGCAGGAAGCGGTTCGGGGGCCGTTTCCCTCGGTTCATTCCTCGGAACCCCCTGGCCATGGCGCTCCTTACCCGTCGTGCCGGGATGTAGTTAAGAAGAAGGAGTCTTGCATGAAAAAATCAACGACTGGTTTGTTGCTCGGTTCTGCGCTGGTGGTCGGGCTCTCCGGCTGTGCCAGCTCAGGGTCTCAATCCTCCGGCATGGACAGCGGCGTTTCCTCTGACCGTGCCTGGTACCAATCTCCCTTCGTCTGCGGGCTCGCCGGCGGCGTGATCGGTGGCGGTCTGGGCTATGCCACCAGCGGCGAATCCGATGAGGATACCGGTGCGGCCATCGGCTCCACCGCGGGTGCGGCCATCGGTGCGATGCTGTGTGCCGAGCCCAACCGCAGCCCGGCACCGGCGCCGCGCGACACCGACGGTGACGGCGTCACCGATGCCAACGACCAGTGTCCGGGCACACCGGCAGGCGTGGCCGTGGATGCCGTGGGTTGCCCGCTCGACTCCGACGGCGATGGCGTGCCGGACTATCAGGACCAGTGTCCGGGTACCCCGGCCGGTGCCGAGGTCAACGCCCTGGGCTGCGAGCAGGACCTGGTGCTGCGCGACGTCAATTTCGAGTTTGACTCTGCCGTCCTGACCATGGGCGCCGAGGACATCCTCGCCGATGTCGCCGAGAAGCTGCGCGCCAACGAGAATGTTCGCGTGCGCATCGAGGGTCACACCGACGCCGTGGGCAGCGATTCCTATAATCAGGACCTCTCTCAGCGCCGTGCCGACTCCGTCGCCGATTACCTGGCGAGCCAGGGCGTCTCGATGGATCGCATGCGCACCATCGGCTACGGCGAGTCCCAGCCGGTGGCCAGCAACGAGACTGACGCTGGCCGTGCCGAGAACCGTCGCGTCGAACTGGGCGAGTGGGAGTGATCCTGCCCTGACCCGAGCCACCGTCCCGGCATCGCCCGGGACGTGACGCAAGCACGAGACAAGGCGCCTACGGGCGCCTTTTCTCGTGTCGGGATTCCTGCCCTTGGCCATCCACCGTGGCGCCACAGGGGGCGCTTCTGCTAGGCTATGCGGCTTTCAGACCACGACCATTCGTCTGGCGACACGTGATCCCTGGTATGGATCACCACTGCGCACAAGGAAGCCTTCATGCCCATCGTGACCCTGCCCGACGGCAGTCAGAGAACCTTCGACGACCCCCTCAGCGTGATGCAGCTGGCCGAGAGCATCGGTCCCGGTCTCGCCAAGGCCTGCGTGGCCGGCAAGATCGACGGCGTGCAGGTGGATGCCGCCGATATCATCGACCATGATGCCGAGGTGGCGATTCTCACCGCCCGCGACGCGGAGGGCCTCGAGGTCATTCGCCACTCCTGCGCCCACCTGATCGGTCATGCCGTCAAGCAGCTCTATCCCGACGCCAAGATGGCCATCGGCCCGGTGATCGAAGACGGCTTCTACTATGACGTCGACTTCGGACGCTCGGTGACCCCCGAGGATCTCGAGGCCATCGAGGCGCGCATGAAGGCGCTGATCGATCACGAGTACGATGTGGTGCGCGAGTATGTCGATCGCGATCACGCCATGCTGCAGTTCTTGCACCGCGACGAGCCCTACAAGCAGGAGATCGTGCGCGGCATTCCCGAGGGAGAGACCATTCGTCTCTACCATCACGAGGAATACCTCGACATGTGCCGGGGTCCTCACGTGCCCAATACGCGGCACCTCAAGGCGTTCAAGCTGACCAAGCTCTCTGGGGCCTACTGGCGAGGCAACGCCGAGAACCCCATGCTGACCCGTATTTACGGCACCGCCTGGGGCGACAAGAAACAGCTCAAGGCCTATCTCAAGCGCCTCGAGGAGGCCGAAAAGCGCGATCATCGCAAGCTGGCCAAGAAGATGGATCTCTTCCATCTCCAGGAAGAGGCCCCTGGCATGGTCTTCTGGCATCCCAACGGCTGGACGATCTACCAGGCGCTCGAGCAGTACATGCGTCGCGTGCAGATCGAGCACGGCTATCAGGAGATCAAGACGCCCCAGGTGGTCGATCTCTCGCTGTGGAAGGCCTCGGGGCACTGGGGGCACTACAGCGAACTGATGTTCACCACCGAGTCGGAGAAGCGCGAGTACGCGGTCAAGCCGATGAACTGCCCCTGCCACGTGCAGGTGTTCAACCAGGGGCTGAAGAGCTACCGCGACCTCCCTCTGCGCCTCGCCGAATTCGGCAGCTGCCACCGTAACGAGCCCTCCGGCTCGCTGCACGGCCTGATGCGGGTGCGCGGCTTCACCCAGGACGACGCGCACATCTTCTGCACCGAGGGGCAGATCCAGGCCGAGGCCGAGGCCTTCATCGCCCTGACCCTCCAGGTCTACAAGGAACTCGGCTTCGACGACGTGGAGCTCAAGCTCTCCACCCGCCCCGAAGGCTACATGGGCGAGCCGGCGCTTTGGGATCGTGCCGAGGCCGGTCTCGAAGCGGCGCTGAACGCCACCGGCCTCGAGTGGGACCTGCAGCCGGGCGAGGGCGCCTTCTACGGGCCCAAGATCGAGTTCTCGCTGCGCGATTGCCTCAACCGCGTCTGGCAGTGTGGTACGCTACAGCTCGACTTCAACCTGCCGGGTCGCTTGGGGGCGCAGTTCGTCGACGAGGATGGCGTGCGCAAGACGCCGGTGATGCTGCATCGCGCGATTCTCGGTTCCTTCGAGCGGTTCCTGGGTATCCTGATCGAGCACTATGCCGGCGCCATGCCGCTGTGGCTGGCGCCGCAGCAGGCGGTGGTCATGACCATCACCGATGCTCAGCGTGATTACGCCGTCTCGCTGGTCGAACGGCTCCAGAAAGTCGGTCTGCGCGTCAAGTCGGACTTGAGGAACGAGAAGATCGGCTTTAAAATCCGAGAGCATACGTTGCAGAAGGTCCCCTATCTCCTGGTGGTGGGAGATAAGGAAGTCGAGTCCGACTCGGTGGCCCTGCGCACCCGCAGCGGCGAGAATCTCGGAACGATGACGGTAGACGCCTTCATCGAGCGGATTCAGACCGAACGGCAATAGCGACATCTTCCAAGCGATAGTGGAGACGGAACCATCAAGAGAAGCAACCCAAGAGGGCGCGTTCAGGATAAACGCCCCCCGATGAACGAGCGCATTACCGAGGATCAGGTCCGCCTGATCGATAGCGACGGCGAACAGCTGGGCGTTGTGCCCACCAGCGAAGCGCTGGAGCGAGCCGAAGCGGCCGGAATGGACCTCGTACAGATTTCCAACGCCGATCCCATTGTCTGCAAGATCATGGATTACGGTAAGTTCGTCTTCGAGCAGAAGAAACAGAAGTCTGCTCAGAAGAAGAAGACGAAGCAGATCCAGGTCAAGGAAGTGAAATTCCGGCCTGGCACCGACGAGGGTGACTATCAGGTCAAGATGAAGAACCTGATTCGATTCCTCGAAGGTGGCGACAAGGGCAAGGTCACCCTGCGTTTTCGCGGTCGTGAAATGGCGCACCAGGACATCGGCCGCAAGCTGATGGAGCGGATCGCCGCCGACCTCGAGGACCTGGGTACCGTGGAGTCCTTTCCGAAGATGGAAGGGCGCCAGATGATTATGATCATTGCCCCCAAGAAGAAGTGATTCGACGGCCCGTTTAACGGCCGGAAGGCATGCCAGCCTTCCGGTGGCCCCGAATTTTCTGAAAAAACCTCGAGCGGAGTTATTCTCATGCCGAAAATCAAGAGCAACAGCGGCGCTGCCAAGCGCTTCAAGAAGACGGCCAACGGCTTCAAGCACAAGCAGTCGTTCCGTAGCCACATCCTGACCAAGAAGTCCACCAAGCGGAAGCGTCAGCTGCGTGGGATGAAGCAGATCCACGCCGCCGATAAGCCGCTCATCCAGCGGATGCTGCCGACTCTGTAACTTCCCGGGTGCACCCCTCTAACGTCAGGAGATAGCTATGACTCGCGTCAAGCGTGGTGTCGTCGCACGTCGTCGTCACAAGAAGATTCTTAAGCAGGCCAAGGGTTACTACGGTGCCCGTTCGCGCGTCTTTCGCGTTGCCAAGCAGGCCGTCATCAAGGCCGGCCAGTATGCGTACCGCGACCGTCGCCAGCGTAAGCGTCAGTTCCGTGCCCTGTGGATCCAGCGTATCAACGCCGGTGCCCGCCAGCATGGCCTGTCCTACAGCCGCTTCGTCGGCGGCCTGAAGAAGGCCGGTATCGAGATCGACCGCAAAGTGCTGGCCGATCTGGCCGTTCACGAGAAGGCTGCCTTTGCCGCCATCGTCGAGAAGGCCAAGGCTGCCCAGTAAGGGAGTCGACCCTGGCCGGTGAGTGGCTCGTGTCGCGCCGCCGGTCCGTGATCGTCGCAGGGGAAGAGCAGCCGCTCTTCCCCTGTTTTTTTGAAAGACTTCTTTGAAAGACTTCGGAGCTCAACGGATGGACCACCTTCCCACTCTGGTTGCCGAGGCCCGCGACGCCATCCACGCCGCGGACAGCCTGGCCGCACTGGACGAGCTGCGCGTGCGCTATCTCGGCAAGAAGGGCGAGATCACCGCCCTGCTCAAGGGGCTCGGCAAGCTGCCCGCGGAGGAGCGCCCGGCCGCCGGTGAGCGGATCAACCAGGCCAAGCAGGCGCTGAGCCAGGAACTCGACGAGCGCCGCCAGGCGCTGGAGAAGGCGGCGCTGGAGGCGCGACTGGCCGCCGAGCGCCTGGACGTGACGCTGCCGGGGCACGGCCAGCCCAGCGGGGGCCTGCATCCGGTGACCCTGACCCTGGAGCGCATCGAAGCGCTGTTCACGCGCATCGGCTACGACGTGGCGGTGGGTCCGGAGATCGAGGACGACTACCACAACTTCGAGGCCCTCAACATTCCCGCCCATCACCCGGCGCGGGGCATGGCCGATACCTTCTACTTCGATGCCACCCGGCTGCTGCGCACCCACACCTCGCCGGTGCAGGTGCGGACCATGAAGGAGGCCGAGCCGCCGATCCGCATCGTCTGCCCGGGCCGCGTCTATCGCAGCGACTCCGATCTGACCCACACGCCGATGTTCCATCAGGTCGAAGGCCTGCTGGTCGACGAGGACGTCAGCTTCGCCGACCTCAAGGGCACCATCCAGGACTTCCTGCACGCCTTCTTCGAGCGTGACGATCTCTCGGTGCGCTTTCGTCCCTCCTATTTCCCCTTCACGGAGCCCTCGGCCGAGGTCGATATCGAGTGCGTGATGTGCGCAGGCGAGGGCTGCCGGGTCTGCTCGCACAGCGGCTGGCTCGAGGTGATGGGTTGCGGCATGGTGCACCCCGAGGTGTTCCGCCACTCCGGCATCGATACCGAGCGCTACACCGGCTTCGCCTTCGGTATGGGCGCCGAGCGCCTGGCGATGCTGCGCTATGGCGTCAACGACCTGCGGCTGTTCTTCGACAACGACCTGCGCTTCCTGCGCCAGTTCGCCTGATTGATCACCGGATAAGCAGAACACAGGAGTTGTCATGAAATTTTCCGAACAGTGGCTGCGCGACTGGGTCTCGCCGGCCCTTTCTACCCAGGCGCTCGCCGACCAGATCACCATGGCCGGCCTCGAGGTCGATGCCGTGGATCCCGTGGCCGCGAGCTTCAGCGGCGTGGTGGTCGCCCAGGTGGTGGCCAAGGCCCCGCACCCGGATGCCGACAAACTCAACGTCTGCCAGGTCGACGACGGCAGTGGTGAGCGGGTTCAGGTCGTCTGCGGTGCCCCCAACGTGGCCGAGGGCCAGCGGGTGGCCTTCGCTCGGGTCGGCGCCGTGCTGCCCGGCGACTTCAAGATCAAGAAAGCCAAGCTGCGCGGCGTAGAGTCTCGCGGCATGATCTGCTCCGCCTCGGAGCTGGGCCTCGAGGAGGAGACCTCCGAGGGCATCCTCGAGCTGCCGACGGACGCGCCGGTGGGCGAGGGCTTCCGCGACTTCATGGGGCTCGATGACCACACCATCGAGGTCGACCTCACTCCCAACCGCGGTGACTGCCTGAGCCTGAAGGGCCTGGCCCGCGAGGTCGGGGTGCTCAATCGTCTGGCGGTCGAGGGTCCCGCGCTTACCGCGGTGGCGCCGGTCCATGACGAAAGTTTCCCGGTTCGCGTCGAGGACGGTGAGCGCTGCCCGCGCTACCTCGGCCGCCTGATCAAGGGCGTCGATGTCACCGCCGAGACGCCGCTGTGGATGGTCGAGCGGCTGCGCCGCAGCGGCATCCGCGCCATCGACCCGGTGGTCGACGTCACCAACTACGTGATGCTCGAGCTTGGTCAGCCGCTGCACGCCTTCGATCGCGCCAACCTGCACGGCAGCGTGATCGTACGGCTGGCACGGGAGGGCGAGCGCCTGGTGCTGCTCGACGGCCAGGAGATCACCCTGGAGGCCGAGACACTGGTGATCGCCGACGAGCGCGGCCCGCTGGCCATCGCCGGCGTCATGGGCGGCGAGCACTCCGGCGTGAATGCCGAGACCCGCGACATCTTCCTCGAGTCGGCGTTCTTCTCGCCGCTGGCCGTGGCCGGTCAGGGGCGTCGTTACGGCCTGCACACCGATGCCTCCCACCGCTTCGAGCGCGGCGTCGACCCGGCACTCGCCCGCGAGGCTGCCGAGCGGGCCACCGCGCTGCTGCTGGAGATCACCGGCGGCGAGCCGGGCCCGCTGACCGAGGTGGCAAGCGACGCGCATCTGCCCGGCGCCCGCCAGGCGATCCTGCGCGCCGCTCGCCTCGAGCAGGCGCTCGGCAAGGCGCTGCCCGACGACGAGGTCGCCGAGGTCCTCGAGCGCCTGGGGCTCGGCGTCACGGCCACCGGCGAGGGCTGGACGGTGCAGGTGCCGACCTGGCGCTTCGACATCGCCATCGAGGAGGACCTCATCGAGGAGGTGGCGCGCATCCACGGCTACAACCGCCTGCCGGTGCGTCGTCCTCAGCTGCGCCTGGCGCTGCGCCCCGCCGATGAGGCTCACACGCCGCTGGGCCTGCTGCGTCGCCAGATGGTCGCCCGTGGCTACCAGGAGGCGGTGACCTACAGCTTCGTCGCTCCGGAGCTGCAGCAGGCGCTGCATCCCGAGGCCGTCTCGCCGGCGCTCGCCAATCCCATCTCCAGCGATCTGTCGGTGATGCGGGCTAGCCTCTTCCCGGGCCTGGTGCGTGCCCTCACGCATAACCTGAATCGTCAGCAGAGCCGAGTGCGGCTGTTCGAGACCGGCCTGGTGTTCCGCGGCGAGCTCGACCACCTGCACCAGCTGCCGATGCTTGGCGCGCTGGTCTGCGGGCCCCGCGAGCCCGAGGGCTGGTCCGGCGACAAGGCCGCGGTCGATTTCTTCGACCTGAAGGGCGACCTGGAGAGCCTGTTCGCGCTTGGCGAGCCCGAAGCCTGGCGCTTCGAGCCGGGCGAGCATCCGGCCCTGCATCCGGGGCAGTGCGCGCGCATCCTGCACCGCGGCGAGGAGGCCGGCTGGATCGGCACCCTGCACCCGGCAGTGCGTGCCAAGCTGGGTCTCAAGGTCGATGCGCTGCTCTTCGAGGTGCGTCTCGACGCGCTTACCCAGGGGCGGGTGCCGGCCTTTACTCCGCTGTCGCGCCATCCCGAGGTGCGTCGTGACCTGGCCTTCCTGGTCGACGCCGAGCTGCCGGTGCAGTCGCTGCTCGATACCATCCGCGGCCAGGCCGGCGAGTGGCTGGTGGACTCGCACCTGTTCGATGTCTATCAGGGCAAGGGCGTACCGGAGGGGCGCAAGAGCGTGGCCCTGGGCTTGACCTGGCAGCATCCTTCGCGCACGCTTAATGACGAGGAAATCAATCAGTTGGTTGATGCTATCGTCGCGGAATCGCACCAGCATCTGGGCGCAGAGCTGCGTTCATGACAGCGTCGCGCGACAAGACTGCGCCCTCAAGCGAGGCGCAGCCCGGCGATCGGCAGGACCAGCGCCACGAGGACGACAACATGGGTGCGTTGACCAAGGCGGAACTGGCCGAACATCTGCACGCCGAGCTTGGCCTGTCCAAGCGCGAGGCCAAGTCCATGGTGGAGGCCTTCTTCGAGGAGATACGTGGTTGCCTGCGCGAGAACGAGCAGGTCAAGCTGTCGGGGTTCGGCAACTTCGACCTGCGCGACAAGCGCGAACGCCCCGGTCGTAACCCGAAGACCGGCGAGGAGATCCCCATCTCCGCGCGGCGCGTGGTCACCTTCCGACCCGGCCAGAAGCTCAAGAGCCAAGTTGAAGGGTACGACGGCGAGGTGCATTGAGCGTCCTCGGTTGACGCGATAATGGCCGGTCGCCAGGCAAGACGCCACTCCTCGGAGTGGCGTCTTTGCGTTTGATCCACTTGGCGCTTCGAAGGGCGGGGCCTACACGCCGACGCCGCTCTCCAGCGTCCAGGTGATCACCACCTTCAGCACGTACCCCAGCATCCCGGCGCCGAGGACCACGAACAGCATGAGGGTGCCGAAGCGTCCCGCCTGGGACTTCTTGGCCAGATCCCAGATGATGAAGCACATGAAGAGGATCAGACCGCCGATCATGATCGGCGTGATCCAGGTCTCGAAAGCGTGCCGCATGGTGTCTCCCTGCAGGAATGTTGAATGCCTGACCATTATACTCGGACTTCCCGCGCTCGGCAGTCATCATGGCGTGGCCCCATGCCGCACCCCCGTGTTAATATCCGAGTGAAATTCTCAGGTAAATCCATGACATGCCCATGCTCAAGATCTTCGTAGGCACCATGTATGGTGGTGCCCTGGACGTCGCCGAACAGGTCAAGCCGCTCTTCGAGGAGGCCGGTTACGAGGTGGCGATTTTCGATCAGCCGACCCTCGACGACCTCACCGGCTCACCCACCGACCTGGCGCTGTTCTGCGTCTCCACCACCGGTAGCGGCGACCTGCCCGGTAATATCGTGCCGTTCGCTCGGGCGCTCGAGGAGCAGAGCCCCGGCCTTGGCAGCCTGCGCTACGGGCTGATCGCCCTGGGCGACAGCTCCTACGGCGAGACCTACTGCGGTGCCGGGCGCCATCTCGACGAGCTGCTCGAAGGGCAGGGCGCCCAGCGGCTCGGCGAGCGCCTCGAGGTCGATGCCATGGAGACCTTCATGGCCGATGACGAAGCCCTTCCCTGGGTCGAGGAGTGGATCGACGCCCAGCAGCTGAAGGTGGCCTGAGATGGGGGCCACACCGACCGCGGAGCGCGTCAGCCTGCTGGTGGGGCTCGGCGTGCTGATGCTGGCGACCCTGCCGCGCTATCTGGCCGCCGGCCTCGAGACCCGCCAGTCGCTGATGCTGATGGCGCTGGCCGTGGTCGCGATAGCGACTCTGCTGCAGTGGCGGATGCTCGAGCACGAGGCGCGTGCCCGCCTGCCGGGGCTGCTGCGCCGGCTAGTGCTCTGCCTGGGGGCGGGGGCTGCCGGCATGACGGCCTGGCACGCTCTGACCAGCGACTTCTTCGGCTGGGAGCTCGTCGTCTCCCATGGTGCGACTCTCGGCCTGTTGCTGCATGCGCTCTGGCTGTGGTGGAGACCCGTGCGCGCCTAGCCGCGGCGGCGATCGAAACGGCGAGAATGCCCGGCTGAGTCCGTCACGACCACGATCGCCGTTAAGATCAAGCAACCGCAACCTCCTAGAGGCCCCGCCGGATCAGTGATCCGGTGGGGCTTCTTGCGTCTCGGTCGGGTCTCTCTGGCTAGCCGAGGGTGTAGCAGGGCACGTAGTCGCCTGCGAGCTTCATGCGTCCCTGATCGACGAAGGAGGAGAGCAGCTCGTCCAGGCGCGCCATCAGCTCCGGCTCGGCGTGCAGGCGGAAGGGGCCGTGGGCCTCGATGGCCCGCAGGCCCTGTTCCTTGACGTTGCCGGCGACGATGCCCGAGAACGCGCGGCGCAGGTTGGCGGCGAGCTCGTGTACCGGCTGCTCGCGGTGGAGCGCCAGGCTCGCCATGGCCTCGTGGGTGGGTTCGAAGGTTTCCTGGAAGTTGCGCGCCACGGTCAGGCGCCAGTTGTAGTAGAAGGCGTCCTGGCGACTGCGGCGATACTCGGCCACCCGATCGATGTTGACGCGCATGGCACGGGCCACCTCGACGGGGTCGTCGACGATGATGCGGTAGTGGCGGCGCACCTCCTCGCCCAGGGTGTAAACTAGGAACTCGTCGATGCGCTTGAAGTAGTCGGCGGCGCTCGCGGGGCCGGTGAAGATGACCGGCAGTTCCATGTCGGTGTTGTCCGGGTGCAGCAGGATCCCCAGCAGGTAGAGGATTTCCTCGGCAGTGCCCACGCCTCCGGGGAAGACCAGGATGCCGTGGCCCAGGCGCACGAAGGCCTCCAGGCGCTTCTCGATGTCGGGCATCACCACCAGCTCGTTGACGATGGGATTGGGCGCCTCGGCGGCGATGATGCCGGGCTCCGAGACCCCCAGGTAGCGCCCCTGGCTGCGCCGCTGCTTGGCGTGGGCCACGTTGGCGCCCTTCATGGGCCCCTTCATGGCGCCCGGTCCGCAGCCGGTGCAGATATCCAGCTCGCGAAGCCCCAGGTGATAGCCCACCGATTTGGTGTAGTCGTACTCCTCGCGGGAGATCGAGTGGCCCCCCCAGCAGACCACCAGGCTCGGATCACGGCCCGGTTTTAGGGTGCCGGCCTTTCGCAGGATATGGAACACCGCATTGGTGGTGCCTTCCGCGGTCTGCAGATCGAAGCGATGGCGAGTCTGGATCTCGTTGTAGACGTAGACGATGTCGCGCAGCACCGCGGAGAGGTGCTCGCGGATGCCGCGGATCATCTTGCCATCGACGAAGGCCTCGGCGGGAGCGTTGGTGATCTTGAGACGCACGCCGCGGTCCTGCTGCAGCACCTCGATATCGAAGTCCGGGTAGGTCTCGAGCAGGGCCAGGCCGTCATCGGTGAGGTTGCCGCAGTTGAGCACCGCCAGCGAGCAGTTGCGCAGCAGGTCGTGCAGCCCGCTGCGGGAGGTGTCATGCAGGCGCTCGACCTCCTGCTGGGAGAGGATCTCGAGGCTGCCTTCCGGTGAGATGGTGGTGGAAATGGTGTCGGGCATCCGTGGCGTTCCCTGTCGTCATGGCCGGATTGGTCGTTCCATGATGCTACCACGCCGGCCGTCGGGCGGGCATCGCTGCGGCTCCGGCGGCGAGCTGATAGAATCACCGATGCCAGGCCACCGCCCTCGACGTGACATCCCATGTTCAACGCCCGCTATTTCCGCACCTTCATCACGCTGGTCGAGACCGGCAGCTTCACGCGCACCGCCCGGCGTCTCGAGATGACCCAGCCCGGCGTCAGTCAGCACGTCCGCAAGCTCGAGCAGTACCTCGGCAAGTCGCTGCTCGATCGCCAGGGTCGGCGCTTCGTGCTCACCGAGGCCGGCCGTCGCGCCTATGACTACGCGCTCAAGCTGTTCGCCGAACACGAGCAGTTCTGCCACTCCCTCGACAACGACAGCCTGGACACCGGCGAGTGCCGTCTCGCCTCGCCGGGCAGCATCGGACTGATGCTCTATCCGTTCATCCTCGGCCAGCAGCAGATGCAGCCGGGCCTCACCGTCAGCTACAGCTTCGCCTTCAACGCCGAGATCGTCGCGGACGTGCTCGCCGGTCGCCACGATCTCGGCATCGTCACCGAACCGGTTCGTCATCCCGAGCTCGACTGCGAGCCCTGGCACCAGGAGCCGCTCTGCCTGGTGGTGCCGGCGGACTTCGCCGGCAGCGGACTGGGCGATCTGATGGCGCTCGGAATGATCGGCTATCCGGGCGGCAATGATCATGCCGGGGTACTCTTGCGCGCCAACTTCCCCGACTTTCGCTCAATGAGTCACTTCCCGCGCCAGGGCTTCACCAACGAGGTGGGCATGGTGCTAGATGGGGTGGCCCGGGGACTGGGTTTCGCCGTGGTCTCGCGGGTAGTGCTGGAGACCTCACCCTGGCAGCGCCAGGTCAAGGCGCTCTCCCTGGCCCAGGCGTGCCACGAATTCCTCTATCTGGTGACCCGCACCGGGGCACACATGCCGCGGCGCTACGTGCGCCTGCTCGAGGGCTATCGCGAGCAGCGCCGCCACGAGCGCCTCGGCTATGGCGAAGTGATCGAGAGCTGAGGCGGTCGAGGGCCGGGATGTTCGAAAGTGCACTGACGAGGCATGCACGGACCACGGCCTGAACGCGAAGGGCCCCGCCGAAGCGGGGCCCTTTTCATTGAAAGTCAGTCATTGAAGGTCAGTCGTTGAAGGCCCGTCGCTGACGGTCAGGCGTTGGTGATCGGTCGTTGACGATCAGACGGCGCCGGTGAGGCGCCGTCTCGATGGTTTAGCCGCATCGTTCAATCGCGTCCTTCAATCACGGTACTCGTCGATGCTCGGGCAGGAGCAGATCAGCTGCCGGTCGCCGAAGACGTTGTCGACGCGATTGACCGCCGGCCAGTACTTGGCGGCCCGAGTCGCCTCCGAGGGGAAGGCGCCGAGTTCCCGCGAGTAGGGGCGCTCCCAATGGGCGTCCATCAGGTCGGCCATGGTGTGCGGCGCGTTGACCAGCGGGTTGTTCTCCGCCGGCCAGTCGCCGCGCTGCACCGCGCTGATCTCCTCGCGGATCGCGATCATGGCGTCACAGAAGCGGTCGATCTCGTAGCGCGACTCCGACTCGGTGGGCTCGATCATCAGCGTGCCGGGCACCGGGAAGGACATGGTCGGCGCGTGGAAGCCGTAGTCCATCAGGCGCTTGGCGATGTCCTCCTCGCTGATGCCGGACTCGGCCTTGAGCGGGCGGATGTCGATGATGCACTCGTGCGCCACGCTGCCGTTCTCACCCTTGTAGAGCACCGGATAGTGCTCGCCGAGGCGGGCGGCGATGTAGTTGGCGTTGAGGATGGCGAGCTCGGTGGCCTCGCGCAGCCCGCGCGCACCCATCATCTTGATGTAGGCCCAGGAGATCGGCAGGATCGAGGCCGAACCGAAGGGCGCCGCCGAGACCGCGCCGCAGCCCGCCTCGACGCCCGCAATCGGCGTCACCGCATGGTTGGAGACGTAGGGCGCCAGGTGCGCCTTGACGCCGATCGGGCCCATGCCCGGGCCGCCGCCGCCGTGGGGGATGCAGAACGTCTTGTGCAGGTTGAGATGGCTGACGTCGCCGCCGAAGTCGCCGGGGCGGGTCAGGCCCACTTGGGCGTTCATGTTGGCGCCGTCGATGTACACCTGGCCGCCGTGGGCGTGCACGATCTCGCACACTTCACGGACGTTGGTCTCGAACACCCCGTGGGTCGAGGGGTAGGTGATCATGATCGCCGAGAGGGCGTCGCGGTGCTGCTCGGCCTTGGCGCCGAGGTCGTCGATGTCGATGTTGCCGTCCGTGTCGCACTCCACGACTACCACCTTCATGCTCGCCATGGCGGCGGAGGCGGGGTTGGTGCCGTGGGCGGAGCTCGGGATCAGGCAGACGTCGCGGTGCCCCTCGCCCTGGGCCGCCTGGTAGCGACGGATGGCGATCAGGCCGGCGTACTCGCCCTGGGCGCCGGAGTTGGGCTGCATGGAGATGTGGTCGTAGCCGGTCACCTCCACCAGGAAGGCGGCCAGCTCATCGATCATCTGCCGGTAGCCGGCCACCTGATCGCGGGGCGCGAAGGGGTGGATGCGGGCGAATTCCGGCCAGGTGATGGGGATCATCTCGCTGGTGGCGTTGAGCTTCATGGTGCAGGAGCCCAGCGGAATCATCGCATGGGCCAGCGACAGGTCCTTGTTCTCCAGGCGCTTGAGGTAGCGCAGCATCTCGGTCTCGCTGCGGTAGCGCTTGAAGGTCGGGTGGGTCAGGAAGTCGGACTCCCGCGCGCAGCCGGCCGGAATGCCGCTGAGCCCCTGGGCCACCACGCGGTCATCGAGCTCACGCACGCCCAGCCCATGCTCCTCGTCGAGCAGCACGTCGAACAGCGTGTCCAGATCGTGGGCGGTGGTGGTCTCGTCCAGGCTTAGGCCTACATCGCCGCCCTCGAAGTAGCGCAGGTTGACGTCGTGGGCCATGGCGCGGCCGTGGATGCGGCCGGCATCCACGCCGGTCAGGCGCAGGGTGTCAAACCAGCTGTCGTGGGCCAGGGTCACGCCCTTTTCCGCCAGGCCCGTCGCCAGAATGGTGGTCAGGCGGTGGATGCGCGAGGCGATGGTCTTGAGGCCCTCGGCACCGTGATAGACAGCATAAAAGCCGGCGATGTTGGCCAGCAGTGCCTGGGCGGTGCAGATGTTGGAGGTCGCCTTCTCGCGGCGGATGTGCTGCTCACGGGTCTGCATCGCCATGCGCAGTGCGGTCGCGCCGCGGCTGTCCTTGGAGACGCCGATGATGCGCCCCGGGATCGAGCGCTTGAGCTTGTCGGTGGTGGCGAAGAAGGCGGCGTGGGGGCCGCCGAAGCCCATCGGCACGCCGAAGCGCTGCGAGGAGCCCACCACCATGTCGGCGCCCAGGGCGCCGGGTTCCTTGAGCAGCACCAGGCCCATGATATCGGCGACGACGCAGGTCATCACGCCGTGCTCGCGGGCGGTTTCGATCAGTGGGGCCAGGTCGCGGACCTGGCCGCTGTCTCCGGGGTACTGCAGCAGGGCGCCGAAGACGTGGTGCTCGGCGAGTTCCTCGGCCGGTGCCACTACCAGCTCGAAGCCGAACCAGGCCGCGCGGGTGCGCACTACGTCCAGGGTCTGGGGGAAGACGTCATCGGCGACGAAGAAGGTATCGCTCTTGGCCTTCTTGTTGGCGCGCTTGCACAGCGCCATCGCCTCGGCGGCGGCGGTCGCCTCGTCGAGCAGCGAGGCGTTGGCGAGTTCCATGCCGGTGAGGTCCATCACCATCTGCTGGAAGTTGAGCAGGCCCTCGAGGCGCCCCTGGGAGATTTCCGGCTGATACGGCGTATAGGCGGTGTACCAGCCCGGGTTCTCCAGCACGTTGCGCTGGATCACCGTCGGCAGGTGGGTGTCGTAGTAGCCCTGGCCGATATAGCTCTTGGCCACGCGGTTCTGGCGCGCCAGACGTTGCAGGTAGTCCAGGGCCTCGGCCTCGCTTTTCGGCGGGTCCAGGTCCAGCTCACGGCCCAGGCGAATGCCGGCGGGCACGGTGGCCTCCATCAGCGCGGGAAGGCTCTCCATCTCCAGTGCGTCGAGCATGCCCGACACATCGTCGGCGGTAGGCCCGTTATGGCGCTGAATGAAGGCATCGTGAGCGGCCAGATCGGCCAGACGGCGGTTGTCGAAAGCCATGGAACACCCTGTTTGCGTGGTGGGGCGATGCCCCGGGAATCAGTGAAAGGCCGGCCCCGCCTGAACGGGGCCGGGGTTGGCACGCTCCTTTACCGGTCGTTGCTGCCGGCGGGCAGAGGGTGCCGGAGCGAGGCTCAGTCTTCGGCGGCGGCCACGGCCTGATAGGCGTCGGCATCCATCAGCGCGTCGAGTGCGGCGGCGTCGTCGAGGCGGACCTTCATGATCCAGCCGTCGGCGTAGGGCGCCTCGTTGACGGTCTCCGGGGCGTCCTCGAGGGCCTCGTTGACCGCGAGGATCTCGCCGGCGATCGGCGCGTACAGATCGGAGGCGGCCTTGACCGACTCGATGACGCCGAACTCGTCGCCGACGGCGAGGGTCTTGCCGACCTCGGGCAGTTCGACGAAGACCACGTCGCCCAGTGCCTCCTGAGCATGGTCGGTGATGCCGATGGTCACGCTGCCATCGCCGTTGTCTAGGACCCATTCATGGCTTTCGGCATAGCGCAGGTTGGCGGGGATAGAGCTCATCATTATTTCCTATACGAAAAAGGTTTTCGGATCCGCGAATGCTAACGCCATTGGCGGCATTTGGCGAGTCCTGCAGGGGGCAGGAGGGCGGATAACCGCGCCTCGACCCGTTCACAGAGTGGTCGGCGGCGTCGAGTTCGTCCAGTGCGCGACGCGTCCTTGCCTCAGGGCGGCGCCGACAGTAGGCTTTTGGCGTTTCCGATCGGAAACCTGGTGTACGCTCCGGGCATTTGCCAATCCAGAGTAACCGCGGGGGCAGCCTTTCGCCGGGCTGGTGCAGCGGCGGCTTGATCCGCTATCGTGAGGGCGTTCGTCCTGTCGATCTTTCGTCGAAGAGCGACCTGACCAAGCCTTTTCGTCTTATCGGATCGCTCGCCTGCCAAGAGGGGGAAGGCGAGTCCGGGGGAATGCCTGGCAGGTCACCACAAGCGGCAGATCACAACAACAAGTGTGAAGAAGACAATAGGGAGATTCTCGTGGAAACCTTGAACAGTATCTTTGGCGCCATCAATGGCGTGGTGTGGGGGCCCTTGATGCTCATCCTGCTGCTGGGGGTGGGCCTCTATCTGCAGTTGGGCCTCAAGCTGATGCCGATCCGCAAGCTCGGCACCGGCTTCAAGCTGATGTGGGCCGGCCGCGACAAGAAACCGGCACCCGGCAAGGCGGCCGAGAAGCATGAGGATGGCGAGATCTCGCCCTTCAACGCCCTGATGACTGCGCTGTCAGCGACCATCGGCACCGGCAACATCGCCGGCGTGGCCACGGCCATCGCCCTGGGTGGCCCGGGGGCGGTCTTCTGGATGTGGATCACGGCGCTCGTGGGCATGGCCACCAAGTTCGCCGAGGCGGTGCTTGCCGTGCGCTATCGCGAGACCGACAGCACCGGCTATCACATCGGCGGCCCGATGTACTACATCAAGAACGGCCTCGGCCAGAAGTGGCTGTGGCTCGGTGGCGCCTTCGCCTTCTTCGGCGCCGTGGCGGCCTTCGGCATCGGCAACACCGTGCAGTCCAACTCAGTGGCCGACGCCCTGGATTCCACCTTCGGCCTGCCGCACTGGATCACCGGCGTGGTGATCATGGTGTTGGCCGGGGCGGTGATCCTTGGCGGCATCAAGCGCATCGCCAAGGTGGCGGGCAAGCTGGTGCCGGTGATGGGTATCCTCTACGTGATTGCCGGCCTGACAGTGCTGGTCGTCAACGCCGACCAGCTCGGTAGCGCCTTCGGCATGATCTTTACCTACGCCTTCAACCCCCATGCGGCCGTGGGCGGTTTCGCCGGTGCGGCGGTGATGGCAGCCATCCGCTTCGGCGTGGCGCGCGGCATCTTCTCCAACGAAGCGGGCCTGGGCAGTGCGCCCATCGCCCACGCCGCGGCGCAGACCAAGAACCCGGTGCGTCAGGGCCTGATCGCCATGCTGGGTACCTTCATCGATACCATCATCGTCTGCTCCATCACCGCCCTGGTCATCCTGACCGCCGGTGTCTGGGAGACCGGTGAGGCCGGGGCATCGCTGACCGCGCTCTCCTTCGATGCGGCCCTGCCGGGCATGGGTAACCAGATCGTGTCGCTGGCGCTGGCGGTGTTCGCCTTCACCACCATCCTCGGCTGGTCCTTCTACGGCGAGAAGTGCTTCCAGTTCCTGTTCGGCACCCGCTCGATCATGCTCTATCGGGTGCTGTTCGTGCTGGCGATTCCGCTGGGTGCCATGGCGCAGCTGGGCTTCATCTGGCTGATGGCCGATACCTTCAACGCCATGATGGCCATCCCCAACCTGATCGCCCTGGCGCTGCTGTCGCCGGTGGTCTTCAAGCTGGCCCGTGACTACTTCGACGGCAAGGAGGTTCTGCCGGGCGAGGAGCTGGACCACGACAAATCCTGAGGGGTGAGTCCGGCAAGAGAGGTGCCCCGCGGGGCACCTCTCTTGCATTGGCCCCCTCGACACGAGAGACGACGACATGAGTGAACTCAAGCATACCCCCCTGCATGCCCTGCACGTGGAACTGGGCGCCAAGATGGTGCCCTTCGCCGGCTACGACATGCCGGTGCAGTACCCGCTGGGGGTAAAACGCGAGCACGAGCATACCCGCCACGGCGCCGGGCTCTTCGATGTCTCCCACATGGGCCAGGTGCTGCTGCGTGGCCCGGACCCGGCCGAGGCCCTGGAGACCCTGGTGCCGGCCGATATCGTCGGCCTCGCCGAGGGCATGCAGCGCTACGCGCTGTTTACCTCGGAGGAGGGGGGCATCCTCGACGACCTGATGGTGGTCAATGCCGGCGAGCACCTCTACCTGGTGGTGAACGCCGCCTGTCGCGAACAGGATATTGCCCACCTGCGCCGCGGCCTGCCGGATCACGAGATCGAGGTGGTCGACCGCGGCCTGCTGGCCCTGCAGGGACCGGCGGCGGCCAAGGTGATGCAGCGCCTGTGCCCCGAGGCCTGCGAGATGGTCTTCATGCAGCATGGCCACTTCACTATCGACGGCATCGACGTCTGGGCCAGCCGCAGTGGCTATACCGGCGAGGATGGCTTCGAGATCTCGGTCGCGGCCGAGGATACCGAGGCCCTGGCGCGTCGCCTGCTGGCCGAGGAGGAGGTCGAGGCGATCGGCCTGGGCGCGCGTGACTCGCTGCGTCTCGAGGCCGGGCTCTGCCTCTACGGTCACGACCTCGACACCGAGACCACGCCGGTCGAGGGCGGCCTGATCTGGGCCATCGGCAAGCCGCGGCGTCGCGGCGGCGAGCGGGCCGGCGGCTTCCCCGGCGCCGACCTGATCCTGCACCAGGTGGCCGAGAAGGATCATCGCCGCAAGCGCGTGGGCCTGCTCGGCGAGGGCCGCGCGCCGGTGCGCGAGGGCACCGAGCTTTACGATGCCGAGGGTGGCCACCTGGGTCGAGTGACCTCCGGCGGCTTCGGCCCCAGCGTCGGCCGGCCGGTGGCCATGGGCTACGTGGCCATCGAGGCCGCCGAGGTCGGCACCACCGTCTACGCCGAGGTGCGCGGCAAGCGCCTGCCGATGACGGTCAGCAAGATGCCCTTCGTCACCCCCGGCTACTACCGAGGCTAATAGCTTACTTGCGGATTTATACCGTTTTCTGTTTTAAGCAACATACAACGGCCATCCCAAACGGGGTGGCCGTTTTGCATGGGCAGAAGCGAAAGGCGGCGATTGAGGGCCCGGGTAAGCGGGCGACCGCGGCTCAGTCGTGGATGCGCGACGGATGCACCCAGCGAAAGGTCAGGCTGATGCGCAGGCCTCGGTGTCGCCGCGGCAGCAGCGCGTGCTGCAGGCGGCGCTGCACCCCGGGCCCCATCACCAGCAGGCTGTCGTGGGGCAGCCAGGCGTTGAAGGCCTCGGCTTCGCGCTGCTTCCAGCGAAAGCGCAGCGGCCGCTCGGCGCCGAGGCTGACCGCCGCGATCAGCGGGGCGGCGCCGAGCTCGGGCTCGTCGTCGCTGTGCCAGCCCATGCGCTCCTCGCCGTCGGCGTAGCGGTTGAGCAGCACGCTGTTGAAGCGCGCCGATTGGCCGGCGGCGGCCAGGCACTCGACCACGGCATCGCGGATGGCCGCGACCTCGGGGTGCCAAGCCTCGGGGCAGAAGTTGCGCCCCGAGTAGCGATAGCGGGCGTCGGGACTGCCCATCCAGACCTGGTGGCGCGGGATCGGATGCTCGCGACCGTAGAGGCGCAGGCTTGGGCGCTGCCAGTCAAGCTCGCGATCGAGCCGGGTCAGTGCCTGGGTGGCGGCGGGCTCGCCGAGCAGCCTGGAGAACCGCGCCAGGGGCGGATCCCCGAGCAGGGTCTCGCGAGAAGAGAGCGACAACTGGGTCATTGCCTCAGGATGCCATCCCGCCGGCTGGGAGGCTAGCGGGACACGGCTCACTGGTCCCACGACGGTCTCAGCCGAAGACCGCCAGACTGAGCATCGCGAAGGCCGTTCCAAGCAGGGCGCCGGCCAGCACGTCGCTGAGGTAGTGCAGCCCTAGGCCGACGCGAGAGATGGCGATCATCGCCGCGAACGGAAGGAGCCACGGCAGCAGCCAGGCGGCGTGCACGGCGGTCAGCAGGCAGAAGAGCACCGCGTGCATGGTGTGCCCGCTGGGGAAGCTGTAGCGGTCTCGAGCGGGTTCGCCGCAGCGGATGATCCCGGTGAAGGTGATGAAGGGGCGCTCGCGGCACAGCCGCGTCTTGAGCACGCGATAGCAGGCGATGGCCACCAGGGCGGTGGCGACGTATTCGACCAGCCGCCGTCCGCCGTTCACCGGGTCGAGCAGCGGCTGGGCCAGGATCAGCCCGACCCACAGCGGCCAGTCCCCCAGCCGGCTGGCCAGGCGCAGCAGCATCAGCCAGGGGCGGTGGACGTTGCAGCCGACCAGTCGGCGGCAGAGCTGCCACTCGATGAGATCCAGACGATCAAACACGGCAGGGGGGAGCGGCTTCATCGTCGATCTCCAGCGGCTGGGTGAGGGTGGAGAGGAAGGTGTCGGCGATTGCCGGCCATCGATAGGCCAGGGCGCGCTCGCGTGCCGCACGTCCCAGCCGGGCATAGCGGGCCGGCTGCTGACACAGGGCGACCGCCGCCGCCTGGAAGCCGGCCGCATCGTCCGGCGCCAGGCTCAGGCCGTTATGGTCGTGGTCGATCAGCTCGGCACCGGCGGCGTGGCGAAAGGCGACCACGGCCAGGCCGCTGGCCATGGCCTCGAGCACCACGTTGCCCCAGGTCTCGGAGAGCGAGGGGAAGACGAAGAGATCGGCGCTGGCGTAGTGGCGAATCAGGCTCTCGCGATCGATGAAGCCGGTGAAGTGGGCCTGGGGCAGCGCGCGCTCGAGGGAGGTGCGCCCCGGGCCGTCGCCGACCACCACCAGGGTGAGATCGGGGCGCGCGGCAAGCATCGCGGAAAAGGTGTCGCGCAACAGGGCCAGGTTCTTCTCCGGCGCCAGGCGCCCTACATAGAGGGCCACCGGACGATGGGCATCGCTGCCCCAGGCCGCGCGCAGCGGCGAGTCGCGATGCGCCGGGGAGAAACGCTCGCCGTCGATGCCGCGCGCCATCACGCGCACGTTGGCAAAGCCCTGCTCGAAGAGCTCGCGGGCCTGGGCATGGGTCGGCACCAGGGTCGCCGCGGTGCGGTTATGGAATTGCCTCAGGCGGCGCAGCACCAGCGGCGCCAGCCAGGGCAGGCCGTAGTCGCGGCAGTATTGATCGAAGTTGGTGTGCCAGCCGCTGATTACCGGGATGCCCAGCCGGCGGGCGATGCGCAGCGCCGACCAGCCCAGAGGGCCCTGGGTGGCGAGGTAGATCGCCTGGGGGCGCTGTTGACGCCACAGGCGCTGGATGGCTCGCCCGGCCGGCAGGCCGATGCGCACCTCGCGATAGCCCGGCAGGGCCAGGCCACGAACGCGAAGCTCTGCCTCGATGCCCTCGGCCCGCGGCACGGTTCGCGCGGTCGGACGGGGTCGTACCAGCTGCAGCGCCACCCCGCGTCGCTCCAGTTCGGAACTCAGCCGGCCAAGGGTGTGGGCGACGCCGTTGATATCGGGGGACCAGGTGTCGCTGACCAGGCAGATGCGCATGGCGCTCCTCGTGCGTTGGCGGGCCCGACCGGGCCTGACACCGCCGAGGATGGGCGTCGCTCATGACAGGCGCGCGACACCGCGATGACGATGACGTGATGCTTGCGTCAACCACGTCAACGCCGCGTCTAGCGAAGGACCTGGGCGGGGTCCATGGGCTTTCCGCCATGGCGCATGTCGAAGAGCAGGCGTGGTCCGCCGTCCTGGCGACCCACCTCGCAGACCGGGGTGCCTTGCGTGACGCGCTCTCCGCTGCCCACGAGCGGCCTCTTGCACAGCGCATAGACGCTCTGCAAGTTGTCGGCGTGGTGCACGATCACCACCTGGCCGAGCTGGCGCATGCTGTCGGCGAACCGCACCTCGCCATCGGCCACCGCCTTGGCGCGACTGCCAGGCGCGGTGGCTAGCAGCATCGGCTGCAGGGCGCCGCGTTTATCGGTGCCGAACGGTCGAGCCACCCGATAGTCGTCCAGCGGCCAGGGCCAGCGCCGCGCCGAGGCGGGCAGGTCGCCCGGGTCCGGCAGCTGCTTGCGGGACGGCCGAGCGGCCTTGCGCTTGCTGGCGGTACTCGAGGCGGACGCGCTCGCCTGGCCCCCGCGCAGAGGCACCTTGATCTGCTGGCCGACCCTGAGCGCGGTGGGCACGATACCGGGGTTGCCCGAGCGGATTCGCCCTGGCGTCGTGCCGAAGCGCCGGGCGATGGCGCTGAAGGTGTCGCCCGGTCGAATCTGGTACCGATAGGGGCCGCCGGAGGGCGCCCGCTCATTTCGAGTGGGCACCATCACTCGCTGGCCCACGGCCAGTTGCCGGGTGTCGACGCCGGGATTGAAGCGCTCCAGGCGGACCAGAGGCACATCGGCGCGGCGTGCGATCTTCCCCAGGGTGTCGCCACGCTGGATGGTGACCCACTCGCCGGCGATGTCACGTGCGCGACCGCTGTCATATCCTTGTCCCATGTCGCGGCCGGTGCCTGCACAGCCGGCCAGCAGCACCGTCAGGGCGATTAGCAGCCAGCTCAGCGGTGGTCGTCTAGACGGCGATCCTTGTCCTGCCACAGGGCGTTGAGCCATGACTGGAAGCGTTCCTTGTAGTCCGTGTTGTCGTGATAGTCCCCTTCGAGCATCCAGGAGGGGACCTCCAGACGCCGCGCCTCCAGCACGACACGGCCCTCGCGGCCGCAGAGAAAGCCCCAGAAGCTCGGCGCGGGATTGTCGTAGTGCAGGGTGACGTCGAGGATGCCGCCGAGCCGGTCGCCGAGCAGGCTCACCACCTGGGCGATGCCGCCGGCGCGCGGCCTGAGCAGGTGTCGATAGGGAGCGCCCTGGGCGGCGTGCTTGGTAGGGGTGAAGCGGGTGCCCTCGACGAAGTTATAGATCGCGATGGGCCGCTCACGGGCATGGCGACACATGCGCTCGGTGGCCTCGCGGTCGCGACGCGCCAGGTGGGGTTGGCGCTCGCGCTGCTCGCGGGTCAGGCGACGCAGCATGGGAAACTCCATGGCCCAGAAGGCCAGCCCGACGATGGGAATCCAGATCAGCTGCCGCTTGACGAAGAAGTGCGGCATGGGGATGCGCCGGTGGAAGGCGAAGAACAGCAGGAAGATGTCCGTCCAGCTGCGGTGGTTGGAGAGCACCAGCCACCAGCGGTCCCGAGACATGCCATCGGGTAGCTGCAGCTCCAGGGGCGGGCGCAGCCAGCGGCGCATCCACCACAGGTTGCTGCCCATCCAGTTGAGCGCGACCCAATTGAGGGCCGTCAGCACCCGGCGGCGCCAGCGGCGCCCGGGCGTCACTAGCTTGACCAGGGTCAGCAGGATCAGCGGGATTCCCCAGGTCATGGTGGTCAGGCTCAGCAGCAGGATGCTCACGAACCCTCTTAGGGTCGACATGCCTGTCTCCTTGACGGGTTTTATGAGGCGTTCATGCTAATGGATCGGCCGCGAGCTGCCCAGCTGTAGGGCTCAACAACGCGGCGATAGCCCCGGTGTCTGAATGGTCTCGGCCAGCACGCGATGCAGCGCGACGGCGGCGACCGAGAGCTCGTGACGATTCCAGGTCAGCACGCCGACGTCGCGTTCGACGACCGGGTCCTCCAGCGGCACGCAGACCGCGCCGAGCTCCTGCATCTGGTCGATGCACAGCGACGGCACGGCGCTGACCCCCAGGCCGCTTGAAACCATGCGCCCTACGGTGGCCAGCTGATGGCATTCGAAAGTCGCCGGCAGCACCAGCCCTCGCCCCTCCAGTGCCTGCTCGAGCAGGCGGCGTACCATGGAGGGGCGCTGCAGTGCGATGAAGTCCCGGGTCATCAGGGTCGCCCAGTCGAGGCTCGGCCGCTCGGCCAGGCGCGACTCGGCCGGCACCACGGCGACGAAGCGGTCGCGAAACAGCGGCGCGAAGGAGAGGCTGCCGGTGGCCTCGGGCTCGAACACCAGCCCCAGCTCGACCTGGCGGGCGCGCACCATCTCGATCACCTGCTCGTTGATCACGTCGTGGACCGTGACGTTGACCTTGGGATGGCGCTGGCGAAAGACCCGCAGCGCCGGCGGCAGCAGGTTGCTGGCAAACGAGGGCATGGTGGCCACCGCCAGGCGCCCGAGCTGCAGGGTGAAGCGTTGGCGCAGCAGCTCCTCAGTGTTGTCCCACTCGGCGATCAGGCGCTTGGCCAGCGGCACCAGCGACTCGCCCTCCGGGGTGAGGCGCACGCTGCGGGTGCTGCGGATCAGCAGGCGCCCGCCCAGGCTCTCCTCGAGCCCCTTGATCGCGAGGCTCAGCGCCGGCTGGGAGAGGTGCAGATGCTCGCAGGCCTGGGTGAAGCTCAGGGTTCGCGCCACGGCGAGGAAGGCGCGCAGTTGCTTGACGGTCATGGCGTGCTACCAAGGTCAAATTTATGAGTCGATCATATCAATCGATAAATAAAACAAACTTAACAAATATATTGTCAGGGGCAACACTGGCCTGACACTCTGCGAATGAACGCTTGGCGTTCACTTCTTCCTCCATCCCCCACTCTCTACAACAACGCGAGGCGCCACGATGGCCGGATTCGACAAGCGTGTGACTTCCTACGAAGAGGCAATGGACGGCATCGAGAGCGGCATGACCGTGATCGCCGGCGGCTTCGGTCTCTGCGGCATCCCCGAGAACCTGATCGGCGAGATCAAGCGTCGCGGTGTGAAGGACCTGACGGTGTGGTCCAACAACTGCGGCGTCGATGGCTTCGGCCTGGGCCTGCTGCTGGAAGACAAGCAGATCCGCAAGATCCACGCCTCCTATGTCGGCGAGAACGCCCTGTTCGAGCAGCAGATGCTCAACGAGGAGATCGAGGTGGTGCTGACGCCTCAGGGGACTCTGGCCGAGAAGATGCGCGCCGGCGGCGCCGGTATCCCCGCCTTCTATACCGCCACCGGCTACGGCACGCCGATCGGAGAGGGCAAGGAGGTGCGCGAGTTCAACGGTCGCCACTACATCCTCGAGGAATCGGTGGTCGGCGACTTCGCTATCATCAAGGGCTGGAAGGCCGACCGCTACGGCAACGTCGTCTATCGCGACACCGCCCAGAACTTCAACCCGATGGCTGCCACCGCGGGCAAGATCACCGTGGTCGAGGTCGAGGAGATCGTCGAGCCGGGCGAGCTTACCCCCGACCAGATCCACACCCCGGGCATCTACGTCGACCGCATCATCCAGGGCTCCTTCGAGAAGCGCATCGAGAAGCGCACCGTGCGCGAGGGCTGAGCGCTCCCCGCACGTGACGACCGGCACGGCCGGCGCTTTTCTCCCGCTTCTCCACCGATCACAAGAGGCAACACGATGGCACTCACCCGCGAACAGATGGCACAGCGCGTGGCGCGCGAACTCGAAGACGGCTTCTACGTCAACCTGGGCATCGGCATCCCGACCCTGGTGGCCAACTACATCCCCGACGGCATCGACGTGATGCTGCAATCCGAGAACGGCCTGCTCGGCATGGGACGCTTCCCCACCGAGGAGGAGGTCGACCCGGACATGATCAACGCCGGCAAGCAGACCGTCACCGCCCGGCCGGGCGCGGCGATCTTCTCCTCCGCCGAGTCCTTCGCGATGATCCGCGGCGGTCACGTCGACCTGACCGTGCTCGGCGCCTTCGAGGTCGACCAGAACGGCAACATCGCCTCCTGGATGATCCCGGGCAAGCTGATCAAGGGCATGGGCGGCGCCATGGACCTGGTCGCCGGCGCCGAGAACATCATCTGCACCATGACCCACGCCTCCAAGCACGGCGAGTCCAAGCTGCTGGAGTCCTGCAACCTGCCGCTGACCGGCGCCGGCTGCATCAACCGCGTGCTGACCGACCTGGCGTATCTCGAGATCAAGGACGGTGCCTTCCACTTGAAGGAGCGAGCGCCGGGCGTCTCCGTCGAGGAGATCAAGGAGCTGACCGCAGGCAAGCTGGTGGTGCCCGAGCACGTGCCGGAAATGACCTTCGAGGTGTGATCCAGCACGGCGCCCTCGAGTGAGGCGCATGCCAATCGACGGCCCGGACCCTGTGTCCGGGCCGTTGTCGTTAGGGGAGGTCCGGACTGCCGAAAAACTGATCACGACGTTGCGCGGCCCCCGCCATCCGGGTCTCCGCGGCTTTCCCCGGGATGATACACAGCGTTATCCACAGATTCTGTGGATGATCCGGATCAGGTGAGTTCGCAGCGTGTGTGGTGGGGCAACAGCAGTTCGGCGGCGCGCTCCTGGTTGGCGCTAACCTGCTTCTGCACCAGCGCCAGGCCGCCCAGGCCGATGCGATGCTCGTCGCCCTCGGCGAAGGCCAGGCGCTGCGAGCGGGTGGCATAGAAGCGGTAGTCGAGCAGCGGCGAGACGGGGAAGAGCCCATGGTGGCGATCGTCGCTGCCTTTGAGCCCAACCTGCTGTAACTGACCGTCGAGGGTCTGGATGTCGTGGCCCAGCCGTTGGCAGTCGAAGCCGACGTGGTGGACCCTTGGTCCCATCACTGCGAGCCAACCGGCCAGGGGGTGGGCGCGCTCCAGGAGCTGGTAGGTATCCCAGTCGGGCATCGGCCAGGCGCGGCCGTGGCAGAGCAGCGCCTGGCTGCGCGCCTCCCGGGGGTCGGCGTCGGCAACCAGTGCCTTCAGGCTCTCCCGGGGCTGTCGCGACAGGGCGCCCAGCTGCAGCTCGGCGAGCAGCACCCAGCCGCCATGATCCGGCGCGCTGAGCAGGGTCGCGAGCAGGCCGCGGTCGGCCATGCCGTAGCGCTGCTGGGGTCGATAGCCGAAGCGCACCAGCGTCGGGATCAGCGATTCCATGGCCCAGGGGCCGTGATTGAGGGTCAGGATCGCTAAATATTCCGCCGGGGCCTCGACCGGCCACAGCCGCAGGCCGCCGACGTCAGGATGGTGATGGACGAAGTCCAGCCACAGCTGCTGGACGAACTCTTCCCGTTGCATCGTGCCGTTTCCCCCGTCGTGATGCCCCGTTCGTGTGGCCCGTTTTCATCTCTCGTGCGCTCGCAGCGCCAGTATAGGCAGCGAGGTCGGGAGCTCATTCAACGCGGGAAAGACGCAGGCTCTCGCGGGCATGCACACACAACGAAAACGCCGCCACCTGGGGTGACGGCGTCGAGGATAGCGTGCGGCGCGTGTCAGACGCTGGCGGCCATCAGGGCGTTGTCGCGCACGTACTGATCGAACTCGGTGAAGCCGCCGACGTGGGTTTGATCGACGAAGATCTGCGGCACGGTGTGCACCGGCTGGCCGATGGTCTTCTCCAGGTCGGCCTTGGTGATCCCCTCGGCCTGGATGTCGACATAGCGGTGGCCCTCGATGGCGCCGGCGCTCTCGAGCCGCTCGGCCAGCGACTTGGCGCGGACGCAGAAGGGGCAGGCGGGGCGGCCGAAGATGACGACGAACATGAAAAGGCTCCTGGCACGACGAGGTGCACGGCAGTGGATGATGGGAAAGAAGGATGGGCATTGTGAAGGAGCGCGCGCCCTTTCGCCAATAGCCGCCACCTTGGGCAGCGATGGGGGCGGGCTATCGGCAACCGCGTTATAGCGTTCTTATCGCTGTGCCCTGACCGGTCGTACTAGATGGGTACGGTCCGGCGAACGGACTTGCGAAGGCGCTCTTGCGACGGCCCTGGCGAACGCCCTAAAGATCGATCTCGCCGGCGTCGGCCCGGCGCAGCAGGTCTCCGAGCGCGACATGGACCTCGGGGGCGGTCACCAGCAGGTTCTCGCCGTAGAGATCCTCCGGAATCGCTGCCGGGACGGGATAGAGGTGCCCGGTGCGGGCGCCGGCCTCGCGGGCGATCAGCCAGCCTGCGGCGCAGTCCCAGGGTGAGACGCTCTCGTAGTAGGCGTCGAGCCGACCGCAGGCCACGTCGCACAGGTCCAGGGCGGCCGAGCCGTTGCGCCGGATGTCCTGGCAGTGGCCGAGCACCGCGGTGAGACGGCGCATCAGCGGCGGGCGGCTGTCGCGGCGGTAGGGAAAGCCGGTGCCCACCAGGCAGTGGGTCAGGCTGCCCGTGCGGCTGGCGCGGATCGGCTCGCCGTTGCGCCAGGCGCCCCGGCCGTCCAGCGCGGTGAAGGTCTCGCCGAGGAAGGGCGCATGCACGACCCCCAGCCGCGTCTTGCCCTCGCTGGCCCAGCCGATGGAAACCGCCACGTGATGCAGGCCGTGGGCGAAGTTGACCGTGCCGTCGATGGGATCCACCACCCAAAGCGCCTGGGGCGTCGCGAGCGCCTCGCGGTCGGGGGCCAGCTCCTCGCTGAGGCGCGCCTCGTCGGCGAAGTGCTCCTGGAGGCGCTCGCTGATTCGCGTATCCACCTCGACGTCGGTGTCGGTGACCAGTTCATGGCCGTGCTTGTAGCGATGGCCGAAGGCCTGACCCTGGCGGGCCTCGATGATCATCTGGCCGGCCTCTCGGGCGATGTCGACGGCGATCTCCAGGCGCTGGGCGGGGGTCATGGCGGCTCCTTGGCGGGTCAGTATCAAACGGCTTTCATGCTAGCAGCTCGCCGTGTCGCTGCCGAACGCCCGGTGTGACGACCCGAGCGCGGCGACTATACTGGCGGCCTCGCCGAACCGGAGGACATCATGCAGGCAATGAGTGCCGAGCAGTATGCGCGGCTGGGGCGCCTGGCCGAGGCCTGGACCCGCCGCTACCTGAAGGACGCCAAGGGCGAGGCGCACTTCAATCCCCGCCTTGGCGTGGATGCCCTGTGCTTTCAGCCCCACCTGCTGCCCGACGGGCGCCGCGGGCTGCTGGGGGCCCTGGTCACGCCCGTCTCTCTGTCGCTTGCGCTGGTGGTCGACGACGAGGCCGCGCCGCCGTTGGCCGAGCCGCGCCTGACCCTGGCGCTGCCCTCGGGGCGCTATCCCTTCGCCTGGGAGCCCCTTTCTGACAGTAGCGCCGACAGTCACGATGAGCGTCGTGTCGACGGCGACGCTGAGGGTAAAGGCGCGCTCGAGGGCTGCTGGCGCTGTGAGTTGCTCGAAGATATCTCCGATCTCGACTCCCGCCAGGCGGCCAGTCGCCTCGCTCAGCAGCTGATGGAGCGGGTCATGACGCCTTCCGCGCCCGATGCCTGATGGATGACGCACTGCGTCATTCGCCTTATGCTGGTGGCGCAGCGCCACCCCCATGAGCACGACGACAACCACAACATCACCGGGCTTCAGCGGGGCGCGCCCCGTCGCCCCGGGACGATCCGATCAAGAGGAGTCACGCATGACCGCCAACGCTTCCACCCCCCGCGTCGCCCTGGTCACCGGCACCAGCAGCGGCATCGGCGAGGCCGTGGTCCGCCACTTCTGCGAGCAGGGTCATCAGGTGCTGGCCGTGGACTTCAATCCGGCCGGCAAGGAGGTCGCCGAACAGGCCGGCGCGGCCTTTTTCCAGGCCGACCTGACCGATGGCGAGGCCTGCAAGGCGGCGGTGGCGGAGGCGATCAAGCGCTTCGGTCGCGTGGACATCCTGGTCAACAACGCCGGGATTCAGCACGTCTCGCCCATCGAGACCTTTCCCGAGGAGAAGTGGCGCCAGATCATCGACCTGATGCTGACCGCGCCCTTCCTGCTCACTCAGGCGGTGTGGCCGAGCATGCGCGAGAGCGGCTGGGGTCGGGTCGTCAACATCGCCTCGGTGCACGCCCAGGTGGCTTCGCCGGGCAAGGCCGCCTACATCAGCGCCAAACACGGCATGATCGGCCTGACCAAGACCGCGGCGCTGGAGGGTGGCCAGCAGGGCATCACCGCCAACGCCATCTGCCCGGCCTACGTGAAGACCCCGCTGGTCGACAACCAGATCGCCGATCAGGCGAGGATGCACGGCATGGAGGAGCAGGAGGTGATCGAGAACATCATGCTCAAGAATGCCGCCGTGAAGCGGCTGATCGAGCCGAGCGAGGTGGCGTCGCTGGTCGCCTACCTGACCTCGGATCAGGCCGGCGCCGTCACCGGGGCGAGCTGGAACATCGACCTGGGGTGGACCGCGCAATAACGCCGCGTTCGGGCCGCGGGCGGCGAGCAACGAGCTATGCTGTTGCCGTAGCCCGTAGCCCGTAGCCCGTAGCCCGTAGCCCGTAGCCCGTAGCCCGTAGCGTCAGCGCCTGACCGGTCGCTTTTGCAGCTTGCGCTGCAGGGTGCGGCGATGCATGCCCAGCGCCCGCGCCGTGGCGGAGATATTGCCGTCGTGCTCCTGGAGCACCTTCTGGATGTGCTCCCAGGTGATGCGGTTGATCGACGGCGGGTTGTCCGCCACCTCCATCTCCGGATCGCCTTCCTCCCGTGACAGGGCGGCGAGCACCTCGTCGGCATCGGCCGGCTTGCACAGGTAGTTCACCGCGCCGAGCTTGATCGCCTCCACTGCGGTGGCGATGCTCGAATAACCCGTCAGCACGATCACCCGGCATGCCGGCACCAGCTCGAGCAGCTCGGGCAGCAGCTTGAGGCCCGACTCGTTCTCCAGCTTGAGGTCCAGGGTGGCCAGCTGGGGCTGGTGACGGCGCGCCAGGGAGAGCGCCTGGGCGGCGTCGTGAGCGACCATCACCTCGAAGCCGCGGCGCGTCAGCGCCCGGTCGAGCACGTGGCAGAACATCTCGTCGTCGTCGATGATCAGCAGGCGTTCGGCGGTCTCTTGCATGTCGTCCTCGCAGGGTCGGGGAATCCCGGAGCCGTCAGGTCGTCGTCTGGCTGCGCGGCAGGGTCACTTCGGTGAGGGTGCCGCCGTCAGGGTGATTGTACAGGCTCACGCCGCCGCCGAAGCGGTTGATGGTGGCGTGGGTCAGGAACAGGCCGATGCCCAGCCCCTTGCTCTTGGTGGAAACGAAGGTCTCGCCCAGCTGGTCGGCGATCGACATCGCCACGCCCGGGCCGTGGTCGCGAATGTCGATGATCACCTCGTCGCCGTTCCACTCCAGGCGGATGATGATGTCGTCAGGGTTGGCATCGGCGGCGTTGTTGAGCAGGTTGGTCAGCGCCTGGTCGAGGGTGGCATCCACGGCCAGCCGGGGCGGGTCGCGCCGCTCGGCGACCTCGAGGCGATGGCTGACGTCGGGGCGCAGCACCAACCAGCGCTGCACCACGCCGGCCAGCCACGCCTGGGCATCGTAGACCTCGGGTTCGGCCATGCGCCGGCGATCGGCGCTCTGCACCAGGTGGCGCAGCCGCGACTTGCAGGTATCGACCTGCTGGCGCAGCAGCTCAAGATCCCGAGTCAGCTCGGGGTCGTCCTTGGCATCCTCGCGCATCTCGGCGAGCAGCACCGCCATGGTGGAGAGCGGCGTGCCGAGCTCATGGGCGGTGCCCGCGGCCTGGGTGGCCACCGCCAGCACCTGCTCGTTGCGCAGCGCCGCCTCGCGGGTGCGCGACAGCGCCTGGTCCCGGCGGCGCAGGGCATGGGCCATCTTGAAGATGAAGAAGGTCACGAGCCCCGCCGAGAGGCCGAAGTTCAACCACATGCCCAGGGTGTGCAGGCCAAGGGTGGTCTCGCCATCCCCCTGGGCAAGCGGCGGCAGCGGCTGGTAGACCACCATCAGGAAGGTGTAGGCGGCCATGGAGGCGGCGGCGACCAGCCAGGCATGGCGCCAGGGGAGGGTGGCCGCGGCGATGGTCACCGGCACCAGGTAGTAGTTGATGAAGGGATTGTGGGCGCCGCCGGTGAAGTAGAAGAGTAGCGTCAGCCCTGTCACGTCGATCATCAGGTGACCGAGGTACTCCTGGTGCGTGACCGCCCGGGGACGCCCCAGCCGCCACCAGGTGGCGATGTTGATCACGCCCATGGAGACGATCACCGCGATCACCGCGGGCACCTGCAGCGAGAAGCCCAGCAGCTCGATGCCGATGATGATGGCGGCCAGAAAGCCGGTCCAGGTGATGCCGCGCACGATGGTCAGCCGCACCAGGTTGCGGTTGGGGGTGGAGAGCGGCAGGGGAAGGGCGGCTTGCATGGTGACTCCGCGAGGCGAGTGGGGGCCGATGATACCCGATCCGGAACAGGGCGGGGCGAGCCGCCGACGCACCGGGCTGCGGTAGAGTGTCGCCGTGGCGACGTGGCGCCGACAATCACCGCTCGATGACTGTATATTGTGGGCTGTTGATATGCCCGTTGGAACCCAGCCCGATGCTCAGACGCCTGCTCCCCCTGTTGATCCTGGCCGTCGGCGTGGCGGCCTTTCTGTGGCTGCGCGCGACCCGGCCCGAGAGCCCCAGCGTGACGCCCGAAGAGCGCCGCTGGCGCGTCGAGACCCTCGCGGCGACGCTGGCGCCCCAGGCGCCCGTCCTGCCACTGTATGGCGAGATCACCGCCCCCGACATGCTCACCGTCACCGCGCCCCTGGCCGGGCGGATCGCCGAACGGCCGGTCCGCGAGGGCCAGCGGGTGGCCCGCGGCGAGCGTCTGGTGGCCCTGGACGATGCCGATGTGACGCCGCCCCTTCAGCAGGCCGAGGCCGAGGTGGCGGATCGCGAGGCCCAGGTCGAGAACGAGCGGGTGCGCCACGAGAGCGACCGCGAGGCCCTGGCCCGCGAGCGCGAGCTGGTCGACAACGCCCGTCGCCAGCTTGAGCGCACCCGTTCGCTCAGGGCGCGCAACTTGGCCTCTCAGTCCGACCTGGACGCCGCGCGCAATGAGCTGGCCCGCGCCCGGGTGACGGTGGCGGCCCGTGAGCGGGCGGTCGCCGAGCATCCGGCGCGCCTGCGTGCGTTGGAGGCCAACCTGACCCGGGCTCGGGCCGCCCTGGCCGCGGCGCGCCGCGATGCCGAGCGCAGCCGGGTCGATGCGCCCTTCGATGGTATCGTCACGCGCATCCGGGTGGCCCCGGGGGATCAGGTCGCGGCCCGCAGCGAGCTGCTCAGCATCTATCCCGAACGCGGGCTGGAGCTTCGCGCGCGCATCCCCCAGCGCCATCAGGGCGAACTGCTCGAAGCCCTCTCCCGCGGGGAACGCCTGGTGGCCACCGATGAGCAGGGCGCGCGTCTCGTGCTGACCGGGCTCGCCGGCGAGGGCGACCCGGCCGGCACCGAGGCGATCTTCCGCCTGGAGGAAGGCGGCGAGGGGTTGCGCCCCGGCAGCCTGGCGGCCGTGTCGCTCAAGCGCCCGCGGGTGCCGGACAGCCTGGCGGTGCCCTACAGCGCGCTCTATGGCAACGAGGCCCTCTACCTGATGGACGAGGCGAGCCGCATGCAGCGATTGACGGTGACTCGCCATGGCGACGTGGTGCGCGACGGCGAGCGATGGGCGCTGGTCAGCGGCGAGGCGCTGGCCGATGGCGACCGAGTGATCCTCACCCACCTGCCCAACGCCATGCAGGGGCTGCTGGTCCAGAGCGTTGGCGACGAGCGAGCCGCCAGTGACGATCAAGCCGCAAGCGACGGGGAAGACGACAGCGGCGCCAACGCCGAGCGCGTCGAGCGTGCCGGCGACATCGACGGCGGCGTCGATGGAGGCGCTGGCTACGAGGAGACGGCCTCGTGAGTCGCCGGCGCGGGGTGATCGGCTTCTTCGTCCACCACAAGGTCGCCGCCAACCTGGTGATGCTGGTGATGCTGCTAGGCGGGGCGCTGGGCATTTCGCGGATGAACATCCAGTTCTTTCCCTCCTTCGCCCTGGACGTGGTCAGCGTGCGCACGGTGTGGAGTGGCGCCTCGGCGGAGGACATCGAGCAGGGCATCACCATCCCCTTCGAGCAGCGCCTGCGCAGTATCGATGGCCTCAAGCGGATGACCTCCACCTCGGCTCAGGGCATCTCGAACATCACCCTGGAGTTCAACGAGGGCAGCGACCCCATCCTGGCCCTGGACGACGTTCGCCAACAGGTCGATGAGTTCACTAACCTGCCGTCGGAGGCCGAGGAGCCCCAGGTCGCCCGGGCGGCCCGCTATGAACCGGTGGCCCGGCTGCTGGTGCATGGCGAGGTCACCCCCCAGGAGCTGCGCCACCTGGCCAATCGCTTCGAGGATCAGCTGCTGCAGGCGGGCATCGATCGGGTGGAAATCAGCGGCCTGCCCGAGCAGCAGATCAGCATCGAGATCCCGGCCGAGCGCCTGCAGGGTCTGCAGCTCGGCCTCGGCGAGATCGCCGAGCGCATCGAGGCGATGTCCCGCGACCTGCCGGCGGGGCTGCTCGGCCAGCAGGACAGCACCCGCGAGTTGCGCGCCGTGGAGCAGCGTCGCGACGCCCTGGCCTTCGCCGACCTGCCGGTGCTCAGCGGTGATCGGGTCCAGCTGCGCCTGGGCGACATCGCCATTATCCGCCAGGAGGCCCGCGAGCCCTCGGTGACCCTGAGCCGCAACGGTCACCCGGCGGTTGAGCTGATGCTGCAGCGAAGCGAGAACGGCAACTCGCTGGCTGCCGCCGAGGTGCTCAATCGCTGGCTCGACGAGACCCGCCCCCAGCTGCCGCCCTCGGTGGAGCTCGAGGTGCACGATGAGACCTGGCAGCTGATCGCCGAGCGCATCTGGCTGCTGATCAGCAACGGCCTGGGTGGCCTGGCGCTGGTGCTGCTACTGCTTTACTTCTTCCTGCCCGCCCGCGTGGCGCTGTGGGTCGCCATCGGCATTCCTACCGCCTTCCTGGCGGCCATGGCGGTGTTCTGGGTCATCGGCGGTTCGATCAACATGATCTCGCTGTTCGCGCTGATCATGGCGCTGGGGGTGATCGTCGACGACGCCATCGTGGTCGGAGAGGACGCGGATGCCCACTTCCGCGGCGGCGAGCCCGCCCGTCACGCCTCCGAGGGGGCTGCCAGGCGCATGCTGTGGCCAGTCATTGCCTCGTCGCTGACCACGGTGGCCGCCTTCATGCCGCTGCTGCTGGTGGGCGGGGTGATCGGCAACATCCTCGGCGATATCCCGGTGGTGATGATCTGCGTGCTCATCGCCTCGCTGCTGGAGTGCTTCGTGGTGCTGCCGGCTCACCTGCGCAACGCCTTCGTGCCGGGGCGCAAGACACGACGCCACCCGCTGTCGCGGCCCCGCGAGCGCTTCGAGACGGCCTTCGAGCGCTTCCGCGAGGGCCCCTTTCGGCGCTTCTCGGCGTTGACCCTGCGCCACCGTGCCGCGACGCTCGCGTCGGCGCTCGCCGTGGTGCTCTTTACCGCGGGCCTGCTGGTCGGTGGGCGCCTGGAGTTCAACTTCTTCCCCACGCCGGAACCCAACATCCTCTATGCCAACGCCAGCTTCGTGGCCGGTACCGATCGCGGCAGCGTCGACGAGCTGCTGACCCAGATGCAGGCCGCCCTGGACGAGACCGAGGAGGCGCTCGGCGGCGGGCTCGTCCAGCATGCCGTGGTCCGCCACGGGGCCACGATGTCCGGCGGACAGCCGGGGCGAAACGGCGACAACGTCGGCTCGATGATGATCGAGCTCACCGCCTCGGACGACCGCGACGTGCGCAACGCCGAGTTCATTCGCGCCTGGCGCGGCCGGATGGCCGAGCCCGCGGGCCTGGAGAACCTGACCATCAGCGAGCGCGCAGCGGGACCGCCCGGCAAGGACGTCAACATCCGCCTGACCGGCGAGTCGGCCGACGACCTCAAGGCCGCCGCGGAATCGCTGTCCCGCTCGCTGCGCGAGTTGCCCGGGGTGCTGGATACCGAGGACGACATGCCCTGGGGGCGCGAGCAGCTCATCTACCGGGTGAGTGCCCACGGCGAGGCCCTGGGGCTGACCACCCTCGACCTGGGTCGACAGCTCAGGGCGGCCTTCGACGGCCGCCTGGTGCAGATCTACCAGGACGGCGACGACGAGATCGAGGTGCGGGTGCTGCTGCCCCGAGAGCAGCGAGAGCGGCTCTCGACCCTGTCGCGGCTGACGGTGCGCACGCCGGCGGGGCGCTTCGTGCCGCTGGATCAGGTCATGGCGCTCGATCATCGCCAGGGCTTCGAGGCGCTGCGCCATGCCGACGGGCGCCTGGCGGTGGAGGTGACCGCCGAGCTCGACAGCGAGATCACCAACGCCGAGCGGGTGCTCGACGCCGTCTCCGAGGAGGTATTGCCGACCCTTGTCAGCACCTACCGGCTGCGCTATAGCTTCGAGGGGCGCGCCGCCGACCAGCGCGAGACCTTCGCCGACATGCGCACCGGGCTGATCATCGGCCTGGGACTGATGTACGTGGTGCTGGCCTGGGTCTTCGCCTCCTGGAGCCTGCCGCTGATCGTCATGACGATCATCCCGCTGGCGCTGGTTGGGGCCCTGCTGGGCCACTGGGCACTGGGCCTCAACCTGACCATGCTCTCGCTCTTCGGGCTCTTCGGGCTCTCCGGCATCGTGGTCAACAACGCCATCATTCTGGTGGCCTTCTACCGTCACCAGCGCCAGAAGGGATTGGCCATCGACGCCGCGCTCAACGAGGCGGTGGTGCAGCGGGTGCGGGCCGTGCTGCTCACCTCGCTGACCACCATCGGCGGGCTTTTGCCGCTGCTCTTCGAGACCTCGCTGCAGGCGCAGTTCCTGATTCCCATGGCCGTCTCCATCGCCTTCGGCCTGGCCTTCTCGACCCTGCTGGTGCTGGCCGTGATCCCGGTGCTGCTGAGCTATCTCGAGCGGCTGCGCGAGCGCTTCGGGCGCATGAGGGAGGAGGCCCCAGATCCCGTCGGCGGGGCTTGACGCTCGGCCCTGCCGCCGGCGGCCGATGATCTTCTCCGTTCAACAAAAAAAGGAGGAGCTGACTTGGGCAGCTCCTCCTTTTTTACGCGTAGTTGTCGTGACTTTTCGCTGCTGTGGTGACCGGCCGCTGTCGTGAGCGCTCGGTGCGCCTCTTGCGGGTGCGCTTAGCCGAGGAGCTGGAAGCCCTCGGCGTTCATCCAGAGATGCACGGCGATGCTGGCCGCGTAGCCCAGCCCGATGACCGGGGCCCAGCGCAGGTGGGTGGCGAAGGTATAGTTGCCACGCGCCTGGCCCATCAGCGCCACCCCGGCGGCGGAGCCGACCGAGAGCAGGCTGCCGCCGACGCCGGCGGTCAGGGTGATCAGCAGCCAGTTGCCCAGCGACATGTCAGGCTCCATCGAGAGCACGGCGAACATCACCGGGATGTTGTCGACCACCGCCGAGATCACGCCCAGCACGATGTTGGCCCAGATCGGGTCCCAGCCGGTGTAGAGGGTCTCAGAGAGCAGCGCCAGATAGCCCATGAAACCCAGGCCGCCGACGCTCATTACCACCCCGTAGAAGAACAGCAGGGTGTCCCACTCGGAGCGGGCGATCCGCGTGAAGACGTCGAAGGGCACCACGCTGCCGAGCTGCTCGAGCTTCTTCCAGTCGCCGCGCTGGGTGTAGCGGGTGCGCTTGCGTTCCAGCGACATCGGCAGGCTGCGTCGCAGGTAATAGCCGAAGAACTGCAGCAGGCCAAGGCCCGTCATCATGCCCAGCACCGGTGGCAGGTTCAGCAGGGTATGGCAGGCCACGGCGTTGGCCACGGTGAACAGGAACAGGGCGATGATGCGTCGCGCGCCGCGCTTGAGCCAGACGTTCTCTTCCAGGGAGTCGGGCTTCCGGTTCTTGATGAAGACGCTCATGATCAGCGCCGGCAGCAGGTAGTTGACCAGCGCGGGCACCAGCAGGGCGAAGAACTGGTTGAACTCGACCATCCCGGCCTGCCAGACCATCAGGGTGGTGATGTCGCCGAAGGGACTGAAGGTGCCGCCGGCGTTGGAGGCGATGACGATATTGACGCAGCACAGGCCGATGAAGCGTTTGTCACCTTCGGCGACCTTGAGCACCACGGCGCACATCAGCATCGCCGTGGTCAGGTTATTGGCGATGGCCGAGATGCCGAAGGCCAGGATACCGGTGATCCAGAACAGCGAACGGTAGCTGAAGCCCTTGCGCACCATCCAGGAGCGCAGCGCATCGAACACGCGGCGCTCCTCCATGGCGTTGATGTAGGTCATCGCCACCAGCAGGAAGAGCAGCAGTTCGCTGTATTCCAGCAGGGTCTCCCGAAAGGCTTCCTCGGCCGCGTCGGGCAGGCCCGCCTGCACGTAGACCCAGCCAATCAGCGTCCAGATCAGGCCGGCGGCGATCAGCACCGGCTTGGACTTGCGCATGTGCAGCTGTTCCTCGGCCATGACCAGCGCGTAGGCGAGGATGAACAGCGTCACGGCGCTGAAGCCGTAGAGAGAGCTCGTGAGCGCGAGGGGCCCGGCGGCGGCCTGAGCCAGCGGGGCGGCCAGCAGGGCCATCAGGCCAAGCACGAGAAGACCAGGCATCCGGGCGCTGTGCCTGGGCCTGTGGTGCGGTCGGGGTAGCATCGACATCGGAGTGAAATTTCCCGGGGAGGAGGGTGAGCGGGGAGGCTGGAGCGAGAATGATAGGGGGCGAACCGTTTGCTCGCAACTGGAAGCAAGCCTTCGCCAGCGCCGTCGGCGGCCCTTCGGGGCCCGGGCATCGGCAGTCGCGATGCCGGCAGACAGCAGGCAAGGGTCTGACGCGCGCAGGCGGAGTTTCGCGGTGTTTCCTTAAGAGTTTCTTAAGGCATTCTCAAGAGCATCCAAAGAGCATCCAAAGAGCATCTCAAGAGCACCTCGAGGGCACCTCAAGCGATCCTCGAGCGTCCTTCACTACGGGCATCGCGAGCGGCAGAACGGGCGGTGCCATCGACGGTCACGCCGCGGCGCTAAGCGTCTCGCGCTTGGTCGGCACTGGCTCGGCCAGGGCGTAGGTCAGACAGCGCCCCTTGAGAGCGACCCTTGAAATCGACGCGTCTCCCCGCACCTAGACAGGATCGGCGCGGCATGCCCGACATGCACTGCGCCACCGATTCAGCGCGAAACGCAGCGCGCGACACGAGGAGCAGAGCCCATGAGCACGACCACGCTGCCCAATCCCGGCCTCGGCACCTTTCGCCTGAAGGGCGACACCCTCACGCAGGTGATCCACGACGCCCTAGCGCTGGGTTATCGGCATATCGATACCGCCCAGATGTACGAGAACGAGCAGGACGTGGGCGCCGCCCTCGCCGAGAGCGAGGTGCCGCGCGAGTCACTGTTCCTGACCACCAAGGTGTGGCACGACCGGCTCGAGCCCGGCGCGCTCAAGGAAAGCGTGCGCGAGAGCCTGGAGAGGCTCGGCACCGACTACGTCGATCTGCTGCTGATCCACTGGCCGTCGCCGGAGGACGCGGTGCCCATGGCCGACTACCTGAACGCCCTGCGCGAGGTGCGCGAGGCCGGCCAGGCGCGCCATATCGGCGTCTCCAACTTCACCATCGCCCAGGTCGACAAGGCGCTGGAGATCCTCGGGCCGGAGTCCCTGCTGACCAACCAGGTCGAGGTGCATCCCTTCCTGCAGAATCGCGACCTGGTAGCGCACTGCCAGTCCCGCGGCCTGACGGTGACCGGCTACATGCCACTGGCCGTGGGCAAGGTGATGGAGGATAAGACCCTGGCGCGCATCGCCGAGGCTCACGATGCCACGCCGGCCCAGGTGGCCCTGGCCTGGACCCGCGCCCGCGGCGTGGTGACCATTCCGTCCTCCACCAAGCATGAGCATCTGGCGAGCAACCTGGCCGCCCTCGACCTCACGCTGAGCGAGGAGGAGCTCGCGGCCATTGCCGCCCTGGATCGCGGCGAACGGATCGCCGATCCCGACTTCGCCCCCGACTGGGATTGATCCCGGCCGGCCTCTGTCATCGAACGAGACCCACTCGAACGAGACGAACGGCTCATCGAAGGAGAAATCATGGCTTCCACCGTACTGATCACGGGCGCCAATCGCGGCGTCGGCCTGGCGCTGGCGCGCCACTACCACCGGGCAGGCTGGCAGGTGATCGGCGCCTGCCGCGCGGGCTCCGACGAGCTCGCCGAGGTGGCCCATCGGGTCATCGACGGCATCGACGTGACCCGCGAGGCGGACGTGGCGCGCCTCGCCGAGGCGCTCGGGGATCAGCCGCTGGATCTTCTGATCAACAACGCCGGGTTGCTCCACGACGAGTCGCTGGGCGAGCTCGATTTCGACGCCATGCGCGCGCAGATGGAGATCAACGCCTATGCCCCGCTGCGGGTCACCGAGGCCCTGCTGCCGAGGCTTGGCGAGGGCGCCAAGATCGCCAACATCACCAGCCGCATGGGCTCGATCGCCGACAACGACTCCGGCGGGCGCTACGGCTACCGCGCCTCCAAGGCGGCGCTGAACGCCTTCGGCAAGTCGCTGGCGGTGGACCTGGCGCCCCGCGGCATCGCCGTGGCCCAGCTTCACCCGGGCTACGTGCAGACCCGCATGGTCAACTTCGGTGGCCTGATCAGCCCGGAGGAGGCCGCCGACGGCATCGCCGCGCGCATCGAGGCGCTGACGCTCGCGACCAGCGGCGGCTTCTGGCACAGCAATGGCGAAACGCTGCCTTGGTAAGGCCTGTCCTGGCAAAGCCTGTGCCGATGAGGTCCGTCCACGTCGAGTTAGCCGCTTTTTGAGGTGAGCCGTCTGATGACCGACCCCGATGAGGCGCTAATGACGTGGGCGATCATCGAGGCTCAGCGCCGGAGATTGCCGATGGGTCCGCGCCTCAGCAGACGCAGCAGGGCGGCCCGGCAGGCGCGCAGCCAGGGATAGAGCCGAGCGGTGCGGCTCGGGGAAGCGAAGAGCCTCGCCATCAGCCGGTTGAAGAGGCCGCTGCGTGTGCTCATCAGCGCCAAGCGATGTAGGGCCTCGCTGCCGTGGATCCACTGTTCGCCGATGCGCAGCGCGAATCCCTCGTCCAGGTCGATGCCGAGCGCGCTCAGTTCGCGGCGCGCGGCACTCTGCTCTCGTGCATCGACCAGTTCCAGCTCGCCGACGTCGCGACGCAGCCGCTGCAGGCGCACGAACCGGCGACACATCGGACACTCGCCGTCATAGACCAGCGTCATGTCGGGTCGAGACGTTTCCCGTCGCGTCATGCCAGCGCCTCGAGGGAGGCGATCTCCAGCCGGAACTCCCCCTCGCGACGGTCGGCGATCAGGAAGCCGAGCTGGCGAATGTCCTGCGGCGCGAGTGGCGGGGCATCCTCCAGCCGCCGGCCGCGGAAGACCGCCTCGAAGTCGCCCCAGTCAAGATCGAGGCTCTGCCACTCGCCCGTGGTGGTGAACCGGGCGCGATAGGCCGCCCCCTCGAAGAGGCGGTCGGTGCGCAGCCGCAGCTGGTAGGTGCGGCCGTCGCCGCGCACGTGGAGACGCATCCCGCGAGCGTCGCCCAAGGCCGGGTCGCCGGGTTCCCGGCGCACCGAGGCGAAGCCGCCGCCGTGTTCGAGCGACAGACGGCCGGTGAAGACGCCGGTGCCCGCGGCGGTCTGCATTCCACCCTGAGAGACCCCGCCCATCACGCCGTCGTTGATGGCATGCCAGCGATCTGCCTCGTCGGGGTCCTGAAAATCGATGCGGAAATCGATCCCTGATGGCATGGAGCCTCCTCGCGGTAGCGGTGAACCTGAGTATCCTTCATCACTCGACAGGATGACGTCTATCGGGGGGCACTGGCCAGCTGCCCATGTCCGTCGCCGCGACACCCCGGGTGGTGTGCACGCTCGGCGGCTAGACTTGTGAAGTGTCGCCGCCGCGTCGGCCGTCGGGGCTCGGGAATACCGTGCGGCCGGTCGCCGGCGCTTGCTTGCCCAACCATTGCGAGGTCGGCATGTCGCCTTTGCTCACGCCCCGCTGGCCCGCACCGCTCGTGCTCCGGATACTGCTGCTGGCGCTGCCTGCGGCACCCGCCGTGGCGTCCACGTCGCCCGGCCCCCCCTCGATTTCGGCGCCGGCACGGATCGTCCGGGAGCAGAGCGCCTGGTTGGCGCTGCGCACGGACTACCGCGAACCGGTACTGCCGGGGGTGCAATTCGAGAGCCAGGCGAGCCTGCAGCAACGCTGTTTCCCCGACTTTCCCGAACCGCTGGGCATCCTGGTCAAGGGAGCCTACGACCCCGTGGACGGCATCATCTACCTGGACGTCGATCTCGACCTGGACGACCTCATCGACCAGAGCTATCTGCTCCACGAGCTGGTCCATCATTTCCAGGTTCATCATGCCCAGCGCCACGATCGGGACGATGCCGCTACACGTCCCCGGGGGCGCCTGGAGGGCGAGGCCTATCGCTTGCAGCTGCGCTGGCTCGAGGAGGCGGGGGGTGGCGGACCCCCTGGCGGCGCTGGGCATTGACGACAAGACCCTGCGCATCATCGAGCGTGGGCTGCGCTAGCCTCATCGTCATCGGCGACGAGCCGTGACAGCAGGGCGGGCTGACGAGGCAGCAGGCCGACCCTCAGGCCCAGGGGGCGAAAGACGCAGTCCATGCTGGCCATGGAAGCGTTGCCGGCGTCGCGTTCGATGTCGGAGAGGGTGCGTCGGCTGATGCCGACGAGCCGTGCGTAGTCGCCCTGGGACATGCCCAGCACCTCGCGGCGCAGGTAGCGCAGCACCTGGCCTTCGCTGAGCTCCCCGCGCAGTAACTGGCGCAGCTGCTCCAGCAGGGCGGCTTCCCGGGCCTCGGGGGTCAGGGTGTCGGTTTTCATGGTGCCAGTCCCCAGCGTTTCAGCCGTTGATCAAGGTGACCAAGGCCCACGGCCGGCCGAGTCAGGATTCCTTCCGGCACGCCGCGCGCCGCGAGCCGCTCCGCCAGGCCTTGCAGGCGCCTGCCGAGGTCCTCCAGCTCGGCCATCAGGCGATCGGGGTCGACCAGGCCACCGAGCGCCCGGGCGATGGCGGGCCAGTCGAAGTCGCCGCCCTGTTCCAGCGGAGCGCCCCACTGGGTGGTGCGCGTCACGCCCTCCGGGTCGGCCTTCATGGGCGCGAAGTCGTAGACCGGGGCGTGCCAGATGCCTTCCGGGCGCTTGAGCAGGGCCGCATTGCGCCCATGGTTGTCGGAGTTGCCGAAAGCCACGTTGAGCAGGTCGCGCTTGACCCATTCGATTACGAACGCTTCTCGGTCGAAGGCCTCGCCCAGCTCCCGGACCCGGTGCTGGCGCTCGAGCAGGGTGACCAGCCGCTCCAGTACCGCCGGGTGGCGAAGGTGGGAGCCCGGGGCCACGCCGAGCAGCGCATAGACGGACTCCAGGCCGAAGCGACACAGCCGGCCGTCGCGTACCTCGACATCGAAGCGGGGCAGCCACAGCGAGGGATAGCGCTCGCCTTCGCTCAGCTGCAGGCCCTGGAGCGAGACGGTATCGATGCCCAGCTCGGCCAGCTCACGGTAGTAATGGTATTCGGCGCGCAGGATGTCGCAGTCGTCGTCCCCGCGCTGGCCGCGGGGAAACTTGACCAGGAAGTGCGGGTCGAGGGTCGTCGGGTCGTCCTGCCAGGTGTCGATCCAGACCTCGTCGCCCGCCGTGCGACGCACCAGCAGCTTGGGCGCCTCACCGCCGGCGCCGGTGGCCCCGCCGCTGGCGGCGCCCATCTGCTGGGCGTACTCCAGGAAGTCGGTATGCCGCTCGATGACATCGCTGAGTGGGAAGCGCAGTGCCTCCAGCGTGCTGCCTGGCGGGCGCGGCGGCACGGCCTCGCGGATGCGCAGGTTGCCGACCGGCGCGATGGTGCCTCGGTGCAGCAGCTCGCTGTCCTGCTCGCCGGACGTCAGGTCCTGGATGCCGAGGTGAGCGATCCAGTAACGGCGGCTCGCCCCGGCGGGCATGATGTCCTCGAGGAAGCCGAACCAGCGCTCGCCGTGGTGGCGCATCATCAGCTCGACCGGCAGGGTCAGGCTGCAGGCGTGCTCATCATCGCGGGACATCCAGGCCAGGGCATGCGCCTGGAGATAGCCCAACCGGGCCGGGCCACGCGTGCCGCGCTCCGGATGCGGGAGCTCCAGCACGGCCGCATCGTGCCACTGTCCCTGGTGATGGATCTGGAGGGTCAACTGCATGGTGGGCCCTGGCATGGTGATGGGTTTGCGCAATGTATTGCGCATAGTCTAGCGCAGGCGGTATTTCTTGCGCAGTAAATTACTCATATTTTGGCCGACAGGTCATATTTTGGGCAATATAGTGCGAATTGTGTGTGCGGGCGCCCATCGGGGTGGCCTGCTGTGTTCATGTCGCCGCGGCTTGAGCCGGATCTGATACCCCGTTCCGTTGCCGGTGGTCTGGCGGCCTGGTCGACGACCGGCGACAGAATCCGAGCCTGACGGTACAATCGTCGCATTCACGATACCGATAGACACCGACACGCGCCGGCCGGACCCGACCCCCGGCCGGATGTGCATCAATCAGCGACGAGACGCAATGTCCAACTCGACCCTCGCCCATGAAACCGGGCTGCGCCGCACCTTCGCGATCATCTCGCACCCCGACGCCGGCAAGACCACCATCACCGAGAAGATGCTGCTGTTCGGAAACGCCATCCAGCTGGCCGGTTCCGTCAAGAGCAAGCGCGACGACCGCCACGCCACCTCCGACTGGATGAAGATGGAGCAGGAGCGCGGCATCTCAGTGACCACCTCGGTGATGCAGTTCCCCTATGGCGGGCGCATCGTCAACCTGCTCGACACGCCGGGCCACGAGGACTTCTCCGAGGACACCTATCGCACCCTGACCGCGGTGGACTCGGCGCTGATGGTGATCGACGGCGCCAAGGGCGTCGAGGCGCGTACCATCAAGCTGATGGAGGTGTGTCGCCTGCGCACCACGCCGATCCTCACCTTCGTCAACAAGATGGACCGCGACACCCGTGACCCCGTCGAGGTGATGGACGAGGTCGAGGAGGTGCTCAACATCCAGTGCGCGCCCATGACCTGGCCGATCGGCATGGGGCGGCACTTCCGGGGCGTCTACCACCTCTACAACGACGTCATCCACCTCTACACCCAGGGGCAGGGCAACCGCATCCCCGAGGACAAGCGCATCGAGGGGCTCGACAGCCCCGAGGTGGACGAGGTGCTCGGCGAGGAGCAGGCCGAGGAGCTGCGCATGGAGGTCGAGCTGGTACGCGGGGCCTCGCATGAGTTCGATCTCGAGGCCTATCGCCGCGGCGAACTGACGCCGGTCTACTTCGGTACTGCCATGGGCAACTTCGGGGTGCGCGAGATGCTCGACGGCTTCGTCGAGTATGCGCCGCCGCCCCAGGCGCGTGAGACCGACACCCGAGTGGTGGAGGCCGACGACGGGCGCTTCACCGGCTTCGTCTTCAAGATCCAGGCGAACATGGACCCCAACCATCGCGACCGCATCGCCTTCCTGCGGGTCTGCTCGGGCAAGTACGAGAAGAACATGAAGATGCGCCACGTGCGCATCGGCAAGGACATCAAGATTGCCGACGCCCTGACCTTCATGGCCTCGGATCGCGCTCAGGTGGAGGAGGCGTGGCCCGGTGACATCATCGGCCTGCACAACCACGGCACCATCCAGATCGGCGACACCTTCACCCAGGGCGAGGACATGCGCTTCACCGGCATCCCGCACTTTGCGCCAGAGCTGTTCAAGCGCGTGCGCCTCAAGGATCCGCTGAAGATGAAGGCGTTGCAGAAGGGCCTCCAGCAGCTATCCGAGGAGGGTGCGACCCAGGTCTTCATGCCGATGGACAACAACGATCTGATCCTCGGCGCCGTGGGTACCCTGCAGTTCGACGTGGTCGCCCACCGCCTCAAGGAGGAGTACAAGGTCGATTGCATCTACGAAGGTGTGAACGTCAACACCGCGCGCTGGATCTACTCCGACGATGCCAAGAAGCTCGAGGAGTTCAAGCGCAAGGCCAGCACCAACCTGGCCATCGACGGCGGCGGCTACCTGACCTATATCGCCCCGACTCGGGTCAACCTGCAGATGACCCAGGAGCGCTGGCCGGAGATTCGCTTCCAGCCGACGCGGGAGCACTGAGCTTTAAGCACCGAGCGCCGAGCAGGATACTTCCAAGCCGGCGGCGCCGGGGACAGGACGAAGCGGAGGTCATTTGCCATGGATGGCAAATGTAGCGCCCAGGGACGGGTTCACAGCGCCTCCGCGATGGTCCGGCACCCCGGGGCCTGCCGCCGGATCAGCCGCCTGCCAAGGCTTCCCTAACCGCAGAGACTGCTCATGCTGATCGACGCCCACTGCCACCTGGATTTCCCCGATTTCGATGCCGACCGCGAGTTGGTGATTGAGCGGGCAAGGGCGGTGGGCGTCGCGCATTGCGTGGTGCCAGGGACGACCCGTGAGCACTGGGGGCGAGTGCTGGCGCTGGGGAAACGCGAGGACGTCAGCATCTGCCTGGGGCTGCATCCCTACTTCATGGCCGAGCATGCGCCGGGCGATCTCAAAGCGCTGGCGCAGTGGTTGGACGATCATCCGGAGATCGTGGCGGTCGGGGAGTGCGGCATCGATGCGCGTTTTGCCGACAGCTGGGACGCCCAGTGGCGCTTCTTCGACGCCCAGCTGCGCCTGGCCAAGGAAAGGACGCTGCCGGTGGTGATCCACTGCGTGCAGGCCAACGACCGTGTCGCCAAGCGGCTGCGTCAGCTCGACCTGCCGGCGGGTGGGCTGATCCACGCCTTCGCCGGCTCGCCCGAGCAGGCGAAAAAGTTCCTCGATCTCGGCTTCACCCTGGGGCTCGGCGGGGCGACGACCTTCGAGCGCGCCAAGCGCGTGCAACGCGCCGTGGCCTCGCTGCCGGACGACGGTTACGTGCTGGAGACCGACAGCCCCGATATGCCGCTGGCCGGCTATCAGGGAGAGCGCAACGAGCCGGCGCGAGTCGCCGAGATATGCCGCACGGTGGCCGAGCTTCGCGGCCAGTCGGAGGAGCGGGTGGCGGCGGCGAGTACCGCCACCGCCCGACGGCTCTTCGACCTGCCGTCCTAGTCGGCTCTCGCAGCGCGGATGGCCGGTGGTGGAGGGCCTAGCGAGCCGCCAGCGCCTCCGGATCCAGCCGTTCCACCGCATAGGGCAGTTTCAGCAGCTTGAGCTTCTGGCCGGCGCAGCGCAGGGGCAGGGCGGGCTCCTTGGTGCTCATCACCGCCAGCACCTCGGCCTCGCCGTAGGCGTCGAGCTCGGCCCCCAGCACTTCGCCGAGGCGCTTGTCGTTGGCGTCCTCGATGGCGCTGCCGGGCTCCGGCAGCAGGCCGCCGTCGAGCTGGGCCCGCACCAGACGCTTCTTGACCTGGCCGCGGAAGTGGGCGCGGGCGACCACCTCCTGACCGGTATAGCAGCCCTTCTTGAAGCTGATGCCGCCCAGCGCCTCCCAGTTGATCATCTGCGGCAGGTAGGTGTCGCGCTGCTCGGCGTTGAGCCAGGCGAGCCCGGCCTGGATGTCTTGCAGCCGCCAGACGGCGTTGTCGACAGGCGTGGCGTGCTCCTTGAGCCGCTGCCAGTCTTCCTCGACGCGTTCGGCCGGCAGGCAGACCAGCAGACGAGGCCGCGGCCCGGGGTGGGCCAACAGCTGGACTGCCTCGTCGCCGGCCTGATGCCAGGGCCGGGGTGCTGCGGCATCGAAGCGCACCTCGGCAAGCGCCGGGGCCTCGCGGCCGATCAGGCCGAGCAGCGCCAGGTCGTCGCGAACTCGCAGTTCGGCCTTGTAGAAGGCGGCGAACTTCGCCAGGTGCTCGGCGAGAGATGGTACCAGGCTCGCATGCATGATCAGGCGGAAATGTGCCGGGGCGATGCGCATCAGTTGGGCGTTGGCCAGCACGCGTCCCTTGGGGGTGCAGAAGCAGGTCAGCGGCGCGAAGCCGCCGTCGGCCAGTGACACCTGGGCGCTGGTCTGGCCCTGCAGGAAACGCTCGGCATCGGCACCCTCGACGTCGAGCACCCCGAGGTGGGCGAGCGGCGTCATCACCGTCGTATCCAGGGCGACCCGGGGTGCCGCGGGCGTCTCGAACGTCACGCGATGACCGGCCTCCTGCCGGCCGCCGGTGGCAGCGATCCAATCCTTCATCTGCGGGGCTCCTCGTGATTCGGTGTCGGGCTTGATGCTGCGCTAGATGCGGGCGACGGAGCGGCATTGCAAGCGCTGCCCGGTACCTCGGTGGCGTGCTAGACTCGATGCCTACTCTTATGCACCCTTTCATTCCTCTCAGGAGCCGATCATGGCCCAACAGTCGCTGAGTTTTCAGGGCGTCGAGAACGCCGACCAGGTCAACCGCATCACCACCGCCCTGATGATGCTCGACGGCGTCGACACTGTCGAGGTCGGTCGCCACGGCGCGGAAGTCGAGGGCAAGGCCCGCCGCGAGGCGCTGATCAAAGTTATCAAGGACCTCAAGCTCGGCATCGAGGTGAAGTGACCGGACGGCGACCCGATGAGGCGTTTATGTTCGAGGTGAAGTTCCAGGGAAGGTGATTTGGAGGTGACATGAAGAAGACCATTGAAGTCGTCAGCGAGCGTAACCATATCTATCGTCAGCGGGTCGAGCTGGACGGATTCGAGGACCTCTTCGTCGATGTGCCCGAGGCCTACGGCGGCGAGAACAGCGCCCCGGATCCCCACGACTACTTCGATCTCTCCCTGGGCGCCTGCAAGGCGATCACGGCCATGATGTACGCGCGCCGCAAGCAGTGGCCGCTGTCGGGCGTGAGCGTCACGGTCAACCGCGACGACAGCCAGGAGCGCCACGGGACCTATCGCCTGGACGTGGCCATGGCCTTTCACGGCATCGAGGACGCCGAGCAACAGAAGCGGCTCGAGGAGATCAGCGACAAGTGCCCGATCCACCGGCTGATGACCACCTCCACCGTGGAGGTCTCGACCCGCCTCGCCGACCAGCGCACCGCTACCCGCGCCGACGCCTGACCCCGCGCCCGGCGTCGTCTTCTTCCCGGGCGCCGTGAGGGCGTCCGGCTCGCCATCGGAGCCGCCATGAGCAAGCCCTTTCGTCTGCAGTCCAAGTTCCAGCCGGCCGGCGACCAACCCGCGGCCATCGAGGGCCTGATCGGTGGGCTCGACTCGGGGCTGGCCCACCAGACGCTGTTGGGCGTGACGGGCTCGGGCAAGACCTTCAGCATGGCCAACGTGGTCGAGCGTCTGCAGCGCCCGACCATCGTGATGGCGCCCAACAAGACCCTGGCCGCGCAGCTCTATGGCGAGTTCAAGTCGTTCTTCCCCGACAACGCCGTCGAGTACTTCGTCTCCTACTACGATTATTACCAGCCCGAGGCCTACGTGCCGTCGTCGGACACCTTCATCGAGAAGGATGCTTCGATCAACGACCACATCGAGCAGATGCGCCTCTCGGCCACCAAGGCGCTGCTGGAGCGCCGCGATGCGATCATCGTGGTCTCGGTATCGGCGATCTACGGCCTGGGCGATCCCGACCAGTACCTGAAGATGCGCCTGCACGTTACCCGTGGCGAGCAGATCGACCAGCGTGCCCTCCTGCGCCGCCTGGCGGAGCTGCAGTACACCCGCAACGACATGGACTTCAAGCGCGGCACCTATCGGGTGCGCGGTGACGTGATCGACATCTTCCCGGCCGACGCCGAGGACGAGGCGGTGCGCGTCGAGCTCTTCGACGACGAGATCGACACCATCAGCCTGTTCGATCCGCTCACCGGCGAGGTACGGGGCAAGGTGCCGCGCATGACCATCTATCCCAAGTCGCACTATGTGACGCCGCGGGAGACCATCCTCGGCGCCATCGACGAGATCAAGGCCGAGCTTTCCACGCGCCTCGACCAGCTGCGCAAGCAGGACAAGCTGGTCGAGGCCCAGCGCCTGGAGCAGCGCACCCTCTATGACATCGAGATGATGCTGGAGCTGGGTTACTGCAACGGCATCGAGAACTACTCGCGCTACCTCTCCGGGCGCGACCCCGGCGCGCCGCCGCCGACCTTCTTCGACTACCTGCCGGCCGATGCGCTGCTGTTCATCGACGAGTCCCACGTCAGCGTTCCCCAGGTGGGCGGCATGTACAAGGGCGACCGCTCGCGCAAGGAGACCCTGGTGGAGTACGGCTTCCGCCTGCCCTCGGCGCTCGATAACCGCCCGATGAAGTTCGAGGAGTGGGAGCGCATCTGCCCGCAGACGATCTTCGTCTCCGCCACGCCCGGCCCCTACGAGGCCGAGCACGCCGGTCAGGTGGTCGAGCAGGTGGTGCGGCCGACCGGACTGCTCGACCCGGAGATCGAGGTGCGCGCGGCCACCACCCAGGTCGATGACCTGCTCTCCGAGATTCGCACGCGTACCGAGGTGGGGGAGCGGGTGCTGGTGACCACGCTGACCAAGCGCATGGCCGAGGATCTCACCGAGTACCTGGACGAGCACGACGTACGGGTGCGCTACCTGCACTCCGACATCGACACCGTGGAACGCGTGGAGATCATCCGCGACCTGCGCCTGGGCAAGTTCGACGTGCTGGTGGGGATCAACCTGCTGCGCGAGGGCCTCGATATTCCCGAGGTCTCGCTGGTGGCGATCCTCGATGCCGACAAGGAAGGCTTCCTGCGCAACGAGCGCTCGCTGATTCAGACCATGGGTCGCGCCGCGCGTAACGCCCACGGCAAGGCGATCCTCTACGGCGACCGGGTCACCGACTCCATGCGTCGCGCCATGGAAGAGACCGACAGGCGTCGCGACAAGCAGATCGCCCATAACGAGGCCCACGGGATCACCCCGACCACCGTCACGCGTTCGGTCGCCGATATCATGGAGGCCGCCCAGGCTCCCGGCAAGAAAGGCAAGGGGCGCCGCGGCGAACGCAAGGTCGCCGAGCGCGAGGCGGTCTACGATCCCGCCGAGCTGTCGCCCCAGGAGCTGCTCAAGGAGGTCTCCCGGGTCGAGGACGGCATGCACGAGGCGGCGCAGAACCTGGAGTTCGAGGAGGCCGCTCGCCTGCGCGATCGCCTGCACGCGCTCAAGGAGCGTCAGCTGATGCTGGGTTCCGCCTGATATGTTCGAGGTTTTCCCGGCCCCCAACGCCTCTCGCTCACCCTTATCGAGGTTTCCGCATGCCTGAAGGGCCCGAGATCCGTCGCGCCGCCGACCGCGTGCATCGCCAGATTGCCGGTCGGCGTCTCGATGACGCCTGGTTCGCCTTTCCCGAGTTGGCGGGGCAGGCCGCCTCACTGATCGGACGTGAGGTAGACGCCGTGGACAGCTGGGGCAAGGCGCTTCTGACCCGTTTCAACGACGGCCGCGTGCTCTATTCCCACAACCAGCTCTACGGAGTCTGGAAGCTGCATGATGCCGAACGCGAGCCGGACACCGGCCGCTCGCTGCGGGTGCGCCTGGTCGCCGAGGGCAGGGCGGCCAGCCTCTACAGCGCCTCGGACGTCTCGCTGTGGGATGCCGAGCGGCTCGACGAGCACCCGTTTCTGTCGCGCCTCGGCCCGGACGTCCTGACCCACGGGGTGACGGTGGAGCAGGCCATGACGCGTCTTCTCGAGCCGCGCTTTCGCCGCCGGGGCCTGGGCGGGCTGCTGCTCGATCAGGGGTTGTTCGCCGGCATCGGCAACTACCTGCGCTCCGAGATCCTGTTCTTCGCCGGCCTCCATCATCGCGTGAAGCCCCAAGCCCTCGAGGAGGAGAGGCTGGCACGCCTGGCGCAGTGCATCCTCTCGGTCACGCGCCAGGCCTACGACGAGGCCGGGGTGACCAATCGTGAGGAGTGGGCGTCTGCCGATCGTGCCCGAGGCGCCTCCCGACGCCGCTGGCGCTTCGCCGTCTTCGAGCGCGAGGGGTTGGCGTGCCACGCCTGCGGGGCCGCGATCGAACGTACCTCGGTGAGCTCACGACGCATCTATTTCTGCCCCAGCTGTCAACTTGAGCCTTCCCGCTAATAAGATTTATACCGTTATCTATCATTGCCACTAAACACCAGCTCCGACCATTGGCGAGAATGTCGACAGCCTCGAGGGTAGGGTATAATGCCCGCCGTTCAGGCCCACCGAGGCGCCATCTCAGAGCGCAGGTAGGCATGCCGACAACGCCAAGGAGCTCCTTGCCCATGACCGTGATTCGCCAGGACGATCTGATCCAGAGCGTCGCCGATGCCCTGCAGTACATCTCCTATTACCATCCGAAGGACTTCATCGACGCCATGGCCGCGGCCTACGAGCGGGAGGAGAACCCGGCAGCCAAGGACGCGATCGCGCAGATCCTGATCAACTCGCGGATGTGTGCCTTCGGCAAGCGCCCGATCTGCCAGGACACCGGCATCGTCACGGTCTTCGTGCATGTCGGCATGAACGTCCGCTTCGAGGCCGACATGAGCCTCGACGACATGATCAACGAGGGCGTGCGTCGCGCCTATCAGCTGCCGGATAACGTGCTGCGCGCCTCGGTGCTGGCCGACCCCGACGGCAAGCGCGCCAACACCAAGGACAACACCCCCGCGGTGATCCACCACAAGCTGGTGCCCGGCGACACCGTGGAGGTACACGTGGCGGCCAAGGGCGGCGGCAGCGAGGCCAAGTCCAAGTTCGCCATGCTCAACCCGTCGGACAGCGTGGTCGACTGGGTGATGGAGCAGCTGCCCAAGATGGGCGCCGGCTGGTGTCCGCCCGGCATGCTGGGCATCGGCATCGGCGGCACCGCCGAGAAGGCCATGGAGATCGCCAAGGAGGCGCTGCTCGATCCCATCGACATCCAGGACCTGCAGGCGCGCGGCCCGTCAAACCGCGCCGAGGAGCTGCGCCTGGAGCTGTTCGACAAGGTCAACAGGAGCGGCATCGGCGCCCAGGGGCTGGGCGGGCTGACCACGGTGCTCGACATCAAGGTCAAGGACTATCCGACCCACGCCGCCAACAAGCCGGTGGCGATCATCCCCAACTGCGCCGCCACCCGCCACGCGCACTTCACCCTGGACGGCTCCGGCCCCGCGGCACTGCCTGCACCGAAGCTCGAGGACTGGCCGGAGATCACCCGCGAGGCGGGCGACAACGTCAAACGCGTCGACCTCGACAGCGTGACGCCGGAGGAGGTCAAGACCTGGCGGCCTGGCGACACACTGCTGCTCAACGGCAAGCTGCTCACCGGCCGCGACGCCGCCCACAAGCGCATGGTCGACATGATCGGCAAGGGCGAGCCGCTGCCCGTCGACATGCGGGGCCGCTTCATCTACTACGTCGGCCCGGTGGATCCGGTGCGCGACGAGGTGGTCGGGCCGGCCGGGCCGACCACCGCCACGCGGATGGACAAGTTCACCCGTACCATGCTCGAGGAGACTGGCTTGCTGGGCATGGTCGGCAAGGCCGAGCGCGGCGAGGCGGCCATCGAGGCGATCCGCGACAACCAGGCGGTCTACCTGATGGCGGTGGGCGGCTCCGCCTACCTGGTCGCCCAGGCGATCAAGCAGGCCCGTGTGGTGGGCTTCGAGGACCTCGGCATGGAAGCGATCTATGAGTTCGAGGTCGAGGATATGCCGGTGACCGTGGCCGTCGACAGCGCCGGTACGTCCGTGCACCAGACCGGCCCGGCGAAGTGGAAGGAGATCATCGCCGAGCGCGCCTGATTCTCACGCGAACGCTTACGACGGCCCCGCCATCTGGTGGGGCCGTCGTCGTTAGGGGTATGCTGGGCGGGTAGGCAACAGGACACTGTGTTTTCGGACGGCCACGCCGTCGTCCCACGGAACGGGGACCCGACCATGACCTCCTGGCTGATTGGCCTGGCGATCTTCCTGATATACGTGCTGGGCATACTCTCGGCGGTGCTGGCCCTGATGTCGGCGCGCACTTCTCAGGGCGCCATCGCCTGGATCATCTCGCTTTTGACCATGCCCTACCTGGCGGTGCCGGCCTACTGGATCTTCGGCCGCCCGCGATTCTATGGCTACGTGCTGGCCCGGGGAGAGCGCGACAGCGTGCTGCGCCGCCAGCTGCACCGTTACCGGGATCGTTTCGAACCCTACCTGTCATCTGCCAGCAATGCCGACATACGCGCGGTGGAGCAGCTCGCCCTGATGCCGCTCACCCGGGGCAACCGAGCCGAGCTGCTGGTCGACGGCGAGGCCACCTTCGAGAGCCTGTTTGCCGGCATCGAAGCCGCCGAGGAGTACATCCTCATTCAGTTCTTCATCGTGCGCGATGACGCCCTGGGGCTCGAGCTCAAGCAGCGCCTGCAGCGCGCCGCCGAGAGGGGAGTGCGGGTGTGCTTCCTGTTTGACGAGATCGGCTCCCACAGCCTTCCCGAGCGCTACCTCCGCGATCTGCGCATGGCCGGCGTGGAGGTAAGCGCCTTTCGCTCCTCGCGGGGCCTGAAACATCGCTTCCAGCTCAACTTCCGCAATCACCGCAAGGTACTGGTGGTGGACGGGCGCGAGGGCTGGATCGGCGGCTTCAACGTCGGTACGGAGTACCTGGGCGAGAACCCGCGCCTCGGCCACTGGCGCGACACCCACCTGAAACTCAGCGGCCCCAGCGTGCTGGGGCTGCAGGAGGCCTTCTGGGAGGACTGGCACTGGGCCACCGGCGAGATGATCTCGCTGACCTGGACCCCCGTGCCCTTCGCAGGCGACCGCCAGGACGAGGGCCTGGCGGAGAGCCAGAGCGTGGTGATCGTGCCCTCGGGGCCGGCGGATCAGCTGGAGACGGCGAGCCTGCTGGTGCAGCACGCGATCCACAGCGCCCATGAGCGGCTGTGGGTGACGAGCCCCTACTTCGTGCCCGACCAGGGCGTGCAGGACGCGCTGCGCTTGGCGGCGATGCGCGGGGTGGACGTGAGGATCATGATGCCCGAGCGGCCCGACCACCTGCTGGTCTTCCTCTCGGCCTTCTCCTTCCTGCCCGACATGCTGCGCGCCGGGGTCAAGGTCTTCCGCTACCAGCCGGGCTTCCTGCATCAGAAGGTCATGCTGATCGACGACGTCGCCGCCAGCGTGGGCACGGTGAATCTCGACAACCGCTCGTTTCGGCTCAACTTCGAGATCACCGCCGTGGTGCCTGACCGGCGCTTCGCCGCCGAGGTGCGCCAGATGCTCGAGCGCGACTTCGGCGACTGCCGTCGCGTCACGCTCGAGGAGCTCACGCGTCGCCCGCTGTGGCGAAAGCTGCTCTCTCGGGCCGCCTACCTGCTCTCGCCGATCCAGTGATGCGGCTTGGGTCGCGCTCCCGGCTGGGGTACATTAGCGGGCTTCAAACGCTCCCCGTCGGGGGGCAGGCATCACGATATCCTGGGGAGTCCTGGTGAACCTCGAGACCAAATGGCTGGAAGACTTCGTCGCCCTGGCCAGCACGCGCAGCTTCTCGGGCTCGGCCCGTCAGCGCCACGTCACCCAGCCGGCCTTCAGCCGGCGCATTCGCTCCCTGGAGCAGGCCGTGGGCGTGACTCTGGTCGACCGCTCCACCACGCCGGTGGACCTCACCCCGGAAGGGCAGCTGTTCCTGGTCACCGCCCGCAACATCGTCGAGCAGCTCAACGAGAGCCTCGGCCACCTGCGCGGCCTGGCCATGGCCAATGAGGCGCTGGACATCGTCGCCGCCCACTCGCTGGCCCTGAGCTTCTATCCGCAGTGGATCTCCCGCCTGCAGCAGGGCCTCGGTGAGCTGCCGACACGGCTGGTCGCCATGAACGTGGGCGATGCCATCCACGTGCTGCGTGAGGGCAACTGCGACCTGATGCTGGCCTACTACGACCCCTACGCCAGCATGCAGCTGGATGCCGAGGTCTTTCCCTCCTTCTCCATCGGCCAGGTGAAGATGCTGCCCGTCTGCCTGCCCGACGAGCAGGGCAAGCCGCGCTTCACCCTTGAGGGCCAGGAATCGATTCCCTACCTGGCCTATACCCAGGGCGCCTTTCTCGGGCGCAGCGTGCGCATGCTGCTCAAGAACGACCCGGTGCGCATGCGCCTGCGCACCGTCTACGAGACTGCCATGGCCGAGGGCCTGAAGGGCATGGTGATGCAGGGCATGGGCATGGCCTGGATTCCCGACTTCTGCATTCGCCAGGAGCTCAAGGACGGCCGCCTGGTGCGCGCCGGTGGCGAACAGTGGGACGTGCCGTTGGAGATTCGTCTCTACCGCTGCTCGCTGGTGCACAAGCCAGGCGTCGAGAAGCTGTGGCGGCAGATGATGAAGTTGCCGCGGGATTTCCTGCAGGCCTGAAAAAGGCAGGATTTCCTACTGCGCTCTATAGCTCGGCGTCCCCACCTACTCTTCGCTCGTCACGGAAATTCCAGCCTTTTTAGAAGCTCGGGGCTTCGGGGTCTGCCCCCCATGGTTCTGCTGCACTGCCGTGATCACGGCCCGCCGAAGTCGGCGGGCAGGCCCAGGAAGTCCTGGATGATGAAGAAGTGATCCTCGAACAGGCTCTCGGGATCGAGGTCGGCCAGCGGCACCCAGCGGGCATGGTCGCCGCCCTTGACCGGCTTGAGTTGGGGCAGCTGCTGCTCGGGGCGCAGCGCGAAGTAGAAGGCCTCGGCCAGGGTCCGGCCGCGCCAGCTGCGGTGGGGCTCGTCGAAGAGCCGCTGGCCGCGTAGCGAGCCCTTGAGTACCGCCTCCGGCACCTTCAATCGCACCCGCTCGCGAAGCTCCCTCAGGCAGGCGTCCATCAGCCGCTCATGGGGGCTGATGAAGCCGCCGGGCAGCGCATAGAGCCCCTTGCCCGGGGCGGCGGTGCGCCTCACCAGCAGCACATGGCCGGACTGCACCACCACGGCATTGACGGTGACGAAGATGGGCGGGTAGGGGGCCTGGGCCCAGGCTTGTCGATACTGATCCAGCAGGTGCTGCTCCTCGACCAGCTGGCCGTAGGTCGCTTCCTCGAGGAAGGTGCGGATCCGCGCCACCACGCCGGGGGGCAGGTCATGGGCCGCGTGGGTGCTCAGGTAGTCCTCCGCCGACGAGGCCGAGCGGAACAGCCGGTCGCGGATCCGGCTCGCTGAGATACCCTCCACCAGCGGCACGCTCACCGACTCCCACTGGGGAAACAGCGCCAGGTAGTAGCTGGACTGGCCGCGACTGGCGCCGATCAGGCCGATGCGCGGCAGTCGCGCGTGTTCGGGGCTCGCGATATCGCGCACCTTGCGCTGCACGTCGCGCACCCAGACGTCGTTGTTGTAGAGGGCGTCGAGCAGCGGCACGACCTTCAGGCGAGCATTCTCCTCCTCCTCGAAGGCGCTGCGCAGCATGCGCAGCCGCTCCTCGTAGCGCCAGGGGTTGCGCAGCGAGCGCGCCTGCCAGGCGGAGCCCACCAGCACGATGACCTGACGCGCCTGGCGCAGCGCCTCGCGAATCACCGCCAGGTGCCCCAGGTGGGGCGGCTGGAAGCGGCCGATGAACACCAGACAGTCGAATTCGGTAGCGTTGTCGTCCGGTCGTGCGGTCATGAAGGCTCCTGGCGGGAGAGGAGGAAGGCGTGAGCCGGGGCCATTATGGTCAGCCCCGCGTATCGCTGCAATCGCCCCGAGCCTCGGCGAGGCGGTGTCCATTCGGTTATGCTGAAACAAACGACACAGGCACGGGGAACGCAGTGATAAAGCCAAACGTGACGAGCATACGACAGGCGGTGCGGTTCTGGTGGAACGTGGTGCAGGGCGCCGTGAGGCTCTGGCTGGAGCGCAACGCCTTCAGCTACGCCGGGTCACTGGCTTTCTACACCCTCTTTTCCCTGGCCCCCACGATGATCATCGCGGTCACGGTGATCGGCGTGGTGCTCGGCGAGGAGGCCGCCCAGGGCCAGATCGTCGCCCAGCTGCAGAGCACCATGGGCCACGACGCCGCCGCCGCCATCGAGCAGGCGGTCGCCCAGTCGAGGATTCAGGAATCCGGCCTGCTGCCGACGCTGCTCGGCGTCGGGGCACTGCTGGTCGGTGCGACCACCGTCTTCGCCCAGATGCAGTTCTCGCTGAACACGCTGTGGGGCGTCACGGCGCGACCCAGCAGCAACAGCGCGCTCAAGTTCATCCAGAATCGTCTGCTGTCGCTGGCCGTGGTGCTGGCCATCGGCTTCATTCTGCTGGTCTCGCTGGTACTCGGCGTGGTGGTGCGCGCCGTGCTCCAGGCGGGGGACGACCTCTTGCCCTATGTGGGCATGCTGACCAGCGCCGCCGAATTCCTGGTATCGCTGGCGGTGATCGCCGCGCTATTCGCCACCATCTTCAAGGTGCTGCCGGACGTGGTGCTGCGCTGGCAGGACGTGCTGGTCGGCGCCGTGGTCACCGCGGTGCTGTTCGCCATCGGCCGCTGGGGCATCGCCATCTACCTGGCCTACACGGCCACGGCCTCCACCTACGGCGCGGCGGGCTCGGTGGTGATGATCCTGCTGTGGGTCTACTACAGCTCGCTGATCCTGCTGTTCGGGGCCGCCTTCACCAAGTGCCACCTGCTGGCCCGAGGGAAGAACGTGGTGCCGCGCAATTCCGCGGTGCTGGTGCGCCATGAACTGCTCGAACGACACGAGCTCGTCGAGCCCTGACGGCGCCGATAAAGGGCACTGATAAAGGGTATTGATAAAGAGCGCCGAGATGGACGAACAGGAGACAAACGCAGAAGGCCGGCAATCGCCGGCCTTCTGCGTTGGGCCACCTGCTGGCTCCCGTTCTCGTGCGTTCCTCGAGCCTCAGTCGGCGGGGCGGAAGCGCTCCCGGGCCAGGTCGTCGGCGACGATGGCCGGACTCTGTCCCTCGCGCTCGGCCCGCACGAAGATTTCGGCGAGGGTCGTGCCGATGCCCTCGATATGGGCCATGACGGCCTCGCGAGCATAGTCGTCGCGCCGCTGCCAGGCGATCTCGATCACCCCACCGGCGTTGGCCACGTAGTCCGGGGTGTAGAGAATCTCGCGGGCCTGCAGGCGCTTTGCCATCTCGGGGGTAGCGAGCTGGTTGTTGGCGGCGCCGCAGACCACCGTCGCCCGCAAGCGTTCGACCACCTCGGCGGAGAGGGCGGCGCCCAGGGCGCAGGGGGCGAAGACATCGACCTCGGCATCAGCGATCGCCTCCGGCGCCACGGTCTCGGCGCCGAGCTCCTCGGCGAGATGGGTGAGCGCCGCTGTATCGACGTCGGTCAGCACCAGCCGGGCCCCCGCCGCGTGCAGGTGGCGGGCCAGGTGGGCGCCGACGTGGCCGACGCCCTGCACGGCAACGCGCAGGCCGCTCAGGTCGTCACGCCCCAGGCGATGACGCACGGCGCTTTTCAGCGCACTGAACACGCCCCAGGCCGTGAAGGGCGAGGGATCACCGGAGGCCTGCCCATGGCGGGGCAGGCCGCCCACATGCTCGGTGGCCTCGGCGATCAGGCGCATGTCGTCCTCGCCGGAGCCCGAGTCCTCGGCGGTGATGTAGGCGCCGTTGAGGGAGTCGACCAGGCGACCCATGGCGCGCAGCAGCTCGGGCGTCTTGTGCCGGCGGGGATCGGCGATGATCACCGCCTTGCCGCCGCCCAGCGGCAGATCGGCCAGCGCCGACTTGTAGGTCATGCCGCGGGAGAGGCGCAGCACGTCGGTGAGGGCCTCGGCGTCGCTGGCGTAGGGGAAGATGCGCAGGCCGCCCAGGGCGGGGCCGCGGGTGGTGTCGTGGATGGCGATGATGGCGCGCAGGCCGCTCGCCTCGTCGCTGCCGAAGACGATCTGCTGATGGTGATCGAACTCGGGGTGGTCGAAGACCGGCATGACGGTACTCCCTCGTGAGGATGATTGTTGTGGTGATGTCTGCCCGGGTAGGGCGATCCTCGGCCGCGGTCGGCTTGTGGCCGTGAGGCGTCCGGGGATACCGGTAAGCCTAGGCCATCGGCCTTCGCACGGGAAGTGGTCAGGCGCGTGGGCGAGCCGGGTACGAGACGGAAACGGTGGAGGATAGGAGGGAGCGAACACGGGGAAGAGCGCAGAGGACTGGCCGCGACGACGGCCTGGCTGGTAGAAAGGAGGAAATTCCCATCGCAACCATCAGGAGACGGCCATGGACACGTGCTGCGCGAAGGCGCTGGTGACCGGCAAGGTGCAGGGGGTGTGGTATCGCCGGGCGACCCAGGAGCAGGCTCTCAAGGCCGGGATCACCGGCCATGCGCTCAACCTGCCGGATGGACGAGTGGAAGTGCTGATGTGCGGTGAGCGCGAGGCGGTCAAGCGCCTCGCCGAGTGGCTGTGGAAGGGCCCGGACGGGGCGCGGGTCACCCACGTGGAATTCGAGGTGATCGAGACGCACGTCCCGGACGACTTTCGCACCGGCTAGGTTTCGCGCCTTTCAAGCCCGTGCGATTCAGGCCCGCGTGATTCACGTCCGTGCAGAGGAGAGCGGGCCTAGATCAGGATGGATCCACGACGAGCCCCGGTTGATGCCGGGGCTCGGCGATCAGGCCAGGGTATCGGCGATCCAGTCGCTGACGGCCGCACCGTCGACGCCCAGGCAGACCTCCACCAGCGGCGTGCGCGACCAGCGCGCCTCGATGAAACCGCGCCCCTCGGGGGCGAAGATGGTCTGGCCCTCGGCATCGCCGTCGGTCGACACGGTCAGATGGCCAGGCGCCGTGGTGAAGAGCTCCGGGCGCAGCAGCCAGGCCAGGGCGCAACTGTCGTGGGGGCAGCAGCCGTCGATGCCCAGTGCCTCGCGGTAGAAGTCCCGATAGAAGGCAAAGCTTCCCGCCAGCACCTTGCCAAGTTCCCCCTGGCCCGCCTCGATACGCGCCATGTGGGCGTCGGTCAGCACGCAGCGGTGGGTGACGTCCAGGCCGACCAGCGTCAGCGGCCAGCCGGCGGTCAGCACCCGGGCCGCGGCGTCCGGGTCGTTGAACATGTTGGCCTCGGCCACCGGGCTGACGTTGCCGCCCTCGCGGATCGAGCCCCCCATGATCACCACGTGCTTCACCTTGTCGATGATGCCCGGGTCGAGCTGCAGGGCGGCGGCCAGGTTGCCCACCGGACCGACGGCGACCAGCGTGACCTCGCCGGGCCGAGCCGTCACGGTGTCGACGATGAACTGCGCGGCGCTCACGCCCTCGGCCCGCCCCGTGACCGGTGGCAGGGCGATGTCGCCCAGGCCGTTGGCGCCGTGGATGTGGGCCGGCGGCGGATGGCGATCCTTGACCATCGGCCCCGCCGCCCCCTGGGCGACGGGGATCTCCCGCCCGGCAAGCTCCGCCAGCAGCAGGGCATTGTGGGTCGCCGTCTCCACATCGACGTTGCCGTAGGTGGTGGTCATGCCCAGCAGCTCGATCTCGGGATGGCGCAGGGCGATGGCGATGGCCTGGGCGTCGTCGACGCCCGGGTCGGTATCGAAGATGATCGGATGCGTCACGGTGGGGCTCCTTTCCTTTAAGACATCAGCGGCATCGGCGGCGGGGCGGACGGATCAGCGTGCCACGCAGCCGTCGCTCAGGGCGCGCTCGACCGCATCGCGCTGGGGGATGCTCTCGGTGGCCCCCTCGACCTGGACGCCCAGGGCGGCGGCCGTGGCGGCGAGCCGCAGGCAGTCGGTGACGGTCTGTCCCTCCTGCAGGGCCGTCATGTAGTAGCCGATGAAGGTATCGCCAGCCGCGGTGGTGTCCCGCGGCGCCACCGGCAGCGCCGGCTGGAAGTGGCGTTCACCGCCGCCCTGGAACCAGGCGCCGTCACCGCCCAGGGTCAGCACGGTATCGGTGTCCGGCAGGCGGCGCGCCAGGCCCTCCAGCAACGCCTCGGGGGCGGCATCCTCGTCGACGCCGGCGAGCCAGGCGGCCTCGCCGCGGTTGACGAACAGCAGCGTGCACCCCGACAGGGGAAGCGACAGCACCTCGGCTCCCATGGGCGCGGGGTTGAAGGCGACCTTGAGCCCACGCTCGGCGGCGTGCTCCAGCACCTCGGGCAGGGCGTTGGTCTCGTTCTGGGCCAGCAGCCAGTCGCCGGGGCGCGTGGCGTCGAGGCGCGTCTCGAGGTCGGCGACATCGAAGCCGTGGTTGGCGCCGGGAAACAGGATGATGGCGTTCTCGCCCTGATCGTCGACCTGGATGACGGCATGGCCGCTGGGCGCGTCGACCAGCGCGATGCCGGCGACCTCCACGCCGGCCTCGCCGAGCAGCGAACGGGCCCAGGCATCGCGGTGATTGAGGCGGCCCCAGTGGCTGACTCGGCCGCCGGCGCGGGCCATGGCCAGCGACTGGTTGGCGCCCTTGCCACCGAGGCCGACGCGGTAGTCACGGCTGGCCAGGGTCTCGCCGGGTCTCACCAGATGGGATACGCGATAGAAGTGATCGAGGTTGATGGACCCGAAATTGTGCAGCATGTCGTCCTCTTGCAATCAGTCAGTCGGCCAGCCAGTGGCGCAGGTTGTCGGCGGTCAGGGCCACGATGCGCTGGCGAGCCTCGGGGGTGATCCAGGCATTGTGGGGGGTGACGATCAGGTTGAGCGGCTCGTTCAGGGCGTCGAGCAGCGGATGACCGTCGCGGGGCGGCTCCGTCGGCAGCACGTCGACCGCAAGCCCGCCGAGGCGATGGTCGCGCAGCGCCGCCAGTGCCGCCGCTTCGTCGATGATGCCGCCCCGGGCGCAGTTGATCAGCAGTGCGCCGGGCTTCAGGGTCGCCAGCAGGTCGGCGTCGACCAGGTGACGGGTGGCCTCGGTGAGCGGGCAGTGCAGGCTGATCGCGTCCGCCACGGGGGCCAGTTCGACAAGGCTCTGCCGGCTGTCGTGAGCCTCGTTGCCGGGACGGGCCGCGAAGTCGACGTGCATGCCGAAGGCCTGGGCGAGGCGCGCCACCTTGGAGCCCAGTTCCCCCTGGCCGACGATCACCAGCCGCTTGCCCTCCAGTTGCAGGGTGGTGTGATCCATCAGGCAGAAGAAGGGGCTCTCGCCCCACTGGCCCTCGGCCACGTCCCGCTGATAGCGGGGCAGGCGGGTGGCCAGGGCGAGCATCAGCATCAGGGTGTGCTGGGCCACGCTGGCGGTGCCGTAGGCGGTGACGTTGCGCACGGCGATGCCCAGGCGTTCGGCGGCGGCCATGTCGATATTGTTGGTGCCGGTGGCCAGCACGCAGATCAGCTTTAGCTCGGGCAGCGCCGCCAGGGCGTCGCCGTCGAGCACCACCTTGTTGACGATGGCCACCTCGGCGCCGGCCAGCCGCTCGGCGACCTGCTCGCGGGCGCTGTATTCATGCACATCCAGGGCGTCGAGATGCGCTCGGATCGGGGTCAGGTCGATGCCTGGCCCGAGGCTTGCGGCGTCGAGAATGACGGCTTTCATAGGGAGGTCCTTGTCGAGTCGGCCGCATCGGAGGTTGAATCATGCCGGGGCTGGGCCTGGCAGGCGGCGGCAGGCTATAATACCCGGCTTTCGAGGCAGGCTTGGATTATCCGCGGGCCGGCCCTATATCGTACCGCACCCGCGCGCCCCGGCGAATGCCCGGCACGCGCTTGCCCATGGGACATGACAGATTTCGGGAGTGAGCAAACCATGCCCATCTACGAATACGAGTGCAAGGCCTGCGGCCACCGCCTGGAGAAGCTGCAGAAGATCAGCGCCGCGCCGCTGACGGACTGCCCGTCCTGCGAGGCAGCCGAGCTCAACCGCCTGATCTCCGCGGCGGGGTTCCGCCTGGCCGGCGGCGGCTGGTATGAGACCGATTTCAAGACCGGCAGCAAGAAAAACCTGGCCGGCGGCAGCGAGGGCGCGAAGACCGCCGCGACATCCGGCAAGGACGGAACGCTCGCCTGAGCCGTCCACGCTGCCTTTTCACCACTTCACGCAACGGAACAGGATACGACATGCGCAGCCATTATTGCGGCCAGCTCAACGAGACCCTGGTGGACCAGACGGTCACCCTGTGCGGCTGGGTTCATCGCCGCCGTGACCACGGGGGCGTCATCTTCCTCGACATGCGCGATCGCGACGGCATCGCCCAGGTCGTGGTGGACCCCGATACCGCCGAGGCCTTCGCCAATGCCGACCGCGCCCGCAGCGAGTACGTGCTGCGCATCCAGGGCCGGATCCGGCTGCGCCCGGAAGGCACCCAGAATCCCAACATGCCCACCGGGCTGATCGAAGTGCTGGCCAAGGACGTCGAGGTCCTCAACACCGCCGCCACGCCGCCGTTCCAGCTCGACGAGCATGGCAAGGTGGGCGAGGAGGTGCGCCTCAAGCATCGCTACATCGACCTGCGCCGCCCGGAGATGATCGACAAGCTGCGCCTGCGCTCGCGCATCTCCCACAACGTGCGCGCCTTCCTCGAGGGGCAGGGCTTTCTCGACATCGAGACCCCGATCCTGACCCGCGCCACCCCCGAGGGCGCCCGCGACTACCTGGTGCCGAGCCGTACCCATCCGGGCAGCTTCTTCGCCCTGCCGCAGTCGCCGCAGCTGTTCAAGCAGCTGCTGATGGTGTCCGGGTTCGATCGCTACTACCAGATCGCCAAGTGCTTCCGCGACGAGGACCTGCGCGCCGACCGCCAGCCGGAGTTCACCCAGATCGATATCGAGGCCTCCTTCGTCGAAGAGGAGGACATCATGGGGATCACCGAGACGATGGTCCGCCAGCTCTTCAAGGAAGTGCTCGAGGTCGAACTGCCCGAGTTCCCGCGCATGCCCTATGCCGAGGCCATGAGTCGCTTCGGCTCCGACAAGCCGGACCTGCGCATCCCGCTCGAGCTCACCGACGTCGACGACCTGATGAAGGACGTTGACTTCAAGGTCTTCTCCGGCCCGGCCAACGCCGATGACGGCCGCGTGGCCGCGCTGAAGGTGAGCGGTGGCGCCAAGCTATCGCGCAAGGAGATCGACGAGTACACCAAGTTCGTCGGCATCTACGGCGCCCGCGGCCTGGCCTGGATCAAGGTCAACGAGCGTGCCAAGGGCCTCGAGGGCCTGCAGTCGCCGATCGTCAAGTTCATGGAAGGCGTGGTCGAGACCCTGCTCGATCGCGTCGGCGCCGAGGATGGCGACATCATCTTCTTCGGCGCGGACAAGGCGCGCATCGTCAACGAGGCCCTGGGCGCGCTGCGCGTTCGCCTCGGCGAGGACCTGGACCTCTACACCGCCGAGTGGTCGCCGCTGTGGGTGGTCGACTTCCCGATGTTCGAGGAGGACGGCAACGCACGCCTGCAGGCGCTGCACCATCCGTTCACCGCGCCGTCCTGCGACGTCGAGACCCTCAAGTCCCATCCGGCCGGGGCTCTCTCGCGCGCCTACGACATGGTGCTCAACGGCACCGAGCTCGGCGGCGGCTCGATCCGTATCCACGATCAGGCGATGCAGCAGACCGTGCTCGAGGTGCTGGGCATCGATCAGGAGGAGGCTCGCGAGAAGTTCGGCTTCCTGCTCGACGCTCTGCAGTACGGCGCACCGCCCCACGGCGGCCTGGCCTTCGGCCTCGATCGCCTGGTGATGCTGATGAGCGGCGCCAAGACGATCCGCGAGGTGATCGCCTTCCCGAAGACCCAGAGCGCGTCCTGCCTGCTGACCGAGGCCCCGGGCGAGGTGAGCGGCGACCAGCTCAAGGAGCTCAACATTCGCCTGCGCCAGAAGGCCAAGGCGGAGGGGGCCGGCGAGTAAACCTCGTCGACCGACACGTACCATCCCACCGGCGCCTCAGGGCGCCGGTGGCGTATCGATACCTGACCTTTAAAAGGGAGTCGCGGTTTTATCCGATACGAGAGGCGCCGGGGATAGGGCGAAGAGGAGGTCCTACGCCAGGGGTGAGGAGCACTGCTCCGAACGGGCTGGCCAGGGATGGCCAGCACCGGACCTGCAAGCGAAGTGGGACACGAGAGCGCAGCAAGGCGTCGGTAGCGCCCAGGGACGGGTTTACAGCGCCTCCTCGATGGTCCGACACTTCGGGCCCTGTCGCCGGCACAGCCTCGAGCAGAGATAGCTACCAGAGGAGGTTGTCATGGCCGGCCATAGCAAATGGTCCAACATCAAGCACCGCAAGGCGGCCCAGGACGCCAAGCGGGGCAAGGTCTTCAACAAGCTGATCCGCGAGCTCACGGTCGCCGCCCGCCAGGGCGGGGGCGAGCCCGAGGATAACCCGCGCCTGCGCGCCGCCATCGACAAGGCGCTGGCCAGCAATATGCCCAAGGACACCGTCCAGCGGGCGGTGGATCGCGGCGCCGGCAACACCGACGGCGATGATATGGAAGAGGTCGTCTACGAGGGCTACGGCCCCGAGGGCGTCGCGGTGCTGGTCGAGGCGATGACCGATAATCGCAACCGGACTGTCTCCGAGGTGCGACACGCCTTCAACAAGCACGGCGGCAACCTCGGCACCAGCGGATCGGTGGCCTTCCTGTTTCACAAGCAGGGCCGCCTGACACTGCCGGAAGGCGTCTCGGAGGAGACCGCCATGGAGGCCACGCTCGCCGCCGAGCCCGAGGAGATCGAGACCCTCGAGGACGGCCGGCTCGAGGTGGTGACCACCCCGGAGCGCTTCGGTGCGGTCAAGGACGCCCTGGTCGAGGCGGCTATTGCCCCCGAGGCCAGCGACGTCGGGCTGTTCCCGGACGTTTACACCCGCATCGACGATGTTGACCTGGGACGACGCATCGTTGCGCTGGTCGATTGGCTCGAGGATCTGGACGATGTGCAGAATGTTTACACCAATGCGGACTTCGACGATGCCATCATGGACGAACTGCAAGAAAATCAGTGATCGAGGGGAACGATGAGCTTTTCCGGCGACAAGCCCCGGAGTGCCGTACCATCGCGAGGGCGCTGTGAACCCATCCATGGGCGCTACTTTTGCCATCCATGGGCAAAAGACCCTCGCTTCGCCTTGTCCCCGGCGCTCGCCCCGACGGATATGGCGCACCGATCCGGTGAAGCGGTCGCGTCATGCTGATCCTCGGCATCGACCCCGGCTCGCGGATCACCGGCTACGGGGTGCTGGACGTTTCCACCCCCACGCCGCGCTACGTGGCCAGCGGCTGCATCCGCATCCAGGCCGACGACCTGGCTCAGCGGCTGGCCCAGGTCTACGCCGGGATCAGCGAGCTGATTGCCGTGCACGTCCCCGGCGAATTCGCCATCGAGCAGGTGTTCATGTCGAAGAATGCCGACTCCGCCCTCAAGCTCGGCCAAGCCCGGGGCTCGGCGATCGTCTGCGCCGCCAACCACGGCCTGCCGGTCAGCGAGTACGGCCCGCGACAGATCAAGCAGGCCGTCACCGGCGGTGGCGCCGCCGACAAGGCCCAGGTGCAGCACATGGTGACGGCGATCCTCGGGCTCTCGGCCACCCCCCAGGCCGATGCCGCCGACGCTCTGGCCATCGCCCTGACACATGCCCATGCGCGGCTGGGGCTGCTCAACAAGGGCAGCTTCGGCGGCCATCGCAGCCGCCGCAAGGCGAACACCTGGCGGGATTTTCGCCCCTGAGCGAGTCGCCAGAGAGCGACGCCCGTGCCTTGTCGAACGCTGTTCTCGCGGGCTGGCACGGCGCCCGGGCGAACAGTATAGTGGCCCGGTGACGGCCCCCGGGCCGCCCAGGACTCCAACCCTAAGGGACAGCACATTTCCATGATCGGACGCCTGCGAGGCACCCTGCTCGAGAAACAGCCCCCCTGGATGGTGGTGGACGTGGCCGGCGTTGGCTACGAACTGGAAGCCTCCATGACCACCCTGGTGGCCATGCCCGGCACCGGTGAGCCGGTATCACTCTATACCCATCTGACCATCCGCGATGACGCCCACCTGCTCTACGGCTTCGCCCGCGAGCAGGAGCGCGCGCTGTTCCGCGCCCTGATCAAGGTCAACGGCATCGGCCCGAAGCTCGCCCTCGGCATCCTCTCCGGCATGGACGAGGAGGCCTTCATTCGCTGCGTGATGGACGATGACGCCAAGGCGCTGACGCGCCTGCCGGGGGTCGGCAAGAAGACCGCCGAGCGTCTGATCATCGAGATGCGCGACCGCTTCCCCCACTGGCAGCAGCCCGGCGAGCTGGCCGTGGGCCTGGAGGGCACGCCAGGCACCGCGCCGGCCGCCGCGGCGGATCCCGTCGCCGACGCCGAGGCGGCGCTGGTCAGCCTGGGCTACAAGCCTGCCGAGGCCGCCCGCATGCTGGTCGGCCTCGAGGAGGCCGAGTCCACCGAGGCCATGATCAAGGCGGCGCTGAGCCGCCGCCTGGCGGGGTGAGCCGATGCCCACGTCGTTTCTCCACCTGACACCGGATGGCCGCCATGCTCGAGAGTGACCGCCTGATCGCCGCTGACGCCCGGGAGGGCGAAGGCGAGGGCAGCGCCGACCACGCCATCCGCCCCAAGCGCCTGGCCGACTACATCGGCCAGCCCCGGGTGCGCGAGCAGCTCGACATCTTCATCAGCGCCGCCCGCGGTCGCGAGGAGAGCCTCGACCACACCCTGGTCTTCGGCCCGCCGGGGCTTGGCAAGACGACGCTCGCCAACATCATCGCCGCCGAGATGGGCGTGGGACTCAAGTCGACCTCGGGGCCGGTGCTTGAGCGGGCCGGCGATCTCGCCGCCATGCTCACCAACCTGCAGCCCGGCGACGTGCTGTTCATCGATGAGATTCATCGCCTCTCGCCGGTGGTCGAAGAGATCCTCTATCCCGCCATGGAGGACTTCCAGCTCGATATCGTCATCGGCGAGGGGCCGGCGGCGCGCTCGATCAAGCTCGACCTGCCGCCCTTCACCCTGGTGGGAGCGACCACCCGGGCGGGCCTGCTGACCTCGCCGCTGCGCGACCGCTTCGGCATCGTGCAGCGCCTGGAGTTCTACAGCATCGACGAGCTGACCGAGATCGTCGCCCGCTCGTCGCACCTGCTGGGCGTCGAGAGCGATCGCGAGGGTGCCCGGGAGGTCGCGAGGAGGTCTCGCGGCACCCCACGCATCGCCAACCGGCTGCTGCGTCGCGTGCGCGACTTCGCCCAGGTGCGCGCCGAGGGGCGGGTCGATGCCCAAATCGCCGACCTGGCGCTGAACATGCTGCACGTCGATCACCATGGCCTCGATCACATGGACCGTCGCCTGCTGCTGGCGATGATCGAGAAGTTCGACGGTGGCCCGGTGGGCATCGACTCCCTGGCCGCGGCCATCGGCGAGGAGCGCGACACCATCGAGGACGTGATCGAACCCTACCTGATCCAGCAAGGCCTGATGATGCGCACCGCCCGGGGACGGGTGGTGACCCGCCAGGCCTGGGCCCATTTCGACCTGGCGCCCCACGAACGGTCGCCCGAGTAGCGCTCCTTTCTTTCCCATTCCTGACCGACCAAGACCGACGAGGATGCCCGTGAACGACTCCCTGTCCATTCCCCACCTGATCATGAACGCCAGCGGCGTGGTGCAGGCGGTGATGCTGATCCTGATGATTGGCTCGCTGCTCTCCTGGGTGGTGATCTTCCAGCGCACCTTCGTGATGCGCCGGGCCCGCAAGGCGCACCGTCGCTTCGAGGACCGCTTCTGGTCCGGCGTCGACCTCAACGAGCTCTACCGCGAGACGCCGGCCGAGCAGGAGACCCAGGGCGCCGAGCACGTCTTCCGCTCGGGCTTTCGCGAGTTCAACCGCCTGATGGCCAAGACGCGCAGCCCCCAGGCGATCCTCGAGGGCGTCCAGCGCAGCATGCGCGTGGCCTGGTCCCGCGAGGAGGACCGCCTCAACCTGCACCTGGTGTTCCTGGCCACCGTCGCCTCGGCGAGCCCCTATATCGGGCTGTTCGGTACCGTCTGGGGCATCATGGGCTCCTTCCAGTCGCTCTCCCTGGCCCAGCAGGCCACGCTTGCCACCGTGGCACCCTGGATCGCCGAGGCGCTGATCGCTACCGCCATGGGCCTGTTCGCCGCCATTCCCGCGGTGATCTTCTACAACCGTCTCTCGGCCGAGTCCGGCCGCCTGCTGGGCAAGTACGAGGACTTCGCCGAGGAGTTCCACTCCATCCTGCACCGCAACCTGCAGGGCCGGACCGACGCCGGCGCCGACTGAGGGAGAGGCGATCATGCAGGGACCCTTCAATCGAAGCGGACGCCGCCGCCCCATGGGCGAGATCAACGTCGTGCCGTTCATCGACGTCATGCTGGTACTGCTGGTGATCTTCATGATCACCGCCCCCATGCTCACCCAGGGCGTGCAGGTCGAGCTGCCACAGGTCACCTCCGAGCCCATCGAGGAGACCGAGGATCGCGACCCTATCGTCGTCTCGGTGGACAAGGACGGCCAGTACTTCATCTCGCTGGGCGGCGACGAGTCGCCGGTCAGCCTGGACGAGGTCAGCGAGCGTGTGATCATCCTGCTCGACCGCCAGCCGGGCACCCCGGTGATGGTCCGCGGCGATCGCAATGTGCCCTACGGCCAGGTGGTGACCCTGATGAGCACCCTGCAGACGGCCGGGGTGAGCAACGTCGGGCTGATCTCCGAACCGCCCCCCGGGGATCGTTGAGGAGCGCCCATGGCCAGACAAGACCGACGCGTGGGCTATGGCCTGCCGCTGCTGCTCGCCATCGGGCTGCACCTGGCGATACTGGTGGCCAGCGTGCTGCGCTTTCCCGACGAGGAGGTCGCGCCGCCGAGCACCAGCATCGTCCAGGCGACTCTGGTGAGCACCGAGACCACCACCGACCAGGCGCAGCGCGCCGAAGAGGCACGGGCCCGGGCCGACGCTCGCCAGGCCGAGGAGGAAGAAGAAGCCGCACGCGCCGAACAGGAGGCGGCTCGCCAGGCCGAGGAAATGGAAGAGGAGGCCGCCCGCCAGGCAGAGACCGAAGCACAGCGCCAGGCTGAAGCGGAAGCTCGCGAGGCCGCCCGCCGCGAGGCGGAGGAGGAAGCCGCACGCCGCGCCGCCGAGGCGGAAGCACAGGCCCGCGAGCGCGAAGCCCAGGCCGAGCGTCGCCGCCAGGCCGAGGCGGAAGCCGAACGCGTACGCCAGGCTGAGGCGGAGGCGGAGGCGGAGGCCGAACGAAAGCGTCAGGCCGAGGCGGAGGCCGAACGAAAGCGCCAGGCCGAGGCGGAGGCCGAACGAAAGCGTCAGGCCGAGGCGGAGGCCGAACGAAAGCGCCAGGCCGAGGCAGAAGCCGAACGAAAGCGTCAGGCCGAGGAGGCCGCGCGGCGCGCCGCCGAGGCGGCCAGCCAGGGACTGGATCGTGCCATCGAGGGCGAGAGCGACAATGTCGCCAACGCCCGCCAGGCGACCGAGGCCGCCAACAGCTTCATCACCCTGGTACGCCGCGCGGTGGAGCAGGCCTGGGTGATTCCGCCCAATGTCCCGGCCGGCGCCGCGGCCCAGGTCACGGTGCGGCTGGGGCCGTCGGGGGAGCTGTTTGCCGCCTCCATCGGTCAGAGCAGTGGTGACGGCGCCTTCGACCGCTCCGCGATCCAGGCCGTGGAGGCCGCCGCCCCCTTCGCCGAGCTTCGCCAGTTGCCGACAGCGGTGCAACGCGACTACCGTCAATTCAATCTGCGATTCAGACCGGGGGATATCCGCTGATGAAGATTCTGAAGACTACCTGGCTTGCCGCCATGCTGATGCTGTTCACCAGCCTGGCCCAGGCCGACCTGACCATCGAGATCACCCGGGGCAGCGACCGGGCCACGCCCATCGCCGTGGTGCCGCTGGCCGACGGCGACGACCTGCCCCAGGACATCGCGCAGATCGTCGCCGATGATCTCGAGCGCAGCGGCTACTTCGAGCCCCTCGAGCGCAGCGCCATGTTCGCGCGCCCCGCCTCAAGCGAGGAGGTCAGCTACGGCGAGTGGAGCGCCCTGGACGTCCGCTACCTGGTAGTGGGACGGGTCAGCCGCGAGGGTGAGAACGTCCGGATCGGCTACGAGCTGCTCGACGTCAGCGGCGGCAGTCGGATGCTCGGCGAGACCGTGACCGCCGGGCGCCAGGGGCTTCGCGACGCTGCCCACTACATCAGCGACCAGATCTTCGAGGAGATCACCGACATTCGCGGTGCCTTCTCGACCCGCATCGCCTACGTGACCTCCACGGGCCTGGGCGATCGCACCCAGTATGCACTGCACGTGGCCGACGCCGACGGCCGCAACAGCCAGCAGATCCTGGCCTCCGACGAGCCGATCATGTCGCCGGCCTGGTCCCCGGACGCCGGCAAGCTGGCCTACGTCTCCTTCGAGACCGGACGCCCGGCCATCTACCTCCAGGACATCGCCTCCGGCCAGCGCGTGCGGGCCACCTCCTTCGAGGGCCTGAACAGCGCCCCGACCTGGTCCCCCGACGGCCGGCGCCTGGCGATGTCGCTCTCCAAGGACGGCCAGCCCGACATCTACGTGATGGACATCGGCTCGCGCAATATCGAGCGGATCACCACCGACTCCAGCATCGAGACCGAGCCCGCCTGGTCGCCGGATGGCCGGAGCCTGGTGTTCACCTCGGATCGCAGCGGTGGCCCCCAGATCTATCGCCTCGAGCTCGGCGGCGGCAAGGCCGAGCGCATCACCTTCACCGGCAGCTACAACGCCCGGGCCCGCTTCGCCCCGGACGGCGAGGCGATCTTTTTGATCCACCGCGGCAGCAACGGCTATCAGGTCGCTCGCCAGGACCTGGAGAGCGGCCGCCTGGTGGCACTGACCGACTCGCGGCAGGACGAATCACCCAGTGTCGCGCCCAACGGCACCATGGTAATCTTCGCCACCCAGCAGGGCGGCAACGGCGTGCTGGGCGGCGTGTCCGCCGACGGACGCGCCTCCTTCCGGCTGCCGGCAGCACAGGGTGATGTCCGCGAACCCGCGTGGTCCCCGTTTCTGAACTGATGTCCCCAAAAGGAGTTTCACGATGCAGCTCAAGTCCCACGCCAGAACCCTGGCCATCGCTCTTTCCCTGGCCGTCGTGGCCGGTTGTTCCAGCACGGGCGGCAGCCAGGACGGCGACATGGACGGCGGCCTCGCCGGCGGCGACCGCGGCGGCGTCACCACCGGTACCACCGATGGTCGCGGCGTCAACGGCGACCGGGCCGGTCAGATGACCGACGCGGACGGCCGTATCCCGGCGACCCGCACCATCTACTTCGAGTACGACAGCGACACCATCCGCAGCGAGTTCGAGCCGGTGCTGACCGCCCACGCACGCTTCCTGCGCGCCAACCCCAGCGCCACCGTGATCCTGCAGGGCCACACCGACGAGCGCGGTACCCGCGAGTACAACCTGGCGCTGGGCGAGCGCCGTGCCGGCTCCGTCGAGCGCTACCTCAACGTGCAGGGCGTCTCCCCCTCCCAGGTCGAGGTGGTCAGCTACGGCGAGGAGCGGCCGGCCGCGCGCGGCGCCAACGAGCAAGCCTACGCCCAGAACCGTCGGGTGGTCTTCGCCTACTGAGCCGGGCCCACACGACGAGGGAGAACGTCATGAGACACGGTCTGAAGAGACTGTGCGGCGCGGGAGCCCTGGTGCTCCCGCTGACCGTCGCGGCGCCGGTTCTGGCGCAGCAGCCGGTGGTCGAGGACCTCACCGAGAGCAACCGGGGAGGGGGCTTCTACAGCCAGACGGCGACGCGCGAGGAGGCCGGGGGCAGCCTGGTGATCTTCAACCAGGTGCAGAAGCACCAGGAAGAAATCCGCCAGCTGCGCGGGCAGGTGGAGGAGCTTCGCCATCAGCTTGAACAGCTGCGCCGCCAGACTCGCCAGCAGTACCTGGACATCGAGGATCGCCTGATGGCGGCAGGCAGCGGCGTCGATCAGGCCACGGCGCCCGTGGACGAGCAGAGCGCCCGCGAGGTGGCCAAGAGCCCTTCGCCGAGCGGCGACGATGCCGATACCCAGCAGGCCTATCAGGCCGCCTTCGCGCACGTCCAGGCCCGCGAGTTCGGCGAGGCGATTGCCGCCTTCGAGGCCTTCGTCGGCCAGCATCCCGACAGCCGCCTGACCGCCAACGCCTACTACTGGCTGGGCGAGCTGCACTCGGCCGAGTCCAACCTCGAGGAGGCCGAGACGGCCTTCCAGCGCGTCCTCGATGACTTCCCGGAGAGCAGCAAGGTGCCGGACGCGCTCTACAAGCTGGGCCTTCTCGAGGCGCGCCGCGGACAACCGGAAGAGAGTCGAGCCCTGCTCGAGCGGGTGCGCGAGGAGCATCCCGACAGCAGCGCCGCCGGACTGGCCGATGACTTCCTGCGCCAGGCGGGCAACTGAGGATCGAGGAACCGAAATGACCTGCAAGATCGACTACCAGCCCGCGGCCGACCTGCTTGACGGCCGCATCATCCTGGTCACCGGGGCCGGCGACGGCATCGGTCGCGCCGCGGCGCTGGCCTTTGCCGGTCACGGCGCCACCGTGATCCTGCTCGGGCGTACCATCGCCAAGCTCGAGAAGGTCTACGACGAGATCGAGGCCGCCGGCGGCCCCCAGCCGGCGATTTTCCCCCTCAATCTCGAGGGCGCCGTGCTCAAGGACTACCACGACATGGCCGAGACCCTGGACAAGGAGTTCGGTCGCCTGGATGGCATCCTGCACAACGCCGGCATGCTCGGCCGCATCACCCCCTTCGAGCAGTACAATCCCGAGCTCTGGGAACAGGTGATGCAGGTCAACATCAACGGACCGGTCTGGATGACCCAGGCGCTCTTGCCGCTGCTCAAGAGCTCACCGGACGCCTCGGTGGTGTTCACCTCCTCGAGCGTGGGGCGTCGCGGCCGCGCCTACTGGGGCGCCTACTCGGTCTCCAAGTTCGCCACCGAGGGCTTCGTCCAGGTGCTGGCCGACGAGGTCGAGCACCTGGGCACGCTGCGCGTCAACAGCCTCAATCCCGGCGCCACGCGCACCGCCATGCGCAAGGCCGCCTATCCTGGCGAGGACGCCCAGGCCCTGCGCACCCCCGAGGCGATCATGCCTACCTATCTGTGGCTGATGGGCCCTGAGAGCCGGGGTCACAACGGCGAGCCGTTCGACGCCCAGCCGCCCAAGGGTTCCTGAGGGGGCCACCCTAACGGCAGGGTCTGAACAGCGAGGCGGCATAAAGAAGCCCTCACGCCTTGAACGGCATGAGGGCTTCATGGCTTCTGGGGAGCGTGGGTCGTGCTAGCCTTCTGGCTCTCCCTCCAGCAACGCGGCGACCAGCGCCTCGGCGGTCTCGAACCAGAGATCGGCCGGCCAGCGGCGATAGTCGTCCTCTTCCTCGATATAGCCGTAGCCCACCGCCACGGCGGCCATGCCCGCCGCTCGAGCCGCCTGCATGTCGCGCAGGTGATCGCCGATGTACCAGCAGTCCGCTGGGGGCGCGCTCAGGCGTCGCGCCGCCTCGTGCAGCGGTGCGGGATCGGGCTTCTTGACCGGCAGGTCGTCGGCGCAGAGCAGCACCCCGGGCGCGAGCCCGAGAGCCTCGACCAGGGGAGCGGCGTAGGCGCGGGGCTTGTTGGTGACGATGCCCCAGCGTCCCTCATTTGCGCTCCAGACGTCCAGCAGTCGATCCAGCGGCGGAAAGACGCGGCTCTCCTCGGCCACCGACTGGCCGTAGGCCTCGAGCAGGAAGGTACGAGCCGCGTCATGGCCCGGGGCCTGCTTCTCGAGGCCCAGCGCCAGGGTCACCAGGGCGCTGCCGCCGTTGGAGACCTGGGCGCGGATCAGCGCATAGGGCAGGGCGGGCAGGCCGTGATGGTCGCGCAGGGCATTGGTGGCCCGCGCCAGGTCCGGCGCGGTATCCACCAGGGTACCGTCCAGGTCGAAGAGCAGGGCCTCGGGCCGCGACGGAGGCATCAGCTCACCTCCCGGCGACAGTGCATCAGGTAATTGACCGAGACATCGCGCTCCGAGAGGGAGAATTGGCGGGTGAGCGGATGGTAGACCAGGCCGTTCTGCTCGCGCACCGCCAGGCCCGCCTCGCGGCACCAGCCGGCCAGCTCCGACGGGCGGATGAAGCGGCTGTAGTCATGGGTGCCGCGAGGCAGCATGCGCATCAAGTACTCGGCGCCGACCACCGCCAGGGCATAGGCCTTGGGCGTGCGATTCAGGGTCGAGAAGAACACCTGGCCGCCGGGCTTCACCAGGGACGCGCAGGCGCGTACCACCGAGGCCGGGTCGGGCACGTGCTCGAGCATCTCCAGGCAGGTGACCACCTCGAACTCGCCGGGGTGTGCCTCTGCCATCGCCTCGGCGCTGACATGGCGGTAGTCGACGCTGACGCCCTGATCCCGGGCATGCAGGCGAGCCACGGCCAGCGGCGCCTCGCCCAAATCGATGCCGGTGACCTCGGCGCCCCTGTGGGCCATGGCCTCGGCGAGGATGCCGCCGCCGCAGCCGACGTCCAGCACGCGCCGTCCGGCCAGCCCCGACCGGGCATCGATGAAGTCCAGCCGCAGGGGATTGATATCGTGGAGCGGCTTGAACTCGCCGTGCGGATCCCACCAGCGGTCGGCCAGGGCCTCGAACTTGGCGATCTCTGCCTGATCGACGTTGCCCGCTTGCGGGTGGCTTGCACTCATCTGCTCTCTCCCTGGTATCGCCCACCCGACACGCTGTCAGGCCGGCCTGGGTTCGGTATCATGCCCTATTGTACCCGCTCCCCGGAGGGCATTCCCAAGCTTTCCGGCGAGCCACCCCCCAACCGTGACAGGGACCGCACCATGATCCACAAGGCCGTTCTTCCCGTTGCCGGATTCGGCACGCGCTGCCTCCCGGCCTCCAAGGCCATTCCCAAGGAGATGATCACCATCGTCGACCGACCGGTGATCCAGTATGTCGTCCAGGAAGCGGTGGCCGCGGGTATTCGCGATATCGTGCTGGTCACCCATGGCACCAAGAGCGCCATCGAGAACCACTTCGACAAGCACTTCGAGCTCGAGGCGAGCCTCGAGGCCAAGGGCAAGACCGAGCTGCTCGAGGAGCTGCGCTCCATCGTGCCCGCCGACGTCAATATCATCAGCGTGCGCCAGCCCGAGCCGCTGGGCCTCGGCCACGCCGTGCTCTGCGCCCGCCCGGTGGTGGGCGATGACGAGCCCTTCGCGGTGCTGCTGCCCGACGTGCTGGTGGACGGCGAGGGCCTGGCGCGCAACGACCTGGCCGGCATGATCGCCTCCTTCGAGGCCACCGGGCACAGCCAGCTGATGGTCGAGGAGGTGCCCCACGAGCTGGTCCACAAGTACGGCATCGTCGATACCGGCGGCGAGCTGCCGGGGCCTGGCGAGTCGCGGCCGATCGCGGGGGTGGTCGAGAAGCCGCCGGTGGACGAGGCACCCTCCGATCTCGCGGTGATCGGGCGCTACGTGCTGCCCGGGCGCATCTTCCCGCTGCTCGCCGACACGCCGCCCGGCGCCGGCAACGAGATCCAGTTGACCGACGCCATCGAGACCCTGCGCCGCGAGGAAGGCGTCGACGCCTTCCGCATGCAGGGCAAGACCTACGACTGCGGCCATCAGCTTGGGTATCTGGAGGCGATTCTCGCCTATGGCCGTCGCCATCCCCGCTACGGGAAGGGTTTCTGCGAGCTGCTCTCGCGCTACGCGGACGGGGAGTGAACCGATGCGGGTACTGATCCACGGCAGCGAGCTGGCCGCGGCCACCGCGGCGGCCGCGCTCTCCTGGGTGGGCCACCGCGTGGCCTGGCTGCCCCATGCCTCGGCCGACTGGCCGACTCTGTCACAAAGCCGCTGGCTGTCGGGCGAGCCCGAGCTGATGGGCCGACTCGAGGAAGGCATGACCCACGGCAGCCTGCGGATACTGTCCCAGGATGACCATGACGTCGACGACGAGCCGTTCGACGTGATGTGGCTCGCCGTCTCTCCCGATCAGCGCCGGGACGCCGCCGAGTGCGTCGAGCGACGGATGGCGAGCCTCTGCCCCGGGGCCGTGCTGATCAACAACTCCACCTTCCCGGTCGGCGAGACCGAGCAGCTGGAAGCGCGCCTGGCCGGCTGCCGAGCGGTAGCGCTGGCCGACCTGCTCGAGGAGGGGCGTGCCTGGGAGACCTTCACTCGGCCCTCGCGCTGGCTGCTCGGCTGCGACGATGATCGGGCGGGACGCCAGGTGCGAGAACTGCTGCGCGCCTTCAACCGTCGGCGCGAGGTGATCCAGCGCATGCCGCGGCGCGCCGCGGAGCTCACCAAGCTCGCCATCAACGGCATGCTCGCCACCCGCATCAGCTATATGAACGAGATCGCCGGGCTCGCCGACAGCCTGGGCGTGGACGTGGAGCACGTGCGCCAGGGCATGGGCGCCGATTCGCGCATCGGCTACGAATATCTGTATCCCGGCTGTGGCTTCGGCGGCCCCAATTTCTCCCGCGACTTGATGCGCCTGGCTCATGTCCAGTCGGCGAGCGGGCGTCATTCGGCGCTGCTCGATCAGGTGCTCGACATCAACGAGCACAAGAAGGAGACGCTGTTTCGCAAGCTGTGGTCGCACTTCCACGGCCGCCTCGGCGGGCGCAGCGTGGCGATCTGGGGGGCGGCCTTCAAGCCCGGCACGGCGCGCATCGACCAGGCGCCGGTGCTGACGCTGCTGCGCGCCCTCTGGGCTCAGGGCGTCAAGGTGCGCCTGCACGATCCCGCGGCGATTCCGGCGGTGCTCGCCGAGGTCGGCGAGCATCCGCTGCTCGAGGTGTTCGAGGAGGACCCGCTGACGGCCTGCGAGGGCGCCGATGCGCTGATGCTGGTCACCGAGTGGAAGGCCTACTGGAACCCCGACTGGCCGCGGCTCACCGACCTGCTTGGCGAGAAGCTGCTACTCGATGGTCGCAACATCTATGATCCGGCCCATGTCGCGGCCTGTGGCCTGCACTACAGGGGAATCGGCCGGCGTGCCGACCCCTGATTCGCCGGGACAAAGTGAGGGCCCCGCCAGTGGCGGGGCCCTCTTCCTGCCGGGTTCCGTCGCTATCACTCCTGCCAGGGAAGCAGCACGAACTTGCCGACATGCCGCTTGGTCAGGAATTCCTGCTGGGCGGCCACGATATCCCTCAAGGCAAAGGTTCCGGCCAGAAGCGGTCGAATCTCGTTGTGCTCGACGTAATGCACGAGGTTCGGGAATACCTCTTCCTCCCAGGCCGTCGTGCCGATCAGGCGCACGTCCTTGAGGTAAAGCTCGCGCAGGTCCAGCGACACCACGGGGCCTGCAATCGCGCCGGAGGTCACCAGACGCGCCCCTCGCCTGAGCAATGTCAGCATGACGGGGAAATGCTCGCCCGCCACGTTGTCCACCACCAGGTCGACGGATTCCGGCCCGAGCGCGGCCAGCAGGTCGTCGTGACGGTCAAAGAGCCGGTCGGCACCGATGTCCCTCAGACGCTCATGCTTGGTAGCGTCGGCAACGGCAATCACCCGGGCCCCGCGACGCTTGGCCAGTTGCACGGTCGCCGAGCCCACCCCACCCGAGGCACCGGTGACCAGCACCGTCTCGCCCCGGGAAAGGCCGGCCCGGACCAGCATGTTTTCCGACGTGCCATAGGCACAGGGGAGGGTGCCCAGTTCGGCATCCGTCCAGTCGCAGTCGACCGCGAACACCTCGCTGGCAGGGACCTTCACGTATTGGGCAAAGGCCCCGTCGAAGTCCGAGCCCATCCAGTGATTATCCCACTGCTCGAACCCGTGCGTGCGGATGCAGGAGCGCACCAGCACGCGCTTGTCGAGCATCCCGGGATCGGCATCAAGCCCCGTCTTCACCACGATGCCACAGCAGTCGGTGCCCTGGATGAAAGGAAACGGGCTTTGCCCATTCCACCCGCCGTCACTGAGCGTTTCATCGGCATCGTTGTCGGCCATGGACTCGGTGGAGTCCGTGACGGCGGAAGAATACCAGCCCAGCCGAGTGTTGATTTCGGTGTTGTTGATGCCTGCCGCCAGCACCTTGATCAACACCTCACCCTGGCCGGGCGTCGGCACCGGAACCTCGCAAAAGTCGAGCTTGTCGTAGCCGCCGGTGTCGGTAGTCATCACGGCGTTCATCATGTGGTGCATCGGCTCACCCGTTGTCTGCATGCCTTACCCCTTGACCTGCCTAACACATCGGAGAGGCACCAAAAAAAGAACCCCCTCGACCATGGCGAGGAGGCCTTCTTCCAAGCCGTCTCGTCGAGACGGCTTGACCGAGATGCACTTACGCGAAGTTCTGGGAGACGAAATCCCAGTTGAGGACGCTCCAGACGTTCTCAAGGTACTTCGGACGCGCGTTGCGGTAGTCGATGTAGTAGGCGTGCTCCCACACGTCGATGGTCAGCAGCGGCGTCTGGCCATGGGCGATGGGGGTGTCGGCGTTGCTGGTGTTGACGATGTCGACGCCGCCGTCATCGGTCTTGATCAGCCACGTCCAGCCGGAACCGAAGTTGCCGGCCGCCTGGGCGTTGAAGGTCTCCTTGAACTTCTCGAAGGAGCCGAACTTGGCGTTGATGGCCTCGGCCAGTGCACCGGTCGGCTCGCCGCCGCCGTTGGGAGAGAGGCAGTGCCAGTAGAAGGTGTGGTTCCAGACCTGCGCCGCCTGGTTGAACAGGCCGCCGGAGGAAGACCGAATGATCTCCTCCAGGGACTTGTCCGCCTCGGCGGTCCCGTCGGTCAGCTCGTTGAGCTTGTTCACGTAGGTCTGATGATGCTTGCCGTAGTGATACTCGAGGGTCTCGGCCGAGATGTGCGGTTCCAGAGCGTTCTTGTCGTACGGCAGTGCGGGCAGTTCAAATGCCATCGAGTCTCTCCTTGTCGTCAGCGGTGTCGTTACAGCACCCCATGGTGGGCATCGGGACGCCGGGATTCAAGGCTCCCCCGTCGATGTTGACCGGGGACCGTGCGTTCCGATGACAAAAAACCTTACACTATCAGGACGATGTGTCGGTGCTGTCGCGGCATCATAGCACCCGGCCCGGGGGGCGCCAATTGCGTGCCCTAGGTCCGGCGACCCCGGCCAACCACCCCGAGAGAAGGAGTTCGTCATGGCAGAGCACCCGGATGACCGCCGGCACCCCCGGCCGATCGTGCCGGACCCGGATGCCAGCCTGTCGGCGCCGCGAGCCCGCCATCCGGCTTCCCCGCGAGTCTGGCCGCTGTGGCTGCTGATCCTCCTGCTGCTCGCCGCCGGCGCGGCCCTGGCCTGGGCCGGCTGGCAGGAGCGCGCTCGCCTGCAGGCCGAGCTTTCCCGCGTCAGCGGCGAGCTCTCCAACGTGCATGCGCGATTCGATGCCGAGCAGGGCAGGGGGGAGGCGCTCACCACGCTGCAGTCGCGCCTGGACGAGCTTTCCAACCTGGAGGCCGAGGTCGACGCGGTCCTCGACCGTCGCCTGGCGGAACTCGAGACCGAGCTCAAGACCGACCTCGAGACCGAACGTGAGGCCGAGCGAGCGCAGCAGATGGCGTCCCTCGAGGAGCGCCTGGAGCGCCAACAGGCTCGCCTCGCCTCGCTGGCGGAGCAGGCCGCGACCCGCGACGCCACCCTGGCCGCGACCCGCACCTCCCTGGACGCCCTGGAGCGTGCCGGCGAGGAGGGCCGCGCCGCGCTGAGCGAGCGGCTGGCGACCCTCGAGCAGGCTCGCGAGACTCAGGCCGCGCGTCGCCAGACCCTGGCCAACGGGGTGCAGGCGCTCCAGGGGCGGATGGAGAACCTGGAAACACAGCTGACGCAAATCGACGGCCAAGTTGAAGCCGTGACCGGATCACGCGATGATGTTCGCCAACGAATGGAAGCGCTGGACAGCGGGCTTCAAGAGATGGCATCCGGGCTGCGCGAGCTGCGCCAGTCACAGCTCGCCCTGAGCGCCCAACTCGAGGCCCTGCGCCAGTGACATCCCCCGGTCAGGGATCGATGCTCATGGATAATCGCGTGTGGACTCGCCTCTCGGCGGCGACGCTGTGTCTCGGCCTGGCGCCCGGCGCCCAGGCCCTAGAGGCAACGGTCGAGGGCATCGAGGACGAGCTGGCCGAAAACGTGCGCCTCTATCTCGATGAACTCGAGGCCGAGCAGTACAGCCCCGAGCGCCTGAAGAGCGAGGTACTGCGGCGCAGCAGCGAGGCCCTCAGGGTCTACGGCTACTATTCGCCCAATATCCGCACGCGCTTTGACGACCCCGAGGCACCCGAGGAGGTGACCCTCGTCATCGACCCCGGCGCGCCGGTGCGCATCGAGGTCCTCGAGCTCTCGGTGACCGGAGACGCCGCCGACGATCGCCCCTTCGTGGAAGCCATCGACGACTTCCCCGTCTCCCACGGGGATCGGCTGCGCCACGCGCCCTTCGACAGCCTGCGCAGCACCCTGGCCAACCTGGCCCTGCAGCGCGGCTACTTCGACTGGTCTTTCACCGACCGGCGCATGGAAGTGAGACCCTATGCCCGGAGTGCCCGGCTCTACCTGGCACTGGACAGCGGCCCACGCTATCGCTTTGGCGACGTGACGTTTCAGGGCCATCACATCGAGACCGAGCGACTCAAGAACCTGGCGACCTTCGAACGCGGGGATCCCTACCTGGCAAGCCAGGTGGCCAGGCTCAACGAGCGCCTGGGCCAGACCGAGTGGTTTGCCTCGCTGAGCGTTCGCCCGCGCCTCGATCGCGAGCTGGAGCGCCTGGCACTACCGGCCTCCGAGGCGGGCTGGTGGCAGGCGCTCGACCTGGTGGGCCGCGAGCCGACGCCCCCCGCGGCGCGTCTCGAGGCCGAGGCGCTGGTCGCGGCCAGCACCCTTCAGCGTCCCGCCGAGGCGCCGATCGATGTCACGGTGACGCCGGCGGACCGCCACCAGTTCGAGGTCGGCCTGGGCTATGCCACCGACGTGGGCCCCCGTATCCGCCTCTCCTGGGATCAGCCCTGGGTCAATCGCTATGGTCACGGCCTCGACCACGACCTCTATATCTCGGGCCCGGAGCAGCGATTTTCGGGACTCTATACGATGCCCCTCGAGAATCCCCTGCGAGACAGCTATCGCCTCCAGTACGGGCTGCGCAACAAGGACAGCGAGGACACCCGCACCCTCGAGAGCACCGTGGAGATCGCCCGGCGCTGGAAATTCGACAACGACTGGGAACAGTCGCTCTACCTGCGGGGCACCTACGAGGACTTCACCCAGGCCGGCGTCTCCAACCAGGTCCTGCTGCTCTATCCCGGCATTAGCTGGACGCGGACGCGCACGCGCAATCCCGCCTTCCCCACCTGGGGGGATCGCCAGCTCCTGGCGTTCGAGTACTCCAACGAGGCCTGGGGGTCGGCGGCGGAGTTCCTGCGGATCACCGGCGACAGCGAATGGATCCGCATGCTGGGCGATGACAATCGTTTCGTCGGCCGGGTCGGGTTCGGCAGCATCACCACCGATGACTTCGCGGACATCCCGCCGTCCCTGCGCTTCTTCACCGGCGGTGATCGCAGCGTGCGCGGCTACTCCTACGAGAGCATCGCCCCCGAGGACAGCGACGGCGACCTGATCGGCGGCGAGCAGCTGCTGACCCTGGGCCTTGAGGCCCAGCGTCGCGTCGCCGGCAAGTGGTGGCTGGCGACCTTCGTCGACACCGGCGATGCGTTCAACGACTGGTGGCCGAGCGAGCTGAAGACCGGGGCGGGCCTCGGCGTGCGCTGGATCTCGCCGGTCGGCCCCATCCGTTTCGACGTCGCGCACCCCTTCGATATCGAGGATACCTTTCGCATCCACTTCTCCATCGGACCGGAATTCTGAGAGCCAACATCTTGAGAAAGCGCGCCGTGACCTGGGCCCTGGCCCGCCTGCTGATCCTGCTGCCCCTGTGGCTGATAGGCCTCGTGCTGCTGCTGCTGGGGTTGGCCCTGTCGCCCTGGGGCACCGGCGTGCTGCTCGAGCAGGGCGCCAAGCGCGGCTTCTATGAGCTGGGCGGCCATGAGGGGGCGCCGCTGGATCGCCTGGTGCTCGAGGACCTGCGCCTGGAGGCGGGCCCGGCGCGGGTCGCCCTGTCGCGGCTGGAGCTGGCCTGGTCCGAGGACTGCCTGCTCAGGGGGCGGCTGTGCATCGAGCGCCTCGCCCTGGAGGGCGCCGACATTCGCCTGGCCGAGACGGCGCCCGCCGCACCGGAGCCCCACGAGGAGCCCGCCCCTGACGGCGAACCGCTCGGCCAGATCCAGCTGCCGTTTGCGTTCGAGCTGCGCGAGCTGTCGCTTAACGATGTGGACCTGCGGCTCGCCGACGGCACGCGGCTCGCCTGGGCGTCCTTCACCAGTGCGCTGCGCGCCGAGCAGAGCACCCTGACCCTGCTGCCCACGCGGCTCGCCGGCACCCGGCTGACCCTGCCGCTCTCGGCGGGCACGCGTCTCGCCCTCAGCGAGGCCGAGCACGAGGCGCCGAGGCTCACCGCCCAGGCCATCGACGCCGCCACCGCCGTAACTTCACCGCTGCCCGACGAGGCCGCCGCCGAGCTGAAGGGCGTGGCCGGCCTGCCACTTGCGGAGCAGCCGCGCCGCGTGCTGCCCGAGGTGACGCTGCCCCTGGCGGTGGAGGTGCCGGAACTGCTCGTCGAGGACTTTGCCGTGGGGGGCGCCGTCGAGGCCGGCGTGGAACGCCTGCTGCTGCGCCTGAGCGCCCGGGACCACGAGATCGCGATCGATCCTCTGACGATCGCGAGCCCCGATGCCGATGCCGAGCTGACGGCAAGACTGGAGTTGCGTGACGACTATCCCCTCCGGGCACGCCTAGGGGCCGACCTCTACCTGCCGGAGCGCATGCCGGCGGTGGCGGGAGAGCGCATCGAGCTCGACATCGCCGGCAGCCTGGCCGAGCTCGAGGTCGACCTGGCCCTGCAGGGCCCGGTCGAGGCGCGGCTGACGGCCCGACTCGACGCCCTCGACCCCACGCTGCCCTTCGAGGCCTCGCTTGAAAGCGAGGCCCTGCAGTGGCCGCTGCCCGCCGAGGCCCAGGGGCAAGACGCGCCCGCCGAGGCGCAGACACAGGCGCAAGAGGGCGACACCTCGTCCGAGGCGCCGGCAGAGCCGTGGCGGGCCGAGGATCTCTCGCTGCGGTTGGCCGGCAGCCTGGTCGACTATCGGGCCGAACTCTCCCTGTCCGCCGCGGGGCCGACGCTGCCGCCCACCGATCTCTCGCTCATTGGCAGCGGCAGCCTGAACCACTTCGACTGGTCGCCGCTGACCATCAATCAGCAGGGCGGCGTGATCGTCAGCCGTGGCCGGGTCGACTGGGCGGAGGGCCTTGCCGCCACGGCCACACTCTCCCTGGACGGGATCAATCCCGGCAACGTTGTCGAGGGGCTCGAGGGCCGGCTGGGCGGCGGCGCCGAGGTGAGCTTCACCCAGGACGACGACGGCTGGCGAGTCGAGGTCCCGTCCCTGGACGTCCAGGGCGTGTTGGACGATCGGCCGCTCTCCCTCGAGGCGGTGCTCGCCGGCGACAGCGAGATGCGCTGGGAGCTCGAGACCCTCGACTTTCGCCAGGGCAGCAATCGGGTCAGCGCCGCGGGGTCGATCAGCCCGTCATCGCTGGACCTGGGCGGCGAGCTCAGCCTGCCGGCACTCCAAAGCCTCTATCCCGGGCTCGAGGGCGTCCTGAACGGCGAATTCATCGCCCAGGGCAGCCTCGAGGCCCCACGGCTCGATCTCGACCTGGCCGGGCGCGAGTTGGCCTTCAACGAGAACCGGCTGTCGCGCCTGGATCTGGAAGCCAGCGTCGCCGGTCTCGACGATCCCGAACTCGCCGTGACCCTGGACGTCCGTGATATCGCCACCGGCGGCCAGCGGATCAGCGCGCTGACGCTGGACCTCGAGGGACGGCAGACATCGCATCGACTGCGCCTGGCCATGGACGGCGGTGAGGGCCTGCCTGTCTCGCGCCTGGCCCTGACCCTCGAGGGTGGCCTGGACGCCGCCCGCGAGCGCTACCGGGGCAACCTGGCGCCGCTGGAGCTCGACAGCGAGTTCGGCGATATCCGCCTGGCCGAGGCGCTGACCTTCGAGGCCAATCTGCCCGAGGGCTCGGCCCGGGTAGCGCCGTTCTGCCTGAGCCGACGCCAGGGCGGGGACGTCTGCCTGGTCGAGCCGCTCGAGGCCTCGGCCGAGGCCGGGCGCGCCGCCCTCGAGATCCGCGACCTGCCGATGGATATGGTCGACAGCGTGATGCCGCCCGGATGGCGCATCGGCGGCGAGAGCGCCGGCACCCTCTCCGCCGGCTGGTCGGGCGGGGGAGAACGCTGGCGGCTCGACGCCGACCTCGACAGCCGCGCCGAGGTGACCGGCGAGGACGCCTATGGCCAGCCCTGGGCGGTGCCCGGCACCAGCCTGAGCGTGGTGGTGGAGGCCAGCGAAGCGCGGGCGGATCTCGAACTGGTCGTGGGCCTGGCCGACACCGGGGAGCTGCGCCTGGCGCTGGGCATCATCGACCCGCTGGGCGACGGCGCCCTGGACGGACAGCTGCGCGTCGACGACCTGCGCCTGGCGCCGTATCGCCCGCTGGTCGCCGGCCTGGAGACCCTCGAGGGCGGCCTGGACGGCGATATCCGCATCGCCGGCAACCAGGAGGCCCCGCGGCTGGACGGCCGGCTCGCCCTAACCGGGCTCCAGGCCGGTGGCCTGGACCTGCCCCTGGAGGTGCGGGACGGCGAGCTCACCATCGACCTGGCCGGCGACCGGGCCGATCTCGACGGCTTCCTGGCCGCAGAGGAGGGCCGCCTCACCATCGATGGCAACGCCCAGTGGCCGGCCGACGGCGGATGGCAGGCGGCGATCGATCTGAACGCCGTCGATGACCCCCTGCTGGCGATCCTGCCAAGCTTCGGTCGCCTGCGCCTGGCCCCGGACCTGCGCGTGCGCGCCGACCCCGAGCGACTCCGGGTGCGCGGCACGGTCAAGATACCCTGGGCGAGGCTCCAGGTGGGCGAGGTGCCCGAGTCGGCGCAGGCGCCAAGCCCCGACGAGGTGATCATCACCGAGGAAGACGATCGCCGTGCCGCCGAAGCCGAGGCAAAGGCCAGGGCGCAACGCCAACCTGGCGAATCTACCGCCGAGGCCATGGCCGAGGCCGGCATGGCCACCGATATCCAGATCACCCTGTCACTGGGCCCGGACATGCAGCTCGAGGCCTATGGCCTGGAGTCGGAGCTCGTGGGCAACCTCGAGGTGCGCCAGCAGAGCGGCCCGGTCCAGCTGTTCGGTGATGTCAGCCTGGTCGACGGCCGCTTCAAGGCCTACGGTCAGGACCTGGTCATCCGCGAGGGGATCATCTTCTTCAGCGGCCCGCCGGGGCAGCCGCGGCTCGACTTCGAGGCGATTCGCAACCCGGCCGCCACCGAGGACGACGTGATCGCCGGACTCCGGGTGAGCGGCGAGGCGTCGGCGCCGAGCCTGGAGATCTTCTCGGAGCCGGAGATGAACGAGGGCAGGGCGCTCTCCTACCTGCTGCGCGGGCGCGCGCCCGACAGCAGCGGCGGGACCGACGGCGCCCTGACCTCGGCGCTGATCGGCCTGACGATCGGCCAGACCGGTAACGCCGTGGGGGCCGTCGGCGAGGCCTTCGGCATCGAGGATCTCAGTCTCTCGTCCGCCGGCACCGGAGAGGAGAGCCAGGTGGTGGTCAGCGGTAACCTGACCGACCGGCTGAGCATCGGCTATGGCGTCGGGGTGTTCTCGCCCATCGCCGAGCTGTCCCTGCGCTACAAGCTGTGGCGTAACCTCTACCTCGAGGCGGTGTCTGGCGCTGCGCAGGCGGTAGACATGATCTATACCTTCAGCCTGCCGGGTGATCCGCCGTCGCCGTGATCGGCCCGCCCCTCAGACGAGCCACTGCGCCCGCTCCCTCGACTTGTCGGGGGCGGCGGGCGACCAACGACAAGGAGCGAACCGCATGCCACTCCATCCCGTCCATGCGCCCGCCGGGCGCGAGACGCCGCTGCCGATCAGCGCCACCCACCTGGTCAATGGCCACGCCATGCGGCCGCCCTGGCCCGAGGGGATGCAGGAGATCGTGCTGGGCCTAGGCTGTTTCTGGGGCGCCGAGCGGCTGTTCTGGCAGCTGCCCGGGGTGCACGTCACCGCCGTGGGCTATGCCGGCGGCGTGACCCCGAATCCCACCTACGAGGAGACCTGCAGCGGCCGAACCGGCCATGCGGAGGTGGTGCGGGTGGTCTTCGACCCGCGCGTGGTCGATCTGGAGACGCTGCTGCGCGTGTTCTGGGAGGCGCACGACCCGACCCAGGGCAACCGCCAGGGCAACGACATCGGCACCCAGTACCGGTCGATCATCCTGACCACCACCGACGAGCAGCAGAAGGCCGCCGAGCAGAGTCGCGAGGCCTACGGCGAGGCGCTGTCGCAACGCGGCAAGGGCCCCATCACCACCGAGGTCGAGCCGCTCACGGCCTTCTACTTCGCCGAGGAGTACCACCAGCAGTATCTGGAGAAGCACCCCGGCGGCTACTGCGGCCTGAAGGGCACCGGCGTCAGCTGCCCGATCGGCTGACACCGGAGGACGCGGCGCCCTCTCTCAGCTCCGTGAGGCGGGTGCTGAGGCCGTCCACACGGTCGCTCAGGTAGTCGTCGTCGAAATCCGCCTCGGCGCGCAGGCGAGCGGGATCGTGAATGACGATGTGCGCGCGGTGCTTCTCGAGCACCCCGTCACGCTCCAGCGCCGTCAGGGTGCGATTGATATGCACCGGCGAGAGCCCGAGGATCTGTCCCAGCAGGCGCTGGGAGACGGGGAAGGGCATGTGGCCGGGGTCGACGGACTGGAGCTTGCTCAGGCGCAGATAGGTCTCCAGCACGAAATGGCTGACCTGTACCCGGGCCGAGCGGTGGAGGGTCACCAGCATGCGCTCGGTGAGCAGCGCCTCCTGTCGTCCGATCGTGGCGAACAGGGCCATCGCCAGGGAAGTGGAGGCCGCCACGAGATCCACGATGTGCTGGTGGGTGAAGGTGCTGACGCTGCCCTCGCTGATCATGCGCGCCTCGCTGCCGTGCTGGCGGAAGGTGAACTCCCGCAGGCCGACGATATCGCCCGGCAGCAACAGTTCGATGATCTGGCGTTCTCCGGCACAGGTATCGCGAACGGTACAGGCCCAGCCGCTCTGCAGGATGAACAGATCCTGAACCCGCGCGCCGAGCGGCCACAGCACCCGATCCTTGCCGACCGGCACGCTGCACCGCTCGAGCTGTTCGAGCAGCCGGCAATCGTCGTCGCGCAGGGCGAAGTAGCGGCTCATGGCGGCCTGGAAGAAGGGGGCGGTGGACATTCACGAACCTCGATGGGTGGTGGCGACGGCGGGAAGATGGCAAGCGCGACGCTGCCCCCACCTGTTCACTATAGCGCCATGTCACCATGACCCATGCCCGCGCGTTCCATCGCCCCCGACAATGGCCCCCGACGATGAGCTCAGCCGATGCGTCGACGCCGCCGCCGGCTGCGCGCGATGCTGCCAAGCGAGCGGTGGCGGGCCGGCAGCGACTGTCGCGTCTCCTCGATCAGCCGGCCATGGGCCCGACACTGGGCGATGCAGTCGCCCAGCAGCGCATCCAGGCCCGGGATCGCTCCGTCGCGCAGCAGGCGCGTGTAGAAGCGCTCCGTACGACGCTCCTCCAGCAGACTTAGGCCCAGTTCCAGGTGCGCGATGTCGTCGTCGACGATGAAGAAGTGCGCCGCACCCCGCCCCCGGCAATCCCCGGCCGTGGGCGCCTGGCGGGACTCGACGGGATGCTCCCCCGCCAGCGCCTCGACCAGCACCTCGCGTCGATCGCGACTCTCGTCGGCCAGGGCCTCCATCAGCTGGCTGAGGCCGGGGTGGTAGGTCAAGAAGCGCAGCGCCCGCCAGCGATACCGTTGCGACTGCCGGCGTTCATGGTCGTCTACCGCCTGCCGCAGCTCCGCGGGCAGCATGGGCGTCCGGCTTGGCCGGGAGTCACTGGCGTGGATGGTCGATCCCTGAGACTGGTTCGAGATGTCCATGAGCTCCCCCCCTGTGTGATGAACCGTGTGATGAATCCGGGGCGGCGGCCGGCACGGTGACATCGATCGCGGGCCTCGCCATGCAGTCAGACTAGGGATCGCGCCCGGGAAGCGGCGACAACATGGGTTAAGGTCATGGGCTTTATTGTCGCAGGCGTCTTGGCGGGAGGGACATCGGCGGCCGTCAGCGGCCCGTGCGAGGGGCCTGCCAGGCCGTAAGCTGGCGGGCGACGCGCCTGGCCAGCCAAGAGGCCGGGCGGCCGTCGCGCCACTCGACGAAGCCGACGTGCCCGCCGTGATGGGCGAGCTCCACCCGCACCGCGGGCGACGGCCGGGGGAGGCGTGCGAAGAGCGCCGGCGGCATGAAGGGATCATCGTCGGCGTGCAGCATCAGCATGGGCAGCGTCACCTCCGTGAGCAGCGGGCCGGCCGAGGCCCGCCGATAGTAGTCCGCGGCGCCGTCGAAACCGTGCAGCGGGGCGGTCACGGCATCGTCATAGCCGCGCAGGCTGTCGAGCGAGGCGAGCTCGCGGGGACCGAGCGCCAGCGGCAGTTCGCCGCGCGCCAGGCGGCCGGCCATCTTCTGCTTGAGCGAGGCGAGCAGATGGCGTTCGTAGAGCCTGGCGAATCCCTGGCTCAGGGTGTCGGCACAGGCGGCGAGGTCCAGCGGCGCGCTAATGACGATGGCCCCGGCCAGGTCGAGGCCCTGGCTACCTTCTTCCGCGACCAGCTTGGCCAGCATGTTGCCGCCCAGGGAGACCCCGACTGCGACCTTCATGGCGTCGGGATAGCGTTGCGACAGCTGGCCGATCAGCCAGCGGGCATCGGCGGTATCGCCGCTGTGATAGGCGCGGGGCAGGCGGTTCGTGTGTTCGCCGCAGCCGCGAAAATGCATCAGCACGGCCCGCCAGCCCAGTCCGGCGGCGGCATTCAGCAGCTCCCGGGCATAGGGCGAGTCGATCGAGCCCTCGAGCCCGTGGAAGAGCACCAGGATGGGCGCATCGGTCTCGGACGGGGCCGGCTGCGCCCAGGCCAGCTCGACGAAGTCGCCATCGGGCAGCGCCAGGATCTCGCCTGCCCACCTAACCGCAGGTCGCGGCAGGCATCGCGGCAGCAGGGTCTGGACGTGACGATTGCCAAGCCCCGGGGGCGCGCGGAAGTCGGCGATATGCCAGGGCTCGTCCATGAGGGGCTCCACCAGGGGATTCAGAAAAAGGAAGGGATAGGGGGGATGGCATGCCGCCAGGGTCGGCGGCGTGCCGCATCAGGCTCAAAGGGTATCAGGATGCGCGCGACTCGGAGTCCGTCGCCAGCGCCTCCCAGAGGGCCTCGACGGCGGCCTGATCGATGCCCTGGCGGCGGTAGAGGCGGATCTCCAACGGTACGTCCCAGCGTCCGTCGCCGGCGCGGACCAGGGTGCCGGCGGCCAGGCTCTCCTGCACCACGCGTTCGGGCAGCCAGCCCAGCCCATAGCCCAGGCCGACCAGCTCGCGGATGTTGCCGCTCTGGATGCTCTCGTGAAGCACGCGAAAGCTCGGCGCGCCGGGAATCCCCTCGAGATGGCGGCGCAGGGCCATGTCCGTCAGACCCCGCGGGTGATAGGCGATCAGCGGCAGGCTGGCACGCGGGCCGGTCTCCAGCTCGAAACGGGGCCGCCCGTCGCCTTCGGGCAGCGACACCGGCACCAGCCGTTCGCTGTCGAGACAGCGGTGCTCGAGGCCCTCGGTATCCGGCATCTGCGACCCCTCGACCCGCGGCCAGTAGGTGAGCACCAGGTCGCACTCGTCACGCGCCAGCGCCTCGAAGAAGTCGCTGGCCAGCCAGCCGGTGGCCCGCAGCGAGGGCGTCAGCGGCGGCGGGGAGGTAAAGCTGGAGAGCCAGGCCGGCAGGAAGTGCGCCAGCAGGCTCTGGGGCGCGGCCAGGCGCAGCTGGCTGGCCTGTTCCTCGGCCAGCTGCGACAGGCGAAGTCGGGTCGCGGCGACCCGGCGCGTCACCTCGAGGCTCAGCGCCAGGAACTCCTCGCCGGCCGGCGTCAGCGTCAGAGGCAGGGTCTGGCGGTTGATCAGGGTGGTGCCCATGCCCTCCTCGAGCAGCTTGATGCGTCGCGAGAAGGTCGGTTGGGTGACGTTCTGCTCCTCCGCCGCGCGCGAGAAGTGCTGGGTCCGGGCCAGGACGATGAAGTCTTCCAGCCAGCGCAGTTCCATGTCGATCCTCGAGCCAGGAGCCGGGTGTCTCACCCGGCATTGTGCCACACCTCCCCAGGCGTCAGTCGATGCGCCCTTCCTCCACGGCGTGGCAGGCCACCTGGCTGCCGTCGTCGCTGACGATCAGCTCCGGGATCTCGCTGCGACAGCGCGCGTTGGCGTGGGGGCAGCGCCCATGGAAAACGCAGCCCGACGGCAGATTGACCGGCGTGGGCACCTCGCCCTGCAGGCGAATATGCTGCGGCCGGTCGTCCTCCAGGCGAGGAATGGCCGACATCAGTGCCTGGGTGTAGGGGTGGCGCGGCCGGGCGAAGAGCGTCGCCGTGGGCGCCACCTCGCAGACCCTGCCCAAATACATCACCGCCACCCGGGTGCCGAAGTGCTCCACCACGGCGAGGTCGTGGGTGATGAAGAGGTAGGTCAGGTTGCGCTGCTGCTGGGCCTCCATCAGCAGGTTGAGGACCTGGGCCTGGATCGACACGTCCAGCGCCGAGATCGGCTCGTCGGCGACGATGAACTCCGGGTCCACCGCCAGGGCCCGGGCGATGGCGATTCGCTGACGCTGGCCGCCGGAGAACTCGTGGCCGTAGCGCGCGCCCCAGTCGGCGGCGATGCCCACCGATGCCATCACCTCGGCGACCTGCTGCTTGACCCGCTGCGGCGACCAGTCCGGATGGTGCAGGCGGATCGGCTCCTCCAGGGTCTGCTGGATGGTCATGCGCGGGTTCAGCGACGCATAGGGGTTCTGGAAGATCATCTGCATGCGGCGGCGATAGGGCATCAGCGCCTGATGGGAGAGATCGTCGATGCGCTCACCGTCATAGCGGATCTCGCCGGCACTCGGGTGCAGCAGCCCCATCACGGTGCGCGCCACGGTGGACTTGCCGCAGCCGGACTCGCCGACCACGCAGAGCGCCTCGCCGCGCTGGATGTCCAGGTCGACGCCGTTGATGGCGTGCACGTACTTCTGCTCGCGGACCAGCTTGCCGCCCTTGAACTTGAGCTGCTCGAGGAAGTCGCCGGAGAGCGAGAAGCGCTTCTCCACGCCGCGAATCTCCAGCAGCGGGGAGGCGGGCTCGGCGGCGGTGGCGTGTGCTGTCGAACTCATCAGCGGATCTCCTCGGCCGGGATGCGCTCGCGATCGAGCATCTCGGCGACCATGTGGCAGGCGACCCGGCAGTTGCCGGAGGTCACGAAGTCGGGCACCTCGTCGGTGCAGGCGTGGCGGGTCGAGCCGTCGGCGCGTGCCACGAAGCCGCAGCGCGGATGGAAGGCGCAGCCGCTCGGCAGGTTGTCCAGCGACGGCATGCTGCCGGGGATCTGATTGAGGCGCGCGCCGGGCGTCGCCATCTGCGGCAGGGCGTTGATCAGCCCCTGAGTGTAGGGGGGCTGCGGGTCGTTGATGATCTCCCGGGTCGGGCCCTGCTCGATCACCCGGCCGGCGTACATCACCAGCATGCGCTGGGTCACCTGGCTGACCACGCCGAGGTCGTGGGTGATCAGGATCAGGCCGACGTTGTGCTTCTCGCAGAGCTCGAGCAGCAGCGCCATGATCTCGGCCTGGATGGTCACGTCAAGCGCGGTGGTCGGCTCGTCGGCGATGATGATGTCCGGGTCGAGCAGCAGCGCGATGGCGATGATCACCCGTTGGCGCATGCCGCCGGAGAGCTCGTGGGGGTACTGGTCCAGGCGCGCCGAGGGGGAGGGGATCTGCACCTGCTCGAGCTTGCGCAGCGAGATCGCCCGGGCTTCCCTGGTGGAGATGCGCCGGTGTGCCTTCAGGCACTCGACCATCTGCTCGCCGATGGTCAGCACCGGGTTCAGGGTCATCATCGGATCCTGGAAGATCATCGACATGCGGTGCCCGCGCACGTGGCGCAGGCCGCGGTCGCTCATGGCGGTGAGTTCCTGGCCGTCGAAGGTGATGCTGCCGCCGGCGATGTAGCCGGGCTTGGCGATCAGGTTGAGCAGGCTGAAGGCCGCCACCGACTTGCCGGCGCCGGACTCGCCCACTATCCCTAAGCGCTCGCCACGCTCCAGGCTGAAGCAGACGTCACGCAGGGCCTGCACGTCACCGCGGCGCAGGGCGAAGCGCACGTCGAGGTTGGTTACGTCGAGGAGTGCCATGGGAATCAGCCCTTGTAGAGTCGCGGGTTGAGGACGTCGCGCAGCCAGTCGCCGAGCAGGTTGATCACCAGCACGAGGATGACCAGCATCGCCCCGGGGATCAGGGTGATCCACCAAGAGCCGGACTGGATGTAGTCGAAGCCCGACTTGATCAGCGAACCGAGCGACGGGTGCGTTTCCGGCATGCCGAGCCCCAGGAACGACAGCGCGGCCTCGGAGATGATGGCGTTGGCCACCTGCACCGTGGAGATGACGAAGATCGGCGACAGGGTGTTGGGCAGGATGTGGCGGAACATGATGCGCCGGCTCGTGAAGCCCATCACCCGGGCGGCGTCGACGTACTCCTTGCTGCGCTCGGCGAGCACCGAGGCGCGCACCGTGCGCGCGTACTGCGGCCACTCCGCCAGGCCAATGATCAGCACCAGCAGCGGCACCGCGAAGTCACTGTAGGTGGCGCCGCCGAAGACCGCCTTGACCAGGGCGCCGACCACGATGGCCACCATCAGGGTGGAGAACGACAGCTGGATGTCGGCCAGGCGCATCAGGAAGGCGTCGACGCGCCCGCCGAGGTAGCCGGCGAGCAGCCCGAAGCTGACGCCGAGCAGGGCCTGCAGGGCCACGGCGCCGAAGCCGATGATCAACGACACTCGGGCACCATAGAGGATGGTGGAAAGCAGGTCGCGGCCCTGGGCATCGGTGCCCATCAGGTAGGCCGGATCGCTGCCGTCGACCCAGAAAGGCGGCAGCTCCGAGGCCAGGATATCGATCTGCGCCAGGTCGTAGGGATCCATCGGCGCCAGCCACGGCGCCAGCACGGCGACCCCGACCAGCACGATGAATACCAGCAGGCTGAGCTGGGCGATCGGATCGCGCTTGAAGCTGTAGAGCAGGTAGGAGCCGCGGAAACGGGACCAGCGGCTCGCCACCGGGGCAACGTCCATGGAAGAGTTGGTGGTGGTCATGCGGGTTTCCCTGTCAGCTTGACGGTGGGATTGACCAGGCCGTAGATGAGGTCGACCAGGGTATTGGTGATCACGAAGATCAGCCCCACGATCATCAGGTAGGTCACGATCAGCGGCACGTCGGAACGCTGGATGGCGTTGAGGAACATCAGCCCCATGCCCGGCCACTGGAACACCGTCTCGGTGAGGATGGTGTAGGCCACCAGGGTGCCGATCTGCACGCCGCCCACGGTGATGACCGGCAGCATGGTGTTCTTCAGCGCATGGATGAAGTAGATACGGCGCAGCGAGATACCCTTGGCGCGGGCGAACTTCACGTATTCGGACTGCAGGACCTCGAGCATCTCGGCGCGGATCAGGCGAATGAACAGCGGCAGCATGATCGAGGCCAGCGAGACCGCCGGCAGCACCAGGTAGGTCAGCCCGTTCAGCGAGGCGAAGTTGCTGTCCCAGGTGCCGAAGACGTTGACGGGATCGCCGCGGCCGTAGGCCGGCATGCCGCCGTCGGTGGAGAGCAGATCATTGAGCCAGGCGCCCCAGCCGGTGTCGGCGGGGAAGGGCGTGACGCTCACCCCGATGGCAAATATCTGGATCAGCACGATGGCGGTGAGAAACACCGGTATCGAGATGCCGACGATCGACACGCCCATGAAGAAGCGCGTCAGCCAGGCGCGGGGGCGGATGGCGCTGTACACGCCGATCGGTACCGACAGCGCGATGATCAGGAAGGTACTGGCCGCCACCAGCTCGAGGGTCGCCGGCAGGTGGCGCATGATGACCTCGGTGGTCGGCTGGTTGAAGGTGTAGGAATAGCCGAAGTCGAACTGGACGGCGTTACCGGCGAAACGCAGGTACTGGACCAGGAAGGGGTCGTTGAGCCCCAGCTCCTCGCGCAGGGCCTCGCGCTCGCTCTCGGGCACCGACTGGCCGACCATCTGCTGGATGGGGTCGCCCAGGTTGTCCTGGATGGCGAAGGCGATGATGCTGATGACGAACATCACCAGCAGGGCATGGTAGAGGCGCTTGATCAGGAAAGCGATCATGGCTGGCGTCCCGTGTGCAACACGCGGCAACGCACTCGATCATCGAGCGCGTCACAGGGGTCATGGTTTCGAAGGGCCGGCCCGCGAGGGGCCGGCGCGCGGCGGACTTACTCGTCGGTGATGACCAGGTCCCCGAGGTAGGGGAAGTTCATCACGTTGAGCACCGGCTCGATGTTGACGTTGGAGGCCGAGGCCCAGGCCAGGTCCTGCCAGTGCAGCGGCACGAAGGCGGCATCGTCGTAGAGCGTCTGCTCGACCTGCTGGAGCATCTCGGCGCGCTTCTCGAGGTCGATCTCGAGATTGGCCTCGGCGACCAGCTTGTCGAGTTCCGGGTTGCAGTAGTTGCTGGCGTTGTACTGGCCGGCCCCGGTGTCGGCGTCCGGGCAGGCAGTCAGGTACTCGTGGAAGTTGGCCGAGTCCTCGGTATCGGCGTGCCAGCCGATCATCATCATGTCGGCGACGCGCTCGTCGAACTCGCCCCAGTACTGGGCCTTGGGCAGCGTCTTGAGATCCACGGTGACGTTGATGCGCGCCAGCATGGCGGCGACCGCCTGGGCGATCTTGGCGTCGTTCACGTAGCGGTTGTTGGGCGCCATCATGCTGATCTCGAAGCCGTCTTCAAAGCCGGCGTCGGCCATCAGCTGCTTGGCCTTCTCCAGGTCATAGCGCGGTTCGAGGCTCTCGACGTGGCCGGCATAGCCCTCCGGCGAGAACTGGGCGGCCGGGGTGGCAAAGCCCTTCATCAGGCGATCGGCGATGCCTTCCTGGTTGATGGCGTAGGCGAAGGCCTGGCGCACCTTCGGGTCCTGGAAGGCCTCGACGCGCTCCTGGTTCATGTGGAAGAGGATGATCCGGGTGCCCGACATGGTCACCAGCTGCACGTCCTCGTCCTCGCGGACCCGGTCCAGGTCATTGGGTGGCACCGGGGCGATGAAGTCGACGTCGCCGGAGAGCAGCGCGGCCACGCGAGTGGCGTTCTCGCTGATCGGGGTCATGACGATCTCGTCGACGTTGCCGGGCGATTCCTCGTCCCAGTAGTCATCGAAGCGCTCGAAGGTGATGCGCACGCCCTGCTGGCGTTCGGTGACCACGTAGGGGCCTGTGCCGGAGACGTGGGTCGAGGCGAAGGAGTTGCCGTTCTTGACGATCTCGTCCTTGGGGTCGCCATCCGCATCGGTGCCGCTGTAGAAGGCGCTGTCCATCGGGAAGACATAGGTCGCCAGGTTCAGCAGCAGCGGGTAGGGCTTGGTGGTGGTGATCTCCACGGTGGTGTCGTCGATGGCGGTGACGCTCTCGATGGGCTCGAAGATCGCCTTGAAGTCGGGGCTTCGCTTCAGGCGCTCGATGGTCCAGACCACGTCCTCGGCGCTGAAGGTGTTGCCGCTGTGGAATTCGACGTCATCGCGCAGCGTCATGCGCATGGTGGTGTCGTCGACCTGCTCCCAGCCGGTGGCCAGGCGCGGCTCGAAGGAGAGGTCCTTGTTCCAGCGCACCAGCGGATCGAAGGTCATGTGGGAGAGCTGGATGATGCCGCCGGAGAGCTGCTCGTGGATGTCCAGCGAGACCGGGTCGGCGTCGTAGGCCATGCGCAGGCTGGTCTCGGCGCTGGCCACGGAGGGCAGCACGGCGGTGGTCATGGCGGCGCCGATCACGCTCGCCAGCAGGGTCTTCTTGAGAGTCATGTGTCGTTCCATGCCGGGTGACTTGTTATTGGTGTAATGACCGCTAAGGTCCAGCCAACAACATAGAGAGCCCGGCGACCCCTGCCCAATCGAAATTTTGACAGGCGCCATGCGCCCGGCGAATGAGGCCGCCGGGCGAACGACGATTCAGTCCTCGCTCGACGGCGTCAAACGGCCGATACGGTAGAGGGTCGCGACCTGATCAAGCCCAGAGACGCTGCACTTCAGGTCGGTGACGCGCCCATCGCTCAGGCCGTAGACCCAGCCGTGGACGGCGAGCGCCTGGCCGCGCTGCCAGGCCCGCTGGATGATCTTGGTGCGGCACAGGTTGTTGACCTGGGCCTTGACGTTGAGCTCGCACATGCGATCGACCTGCTCGCCGAGCGGCAGCTGCTCCAGGTCGCCGCGGTGGCGGCTGTAGAGCTCGCGGACCGAGTGCAGCCAGTAGTCGACCATGCCGCACTCGTCGCCGGTCACCGCCGCCTTGATGCCGCCGCAGCCGTAGTGGCCGACGATCATGATGTGCTTCACCTTGAGCACGTCGACGGCGAACTGGACGACCGAGAGGGCGTTCATGTCGTTGTGGTGCAGCAGGTTGGCGACGTTGCGATGGACGAAGACCTCGCCGGGCGGCAGGTCAATGATCTGGTTGGCCGGCACCCGGGAGTCGGAGCAGCCGATCCACAGATAGTCGGGGTTCTGCTGCTGAGACAGCCGAGAGAAGAAGTCGGGATCCTGGCGACGGACGCTCTCGGCCCAATCGCGGTTGCGCTCGAGCAGCTCTTGCATTTCGGTTTTCATGGGTGGGCTTCTCTGAAGAACGGGCCATGGGACGGGACGCATTCTTGATTACCGGCATAGCCAGGGTCAATGCAGCGGGCCTCCCGGGCCATGGCCGTGGCTGGTATGATCGCGCCCGATCAGAACGACACACCATCAGGAGAACACTGTGTCCGAATACGACTACGATCTCTTCGTGATCGGCGCCGGTTCCGGCGGCGTGCGCGCCGCCCGCACCGCGGCGGCGACCGGCGCCCGGGTCGCCGTGGCCGAGGACCGCTATCTGGGTGGCACCTGCGTCAACGTCGGCTGCGTGCCCAAGAAGCTTTACTCCTATGCGGCCCACTTCCACGAGGCCTTCGAGGACGCCAGCGGCTTCGGCTGGCAACTGGCCGAGGCGCCGCGCTTCGACTGGTCGACGCTGCGCGACAACAAGATCGGCGAGATCAAGCGGCTCAACGGCATCTACGGGCGGCTGCTGGACGCCGCCGACGTACGCCTGATCAACGAGCGCGCCCGGGTGGTGGATGCCCATCACGTGGAGGTCGGCGGCGAGACCGTCAGCGCCGAGAAGATCCTGGTGGCCGTCGGCGGATGGCCCTGGACACCGGACTTCCCCGGCAAGGAGTTTGCGGTCAACTCCAACCAGGTGTTCGATCTCGAGACCTTCCCCGAGCGCTTCCTGGTGCTCGGCGGCGGCTATATCGCGGTGGAGTTCGCCAGCATCTTCAACGGGCTCGGCAGCGAGGCCCACCTGGTCTATCGCGGCGAGCTCTTCCTGCGCGGCTTCGACCAGCAGGTGCGCGAGTTCACCCGGGACGAGATGGCCAAGAAGGGCGTCAACCTGCACTTCGAGGCCAACATCGAGGCGATCGAGAAGGTCGAGGGCGGCCTCGCGGTCACCCTGACCAGCGGTGAGCAGCTCGAGGTGGACGCGGTGCTGGCGGCGACCGGTCGTCGCCCCCACGTCGAGGGACTCGGGCTCGAGGCGCTGGACGTGACCCGCACCGAGAGCGGCCATCTCGCCGTCAACGAGCGCTTCGAGACCTCGGTGCCATCGATCCTGGCGCTCGGCGACGTGACCGGCGGCCCTGAGCTCACGCCGGTGGCGCTCGCCGAGGCCATGCAGCTGGTCCGCCACCATTTCGAGCCGGGCGAGCCGGCCCCGCTGGACTATCGCCACATTCCCACGGCGGTATTCTGCCATCCCAACATCGGCACCGTGGGACTCTCCGAGGAGCAGGCACGCGAGGCCTGTGGCGAGATCCGGGTCTACGCGGCGGACTTCCGCCCCATGAAGCACACCCTCTCCGGCAGCAGCGAGCGCTGCCTGATGAAGCTGATCGTCGACGACGAAAGCGACGTGGTGGTCGGTGCCCACATGGTGGGCGAGGAAGCCGGGGAGGTGATCCAGGGGATCGCCGTGGCCGTCCGCGCAGGACTCACCAAGGCGGATTTCGATGCCACCGTGGGCATCCATCCCACCGGCGCCGAGGAGTTCGTCACCATGCGCACGCCGACCCGCCGCTGAGCGCGATCGACGCCGGTGTGTGACCACGGGCCACCCTCAGGGGTGGCCCGTTTGCGTTAGTGATCCTCAAGGTTTCGGCGTCCTCGTCCTGGGCTATTCTGAAGATACCGTCTGACGCCACTGTGGAAGAGGTAAGACGGGCTTCGATGCCGACATGGCGGGCATTGGCTCACTCTTCATAATGATATTTTATGACTAGGCGGCGCCTGGATAACCATGGTTTTGAATTGCTGATAAGGCGCTGTTATAATCCCGCTCAAATTCGCTACAGCGAACCACCGACATGACCGCAACCAACGAACCCTTCACACCCTCCGCCGAACTGGCAAGGCCCACCGTGGCCGACGCCGTGGTCGGCCACGACGCCTCGCCGCTGTTCATCCGCAAGCCCAATCCCGACGATGGCTGGGGCATCTACGAACTGGTCAAGTCCTGCCCTCCGCTGGACGTCAATTCCGCTTATGCCTACCTGCTGCTGGCGACCCAATTCCGCGACAGCTGCGCTCTGGCCACCAACCAGGAAGGGGAGGTGGTCGGCTTCGTCTCCGGCTACGTTAAGAGCAATGCGCCCGACACCTACTTCCTCTGGCAGGTGGCGGTAGGCGAGAAGGCGCGCGGTACCGGCCTGGCACGTCGCCTGGTGGAAGCCGTGATGTCTCGCACGGAGATGGCCGAGGTTCATCACCTCGAGACCACCATTACTCCCGACAACCAGGCCTCCTGGGGCCTGTTCCGTCGGCTTGCCGATCGCTGGCAGGCACCGCTCAATAGCCGCGAGTACTTCTCCACCGATCAGCTCGGCGGCGAGCACGACCCGGAAAACCTCGTGCGCATCGGACCCTTCCAGACCGATCGTATCTGACCAACGCCTTTTCGTGGGACCGGCTGCCCGACGGGCGGCCCAGGCCCCTGCGTCTCTACCGGCCGCTTCCACGGCCAGACCCTTTCTTCAACTTCCCAAGACCCACAGGAGGTCGCACATGCAGACCCAGATTCTCGAACGCATGGAGTCCGACGTTCGGACCTATTCTCGCTCCTTTCCGGTGGTCTTCACCAAGGCCCAGAATGCGCGCCTGACCGATGAAGACGGCCGCGAGTACATCGACTTCCTGGCCGGCGCCGGCACGCTGAACTACGGCCACAACAACCCGCACATCAAGCAGGCGCTGCTCGAGTACCTGGCCGAGGACAACATCATCCACGGCCTGGACTTCTGGACCGCCGCCAAACGCGACTATCTCGAGACTCTCGAGGAGGTCGTTCTCAAGCCGCGCGGGCTCGACTACAAGGTCCAGTTCCCCGGACCGACCGGCACCAATGCCGTCGAGGCGGCCATCCGCCTGGCCCGCAACGCCAAGGGTCGCCATAACGTCGTGACCTTCACCAACGGCTTCCACGGCGTGACCATGGGGGCGCTCGCCACCACCGGTAACCGCAAGTTCCGCGAAGCCACCGGCGGCGTGCCGACGGTCGGCGGCAGCTTCCTGCCGTTCGACGGCTACATGGGCGAGAGCACCGACACCCTGGACTACTTCGAGAAACTGCTCGGCGACAAGTCCGGCGGACTCGACGTGCCGGCCGCGGTGATCATCGAGACCGTGCAGGGCGAGGGCGGTATCAACGTCGCCGGCCTCGACTGGCTCAAGCGTCTCGAGCAGATCTGCCGCGACCATGACATCCTGCTGATCGCCGACGACATCCAGGCGGGCTGCGGTCGCACCGGCAAGTTCTTCAGCTTCGAGCACGCCGGCATCACCCCGGATATCGTCACCAACTCCAAGTCGCTCTCCGGCCTCGGCCTGCCGTTCGCCCAGGTGCTGATGCGCCCGGAGCTCGACGTCTGGAAGCCGGGGCAGTACAACGGCACCTTCCGCGGCTTCGCCCTGGCCTTCACCACCGCCGCCGCAGCGCTGCGTGAATACTGGGCCGACGACGCCTTCGAGAAGGAAGTGGCGCGCAAGGGTGAGGTGGTCGCCAAGCGCTTCCAGCGGATCGCCGGCATGCTCAATGAGCTGGGCTTCGAGGCCACCGAGCGCGGCCGCGGGCTGATGCGCGGCATCGACGTGGGCAGCGGCGACGTCGCCGACAAGATCACCCACAAGGCCTTCGAGAACGGCCTGGTCATCGAGACCAGCGGCCAGGACGGCGAGGTGGTCAAGTGCCTCTGCCCACTGACCATCACCGACGAAGAACTGACTCGCGGCCTGGATATCCTCGAGGCCAGCGCACGCGAAGCGCTGAGCTGATACGCTGAAAGGGTCGCCCGAAAACGAGGAAGGGCGGCCCGGTCCTCGACCGGCCGAGGGCTCGGCCGGTTCGCCATCGACATTACTGGAGAGTATTCATGATCGTTCGCAATCTCGAGGAAGCGCGCAAGTCAGACCGCCTGGTCGCCGCCGAGAACGGCAACTGGGACAGCACCCGCCTGTCGCTGGCCGACGACGGTGGCAACTGTTCCTTCCACATCACCCGGATCTATGAGGGCACCGAGACTCATATCCATTACAAGCATCACTTCGAAGCGGTGTTCTGCATGGAGGGCGAAGGCGAGGTGGAGACCCTGGCCGACGGCAAGATCTGGCCGATCAAGCCGGGCGACATCTATATCCTCGATCAGCACGACGAACACCTGCTGCGGGCCAGCAAGACCATGCATCTGGCCTGCGTCTTCACTCCGGGCCTCACTGGCAAGGAGATCCATCGCGAGGATGGCTCCTACGCGCCGGCCAACGAGCCGGACGACAAGACCCCGCTCTGATGATCTGAGCGCAGTTCGTCGCGTTCCTGTCGCGACACATGGGTCTGATTTTTGGCCCCGAACCATGATGGTTCGGGGCCAGGTCGTTCATGGAGTGCGCCACTCGGCATGGCCTGGTGGCACCTCAGGGCGCCGAGCGATCGAAGACGATGGTGATCTCGGCCAGCGTCACGCCGAACTTGCTCATCGCCGTGCGGTTGATCAGCCGCCCGTCGGGCTGCAGGTACATCCAGTCATCCAGGGTAAAGGTGAGCTCGCGCCCCGAGACCTCGACCGGCAGGCGATAGCGCATGTTGAAGGCGTGACCGGCCTGGCGAGCCTCCACGGGGCCCTCGACGTCGTTGGCGCTGCCGAGCCAGGTGGCATCATCCTGGCGCTCGAAGGTCCAGACCCGGCGATCCGTCTCGCCATTCTGGTAGGTGAAGCGCTCGTCGAGGGTCAGGGTGTCGCCCTCGAGGCTACCGTCGATCATTACGGTAAAACGGCGCTGCACCTCGCCGCTGTAGTCCTGAACCATACCCCAGGCGCGCGTCTGACCGTCGAAATACTCGCCGATGTCCAGCCGCGGCGTGGTGCCGGCGTACCGCTCGACGTCGACGCTGCCGCAGCCGGCGAGCAGCAGTGGCAGGAAGAGCAGTGGGAGCAGTCGATAGCGCAATATCTTGTACATGATCTATCCGGTATTGGTTTAAGGTATAACATAGGCTAGCGGATCGCCGACGGCGTTGCCATTCGATGGCCGGCAAGGCGATGCGGGAAGTCCTGGCTCATAGTGAGTATTATCCAAACATCCTGTAAGCCGCATAATGTATATTATGTTAAATCATGGATATGTCCGGCGAACGCGGCTCCGGCATTGGCCTGCGAAAGCCTGGCGGTTTGTGCGTCGTGCTTACACCCTTTCCCCGTTGTGTTCTTATATGACCTTCTCCTACGCCGCCTCGGTGAGTCCTGAGCGCGTGGATCGTATCGACGCTTCGCGAGACCATCTATGAAAACCACCGTACGCCTCGTCATCGTCATCGCCGTGTTGGCGGTGGCCCTGGGCAGCATCTTCGGCTGGAAGTACGTGAAGATGCAGGAAACGAATGAACAGAACGCCCGCGCCCAGCCGCCGACACCCGTCGAGGTCGTCACCATCACGTCACAGTCATGGCGCTCGGGGGTGAGTTCCGTTGGATCACTGCGCGCCATCAATGGCGTGAAGGTCGCTAATGAAGTGGCCGGTGTCGTCAGTCATCTAGCCTTCGAGTCCGGTCAGCGCGTCAGCCAGGGGGATATCCTGATTCGCCTCGAGGATAGCGTCGATCGGGCCGCGCTCGTTGCCCTGGAGGCCCAGGCCCAGCTCGCCAATGAAACCTTCAAGCGTTACTCGAATCTGCTGCCACGCAACGCGGTCTCCCAGTCAGAGTTCGATGAGGCCCGCGCCAACTTCCAGGCCGCTCGCGCCAAGGCCGAACAGCAGCGGGCCCAGTTGAGCAAGAAGACGATTCGCGCTCCCTTTGACGGCGTGGTGGGGCTTCGCGAGGTGGATCTGGGCGAATACCTGGCCGAGGGCACGCCGATCGTCGACCTGAACATGCTCGATCCTATCCACGTCGACTACAGCGTGCCCGAGCGGGCACTGAATCGGGTGGCCGCCGGGCGCGGAATCTCGCTGTCGGTGGCCGCGTATCCCGAGCGTACCTTCCGTGGCGAGATCCTGGCGATCGCGCCCTCGATCAATGAATCGACACGCACGCTCAATGTCCGCGCACGTCTCGACAATGCCGATAACGTCCTGCGTCCCGGCATGTTTGCCGAGGTCGACACCCTTTCGCCCGAGACCCGCGAGGTCTTCACCCTCCCCCGCACGGCGCTCTCGTTCAATACCTATGGCGACTTCGTGTTTCGTGTCACCGAGAACGACGAAGGCCAATTGATCGCCTCTCGCCAGCAGGTCACCTCAGGCAGCACGCGCGGCGATGTCGTCGAGATCGTCGAGGGGCTGAGCGCAGGCGATCGCGTGGTGGCTACTGGGCTGCTGCGCTTGCGCGACGGCCAGCCCGTGGCGGTGTCGGGCCGTGACCAGGCGACTGACGCGGACAGGGAGATAGACGGCTGATGGCTTTCACCGACATCTTCATCCGCCGTCCGGTGCTCGCCACCGTGGTCAGCCTGCTGATTCTTCTCGCGGGCCTCAGGGCCGCCATGGACATGGAGGTTCGCCAATATCCGGCGCTCGAAAGCACCGTTATCACGGTGACGACGTCCTATCCCGGGGCCAGCTCCGAGCTGGTGCAGGGCTTCGTCACCACACCCCTGCAGCAGGCCATCGCCGAAGCCAATGGCATCGACTTCATCGAATCGAGCAGTATCCAGGGGGCCTCGACCATCGAGGTCAACATGGAGCTGAACTATGACGCCAACGCGGCGCTGGCCGAGGTGCAGGCCAAGGTGGCCAGTCAGCGCAGCGTGCTGCCAGCGGCGGCCGAGAGTCCAGTCATCGAGTCGTCGACCGGCGACAGCACGGCGCTGATGTACCTGGCGTTCTACTCGCAGCGCATGGCGGTGCCGCGCATCACCGACTACCTAACGCGCGTCGTGCAGCCCAAGCTGCAGGCACTGCCCGGCGTGGCCAAGGCGCGCAGCTTCGGCCAGAGCATGGCCATGCGCATCTGGCTCGACCCGCAGCGCATGGCGGCGTTGAACGTCGACCCCGAACAGATCCTCGAGGTGCTGCGCAGCAATAACTATCAGGCGGGCGTCGGCAAGACCCGCAGCGAGTTCGTGGCCATCAACCTGACCACCGATACCGATATCACGGATCCCGCCAAGTTCGAGGAACTGGTGGTGCGCAACGACGGTGGTGATCTGGTGCGGCTGAGAGACGTGGCACGCGCCGAGCTGGGCGCGGAAAACTATGACAGCACGGCCTGGTACAGCGGCACTCCCGCCACCTTCATGGCCATCGAGCAGGCGCCCGGCGCCAACCCGCTGGACGTCGCCAGGGCCGTGCGCGACGCCATGCCGGAGATCCGACGCCAGCTACCGACCGGCCTCGAGGCGGTACTGCCCTATGACGCCTCGGAGTTCATCGAGGACTCCATCAACGAGGTGATCAAGACGCTGCTCGAGGCGGTCATCATCGTGCTGGTGGTGATCTTCCTGTCGCTCGGATCCTTCCGTGCGGCCCTGGTCCCGGCCGTGGCGGTGCCGCTGTCGCTGATCGGGGCCGCCTTCGTGATGCTGATGCTGGGCTTCTCACTCAATCTGCTCACCCTGTTGTCGATGGTACTGGCCATCGGCCTGGTGGTGGACGATGCCATCATCGTGGTCGAGAACGTGCACCGGCATATCGAAGCCGGTGAATCGCGATTCGATGCGGCCATCAATGGCGCTCGCGAAATGGCAGTGCCGATCATTGCCATGACCACGACGCTGGTCGCCGTCTATGCGCCCATCGGCTTCATGGGAGGGCTGGTCGGCTCACTGTTCACCGAGTTTGCCTTCACCCTGGCCGGCGCAGTGGTGGTCTCGGGTATCGTCGCCCTGACGCTCTCCCCCATGCTGTCCGGCAAGGTGCTGAAACCTCACGGGGCGTCGTCTCGCTTCGAGCGCGGGGTCGAGGCCAGCTTCAACGGCCTCTCCAATGGCTATCGCGGGATGCTCTCCCGCACCCTCGAAACCGTCTCCGTGCCGGTGGTGTTTGCCACGGTGGTCCTGGCCTCGATCTATTTCATGTTCATCACCAGCCAGAACGAGCTGGCCCCCACGGAAGATCAGGGCATCATCTTCTTTCAAGGCACCGCGCCGAAGACCGGAACGCTGGAGTATCTGGAGCGCTACGCCGCGGATATCCAGGCCGGCATGGAGGAGATCGATGGCTACAAGGAATCCTTCATGATCCTCGGCGGCACCAGCGCCGACACCGTATTCGGAGGCTTCAAGATGGCTCCCTGGAGCGAACGAGAGGTCTCCCAGATGGAGGTGATGCCGACGCTTCAGGAGGCGCTTTCCCGAGTCACCGGCCTGCAGACTGCCGCCTTCCCTCGCCCTTCCCTGCCCGGCTCCAGCGGCGGCTTGCCGATTCAGTTCGTGCTGACCAGCGGCAACAGCTATGCAGAGCTCAACGCCGTCGCCGATGAGCTGCTCGGCCAGGCCATGGGCAGCGGCAACTTCGCCTTCCTGCGCAAGTCGATCGATTTCGATCGTCCGACCACTCGCATCCTCGTCGACCGCAACCGAGTGGCGGACCTTGGCCTGACCATGGCCGATGTCGGCCAGGCGCTGTCGACGCTGCTCGGCGAGGGCTTCACCAACCGCTTCAGCATGGACGGACGAAGCTACAAGGTCATCGCGCAGGTCGAGCAGGCATTCCGGCTGGACGCCTCGATGATCGACGATTACTACATCGAGGCAGACGCCGGTCAACAGGTGCCGCTTGGCAATCTGGTTCGCTTCGAAGACAGCGTGGAGCCTTCGGCGCGCAGCCAGTTCCAGCAGTTGAACTCGCTGATTCTCGAAGGGGTACCGCGACCCGGCGTGGCGCTGGGCGATGCACTGGACTGGCTCAACCAGGCCGCCGCCGAGACCCTGCCACCGGCCTATTCGGTCGACTACAAGGGCCAGTCTCGACAGCTGATGACCCAGGGCAGCGCGCTGGTGCTGACCTTCTTCCTCTCGCTGATCGTCATCTATCTGGTACTGGCGGCTCAGTTCGAAAGCTGGCGCGATCCGCTGATCATCCTGGTCTCGGTACCGATGTCGATCGCCGGCGCCATGACGTTCATTACCCTCGGTGTCTCGAGCCTGAACATCTATACTCAAGTCGGCCTGATCACCCTGATCGGCGTGGTGGCCAAGAACGGCATCCTGATCGTTGAGTTTGCCAATCACCTGCAGCACGAGAAGGGACTCAATAAGCGCGAGGCGGTCATCGAGGCCTCGGCCATCCGGCTGCGGCCGATCCTGATGACGTCGGTGGCGCTGATCGTGGCCATGGTGCCGCTGCTGGTGGCTACCGGTGCCGGTGCGGTAAGTCGTTTCGATATCGGCCTGACCATCGCCTCGGGGTTGGGCATCGGTACCCTGTTCACCCTCTTCGTGCTGCCGGCGTTCTACCTCTTGCTGGCACGAGACCACAACGCGACCAAGGACGCAGGCGCGGCGCAAGGCGAGCCCTCCTGATCATGGCGGCGCCGGATCCGCCCGGGGTCTGCGTGGACAGGCTCGACCCCACTCCTTATCATCGCGGTTTGCTTCGCCGGGCGCGAAGCACAGAACCTGATGATTCCGGCGGTGGCTCGGGTCGGATACCAACGGCCGCTGAAAGGTGTGAACGATAAATGGGTAATCGCTATTCATGCGCAGTGGCAGTGCTTGGACTCTCGTTGCTGACGGGATGCGCCTGGCTGCCTCAGGCAGACGAGGACGTCGACGCCAAGCCTGCCACCCGGGCGCAGCTCGAGGAGCGTTTCATGCAGCTGGAAACCACCGTGATGAGTCAGTGCGGTGGCCAGCAGGAGCAGTTTGCACAGCAGCAGCAGCGTCTCGATCGGGTCACTGCCGACCTCGGAGAGATTGGCAGCCTGCTGCGAGGACTGCAGTCCGGTCTGGCGCAGGCCAATAGCGAACCGGAGCAGGTGACACGCGAGTGCACCAACGATGCGAGCGTCTCCAACAAGTCGCTGCTGGGGCGCTCAGAATGGATCGGCCTGCCAAGCGTAGGCACCTACCTGAAGGCGCGGATCGACTCGGGTGCCACTACCTCGTCGCTCTCGGCCACCGAGATCACGCGCTTCGAACGCGACGGCGAGGACTGGGTGCGTTTCAAGCTGGGGCTCAACGATGACGACAGCGTCGTCGACGGCGTCCGCGGCGAGTGGATCGAAGCGCCGGTGGATCGACGCGTGCGCATCATCCAGGCCTCCGGTGAGGATTCTCGACCGGTGATCAGCCTGATGATGACCCTCGGCCCCTTGCGCGAGACGGTGCAGTTCACCCTAAATGACCGCACGCACCTCGATCACCCGGTCCTGCTCGGGCGTCGTTTCCTGCTGGATATCGCCATCATCGACGTGGCCGAGCAGTACCTCCACGAGCGCCCCGAATTTCCGGGTGGGCGTCCGGCAGCGGACGCCGGCGCCGATGAAGCCACCGATGCCGATGCACAACCCGAGGGCTGACGCCCGCGTCCGGGCCTGACCCGGACCGCCCGTCCATCCCCCAAGGAAGACCCATGTCACGACTGCCCTTCTATCTGATCGTCACCCTCCTGCTGGTGGCCGGCGCCGCCATGAGCATCCATCGTCACGTGCAGTTCGAAGTGCCCTGGACGCCGGGCGAACTGCGCCAGGTCTGGGAGATCGAGGCCCAGGTGAACTTCACCGCCGACGGTGGACCGGCCAAGGTCAACATGGCACTGCCCTCGAGCCAGCAGGGGTATCGCATCCTTACCGAGCATACCGCCTCGCCCGGTTACGGCCTGGCCTTTCTCGAGGAGCAAGGCGGTCGTCGCGCCGAATGGTCGACCCGCGAGGCCGTCGGCGAGCAGCAGCTCTACTATAGCGTCCAGGCGCTGGTGGCACCGGAAGCCCGTGACGCGAACATCGAGCCCCCTGCCCTGCGTCGCGACATCCTCTGGGAGTCGCCCTACGATACCGCAGCCAGCCAGGTGATCGACCGCGCCTGGTCGCGCAGCGCCGATCACTTCACTTTCGCCCGTGAGCTGATCCGCGACTTCAGCGACGAGCGCCAGGGCGAGAATGCGCGGCTGCTGCTGACCCAGTTCGACCGCACGCCGCTGCTGGTGCGCCTGCTCAATCAGGCGGGGGTGCCGGCCCGCGAGGTCAGCGGGCTGATGCTGGATCATGGCCGCCGCCGCCAGAGCCTGACGACCTGGATCCAGGTCTTCGAGGATCAGCAGGGTGGGCTCTTCGATCCGCGCACCGGCGAGCGAGGACGACCGGACAACATGCTGCTCTGGGAGTCCGCCGGTCAGGCGGTGCTCGAGGTCCAGGGCGGCAGCAACTCGCGCATCAACTTCTCGATGCTCTCGCGCAACCAGCCGGCCGCCGCCGCCGTGCGCAACCAGCTGGCCGACGACACCCTGCTCAACTTCTCGATCCACAGCCTGCCCCTCGAGGATCAGGCACTGTTCCAGACCATCCTGCTGATTCCCATCGGCGCGCTGGTGGTGGTGCTGCTGCGTGTCCTGGTGGGCATCAAGACCTCGGGCACCTTCATGCCGGTGCTGATTGCGCTGGCCTTCATCCAGACCACCCTGATCACCGGCCTGGTCGGTTTCTTGATGGTGGTCGCCGTGGGACTGGTGATCCGCAACTATCTCTCCTATCTGAATCTATTATTGGTGGCGCGAGTCACGGCGGTGATCATCACGGTCATCGCCATCATCTCGGTGTTCTCGGTGCTCTCCTATCGATTCGGGCTCAACGCCGGCCTGACCATCACCTTCTTCCCGATGATCATCCTCTCCTGGACCATCGAGCGGATGTCGATCCTGTGGGAGGAGGAAGGCCCCAAGCAGGTGCTGATCCAGGGTGGCGGCAGCCTCATGACGGCGGTGCTCGCCTATCTGGCCATGAACAACCCCTGGATCCGCCACATCACCTTCAACTTCCTCGGCGTGCAGCTGATGCTGATGGGGCTGATTCTGCTGCTCGGTAACTACACGGGCTATCGCCTGCTCGAGCTGCGCCGCTTCCAGCCGGTCACGGAGGACTGAGTCATGTGGACGACCCCCGCGCGCCTGCGTGCCAAGGACATCATCGGCATGAACCGGCGCAACATCCGCTACATCGGACGCTACAACAGCCGCCGGCTCTATCCGCTGGTGGATGACAAGCTCCAGACCAAGCTGCTCGCCCAGGAGTACGGCATCACCACGCCGGCCCTGATCGGCACCGTCACCACGCAGTTCGGCATCAAGCACATCCGCGAGATGCTCATCGGCCACCCGGGCTTCGTGATCAAGCCCGCCAAGGGCAGTGGTGGCAAGGGCATCCTGGTCATCGAGCGGGTCGAGGGCGATCACTACGTCAAGCCGAGCGGCACCCGGCTGAGCCTCGGCGACGTGGAGCGTCACGTCTCCAACATCCTCTCGGGGCTCTATTCGCTGGGCGGCTCACCCGACGTGGCGCTGGTCGAGGCGCTGATCAACTTCGACGACTCCTTCGCCGAGTACACCTACGAGGGCGTGCCCGACATCCGGGTGATCGTCTTCAAGGGCTATCCGGTGATGGCGATGATGCGCCTCTCCACGGCGGCATCAGACGGCAAGGCCAACCTGCACCAGGGCGCCGTGGGGGTCGGCATCGATATCGCCAGCGGCATGGCGATCCGCGGCGTGCAGTTCGACCGCACGCGACACGACCATCCCGATACCGGCCATGAGCTCGCCAGCCTGCACATTCCCGGCTGGGAGACCCTGCTGCTGCTCGCCGCCGGCTGCTACGAGATGACGGGCCTTGGCTATCTCGGCACCGACATGGTGCTCGATCGCGATCATGGCCCCATGCTGCTCGAGCTCAACGCCCGCCCGGGCCTGGCGATCCAGATGGCCAACGGCGTGGGGCTGCGCTCGCGGCTCGACCTGATCGAACGCCAGCCGGACGGCGTATCCGCCGAGGAGCGGATCGCCTTCTCGCAGCACCACTTCGCCCGCTCGAGCGAGCTGCGCGAGACGGCCTGAGGCGCCGGCTGGCTCCTCACCTAGGGGCCGCGTAGAATATGTGCTTCCTCCAGCCACCGCTTCGGGTGCCATGACCGACCCCCGCGACATGATCCGCCAGGCCGAGCAGCAGTGCCAGCAGCGCGGCGCGCGCTTCACGCCGATTCGCCGCCGCGTGCTGGAGCTGATCGCCACCACCCGCGGCGGCCTGAAGGCCTACGAGCTGCTCGACCGCCTGGCGGCCGAGCACGCTGCGGCGCGTCCGCCCACCGTCTACCGGGCCCTCGAGTTTCTCATCGAGCACGGGTTAGTGCATCGCATCGAGTCGCTCAACGCCTACGTGGCCTGCCCCTGCCCGGAGCACGCCCACGGCTTCCAGCTTTTGATCTGCCGCCACTGTGGCCGCGTCGAGGAGCTGCACCTGGACGAAATCAACGATCACCTGATGCGACGCGCCCAGGAGCTGGGCTTCGAGGTCCAGCGCCAGACCATCGAGCTGCTCGGCCAGTGCGACGCCTGCCGTCAGGCACACTCTCCTGCTCTATCCGCGGAGTCTCCATGAGCACATCCTTCAAGGCCCTCGAACGGGCCCCCCGCGACAGCCGCCGGCCCCTGGCCGAGATCCTCGCCGCCGTGGGCTTCAATGCCGACGGCCTGATCCCCGCCATCGCCCAGCAGCACGACAGTGGCGAGGTGCTGATGATGGCGTGGATGAATTGCGAGGCCCTGGAGGAGACCCTGCGCACCGGCCGCGTCTGCTACTGGTCGCGCTCCCGCGGCAAGCTGTGGCGCAAGGGCGAGAGCTCCGGCCAGCAGCAGCGCCTCAGGGCCGCCGCGCTGGACTGCGATGGCGACACCCTGCTGCTGCAGGTGGAACAGACCGGGCCGGCGTGCCACAGCGGGCGGCGCAGCTGTTTCTATGTGGCGCTGGAGGGTGACGAGGCGCGTATCAGCAGCGATCCGCTGATCGACCCCGATACGCTCTATGGCAAGGGTTGAGATGAGAAGGACCGAGATGGAAAGGCCTGAGTCATGAGGCGCGGGCTGGCCCTGCTGTCACGCGCCTTGGGCGGGCTGATGATCGCCCTGGTGCGGCTCTATCAGGTCACGCTGAGCCCGCTGCTGGGGCCGCGCTGTCGCTACTGGCCGAGCTGTTCGGCCTATACGGCGGAGGCCCTGCGGGTACATGGCCCGCTGCGCGGCGGCTGGCTGGGCATCAAGCGCATCGCGCGCTGCCATCCCGGCGCCGACGGCGGCATCGATCCGGTACCCGGCGGCCCGAGCGAGCAACTGTGCCGCGAGGACCCCGAGCTCGACGAACATTTTCGCTGCCGACAGCACGGCGCAAGCGATGCCGCCAAAGAAAATAACGCCTAGAAATGGACGTCCAGATCACGAAAACCAGTGACCACTTCCTGCTCCAGGCGTGATGCCAGGTCCGCATCCTGCAACACTGGAAATTCCCTGATCAGCTTGCCGCTGATTCTGCCGTTCTGGCGAATCGCACGAATGATGCGATCGATGTGGTCATCGGGCCCTTCCAGCCAATCCTTGATCGCCGATCGCGTCTGATACCAGGCCCGTTGCAGCGTGGCCTGCTCATGCATCTCATGTTCCAGCGTATGACGAAGAATGCCCATTAGATATTCGACCTGGGGTGTCAGGTCGGGATAACGCCAGGTTGGCCCCGCCAGATCATAGGCCGAAAACTCGAAGTCAGACTCGATTCCATCGTCGTATCGTGAGCGCTCCCTAGAGAAGGTAACCGAATCTCGGTAGGCCTCCATCAAGGGGCGCGAGTAGCGCTCAAGCACCCGGTCGTATTCGGCACGCCGAATCGCCGAGGAAGTGATGGCCGCGGAGACGGGTAGAATGAAGGGCTCGGGCACGACCCCATCGCGCCGCAGTACGTCATTGACCAGAAACCGCGACACTCGGCCATTGCCATCGGCCAGAGGATGGAGAAAGACGAAGCCGAAGCTCGCCACGGCCGCGCGCAAGATGGAAGGAACATTCTCTGTGGTCAACAGGAACTGACGCAGCCCACCGAGCATGCCGGGCAGCCAATCCCAGTGTGGGCAGACATAGTGCACCACGGCACCGTGCTGGAGAGACCGGCTACCGACGAAGACCGGAGATTGACGCAGTCCCGGCTCGATCGTCGACACGCCCAGGATGGCCCGCTGGAGATCACTCAGCGCATGCTGATCGAGCGGGTCCGACAGGCGACCACAGTAGGCTTCCATGGCTTCCGCAAAGCGCTGGATGCGGTCTCGCCGATCACCCTCATGCTCGATGACGAAACTGGCACGGCTTTCCTTGATGGTCAGCCAGACGGCACTTCTGCGCAGGATGTCGGCGCCGAACTCCCCCTCCATGGCATCCAGCCGGGCACCAACGTCGTAACCCGAGGCTTCATCGACCAAGGGCGTCTTGCGCACCATCGGGCAGTAGTCGGGAGTTCCGGGAAGGTTATCGTTGATCCTCCAGCGACGATTCCGCTTCGGCGAGCTTCGGACGAGGTGATATCGAGCATCGAGCAGGTCGCGATAGTTGCCCCCCACTTCGTCGATATCCAGTTGACGCCCCGTCAGCCATTCATAGAGAAAGCCCGCCCGACGGGCATATTGCCCGGTAGATTCACTAAGCACCCAATCTGCCAGCAACTGCTCGGGAATGACCTCGAAAAGTCGAGCCAGAAACTCCAGGTGCACTTCTTCGTGCTTCAGGGCGAAGGTCAAATGAGCACTCAGGGTATCGGCCGGGCGCATGGCCTCGAGATACGTCTCCTGGCGGCCACCATCGACTTCATGCGTATGCCGCGTCCTCCCGATACGGCTCGTGACTGGGAACGGCTGAGTCGCCTCGACGTCGTAGCGGCGGGCAAGCCAGCCATAGCCGATTTCATTCTGCTCTTGGGCTGCCAAAATGATTATCCCGCTGCGAAAATGATTATAAAATCGACACGGCCGATAATAATGATTATGGCAGACCCGAGGATCAGAGCCTATGGGTCAGGCAGCGGCTTCTTGTTCGGCCACTCGGTAGATCCGCTCCAGCATGGCGTTGAGGCCGTTGCTGCGGGTCGGCGACAGATGCTTGTCGAGGCCGAGATCCTTGAGGAAGTGCGGGCCGGTGGCGCGGATGTCCGCCGGCCGGCGGTCGTTGTAGATGCGCATCAGCACGGCGATCAGCCCGGAGACGATGGCGGCATCGGAGACCGCATCGAAGTGCAGGGTCTCGCCTTCGCGGCGGTGACGCATCCAGACGTTGGACTGACAGCCCTGGATCTTCAGCTCATCGACTTTCCACTCCTCGGGGAAGGTCGGCAGCTGCTTGCCCATGTCGATGATGTACTGGTAGCGATCCATCCAGTTGTCGAACATCTCGAACTCGTCGAGAAGCTCCTGCTGGGCCTGTTCGGCGGTGGTCTCGGTGCTCATGATCTCTCCTCAAAGCGGTGAGGTTCAGTATAACGACTCAGGCGTCCCATCTCGATCCTCCGCCGTCGTCGTGCTCTTCATAGGCGGCCCCGCTCCCGAAGCCATGGCGGGCCTGCTGGCGATGCCACTCCTCATCCTCGGCATGCAGGTAGCGCGCCGTGGTATCGAGTCGCGAGTGGCGTGCGGTGCCCGCCAGGTAACGAAGCTCCACGCCGGCCTGAGCCTGGTGTGTCAGGGCCGTATGACGCAGCCAGTGGGGCGTCGCCTGGCGCAGGCGCGCCGCGGCGTCGCGAGCCTCGTCGCCCTGCTCGGCCTCCAGGACGTCCGCCGCCTCGCCGAAGGCGTCGCGAATCAGCCGATAGAGCCGGTTGTCGCCCAGGCCCCGCCTGCCGTCCAGGGCCCTGAGTAGCGGGCCATCGTCGTCCGACGCAGGATGGGGTGACAGACCCAGGGCCTCCCGCCAGGCCTCCAGCAGGGCCAGCATGTCCGGCGGCACCGGGATTTGCGCCGCCTTGTCGCCCTTCCCGATCACCCGCCACCACCAGCGCCCCTCGCGGCGCACGAAGTCGTTCATGCGCGCCGCGCTCATCTCGCCGATGCGCGGGGCCAGCAGGTAGGCGAAGCCGAAGACCAGCCGGCGACGCGACCGCTCGAAGACCCGGCGCGGTGCGGCGTCCGCCGCCATAGGCCGATTGAGCCAGGCCCAGAACCAGTCCCACAGCGGCCGCTCGAGATAGCGCTCGATGCCACCCTGGCGATTATCCAGGCGGCGACGCTTGTCGCGCATCAGCCGAAACGGGTTGTGGCCGACCCAGCCCGCTTCCACGAGCCAGGCGTACATGCCCTGCAGGATGACCAGGCTCTGCCGGCGACTCGCCGGTGACAGCGGCCCGCGAAAGGGCCGCCAGCGGGGATCGTCGCGAGGTCGTACCGGGCCGATCCAGCGCTCGGCCGGACGCGGATCGGCCAGAAACACCTCGAAGGCATCCAGGTCACCCCGGCGCAGCTCGCCAAGGCCCCTGCCCTGCTCGGAAAGCCACAGCAGCAGCCGCTCCGCCTCACGGCGATAGGCGCGCTGGGTCTGCCGGCTGGCTCGATACTCGGCGAGCCACCGCGCCACCGCCTCGGCGTCGCTCTCGGCCTCGATATGCACGCGCGTTGCCGGCGAAGGCGCGAGATCCGCCGCGGGCGCTCGGCTCGGCGCGACCTCCAGGCCCTTTGCCAGGCTCCGATCACCCCCCCGACTACCCTGCTCAACCCCCTGATGTGATTCGTCTCTCATCGACTCCTCGTGTCCTTCCCTGACATTCATGCCGTATCGATTTACGCCGTGGCTCCCCGCGACTCTTGCCGTATTTCGCGACCTGCTTGTGGAGGGCCCCTTCTGCCACACCGCCCAGTGTCGCCCCTGTACCGCCACATAATCAAGATAAGCCGCGTAATCTTGATTTTATTCTGATTAATGTAAATATTTTTACGTTTTACGTATTATGTAATTGGCTTCAATATTGGCCCGCTCCCAGTTAGACTGGCGCCCTGAACACCAACACGGCCCGACATGCGGGCGGCAGACCACCACGAGGACACGACCATGGCGCGCAGCGGCGTGCGGTACGAGGATGTACAGCGGGCCATCGACGCTCTGCTCTCGAAAGGCGAGGCCCCGAGCGTGCACAAGGTGCGCGAGGTGCTCGGCACCGGCAGCTTCACCACCATCAGCGAGCACCTGCGGGAGTGGCGCACCCAGCGCGAGGAGAACCGCGACCAGCCCCCGCCCCACGGCATGCCGCCGGCGCTGCAGGAGCTCGCCGAGGCGCTGTGGGAGAAGGCTCAGGCCGCCGCCAACGAGGCGCTGGCCCACTATCGCCAGGAGGCCGACGGCCGAGTGGAGACGGCCCGCCAGGAGGCCGGCGAGGCGTCACGCCGCGCCGAAGATGCCGAGCAGCGGGAGTCGGCGCTCTCCGCCCACCTGGCGAGCACCGAGCAGCGCCTGACGGAACAGAGCGGGGAGCTCGCCCGCCGGGAGGCCGAACGCGATACCCTGGCCGAGCGCGAAGCGAAGCTCTCCCGCCAGCAGGCGCGGCTCGAGCAGCAGCTCGCCGACCTGCAGCAGGCGCAGGAGCAGAAGGCCCGGGAGCATCAGCAGGCGCTGGCCGAGCAGGCGTCACACCACCAGGAGCGGCTGACCCAGGAGGAGAAGCGTCATGAGAGCAGCGAATCGCGGCTGATGGCCCTGCTCGACCAGGCGCGCCAGGAGCGCCAAGCCGCCGACAAGGCCCACGCGCAGCGCCACCAGCAGCTCGAGACGCGACTGGAGAAGACAGAGCGGCTGGTGCAGGAGGCGCGAAGCGCGCTGGCCGAGGAAGAGAAGCGCCACCGGGAGACCGACTGGGCACGCCGGCAGGCCGAGGAGCGCACGCGCACGCAGCAGCACGAACAGGCTCTGCTGCAAGGGCGCATCGACGAGCAGAAGCAGCTGCTGGCCGAGCAGGCGCGCCGCCTGCGCGACCTAGAGACTCAGCTGCATCGCTGCCTGTGGCAGGCACCGGTGACGCCGCCTGACAACGAGCACGAGACAGAGGGCGAAGCCGAACACGGCGCCAGAAACGACGAAGGCCCCGCGAATGCGGAGCCTTCCAGGGAGGAGTGAGCGCGACACCGGGAGGTCGAAGGCCTCCCGGGGCGTCTCGCGCCCATCGCCGCGCTTAGCGGTAGTAGGCGTTGGTGGTGTCCGAGTGGTCGGTCACGTCGCGGATGCCGGCGAGCTCCGGGATGCGCTCGAGCAGGGTCTTCTCGACGCCATCCTTGAGGGTCAGGTCGACCGCCGCGCAGCCCTGGCAGCCGCCGCCGAAGGCCAGGATCGCCACTTGGTCCTCGGTCAGCTCGACCAGCTTGATCTCGCCGCCGTGGGAGGCCAGACCCGGGTTGATCTCGCTATAGAGGATGTAGTTGACGCGATCCTCCAGCGGGCTGTCGGCGTTGACCTTGGGCATCTTGGCGTTGGGCGCCTTGATGGTCAGCTGGCCACCCATGCGATCGGCGTTGAAGTCGACCACGGCTTCCTCGAGGAAGGCCAGGCTGTTCTTGTCGAGATAGACGCGCAGCTTGGGAAGCTCCAGCAGCTCGTCGTTGGGCTCCTCCTCGCCGGGCCGGCAGTAGGCCAGGCAGGTCTCGGCGTAGGGCGTGCCGGGCTGGGTAATGAAGATGCGTACCGCGATGCCCTCGACGTTCTGCTTCTCGAGCAGCTCGGCGAGGTAGTCCTGGGCGCTATCGGTGATCTGGATGCTGTCGCTCATCATGCTCTCGCTATCGTGACCCGCCGCAGCGAAGACCGTCGCGACGGAGGCAGAAATGGTGATGACATCAATGGTAAGCGACCCGCGCGGCCGACACAATCCCGACTGATTTGCTGGGTTTTACATCCATCGGCTGTATGAAGCTCGGTCACGCACGACATGAAAGACGCTCGCGTCGCGCCCCTGCCGCGGCGCGCCGGCTTTTGCTAGGATGATCGGCTTGCCCGGCGACCCGCCGACGTGCCGCATCTCGGCAGGCCGCCCTCGGCCCGCAGCGCCTCAATGAGACAAGACGCCACAGGCGCACCGCTGCCGGCCAGAACCTTGACGCTTCTTCGCTGGAGATTGACCCGCCCATGGCCGCCGTTCCCACCGCCCAGACCGCCTCGCTTCACGACAGCCTGTCACGTCGCATCCTGATGCTCGACGGCGGCATGGGGACCATGCTGCAGAACGCCGAGCTGTCTGAGCAGGAATTCCGTGGCGAGCGCTTTACCGACTGGCCCAGCGACCTCAAGGGCAACAACGACCTGCTGGCCCTGACCTGCCCCGACCTGGTGACCCGCATCCACCGCGACTACCTCGAGGCCGGTGCCGACATCGTCGAGACCAACACCTTCAACAGCACCCGCCTTTCCCAGTCGGACTACGGCATGGAAGCGCTGGTGCCGGAGCTCAATCGCGAGTCGGCGCGCCTGGCCCGCCAGGTGTGCGATGCCGTGGCCGAGGAGAGCGGCGTGCCGCGCTACGTGGCGGGGGTGCTGGGGCCGACCTCACGCACCGCCTCGCTGTCGCCGGACGTCAACGACCCCGCCAAGCGCAACGTCACCTTCGACGCCCTGCGCGAGAACTACCGTGAGGCCGCCGAGTCGCTGATCGAGGGCGGCGCCGACCTGATCATGATCGAGACGGTCTTCGACACCCTCAACGCCAAGGCCGCGATCTTCGCCCTCGAGGAGCTCTTCGAGGATCGCGGCGAGCGTCTGCCGGTGATGATCTCCGGCACCATCACCGACGCCTCCGGGCGCACGCTCTCGGGGCAGACCACCGAGGCCTTCTGGAACTCGGTACGCCACGCCCGACCGCTCACCATCGGGTTGAACTGTGCCCTGGGCGCCGAGGAGCTGCGCCCCTACGTCGAGGAGCTCTCGACCAAGGCCGACACCTTCGTCTCGGCCCACCCCAACGCCGGCCTGCCCAACGAGTTCGGCGAGTACGACCAGACCCCCGAGGAGATGGCGGCCATCGTCGCCGAGTTCGCCGCAAGCGGCCTGGTCAACGTCATCGGCGGCTGCTGCGGCTCCACGCCCGAGCACATCGCGGCGATCCATGCCGCCATCAAGGACCTGCCCCCGCGCCGGGTGCCCGAGCGCTCGCGGGCCTGTCGCCTCTCCGGGCTCGAGCCCTTCAACATCGAGGCCAACTCGCTGTTCGTCAACGTCGGCGAGCGCACCAACGTCACCGGCTCGGCACGCTTCAAGCGGCTGATCGTCGAGGAGGACTACACCACGGCGCTGGAGGTGGCCCTGGAGCAGGTGGAGAACGGCGCCCAGGTCATCGACATCAACATGGACGAGGGGATGCTCGAGTCCGAGGAGGCGATGGTGCGCTTCCTCAACCTGATCGCCGGCGAGCCCGACATCGCCCGGGTGCCGATCATGATCGACTCCTCCAAGTGGGCGATCATCGAGGCGGGCCTGAAGTGCGTGCAGGGCAAGGCGGTGGTCAACTCCATCTCCATGAAGGAGGGCGAGGACGCCTTCCGCGAGCAGGCCACCGCCTGCCGGCGCTTCGGCGCCGCCGTGGTGGTGATGGCCTTCGACGAGGCGGGCCAGGCGGACACCTTCGCCCGCAAGAGCGAGATCTGCGAGCGCGCCTACCGCATCCTGGTCGACGAACTGGACTTCCCGGCCGAAGACATCATCTTCGACCCCAACATCTTCGCCATCGCCACCGGTATCGAGGAGCACGACAACTACGCCGTGGACTTCATCGAGGCGACCCAGTGGATCCGCGAGCACCTGCCTCACGCCATGGTCTCCGGCGGCGTCTCCAACGTCTCCTTCTCGTTTCGCGGCAACAACCCGGTACGCGAGGCGATCCACTCGGTGTTTCTCTACCATGCCGTGCGCGCCGGCCTGACCATGGGCATCGTCAACGCCGGCCAGCTGGCGGTCTACGACGACCTGCCGACGGAGCTTCGCGAGGCCGTGGAGGACGTGGTCCTCAACCGGCGCAGCGATTCCACCGAGCGTCTGCTGGAGCTCGCCGACAAATACAAGGGCGACGGCAGCGGCCCGGCCAAGAAGGAGGATCTGGAGTGGCGCTCCTGGGAGGTCGAGCAGCGCATCTCCCACGCCCTGGTCAAGGGCGTCACCGCCTACATCGAGGAGGACACCGAACTCGCTCGCCAGCGTGCCGAGCGCCCCATCGAGGTGATCGAGGGGCCGCTGATGGACGGCATGAACGTGGTCGGCGACCTGTTCGGGGCCGGCAAGATGTTCCTGCCCCAGGTGGTCAAGTCGGCGCGGGTCATGAAGCAGGCGGTGGCCTACCTGATCCCCTACATCGAGGCCGAGAAGAGTGCCGAGACCAAGGCCAAGGGCAAGATCGTCATGGCCACGGTCAAGGGCGACGTGCACGACATCGGCAAGAACATCGTCGGCGTCGTCCTGCAGTGCAACAACTACGAGGTGATCGACCTGGGCGTGATGGTGCCCGCCGAGAAGATCCTGCAGACGGCCCGTGAGGTGAACGCCGATATCATCGGCCTCTCCGGGCTGATCACCCCGTCGCTCGACGAGATGGTCCACGTGGCCAAGGAAATGCAGCGCCAGGGCTTCAGCCTGCCGCTGCTGATCGGCGGCGCCACCACCTCCAAGGCTCACACCGCGGTCAAGATCGAACCGGGCTACGATCAGCCGGTGATCTACGTCTCGGACGCCTCCCGCGCGGTGGGCGTGGCCGGCAAGCTGCTCTCGCCGGCCCTGAAGCCGGCCTACATCGCGGACATCCGCGCCGAGTACGAGACGGTGCGCGAGCGTAATGCCAAGCGTCGCCCCAAGGCCGCCGACTTGAGCTACGACGAGGCGCGACGCCGCAAGCCCGACATGGCCTGGGAGGGCTACACGCCGCCCCGGCCGGCCATCACCGGCCTCCAGGTGTTCGACGACTACGACATCGAATCGCTGGTCGAGCGCATCGACTGGACGCCCTTCTTCATGAGCTGGCAGCTGGCCGGCAAGTACCCGAGGATCCTAGAAGACAAGGTGGTCGGCGAGGCCGCGCGCCATCTCTTCGCCGACGCCCAGGCGATGCTTGGCAAGCTGATCGACGAGAAGCTGGTGCATGCCCGCGGGGTGATCGGCCTGTGGCCGGCCAACTGCGTCGACGACGACGTCATCGAGGTGTACGCCGACGAGTCACGCCGAGAGGTGATCGAGCGGCTGCACCACATCCGGCAGCAGACCACCAAGAACCGCGACGGCGTCTGCCAGAGCCTCGCCGACTTCGTGGCGCCCCGTTATGACGCCAGCGGCGAGGAAAGCGGCCAGCCGGACTGGATCGGCGGTTTCGCCGTGACCACCGGCCACGGCGTCGAGGCGCTCGCCGAGCGCTACAAGGCCGCCGGCGACGACTACAACGCCATCCTGGTGCAGTCGCTCACCGACCGCCTGGCCGAGGCCTTCGCCGAGCGGCTCCACGAGCGGGTGCGCAAGGAGTTCTGGGGCTATGTGCCCGACGAGACCCTGGATAACGAGGCGCTGATCGCCGAGAAGTACCAGGGCATTCGCCCGGCGCCGGGCTATCCGGCCTGCCCCGATCACACCGAGAAGGCGACCCTGTTCCGCCTGCTCGACGCCACCGAGAACGCCGGCCTCGCGCTCACCGAGAACTTCGCCATGTGGCCCGCCGCCGCAGTCGCCGGCTGGTACTTCTCGCACCCCCGCTCGAAGTACTTCTCGACCGGCAAGATCACCCGTGATCAGGTCGAGGCGCTGGCCACTCGCAAGGACATGAGCGTCACGGACCTCGAGCGCTGGCTCGCGCCGGTGCTCTCCTACGACCCCGCCTGACCCCGACGGCCCGCCAAGGCGGGCCATGTCTGCCCCTTTGCCCCACCTTGCCGGAAGACGGATGCTGCCCGAGCCCACCCGCCGCCAGACGATCCTGCGCCTCTCACTGCCGATCATCGCCGGCATGCTCACTCAGAGCCTGCTCAACCTGATCGATGCCGCCCTGGTGGGCTCGCTCGGCCAGGTGCCCCTGGCGGGCGTAGGCATCGGCGGCTACGCCATGTTCCTGATCACCGCCATGGTCTTCGGGCTCTCCTCGGGGGTGCAGGCCCAGACGGCGCGACGCCACGGCGAGGAGGACTGGGGACGACGCGCCCTGCCGCTCAATGCCGGGCTTGCCATCGCGATGGCCGTGGCGGGCCCGCTCACCCTGCTCTGCCTGTGGCAGGCGCCGCGCCTGCTGGCACTGATCAACCAGGACCCCGCCGTCAACGCCGTGGCGGTGGAGTACTTCCGCTGGCGGGTGGTGTCGCTCGCCCCGGTGGCGATGATCTTCTGCTTCCGCGGCTACTGGAACGGCATCCAGCAGACCGGCATCTACCTGCGCATCATCCTGGTGATGCACGCCATCAACGTGGTCGCGAGCCTGGGGCTGATCTTCGGGCTGGCCGGGCTGCCGGCCATGGGCGCGGCCGGGGCCGGGGCCGGCACCAGCCTCTCGTTGTTCGCGGGGCTCGCCATCTGGGCCGGGCTCAGCCTGCGTCACGCCACCGGCAGCGGCTTCATGGTCGAACGCCCCCGGGGCGCCGTGCTGTCGACCACCCTGCGCCTGGCCACGCCCCACTCCTTCCAGCAGCTGTGGTTCGCGGCCGGCTACGCGGTGCTGTTCTGGATACTCGGCCGCATCGATACGCCAAGCGTGGCGGTGGGCCACGTGCTGGTGAACCTCTCGCTGCTGCTGATTCTGCCCGGCGTGGGGCTCGGCATGGCGGCGATGAGCCTGGTCGGGCAGGCGCTGGGCCGCCAGGCACACCATGACGCCCACCGCTGGGGCTGGGACGTGGTACGCCTGGCCTGGTGCGCCCTGGCGGTGCTGGCCCTGCCGATGCTGCTCTTCCCCGAGGCGGTGCTGCGCCTCTTCCTCCACGACCCGGGCCTGATCGCTCTGGGCCGGCTGCCGCTGCAGCTGACCGCGGTGATGATCGTGCTCGATGCCGCCGCTCTAGTGTTCGCCCAGGCACTGCTGGGCGCCGGCGCGAACCGCACCGTGATGACCGCGACCCTCTCCCTGCAGTGGCTGGTGTTCCTGCCGCTGGCCTGGTGGGTGGGCGTGGTACTCGAGCAGGGTCTGCTCGGCATCTGGTGGGTGCAGCTTGGCTATCGCTGCCTCAATTCGGCCTGGTTCGTGCTGATCTGGCAGCGGCGCCGCTGGCAGTCTCTGGCGCTCTAGCCGGACACAGCCTCATTCCATTTCGCATATAAACTATGCACATTTATTCTTTTCTAGAATAAACGGCAGCGGGTAAGGTAGCGCCAACGTCCCTTTTCTCGATTCAGGATCGCGCTGCATGTATCGCTACGACTCCCACGACCAGACCCTGGTCGATGAACGCGTCGCCCAGTTCCGCGACCAGATGCGCCGCTACCTCGCCGGTCAGCTCGGCGAAGAGGAGTTTCTGCCGCTACGCCTGCAGAACGGCCTCTATATTCAGCGCTACGCCCCCATGCTGCGTATCGCCATTCCCTACGGCATGCTGGCCTCCTACCAGCTGCGCAAGCTCGGTGAGATCGCCGCCCGCTACGATCGAGGCTACGGCCATTTCACCACCCGCACCAACCTGCAGCTGAACTGGCCGAAGATCGAGGACGTGCCGGACATCCTCGCCGATCTGGCCAGCGTGCAGATGCATGCCATCCAGACCAGCGGCAACGATATCCGCAACACCACCACCGACCAGTTCTCGGGGATCGCCGCCGATGAGGAGGTCGATCCGCGCCCCTGGTGTGAGCTGATCCGCCAGTGGTCGACCTTTCACCCGGAGTTCGCCTTCCTGCCGCGCAAGTTCAAGATCGCCGTGACCGGGGCCGCCGACGACCGCGCCGCCATCCAGGTCCACGACGTCGGGCTGCGCCTGTGGCGCGACCGCGACGGCGAGGTGCGCATCAAGGTGCTGGCCGGCGGGGGCCTTGGGCGCACGCCGATGATCGCCGAGGTGGTGCGCGAGGACCTGCCCTGGCAGCACCTGCTCACCTACCTCGAGGCGCTGGTTCGCGTCTATAACCAGTTCGGCCGCCGCGACAACAAGTTCAAGGCGCGCATCAAGATCCTGGTCAAGGCGCTGGGCGTCGACGAGTTCCGCCGCCGCGTCGAGGAGGAGTGGGCCCACCTCAAGGACGGCCCCCAGACCCTCAACGACGAGGCGCTCAAGGCCGTGGCCGAGCACTTCGTCGAGCCGGACCGCCGCGCCGTGCCCACCGAGGCCCTCGAGGCCTATGAGCGGCTGCGCGGCGAGAACCGCGCCTTCGCCCGCTTCGTCACCAACAATGTCACCGACCACAAGGTGGCCGGCTACAAGGCGGTCACCCTGTCGCTGAAGCGCCGCGAGCACTCGCCGGGGGACGTCACCTCCGAGCATATGGCCGCGGTGGCGGACCTGGCCGACGAGTTCGGCTATGGCGAGCTGCGGGTCACCCACGAGCAGAACCTGGTGCTCACCGACGTGCCAGTGGATCGCATCGAGGCGCTCTGGCAGCGCCTCGAGGCCCTGGGCCTGGCCAATCCCACCGTGGGCACCCTGGCCGACCTGATCTGCTGCCCCGGCGGCGACTACTGCGGCCTGGCCAACGCCAAGTCGATCCCGGTCGCCCACGCCATCCAGGAGCGCTTCGAGGATCTCGACTTCCTCTACGACCTGGGACCACTGGAGCTCAACATCTCCGGCTGCATGAACGCCTGCGGCCATCACCATGTCGGCCACATCGGCATCCTCGGCGTCGACAAGAAGGGCGAGGAGTATTATCAGATCTCACTGGGCGGCAGCCAGGGCAACGGCGCCTCGCTCGGCAAGATCCTCGGCCCCTCCTTCTTCCGCGAGGACGTGCCGAGCGTGATCGACAAGCTGCTCAAGGTCTATGTCGGCAGCCGTCAGCCCGACGAGACCTTCCTCGACACCTATCGCCGCATCGGCCTCAAACCCTTCAAGGAGCGTGTCTATGCCTGAGCAGACCGTCACTCGTCCGCTGATCGTCGATGGCCGCCCGGTCGAGGCCGACTGGGCCCGCCACGACGACGACACCGCCCCGGCCGAGGGCCCGGCACTAGTGCGCCTGGATGTCTGGCAGGCGGCCGGACATCGCGCCGACCTGGCGCCCTGGCTGCCCAGCGACACCGAGCTCACGCCTGAACTCGCCGACGAGCTCGCCCAGGCGCCGCTGATCGGCGTCGACTTCCCGAAGTTCACCGACGGCCGCGGCTACTCCATCGCGCGGCTGCTGCGCGAGCGATATGGCTACTCGGGCCAGATTCGCGCCGTCGGCGACGTGCTGATCGACCAGCTCTTCTACCTGTCGCGCTGCGGCGTCAACGCCTTCTCGCTGCGCGAGGATCAGATCGTCGAGGACGCGCTGAACGCCCTGACCACCTTCAGCCGTGGCTACCAGCCGGGCACCGACGACCCGCAGCCGCTGTTCCGTCGTCGCCTGCGCGAGCTTGCCGGCCGTCTCCGGGAGCCGGCTCTGGCCTGACCGGAGCGCCAACGCCCCTGTCACGACGCCCAGACCAACGACGCCGCCGGCCCCCAAGGCCGGCGGCGTCGCTATGCTCTACCGCATATCTAACACACAGCGGCGGCCCGACTCAGCCGCGACGCTTCTGCTGACGCTCACGGTTGTTGGCCTTCGCCCGTTCGCTCTTGCGCAGCATCACCCAGGTGGCGCCCAGGCCGCCATCCGCCTGGCTCGCCGAGGCGAAGGCCTGGACCTCATCGAGGCTCTGGAGCCATTTCGCCAGACAGGAGCGCAGCACGTTGGCGGGACTGTCGATCTCGCGGCCACGGCCATGAATGATCATCACCGAGCGCAGGTCGTGGGCGTAGGCCTCGCGGATGAAGGGCGGCAGCATCCGGCGACACTCCTCCAGCGGCCGACGCAGCAGGTGCAGGCTGGCCTGGACCGGATAGCCGCCGTGACGCAGGCGGTCCACCACGGCGGTCTGGATGCCGTCGCGATGGAAGTGCAGCGGATCGAAGGGCGGCATCAGGTCGATGAAGTCGGTCGAGAGGAGATCGCCCCCCGGCGTCTCGGCCGCCGCGCTCTCCCGCCGGGCCAGCTGCGCCTCACTGGGGGCGCGGTGGGTCTGGCCGGTATGCGCACGACCCTGTCCACGCAACAGGGGTGTCACGTCGCCCATCAGGGCCTGAAAATCGGCGTCGTCTTGAAGGTCCGTCATGGCACACCTCCTGGCCAGCTGAGTAGACATTTCATCCTAGCAAAGGGCTCAGGGCCATCCCATATCGCGATGGCAGTTAAAAATATCCGCCTTAGAGGATATTGTGCTATTATCCTCCATAGCGGATAAACACTTTTTTATCCTCTATAGGGGATATCATGAAAATCACCTCACCCGAGATGCTCGCGCAATCGCTCAAGAACGCACGCAAGCGTCGCCACCTGACGCAGCAGGTCACCGCCGAGCAGGTCGGCATCAAGCAAGCGACCGTTTCGGGCTTCGAGCACCATCCGGAACGCAGCCGACTCGAGACGCTGTTCAAGCTGCTGTCGGCCCTCGAGCTGGAGCTCCACGTCACCGAGCGCAACAGCGCCGAGGATACGACCAGCCCCGAGGCGGGCTGGGAACAGGAGTGGTAGGCCATGGCGAACCTCACCGTCGCGATGAACGGCATCGAGATCGGCACCCTGAGCCTGGCCCGATCTGGCGCCATGGCCTTTCGGTACCATCCCGAATGGGTAGACCGCCCGGGTGCCCGGGCGGTCTCGCTGTCGCTACCGCTCTCAACCGCGCCATATCGCGGCGAGGTGGTCTACAACTTCTTCGACAACCTGCTGCCCGACTCGGAGGCGATTCGCGCCCGCATGCAGGCACGCTTCCGGGTATCGACGCGCCACCCCTTCGATCTGCTGGCCAGCATCGGCCGCGACTGCGTCGGCGCGATACAGTTGATGCCCGAAGACGCCCCGGCCGGCGACGTCCATGCCGTCACCGCCGAGCCGCTCGATGAAGCGGCCATCGAGACGCTGCTGTCCGGCTATCAGGACGCCCCACTGGGCATGGTCGAGGGGCAGGATTTTCGCATCTCGCTGGCTGGCGCCCAGGAGAAGACGGCGCTGCTCTGGCACCGGGGACGCTGGCAGCGTCCCACGGGCAGCACGCCCACCAGCCACATCTTCAAGCTGCCGATCGGGTTTCTCGAACACGGCAACATCGACCTGCGCCGGAGTAGCGCCAACGAGTGGCTGTGCCTGCGCCTACTGGAGGCTTTCGGCCTGCCGGTGGCTCGCACCCAGCTCGCCCGCTTCGGCGACCAGGAAGTCCTCGTGGTCGAGCGCTTCGACCGACGCTGGTCGCGGGACGGTTCCTGGCTCATGCGCCTGCCCCAGGAGGACTTCTGCCAGGCGCTGGGCATCGCCCCGGCGCTGAAGTACGAGAGCGATGGCGGCCCGGGGATCGCGCAGGCCATGCGCCTGCTGCGCGGCTCGCAGCAGGCCGGCCTGGATCGGGAGCGTTTCTTCAAGGCCCAGATCCTGTTCTGGCTGCTGGCCGCCATCGACGGGCATGCCAAGAACTTCAGCCTGTTCCTCGAGCCGGGAAGCGCCTATCGCATGACGCCGATGTACGACGTCATCTCCGCCTATCCGCTCATGCGTCAGGGCAGCATGGCCGCCGAGCGCGCCAAGATGGCCATGGCCCTCAAGGGCAAGAATCGCCACTACCGCTGGTCGAGGATGGCGCCCCGACACTTCACCGCGACCGCACACCAGGTCGACTACTCGGCGGAGCGCGTGACCGCGCTGATGGGCGAGATCGCAGACGCGGCCGAGGGCGTCATCGACACGCTCGCCGCCAGCCTGCCTGCCGACTTCCCGGCAGCGACCGGCGAGCCCATCCTCGAGGGCGTTCGTCAGCAGGCATCAAGACTGGCGGATTTCCTGACCTAGGCGTTGCCTTCATCCTGGTGCCCTGTGCTGCCATGCCGGCCACCGGGTATGGCAGCATGGGCGCCGTCCCATCACCCCGGAGCTTTTCTCATGCCCTCCCCGCGTCTGCTGATCGGCCTGCCCCTGTTCATCGCCCCAGCGGCGATCGCCGGCTGGCTGTGGCTGACCATGCTCAGTCCCTTCACCTACGAACGCCCGGACCACCTGGGCCCGATCTCCGACGGGCCCCACCGGGTCTTCGTCTATGGCACCCTGACCCACGCCCCGATCCGCTGGCTGGTCTATGGCCGCGCAGGCGATCCCGACCCGGTGGTGCTGGAGGGATTCCGGCGCACGGGGCTGGACCTCGCGCCGGCACCGACGGCCCGGGTAGAGGGCCTGCTGCTGCGGGTCGATGCCGAGGAGCTCTCCCGCCTCGATCGCTACGAGCGCCTGGGCATCCGCTACGAACGGGTACGCCTCACACTGCGCGACGGCACGCAGGCCTGGGTCTATCGACGCCTGCCGGAGGACGCCGTCGAGGCTCCGGAGTGACGCCCGCCCACCGTCGGGTTGTGGCCCGATATCGGCGCCTTCTACAATGGCGTCATTCATCAGGGTTCAAGGAGTCTCCATGGTCAGCATCACCCTCTACCACAACCCTCGCTGCTCCAAGTCACGCGAGGCCCTGGCCCTGCTCGAGGAAGCCGGGTCCGAAGTGCGGGTGCGCCGCTATCTGGACGAGCCGCTCAACGACGCCGAGCTCGAGGCCCTGATCCAGCGTCTGGAGGGCGAGCTCTCGGCCCTGGTGCGCCAGAACGAGAGCGAGTGGAAGGAGCGAGGGGCCGATGCCGACGACCCGCGCCAGGTCGTCGAGGCCCTGCTCGCCCACCCGCGGATCCTGCAGCGACCCATCGCCGACAACGGGCGGCGTGCCATCATCGGCCGCCCCCCCGAGGCCATCCGCGCCCTGCTCGACTGAGCCTCGCCCGCCCGAACTTCCAGGTCACCCAGGAACCCCCATGACCGCAAACCGTCCGTACGTGTTGATTCTCTTCTACTCTCGCCACGGCGCCACCCGCGCCATGGCCGAGCGCCTCGCGGCCGGCGTCGAGGCGTGCCCGGGCATCGATGCCCGTCTGCGCACGGTGCCCGCCGTCTCGGCCACCTGCGAGGCGGTGGAACCCGACATTCCCGACGAGGGTGCCGTCTATGCCACCCTCGACGACCTGCGCCACTGCGCGGGACTTGCCATCGGCAGCCCGACCCGCTTCGGCAACATGGCCGCCCCGCTCAAGTACTTCATCGACGGCACCAGTGAGCTGTGGCTGGGCGGAGCCCTGGTCGACAAGCCGGCCACCGCCTTCACCTCCACCTCCAGCCTACATGGTGGCCAGGAGACCACGCTGATCTCGATGCTGCTGCCGCTGCTGCACCACGGCATGGTCTACGCCGGCCTGCCCTATAGCGAGATCGAGCTGATGAAGACCGAGGGCGGCGGCACGCCCTACGGCGCCAGTCACCTGGCCGGCACGCGCAGCGACCGTCCGCTGGACGAGCATGAGCGCACGCTGGCCTTTGCTCAGGGCAAGCGTGTGGCGCGCCTCGCCCTGGCCCTTGAGGCCTCGCGCCGGGAGGCCAAATGAGACAGTGGCTGGAAGGACTGGAGGCCCGCAAGGGCCTCGACCACCTGACCGACGCCTCGCGCCGCCTGGTGCTCGGCAGCTACGCCGTCCTGCTGGCGCTCGCGCTCTATCGCGGCATGCTCGTCAGCACCGACGGCAATCCCCTGGTGCCGCTGATCGCCTTCGTGCTACCGCTGGTGCTCTTCCTGCCGTCGATCATCGCCCGTCGCCCACGCGGCCATGCCTGGCTCTCCTTCGTCAGCCTGCTCTACTTCACCCAAGGCGTGATGGTCGCCACCCTGCCAGGCCAGGGGCTGCGCGGCGGTGCCGAGGCGCTGGTCTCCCTGGCGCTGTTCACCGGCTGCATGGGCTATGCGCGATTCCGCAGCCGCCAGCTGCGGGCCGGCTAGCGGCGGCGACGAAAAATGCTAGGCTGGGCGAAGCCGTTCGTTGCTCGACGACCGGTCTTCCCCCGACACGAAAAGGAGATCGTGATGACCCTGATGCGCAGACCTCTTATCGCCACCGCCGCCCTGACCCTCGCGCTCGTCGGCACCACCAGTAGCCACGCCGCCGATGTCGACAAGTCCATCGAGTATCGCCAGGACGCCCTGGGCGTGATCGGCTGGCAGATCGGCCCGCTGGGCGACATGGCCCAAGGCAAGGTCGATTACGACGCCGAGGAATTCGCACGCCGTGCCGAGAACCTCGCCGCCGTGGCCCCACTGCCCTGGGAAGGTTTCGTCGAAGGCTCCCTGCGGGGCGACGGCCACGGGGTGGATACCGCCGCCCTGGCCGATATCGCCGACGACTGGGGAGACTTCGAGTCCCGCCAGCAGGCCATGATCGAGGAAACCGCCACCCTGGCCGAGCTCGCCCAGGGAAACGACTTCACCGCCATGCGCCGTCAGGTCGCGGCGGTCGCCGATACCTGCAAGGGGTGTCACGATAACTACAAGGCCGAGTGAGACGACCTCGGAATGCAATGAAACGAGAAGGCGGCCCACGGGCCGCCTTCTCGTTAGCGCTGTCTGCGCTTCACCACTTCCCGACCAAGCGCGGCCCGACCGTCACAGCTGCCAGAGCCAGGACACCACCCCCACGGCCACTATTATCAGCCCGGCCGCGCGCCACGGTTTGCCTTGGGTCACTGCGCCCTGGTGGGCAGATCCGTCGTGGGCAGGGCTGTCGTGGGGAGGACCGGGCAGCCGCTTGACCCCGTGGATCATAGCGCCGACCAGCCGTTCACCCTTCCACCGGTGAATCAGCAGCGCTACCAGGTGCAGGCCGATCAGCCCGAGCAGCAGCTGGCCGTTCCAGTGGTGCAGGGTGCGCAGCGCATCGCTGGTTGTCGTGGAGACCCGGTCGTAGAGCGGCGCCTGGAAGAAGACGTCGTCGCTCAAGAAGAGGCCGCTGATCGCCTGGACACTCAGCGACACCAGCATCACCACGACCGCCAGACCGCCGAGGGGATTGTGTCCGGCATAGGGCGGCAGCGCGCCGCGCCACAGGGCCCGGAGGTAGCCCAGCACCGCCCGCGGCCCGTACAGGAAGTGCCGAACCCGGGCGTGGTGACTCCCCGCCAGCGCCCAGCCCCAGCGAAAGAGCAGCAGTCCCAGCACCACCAGGCCGGCTCGGGCATGGATCTCAACGGGAAAGACGAAGGGGGCTCCCCCCATCTTCATGGTGTAGTAGGACAGCGCCACGGCGCCCACCAGCGCCCAGTGAAACAGGCGAATCGACAGATCCCAGACTCTTATGCGGTGCATGTTGCTGGCTCCTTGCCTTCCTGCAATAGTATATCCTTGCCTCTGGGCGAGACACGGGTCACGTCGGCCCATGATAGCTCGCCTGAGGCCGTCTTATCGCCCCCGCACACGACGACAAGGAGGTCCAGGGTGCAAAAGCGCCATGCCTGGCATGAGGCCAGCGTCACGACCCTGCCGGTGATGTTCGGCTACCTGCCGCTGGGGGCGGCCTTCGGCATCCTCGCCATCGAGGTCGGCATCCCCGTCTGGGGAGCGCTACTGATGTCGCTGGTCATCTACGCCGGGGCCGGTCAGTTTCTCGCCGTGGCGCTGCTCGCCGCCGGGGCGGGCCTGGTGGAGGTGGCCGTGGCCACCCTGATGCTCAATTCCCGCCACCTCTTCTACGGCCTCTCGCTGCTCAAGCGCTTCCAGGGCGCCGGCTGGCGCAAGCCCTATCTCATCTTCGCGCTGACCGACGAGACCTACTCGCTGCTGACCACCCACGGCGGGGAGCGAGAGCTGGACCACGCCCAGGCCTTTCGCCTCAGCCTGCTCAACCAGCTCTGGTGGGTGCTGGGCAGCGTGGCGGGCGTGCTGATCGGCACCACCCTGGAGTTCGACAGTCGCGGCATCGAATTCGCCCTGACGGCGCTGTTCATCGTGCTGACCTTGGAGCAGGCCCGGCGGCTGCGCCAATGGCTGCCCTTCGCGATCGCGCTGGTCACCGGGATCGGCGCCGTGGCGCTGCTGCCCGACCGCCACCTGCTACTGGGCGCCATCGGGGCGACCACCCTGGTGCTGCTGGTCGACCACCGCCGCCGTCAGACACACCGCGAGGCCCCGACCCCATGAGCACCCTCGAGCTGCTGATCTTCATCGCCGTCTGCGCCGGGGCGACCTTCGCCACGCGCGTGCTGCCGTTCGTGGCCCTGGCCCGCCAGGCGGAACACCCGCTGATCCTGCATCTGGGGCGCTACCTGCCGCCGGCGGTGATGATGATCCTGGTGATCTACGCGCTGCGCGACTTCCGCCCCCTTGCCGACGGCCACCTGAACGTCGCTCCCGACGGCTGGCCGCTGATCCTCGCCTCGCTGACGGTAGTCGTGCTGCACCTGTGGCGGCGCCATGCCCTGCTGTCGATCGCCGGAGGGACCGGCGCCTACATGGCCATGGTGCAGCTGGGCTGGACGCCGTAAGCTTGGGAAAGACTTTCACATGGCCCGTTGATCCAGGGCATTGAGCTCGGCCCGACGACCGGCGACCATGGTACAAACTTCAAGGAGACGGTCATGACACGCAATATTGCCGATATTCGGCGCGACTATGAGGGTGGTCAGCTGGACGAGGCAGACTCACCCGACGAGCCCATGACGCTGTTCGACGAGTGGCTGACCCTGGCGCTCGACACCGAGGGCAGCGACGGCAACGCCATGACCCTGGCCACGGCCGACAGCCAGGGACGCCCCCACGCCCGGATCGTGCTGCTCAAGGGCACCGACGAGAAGGGCATGGTGTTCTTCACCAACTATCACAGCCACAAGGGCAGCGAGCTCGCCAACGTGCCCCATGCCTCGCTGGTGTTCTGGTGGCCCGGTCTCTCCCGCCAGGTCCGCGTCGAGGGCCGGGTGGAGCAGGTCAGCCCGGAGGAGTCGGACACCTACTTCGCCAGTCGTCCCCGCGGCAGCCAGCTGGGGGCCTGGGTCGCCACCCAGAGCGTGGTGATCCCCGATCGCAGCTGGCTCGCTCAGCGCGAACAGCGCTTCGAGCATGCCTATGAGGGGCAGGAGATTCCCCGCCCGATTCACTGGGGCGGCTACCGCGTGATCCCTGACATGATCGAGTTCTGGCAGGGACAGCCGAGCCGGCTCCACGACCGCCTGCGCTACGAGCGCCGCGACGGCAGCTGGCACCGCTTCCGCCTGGCGCCCTGATTCCGAGCCGGCACCTGCACGGTCACATCGGTCCGAACCTGCGCAGCCCCCGTCATGGCGGGGGCCGCGCTCTTTTCAGGGCCAGCGAGCGCCGGCGTCAGTCCGGCTGGCTCTCCAGGCGGTGGCGCTGCCACTCGCTCTCCGGCTCGTTGAGGCGCAGCACGGCGTCCACCACCTGCTCCTCCATGTTGTAACGCAGGCGAAAGCCCAGGTGCTTCATCAGCGAGCGCATCGGATGGTTGTCGACCATGATCTTGCCGATCATCTCCAGGGTGCCGACGCTCTGGCAGTAGCCGATCATCTTCTTCATCAGCAGGCTGCCGATGCCCAGCCCCTGCAGGTCGTCACGGATGATCACCGAGAACTCGGTGCGGATGTTGTCGGGGTCGTTCCACACCCTCACCACGCCGAGCATCTCCTTGGCGCCGTTCTCGCCCTTGTGTTCGGCGATGAAGGCCATCTGCCGGTCGTAGTTGATGTGCGAGAGGATCGACAGATCGCGCTGGGTGAGGTCGGCCTTGTTGTGGAAATAGCGAAAGCGGATGCTTTCCTCGGAGAGCTGATCGTGAAAGCGAGTAATCAGCGGCGCATCCTCGGCGCGGATCGGGCGCACCTCGACCTCCCAGCCATTCTTCAGCGTGAACCACTCCCGCAGCTCCTCGGGATAGGGCATGATCGCGAAGCGCGCCGGCGTGCCGAGGTCCATGGCGAAGTCCACGGCCAGCAGGCCATCGCGATTGAGCACCAGCGGGTTGAGTTCCAGCCCGCGCAGCTGCGGCAGGTCGCTGGCCATCTGCGACAGGGTCACCAGCAGTTCGCAGAGCCGCTCGAGGTCGCGCTCGGGATGGTTGGAGTGCTCGCGGATCAGCCGCGCCGCGTGAGTGCGCCCCACCACGTCCGCCGCCAGGCTCATGTTGAGCGGCGGCAGCGCCACCTGCCGGTCGGCCAGGATATTGACCTTGTAGCCGCCGATACCGAACACGATCACCGGACCGAACACCGGGTCGCGGGTGATGCCGGCGCACAGCTGCATGGAGTGCTTGCCGCGCTGCATGGCCTGTAGGCAGTACTCGCGAATCGCGAAGTCCGGGAACTTCTCCTGCACCCGGTCGCCCAAGCGCCCCACCGCCTCGGCGACCTGTTCCGGGGTCGCCAGGTCCTGGAGCAGGCCGGCGGAAATCTTGTGGGGGTGCTGGCGGTAGCGGAAGGGACGGCAGTTACCCTCGTGAATCACCTTGAGCGCCATCGGGCCATCGAAGGCGGCCGACGCCTCGGCCGCCTCCTCCGGCGTCTGGGGATATCGGCTCGACGCCACCGGCAGCCCGTAGGCCTCGAGCACCTGCGCCGTCTCGGAATGTGAGAGGGTCTCGCGCCCCGCCTCGCGGGCCTCCTCGATCAGCTGCCGGCAGCGCCCGCGGATCTCCGGAGTCGTGGCGAAGGGCAGGCTCGGCGGAATCTCCTGGAGCAGCGCCTGCACGCGCTGGTAGTCCACCATGTGCATGAAGGCCTTGACCGCCTTTTCGGGGCTGAGATAGGTGGGAATGCCCGCCAGGTTGCACTCGTGGCGGGCCGACAGCGCCTCGTGCAGGCCCATCCAGCTGGTCAGCAGGTTGCGCCGAAAGCGCTTGCGGGCGGCGATGATTGCCTGGGCGGTGGTCTTCGACGGAGCCTGCCGCGTCGGGGCATGCACCACCAGCACGGCGTCGACGCCGCGGTCGGCCGCCACGATCTCCAGCGCCTCAACGAGCCGTTCCGGGGTGGCGTTGCCGCCCAGATCCACCGGATTCTCGCCGGGCTTGCTCATATCGAAATCGTCGCGGCGCAGGGCATCGCGGGTCTCCTCGCTGAAGCTAGCCAGCCTGCCCCCGGCATTGATCAGCTTGTCGATGGCGAGCATCGCCGGCCCCAGGCCGTTGGAGACGATGGCCAGGCGATCGCCCTTCAAGGGCTTCACTCGCGACAGCGTCTCCAGGGCATCGAACAGCTCGTCGGAGTCATTGACCCGCACCACCCCGGCGCGGGCGAAGGCCGCATCGAAGATCTGGTCGCGATTGGCCACGCCCGGCGTCGGCGGAAGGCCCGAGATGTCGGATTCGGCAGTGCGCCCACTCTTGATGGCCAGCACCAGGCGGTTGCGCGACGCGTCGCGCAGCGCGGTCATGAAGTGCTGGGCATCCATGATGCGCTCGAGGTGGAGCAGGATCGCCTGGGCCGGCGAGAACTGGTTGATGTAGTCCATCAGGTCGGGCAGCAGCACATCGACGCTGTCGCCCACCGTCAGAAGGTGGGAGAAGCCGATGCCGCGACCGGCGGCCCAGTCGATCATGGCGTTGCCCAGCATCCCCGACTGGCCGAGATAGGCCACGCGGCCGGCCTTGACCGGCTGGCTGGCGTAAGAGGCATTAAGCTTGCGCCCGGGGACGATCAGCCCCATGCACTCGGGGCCGAGCACGCGGATGCCCGAGGCCCGGGCCGCGCCGAGCATGCGGCTGCGGATCGAGCCCTTGCCGCCGTGCTCGCGGTCGAGGTGAGCCCCGCCGGAGAGCACCAGCGCGGCCTTGACCCCGAAGCGGCCGAGGGTGTCGATCAGCTTGGGCACCGTCTGCACCGGTGAGCAGATCACCGCGAGGTCCGGCACCTCGGGAAGATGCGACACCCGGGTGACGCAGGGCGCCTCGAAGACCGCGTCGTAGCCCTTGGGATTGACCGCCCAGACGCTGCCGGGAAAGCCGCCCTCACGAAGGTTGCGGATCACCAGGCCACCCATGGAGTGGGGCTTCTCGGACGCACCGATCACCGCGATGGTGCCGGGCTCGAAGAAGTGGCGAAGAAAGCGCGTGCTCAAGCCAGGACCTCCCTGCGCGGGGGCTCGCCCCGTCGCGTTTACGACTTATGGACACTGTCCGGCAGGCGGGCGTCACGATTAAGGTGACTTCAGCCTTTCCGGAGCCAGCGCATGATCACCGCCTACATTACCCACCCAGACTGTCAGTTGCACCACATGGGGCCCGAACATCCCGAGAGCCCCCTGCGACTGGACGCCATACGCGCACGCCTGATGCTCTCGGGCGTCTTGCAGCAGACCATGCAGTCGGATGCCAAGGAGGCGACCGAGGAGCAGCTGGCCCGAGTACACCCCCTACGCCACCTGCGCGCCCTGGACAAGTGTGTGCCGGAGCAGGGCATCGTCACCCTGGACAGCGAAACCATGATGAACCCCGACAGCCTCACGGCGGCGAAGATGGCCGCCGGCGCGGTCGTTCGGGGCGTCGACCAGGTGTTTCGCCGCCAGGCCGACAATGTCTTCTGTGCGGTTCGCCCCCCCGGCCACCATGCCGAGGCCACCGACGCCATGGGTTTCTGCTTCTACAACAACGTGGCGGTAGGCGCCGCCCATGCTCGAGCCAAGTATGGCGCGCGCCGGATCGCGATCCTCGACTTCGACGTGCACCAGTGCAACGGCACCATCGACATCTTCAAGGATGACCCCAACGTGCTGGTCTGCACCAGCTTCCAGTACCCCTTCTACCCCTGGCGCTACCTGCGCAGCGAATGGCAAAACGTGGTCAACACGCCGCTGTCGGGCGGCACCGACAGCGCCGCCTTCCGTCGCGCCATCGAGGACGACTGGCTGCCCGCCCTGCACGCCTTCAAGCCCGATATCGTGCTGGTCTCGGCGGGCTTCGACGCCCACCGCGAGGATCCTATGGCCGAGCTCTGCCTGGAGGACGAAGACTTCTACTGGGTCACCCATCTGGCGCTGGAGATCGCCGCCCTGTATGCCGACGGCCGCCTGGTCTCGGTGCTGGAGGGCGGCTACGACCTGGACTCCCTGGGGCGCAGCGCCGAGGCTCACCTCACCGCCCTGCTCGGTCTGCCGTTCAGCGGCTGATCGATGTTTCTTGCTGGCAAGAAACGCGCAGGCATGAAGGACAGGAGCAAAAGGCGCCGATGAACGCCGACGGTGGGGCGATGGCCCCGGCGGGTGTGATAGGCTTGAGGAAACCTCGTTTCCGATAGTGAACCAGACAGTGATCCACGCATGACCGCCACCACCGATCAGGGCGCCGCCCTGCGCATCGCCGCCGGCCGCAAGCCCTTCGTCGAACCGCTGCGCCTGGGCGAGCGCGTGAAGGAGATCCGCCTGGCCAACCAGTGGACGCTGGAGGACGTCAGCCAGCGCACGGGGCTCGCCCGCTCGACGCTCTCCAAGATCGAGAACGACCAGATCTCGCCGACCTTCTCCGCGGTGCAGAAGCTGATCGACGGCCTGGGCATCGACCTGCCTCAACTGCTCTCGCCGCCCAAGGTCCAGGCCCGCACCATGGGGCGCCGCGACCTGACGCGTCGCGGCCACGGTGAACGCCACCCCACCCCGACCTACGAACACGAGCTGCTCAGCTGCGAGCTCGCCCAGAAGCGCATGATCCCCTTCAAGACCATCGTGCGGGCCCGCGCCTTCGACGAGTTCACCGAATGGGTGCGCCACGACGGCGAGGAGTTCCTGATGGTGCTCGAGGGGGAGATCCGGCTCTATACCGAGTACTACGAGCCGCTGAGCCTGACCGACGGCGACAGTATCTACTTCGACAGCGCCATGGGGCACGCCCTGGTGTCGACCAGCGAGGCCGACGCCGTCGTGCTGTCGGTCTGTACCCGGGGCGACGGCACCCCCTGAGGCTCCATCGCTAGAGTTTCACTTTCGCCACCTCACGTTCTAAGCCCCACGATCAATTCCTCAGGCTCGAGCCCGGTCACCCGGGCGGCGCGTCGGTATCGCGTCGAGTTCGAGCCGTCCCGCGCCATGGATGGCCTGGAAGTGACGCCCCTTGGCGCGAGCGATCAGCAGCACGCCGAAGCGCTCGGCCAGCTCCACGCCCTTCTGGGTGACGCCCGAGCGTGACACCAGCACGCCGATGCCCATCTGCGCCACCTTGAGCACCATCTCCGAGGTCAGGCGCCCGGTGGTGTAGAAGATATCGGCGTCGCCGCTGTCGGCCTCGGCGAGCCACTGACGCCCCGCCAGGGTATCCACGGCATTATGGCGCCCCACGTCCTCGACGAAGTCCAGCACCGCCTCCTGGCGGCACAGCGCACAGCCATGCACCGCGCCGGCGCTGCGATAGGTCTCGTTATAGGCTCCCAGGTTATCCAGCAGCCGATAAAGCACCGACTGGCGCATCACCGTGGCCGGCAGCGGGCTCAGCGCGGTCGCCTCGAGCAGACGGCCGAAGACCGTACCCTGGCCGCAGCCGGTGGTCACGGTGCGCTGACCCAGGCGCTCCTCCAGATCCTCCGGCAGGCGACGGGTCACGACCGCCGCCGCCTCGACCTCCCAGTCCACCTGCACCGCCTGAAGATCCCGCGCCTCACCGAGCAAGCCCTGGTTGCGCAGGTAGCCCACCACCAGCGCCTCGGGATCGGCTCCGAGGGTCATGAGCGTGACGATCTCGCGCCTGTTCAGATAGACGGTGAGGGCCCGTTCCGCGGCGATCGCCTGGCGCTGCGGCTCGCCGAACTCGTTCAGCACCTCGATTTCCAGGGTGGCGGGCAGGCGCGCCCGGCTCAGGCTGATGTCGTGCATCCACGGCTCCTCGACAGAACGTTGACTCTCGATGATGGCACTCCCGACCGACGCTGTCTTTACTGGGTAAGTATTCGTTGATGCTGGGCAGTGTCTTTTATATCAATATTTTCTGTAATATAAGCGTCGCCGGCACTATCCACTCTCGCGATCTGTCATAGAGTGATAGGCCGAATGGCAACGCAGCCCACTCCACCACGTCCGGCCCCGGAGATACTGACCCATGGCGTCGACCAGCAGCACTCGTTCTCTGAGCTTCGAGGTCGTCGGCGAGCCGCTCACCATCAAGGGCTTTACCACGACCCGCTGGCGCATCGCGAATCTCGCGCCCGGTGATACCGGTTCCTGCCGGCTGAGTCTGCAGCTCTACATGACCGAGCGTGCGGCCTACCGTTTCAACCTGACGAGCCGCACGCCGCGACTGTTCGTGCGAGCCGGCGAGGCGGGGGGGACGCCGAGCCCCGATGCCATCACCGCCAGCCAGGACGTAGCCGCCGGCTGGCTCGACGGCGAGCATCGCGTACTCGAGGTCGATATGCCGCTCGCCATCCAGGCCTGGATCGAGGCCTACCTCGCCCACCACGGCGAAGCGCCCGAGGAGGGCCGCAAGAAGAAGCGCAAGGGCGCCGGTCGCGCCCGGGAGATCGAGTCATGAGCCGGCTGGAGCGCTGGTCGCGCCTCAAGCGCGGTGACACGCAGGAGGCTCCGGCCTCCTCAGCATCCGCCGAGGGCGAGTGGCCGCTCGAGGCCGACGGCCAAGACGGCCGAGAGGAAGACGCTCGCGAGGACAACTCACCGGAGACCCTCGAGCCGGGCAGCCTGGATCATACCCTCCCCGACCCCGACACCCTGCCCCCTGGCAGCGATATCAAGGCCTACCTGGTCTCGGGGGTCAGCGCGGGGCTTCGCAAGCGCGCCCTGCGTCGCCTCTTCGCCGCCAGCCACTACGGCGTGCGGGATGGCCTCGACGACTATGACGACGACTTCCGGGAGAAGCTGAAGCCGCTGGCCGACGACGTGGCCGAACGGCTGCGCCAGTGGACCCGTCAGACGCCCGACGATGAGACGACAGAAGACGCGGCAACGGCCGATAGCGTGTCGACAGAGACAGATCAGACGGACACGGGTCCGATCGACCTCGAACAGGATGAGTCGACCGACGAAGAAGAGACCACGGCGCATGAGGGGAATAGGGAAGAGGCCGACGATCCCTCATACGGCCCCGCGTCGGCGTCTCATTCCGATCAACGAGCCCCTGAGTCACGTCACTGAGGCAGACAGGCCGGCATGGCGATCCGCTCGAGATATGCCCGGAGCACCGCCGCTACCGCGATGAGGACATCCTCAGAGGGGCAGGATTAGACCAAGGGAGCGTTTGCAAGCTTTGCAAATTCGACCAAGACTTGATGATCAGCCAATAAAAAGAACGACAAGGCGCCCACAGCACGCACGCAACCGTGAGACTGCATGAACCAGCACATCGAACTGATGCCGGTAGACGACGACCGCAACCGGCAGGCCAGAGAAGCCGCACGACGTCGCGTCTCCTGGCCCGTCAATCTCAGCCCCGCCCGCGTCAGCTATCAGAGTGACGGCCACGCCCTGATTCTCGGTGACGAACGCAGCGTGCGGCGTGCCGCCAGCGCCCTGATGGCAAAGGGTCTCGCGACTCCCGTCCTGCTGGTCACCGCCCCCCTCCATGAAGAGGCCGGCGGCGACGCCGGCAGTGATGAAGAACACGAGGCCCTGCTCGCCGCTACCGCCGATCTTGCCTGCCAGTCGCTGTCACGCGCCCAGGCGCGGGCACTGACCATCGAGGGCTATCTGGGACACTTCAGCGTCAGCGTGCCCGATGGCGACGGCGTGCTGGATCTCGCCCGGGCGCTTGCCGAGCGAGCGCATTTCGATCTGATCCTCGACCTTGCTGCGACGCCGGCCCTCACCCTCGAGCTTCCCCCGCCCGGCTACGTCGCCATGGACTGGCAGGACGCGGATCGCGACGAGCGTCTCGAGGCTTTCGCCGGGCTGGTCGGCGAATTCGACAAGCCGCGCTACTTCCAGATCGACAACGACCTCTGCGCCCATGCCAGCAGCGGCAACACGGGCTGCACCCGCTGTCTCGACGTCTGTCCCGCCGATGCCGTCAAAAGCCACCAGGGCCGCATCGAGGCGTGGATCGAGATCGACCCCTTCCGCTGCCACGGCGTGGGCAGCTGCAGCAGCGCCTGTCCCACAGGGGCCATCCAGTTTCGCCTGCCCGAGACCGCCCGCCAACAGGACACCCTGTTGGGTTGGCTCGCCGCCTACCGCGAGGCCGGCGGCACGGCGCCGGTGGTGCGCTTCGCCGAGGCGAGCGACCTGGAGACCGAGGAAGAAGCGGCGGGCCATGTGCTCGACGTGCCTCTCGAAGAGCTCGGTGCCGCCGGTCACGATCAGTGGCTGACGGCCCTGGCCGCCGGCGCGGCCGAGGTCCGCATCCAGCGCCATTCGCGCATGCCCGAGCGTCTGACCCGTTTCATCGACGACCAGCTCGCCCAGGCGCACGCCCTGCTGATGGCCCTCGGCCACTCGGCCGATCGCATCGTCGTCCTCGCGGACGGTGACTCGGCGGCCCGCGACGCACTTCCACTCGAACCACCGTTGGCGCAGGCGCCGCCGGTGCTGGAAGGCCATGACAAGCGCCGTCGGCTCAACGCCGTGCTCGAGCATCTGGCGAGCCTGGGAGCCCCCGACGGCCAGCGCCACCGGATGCCGTCCGGCGCCGCCTATGGCGACATCGTGGTCGATCGCGACGCCTGCACCCTGTGCATGGCCTGCGTGTCCAACTGCCCGACGCCGGCGCTGGCCGCCGGCGATACGAGCCCGCTGCTGAGCTTTCGCGAGGCCGACTGCGTGCAGTGCGGGCTCTGCGCCGAGGCCTGTCCGGAGCAGGCGATCACCCTGCACCCTGGCTTCCTGGCCAACGCCCAGCGCGGCGAGCGCGAGGTTCGCCACGAGGAGCCCGCCTTCCCGTGCATCCGCTGCGGCAAGCCCTTCGCCACCGTCAGCACCGTTGAGACCATCAAGGCCAAGCTCGCCAACCACCCTTACTTCGCCGGCGACGCCCTGGCCCGCCTGGAGATGTGCGAAGACTGTCGCGTCAAGGACGTCTGGCAGGACATGGCCCGCAACCCCGAATCGCAGCTGAAGGTATGACCGCATGAACGAGCTGAATGAAAGCGATGCGCTGCGAGCCGATGTCTACCGGCTGCTAGCCAGGCTGCTGCGCGAGGCCCCTGATGCCGCGCTGCTCGACTGGCTGGCGGCACTGGAGGTCGAGGCCGACGGCACCCTGCTCGCCGAGCGCTGGGGGGCACTGATCGAGGCGGCGCGCGACACCACCGCCGAGGCGCAGGCACGCGCCCACTTCCGCCACCTGATCGGGGTGGTGCAGGGCGACGTCACGCCGTACGCCTCCTGGTACCGCAACGGCGAGCTGATGGACGCAGCATTGGTCGCGCTGCGCCGGGACCTCAAGGCGCTGGGGTTCCAGCGCGCCGAGCACAGCCACGACCCCGAGGACCACCTCGCCGCGCTGGCGGAGGTGATGGCGATGCTGATCGAGGCTCGCTCACCGGAAGAGGCCCGCTTCTTCATGGCCCATCTCGCCCCTTGGGCCGCAGACTGCCTCGCCGACCTCGGCCGGGTCGACACCCTCTTCCAGGCGCGCATGGGGCAGCTCGGTCAGGCCTTCATCGAGCAGGAGGGGCGACGCCTCGAGGCACAGACTCAACAGCATCCGGTGCGGATCGTCGAACCCTGACGCCGCACTGCACACCGTGACAGCACCATAACGACAGAGCCCGTCAGGGCCCGACGGCAGACACAGGAGAGATCCCCATGTCCAGCACACGCAACCCGCAGCGGCGGCGTTTTCTCAAGACCCTCGGCGTCGGCACCGCGGCCGCCGGAGCGGCGGCCGCGGTCGGCCACGTCACCCTGGCCCAGGCCGATACCAAGCCCGAAGCCCCGCAGAGCGAGCCTTCTCGTGAGTACCGGGAAACGCCCCATATTCGAGCCTTTTACGCCACCCTGCGTGATTGACGGCCCCGAGCCAGGAGAGCAGCCATGCGTTTGACACCTAAATCCGAGTCGCCGAGGGCCAGCGGGCTGGGCATTTCCCGTCGCCAGTTCCTGCAGCGCAGCGGGGCTACCACCGGCGGGCTCGCCGCCGCCGGCTTCATGGGCGCACCGATGATGCAGCGTGCCGAGGCGGCCGAGAAGACCGCCTGGTCCGATGCCCCGGTCGAAACAAAACGGACCGTCTGCTCCCACTGCTCGGTGGGCTGCGGCGTCTATGCCGAGGTACAGGAAGGCGTCTGGACCAAGCAGGAGCCGGCCTTCGATCACCCCATCAACCGCGGCGCCCACTGCGCCAAGGGCGCCTCGCTGCGACAGCATGGCCACTCAAGCCGTCGCTTGAAGTACCCCATGAAACTGGTCGGTGGAGAGTGGCAGCGTCTGAGCTGGGAGGATGCCATCGAGGAGATCGGCAACAAGGTGCTGGCGCTGTCGGAGCAGCACGGACCCGACAGCGTCTACTGGCTGGGCTCGGCCAAGTTCAATAACGAGCAGGCCTACCTGATGCGCAAGTTCGCCGCCCTGGCCGGCACCAACAACACCGACCACCAGGCGCGCATCTGTCACTCCACGACCGTGGCCGGAGTCGCCAATACCTGGGGCTACGGGGCGATGACCAACTCGCTCAACGACATCCAGAACAGCCGGTCGATCATGTTCATCGGCTCGAACCCGAGCGAAGCGCACCCGGTCGCCATGCAGCACATCCTGCTGGCCAAGGAGCGCAGCCAGGCGGAGATCATCGTCGTCGATCCTCGCTTCACGCGCACCGCCGCCAAGGCCGACAGCTACGTGCGGATCCGTCCCGGTTCCGACGTGGCCTTCATCTGGGGCCTTCTGTGGCACATCTTCGAGAACGGCTGGGAGGATAGCCAGTACATCGATCAGCGGGTCTACGCCATGGACCAGGTGCGCGAGGAGGTCGCGGCCTTCTCGCCCGATGTGGTGGAAAACATCACCGGGGTGGCGGAAGAGACCATGCGCGATACCGCGCGCCGACTGGCCGAGAACCGTCCGGGCTGCATCGTCTGGTGCATGGGCGGTACCCAGCACACCACCGGCAACAACAACACCCGCGCCTACTGTATCCTGGAGCTGGCGCTCGGCAACATCGGCAAATCCGGCGGCGGCGCCAACATCTTCCGCGGCCACGACAACGTCCAGGGCGCCACCGACCTCGGCCTGATGTCGCATTCGCTGCCCGGCTACTACGGCCTCTCCGAGGGCGCCTGGAAGCACTGGGCTCGCGTCTGGGACCTCGACTACGAGTGGCTCCAGGGCCGTTTCGACCAGAACGAATACGCCGACGGCAAGCCGATGCACTCCAGCGGCATCACGGTCTCACGCTGGATCGATGGCGTTCTCGAGCAGGAGGAGGACATCTCCCAGCGCACCCGACTCAAGGCGATGTTCTACTGGGGCCATGCGGTCAACTCCCAGACCCGCGGCCCCGAGATGCAGAAGGCCATGCAGCAGCTCGAGATGATGGTCATCGTCGACCCCTACCCCACCGTGGCCGGCGTCATGCACGGCCGTCAGGATGGCGTCTACCTGCTGCCCGCGGCTACCCAGTTCGAGACCACCGGCAGTGTGACCGCCACCAACCGCTCCATTCAGTGGCGCGATCAGGTCATCGAGCCGCTGTTCGAGTCCAAGCCCGACCACGAGATCATGTACCTGCTCTCGCAAAAGCTCGGCTTCAGCGACGAGCTGTTCAAGAACATCAAGGTCGAGGGCACCGAGCCGCTGATCGAGGATATCACCCGCGAGTTCAACGCCGGCATGTGGACCGTGGGCTATACCGGCCAGAGTCCCGAACGCCTGAAGGCTCACCAGCAGAACTGGCACACCTTCAGCTTCCGCGACCTCAAGGCCGAGGGCGGTCCAGCCGACGGTGACTACTACGGGCTACCCTGGCCCTGTTGGGGGACCGCCGAGATGGGCCATCCCGGCACGCCGATCCTCTACGACACCAGCAAGAAGGTTTCCGAAGGCGGCCTCACCTTCCGCGCCCGCTTTGGCATCGAGCGCGACGGTGAGAATCTGCTGGCCGAAGGCGTCTTCAGCCGGGACTCCGACCTGGAGGACGGCTATCCGGAGTTCACCGCCGCCATGCTCAAGGACCTGGGCTGGTGGGATGAGCTGACCGACGCAGAGAAGACCGCGGCCGAGGGCAAGAACTGGAAGACCGACCTTTCGGGCGGCATCCAGCGCGTGGCCATTGCCCACGAGTGCGCTCCCTTTGGCAACGCCAAGGCGCGGTGCAATGTCTGGACCTTTCCCGACCCCATTCCCAAGCACCGCGAGCCGCTCTATACCAGCCGTCGCGACCTGGTGCAGGACTACCCGACCTGGCCGGACGTGACCTCGCACTACCGCCTGCCGACGCTCTATCGGAGCATCCAGGAGCAGGACGTCACCGGCAAGTACCCGATCATCCTCACCTCCGGGCGCCTGGTGGAGTACGAGGGCGGCGGCGAGGAGACGCGTTCCATGTCCTGGCTGGCCGAGCTGCAGCAGGAGATGTTCGTCGAGATCAACCCGGCACTCGCCAACGACCTGGCCATCGCTGAGGGCGACATGGTGTGGGTCGAGGGCGCCGAGGGTGGACGCGTCAGGGTCAAGGCGCTGGTCACCCCGCGGGTGGCCCCCGAGGTGGTCTTCATGCCCTTCCACTTCGGCGGCATGTTCCAGGGCGAGAGCCTGCACGACCGCTATCCGGAAGGCTCGGCCCCCTATGTGCTCGGCGAGGCGGCCAACACCGCCACCACCTATGGCTATGACTCGGTGACCCAGATGCAGGAAACCAAGTGCACCCTGTGTCGCATCGAGAAGGCAAGCTGAGGAGAATCCCATGGCCACAATGAAATTCATGTGCGACGCCGAGCGCTGCATCGAGTGCAACGGCTGCGTCACCGCCTGCAAGAACGCCAACGAGGTCGAATGGGGCGTGCAGCGCCGCCGCGTGGTGACCCTCAACGACGGCGAACCCAGCGAGGTCTCGATCTCGGTGGCCTGCATGCACTGCGACGATGCGCCCTGCATCGCCGTCTGTCCCACCGAGACCCTCTACCAGCGTGATGACGGCATCGTGCTGCACGACAAGGACCTGTGCATCGGCTGCGGCTACTGCCTCTACGCCTGCCCCTTCGGCGCACCGCAGTTCCCGAAGCAGAACGCCTTCGGCGAGCGCGGCAAGATGGACAAGTGCACCTTCTGCGCCGGCGGCCCGGCGGAGACCAAGGAGGAGGAGTACCAGAAATACGGCGCCAACCGCATCGCCGAGGGTAAGCTGCCGCTATGTGCCGAGATGTGCTCGACCAAGGCACTGCTGGCCGGGGATGCCCAGGAGGTCGCCGACATCTTCCGCCAACGCGTCGTCCAGCGCGGCCACAAGGACGGCGGCTGGTCGGGCAATCCCCGCGCCGACGCCGACTCCCTGGCCTACGATGCTACCCAGCAGGGGTAAGGAGGCGACCATGAGCATGTCGATAACGCACCCGGGGGCCGCTCGGCGGCTCCTGACGCTGCTGGTGCTGCTGACCGGGCTGGTGCTGTCCCAGCTGGCCCTGGCACAGCAGGCCGACCCCGGCCGGGAGGCGGCCTTCGCCGTCCCCGCCGTGGACGCCGAGCTGTGGCGGCAGGTGAAGGAAGGCGAGACGGGACCCAACTACCGGGACTCGCGAGCCGAGAGCACCTATAACCTGGTAAATACCAGTGGCGAGACCTGGCGACAGATCCGTGAGCGCTGGGTCTCCCCGTTCGGGGCGATCGCGGTGCTGGGCATGATGGCGGCAATCGTGCTGTTCTACCTGATGGTGGGGCGCAAGCATCTCGATGAGCCGCGTACCGGCCGCAAGCTGCTGCGCTGGTCGCTGGTCGTCCGCTCCCTGCACTGGACGGTGGCGACGCTGTTCATCCTGCTGGCTATCACCGGGCTCAACCTCGCCTATGGCAAGACGCTGCTGCGTCCGCTGTTCGGCGACGGCGCCTGGTCGGCGATGATGTCGGGCACCAAGCTGATTCATAACTACCTGGGACCGCTGTTTGGCATCCTGCTGGTGATCCTGCTGCTGCGCCTGCTCAGCCACAACATCCCGAAGGCCCACGACCTGCAGTGGTTCGCCAAGGGCGGCGGCCTGGTCGGCAAGGGGCATCCGGATGCCGGTTTCGCCAACGGCGGCGAAAAGGTCTGGTACTGGCTGCTGGCTACCGCCGGCCTCGCCGTGATCGCCAGCGGCTTCGTGCTGGACTTTCCCAACTACGGGCAGGGACGCGACACCATGCAGTGGGCCGGGATCATCCATGCCGTGGGGGCCCTGGGCCTGACGGCCGTGGCACTGGGACATATCTACATCGGCACCGTCGGCACCGAGGGGTCGCTGGAGGGCATGACCACCGGTTACGTGGACGAGAGCTGGGCCAAGGAGCACCACAATCTCTGGTACGACGAGGTCAAGGATCAGGCGATTCCCGAGGATCAGCTTGCCGAGCATCGGCAGGGATCCCAGGGCGACGAACCGGCGCCCCGCTCCGGTTGAGCCACCTCTCGACGCGACTAACGACACCGCCTTCGGGCGGTGTCTTTTTTGTTAAGCTGATTCGACAGACATTCCGACCACCGGAGAGAGACGATGCCACATCTCGACGACGCCACACGCACCGAACTCGAAGCGGCCGCGTTTCGCCGCCTGCTGCGCCACCTGGACGAGCACAAGGAGGTCCAGAACATTGACCTGATGATCCTCGCCGACTTCTGCCGCAATTGCCTCTCCAAGTGGATGGTGGCCGCCGCCAACGAGCGTGGCGTTGAGCTGGATTACGACGGCGCCCGGGAGCACGTCTACGGCATGCCCTATGACGAGTGGAAGGCAAAATATCAGCAGGAGGCCACCCCCGAGCAGCAGGCGGCCTTCGCGGCGCGCCAGGCCGCCAAGCAGGAGGCGCCCAGCGAATGAGCGAATCGATGATCCCCCTCAGTGTGGCGGTGCTGACCGTCTCCGACACCCGTAACGAGCAGACCGACCGCAGCGGTCAGGCCCTAGTCGAGCGTCTGACGGCCGCCGGACATCGGCTGCATGAGAAGCGCATCGTGCCCGATGACGTCTATCGCATCCGCGCCGTGGTGGCTGGCTGGATCGCCGACGACGAGGTGCAGGTGATCCTGACCACCGGCGGCACCGGCTTCACCGGGCGCGACTCCACGCCCGAGGCGGTCTCGGTGCTGCTCGACAAGCAGATCGAGGGCTTCGGCGAGCTGTTTCGCCACCTCTCCTGGCAGGAGATCGGCAGTTCCACCGTGCAGAGCCGCTGCCTCGGCGGGCTGGCCAACGCCACCGTGGTGTTCTGCCTGCCCGGCTCCACCGGCGCCTGTCGTACCGGCTGGGACGGCATCCTGGCGGAACAGCTCGATAGCCGTCACAAGCCGTGTAACTTTGCCAATCTCGTCATCCCCGAGCGGGGTCAGCATGGATAAGCTGAGCCCCGTCGAGACGGCCCTGGCGGCGCTGCTCGAGGACGTCACCTACACACCCGCCGAGACCATCCCTTGCGACGAGGCGGCGGGCCGCGTGCTCGCCGAGGCGATCGAGGCGCGCCTCGACGTGCCTGCCTTCGACAACAGCGCCATGGACGGCTATGCCTTGCATCACGACGATGCGGGTCAGCAGCTGCCCATCGCCCAGCGCATTGCCGCAGGCTCGGTGGCGACGCCGCTGGCGCGGGGCACCTGCGCACGCATCTTCACCGGCGGCGCGCTCCCCCCGGGTGCCGACTGCGTGGTGATGCAGGAGCGCGTGAGACACGAGGATGACATTGCGGCTATCCCGGCGGATCTCCCGGCGGGCGACAACGTCCGCCGTCGCGGCCGTGACGTGGCGGTTGGCGCGCCCCTGCTGCCCGCCGGTGAACGGCTGGAGGCGGCGGCCCTGGGACATCTCGCCGGCCAGGGCATCACCGAGGTGGTGGTGCGGCGCCGGCCTCGGGTGGCGCTGCTCTCCACCGGCGACGAGATCGTCGATCCGGGCACGGAGCTTTCCGACGGACAGATCTACAACTCCAACCGTCCGATGCTCAAACGCCTGCTGGAGCGCTTCGGCGCCGAGCTGGTGCGGGTGGCCTCGGTGCCGGACGATGCCGCGGGCACACGCGATACCCTCGCCGCGGCGGCCTTGGAGGCCGACCTGGTAATCAGTACCGGGGGGGTGAGCGTCGGCGATGAAGATCACGTCAAGGCGGCGCTCGAATCGCTGGGACAGCTGGATCTGTGGCGCTTGGCGATTCGCCCGGGCAAGCCCCTGGCGCTGGGGCGCCTGCCGGGACCAGCGGGCCGGGACGTGCGCTTCGTCGGCCTGCCCGGCAATCCGGTGTCCTGTTTCGTCGGCGCCTGGCTCTTCCTGCGCCCCTTGATGGGGGCCCTGCAGGCCTGCCCTGCCCTGGCAGAGCTGCCCCGGCTCCCGGCGCGCGCCGACTTCGCCACGCAAACCGGTCCGCGCCGCCACTACATGCGCGTTACTTTGGAGCTGGGTAACGACGGCATCGTGGCTCGGGCGTTTCGCGACCAGAACTCGGGGGTGCTGTCATCGTGCATCGGCGCCGATGCCCTGGCGGTGATCCCCGCGGAGACCCGTATCGAGCCGGGCGATCGCCTCGACTGCCTGTGGCTCAGGGTCGATTGAGAACCGATTGGAGCGAGGGTCGAGCGAGGATCAATCAAGAACCGCACGAGCCCGGCCTCAGGCCGGCACGCCGAGCTCGTCATTGACGGCCGACCACAGCCTTTCGAAATCGCGCGCGAGGCGGACGTAGTCCGCCTCGAGCCAGGGCACCAGCTCGGCCAGGCGATTCGGGCCGGAGAGCCGCCCCCCGATGCCTTCGATGGCACGACAGGTGAAATCGAAGTCGGCGTAGCGGTTGAGCCAGTCCTGCTCCACCAGCACGGGCACCATCCCCGCCAGCCGGCCCGGGGCGGGAGCGGTTGACAGTAGCCGGTAGCAGCGAACAGTCAACCGGCGTCGCTCGTCGCCTCCGAGCGTGCGAGCCGCAAAGTGGTCCCAGACCAGATCCAGGGCGATACCGGCGAATCGACGCTGCGGCCACGGTGTGCGCGCCAGGACGTCGGCGACCACCGGGTGACCATCGACGAAGGCGTCCACCCGGCGATGATGGCGGATGCCGGCCGCCGTTGCCGTCGGCCAGGCCGAGAGGTCGATGCCCTTGACGCCGTCGGCGATCAGGTTGCCATACAGGAAGTCGTCACCGCCGCCGCGGGCGAGCCAACCATGGGCGAGAAAGTTCACGGTTCGCCGATCATAGACAGTGGGTGGGCTTTGGCAGCCCGGCCAGGCGAGCCGCCACCTTGGCGGGGCTACCGGGGAAGAGTCGCATCAGGTGGATCGAACGGCCCTTCTCGGGCCCCAAGACCTTGCCCACCGCCTTGACCAGGGGTCGCATGGCAGGGGCCATCTCGTAGCGTGCATAGAAGTCGCGTAGCACGTTTAGCACTTCCCAGTGCTCCTCGGTCAGCTCGATGCCCTCCTCGCGAGCCAAGGCGTCGGCGACCTCGGGCGACCAATGCGTCATGTCGATTAGATAGCCCTCAGGGTCCAGGGCATATTGATTGTCATTCAAGAATAGATAACGGTATATTTCTGTAGAGGCCATCAGTACCAGCTCACCGTCCGTTCGGCTTCCTCGGTCAGGGTAACGAAGCCATCCACATCGACCACCTGCACGCTTTCCGCGCAGCGTCCCAACAGCCCGCGGGCCTCCAGGTCTTCCCTGAGGGCGAAGAGTCGCCCCTCGATCTTCGCGTAGTAGCGCACCAGCTGGGGCAGCGCCCCTTGAACGCCGTCCTCGATCAGCAGCAGGACATCGTCTGGCCCCATAGCGCTCAGGGCCTGCTCATAGACCCGACTGTTCGCCGGGGAACGGTTCACCACATGCAACAGCATCCAGGTTCTCCTCGCGACTCGGGCTAAAAGGTCAACACCAGGCGGTGGGCAGACAGTGCCTCTGAGATAGCCGCGGCCGGCACGGGCGTCACGTCGAGCATCAACTCGTCGGCCGAGAGACCGAGCGCCGAGAGCGTCTCTGCGTCCACCAGCAGGGTCTCGATATCATACATCTCCAGCATCGCAAGCGTCGCGGCCGTCCCCTTCTGCTCGAGCGGCCCGGGTCCCTGCCCGGGCATCAACGCCGTGACGCCCTCCCCCATGAACAGCAGTGAAACGCTTTGCCCGAAAGCGGCGGCGACCAGCGCGGCGTCCAGCCCTTCCTTAAGCCAGCTACTCCCGTGAGGCGCGTGGCGCAGGATGACCAGCAGGTCGCGGTGTGGGTCATCGTGTTCGTGCATCATGGCTCCATCACATGCCAGGAATTCAGGGACCGAAGGTCACCAGGCGGTCGCAGCGCGTCCCCAGATCGATCAGCTGGCCGAGCCCGGTGAGCTCGAAGGGCTCCGCCACGCTGATCCCGTCCTTGCCGTGCCGGGCGGCCTCGCTCTCGTCGAGAAGACCGCGACGCAGCGCCGCGGCGATGCAGACCTGTAACGCTACCTCGTGCTCGCGGGACAGGTCTGCCCAGGCATCCACCAAGTGTGGCTCGTCCTGCGGGGGGGCGGCCAGACGGGCGGCATTGTGCACCCCGTCGTGATAGAAGAATACCGCCTCGAGGCGGTGGCCCCGCGCCACCAGGGCACGGGCGAAGCGCAGGGCCGAGTGGCTGGCCTGATGACTGTAGGGAGCGCCCATCAGCAGGATGGCGTAGCGCATGAAGGTCCTCCTGAAACGACCTGGCCCCGCCGGTTGGCGGGGCCAGATGATGCTGATACCGCGCTAGGGTCAGTCCTGGCTCATGATGCCCAGGATCGACAGCAGGCTGATGAACAGGTTGTAGATCGACACGTAGAGCGTGATGGTGGCGAGGATGTAGTTGGTCTCGCCGCTGCGGTGCACAATCTCGCTGGTCTGGTAGAGGATGGCCGCCGAAGAAAACAGCACGAAGCCGGCAGAGACCATCAGCGACAGCGCCGGGATCTGCAAGAAGATACCCGCCAACATGGCAAGGATCAGTACGATGGCACCGGCCATCAGGAAGTTGGCCAGGAAGCTGAAGTCCTTGCGGGTGATCAGCGCCACCGCCGAGAGCCCCACGAAGGTGACGCCGGTCATGCCCAGTGCGGTCATGATCAGCTGAGCACCGTTGGGCAGTGTTAGGTAGGCGCTCAGGATCGGTCCGAGCGTGAAGCCCATGAAGCCGGTGAAGGCGAAAGTGGCGAGCAGCCCCATCGCGGAGTTGGCGGTCTTATGCACCAGGAACATGAGGCCGTAGGCGCCGATGAAGAACACGAAGATGTTCATCCGCTCGATGCCCATGCTCATGGCGGCACCCGCCGTGACGGCGGAGAACAGCAGGGTCATCGCCAACAGGCCGTAAGTGTTGCGCAGGACCTTGCTGGTACCGACCGACTGCGACTGCGTCTGCTGACGTGTCGTCTGCGTCTCTTGATAAGCCATGGATCCGAAGCTCCCTATATGGTTGGTCTAGGCACTAGACTAAGGATGCAGCCAGAATGTTCCCGACGCAAGCGCCCGGCTAGCCAGGGTTCAACGCGTTTTCCGCGGCGGCGGTATCTTCCAGGACCCGCCGCGCCACCCACGCCGCGGAGTCGCAGACCTCCTCTCCGGCGTCTTCGAGGGCCGCCATGTCCATCCAACAGAGCGCCGTGGCATCGTCCGCGGCCGCCTCGATGCCGCCCTGCCACTCCAGCTTGACCACCACGATGACGAAGTGCATGGCAAGCAAACCCTCGCCGTCGTAATCGAAAACGTCGAGAGCGGTCAGGATGCCCCGCGGCTCGGCCAGCACGCCGGTCTCTTCCAGAAGCTCACGGGCCGCAGCCTGCAGAAGGCTCTCCCCCGCTTCGACCTTACCGCCGGGCAGCGCCAGCTTGCCCGCGTTGGGGGAATTGCGTCGCCTGACCATCAGGATGCGCCCACCCCTGACCACCGCGGCCGACACCGCGGGAATGGGACGTACGGGGGTACGGGCTGATCGCTCAGGCATAGAAGTCTCCAGCAATTGTCGTGCTTGCATTGTGCCCCACCCCTGAACCGGGGGCTAACACCCTGATCCAGATAGGCTCTTGACCTGCGAATAAAAACTGGTAGAGTACGCATCCGTAAGCCGGAGGGATGGCAGAGCGGTTGAATGCACCGGTCTTGAAAACCGGCGTAGGTTAATAGCCTACCCAGGGTTCGAATCCCTGTCCCTCCGCCACCTTTCGATGAAAACCAGCCCACCGCGGCTGGTTTTCTTGTTTCAGCGCACAGACCACACTGATGGTGGCGCCGCGGATTGCCCCGCAACGATCTCGTCGTGCCCGGGCGCGAAACATGAGACCCTTCCTCGCTGTCCACCTCGGGGCACCACTGGGAAACGCCCGGCTGCATCACCCCGCACTCTTGCGCCGCAAGGCTGCCACCCAACAAAGGCCCATCTCGCCATGGCACTGAAGGCAACGATTCATCGGGTACAGCTGCAGGTCGCCGACATGGACCGGCACTACTACGCCGATCATGCCCTGACCGTGGCGCAACATCCCTCGGAAACCGACGAGCGCATGATGGTCAGGCTGCTGGCGTTTGCACTGAACGCCGACGAGGCGCTGGCCTTCGGTCGCGGCGTGAGCACCGACGACGAGCCCGACCTGTGGCGCAAGGATCTCACCGGGGAGATCGAACAGTGGATCCAGCTCGGCCAACCCGACGGGAAGAGCATCCGGCGCGCCTGCGGTCGAGCAGGCGAGGTCGTCCTCTACACCTACAGCGGCCATGGCGCCGAGCTCTGGTGGAACGCACTGGCCGGCAAGCTCTCGATCCTCGACAACCTGACGGTGGTCGCCATCGCGCCGGAGACGGTGCAGACGCTTTCCGGCATGGCGGCGAAGACCATAACCCTGAGCGCCACCCTTCAGGACGACACGGTATGGCTCGCCGACGGCGAGCAGGCCGTCGAGGTCACCCTCGAGGTGCTAAAGGCGGCGACCCGGCAGGCGTGAGCGGCCAAGTCCGCTTCTCGCCCCTCCCCGTCGACCCTGATCTTCTTGAACGCATCCATCAGGCTGCGCTCATTGGAGGCGCAGCCTAACGCTTAATAGAGACGCAGACCCACTCGCGTCACACGATTGCCCTCCATCGCGCTGACGACCCAATGGATGCCGTGCCAGTCCACGTCGTCGCCGACCACGGGATGCCCGCCGACCCGCAGCGAGACGAACTCCGCCAGGGTCATGTCCTGCTCGCCGGGGCTCAGGGTGAGGCCGTAGGCATCGGCGATGTCACGCATGAAGGCGTCGCCGTCGAAGGTAAAAGTGCCGAAGAAGGCACGCTCGCGCTTGAGCTTGGCGTCCCCATTGAACAGGCGGTTCAGCCCCGGCAGATCATCGGTGCGGCCGATCACGCAGATCACGTCGCCCAGCCGCAGCCGGGTGCTGCCCTTGGGGTGCAGCATGGCATGCTCGCGGAAAAGCGCCGAGATCAGCGCCCCAGAGGGGAAACGCAGCAGCCGGATCGGCACGTCCTCGAGGTCGGCATTCTCCACCTCGTAGACGAACATCTCATAGTCGTTCTCCGGGAGAATACCCAGCGAGCCACGACGGTTGGGCGTGACGGTGGGCGGCAATTCCACCTTCATGCGACGCGCCATCCACGGCAGCGAGCCGCCCTGGATCAGCAGCGACAGCAGCACCACCGCGAAGGCGACATTGAAGTAGAGCGAGGCATTCTCCACCCCGCCGATCACCGGGAAGATCGCCAGCACGATGGGCACCGCCCCGCGCAGGCCCACCCAGGCGATGAAGCCGATCTCCCGCCAGCGGAACTTGAAGAAGGGCTTGACGACGATCAGCACCGCCAGCGGCCGGGCGACGAAGATCAGCGCCAGGGCCACGAGTAGCGCCGGCAGCGCGAAGTCCATCATCTCGCTGGGCGTGACCAGCAGGCCCAGCACCAGGAAGAGACCGATCTGGGAAAGCCAGGCCAAACCGTCATGCACCGGCAGGATGAAGGCAAGGTGGCGCCCGGGGCGGTTGCCGATCATCAGGCCGGCCAGGTAGATGGCCAGGAAGCCGCTGCCACCCAAGGCGCTGGTCAGGCCGAAGACACAGAAACCGAGGCCCAGGGCCAGCAGCGAATAGAGGCCCGGCGCCAGATCCAGCCAGCTCAAGAGCCGCGCACTCAGCCAACCGACGCCGAGCCCGATGAGGATCCCCAGCCCGAACTGCTGCACCAGGAAGAGCAGGGTCTCGCCCACCCCACCGATATCGCCGACCAGCACCTCCACCAGCATCAGGGTCAGGAAGATCGCCATGGGGTCGTTGGTGCCCGACTCGATCTCCAGGGTGGCGCCGACCCGCTCGTTGAGGTTGACGCCGCGCCCACTGAGCATCGAGAACACCGCGGCGGCATCGGTGGAGCCCACGATGGCGCCCACCAGGAGCCCCTGCACCAGGCTCAGGTCGAAGACCCACATGGCGAACACGCCGACCAGCCCGCCGGTGATGAAGACCCCGAAGGTGGCCAGGGAGAGCGCCGGGCGAAAGCCGACGCGAAAGGTCTTGAGACGGGTGCGCAGGCCGCCGTCGAGCAGGATCATGGCCAGCGCCAGGTGGCCGATCGAAAAGGCCAGGGAGTAGTCGTCGAACTGAATGCCGAGCAGACCCTCCTCGCCGGCCAGCATCCCTAGCCCCAGGAAGATCAGCAGCAGCGGTACGCCGGCCATCGAGGAGAGTCGGCTGGCGAGGATGCTCAGGGCCAGCAGGAAGCCACTAAGCAGGAACAGACTGTTGATCGAATCCATGGCCGCCTGCCTTGGCTGCGAAAACGCAAAGTATCGCATGTCACGGCCAGCGCGGCGATTTTCGTTGGCGCCCGCGACTGGCCGTGGTCGACCGCCAGCGGTTAAGCTTGCGCGGCACCGTTGACCGGGTAACGCGCATGGCAGGAGCCCTTTCTATGATTCCCCCCGTTTATCGTCGCTGGCCGATCGCCCTGCTGGCAATCATCTGCCTGCTGCCGACCGGACCGGCAGCGGCCGATGCCGCGGCGGCCGATGCCGAACCGCGGAAGGGCTATCCACCGCTGAACACCGAGGTCATGGTGCTGGATCTCGAGGCCCTGGCCGATGAGGCGGCGCGAGAGATCGCGGAGCAACAGGCGATCCGGCAGCGCTATCAGGAGGCGCCGAGGGGACCGGCGGTCGATACGCCCTCCCGCCCCAGCGTGCCGGCCATCGCCCTGCGCCCGGCGGAGCCCATCGAGCCGCCCCCCGTCACACCGCTCAGCGTGATGCTGGACTGGACCCCCAGTCCGCGGCATGCCGCGCTGATCGTCGCCCGGGAGCGAGGCCTGTTCGCCAGCCACGGGCTGGAAGTGGCCCTCTCGACCCCCGCCGACCCGGACGTGCCCATCAAGCTGCTGGCGGCGTCGCGTATCGATCTCGCCCTAGCGCGCCAGCCGCTGCTGCATCTGGGAGTGGATCGCGGGCTGCCTCTGGTACGGGTCGCCACCCTGGTCGCCATGCCGCTGAGCGCGCTGGTGGTGCGCGAGGATAGCGACATCACCGCGGCGGTCGATCTGGCCGGCTCGCGGATCGGCCATGCCGACGCCGACAGCCGCGATGTGCTGCTGGCGGCCCTGCTGCACGAGGCCAGCGTGCGCGACGACGAGGTCGAGACCGAGGAGCTGCACTTCCGCCTCGGCGATGCGCTGCGCGAGGGGCGCGTGGAAGGGGTGATCGGCGCCATGCGCCACCTTCTGCCGCGCCAGCTAGCCGATGAAGGCCTCGCGACCCGCGTGCTGACCAGCGAAGCCCTAGGGATCCCGCTGCACGACGGCCTGATACTGCTGGCCAATCGCGATCGCCTCGCCGCGCAGCGCGAGGCGATCGGCCGGCTGATCGAGGCGCTGGAGGAAGCCTCGGTCTGGATCGCCAACCACCCGGAGGAGGCGTGGACGCTGATCGCCAGCGCCGAGCCAGGCATCGACACCCCGGTCAACCGTGAGGCTTGGCAGCAGATTCGTCCGCGCCTGAGCCTCAGCCCCGCTGCCCTGGACCAGGGGCGCTATCGTCGCTTCGAGGAGTACCTGCTCGAGGCCGACATCCTGGGAGAACGCCATCCGGTCTCCCGGCTGGCCGTCGATCCCGGGGCAATCTCTCGCTAAGTGCTCCTCCAAATGCTCCGCTGACTCCCCCCGTCAGCCCTCCAGGGCCTCCAGAAAGCCATTGACCGCCGCCTGAAAGGCCGCCGGCTGCTCGGCATGCAGCCAGTGGCCTGCCTCGAGTGTCTGGATCTCGGCGCTTGGCAGCACCGCGTGAAGCGCCGGGAGCATCTCGTCGGTCACGTAGCGCGACTGCGCGCCGCGCAGCACCAGAGTGGGCCCCTCATAGGCGCCCTCGCCCGCCGGCGCCCCCATGATCGTCTCGTAGTCGTCCTGAATCTCGTCCAGGCCGATACGCGGCCTCAGGATGCCCGCGTCATCGCGTTCGAGGTTGGTGGCGAGGAACAGGCGCACCGCGGGCTCCTCGACGTGCTCGGCGAGGAGCGCATCGGCCTCGCGCCGGTTGGTCGGCGAGCCCGCCTCGACGCGGCGCAGGGCGGCGAAGACGCTGTCGTGGTCATGCCCGTAGGCCACCGGGGCGATATCGGCGACGATCAGCGAGGCCACCCGCTCAGGCGCAAGCCGGGCCAGGCTGATCACTACCTTGCCGCCCATGGAGTGCCCCAGCAGATGGGCGCGCTCGACATCGAGGCGATCGAGCAGGGCCAGCAGGTCCTCGGCCATGGCGTCGTAGCCCATCCCGGCCACGTGCGGCGAGCGCCCGTGGTTACGCAGGTCCACGGTGATCACCCGATGGCGCCGCTGCCACTGCCTGGCATGGGAGCGCCAGTTATCGGCGCTGCCCAGCAGGCCGTGAATGACCACCAGCGGCGTCTCGTCGCCGCCGGTATCGAGGAAATGAAGGTCGGTGGGCATAAAAGCCTCCTTGCCTAGAGGGTGTCGAGTATCGGGTGCCGGGGTATCCGGTGTCAGAACATCAGGAAGACGCGCGCGCCTCATCCGGCATCACGTCGTCGCTTCCCGTCACCGCCACCAGCCGACGGCTGAGCCAGGCCAGCAGCACGCCGTATAGCGGCAGAAAGAACGCCAGGCTGATAGCAAGCTTGATCACGTAGTCGACCCAGGCGATCTCCGGCCAGTTGGCGGCCATGAAGGGATCGGGGCTGCGGTGGAAGGCGATGGAGAAGAACGCGAAGGTATCGGCAAGGTTACCAAGCACCGTGGAGACGGCCGGCGCCACCCACCAGGCCTTGAGGGCACGCAGCCGGTCGAAGACCTGCACGTCCAAGAGCTGCCCCAGCACATAGGCCATGAAGCTCGCCAGGGCGATGCGGGCGACGAACAGGTTCCACTCGCCCAGCGCCTCGAGGCCGGCAAACCCGCCACGGGGAAAGACCACGGATACCACATAGGAGATCACCAGCGCCGGTAGCATCACGCGCAGGATGATCGCCCGGGCCGGCTCCTTGCCGAACAGGCGCACGGTGAGATCGGTGGCCAGGAAGATGAAGGGGAAGCTGAAAGCGCCCCAGGTGGTATGAAAGCCCCACAGGGTGAACGGCAGCTGCACCAGATAGTTGCTGGCGGCAATGACCAGAATATGGAAGGCGACCAGCAGCGCCAGGCAGCGCCGGGTCTGGGTTTCGGACAGCACGAACATCACGGCATCCTTTTTTGGGGAGGGGTGAGGGAACCCTCGTGGATCGGCACTCGCGCGTGGCGAGAATGGGCCGCGCATTATACGACCTGGCCGCCACCCTGGCCATGCAAGGGCCCGGCCCACATGAGAACGCCGCCCTCCAGGGGCGGCGTCGTGGCAGCACAGCGACATCGCGCGGCGATCACACCTGGCGGGCCTCCTCGGCGGCGCCGACCGCACGCTCCTTCATCGCCTCATGGACGTCCTGCAGGCTCGCCGGGTCGTCGATGGTCGAGGGCACGCCGAACTCCTGGCCGTCGGCGATGTTACGCAGCAGCTTGCGCAGGATCTTGCCGGAGCGGGTCTTGGGCAGCCGGTCGACTACCAGCACCTGCTTGAAACAGGCGATAGGGCCGATCTTCTCGCGCACCAGGCCGATCAGCTCGTTCTCCAGCGTCACCTCATCCCCTTCGAAGCCATCCTTGGGGATCACCAGCCCCACCGGCAGCTGTCCCTTGAGGGCATCGTGAATGCCGATCACCGCGCACTCGGCCACCGCGGGGTGGGCACCCACGACCTCCTCCATCTCACCGGTCGAGAGGCGATGGCCGGCGATGTTAATGACGTCATCGGTGCGCCCCATGATGAACAGGTAGCCGTCCTCGTCGAAGTAGCCGCCGTCGCCGGTGAGGTAATAGCCGGGAAACGCGGCCATGTAGGCACTGTGAAAGCGCTTCGGATCGCGCCACACGCCGGCCAGGCAGCCGGGTGGCAGTGGCTGCTTGATCACCACGCTGCCCTGCTCCATGGCACCGGAGGGCTCGCCCTCCCGGTCGAGGATCTGCACGTCGAAACCAGGGACCGGCACGGTAGCGCTGCCGGCCTTGGTGGGCATCGGCTCGAGGCCGTGCAGGTTGGCGGCGATGGGCCAGCCGGTCTCGGTCTGCCACCAGTGGTCGATCACCGGCACCGTCAACAGGTCATCGAGCCAGTGGAAGGTCGGCGGATCCAGGCGCTCACCGGCCAGGAACAGCGCCTTGAGGCAGCTGATGTCGTACTGGGCCATCAGCTTGGCGTCAGGATCCTCCTTCTTGATGGCGCGAAAGGCGGTGGGCGCGGTGAAGAAGCTCGCGACCTTGTACTCGCTGATCAGCCGCCAGAAGGCGCCGGCATCCGGTGTCTTCACCGGCTTGCCTTCGTAGACCACGGTGGTGGCGCCGCGCAGCAGCGGCGCATAAACGATGTAGGAGTGACCAACCACCCAGCCCACGTCGGAGGCCGAGAAGAAGACCTCGCCCGGCGCCACGTCGTAGATGGTCTCCATGGAGTAGGCCAGCGCCACGGCGTAGCCACCGGTATCGCGCACCACGCCCTTGGGCTTGCCGGTAGTGCCGGAGGTATAGAGGATGTAGAGCGGATCGCTGCCCTTGACCGGCACGCACTCCGCCGGGGCGGCCCGCTCGACTAGCGCCGACCAGTCATGGTCGATCGCCGTGCCGAGCTCCGCCGTATGCTGCTCCCGCTGCAGGATCACGCAGGCCTCGGGCTTGTAGCTGCTCTGCTCGATGGCGGCATCGATGATCGGCTTATAGGGAAGCACCCGGTCGCCCTCGACGCCGCAGGAGGCGGCGATCACGACTTTCGGCTCGGCGTCCTCGATGCGCACCGCCAGTTCGTGGGGCGCGAAGCCGCCGAATACCACCGAGTGAATGGCCCCCAGGCGCGCGCAGGCGTACATGGCGACCAGGGCCTCGGGCACCATGGGCATGTAGATCACCACCCGGTCACCCTTCTCCACCCCCAGGTCTCGCAGGGCCCCGGCGAAGTGCGCCACCTGGTCGCGCATCTCGGCGTAGGTCAGGGTCCGCTTGCTGTCGGTGACCGGTGAGTCCCAGTAGATGGCCGGCTGATCGCCCCGTCCCTGCTCGACATGATGGTCCAGGGCGGCGTGGCAGATATTGAGCTCACCGTCCACGAACCAGCGGGCGTGATTCGCCTCGTCGTATTCGAGGATCGTAGAGGGCGGGGTGAACCAGGGAATACGCTTGGCCTGTTCGGCCCAGAAGGCCTCAGGTTGATCGATGGAGCGGCGGAACTCGTCGTGATACATGCGCGTCAGCATCCTGTCAGCAATCGAGAAAAGGGCATTGATTGTTGACACTCTAGAACATGCCTCGCCGCAAAACCTCATACTATTGGCTAATCTTCGACAAAAGGACGAGCGCCCTCTCGGTTATTGTCAACAACAAGAACATCAATGCGACAGCGCGGTGTCGATCCGGGATCGTTGATCCGGCGTTGGCCGCCAGGCTGCGCTATAATTGCGAATAAGCTGAATCAGAAAGTCGACGTACGGCCGATCACACCCCCCAGGCGTGGACTCAGGGGATCTTTTTCACCGCGCAGGCGTCCGACCATGGGCGGCGCCGGCAACGCAGGGCACAGATCATGGGCACTACCACCAGAGGTGCGTCAGCACGCCTCCTCGAAGGCGGAGAGGCGGTCATTAACGAGGCCAGTTCCCTACTCAAGGCGATGGCCAACGACAATCGCTTGCGAATTCTCTGTCTGCTGGACGGCACCGAGCTGTCGGTGACCGAGCTGAATCAACGACTGGTGCTCAGCCAGTCGGCGCTGTCGCAGCATCTGGCGATCCTGCGCCGCGAAAACCTCGTCACGACCCGCCGTGAATCACAGACCATCTACTACTCGCTGCAGGGTGAGCGCGCCAGGACGCTCATCGAGGCGCTCGGCAACCTGGCTTTCGACGGCACGCCATAGGCCCCGTCAGCGCTTCTGCCAACGACCGGCGTCGAGCATCTCCAACCCCCGCTCGACGCTACGCTCTACCCCCTGCGAGAGACCAAGCCCCAGGCGATGGGAGAGTGTCGGCTTCTGCTCCAGCTTCAGGCTGATCACCCGGGCCTCACGCATGCGCTCGACCAGATAGGCCTCGCTGGTGCCCAGGCCGTCCACCAGGCCCCGCTCGAGGGCATCGCTGCCATACCAGATCTCGCCGGTAGCCACCGCGTCGATATCCAGTCCCGGGCGACGCTCGGCCACATGGCGCTTGAACAGCTGATGGGTGGTCTCGAGGTCCTCAACGAACTTGTCTCGCCCCTCCTCGGTATTCTCGCCGAAGACGGTGAGGGTGCGCTTGTAGCGCCCGGCCGTGAGCAGCTCGACGTCGATGTCGTGACGCTTGAGCAGGCGATGAAGGTTGGGCAGCTGAGCGACCACCCCGATAGAGCCGATCACCGCGAAGGGCGCGGCACGCAGATGGTCGGCCCCGCAGGCCATCAGGTAGCCGCCGCTCGCCGCCACCTTGTCGACGCAGACCGTAGTGGAGAGTCCCGCCTCGCGCAGCCGATCGAGCTCGGCGGCGGCCAGCCCGTAGCTGTGCACCAGCCCCCCGGCCGACTCCAGGCGCAGCACCGCCTCGTCGCCCGCGCCAGCCACCTCGAGCAGCGCCGAGACCTCCTCGGCCAACCGGCCGGTAGCGCTGGCCTTGATGTCACCGTGAAAGTCGAGCACCCAGACCGTGGGGCGCGCCTCGGCCTCGCCCTTGCCTTTAGCGCCGCTGCGGGCCTGCGCCTTGTCATCGCGGCGAAAGGCCTTCAGCAGGCCCTTGCGGGCGCCCGGCTGGCTGGCCGCCAACTGCATCCGCCGGCGGCGCTGGCGGCGGGTCTGGTTGAGCTCCTCGAGACGCAGCCGAGTGTGCTCTCCCGCCTCGCCCCGCGCCTTCATGTAAAGCGCCGCCGCCAGGCCGACCACCAGGGTCAGGGTCAACAGCTGCGCCACGAACATGCCGAAATCCGTCAGCCACTCGTTCATTGTCATCTCCGCGTCGACGCGCCCCGCTGTTGAGCCTCTCGGAGCCCTTACCCGGGCACCAGGGCGCTTGATTCAAACAGTTGTTTCAAATACGCTGACAGCCGCACACCCCTTGCCCAAGCTCTATCCCAATGCCCAAAGAAGGATCTCCGATGTCCGACGCTACCCTCGACAAGCTCCAGCGCCGCTTCGATGCCGACGCCGCCAGCGGCATGCACGAAGTCTTCCAGTTCCACTTCAGCGACGTCGGCGACCACTACCTGGTGGTGAACGACGGCGAGCTGGAAGTGCACGAGGGCGAGCACGATGATCCCTCGGTCAGCCTGAGCCTGAGCAGCGAGACCCTCAAGGGCGTGATGAGCGGCGAGATCAACGGCATGAGCGCCTTCATGAGCGGCAAGCTCAAGGCGACCGGCAACGTCATGCTGGCCACCAAACTCTCGAGCCTCTTCCCGAGCCGCTGACCCGGCGTCCGTCAGCCGCGGCCCCCGACCTCCTTGAGATGGGTCTCGATCAGCGCCCGCGAGATGGAGTAGAGCGGGGGCAGCTGGGGCAGGCGCCGCGGGCTGAACCAGGCGGCATCGGCAATCTCGACCCCGTCGATGCGGATGCGCCGGCTGGCGGCCTCGGCGAAGAAGCCCAGCATCAGCGAGTGAGGGAAGGGCCAGGGCTGGCTCTTGTAGTAGCTGACCCGCCCCACGGCGAGCCCCACCTCCTCGAAGACCTCGCGACGCACCGCCTCCTCGGCGGCCTCACCCGGCTCGATGAAGCCGGCCAGGGTCGAGTAGCGCCCCGGCGGGTGGCGAGGGCTGCGCGCCAGCAGCAGCGACTCGCCGTGAGTCACCAGGGTGATGATGCAGGGCGAGTTGCGCGGGTAGGTGCGATGGCCGCACGCCTCGCAGTGCATGGCGAACTCGGCGTCCAGTCGCGACGTCGGGGTCCCGCAGCGGCCACAGAAGCGATGGTTCTGTAACCAGGCCGCCACCTGCAGCGAGGTGGCAACCAGCGCGTACCACGACTCCGGCAGCCGAGCGAGCCACTCGCGGGCCTCCGGCCAGTCCTCGCCCGGCTGCTCCTCCAGCGACAGCGCCACGGGCTCCTCCTGCCACCAGCACAGCGGCTGCAGCCGGGCATGCCAGGGCTGGACGGCCTGAAGGGGGCCGTCGTCGATCCCCGGGGCGATGCGCCCACGGGCCAGGCGAATCACGCGCCCGGCCGTGGCCTCGCTGGGCAGTTCCCGACGCAGCATCAGCGACTCCCCTCCTCGCCGACGAGCCCGGCATAAGCGTCCCAGCGGCACTCCCCGGCGGCCTCACGGATGCGCGCCAGCTTGGCGTGGTGGGCGGCCAGCTCGTCCTCGCCGGGGCGCACCACGCGAAGCTGCCCCGGCGTGAGTGACAGCCGGCGAATGGACAGGCCCTGCTGTTCGCTGGAGCCTCCCTCCGAGGCCGCCGAGGCGTCCAGCGACAGCGCGGTCTGGCCGCCGGTCATCGCCAGATAGACGTCGGCGAGGATCTCGGCATCGAGCAGGGCGCCGTGCAGCACACGGTGCCCGTTCTCGATATCGTAGCGCTTGCACAGTGCGTCCAGACTGTTGCGCTGACCGGGGTGGAGGTCGCGCGCCATCTTCAGCGTATCGAGGATCCGGCAATGCTCGGCGACCGGGCCGAGGCGCGGTTCGCCGCGGCGCGCGTTGAGCAGGCCGAGCTCGTGATCGATGAAGCCCACGTCGAAGGGCGCGTTATGGATGACCAGTTCCGCCCCCTCGATGAAGGACCAGAAGGCGTCAGCGACCTCGGCGAACACCGGCTCGTCGGCGACCCGCTCGTTGGTAATGCCGTGGATGCCCACGGCCTCGGCCTCGATGTCGCGCTCGGGATTGATGAACTGATGGTAGGAGTTGCCGGTGAGGCGGCGGTTGACCATCTCCACCGCCCCGATCTCGATCAGGCGGTGGCCGTCACGGGGGTCGATGCCGGTGGTCTCGGTATCCAGGATGATCTGACGCATGGGGTCTCTCGTCGACTCGCGGGTAACAGGGAGTGGAAAAGCCAGGAGTGGGAAACCAAGAATTGGCGCGGCCGCCACGCGGTGACGCGTTTCGGCTAGCCCCGGCGGGCGCCGCGAGTCATTCCTGAGGCTCCTTCTCGCGGCGCACCTCGCGCCGGGTACTGAGCCGAGTGGCGCTGCCGAGGCTCGGTCCCAGCAGGGGGCCCGCCAGCTCGAGCCCCGGCCGCTGTGGCTCGACACGCTGAGTCCGGCGTCGGGCGTGAATCATGTAGCTGTCGCCCAGCGGCAGGTTGTGACGCCGCCCTAAGGTCTCGAGCATGGCGTTGCGCGGCAGGCCACCGGGCAGGTGAAAGCCGCAGTAGTCTACCCGCTCGATCTCGAAGTCGACAAACGTCAGCCAGTCCCCCAGGCGCCCGGGCGTGCGCCAGCGCCCCCGCCCCGGCATGTATTCGCGGCGCCCCGGGAGAGCGCGCGAAAGACCACCGGCACTCAGCGGGTACCAGCCGAAGATGATCAGCCGACCATCATCCGCCGTGACGCGGGCCGCCTCCTGCAGCATGTGGTGAGGATCGGGCACCACCTCCAGCAGATGATGGATCACCACCAGGCTCAGGCTGTCATCGGGCAGCGGCAGGCCATCGGGAGGACAGACCAGGGTGGACTCATGGGCGGCCATCTCGCGGGTCGGTGACCAGCTCAGGGCATGGCGGATCGGGCAGATATCGCTCAGCACGGGCGACATGCCGAGCTCCAGGCTGTGTCGGCCGAACAGGCGCTCGCAGACCGGTCCCAGGCAGGCGCGCTCGGCCCGCCACAGGGCTCGCCCCGCCGGGGAAGCCCAGTAGCGACGGCCGTCCCGTACCAGCTGCGCCAGTCCATGGAGATCCCGCGAATTTGACATAACGCCCTTATCCCTCCAAAGTGCCGTGTTTTGCAAGCCATATCGCAACGAATCGCGGCAGCGTCTGGAACGCCTCCGTCAAGGATCCTGAGCCATGTTGAGCGTGACACCGATCCCCGCCTTTAGCGACAACTATATCTGGCTGCTGCGCCAGGATACGAGCCAGGCAGTCTGCGTGGTGGACCCAGGCGACGCAACGCCGGTCATCGAGTGGTTAGAGCGCGAAGGCCTGGAGCTTGGCGCCGTGCTCATCACCCACCACCATCCGGATCACACCGGCGGCCTGCGCGAACTGATCACGCGTTATTCGCCGCGCGTGATCGGCCCGGACAATCCCGCCATCGACGGCATCGATGAGAGAGTCGGCGACGGTGACGAGGTGCGGGTGATGGGCCGACTGTTCGAGGTGTTCGCCCTGCCCGGCCACACCCTGGATCACATCGGTTTCTTCACGGCGGGCATCCCGCCGCTGCTGTTCAGCGGCGACGTGCTCTTCAGCGGCGGCTGCGGTCGTCTCTTCGAAGGCACGCCCGACCAGATGCACGAGTCGCTGTCGCGCCTGGCGACCCTGCCGGAGGAAACCCTGGTCTTCGCCGCCCACGAGTATACCCAGGCCAACCTGGCTTTCGCTCGCGCCGCCGACCCGGACAACACCGACATCGAAACGGCTCAGGAAGAGTGCCGCCGTGCCCGCGAGCTTGATCGCCCCACCCTGCCGAGCACCCTCAGTCGTGAACGCCGGATCAACCCGTTCCTGCGCTGCGACTCGGCCGGCATCCGCCAGGCCGCCGCCGCCCATGGCGACACCGATACCAGCCTGGCGACCTTTACCACCCTTCGCGCCTGGAAAGACGACTTCTGAACGCTCTGATGATGGACGTTTTCAGGCCTGCCCTTCGTGGCAGGCCTTCGTATGACCTGGAGATCGCCTCTCGATGACCTACCACACCTCACGTCGACGGATCCTGGGCTTCACCAGCTGTCTCGCTCTCATGGGTTCACTGATGGTCGCCGGCAACAGCCACGCCTCGACCACGAGCCCCGGGAGTGCCTTCAAGGAAGATTCGGCCAGCCAAAAGGCCCGACCCGCCCCCCTGCCCAGCAGCCTGCATTTCTGGGATGCCTTGGCACTCGAGCCCCAGGATGCCTGGTCGCGACTCAGCGAGGCCTTCCAGTGGCAGGCCGACGCCGACCATCCGCGCGTCCAGCACTGGATCGAGCACTACCGCCAGAGCCCGCACAACATCGCCCAGATCACCGAGCGGGCTCGGCCGTGGCTCGCCTGGATCACCGAGCGCGTCGAGGAACGCGGGCTGCCCGGTGAGATCGCCCTGATTCCGTTTATCGAGAGCTCGTTCGACCCCACCGCCCGCAGCCATATGGGCGCAACCGGCCTCTGGCAGTTCATGCCCGGCACCGGCAACGCCCTGGGCCTGCACCGCGGCGGCGGCTACGACGGGCGTCTCGACGTGGCGCGCTCCACCCACGCCGCGCTGGACTACATCGAGATGCAGGCCGAGCAGTGGTACGAGGGCGACATCGAGCTTTCCCTGGCCGCCTACAACGCCGGGGCCGGCAACGTGAACCGGGCCCGCAGCGCCGCGCTCGCCCGCGGCCAGGCAGGCAGCTACTGGGATCTCGATCTGCCGGGAGAAACCATGGCCTACGTCCCCAAGCTGATCGCCATCTCGACGATCATCGCCGACCCAGAGCGCTACGGCGTCGCGCTGCCGGAGATCGAGGCAGAGCCGGCCGTGGCCGAGGTACCGGTGACCCGGTCGCTGATGCTTAACGAGGCGGCCCAGTTGGCCGGGGTCTCGCGCACGGAACTCGAGGAGCTCAATCCCGGCCTGCTCGGCAACCATGCCGACCCCCGCCGCGTGACGCGCCTGCTGGTGCCCGCCGAGAGCGCCACCCGCATGGTCGCCCGCCTGCGCAGCGACACGCCCGATCGCGCCACATCGCTCGATCACGATGAGGTCTACGTGGTGCGCCGGGGCGACAGCCTCTCGGCGATCGCCTCGCGCCACTCCGTGACCCTGGCCGAGCTGGCCCGCTGGAACGGCATCGAGCGGCCCGATGCTTTACAACCGGGGCAACAGCTGACACTTTCCGGTAGTTGATGTCCGGGGCCGCGGCCCCGCCCTGCTACAAGGATGCTGATCGATGCGACATGCTGCCCCTGGCCTGGGCCTGCTGCTGAGTGCGCTGCTCGGGGGGCCGGCCCTGGCGGCCGCGCCCGCCGACGTGCCGACCGTACATGGTCTGGCGCTCTACGGCGCCCCGGCCCTGCCCGAGGACTTCGCCCATCTCCCTCACGCCGATCCCGACGCCCCGGCAGGGGGCAGCCTGGTGCGCTCGGCCATCGGCAGCTTCGACTCGACCAACCCCTTCATCATCCGCGGCACCCCGGCCACCGGGCTGACCGAGATCTACGATACCCTGCTCGCCCAGAACCCCGATGAGCCCTTCTCGATGTACGGGCTGCTCGCCGAGGGCGTGCGACTGGACCCCGATCGCCAATGGATCGAGTTCGACCTGCATCCCGAGGCACGCTTCCATGACGGCCACCCGGTCAGCGCTGAGGACGTGATCTTCAGCTTCGAGACGCTGACCGAGCAGGGCCAGCCCTTCTACGCCGCCTACTACGCGGACGTGGTGGACATCCGGGCCGTCGATGAGGACACCGTGCACATCGATCTGGCCGACAGCAAATCCCGGGAGCTGCCGCTGATCCTCGGTCAGCTGCCGATCCTGCCGGCCCACTACTGGGAAGGCCGGGACTTCGAGGCGACCACCCGCGACGCCCTGCTCGGCTCGGGCCCCTACCGCATCGCCACGGTGGAGCCGGGACGGCGCATCGTCTATGAACGCGTGGCGGACTACTGGGGGCAGGATCTGACGGTGAACCGCGGCCGCCACAACATTGAGCGGCTGGTCTACGACTACTACCGCGATCAGACCGTGGCCCTGGAGGCCTTCAAGGCCGGCAACCTCGACCTGCGCATCGAGACCAGCGCCCGTAACTGGGCCACCGCCTACGACTTCCCAGCCCTCGACGCCGGCTTCGTTAAGCGCCTCGAGGTGCCGGATGGCCAGCCCGCCGGCATGCAGGCCTACGTGATGAACCTGCGCCGCGAGACCTTTCAGGACGTACGCGTGCGCGAGGCGCTGAACCTGGCGTTCGACTTCGAGTGGCTCAATCGCAACCTCTTTTACGGCGCCTATGAGCGCACCGAGAGCTACTTCGCCAACTCCGAGATGGCCGCCGAGGGCCTGCCGAGCGAGGCCGAACTCGAGCTGCTCGCGCCTTATCGCGATGAGCTGCCAGAGGAGGTCTTCGAGACCCCGCTGCCGATCGAGCATCCCGAGGGGGTGCGCCCGCGGCTTGCCAGGGCGCTTGAGCTGCTCAACGAGGCGGGCTATGCGGTGCGCGACGGCGTGATGACCGAGCTCGACAGTGGCACCCCCCTGCGCCTGGAGGTGCTGCTCTTCGACACCCAGTTCGAGCGGGTCGTGCAGCCGCTGCTGCAGAATCTCGAACGCCTCGGCATCCAGGGCGATATCCGCATCGTTGACGTCAACCAGTACCTCAACCGGCTGCGCAGCTTCGACTTCGATATCATCGTCGGCAGCTTCCCCCAGTCGGCGAACCCCGGCAACGAACAGCGCGACTTCTGGACCAGCGAATTCGCCGATGTGCCCCAGAGCCGCAACCTGATCGGGCTCAGCGACCCGGTGATCGACGCGCTGGTCAGCGATCTGATCGCCGCCGACTCCCGGGAGGCGCTGGACACCGCCGCCCGTGCACTTGACCGGGTGCTGCGCTGGGGCTTCTACGTGATTCCCCAGTGGCACCTGGGTCACACACGGATCGCCCTGTGGGACAAGTTCGGTTGGCAGGAGCCCTTCCCCACCTACGGACTGGACCTTCACGCCTGGTGGGTGGATCCGGAGCGCGGCCGCGAGATCGAGGCCCGCCAGCGTAATCGCTGACGGCCAGAGGGAGTCGGGCGCCGGGGCCAGCCTTCGCGAGGGCGCTGTAAACCCCTCCCTGGGCGCTACCGACGCCCTGCGGCGCTCTCGCATCCTGCTCCGCTTGCAGGACCGGTGCTGGCCATCCATGGCCAGCCCGTTCGGAGGAGTCCTCCTCACCCCTGGCGTAGGACCCTCGCTACGCCTTGCCCCGGCAGGACTCGAGACTCTGGCTTGGATATGACTGCATAAGGACACGCCGTGGCCGCCTACGTACTGCGCCGCCTGCTGCTGATGATCCCCACCCTGCTGGGGATCATGCTGCTCAACTTCATCATCGTTCAGGCCGCTCCGGGCGGCCCCATCGACCAGGTGCTGGCCCGCTTTCAGGGGCTCTCCAGCGAGGCCAGCACCCGCATGGCAGGCGGTGGCGGCGACGTCGCCGCAGGCGGCGAGTCGCGCGGGGCCCGGGGCATTCCCCCCGCCTTCATCGAGAAACTCGAGGCACAGTTCGGCTTCGATGAGCCGGCCCACGAGCGCTTCCTGGGCATGATCGTCGACTACGCGACCTTCGACTTCGGCGAGAGCTTCTTTCGCGACGAGCAGGTCACCACCCTGATGCTCGAACGCCTTCCGGTGTCGATCTCGCTGGGGCTCTGGACCACCCTGGTGGTCTACCTGGTCTCGATCCCGCTGGGCATCCGCAAGGCCCTGCACCACGGCTCGAGCTTCGATGTCTGGAGCTCGGGGCTAGTGATCGTCGGCTACGCCATCCCGGGCTTCCTGTTCGCCATACTCTTGATCGTCCTGTTCGCCGGCGGCAGCTACTGGGACCTGTTCCCGCTGCGCGGCCTTACCTCGGCGGACTTCGACGAACTCTCCGCCTGGGGCAAGGTGAAGGACTATCTCTGGCACATCACCCTGCCGGTGATCGCCTCGGCGATCGGCAGCTTCGCCACCCTGACCATGCTGACCAAGAACAGCTTCCTCGACGAGGTGCACAAGCAGTACGTGCTGACCGCCCGCGCCAAGGGGGCCAGCGATCAACGCGTGCTCTACGGCCACGTGTTCCGCAACGCCATGCTGATCATCATCGCGGGGCTGCCCGCCGCGCTGGTGGGCATCTTCTTTACCGGTTCACTGCTCATCGAGGTAATCTTCTCCCTCAACGGGCTCGGCCTGCTGGGCTTCGAGGCGGTGATGCAGCGGGATTACCCGGTGATCTTCGGCACCCTGTATCTCTATACCCTGATCGGCCTGCTCCTGAAGCTGATCTCGGACCTGACCTATGTGTGGGTCGACCCGCGCATCGACTTCGAGACACGGGAGTCCTGAGTCATGAACGCCCCCAGCACCGAAACCGGCATCGCGGCGCGCCGGCCGTCTCGCTTCTCGCCCATCACTCAGCGCCGCCTGGCGGTGTTTCGCGACAACCGCCGCGCGCGGCTCTCGCTGTGGATCTTCGCGGCGCTGTTCGTATTGAGCCTTGCCGCCGAGCTGATCGCCAACGATCGGCCGATCGTCATGCAGTACCAGGGCCAGTGGTACGCGCCGGTACTGGTGGACTATCCCGATACCGAGTTCGGCGGCTTCCTGCCGAGCCCCGCCGACTATCGCGATCCCTTCACCCGGGACGAGATCGACGCCAACGGCTGGATGCTCTGGCCGCCGATCCCCTTCTCCTACCAGACCCTGGACCGGGCGCTGGACCACCCCGCTCCCTCGCCACCCACTGCCCGCCACTGGCTCGGCACCGACGACCAGGGCCGCGACGTCCTAGCCCGAGTGATCTATGGCTTCCGCCTCTCGGTGATCTTCGCGCTGGTGCTCACGGCGGGCTCGCTGGTGCTCGGGGTGCTGGCCGGCGGCATCCAGGGCTACTTCGGCGGCAAGGTCGACCTGATCGGCCAGCGCTTCACCGAGATCTGGTCGGGACTGCCAATGCTCTTCCTGCTGATCATCCTGGCGAGCCTCGTGGAGCCCAACCTCTGGTGGCTGCTCGGCATCATGCTGCTGTTCTCCTGGCTGGGGCTGGTCGACGTGGTGCGCGCCGAGTTCCTGCGCGCGCGCAACCTGGAGTACGTGCGTGCCGCCCGGGCCATGGGCCTGCCCTCGCACCTGATCATGTGGCGCCACGTGCTGCCCAACGCCATGGTCGCGACCCTGACCTTCATCCCCTTCCTGTTCACCGGCGCCATCACCACCCTCACCGCGCTGGACTTCCTGGGCTTCGGCCTGCCGCCGGGCTCGCCGTCGTTGGGCGAGCTGGTCGCCCAGGGCAAGAACAACCTGCAGGCGCCCTGGCTCGGCATCACCGCCTTCGTCACCCTGTCGGTGATGCTCTCGCTACTGGTATTTATCGGCGAGGGACTGCGTGACGCCTTCGACCCCCGCCATATCCAGCATGCCGCCACCCCGAGGACCTAATGCGATGCCTGAGCCCCTGCTGCGACTCGACGACCTGACCATCGCCTTCGACGACGTGACCGTGGTCGACCGGCTGACGCTCACGGTGCAGCGCGGCGAGACCCTGGCCCTGGTGGGTGAGTCCGGCTCCGGGAAATCGGTCTCGGCGCTCGGCGCCATGGGCCTGCTGCCCTCCAACGCGCGGATAGAGGGCGGTCGCCGCCTGGGCGACACCGACCTCGCCACTCTTTCGGGCCGAGGCTGGCGGGGGCTTCGCGGCAGCCGGGTGGGCTTCATCTTCCAGGAGCCCATGACCTCGCTGAACCCGCTGCACCCCATCGGCAAGCAGATCGGCGAGACGCTTCGCCTGCCTCATGGCCTCACCGGAAAGGCGGCCCGACGCCGCACGCGGGAGCTTCTGGAGCAGGTCAAGCTACCGCGGGCCGAGGAGCTGCTGGACGCCTGGCCGCACCAGATCTCGGGCGGCCAGCGCCAGCGGGTGATGATCGCCATGGCCATCGCCAACGAGCCGGAACTGCTGATCGCCGACGAGCCGACCACGGCGCTGGACGTCACCGTCCAGCAGGAGATCCTCGCCCTGCTGGCCGAACTGCGCGACCACCACGGCATGGGCATGCTCTTCATCACCCACGACCTCAACCTGGTGCGCCGCCACGCCGACCGAGTCTGCGTGATGCACCATGGCCATATGCAGGAGACCGGCGCGGTGGACGAGGTCTTCGCCCGGCCCCAGAGCCCCCATACCCGCCTGCTGCTAGATGCCGAGCCGAGCGGGCGGCCGGTGCCCATCGGAAGCCGGACGCCACTGCTCGAGGCTCGCGGCGTCGGGGTCAGTTTCCAGCGCCCGAAGCGGCTGTTTTCGCGTCGTCCGCCGCCCTTCGAGGCCGTCAAGCCGCTGGATCTCTCGGTGGCACCCGGCGAGACCCTGGGCATCGTCGGTGAATCCGGCTCGGGCAAGACCACCCTGGCCCTGGCGCTGCTGCGCCTGGGCCAGGGGCGCGGCGAGATCGACTTCGACGGGGCACGCCTCGATCAGCTGAGCGGCAACGACCTGCGCCGCCAGCGCCGCAGCCTGCAGGTGGTCTTCCAGGATCCCTACGGCTCGCTCTCCCCGCGCCTGCCGGTCTTCGATATCGTCAGCGAGGGGCTGCGCTTCCACCACCCGGAGCTCTCCCTGGCCGAGGTCGAGCGTCGGGTGCGCGATACCCTGCGCGAGGTCGGCCTGCCCGAGGCGTGCGCCTCCCGCTATCCCCACGAGTTCTCCGGCGGCCAGCGCCAGCGCATCGCCGTGGCCCGCGCCATCATCCTCGAGCCGCGCCTGGTGGTGCTCGACGAGCCCACCTCGGCGCTGGATCGCAGCGTGCAGAAGCAGCTCGTCGAGCTGCTGCGCGACCTGCAGGCCCGGCGCCGGCTGAGCTATCTGTTTATCAGCCACGACCTCGCCGTGGTGCGTGCCATGGCGCACCGCATCCTGGTGCTCAAGGATGGCGAGGTGATGGAACAGGGCGACTGCCGACAGGTGCTCGAGCAGCCCACCAGCGACTACACCCGGGCCCTGGTGGCGGCCGCCGGCCTCGCCGCGGTCGACTGAGCCGGCAAACGTCCTGCCCCCTCCCGTGCAGATGCGTGAGAGCCTGACTTCGGGAGTCACTGGCTATTTGGGGTGAGAAAATAGATAACGGTATAAAAAAAAGCGGTGGACGCCTTGCCGTCATCCCGGACAGAATCGAGGAAATCGAGGACCCGCTGCGTCGTCGGGGCGTTGACAGGCGGCGAGGATGCACTGATTACGCCGAGTTACACTGTGTGTCTTGCATCATGCCGATGAGATGCCATGCGACGCCTCCTTCCCTCGCTGCTCGCCCCCCTGCTGCTGGCCGCGCTGCTCGTTTCCAGCACCAACGCGATGGCACTGGATCTCGACGAAGGCTGGGAATACCGCTGGGGTGACTCCCCCTTCCTCGCTGAAGGCACACCCGCATGGGTGGAGGAGCCCAAAAGCGAGGACGCCTGGCACACCATCGCCTATCCCGCCAATCCGCCCGATCGCGACGGCCGCCAGAACGCCTGGTTTCGCCTTACCCTGCCCGAGGGCGAGTGGCGTGATCCGGTGCTCTACATCGACAGCGTCGATCTCATCACCCAGGCCTGGCTCGGTGATGAGTTGATCTATCAGCACGGCCACTTCGATGCCCGTGGCGCGGGGCGCTTCGAGGGCTGGCCCTGGCACATGATCTCCCTGCCCGAGGAATTCGCCGGCAAGACGCTCTATTTTCGCGTTTTCTCCGATTACACCGCCATCGGCCTGTGGGGAGAGGTCAAGCTGATGGAACGTCCCGAGCTGCTGGCCGATATCCTCGAGCGCTCGGCCGTCGATCTGGTGGTCAGCGCCTTCCTGATGCTGCTCGCCCTGCTCGCCTTCGTCTTCGCCCTGGTCCAGGCCAACCGACGCAGCTTCATCGGCATCGGGCTGTTCGCCCTGGCGTCCAGCATCATGCTGCTCGCCGAAACCCAGGCCAGCCAGCTGCTGCTCGATATGCCGCTGCTATGGGACTACCTGGCCGCCGCGGGCTACTTCACCCTGCCGGTGGCCATGGGACTGATGCTGGAACACTGGTTCGCCGAGCAGCGCCCGCGGCTGCTGCGCCGCATCTGGCAGCTGCACCTCGGCTACGTGGCGGGAGCCATCGGGCTCGCGATCTCCGGCGTCATCGACCTCTCCATCACCTTTCCCCTCTTCGATGTGCTACTGATGGTGAGCCTCATCGTGATGTTCACGACCATCGTCATGCACCTCGGCATGCTCAACGGGGAGCAGCGGCTGATCGTGCTGAGCTATGGGCTCTTCGCCCTGGTGCTGCTGGTCGACATGGCCGTGGCCCACGGGCTGCTCGGCTGGCGCCAGGTCCCGGTAAACGGCGGCGCGCTGTGCTTCGCACTGGCCATCGTGCTGATCTCGCTATGGCACTATCGCCAGACACAGCGTGAGCTGCAGCGTCTCAACCACTCTCTGGAGCAGCAGGTCGCCGAGCGCACTCAGGCCCTCGAGGAGATGGTCATGAAGCTAAAGGCATTTTCCTACGAGGATGCCCTGACCGGCGTTCACAACCGTCGCTACTTCGATGAGTTGCTCCAGCACGAGGCCGCCCTGGCGCGTCGCAACGGGACCCCCTTGAGCCTGGCGATGATCGATATCGACCACTTCAAGCGATTCAATGACCTAGAAGGCCATGAGGCGGGGGATACGGTACTGATCGGCCTGGGTCGGCTGCTGACGCACCATTTCCGTGACAGCGATGAGGTCTGCCGCATGGGGGGTGAGGAGTTCGTCGTCGTGATGCCGGGCGCGACCGCGCCCATGGTCGAGGCGCGTCTCGCCGAGCTGATGGAGATCCTCGACCGAACGCGCTTTCGCTATCGCGGCCGAGTACTCGATCCCCTGACGATCTCCTGCGGCATCGCCTCCTATCCCGAGCATGCCTGCGAGCCGCTGACGCTGATCGGACTCGCCGACAAGGCGCTCTATTCGGCCAAGCACCGCGGGCGCGCCCGGGTCGAGACCTACGCCTGAGCGCGATCGACGCTCAGGCGCTGAACATCCCACCGGTCGGAGCGGAATTCAGGGCGGCCTATAGAAGGCTATGAGCGCAGGGCTCAAGATGGAAGAACGACCCTCAGAACTGGGCTCGCTCCTCATCGCTGAGCTCTCGCCACTCGCCGGGCGCCAGCTCACCGAGCGCCAGCGGGCCAATCGATTCGCGATGCAGGGCCGCCACATGATGGCCGATGGCCGCGAACATGCGCTTGACCTGATGGTACTTGCCCTCGAAGAGGGTCAGCTCGGCCACTCGCGGTTCGCGCATTGAGAGCTCCGCGGGGCGGGTCGGCTTCTCCTCGCCCTCAAGCCACAGCCCCTCGGCGAACTGTCTCACGGCGGCGTCCAGGGCCTCGCCCTCCAACGGCTCGGCGAGGGTGACCCGATAAACCTTGCCGCAGCGCCGCTTCGGCGAGGTCACCCGGTGGGACCACTGGCCGTCGTCGGTGAGCAGCACCAGGCCGGTGGTATCGACGTCGAGTCGGCCGACCGTCTGCAGCCGCTCCACGTGGGGCAGGTCGACCAGTTCGCGCACCAGCGGATAGAGGCCCCGGCGGGCGCTGCACTCTACGCCCGCGGGCTTGTTGAGCATCACGTAGCGCAGGCCGACCAGTGCCAGCGGCTCGCCGTTCCAGGTGACACGACGGCTCGCGTCGACCTGGGTGGCGGGATTCTTGATCACCTCACCATCCACCTGCACCTCCTCGCGGTGTAGCGCCTTCTTGGCCAGGCTGCGGGTCAGGTCGGTGGTCTCGCAGAGAAAACGGTCCAGACGCATCAGAAACCCACCCCGTCGGCGAGGCCGAAGTGGTCGGCATCGCGCCAGGCCGGAAACTTCTCGCGAAACGCCTGCAGCTCCTCAAGGGACAGGGTGCCGGTTTTCAGGAAGGGACGGTCGCGAGGCTCGTCGAGAATCGCCTCGCCCTTGGCATCGATCAGCATGGAGTCGCCGGCGTAGGCGAGTCCCTTGGCATCCTCGCCGACGCGGTTGACGCCGATCACCGGACACAGGTTCTCAATGGCGCGCGCCTGCAGCAGCACCCGCCACGGATGGCGACGCGGTGCCGGCCAGTTGGCCACGCAGAGCAGGGCGTCGTATTCGAAGTGCTCGTCGGCCCCTGGGCGCTGGCGCAGCCAGACCGGGAAACGCAGGTCGTAGCAGACGCTGAGCAGGATGCGAAAGCCCTTGAGCTCGACGATTACCCGCTCGTGGCCCATGGCGTAGCGCTCGTGCTCACCGGCCATGCGGAACAGGTGGCGCTTGTCGTAGTGCACCAGGCTGCCGTCCGGGCGCGCCCAGATCAGGCGATTGAAGTAATCGCCGTTTTCCACCACGGCCACGCTGCCGGTGACCACGCAGCCGCGACGAGCCGCCTGAGCCTGCAGCCAGGCCACGGTGCGGCTCTCGTCCATGGGCTCGGCCATCTCGCGGGAGTTCATGGTAAAGCCGGTGGCGAACATCTCCGGCAGCACGATCAGGTCGGTGTCGTCGGCGCCGAGATCGCCCAGCGTCTCCTCGAGCATTCGACAGTTGGCATCGGGATCTTCCCAGCGCAGGTCGCACTGCACCAGGGTGGTTCGCAACTCGCTCATCGGGGGACTCCGTCCGGGGCTGTATCTGGTGCCCAGACTACCGCAGCACCGGCGTCGCGTCAGCCGCCTCACGCATGGCGACGCCGCCGATAGCCTGCTAACCTCAAGGGTTTTTGCGACACGAGATCCCCATGACGCGCTCCCCCGCTTCTGCCACAGCTGCTGCTTACTCCCGGGACACCGGCCAGGGCGTGGCCTTCGGCCTGGCCGCCTACATGATGTGGGGGTGCTTTCCGCTGTTCTTTGCCCTCTTCCAGGGCGTGCCGGCCTTCGAGGTGCTGATCCACCGAGTGATCTGGTCCTGCGCCTTCCTGGCCGGCCTGATCACCCTGCTCGGCCGCTGGTCGCCGGTGCGCCAGGCCCTGGCCGAACCGAGGCGACTGGGTCGCGTGCTGGGCTGCGCCCTGCTGATCGCGCTGAACTGGGGGCTCTACATCTACTCGGTGGAGACGCACCACGTGCTGCAGGCGAGCCTTGGGTATTTCATGACGCCGCTGGTCAACGTGGCGCTGGGCATGCTGGTGCTGCGCGAGCGCATGGCGCGCCTGCAGGGCGTCGCGGTGGCGCTAGCGGTGCTGGCGATCGCGCTCCAGCTCATGATGCTGGGCGAGTTGCCCTGGATCAGCCTGGCGCTGGCCTTCTCCTTTGGCACCTACGGCCTGCTGCGCAAGCAGGTGAGGCTCGACGGCCTCTCGGGGCTGTTCGTCGAGACCCTGCTGCTGCTGCCCCTGGCGCTGATGACGCTGGGCTGGCTCACCCAGGCCGAGCTCTCCCATTTCCTCGAGGAGGGCCGCACCACCCTGCTGCTGATCGCCAGCGGGGTAATCACCGCCCTGCCCCTGCTGGCCTTTGCCGGCGCCGCGCGTCGCCTGCGCCTGGCCACGCTGGGGTTTCTGATGTACATCAACCCGACCATCCAGTTCCTCATCGCCCTGTGGGTCTTCCATGAACCGCTGCCGGCCGCGCAGCTGGCGACCTTCGTGCTGATCTGGATCGGCCTGGCCCTCTACTCCTGGTCGGCCTGGCACGCCCACCGGCGACGCGCCACTCCCCAGGCGGCGAGTCGCGCCTGAGACTGCTGCCACACCCGTTACGGGTGTGGATTCACCGCACCCTCAGGCCTGGCTGGCGGCCAGGGCCTGATCCAGGTCCGCGATGATGTCGTCGACATGTTCGATGCCGATGGAGAGGCGCACCATGTCCGGGGTGACCCCGGCCGCCTTCAGCTCCTGCTCGTTGAGCTGGCGGTGGGTGGTGGCCGCGGGGATCGACGAGCAGGTCTTGGCATCGCCAATGTTGACCAGACGCAGGATCATGCCCAGGGCATCGTAGAAGCGCGCACCGGCCTCGAGGCCGCCGTTGATGCCGAAACTGAGGATGCCCGAGGCGTGACCGTCCATGTAGCGGCGTGCCAGGGCATGGTCCTTATGGCTCGGAAGCCCGGCGAACTGCACCCAGGTCACTGCGTCATGGCCTTCGAGGTACTCGGCCACCTTCAGGGCGTTGTCGCAGATGCGCTCGATGCGCAGCGACAGGGTCTCGAGGCCCTGCAGCAGCTGCCAAGCGGCCTGGGCGGAGAGCGCCGCGCCCATGTTGCGCAGCGGCACCACTCGCGCCCGGCCGATGAAGGCCGCCTCGCCGAGGTCGCGGGTGTAGCAGACCCCATGGTAGGAGACGTCTGGCTCGTTGAGCAGCGGGAAGCGGTCGGCATTCTCGGCCCAGGGAAACTTGCCGGAATCGATGATCACCCCGCCCACGGTCGTGCCGTGACCGCCGATGTACTTGGTGGCGGAGTGGATGACGATGTCGGCGCCGTGCTCGATGGGACGCCACAGGAAGGGCGTCGCCACGGTGTTGTCGACGATCACCGGCACCCCGTGGCGATGCGCCGCCTCGGCGAGTGCCGCCATGTCCACCACGCTGCCCGAGGGGTTGCCGACGCTCTCGCAGAAGACCGCCTTGGTGCGCGCATCGATCAGCGCCTCCAGGCCCTCGATGTCGTCCTTGTCGGCGAAGCGCACCTCGATGCCCTGGCGCGGCAGGGTATGCGCGAAGAGGTTGTAGGTGCCGCCGTAGAGCTCGCTGATCGAGACGATGTTGTCGCCGGCCTCGGCGATGGTCTGGATCGAGGCGGTGATGGCCGCCATGCCCGAGGCCATGGCCAGGCCCGCGATGCCGCCCTCCAGGGCCGCCAGGCGCTGCTCGAGCACCGCGCAGGTGGGGTTCATGATCCGCGAGTAGATGTTGCCCTCGACCTTGAGGTCGAACAGGTCCGCGGCGTGCTGCGCGCTGTCGAAGGAGAACGAGGTGGTCTGGTGGATCGGCACGGCCACGGCGTGCTGGTCGTCGGGGGCATAGCCGTGGTGCAGGGCGAGGGTCTCGGGCTTCATGGGGTGTCCTTGGGCGTTTTCATCGATGGTGGTGTCACTGCGTATCGCTGATTCACCCGATGCTAACCAAGCCTGAACCTCGAGACCAATATCGTTTAGTCTGGTCGGCATGCCCGTGGGCCATCGCCCGCTGCCAAAGCCACCGACACGGCGTGACAGGATGCTCAAGCGCTACCTCCCGATCCTCACCTGGCTGCCCCACTACACCCGCCGCCTGGCCGGCGCCGACCTGCTGGCCGGCGTGATCGTCAGCATCATGGTGATTCCCCAGTCGCTGGCCTATGCGCTGCTGGCGGGGCTACCGGCGGTGGTCGGCCTGTATGCCAGCATCCTGCCCCTGCTCGCCTATACGTTGCTCGGCACCAGCCGCACCCTGGCCGTGGGACCAGTGGCGATCATCGCCCTGATGACCGGTGCGGCGCTCTCAGGCGTCGCCGCGCCGGGCACGCCCGAGTATCTCCAGGCGGCCCTGGTGCTGTCACTGCTTTCCGGGCTGATGCTCACCGCCATGGGGCTGCTGCGCCTGGGCTTCTTCGCCAACTTCCTGAGCCACCCGGTGATCGCCGGCTTTCTTTCCGCCTCGGCGGTGCTGATCGCCGCCAGCCAGGCGGCCCACCTGCTCGGCATCGAGGCCAGCGGCTTTACCGCCCTGGACCTGGTGGCGAGTCTCGCCGGCCACCTCGGCCAGACCCACGGGCCGACCCTGCTGATGGGCCTCGGCTGCCTCGCCTTCCTGGTGGGCCTCCGACAGTTCGGCAAGCGTCTATTGCTCTCGATGGGCCTCCCGGCGGGGCTCGCCGCGCTGCTGACTCGCACGGGTCCGGTGATCGCGGTGATCGTGACCACGCTGCTCAGCTGGCAGCTGGGACTCGCCGAGCGGGGCGTGGCGGTGGTTGGTGCCGTGCCCGGAGGGCTCCCGCCGCTGACCCTGCCGCCGCTGGAGCCGTCGCTGTGGCGAACGCTGCTGGTCCCGGCGCTGCTGATCAGCGTGGTCGGCTTCGTTGAGTCGATCTCCATGGCGCAGATGCTCGCCGCCAAGCGTCGCGAGCGGATCTCGCCCAACCAGGAGCTGGTGGGCCTGGGTGGCGCCAATGTCGCGGCCGCCTTCACCGGCGGCATGCCGGTCACCGGGGGGCTCTCGCGCACCGTGATCAACTTCGAGTCCGGGGCGCGCACGCCCATGGCGGGTTTCTTCGCGGCGCTTGGTATCGCGGCGGTCACGCTGGCCCTGACCCCGCTACTGCATCACCTGCCCATCGCCACGCTGGCCGCCACCATCACCGTTTCCATCCTGACACTGGTGGACATCCCGATGATGCGCCAGACCTGGCGCTACTCGCGCAGCGACTTCTCGGCCATGGCGGTGACCATCGTGCTGACCCTGGTGGAGGGCGTTGAGGCCGGCATCATCTCGGGGGTACTGCTTTCCATCGGGCTCTTCCTCTACCGCACCAGCCGCCCGCACAGCGTGCTGGTGGGGCGCATCGAGGGCACCGAGCACTTTCGCAGCGTGCATCGCCACCAGACCGAGACCGTCAGCCACCTGGCCATGCTGCGCGTCGACGAGAGCCTCTACTTCGCCAACGCCCGCTACCTCGAGGACACCCTCTACGCCCTGGTGGCGAGCCGTCCCGAGCTCGATCACGTGGTGCTGATCTGCTCGGCGGTCAACCTGATCGACGCCTCGGCCCTGGAGAGCCTCGAGGCGATCAACGCCCGGCTCCAGGACTCCTCGGTCACTCTGCACCTTGCCGAGGTCAAGGGGCCGGTGATGGACCGGCTCAAGCACAGCGACTTCCTCGACGACCTGACCGGACGCGTATTTCTCAGCACCTACGCGGCCTGGCAGGAGCTTCGCCAGCCCCGCGAGGCCGCCGACTGACGGCGGGTGCGGGCGCCGCTCGCTCGGCGGCGGCCCCGCGCCTGGCGCGGCTCGAAATATCCACCATTCCCGTAAGCGTCCATGTTTTGGCATCAGGGCGCATGATTCACCATAGTGGCGATCATTGGGTATGATGGCCGAGACACTCAGGACGACAGCGGGCCATGGACACCACCTCGAAACAGAACCTCGGCGTCAGTGCCTATCACTGGCTCAAGCACGACATCATCCGCGGCGTCTTCACCCCCGGCGAGAAATTGCGGATGAGCGGGCTCAAGGAACGCTATGGCCTGGGCATCGGCCCCCTGCGCGAGGCCCTCTCGCAGCTGGTGGCCGAGCATCTGGTGGTGGCGATCAGCCAGCGGGGCTACCGGGTCGCGCCCATGTCGCTGTCGGAGCTCAAAGATCTCTACGATGCCCGGGCCCAGCTCGAGGGGCTGCTGCTGGAGCTGGCCATCCAGCGTGGCGGCGATGACTGGGAGGCCGAGATCCTGGCCAAGGCCCATACCCTGGCCAAGGTGACCGAGGTCAACAGCCCCGAGGAGCTGCTCGAGGTGTGGGATACTCGTCACAAGGCCTTTCATACCGCCATCGTCGCCGGCTGCGACTCGCCCCACCTGCTCAAGGTCCGCGAGGGCCTCTTCGACCAGGTGGAACGCTATCGCCACCTGTGGCTGCGCGAGACCGTCTTCTCCGGCGAGGCCCTGGCACGCAAGCGCGACGAGCATGAGGCCCTGGTCGAGGCCATCCTCTCCCGCGACGTCGCACGCGCCGCCCAGATGATGCGCGACCACCTGATGACGCCGGTACCGATCATCACCGAGGCCATGCAGCGTCAGGGACTGGCCTGAGGCCTCGATGAGATCCTGGCATCAGCGAGGCATTTCCCTCGCCCGACCAAGACGTCATGATGGTGTCATGCACTATCGCGACACTCGACTCAGACCCATTGCAAGGAACTAGCCCCATGCCACATCTGCTGCGTTTTTCCCGTGACGTCGAGACCCGCCTCGAGCAGGCCTGCCAGCATACCGGCATCACCAAGGCCGAGCTGATCGAGCGCCTGGTGCAGGATGGCCTGAGCGATCTGGAGACCCAGCTGCTGCTAGAGGGCGGCGCCCCCCGCGTCGAGCGCAGCATCGACCAGCTGCTGCGCGAGAGCGGCCTGGGCGCGTAAATGAGGGCCTAAAGAGGTGCCTGGCGAGACGTGCGAAGAGGCGCCCGAGACGGCGCCTCGTTCAGGCGAAGGTGCGGCGAAAGCGGCGGTATTCGTCGAGCGCGCGCTCGGAAGGCACCGCCTTCAGCCGCACCTCCTGTCCCGGCAGGCACTGGGCCAGCCGTGAACAGGCCAGCGGCGTGAGGGCCCCGAGCCGGGGATAGCCGCCGATGGTCTGACGATCGTTGAGCAGGGCGATGGGCTGACCGTCGGGTGGAACCTGCACGGCACCCAGGCCAATACCCTCGGAGATCATGCTGGTCACCCGGCAATGAAGTGGCGGGCCGGCGAGGCGAACGCCCATGCGATCGGCGCGATCATCGACCCGCCAGGGCATATTGAAGGCCCGATAGAGACTCTCCCCGCTGAACTCCCCCACCTGAGCCCCCGGCAACAGCGACAGCACGGCCGGCTGCCGATAGTCGATCGCTTCCTGGGGAGGAGCTTCTCCAGCCCTCTCGCGACCGCTACCGGCGCGACACGGCGTGACCCGCAGCCGGTCACCCTCGACCAGCCGCTGGCCCTGGCCATCGTGGCCGCCGAGCCCCTCGCGCACCACGCAGGACACGCTGCCGAGCACCGGCGGCGCCGAGAAGCCCCCGGCGACCGCCAGGTAGGCCCTCAGGCCGTTGACCGGCGTATCGAAGGCGAGTCGCTGGCCGGCCTTGATCGCGAGCGACCGCCAGCCGGGAAGCGGCTCGCCATCGAGCGTCGCGCCCAGATCCGCTCCCGCGACGGCCACCGCCAGGTCGCGTTCGGCGACGAGCTCCAGGCCGCCGAAGGTCACCTCCAGGGCCGGCGTACCCCAGGCGTTGCCCACGAGATGGTTGGCCCAGGCCCAGCCGTGCAGGTCCACCGGTCCGCCCTGGGTCACGCCCAGCCGACGCACGCCGCAGCGTCCGGCATCCTGGAGCAGCGCCAGGGGACCCGCGCGCTTGACGAGCAGGCCGTCGACGGCATCGGTCATCGCGACTCCTCCATCGGTTGGGGATCGCCGCCCAGGCGTTCGAACTCGGCTCGCTCGATGGGTACGAAGCGCACCCGATCACCCACCTGCAGCAGGCTGAAGCCCTCGCGGTCGCGATCGAAGAGCACCGCCGGGGTGCGCCCGATCAGGTTCCAGCCCCCCGGGGTGACCGCGGGGTAGGCCGAAGTCTGGCGGCCGGCCACGGCCACGCTGCCCGCCGGCACCCGGCGCCGGGGAGTGTCCAGGCGCGGCGCCTCAAGTCGAGCATCGACGCTGCCCATGAAGGCGAAGCCAGGGGCGAAGCCCAGGGCGAAGACCCGGTAATCGCGCTCGCTGTGGCAGGCGATGACCTCGTCGCGACTCATGCCCGCGAGTTCGGCCAGTCGTCCAAGCTCCGGCCCCACCGAGGCGTCGTACCAGACCGGCAGTTCCTTCACCGGGGCATCCGACGCCTCTTCGTCCGGGGTGAGCCGCGCCAGCAGCTCACTCAGCCGCTGCCGGGCCTCGGCCGGCGAGAGCCGCAGCGGGTCGAAGATCACCAGCAGGGTGGTGTAGGACGGCACCAGGTCGACCAGCCGATCACCGAAGGCCGCCTCGCAGTCTCTCACCAGGGCGGTGAGCCAGGGCATGTTGGCCTCGTCGATGGCATCGAACAGGCGCACCATCCAGCCATCGAGCCCGGCGGGCTCGAGGCGCGGCAGCCCCTTCGGAAACGTACCGCTCACGAGGCGCTCGCCGGGCTATCGAGGGCCTCGCGGATCGCCTGGATGGCGGCGATCGACTCGGCGTTGTCGCCGTGCACGCAGAGGGTGTCGGCGGCCAGCACCAGGCGGCTGCCGTCACTTGCCGTCAGCGGCTCGCCACCGGCGATGCGCCGTGCCTGATCGACGATCACCTCGGGGTCGTGATGCACCGCGCCGAGCTCGCGCCGTGAGACCAGCCGCCCCTCGCCATCGTAGGCGCGATCGGCGAAAGCCTCGAACCACAGGGTCACGCCGTGGCGCTCGGCCAGCTCGCGCGCTGCGGAAGGATCACGGGTGGCCATCGCCATCAGCGGCAGACGGGCATCGAAGGCCGTGAGCGCGCGCATCACTGCCTCGAGGATGTCGGGATCGCGCATCATGTCGTTGTAGAGCGCGCCGTGGGGCTTCACGTAGCCGACCTCCAGGCCCTCGGCCCGACAGACCCCGGCCAGGGCGCCGACCTGGTAGAGCACCAGGTTCTCGATCTCCTCGGCCGAGCAGGCCATCGAACGCCGGCCGAAGCCGACCATGTCCGGATAGGCCGGGTGGGCGCCGACGGTGACGCCGTGACGCTTGGCGAGCCGCACGGTCATGCGGATCACGTCGGGGTCGGAGGCATGGAAACCGCAGGCGACGTTGGCCAGGTCCACGTGGGGCATGACCTCGTGGTCCAGTCCCATGACCCAGGGACCGAAGCTCTCGCCCATATCGGCATTGAGCAGCAGGCGTTTCATGCTCCATCTCCTAGAAACCTGAATTCATCGAGAATTTATCAACGTTTTATCGATAACACATCGTTCTTTAGTCTACATATCGTTGACTCGACCTCCCTCGCCTCCCTAATCTGCCGTCCAAACACCCGCTAGACTGGTTCGAGACGATTCGCCCGCGGCGTCCTGCGACGCCGCCCGCCGTCCCGCAACAATCACAAGCATCCGAAACGAGGTACCGCCCATGACTGCCCGCTTCCCTCTCCTGTCTCTGACCTCGGCCGCCGCCATTGGTCTCAGCCTAGCCACCCTGGGCGGCACCGCCCAGGCGGCGACCGAGTGGAACATGCCCACGCCGTATGGCGACATGACCTTCCATACCGTCAACATCCGCGAGTTCGCCGATGACGTACGCGAGGCCACCGATGGCGAGCTGGACATCACCGTGCACTCCAACGGTTCGCTGATCGGCCATGCCGAGATCAAGAACTCGGTGCGGCGCGGCATCGTGCCCATCGGCGAGCTGATCATGTCGCGCCTGGCCAACGAGAATCCGATCTTCGAGGTCGACTCCGTGCCCTACCTGGCGTCGAGCTACGAGGATGCCGAGACCCTCTGGGAGGCCTCCCGGGAGGTCATCGCCGAGGAGCTCGCCGAGCAACGGCTGCGCCTGCTGTTCGCCGTGCCCTGGCCGCCCCAGGGCATCTACACCCAGCAGTCGGTGGAGGGGCCCGACGACCTCAAGAACCTGAGCATGCGCGCCTACAACACCGCCAGCGAGCGCTTCGCCCAGCTGGTCGGCGCCGTGCCGACCCAGGTCGAGGTACCGGACATTCCCACCGCCTTCAGCACCGGGCGCGTCGGCGCCATGATCACCTCGCCGGCCACCGGCGCCGATACCAAGGCCTGGGACTACCTGAGCCACTTCAACCATGCCCAGCTGTGGCTGCCGAAGAACATGGTGATCGTCAGCGAGAAGGCCTTCTCGCGTCTCGACGAGGCCACCCGCCAGGCCGTGCTCGAGGCGGCCGACGCGGCCGAGACCCGCGGCTGGGAGATGAGCCGCCAGGAGACCGACGACGCCCTCGCGGTGCTCAAGGAGAACGGCATCGAGGTCAGCGAGCCGACCCCGGAACTCGCCACTCTGCTCGAGGAGGTCGGCGCGACCATGACCGAGGAATGGGCCGGCCGCGCCGGTGATCAGGGCGCCGCCATCCTCGAGGCCTACGAGGCCGCTCGCGACTGATTCCGCCCTCCCTGCAGGGCTATTGCAGTTACGAAAGCCGAGGGGCGCTGGGGGCGAGCCGACGAGGAGGTCCTACGCCAGGGATGGCGTCGGTAGCGCCCAAGGAAGGGTTCACAGCGCCTCCTCAAAGGCTTGCCCCCAGATCAGCCCCGAGCGACGGAAGCTATCTGCGATAGCCCTACCCCTCCCTGCCGGGGTCTCACGCCCCGGCAGCTGTCTCTGGACCCAGCCATGACCTATCGCCTCAGACCCCTCTATCAGCTAGGCGGCTACCTGGCCGCCCTGTGCCTGTGCCTGATCTGTACGCTGATCACCGCCCAGATCCTCGGCCGCATCGTCGACCGTATCGCCACCGCGCTCGGCGGCGATCGCATCGGCCTGGCGATTCCCGGCCTCGCCGAGATCTCCGGCTTCCTGCTGGTCGGCGCCAGCTTCCTCGGGCTCGCCTACACCTTCGTGCACGGCGGCCATATCCGCGTGACGCTGCTGGTCGGGCGCCTCTCGCCGGCCCCACGCGCCTTCGTCGAGGTCTTATGCCTGAGCATCGCGCTGATCCTCGGCCTCTACCTCGGCTGGTATCTCTACTGGCTGCTGGCCGACAGCATCGCCTTCAACGAGACCTCCTACGGCCTGCTGCGCATCCCGCTGTGGATTCCCCAGTCGGCGATGCTCGCCGGCGTGGTGCTGTTCTGCCTGGCGCTCGCCGAGGCCTGGTGGGCGACCTTGGTGATCGCCGTGACCCGGCCCGCCACCTTTACCATCGACGACAGCGGCCAAGAATAAGCCCCGGAGACACACCATGCTCGTGATGATGACGGTCCTCTTCGTCACCCTGATGCTGCTACTCGGCAGCGGCGTCTGGGTGGCCTTCTCGCTGCTGGGGCTGGGGTGGCTCGGTCTCTCGCAGTTCACCTCGGTGCCCACCGGCGACGTGCTCGCCTCCAACGTCTGGGGCGAAAGCTACAGTTGGGAGCTCACGGCCCTGCCGATGTTCATCTGGATGGGCGAGATCCTGTTCCGCTCGCGGCTCGCCGACGACATGTTCACCGGCCTCTCCCCCTGGATGCAGCGCATCCCGGGCCGCCTGCTGCACACCAACGTGGTGGGGTGCGGGCTGTTCGCCGCCGTATCCGGCTCCTCGGCGGCCACCTGCGCCACCATGGGCAAGATGACTATTCCCGAGCTCACCCGCCGCGGCTATGACGAGCAGCTGGTGATCGGCACCCTGGCGGGCTCGGCGACCCTGGGGCTGTTGATTCCGCCGTCGATCATCCTGATCGTCTATGGCGTTGCCACCGACCAGTCGATCGCGCGGCTGTTCATGGCCGGCATCTTTCCGGGCCTGCTGCTGATCTCGCTGTTCGCCGGCTACCTGATGCTCTGGTCCTGGCGCTTCCCGGACAAGGTCCCCCCCGCCGAGACCGGCCTACCGCTGGGCGAGAAGCTGCGCCGGGCGCGCCGACTGATCCCTTTGCTGGCACTGATCGTCGGGGTCATCGGCTCGATCTACGCGGGGCTCGCCTCACCCACCGAGGCGGCGGCCGTGGGGGTGGTGCTCTCGCTGCTGCTGGCCCGTGTCCAGGGCAGCATGGACGGAGCGGTGTTCCGCGATGCCCTGCTCGGCGCGGTGCGCACCTCGACGATGATCGCTTTCATCCTCGCCGGCGCCGCCTTTCTCACCGCGGCCATGGGCTTCACCGGCCTGCCCCGCGAGCTCGCCGCCTGGATCGGCACCCTGGGGCTCTCGCCCGTCATGCTGCTGGCGGCCCTGACGCTGTTCTTCATCCTGCTGGGCTGTTTCCTCGACGGTATCTCGGTGGTGGTGCTGACCACGTCCATCATGCTGCCGATGGTCGAGGCCGCCGGCATCGACCTGATCTGGTTCGGCATCTACCTGGTGGTCGTGGTGGAGATGTCGCAGATCACCCCGCCGGTGGGCTTCAACCTCTTCGTGCTGCAGGGCATGACGGGGCGCAACATCCTGTCGATCGCGTGGGCCGCCATGCCGTTCTTCTTCCTGATGATGCTCGGCGTGGTGCTGATCAGCGTCTTCCCCGGCATCGTGACCTGGCTGCCCCAGGCCATGGGCAACTGACCTCAAACGCTTGGACTCATCGACAAGGAGCAGCACATGACGCGTGAACGGATATCCCGCGGCCCCATCGTCTCCTCGGAGCACCTGTCGCGCAGCAGCCAGGAACTCTCGGAATTCGAGTTCGGCCTGATCATCGCCGGGCATGCCTTCGACCGCTGGATGGTGCGCTGCATGACGGCCAGCGGCTATCCGGAGCTCGGCGCCCTGGACGTGCTGGTGCTGCATAGCGTCAACCACCGGGAGCGCGCCAAGCGCCAGGCGGACATCTGCCTGGTGCTCAACGTCGAGGATACCCACACGGTGACCTATGCCCTGAAGAAGCTGGGGCGCCTGGGGCTGGTGGCCGGCGAGAAGCAGGGCAAGGAGAGCCTGTTTCGCACCACGGAGCTTGGCCGCGAGGCCTGCAGCCGCTACGCCGAGATCCGCGAGGCCTGCCTGGTCGACTCGCTCTCCTCCATGGGCATCGAGCGCGAGGAGATGAGCCGCCTGGCGGGCCTGCTGCGGGCCATGTCCGGGCTCTACGACCAGGCCGCGCGCTCCGCCGCCTCGCTCTAGGCGAGCCCCCTCCGGGTTTCGCGCAGCGGCGGTCAGGGTTCCGGGTCGGCCGCGACGCTGGATTCACCAACATTAAGGCGCTGGTGGCCGGAATAGAGCCGCCGGGCCCGCCACAAACTGAACATGAAGAGCAGGAAGCTGGTGGTCATCGACGCCGAAAGCGACAGGGCGAAGACCAGCATGCCCGGCAGATGGCCCACGCACAGATAGCTGACGACGCAAAAGGCGAGCAGGCTCAGCATGCCCCGCTGGGTCATGCTGACGGTCATGCGGGCCACCTCGACCCCGTAGCGCTCGGAGAGCGCCCAGGCGATGGTCAGGATACCGACCGGAAAGCCGAGGATGACGCCGGAGAGGGCCGGCCCTGAGCGTGCGGCCAGCGTCGTCGCCAGGCTCACCAGCGTCCCCGCCAGGAGCCCGCGCAGCAGCAGGTCGAACCAGCCGGCACTGGCCACCACCACCGCCTGGCCCAGCCTCAGTCGGCGGTTGATCCCTTCCGCCAGCGCCAGCACCGCTAGGAAGGCGACGACCACGCCAACGAGCTCGCCCGGCAACCGGGTGAACAGCAGCGCGCCGGGCACCCAGAGCAGGCTTGAGAGCGCCAGGCTATGAAGGGACGAGCGCCGTGCTGCGCTCACCACGAAGCACACCGTGAAGAGCAGCGTCGCCACCAGCGCCTGCAGGGTCGAGAGCACGGCCTGCTGCACGAAGTCCGCCGACTGTTCGCGCAGCATGAAGAAGTAGCCGGGCCCGAGAATCACCGGGGTGCCGGCGAGGATGCCGCCGAGCCTGGGACCCAGGCGGCCCACCGACAGCGCGACGAACATCACGATGCCAGCCGTCGCCAGCAGCTTGATCAGCAACAGCTGGATCATAGGCGTCGACCCACCTCCCTGTGCGACGAGAAACCCGGTAAACCCTTAGCCTACTGGCTTTCGCGCGCCGCCGACAGCTCGGCCGCCTGGCGAGGATTGCGCGGATAGAAACGCTCGGGCTGGCGTTCGATATGGGCGAAGAAGCGGGTGTCCTTGTAGGGCATCTTCATGAAGCCCGAGACCCCGAGCCCCTCGATCAGCCCCACCGCATCGAGGATGTCCTCGAGCCGGCGACGAAACTCCGCTTCCCGGGAGGGGTCGAGCAGCCGGTAGTGGCTATGGATCTTCAGGTGCTCGGGCAACGCCTCGAAGATGATCATGCCGGTATGGTGGATATCGTTGAGCGCCTCCAGCGAGGTGATGATCGCCTCGGGCAGCACCAGGAACTCCTCGGGATCCGGGCCGTCCTCGAAGTAGCTGTGCAGGCGCGAGCGGTTCTCGAGCTCCGGCACCGCGCTGACCTCGTAGTGCAGCCGCATGCCGGGGGTGAGCACGAAGGGCCGATCGACGCTCTCGCGCTCCAGGTGCAGGGTGTCGCGGGCATTGAACAGGCAGCTCTTGAAGATCCCGCGGCGATGGATCGCCCGGGCGAGCGTCACCATGTTGTTGACCGCGGCGATGAAGGCCGGCTTGAGGTCGGGGTCGTGCAGGTTGAGCGAGGTGTCGATGTAGACGCCTTCGGCCTCCCAGCGCACCGCCAGCCCGCCGACCACCGGATAGCGGCCCAGCCGGCTGACCGCGGCCAGGAAGGCCTTCTCGGTCTCGCCCATGTTCTGCATGAAGTTCTTGTAATAGCGATCGAGCTGGACGTCGTTGACGTCGTTAAGTGTCTCGCGACCGCCCTCCTCGCGCAGGAAGGACTTGCGCGAGCTGTAGACGACGGTATCGATCTCGCGTCCGGCGGGACGGCTCCAGACCGGCACCAGCGGCGCCTCCTGGGGCGTGGGCAGGTCGAGCATCACCAGCCGACCCAGGCGCGGCATCTCACGGATGAAATGATCGCCGGCGCGCCGGCGCGTGCGCGGGTCGGGATCGAGCATGCCGTCGAGCATGCGTGCGAACTCCATGGGCAGGCCAAGCGAGGTGGCCGGAATGGCCCGATGGCCGAAGCGGCAGGACTGCGCCGAGGCCAGCGCATAGAGGGTGGCGGCTGCGCCCTGTTCGTCGAAGCGCGGCGAGGAGAGCGCGCCGTTCAACTGCTCCTCGCCGATGAAATAGACATCGCCCAGGCGGGCGTTGGTCTGCTGCAGGTTGTCCGACATCAGCTCCATGACGTTGGTCGCCACGAACTGCTGGTTGGCATCGAGCTGGGCGAACACCGAGGAGCCCCAGTCGATCAGCGCGATGGTCTCGTTTGATGCGTCGAAGACCAGGTTGGAGGGCTTGATGTCGCCGTGCACCACCGGCTTGCCGGCGGGCCCCGATTCCCGGCGCAGGGCGCGCAGGATATCGGCCAGCTGGTCAGCGATGCGCACCACCAGGCGCGGCGAGAGCCGCCCCCGCTGCAGCGAGACCTCCTCGAGGTTGAAGCCCGGGGCCCGCTGCATCACCAGGATCGACTGGCGGCGGACCCGCTGGAAGACGATCAGCTTCGGCACCCGCGGGTGGTCGACCTGCTCCAGCATGAAGGCCTCCTCCTCGAGGCGGTCCTGCAGGCGCTGGGGCAGGTTGACCCGGGTGAACTTGAAGACGTACTCCTCGCCCACCCCGGTGAAGCCTGCGAACACGAAGCCGTAGGCGCCCTTGCCGATCAGCTCGATGCCCCGGTAGCCCAGCTGCTCCAGCTGGGCCTGGCACAGCGACACCCACGCCTTGAGCTTGCGGGCGTCGTCCTGGCTGAGCAGGTAGATCGACTGCTCTTCCGGGATGTAGAACTGCTGCAGGGACGCCTGGGTCATGACGTGGGATTCCTTGCACACTCCAGCGGATTAGCGTCGGGCCTCCCGTCGGCAAGCCTCCGCGAGGGCGCTGTAAACCCATCCCTGGGCGCTACCTTTGCCATCCTTGGCAAAGGACCCTCGCTACGCCTTGCCCCCGGTCCCCGGCATGGTTGGGAGCTGGAGCATATGTGCTTATCCAAGATGGAGGAGCATCGTCTCCGGGGCTTCAAGATAGCCCTTCCAGGCATTGCAGAAACGCGCGATGGTGCCGCCGTCGATCAGGCGGTGATCCCCCGCCCAGGTGATCGTCATGATCGCCCGCTTGACGACGTTGTCGTCGGCATCGAAGCGCGGCAGCCACTGGGTCTTGCCGATGGCCACGATGGCCACCTCCGGGGCGTTGATGATCGGGGCGGCGTAGGTGCCGCCCAGGGCACCAATATTGGAGATGCTGATCGTGCCCTCCTGCAGGTCCGCGGAGGCCACTCTGCCCTCGCGGGCACCCTCGGTCAGACGCTGGATCTCGCCGGCGATCTGAAGCAGGCTCAAGCGCTCCACGCCCTTGACGTTGGGCACCATCAGGCCGGCCTTGCCGTCCACGGCCATGCCGATGTTGCACGACGGCAGGTAGTGGATCTCGTCGCCCGCCTCGTTGAGCCGGCTGTTGAGGATCGGGAAGTCGCGGATCGAAAGCGCCATCGCCTTCATGAAGAAGGGCATCAGCGTCAGGCGCGCCTCCCGGGCCTGAGCCTCGGGCTTCAAGCGCTCGCGCAGCGCCAGCAGTTCGGTGACGTCGAGCTCTTCGCCGTACTGAAAGTGCGGGATCGTGGAGGCCGAGGCGACCATCTTGCGCGCCATGGCGGCGCGGATGCCGCGCATCGGCTCCACGCGCTCCTCGCCCTCGGAGCCTGCTGAGCGCGCGGGCGCCTGGGGCTTCTCGGCAGCGGGCGACGCCGCAGCGGGAGACGCGTCTACGCTTTCCGTCTCGCCTCGCGACAGGAAGGCCTGGACGTCCTCCTTCAGCACCCGGCCCTGCTTGCCGGACCCCGGCACCTGCTCCAGGCGCAGCCCGTGCTCGCGCAGCAGGCGGCGCACCGCCGGGCTCGCCGGGATCCGCCCGTGGGGACCCTGCCCGCTCGTCTCACGGGACATCTCACCGGGCGCGGCGGCGGGTGCGTTCGTAGCGGCCGCTTGTGGCGTCGCACCCGAGGTCGCGGCGGAAGACTCATGCACGCCGCCGGCTGGCTCGCCATCGGTGGTGTCACCGTCGGCCGGCTCGTAGGCGAACAGCGGCGAGTGCACCTTGGCGATCTCGCCCTTGGGCACGTGGAGCTTCGCCACGCGCCCCGCCTCGGGGGCGGTGATCTCCATCATGGCCTTGTCGGTCATCACGTCGACGACCGGCTGGTCCTCCTCGATGGTTTCCCCCTCGGCGATGCGCCACTCCACCACCTCACACTCGACGATGCCCTCGCCGAGGTCCGGCAGGATGAAGTCCTTGGCAGCGGCGCTGGCGGGCGCGGCCGGGCGTGCGCCCTCCTGCCGATCGGCGGGCGCAGCCTGGCTCTCCGGCTGATCGGTCTTCTGCTCAGGCGCCGATGTATCGACCGATGATGTCTCGGGGGACCCGGCCGACTCGCCCTCGGCCTCGTAGGCGAACAGCGGCGCATGCACCTTGGCGATCTCGCCCTTGGGCACGAAGAGCCGGGAGACCCGGCCCGCCTCGGGGGCGGTAATCTCGACCAGCGCCTTGTCGGTCATCACCTCGACCACCGGCTGGTCCTCCTCGATGACGTCACCCTCCTGGATGCGCCACTCCACCACCTCGCACTCCACGATACCTTCGCCGATATCGGGCAGCTTGAAATCTGTCATCTTGTCTCTCCTGTCCTGGATCCGGTCGTCAGAAATTCACGCTTTCGCGGATGGCCTCGACGATCTTCAGGTGATCCGGCAGATACTCCTTCTCCAGCGTCAGCGGGAAGGGTGTATCCAGGCCGGTCACCCGGGCGATGGGCGATTCCAGGTACAGGAAACAGCGCTCCTGGACGGCCGCGGCGATCTCGCCGGCGAAGCCCCCAGTGCGCGGTGCCTCATGGGTGATCACCAGTCGACCGGTCTTGAAGACCGACTCGGCCAGGGTGTCCTCATCCCAGGGCAAGAGGCTTCTCAGATCGATCACCTCGCAGGAGATGCCGTCCTTCTCGGCCAGCTCCACGGCACGCTCGATCACCTCCATCTGCGCGCCCCAGCCGACCAGGGTCACGTCGGTGCCCTCCTTGGTCACCTCGGCCTCGCCGATGGGCAGCTGGTAGTCCTCTTCCGGAACCTCGCCGACGGAAGCGCGATAGAGACGCTTGGGCTCGAAGAAGATGACCGGATCCGGGTCGCGGATGGCGGCCAGCAGCAGGCCCTTGGCCTGGTAGGGATCGCGCGGTACCACGACCTTGAGACCGGGGGTATGCGCGAAGTAGGCCTCCGGCGACTGGGAGTGATAGAGCCCGCCGGAGATGCCACCGCCGTAGGGCGCACGGATGGTCAGGCCGCCGACGTTGAACAGATCGCCGGAGCGGTAGCGGAACTTGGCGGTCTCGTTGACGATCTGGTCGAAGGCCGGAAAGATATAGTCGGCGAACTGGATCTCGGCAACCGGCACCGAGCCCTGGGCGGCCAGACCGTTGGCGAAGCCGACGATGCCCTGCTCAACAAGAGGCGTGTTGAAGCAGCGCGCGCGGCCGTACTTCTCCTGCAGGTGGCTGGTGGCGCGGAAGACGCCGCCGAAGCTGCCCACGTCCTCGCCGAAGCAGAGCACCTTCTCGTCCTCGCCCATGGCGATGTCCAGGGCGTTGTTGATGGCCTGCAGCATGTTCATGGTCGGCATCTCACTTCTCTCCCTTGGCCGCGGTGTCGTCGCCGGCTCGCACGTCCGGGTCCAGGGCACGCGCCCCCTTGGGATAGGCGTCCGGATACTGGCGGATATGACGCTTCAGCGCGTCGAGCTGACGCTGCAGCTCAGGGGTGACGTCGGCGTAGACATCCGTCACCAGGCTGTCCAGGGGCGGCGGCGGACGTTTCTCGGCCCGCTTCATGGTCTCCAGCACCTCGCGGCGCAGGCTCTCCTGAAGCGCCTTCTCCTCGTCGTCGCTCCACCAGCCGAGGTCGTCCAACCAGCGCTGCATACGCAGGAGGGGATCCTTCTCCCGCCAGGCCTCTTCCTCCTTCTTCGAGCGATAGCCGGAGGGATCGTCCGAGGAGGAGTGGGCGGCCAGGCGATAGCTCATGGCCTCGATCAGCACCGGCTGGTTGTGCTCCACGGCGATCCGGCGCGCCTCTTGGGTGGCCGAGTAGACCGCCAGGATGTCGTTGCCGTCGACGCGGATCACGTGCATGCGATAACCGAAGGCCCGCGGCGCCACGCCGTCGGCGGCGAACTGCTCGATGGAGGGCGTGGAGATCGCATAGCCGTTGTTGCGGCAGAAGAAGATCACCGGCGCCTCGTGGACCGCCGCCATGTTCAGGGCGGCGTGGAAGTCGCCCTCGGAGGCGGCGCCCTCACCGAAGAACACCGCGGTGCACTGGCCGTCGCCGGCTAGCTTCTGGCCGTAGGCGTAGCCGGTGGCCTGGGGAATCTGGGTCGCCAGCGGCGACGAGATGGTCATGTAGTGCAGCTTGCGCGACCCGTAGTGGATCGGCATCTGGCGACCCTTGCCGTAGTCCAGCTCGTTGCCGAACAGCTGGTTCATGAACTCGTCGAAGGTGAAGCCGCGATAGATCAGGGCGCCCTGCTCACGGTACTGGGCCATGATCATGTCGGCGTCGTCCAGCGCCGCCGTGGCGCCGACCACCGCGGCCTCTTCGCCGGTGCACTGCATGTAGAAGGAGAGGCGCCCCTGGCGCTGGGCGGCGAGCATACGCTCGTCGAGCACCCGGGTGGCGACCATGGCGTGGTAGATGGCCAGGGCCCGTGCCTTGTCGAGTTCGGGCGCCTTCGCTCCCTCATACAGGGTGCCGTCCTGCTTGAGCAGGCGGAAGGTCGGAATGCTGAACTCGTCACCGGCCAGGAAGGTCGGCTCGTGAATGTCCGCTGTTGTTGTCATCGTCATGATCCTGTGCCCCTTTTGGGGGCAGTGTTGTCTTTAATGTTCCGGTCCGCCAGGGGGTCGCCCCGGGGCCGGTCAACGCAACAATCTTGACGTTAACGTAAACTGGACGAGTTGGGTAGTCCCCGATCGAGCGCGAGCGCACGAGCCTGGACCGGGTAAGTTGAGGCACCCGAGAGACGCACGACAGAGAAGCGCGCGAGTAAGTGGCTCAGAGGAGTGCGAGGAACGCTCGCGCGGACATAGGCGAACTCAGCGCACGATGGGCGACGGCAACCGGCTGAAGAGGCTATCGACACTGAGAGCCAGCAGGCCGATCAGCAGCGCCCCCTGAATCACATAGGCGGTGTTGCCATTGACGATCCCCGAGATGATCGGGTCGCCCAGGTTGCTCGCCCCCACGGTGGCCCCGATGGCCGCCGTGGCGATATTGATGGTCACCGAGGTACGGATGCCGGCGAGGATCACCGGGGCGGCCAGGGGCAGCTCCACCTGGCGCAGGATCTGGCCGCTGCTCATGCCCATGCCCCGCGCCGCCTCGCGCGCCGACGGGTCGATGCCGAGGATCCCCACCAGGGTGTTGCGCACGATGGGCAGCAGCCCGTAGAGCAGCAGCGCGACGATGATCGGCAGGGTCCCGAACCCCAGCACCGGCACGGCCAGCGCCAGCACTGCCACCGGCGGAAAGGTCTGCCCCATGGACGCCAGCTGGCTGACCAGCGGCAGGAAGTCGCGGCCCCGCGGGCGGGTCACGGCGATGGCGGCGCCGACCCCGATCAGGATCGCCAGCACCGCCGCCGCGCCCACCACCAAGAGATGGCGGCCCAGCAGGCTCAGGAAATCGGCGCGTTCATAGATCACCTGGCGGCTGCCGGGCTCGATGAAGCGGAAGAGCCCCTCCAGCTGCCCCATGCCCAGGGTGGCGGCCAGCAGCAGCGAGAACCAGCACAGCGGCACGATCAGCCGGCGACACTCAGTCATCGCTGCGCACCCCCACCAGGCGGCGCAAGGAGAGCTCGCCCACCGGCAGGTCGTCATCGTCGACCACGGTGAGCCGCTCGGCATGGCGCCACAGCATCAGCGACAACGCCTCGCGCAGGCTGGCCTGCTGGACGATCCGCTCGCGCGCCAGCAGGCGCGGCCCCAGCGGCAGCATCCGCTGGCTGACCGGCAGCAGCGCCGCCTCCTTCAGGCCGCGATCCTCGCCGCCGAGCAGAGACTCGACGAAGTCATCCGTCGGCTCGCGCAGCAGCTCCAGCGGCCGCCCCTGCTGCTTGATCCGCCCCTGGTGCATCACCACCAGGTGATCCGCCAGCCGCAGGGCCTCGTCCATGTCGTGGGTGACGAAAACGATGGTCTTCTGCAGCCGCGACTGCAGTTCGCGCAGCTCCTCCTGCAAGCTCTCGCGGGTCAGCGGGTCCAGGGCACCGAAGGGCTCGTCCATGAGCAGGATTTCGGGGTCCGCCGCCAGCGCCCGGGCGACGCCCACCCGCTGTGCCTGGCCGCCGGAGAGCTGATGGGGATACTTGTCGGCGAACTCCGCCATGGAGAGCCCGAGCAGCGCCATCAGGTCCTCGACCCGCGCCCTGACCTTAGCGGCCGGCCACTTGAGCAGGCGCGGCACCAGTCCGATGTTGCGCGCCACCGTCCAGTGGGGGAAGAGCCCCGTGCTCTGGATCGCGTAGCCCATGCGCCGGCGCAGGTGCTCCTCGCGGAAGTCGCGAATCTGCTGGCCGTCGATATGGATCTCGCCCTCGCTGTGCTCGATCAGGCGGTTGATCATGCGCAGCGTGGTCGACTTGCCGCAGCCCGAGGTGCCGACCAGCACGCAGAGCTCACCGCGCGCCACGCTCAGCGAGATGTCGTCCACCGCGACGGCATCACCGAAGCGCTTGGTGACGTGGATCAGATCGATCATTCGGCCCCTCCCGGGCGTAGCGTGTCGGTCAGTGCCCCCAGCAGGGCGTCGGCGACCAGCGCCAGGACCAGGATGGGCAGCGCGCCCAGCAGCACCAGGTCCATGGCGGCCTGCCCGAGTCCCTGAAAGATGAAGGTGCCAAGGCCGCCGGCGCCGATCAGCGCGGCCACCGCAGTCAGCCCGATGGCCTGCACCGTGGTGATGCGCACGCCCTCGAGGATCACCGGCAGCGCCAGCGGCAGTCGAACCTGGCGAAACACCTGGCCGCGGCTCATGCCCATGCCGCGGGCGGCGTCGATGACGCCGGGGTCCACCGCCTCCAGTGCCACGAAGGTGTTGCGCACCATCGGCAGCAGGCTGTAGCCCACCAGCGCCAGTAGCGCCGGGGCCCAGCCGATACCGCTGACCCCCAGTGCCGCCAGCCACTCGACGTGCGCCGAGAGCCAGGCGAGCGGAGCTAGCAGCAGGCCGAAGAGCGCAATGCTGGGGATGGTCTGCAGGAAATTGAGCACGCCAAAGCCGATCCGCTGGGCGGCCTGCCAGCGGCGCATGGCCAGCGCTGCGGCTACCCCGAGCACAAGACTCACCCCCACCGCGACGCCAACCAGCGCCAGGTGTTCGAGGATGGCGCCGAGGAACTGGTCGCGACGCCCCAGGTATTCCTGCCACAGCGCCAGGGGCGCTAGCCACTGGGTGAGACACCATCCGAGCACGGCCAGCGGCATCACCAGCAGCGCCGCACCGGCCAGGCGCGATATCGCTAGTCGGCTGCGCAGCTCCACCAGCAGCATCAGCAGCAGGAACAGCAGCAGCCAGACGCCGGCGCCGATCCCTAAGCGCGCGCCCACCGCACCGGGATCGACCAGGCGATGCGCCGCCAGGGACAGCCATAGCGGAAGCGTGGCGAGCTGCACCACGACGAGCCCCAGGGCGATGCGCAGGCTCTTCGGCGTCGGCCGCCGGGCCAGCGCCGCTAGCGCCAGCAGGGGCAGCGCCGAGACCAGGACGCCGCCCCAGCCGAGCGACTCCGCCAGGCCATAGGAGGTACCGGGGACGATGCGATTAGGTGCCACGCTCACCGTATCGAGGGCCAGCCAGACCAGCAGGCCGACCAGCGACAGGCTCAGCAGCACGACATTGTGACGGGGGCGCTCGGAAGGCAAGGTCGCCTCAGTTGCCCAGGGTATCGAGGAACTCGGCCGCCACGGCGTCCGGAGCGCGCCCGTTCACCGCCACGTCGCCGTTCAGACGCTGCAGGGTCTCCTTGTCCAGCGCCTGGAAGACCGGCTCGAGCAGGGTCGCGATCTCGGGATGCTGGTCGAGGATCGCCTCGCGGACCACCGGCGCCGGCTGATAGACCGGCTGCACGCCAAGGGTGTCATCCATGACCACCAGGTCCAGGGCCTGCAGGCCGCCGTCGGTGCCGTAGGTCATGGCCGCATTGACGCCGCTGGTCTGCTGGGCGGCGGCGCGCATGGTCGCCGCGGTGTTGCCGCCAGAGAGTACCAGCAGTTCCTCTTCACCGAGATCGAAGCCGTAGGCCGACTGAAAGGCCGGCAGCGCCTGGGGCGACTCCACGAACTCAGCGCTCGCCGCCAGCTTGAACTCGCCGCCGTCGTCGAGGTAGCTCGCCAGATCCTCGAGGCTCGACAGCTCATGCTCGCGGGCCAACTCGCCGCGCACGCTGATCGCCCAGGTGTTGTTGGCTTCGGCCGGCGTCAGCCAGACGAGATCGTTCGCCTCGGCGTCGCGCTCCCGCACGGTTTCAAAGGCCTCGGTGGCGTCGTTCCACACCGGACTGTCGGTCATGTCGAAGAAGAAAGCGCCGTTGCCGGTGTACTCGGGGTAGAGATCGATCTCGCCAGCCAACAGCGCCTCGCGCACGATGCTGGTGCCGCCGAGCTGCAGGCGGTCCTCGACATCGACGCCGCCCTGCTCCAGTCGCTGCAGGATCAGCTGGCCGAGCACCGAGCCTTCGGTATCGATCTTGGAGGAGATCACCACGGGATCCTGGGCCTGAGCCGCGGAGATGGTGATCAGCGACGCGGCCGCCAGGGAGACGCAGCGAGACAGAGGACGAATCATCATGTTCACCCGGTTCCTTATGAATGTATCCTGAGTATAAGGCCTGTACAGCTTCAATGTCAGACACGGGCGTCAACGTCGGTTCATCGCCATGCCCCTCTCCGCCTCGGCGCAACGCCTGCTCGATCACTGCCGTCATCCGCTGGTCCGCGACCTGGGCTGGATCCTGCTGGCGCCGTGCCTCGTCGACATGCCCGGGGCCACGCGCCCAACCCGCGCCGAGTTGGGACTCGCCGATGACGAACGCCTGGCGGCCTGGCTTCTGGAACACGAGCGCTCGCCGGGCCGCCTCGAGGCGCATCTCGCCCCCGCCCTGCGCGGGCGGATGGGGCTCTATCATGAGCGGCTCTGGCAGTTCCTGCTCGACGAGGCGCCCGCCACGCGACTGCTGGCCCACAACCTGCGCATCTATCAGGGCAAGCGCACCCTGGGCGAGCTGGACCTGCTCTACGCGCGCCGCGACGATCCTCGCCCGGTGCACCTGGAGGTGGCGATCAAGTTCTATCTAGGACTCGTCGAGGGTCCCGGCACGCCGGACAGCCAGGCGCGCTGGATCGGCCCGGGCGGTGCCGACAGCCTGCTCGCCAAGCGCGACCACCTCTTCCATCACCAACTGCGACTGGCGCGAACTCCGGAGGCCATCGAGGCGCTTCATCCGCTTCTATCGCCCACGGATCCGGCAGAACAGCCCTCCTCGGCAAACGATCCCGCCACGGCCGTGCGGCTGGCGATGCCGGGGGTGCTCTTCTATCCCTGGCACGCTGCTCTGCCGGCGCCGCGCGACGCCACGCCCGACCACCTGCGAGGCCGCTGGCTGTACGTGCAGGATTGGCCCCGGTTGAGCGCCTGCCTGCCGCCGGGCACGCGCGGCGCCTGGCTGCACAAGCCGCACTGGCTCGCCCTGCCCCGCCATGAGGATCTGGAATCCCTGTCGACGCTGAGCAGACGGCTGACGGCACACTTCCAGGCCGCCGCTCGGCCCATCCAGATCGTGCTTCACCATCCCGACAATGCCGCCAGGCGCTTCGTCCTGGTGCCTAACGACTGGCCGCAGCAGATCCCGCTGCCGTCCGCGCCGCGTCTCTGACGCCCCGCCCGAACGCGACACGCCCGGCCCCTGCAGAGCAGAGGCCGAGCGCGCTTAAGACGACCGAGGGTCTGGCGGAGACTCAGCCGGTAGGCGTCTCGAAGACCCAGGTCGTGCCCTCGCGGGAATCCTTGAGGATGATCCCCAGCGCGGCGAGCTCGTCGCGGATCCCATCGGCGCGAGCGAAGTCCTTGGCCTTCTTGGCCGCGGCACGCGCCTCGATCTGCGCCTGGATCTCGTCTTCCGAGAGCGGCAGGTCAGCGGCACCGGCCTTGAGGAAGCTCGCCGGATCCTGCTGCAGCAGCCCCAGCACCCCACCCAGGCGCTTGAGCTCGGCGGCCAGCGCCGGCGCCCGGTCCGGCGCGTCCTTCCTGGCGCGATTGAGCTCGCGGGCCAGGTCAAAGAGCACCGAGAGCGCCTCGGGGGTGTTGAAGTCGTCGTCCATGGCGGCAATGAAGCGTGCGCCGTAGCCGCCCTCGCCCGGCTGATCGAGCGTTGTCGCCTCATCGGCAATGCTGTCGAGCGCCAGCCCTTCGAGCGCATTGTAGAAGCGCTCCAGCGACTTGCGGGCGTCGGCCAGCGACTCGGGGGCGTAGTTGATCGGGCTGCGGTAGTGGCTGGCCACCAGCAGGTAGCGCACCACCTCCGGATCGTGGTGCTCGAGCACGTCGCGGATGGTGAAGAAGTTGCCCAGCGACTTGGACATCTTCTCCTGATTCACCCGCACCGCCCCGGCGTGCATCCAGGTATTGACGTAGCGTTGGCCGGTGGCGGCTTCGCTCTGGGCGATCTCGTTCTCGTGGTGCGGGAACATCAGATCCGGCCCACCGCCATGGATATCGAAGGTCTCCCCCAGGCAGCAGGTGGACATCGCCGAGCACTCGATGTGCCAGCCGGGGCGCCCCTCGCCCCAGGGCGACGACCAGCTCGCCTCAGCGGGCTTGGCCGCCTTCCAGAGCACGAAGTCCAGCGGGTCCTCCTTGTGCTCGTCCACCTCGATGCGCGCACCTGAACGCATCTCGTCCGGGTCGCGATTGCTCAGCGCGCCGTAGGTCGCGAAGCGGCGCACCCGGTAATAGACGTCGCCGTTGTCGGCGGCGTAGGCGAAGCCCTTGTCGATCAGCGTTTCGATCATGGCGATGATCTCGCCTATATGGCCGGTGGCGCGAGGCTCGCTGTCCGGCGGCAGCACGGAAAGTCGTGCCTCGTCCTCGTGCATAGCGGCAATCATGCGCTCGGTGAGCGCGGCGATGGTTTCGCCGTTCTCGTCGGCCCGCTTGAGGATCTTGTCGTCGATGTCGGTGACGTTGCGCACGTAGGTCACCTCGAAGCCCCGCGCGCGCAGGTAGCGGGTGATGACGTCGAAGGCCACCATCACCCGGGCGTGGCCCAGATGGCAGTAGTCATAGACCGTCATGCCGCAGACGTACATGCGCACCTTGCCGGGCTCGAGCGGCGTGAGCGGCTCCTTGCGGCGCGTCAGCGTGTTGTAGATCTGCATGGCGCTCATGCTCATCCTTTATTGTCTTGCGCGGTCTTCTGGCTTTCCTGCTTCTTCACCTTGGCCCAGCCGTCCTTGAGGCCCACGGTGCGGTTGAACACCAGCTTGCCATCCCGGCAGGCGTGGCGATCAGCGCAGAAGTAACCGACGCGTTCGAACTGGAAACGGCTCTCGGGCGTGGCCTCGGCGAGGCTCGGCTCGCCGATCGCCTGCACGGTAATCAGCGAGTCGGGATTGAGGTGGTCGAGGAAGTCGGCGTCCTTGTCCTTGTCCGGCTGCTCGACCTGGAAGAGGTTGTCGTAGAGACGCACCTCCATGGGTACGCCGTGCTCGGCGCTGACCCAGTGGATCACGCCCTTGACCTTGCGGCCCTCCGGATTCTTGCCGAGGGTGTCGAAGTCCACGGAGCAGCGCAGCTCCTCGATCTCGCCGCTCTCGCCCTTGATCACCTCGTCGCAGCAGATCACGTAGCTGTTGCGCAGACGCACCTCCTTGCCCGGCGCTAGCCGGAAGAACTTCTTGGGCGGCTCTTCCATGAAGTCGTCGGCGTCGATGTAGAGCTCCCGGGTCAGGGGCACGCGGCGCACCGCCATGTCCTCGCGTGCCGGGTGACCGGGCACCTCGTAGACCTCTTCATGCCCCTCGGGCACGTTGGTCAGCACCACCTTGAGCGGCTTGAGCACGGCCATGGCCCGCGGGGCGTTGTCCTCGAGGTCCGAGCGAATGGCGTGATAGAGCATGGCGATGTCCACCAGGCCGCCGTCGGCACGGGTCACGCCGATCATGTCGCAGAACTTGCGAATCGAGCCCGGCGTGTAGCCGCGGCGCCGCATGCCGGAGATGGTCGGCAGGCGCGGGTCGTCCCAGCCGTCGACGATCTGCTCGTCCACCAGCAGCTTGAGCTTGCGCTTGGAGGTCAGGGTGTAGTTAAGGTTGAGCCGCGCGAACTCGATCTGACGCGGGGTCACCGGCACCGGCAGGTTATCGAGGAACCACTCGTAAAGCGGGCGGTGATCCTCGAACTCCAGGGTGCAGACGGAGTGGCTCACGCCCTCGAGGGCATCGGACTGCCCATGGGTGAAATCGTAGGAGGGGTAGATCTTCCACGTGTCGCCGGTCTGGTGGTGGCTGGCGTGGCGGATGCGGTAGAGGATCGGGTCGCGCAGATTGATGTTGGACGAGGCCATGTCGATCTTGGCCCGCAGCACCTTCTCGCCCTCGGCGAACTCGCCCACGCGCATGCGCTCGAGCAGGTCGAGGTTCTCGTCCGCGTCGCGCTCGCGGTAGGGGCTCGGCTTGCCCGCCTCGGTCAGGGTACCGCGGTACTCACGGATCTCGTCCGGCGAGAGGTCGTCGACGTAGGCCTTGCCCTCACGCACCAGGTGCTGAGCCCAGGCATAAAGCTGGTCGAAGTAGTCCGAGGCGAAGCGCACCGGGCCGGCCCACTCGAAGCCCAGCCAGCTGACGTCTTCCTTGATGGCATCGATGTAGGCCTGCTCTTCCTTGGCCGGGTTGGTGTCGTCGAAGCGCAGATGACAGTCGCCACCGAAGTGTTCGGCAAGCCCGAAGTTCAGACAGATCGACTTGGCGTGGCCGATATGCAGGAAGCCGTTGGGCTCCGGCGGAAAGCGCGTGACGACCTTCCCGGTCCGCCCGGCCTCGATCTCTTCGCGGATCTGGTTGCGGATGAAGTTCGGCGCGCTGGTAGTCTCGGTGGTCATGTCGGTGGGGCAACCTCTGGTTGAATCGCGGGCCTGGCTCGGTGCACGGACAGGACATGAAGGCCATTCTCCCGCCTTCGCGCATCGAAGCAAAACCGCTATTATAGCGCCACGCCCATGGGCAGCGCCAAGGCGCATCCCCCATTGCTCCCTTTACCGCACACAGGAACGAATCGATGATCGTACTTCAGACCAACTTTGGCGATATCACCATCGCCCTCAATCACGACCAGGCCCCGAAGACCGCCGCCAACTTCGAGCAGTACGTGCGCGACGGCTTCTATGACGGCACCCTCTTCCATCGCGTGATCCCGGGCTTCATGGTCCAGGGCGGCGGCTTTGACAGCGACTTCAACCAGAAGCCGACCCGCGACCCGATCGACAATGAAGCCGATAACGGCCTGACCAACACCAAGGGCACCCTGGCCATGGCGCGCACTCAGGATCCCCATTCGGCCACCGCGCAGTTCTTCATCAATATTGCCGACAACGACTTCCTCAATCACAGCGGCAAGAGCATCCAGGGCTGGGGCTACTGCGTGTTTGGCGAAGTGGTCGAGGGCATGGACGTGGTCGAGAAGATCAAGGACGTCTCCACGACCCGTCGCGGCATGCACGCCGACGTGCCCGCCGAGGACGTGATCATTCAAAAGGCCTACGTGAAGGACGACTCTGCGGTCTGATCCCCACCACGCTCGCACCACGCCCGCCAGGGCCCTTGAGGCCCGGCGGGCGTGGTGCGTTTCACCTTCCGAAACGCGCCACCGGCGACCCCTTCCCTCTGCCAACCGGGCCAACCATGACCACCCTGCTGATATCCGACCTGCACCTGCAGCCCGCCGCCCCCGAGATCACCGACGGCTTCCTGAACTGGCTCGCCGAACGTGCCCCGGCCGCCGAGGCCGTCTATATCCTCGGCGACTTCTTCGAGGCGTGGATCGGCGACGACCTGCTGGATCTCGGCGCCAGCGATCCGACCGGCACCGCCGAGCTGGCCTCCCGCGTCGCCGACGCGCTGAAGACCCTCGCCGAGGCCGGCACCGCCATCTACCTGATGCACGGCAACCGCGATTTCCTGCTGGGCGAGCGCTTCGCGAAGGCCGCCGGCGCCCGCCTGCTGCCGGACCCCAGCGTGGTGACCCTGGGCGAGCGCCCGGTGCTGCTGATGCATGGCGACAGCCTGTGCACCCGGGACGAGGCCTACATGGCCTTTCGCCGTCAGGCTCGCGACCCGCAGTGGCAGGCACAGGTGCTCGGCATGCCGATCGCCGAGCGGCTCCAGCTCGCGAAACAGCTGCGCGACCAGTCAGGCGAGGCCAACTCCAACAAGGCCGAGGACATCATGGACGTCACCCCCGACGAAGTGGTCGAGGCGCTGCGGGCCCATGGGGTCGATACCCTGATCCACGGCCATACCCATCGCCCGGCCGTGCATGACCTCGAGGTCAACGGCGCCCCGGCCAAGCGCCTGGTACTGGGCGACTGGCAGCCCGACCGGGGCTGGGAGATCGTCGTCGAGGGTGGCGGTGAACCGCACCTCAGAGAATTCGCGCTGTCCTGACGGGGCGCATCTCTTCAGCGAGCGGCCGAGCGACCGGCAACGCTTCCAAGACATCGCCGGCGCTATCGATCGATCAGGCAGCCTGCCAACCGAGCCTCGAGCACCTCGGCATCCGGCAGGCGACCCGCCTCGCCGATCAGCTCCAGACGCGAATCGCGCCGCCAGGCCGTGCCGGACAAGGTGACCGCGCCCGCGGCGCGGTTGTAGAGCTTCCAGCCATCGGCCGTGTGCAGCACCCCCTTGACCCTCAGGGCCGCGGGCAGCTCGCCCAGCAGCGCCGAGAGGCGATCCAGATCGAAGACCTCCTGGGCGTGCCAGCGCCAGCCCAGGGTCGCGTGACCCAGCGAGGCCCCCTCATCGCGGATCGGCCTGCCGGGGACCGGCTCCTGCGCGGCGGTCATCGCTTCCTGTGCCGCGTCGTACTCCGAGTCCTGCTCCAAGTGTAACGCGCCCTCGCGGGCCGCCCGATGGATCGGCGAGGCGGGCGCTTGGGCGCCGACGGCGTGAAGCCCACCCTCGTGCAGCACTGCGAACGACAGGTCCCCATGGGGCGTCTCGCGAATCCAGCGCTTCTGCGGCCACAGCTCGCCGAGCCAGTCCTTCGCCGCCTGCACCTGCGCGGGGGTGGCCAGGTCGGTCATGGTCAGCGCCACGCCGTCGGCCATGACCAGCTGGTCACGGAAGGTCTCATGCGCCCGGGCGCGCGGGTCATCGAGCCGGCGCGGGTCGAGCAGCGTGATCACGTCGCGCACTGCCAGCGCCTCGGCCAGGCCTTCGCCGCGCAGCACCTCGATAAGGCCCGCCGGATGGCCGAGCCCCGAGGGCTCGATGATCAGCCGATCCGGGCGATGGCGATGCAGCAGGTTCACCAGCGACGCCTGCAACACGAAGGCCAGCTGGCAGCACAGGCAGCCCCCGGGCAGCCCCTTGACCACCAGGTCGTCGCGCTCCTCGAACATCGCCTGGTCGATTCCCACCCGGCCAAACTCGTTGATCACCACGGCCCAGCGCTCCTCGGCGGGCTTCTGCTCGATCAAGCGCCGGGTCAGCGAGCTCTTGCCGCTGCCGAGAAAGCCGGTGATCAGATGGACGGGGATGGCGGAGAGCGGCGCGGACATGGGGGCTCCTGGGTGTTCGCGGCAAGAATGTTACAAGATAACATAAAGGCCAAGCGGCCAAGCGGCCAAGCGGCCAAGCGGCCAAGCGGCCAAGCGGCCAAGCGGCCATCAGTATGTTGCTCTCGGAAAAAAGCAAACCCCGAGACAATGGCCTCGGGGTTTGCTTGTAGCTCGGCGCTTGTAGCTCGGGGCTTATCGTCAGAGCCGGTCGATGCTTGCCTTATCGCGCAGGTCGTCGAGCAGGCCTTGGATGGCGGCCTGGGCCCGCAGGCGCTCCGCCATTTTGGCGACGAAGCCCTCCATCTGCGCATTGGGCTCACCGTCCTGGACGCGCTCGAGGGCGATCAGCACCACGCGCTCACCGTCCACGGCGTGCCCAAAGACCGGCTGCTCGCCCTCGGGGTGCGGCAGGCGGAAGGCGGCCTGAACCAGCGCCTCAGGAAGGGCGCTGCCGCCCTGGCGGCTGACCGACTCGGCCTGCTGCCAGTCGATGTCGAGCGTCTCGCCGGCACGCAGGCTCTCGACGCGCCGGGTCGCCAGCTCCACCAGCGCCTCGCGGGTCTTGGCCTCGCGCACGGCGGCCTCGACCTCATCACGCACCTCGGAAAGCGGCAGCGTGGTGGCGTCGCGATGCTCGGCCACGCGCAGCACCAGGCGACGGTCCTCGTCGAGCTCGATCACTTCGCTGTTGTAGCCCTCCTCCAGCACGTCGCCGCTGAAGGCCTGCTCCATCACGCCGGGCTCGGCGAGCACGCCTTCCCCCCCCTCGCGACCGATCCAGTCGCTCTGCTCAAGCGAGAGCCCGAGATCGTCGGCAACGCTTGCCAGATCGTCGGCGGCGAAGCTGTCGTCGATCAGGCGCTGGGCGCGCTCGTTGAAGGCGTCGTCGACCTGCTCGAGGGCCAGCTCGGCGCGCAGCGCTTCACTGCGCTCCTCGAAGGCGGGGCGATCGAACTCGGTGACCTTGATCAGGTGCAGGCCGTTATCGGTCTCGACGATACCGGAGACCTCTCCCTCGCCGAGGGCGAAGGCGGCGTTCTCGAAGGCCTCGCCGAAGAAGCCGCGGGAGATGACGCCCAGGTCGCCACCGGCATCGCTGGTCGAGGAATCGTCGGAGACCTCGGCTGCCAGTTCGTCGAACGCCTCGCCCTCGGCGAGACGCGCCTGAACCTGCTCTAGGCGCGCCCGGGCCTGTTCACGGCTAACCGCGTCGTCGCCCCCATCACTGTCACTGAAGCTCACCATGATGTGCGAGACACGGCGATCGGCCTCGGCCGACCCGGACTCCCAGGCCTCGCGCAGCGCCTCTTCGCTCACCTCGACCTCGCCGGCCATCTGCTGGCGATCGAGCACCACGTAGTTGAGCTTGACCTGCTCGGGGCGGCGGTAGTCATCCTGGTGGGCGTCGTAGTAGGCCTGCAGATCCTGCTCGGCGATCTCGGGCCTGGCGGCAAGGTCGTCCGGCGTCAGGGCGTAGTGGCGGAAGGTGCGGGTCTGGCGCTGCAGCTCGGCGAGGCGCTCGCGCTCCTCTTCCAGGGTGAAGTCGCTGACGGCCAGGCCCTGCTGGACCTGCTGACGCTTCAGGTCGACACTCAGCTGACGACGGAACGACAGCGGCGTGAAGCCGGCACTGGCCAGGCGATTGCGGAACAGCTCACGGTCGAAGCGACCCTGGGCATCCTGAAACTCCGGCAGGGTGACGATCAGCTGATCGAGCTGCTGTTCGGAGACGTAGAGGCCGCCCTTTTCGGCATACTGTGTCAGCAGTCGCTCGGTGATCAGCATGTCGAGCATCTCGGCGCGCAGCGCGCGCTCCTGGTCCGGTGGCACCTGGCCACTGCGGATGGCGCGCTGCACCTCGATCTCGAGCTGCTGGCGGGTGATCGGCTCATCGTTGACCTGGGCAACCTCATCGCCGCTGTTGCCCAGCAGCCCGACCAGCGATTCCACGCCAAACAGTGCCATGGTCACGACCACGGCACCGATGATGATCTTGGCGCCCCAGCTCCTGGAGCGGTCACGAATACTTTGCAGCATGCAGGCCTCTGCGGATCAAATGAGTCGGGTCGCGTATGTTACACGCCTAACCGAGCGCCTCGCGACGCGCGGCGTTGATACCCATGAACGGGAACAGGCGCACCGCCGGGGCGATGCGCCTGTTGAAGTAACCACCGTCAATGCCACCGTCAATGCTACGGCAGGCGCCGTTGCCTCAGTTGACGGAGTCCTTGAGCGCCTTGCCGGCCTTGAAGCTCGGCACCTTGGCAGCGCTGATCTCGATCGGCTGGCCGGTCTGCGGGTTACGGCCAGTACGAGCAGCACGCTCCTTGACGGTGAAGGTACCAAACCCCACCAGGGACACGCTGTCGCCCTTCTTCAGGCTCTCTGACACGGTGTCGACCATGGCATCCAATGCGCGGGAAGCAGCCGCCTTGGGAATGTCGGCAGACGCGGCAATAGCTTCGATCAGCTCGGATTTGTTCACACTTCACCCCTTGACTATTTCGTAAATTGGCTCTAATCGGCGAGACTTTCGGCTGACTGACACGATCACAGCATGGCGATAGTTTATAGCAATGCGGCGAAAGCCCTGTCAAGCAACCTTACCAGCCAAACCCCGCCATACCGGGCTTTGTCCTCCGGCATGGCGAGAAAAATTACCGTTAGTGCGTACTGATCATCGATGATTTGGAGGAGGAGTCTTCCGCGCTGGAACCCTCCTTTTTCGGCTCAGGCTTCTCCGCCAGGGCCACCTCCAGAACGTCGTCAATCCAGCTAACCGGCCGAATATCGAGTGCTTCCTTGATATTATCCGGAACCTCCTTGAGGTCACGGCGGTTTTCCTCCGGAATTAGCACGGTCTTTATACCACCGCGCCTGGCGGCCAGCAATTTCTCCTTGAGCCCGCCGATCGGCATCACCTCGCCACGCAGGTTGACCTCGCCGGTCATGGCCACGTCGCAGCGCACCGGGCGACCGGTATAGGCCGAGACCATCGCAGTGACCATGGCGACACCGGCGCTGGGACCGTCCTTGGGCGTGGCGCCCTCGGGCACGTGGATGTGCAGGTCCTCCTTCTCGAAGCGCTCGGGGTCGATGCCGAGCGCCAGGGCGCGAGCCCGCACCACGGTCTGGGCGGCACTTACCGACTCCTTCATGACGTCGCCGAGCGAGCCGGTCTTGTCCAGACGGCCTTTGCCCGGGGTGATCACCGACTCGATGCTGAGCAGCTCGCCACCTACCGAGGTCCAGGCCAGGCCGGTCACGCGGCCCACCTGATCCTGCTGATCGGCCAGGCCGTAGCTGTAACGGCGCACCCCTGCATAGGGCTCGACGTCGTCGGCGCAGAGCCGCTGCGGGGCCTGGGCGCCCTCCTTGCTCTCCTTCTCGATGCGCTCGCGCAGCACCTTGCGACACACCTTGGCGATCTGGCGCTCGAGTTCACGCACCCCGGCCTCGCGGCTGTAATAGCGGATCAGCTCGAGCAGCGCCTCGTCGGAGAGAGACAGCTCGTCATCCTTGAAGCCGTTGGCCTTGAGCTGCTTGGGCACCAGGTAGCGCTTGGCGATGGCCAGCTTCTCGTCCTCGGTGTAGCCCGGCAGGCGGATCACTTCCATGCGGTCAAGCAGCGGCCCGGGAATGTTCATCGAGTTGGCGGTGCAGATGAACAGCGTCTCGGAGAGATCGTAGTCCAGCTCCAGATAGTGGTCGCTGAAGGTATCGTTCTGTTCCGGGTCGAGCACCTCGAGCAGCGCCGAGGAGGGATCCCCGCGGTGATCCATGCCGATCTTGTCGACCTCGTCGAGCAGGAACAGCGGGTTCTTGACCCCGGCCTTGGCCATGCGCTGCACCATCTTGCCGGGCAGCGAGCCGATGTAGGTACGTCGATGGCCGCGGATCTCGGACTCGTCGCGCACCCCGCCGAGGGCCAGGCGCACGTACTTGCGGTTGGTGGCCCGGGCGATGGACTGGCCGAGGGAGGTCTTGCCCACCCCGGGCGGCCCCACCAGGCAGAGCACGGGTCCCTTAAGCTTCTTGACCCGCTTGTGCACCGCCAGGTACTCCAGGATGCGCGCCTTGACCTCCTCGAGGCCGTAGTGATCCTCGTCGAGCACCTTCTGGGCATGCACCAGGTCGTGCTTGATGCGGGTGCGCTTCTTCCAGGGCACCGCGACGAGCCAGTCGAGGTAGGAGCGCACCACCGTGGCCTCGGCGGAGTTCGGCGACATCATCTTGAGCTTGCCCAGCTCCTGGAGGGCCTTCTCACGGGCCTCCTTGGGCATGCCGGATTCCTCGATAGCCTGCTCGTACTTCTCGGCCTCGTTGGGCACGTTCTCGAGCTCGCCCATCTCCTTCTGGATGGCCTTCATCTGCTCGTTGAGATAGTACTCGCGCTGAGACTTCTCCATCTGGTCCTTGACCCGCGAGCGGATGCGCTTCTCCACCTGCAGCAGGTCGATCTCGGACTCGATCAGCGCCATCAGGTGCTCGATGCGGTCGCGCACCCGATCCATCTCCAGCAGCTGCTGCTTGTCGTCGATCTTCAACGACAGGTGGGCGCAGATGGTATCCACCAGGCGGCTGGGGTCCTCGATGCCAGAGAGCGAGTTGAGCACCTCGTTGGGCACCTTCTTCGACATCTTCACGTACTGCTCGAACTGGTTGAGCAGCACGCGCACCAGCGACTCCTGCTCACGCTCGGAGAGCGGCTCGCTCTCGCGCAGGCTCACCTCGGCGCGGCTGTAGCCACCGTCGACGGCGACGATCTCGCGGATGTCGGCCCGCGACTCGCCCTCGATGAGCACCTTGACGGTGCCATCGGGAAGCTTGAGCAGCTGCATGATCTCGGCAACGGTGCCGATGGCGAACATGTCCTCGCTATCGGGATCGTCCTTGCTGGCTTCCCGCTGGGCCACCAGCAGGACGCGCTTGTCGGCCTCCATGGCGGCCTCGAGCGCCTGGATCGACTTCTCGCGGCCGACGAACAGCGGAATGACCATCTGCGGGTAGACGACCACGTCCCGCAGCGGCAAAAGGGGCAGACTCAGGGTCTGTTCGGCGTTCTGCTGCATCGCAGACGTTCCTCACACGAAATCGGATGGATACCCAGGGAATGGGGGCGAAGCGGCGGCATTGCAAGGCAATGGCGGGCGGCCACACACAAGAAGGGGAGCGGCCCTCCCCTGGGGTACCCGATGGGCACCCCGGGGATGAAGCCGCTCCCGCAACAGGGCGACGAACGCCCGACAAGCGTCAGCCGTCGGTGCCGTCGACCCGCGCCGCTTCCTGCTGGGAATAGATCAGCAGCGGTTCGCTCTCGCCGGCGATGACCGAGGCATCAATCACCACCTTGGAGACGCCCTCGAGAGACGGAATCTCGTACATGGTGTCGAGCAGCACCGATTCGAGGATCGAGCGCAGCCCGCGAGCACCGGTCTTGCGAGCCATGGCCTTGCCGGCCACCGCGCGCAGGGCGTCGTCGCGGAAATCGAGTTCCACGTCTTCCATCTCGAAAAGACGAGCGTACTGCTTGATCAGCGAGTTCTTCGGCTCGGTGAGGATCTGAATGAGGGCATCCTCGGTGAGCTCGGTGAGGGTCGCGATCACCGGCAGACGACCAACGAACTCGGGAATCAGGCCGAACTTGACCAGATCCTCGGGCTCAACGTCGAGCAGCAGGTCACCGATACCCTTGGACTCGTCCTTGCTCTTGACCTCGGCATTGAAGCCGATGCCGCCCACCTCGGCGCGATCGCGGATCACCTTGTCGAGACCGGCGAAGGCGCCGCCGACGATAAACAGGATGTTGCCGGTATCCACCTGCAGGAACTCCTGCTGGGGATGCTTGCGACCACCCTGGGGCGGCACCGAGGCGGTGGTGCCCTCGATCAGCTTGAGCAGCGCCTGCTGCACGCCCTCGCCCGAGACGTCACGGGTGATGGACGGGTTGTCCGACTTGCGCGAAATCTTGTCGATCTCGTCGATGTAGACGATGCCGCGCTGGGCCTTGTCCACGTCGTAGTCGCACTTCTGCAGCAGCTTCTGGATGATGTTCTCGACATCCTCGCCGACGTAGCCCGCCTCGGTAAGGGTCGTGGCATCGGCGATGGTGAAGGGCACGTTAAGCAGGCGTGCCAGGGTCTCGGCCAGCAGGGTCTTGCCGCTGCCGGTGGGACCGATCAGCAGGATGTTCGACTTGCCGAGCTCGACACCGTCTTCCTTGCTGCCGAAGCGCAGGCGCTTGTAGTGGTTGTAGACCGCCACCGACAGCACCATCTTGGCGCGGTCCTGGCCGATCACATAGTCATCGAGGGTGTGACGAATCTCGCGGGGAGCGGGCAGGCGCTCCTCGTCGGTCTCGGCATCGGCATCGAGCACCTCCTCGCGAATGATGTCGTTGCAGAGGTCGACACACTCATCGCAGATATAGACGGACGGGCCGGCAATCAGCTTGCGCACCTCGTTCTGGTTCTTGCCGCAGAACGAGCAGTAGAGCAGTTTGCCGCCTTCGTCCTTGCCTTTGCCGTCGGCCATTCGCGTACCTCTTTCTTGATGACGCCCCGTACAGTATGGCTCACGGGGCGTCGGGTTCACCACGGTGGCCGCGGCCACCGGGAAACGTCTTAGTGCATGAAAGGCACTCGGGAGAATTTCACGCTATCAGGATGTCGGGCGCTGTTCCAGCACCGCATCGATCAGGCCGTATTCAGCGGCCTGCGGGCCATTCATGAAGTTGTCGCGATCGGTATCCTTGGCGATGGTCTCGATATCCTGGCCGGTGTGGTGGGCAAGGATCTGATTGAGATTGTCGCGGATGCCGAGGATCTCGCGGGTGTGGATCTCGATGTCCGAGGCCTGACCCTGATAGCCGCCCAGCGGCTGGTGGATCATCATCCGCGAGTTGGGCAGGCAGTAGCGCTTGCCCGCGGCACCGCCGGCCAGCAGCAGCGCGCCCATGCTCGCCGCCTGACCGATGCACACGGTAGAGACGTCGGGCTTGATGAACTGCATGGTGTCGTAGATCGACATGCCCGCGGTGACGCCACCGCCCGGCGAGTTAATGTACAGGTGGATGTCCTTGTCCGGATTCTCGGACTCAAGGAACAGCATCTGCGCCACCAGCAGGTTGGCCATGTAATCTTCCACCGGCCCGATCAGGAAGATCACGCGTTCCTTGAGCAGGCGGGAGTAGATGTCGTAGGCCCGCTCGCCGCGCGCGCTCTGCTCGACCACCATGGGCACCAGGCCGCCGGCGGATTGGGGTTCGAACGGGTTGCTCATCTGATGATGTCCTTGGATCCGATGAATGGAAGCGGAGGATGGAGCGCCTGGCCGGCCGTACGGCCGGCCAGGCGCTCCCGAAGCGAGGATCAAGCCTTGGCTTCGCCCTCGGCCTCTTCGTCTTCCTCGGCCGCTTCGCCCTGCTGCTGGGCCGCGGCGAGAGCCTCCTGATAACCCATTTCCACGTCCTTGACGGTGGCCTGCGCGAGCAGCGCGTCGACCGCCTTCTCCTCGAGGATGGCGGACTGGACCTGGGTCTTCAGCTGGTCATTGCCCATGTAGTGAGCGACGACCTGCTCGGGGTCCTGGTACTGCTGAGCCAGCTCCTCGACCTTGGCCTTGATTTCGTCGTCGGTGGCCTCGAGCTCGTGGCTCTTGATCACCTCGGCCAGCAGCAGGCCGACCTGGACGCGGCTCTTGGCCTGCTCGCTGAACAGCTCGTCGGGCAGCTGGGAGACGTCGAAGTCCTCACCGAGACCGAACTGCTGGGCCGCCTGGCGCTTGAGGCCGTCGGTCTCCTGCTGCACCAGTGACTGGGGCACCGGGATGTCGTTGGCCTTCTTCAGCGCCTCGAGCACCTGCTGCTTGACGCGGGTGTCGACGGCCTGGCCGGCCTCGCGGGTCATGTTCTGCTTGACCTCGCTGCGGAACTTGTCGAGATCGCCGTCCTCGACGCCGAAATTGGCGACGAACTCGGCATCGACCTCGGGCAGGGCCTGACCCTTCACCGCGTGGACCTTGACCTTGAAGGTCGCTTCCTGGCCGGCCAACTGCTCGGCCTGGTAGTCCTCGGGGAAGGTGACCTTGAGCTCCTTCTCCTCACCGGCCTTGGCACCGATGAGCTGCTCCTCGAAACCGGGAATGAAGCTGCCGGAACCGATCACCAGCTCATGGCCCTCGGCACTGCCGCCCTCGAAGGGCTCGTCGCCCAGGAAGCCCTGGAAGTCGATCTTCACCTGATCGCCGTCTTCGGCGGCACGCTCGACCTCTTCCCAGCCGGCATTCTGCTTGCGCAGGGTATCGATCATCTCGTCGACGTCGGCTTCGGTCACTTCGACCACCGGACGCTCGACCTCGGTGCCCTCGATGGACGCGAGCTCGACCTCGGGATAAATCTCGAGGGTGGCGGTGAACTCCAGATCCTTACCGGTCTCGTTGGTGGTGGCTTCGATCTGCGGGTAGCCCGCCGGGTTGAGCTCGTGCTCGGAGATGGCGCGCACGTAGCGCTCACGCATCACCTCACCCACCACTTCGTTGCGGACGTCGTGGCCGTAACGCTGACGGATCACCGACATCGGTACCTTGCCCTTGCGGAACCCATCCAGGCGCACGTTCTTGGCGGCATCCTTGAGACGGGAGGCAACGGCCTCGTCGACCTCGGCGGCCGGCACCTGAACCGTGATGCGGCGTTCAATCTGGGAGGTCGTATCGACGGAAACTTGCATGAAATGTCCTCTACCGACTGGGGCGTTCTGAAAGCGTGAAAAGTTCAAAGGGCTGATTCTAAGAATCCCGCCCGTTACTGGCAAGCGCCGTGCCTGATCAGATGGGGGCCCGACGACGCATTACAAGGGCCGTCGCCGAGATTTTCTACCGACCAGGTACGCGCGGGATCGACGAAATGCGCATCGGAAAACATCACGACACGGCATCACGATCTGCCGCATGGCACGGGCCATAACGGACGAAAAGAAGGAAGCACTGCGAAAGGATGGGTCACGCTGAGGGAGGCAATGGGGTGGATGATGGGGATCGAACCCACGACCACCGGAGCCACAATCCGGGGCTCTACCACTGAGCTACATCCACCACTGCCTGGAGGTCATGTCGAAATGGGGTGGATGATGGGGATCGAACCCACGACCACCGGAGCCACAATCCGGGGCTCTACCACTGAGCTACATCCACC
>NZ_JAVXUR010000001.1:478847-580978 GCF_032333995.1 Halomonas saccharevitans
CACCACTACGACATGAGTCTTGCCAATGCACTTGCTGATGCAAGCGCGAAGCTCTAACGAACGATTCGAACCGTTGCCGACACTTCCATGCGTTGCATGGCGCGCCCAGCAGGACTCGAACCCGCAACCTACGGCTTAGAAGGCCGTTGCTCTATCCGGTTGAGCTATGGGCGCATAATACGTAACCGGGCGCCTGACCGCAACCCTTGGAGGAAAAATAAAACTTTCCAATCAACAGGTTGTGGTCGGGGTGGAGGGATTCGAACCCCCGACATCCTGCTCCCAAAGCAGGCGCGCTACCAGACTGCGCTACACCCCGCCGGCTCTTGCACGGCCTTGACGTCGCCGCAGGGGCCTCGTCAAGCGATGCGTATTCTACGTAACTTTAGCGGCGGGTCAAGCGACAACCGCAGCATTGCCGCCCCGCGCTTTGCCTGCGGGTCCCGGCATGCGAAAATCCCGCCCGAACATGGCGTGCACTCGCCACGCCCCACTCTCACCCCGAACCACCAGAGGGAAGCTCGATGACCGCCCAACTGATCGATGGCAAGTCCATTGCCGCCCGAGTCCGCCAGCAGGTCGCGCGCCAAGTGCAGGCGCGCCGCGAGGCCGGCGGGCGCATCCCGGGGCTTGCCGTGGTCCTGGTGGGCGAAGACGCCGCTTCCGCCGTCTACGTGCGTAACAAGCATCGCGCCTGCGAAGAGGCCGGCATCCTCTCGTTCAAGCACCAGCTTCCGGCAGATACCAGCCAGCATGAGCTGGAGCGCCTGGTCGACCAGCTCAACGACGACCCGCGCATCGACGGCATCCTGGTGCAGCTGCCGCTCCCCGAGCATCTCGACGCCCGACCGATCCTCGAACGCATCCTGCCCAACAAGGATGTCGACGGCTTCCACCCCTACAACCTCGGCCGCCTGGCGCAGCGCCTGCCGCTGCTGCGTCCCTGCACGCCCAAGGGCGTGATGACCCTGCTGCAGCAGAGTGGCCTCTCGGTGCGCGGGCTGGATGCCACCGTGGTCGGCGCCTCCAACATCGTCGGCCGCCCCATGTCGCTGGAGCTGATGCTTGCCGGCTGCACCACCACGGTCTGCCACCGCTTTACCGGCAATCTCGAGGAGCACGTGCGCCGCGCCGACCTGCTGGTGGTCGCGGTCGGCAAACCAGGGCTGGTCAAGGGCGAGTGGATCAAGCCCGGCGCCATCGTCATCGACGTGGGCATCAATCGCCAGGAAGACGGGCGCCTGATCGGCGACATCGACTTCGCCGCCGCCTCCGAGCGCGCCAGCTGGATCACCCCGGTACCCGGCGGCGTCGGCCCGATGACCGTGGCCACCCTGCTCGAGAACACCCTGCAGGCCGCCGACCTCCACGACGCCGCGGAATAGGACAAAAAGAGCCCCGCACTCAACAAGGGTTCTGGGTGGTGGGCGCGGTGCAAGCACCGCATCCACAATGCACCACACTGCGAATTCCGCTAGAATCGCTGATCCACTTTTTCCGACTCGCGAGGTCGTCCGATGACCGACAAGAAGATGAACGTCGAAAGCTTCAACCTCGACCACACCAAGGTGAAGGCCCCCTACATCCGCCTTGCCGACATCAAGACCGGCGAGCACGGCGACACCATCCACAAGTACGACATGCGGATCTGTCAGCCCAACCAGGACCACATGGACATGCCCGGGCTGCACTCGCTCGAGCACCTGATGGCCGAACTCTCGCGCAACCACTCCGACAAGGTCGTCGATATCAGCCCGATGGGCTGCCAGACCGGCTTCTACATCGCGATGATCAATCACGACGACTACGACGGCGTACTCGACCTGGTCGAGGGCACCCTCAAGGACGTGCTGGAGGCCACAGACGTACCCGCCTGCAACGAGATGCAGTGCGGCTGGGCCGCCAGCCATAGCCTGGAGGGCGCCCAGCAGATCGCCCGCGGCTTTTTGGCCAAGCGCAACGAGTGGGCGGACATTTTCGCATGAAGCGCATCGGCATCATCGGCGCCATGGCCCAGGAGGTCGAGCAGCTCGCCGCCCAGCTGGAGGATCGCCGCACCCGCCATCACGTCGGCTGCACCTTTCACCTCGGCAGGCTGCATGGCGTCGAGGTGGTGATCCTGCAGTCCGGGATCGGCAAGGTGAACGCCGCCATCGGCACCACCCTGCTGCTCGATGTCTATCATCCCGAGGCGATCATCAATACCGGCTCCGCCGGCGGCTTCGGTGAGGGGCTTGCGATCGGCGACGTGGTGGTCTCAAGCGAAGTCCGCCACCACGACGTCGATGCCGTGGTATTTGGCTACGAGCATGGTCAGGTGCCCAACATGCCGGCCGCCTACATGCCGGACGAGCGCCTGGTCAAGATCGCGCGGGAGTGCGTCGAGTCACTGGGCGAGGTCAAGGTCGTCGAGGGGCTGATCGCCACCGGCGATGTCTTCATGGCCTGCCCGGAGCTCGTCGCCACCACGCGCTCGCGTTTTCCCACCATGCTGGCCGCCGAGATGGAGGCCGCGGCGATCGCCCAGACCTGCCACCACTACGGCTGCCCCTTCGTGGTGATCCGCGCGCTGTCCGATATCGCCGGCGGCGGCGACAACCACCTCTCCTTCGAGCAGTTCCTGGAGCAGGCCGCCGACCATTCGATGCGCATGGTCACGGCCATGGTCGACCGCCTGGGCCAGCCCTGCCCCCAGGCGGAGCCCGTGGAGGGCTGAGCCATGCTCCTCCCGGCAGTCGGCTGGTCGCGAGCCATCGCCCTGTGCCTGCCGCTGCTGGTGGCGGGCTGCGCCACGCACCTTTCCACGACCGACGCGCCCGCCATCGCCCAGTCGGGGCCAGGCCCCGACGTCGGCTTCCAACGCCTCCCGCCGCGCCCCTATACGCCGCCCGGCTGGCCCGAGCCCCTCGAGGCCCGCGTGCTGCTGCCCGACACGCCTGCCGATGCGCTTCGCCCCGCCGCCCTGCTCGTCCACGGCGGCGGCTGGCAGCGGCGCACGCCCGACGACATGGAGGCGATCGCCGAGCGACTCGCCAGGCGCGGCTATGTCACGATCAACGTCGCCTACCGCTTCGCTCCCGAATACCGCTTTCCCGCCCAGCTGGATGACCTCGAGCAGGCCATGGACTGGATCCACGAGCAATCCGAGGCCTGGCGCATCGATACCGCGCGCATCGCCGGCGTCGGCTATTCCAGCGGCGCCCACCTGATCAGCCTGCTGGCCCTCTCAGGCGAGCAGGCAGGTGAACAGAGTCGACTAGCCGCGGTGCTGGCCGGCGGCCTGCCCAGCGATCTAATGAAGTTCGATGACGGCCGCCTGGTGGTCGAGTTCATCGGCGGCACCCGCGCCGAGAAACCCCAGGCCTATCGACAGGCCTCACCAATCAACCACGTCAATGCCGACGCGCCGCCCCACTTCCTCTTCCACGGCCGCTGGGACACCCTGGTCCCGGTGGATCACGCCACCGACTTCCATGCGGCTCTCAAGGCGCAGGGCGTTACGAGCGAGCTCTACCTGCAGCACTACCGCGGGCATTTCACCAGCTTCCTACTGCGCGACAGCGCCATCGAGGCCGGCATCGCCTTCCTGGATCGCCAGCTACACGACGAGTAAGCACTCTCCTGGCGAGCCCCAACGACGGCTCAAACGACGACGGCCGCCCCTCGGGGGCGGCCGTCGGCCTGTTACCTGAGCCGAGCGCCCGGCCTCAATCGACGAGCTTCCAACCGAGCGTCTCGCCGGCGGCGAGAGGCACGATGACCTGCCCGTCGGCATAGGGCAGCGTCTCGGGCAGCTGCCAGTCCTCCCGTTTAAGGGTCACGGTTTCGGCATTGCGGGGCAGGCCATAGAAATCCGGGCCGTGATGGCTGGCGAAGCCCTCCAGACGCTCCAGGGCGCCGACCTGCTCGAAGGCGGTGGCGTAGAGTTCCAGGGCCGCCGGGGCGCTGTAGGCGCCGGCACAGCCACAGGCGCTCTCCTTGTCGCCCCGGGCATGGGGTGCGCTGTCGGTGCCCAGGAAGAACTTGGGGCTACCCGAGGTCGCGGCCTCCAGCAGCGCCTGACGATGGCGCTCGCGCTTGAGGATCGGCAGGCAGTAGTAGTGCGGACGAATGCCGCCGACCAGCATGTGGTTGCGGTTGAACAGCAGGTGGTGAACGGTGACGGTGGCGGCCACGTTGGCCGGTGCGCTAGACACAAACGCCGCGGCCTCGGCGGTAGTGATGTGCTCGAACACCACCTTCAGAGTCGGGTGGCGCTCCAGCAGCGGCTTCATCACACGCTCGATGAACACCGCCTCGCGATCGAAGATGTCGATCTCGGCATCGGTCACCTCGCCATGCACGAGCAGTGGCATGCCCAGCCGCGCCATGGCGGCGATGGCTTCATCGCAATGCGCCAGATCGGTCACGCCGGAGGCTGAGTTGGTGGTCGCCCCGGCCGGATAGAGCTTCACGCCATGCACCAGGCCGCTCGCATGAGCCCGCTCGATCTCCTCGGCCGAGGTGGCGTCGGTGAGATAGAGCGTCATCAGCGGCTCGAAGCTCAACCCGGTGGGCAAGGCGGCCAGGATCCGCTCCCGGTAGGCCTGCGCCTGCTCGGTGGTGGTCACCGGCGGCTTGAGATTGGGCATGATGATCGCGCGGCCCATCTGGCGCGCGCTGGCGGCCACCACGGAAGAGAGCACCTCGTCGTCTCGCAGATGAAGGTGCCAGTCGTCCGGGCGGGTCAGGGTAATCGAGTTCACGGAAGGTCCTGTGTCGAGGGTCTGTTTCGAAAGTCTGTATCGAGGGTCTGTATCGAGAGCACCTGCCGCCTGAGACGGCAGGATGAAAATGGAGGCTGTCGGGGCTGTGCCAAACGAGCTGCGTCGAGCGGCAAGAAGCGCAGCCGCCAGTATATCGCAACCATCCCGCGTTCCCGAGGCCACGATGCGCTTGATGAGCTCGCCTGGCCTCTCGACCGACTACTGCCGGATAAGCTCTCCCACCCGGGAGGATTACCGCACGTCCTCACTTCGCGATAACACGCGGATACTTGGGCATCCGGCCACAGCGACTCTTCAAGCGACGCCGAATGCCGTATCATGTGTCCCCAGCCTGACAGGCCGCACCATTCGCGAGGACAGCATGCCCAAGGTAAGACACTACGCCGACATCGTCGCCATCCTGGCCGGTTTCATGTGGCTGGTGCTCTACTGGTCAGTCAGCATCTCGGCCCATCTGGGCAGCATTGAACCGTCGCTGGCCGCGCTGCTGATGGTGGGCAGTCTAATGCTGATCAGCTTCGTGCACCGCCCGATCCGCGTCCTGCTGGGGCGCTACCACGTCCGCAAGCGACGCACCGAGATGTGGATGCACATCCTCGCCCTCCCCCTGACTCTGGCCTTCCTGCTGGCCATCGTCATCGAACACCTGATCACGCCGATGAACGGCGAGCACAAGATGCTGCTATTCAATACGCTGGCCACGGCTGGCTGGCTGGTGTTCGTCGTCACCCTGCTCTTCAAGCTCGTGATCCACCTCATGCAGCAAAGGCGCAAGGAGAAGCGTTAACCTCCTTATTCGCCGCCGATCTTCGCCGTGCCAGCACGGCGATGAGTTGTCGACCGAACCCCACTAACGTCAGAACCGATCGGCCCGGAACGGCGCCATGTCGATATCGGTCGTCTCACCATCCATCAGCTGGCCAAGCAGGTGACCGGTCGCCGGACCCAGGGTGAAGCCCTGATGGCCATGGCCGAGGGCCAGCCACAGCCCTGACTGTCCCGGCGCGGGCCCGATCACCGGCTTCATGTCGGACGTACAGGGGCGTGCGCCCTTCCAAGGCTCGGCCTCAAGCCGTTCGCCCAGAGGGAGCAGCCACCGCGCCGCCTGTTCCGCCGCCTCCAGCTGGGCGAGGTGCGGCGGAGCATCGAGTCGCTCCAGCTCGGCACCGGTGGTCAACCGGATGCCGGCCTGCATGGGCGCCAACACGTAACCCACCTCGGCATCCATGACCCAGTGGCGCAACGGCTCGCTCCCCGCGTTGGCATAGTGCATGTGGTAACCCCGCTTGACGAACAGCGGTATCTCAAGCCCCAGGTCGCTCAACCATTCACGCGACCAGGGCCCCATGGCCATCACCAGCTGCTCGGCGTCGAGCTCCCCTTCGCTGGTGGATATCCGCCAGCCGCTGCCCTGGCGCGCGATGCCCGACACCTCGGCCTGCTGCACTCGCCCGCCTTCCGCCTCGAAGCTCTTGGCGTAGGCCTTAACCAGCTCACCGGGATCGGCGACCGTCCAGGGATCCTGCCAGTGGATGGCTCCCGCCAGCCCCTTGGCGAGACCAGGCTCGAAGGCGGCCAGCTCGGCGGCGTCCAGCACGCGGTGGCGCACGCCAAATCGCTGCTCGTCGTCACGGGCCGCTGCGGCCCGCGCTTCGAGCTCCGCCGCCGTGTGATAGACCTCGAGCCAACCTTCTTTGCGCACCAGTTGCTCGGCACCGGCGGCCTGCATCATCGGGGCATGCGCCTCCAGCGACAGCCCGATCAGCGAGGCGTATTCCGGCACGATCTTCTGGTAACGCTCCTTGGAGGAGTTATGCCAATAGCGCAGCAGCGGCCCGGCCGCCTGAAGCATGCCGCCGGGGCGATAGCGAATGTCCACCTGGCGGTTGGGCAGCACGCGCAGCAGCGTGGCGAGATCGCGCGGGAAGGGATAGGGGCGTACCGCCTCACGCTGGATGATGCCGGCGTTGCCGAACGAGGTCTCTCGACCGGGCTCACGGCGATCGACCAAGGTCACCGAGTGTCCGCGCCGGGCCAGGTGCCAGGCGACCGACACACCTACCATTCCAGCGCCCATCACCACAATCTCACGCGACATCGAGTCACTCCTTGTGAAAAATCCTTAGGCAATTCAATAGGATTGCATGTTCTGCCAGGCAAGGGAAAGCGATGAGCACGAGATCAGCGTGAGTCGCCCTCCTGCACGCTGAGCTTGGCACGAATGAAATCCGCGTGGCTGACGTGCAACAGCTCGGCCAGACGACGAATGCGATGCTCCTCGAGGTGGTGGCGCTCGCCATCGACCAGAGATAGCGACCACATCATGCGCACCAGCTCCCAGCGCTGATCGTAGTCGAAATGCTCCTTGATCATGCTGACGAACTGGTAGTGATCCACGGCCGACTCGGCTTCTTCCCGCGCCAGGCGCATCAGGTCGTCCAGATCCGTCTCCGCCAGGTCGAAACGTCGCTGCAACAGCTGGCGCAGCAGGGCCACTTCACTATCATCGAGGTGATAGTCGGCACGGGCCACCTCGAAGAGCAGCGCGGCCACGGCCAGCTCAAGGCTGTGAGCCGGCGGATTGGCCTCACCGCCGCCGGCAATGAAGTCGCTGAAGAAGCGCTGAATCGAATCCATCATCGCAGGCGGTCTCCCCGTCGTTCGTAGAGTCACTCAGTATGGCGCAGCGAATGGCCTCTTCCCACGGCGAAGTAGAGTAGACCGGCCGCCTTCACCGCGTCAGGCTCGAAGAGGTTGCGGCCATCGACCACCACCGGCGTGGCCAGCTGCTGCTTCAGCCAGGCGAAGTCCAGAGTGCGAAACTCCTTCCACTCGGTGCAGATCACCAGGGCATCTGCCCCTTTCACCGCCTGGATACGATCGCCCACCAGCACCAGGTCGTCACGCTCGCCGTAGATCCGGCGGCACTCCCGCATCGCCTCCGGGTCGTAAGCCTGCACACGGGCACCGGCGTCCCACAGCGCCTCCATCAGGGTGCGACTCGGGGCATCGCGCATGTCATCGGTATTGGGCTTGAAGGAAAGACCCCACAGCGCAATGGTCTTGCCGGCCAGGTCGCCATCGAAGGCCTGGCGGAGCTTGGCGAAGAGCGTCTGCTTCTGGCGCTGGTTCACCGACTCGACGGCAGTGAGCAGCTCCGCCCGATAGTCCACGTCGGCCGCCGTGCGCGCCAGGGCCTGCACGTCCTTGGGGAAACAGGAGCCGCCATAGCCGCAGCCCGGATAGATGAACTGATAGCCGATACGCGGATCGGAACCGATCCCGCGGCGCACCTGTTCCACGTCGGCACCCAGCCGCTCGGCCAGATTCGCGATCTCGTTCATGAAGCTGATCTTGGTCGCCAGCATCGCGTTGGCGGCGTACTTGGTCAGCTCGGCGGCCCGCACGTCCATGAACATCAGCTTTTCCTGCTGACGTATGTAGGGCGCGTAGCACTCGCGCATCAGCCCCTTCACCCGCTCTGACTCGGTGCCGACGACGATCCGCGCACCGTGGGTGAAGTCCTCGATAGCGGCCCCTTCCTTGAGAAACTCGGGGTTGGAGCAGACGTCAAAATCGAGGCGCTCGCCGCGGGCCTCGAGGGTCTTCGTCACCGTCTCGCGCACGCGATCTGCCGTGCCGACCGGCACCGTCGACTTATCGACAATCACCTTGTACTGGTTCATGTGACGGCCGATGGTCTCCGCCACCGCCAGCACGTACGTGAGATCGGCACTGCCATCTTCATCCGGCGGCGTACCCACGGCGATGAATTGCAAGGTCCCGAAGGCCACCGCCTCAGCCGAATCGGCCGTAAAGGAGAGGCGACCCGCCGATACGTTAGCCAGCACCATGCTCTCGAGCCCGGGCTCGTAGATGGGAATCTCCCCGGCCTCCAGGCGAGCAATCTTGTCGGCATCCACGTCCATGCACAGCACGTCATGCCCGACGTCAGCCAGGCAGGTGCCGGTGACCAGGCCCACGTATCCCGTTCCAAAAATGGTGATCTTCATTCCCTGTCTCCTGATCAGTCTCGATGTTCTGTTCTATCCAGTGGAAGCTGTGGTTGTGGGCAGTGCTTGTTCATGGCGATAAAAGGACGCCTGTCTACACCCCATAGAACTCGCGGTACCACGCCACGAACTTTCTCACGCCCTCCTCCACGCTGACCTCGGGGCGATACCCCGTCGCCTGGTAGAGCGCCTCGGTATCGGCCCAGGTGCGCGGCACATCGCCCGGCTGCATCGGCTGAAAATCACAGATCGCCTCGCGACCGATCGCGGCCTCGACCGCCCGAACGAAGGCCATCAGCGGCACTGGGCTGCCATGACCGATGTTGTAGAGCGCATAGGGCGCACTGGATGAATCAGGCGCCGAGTCACTGGACGGCCGCTGTGGATCGCCCTGAGGAATGACATCGAGCACTCGCACGACGCCCTCGACGATATCGTCGATGTAGGTGAAGTCTCGCTCCATGTTGCCATGGTTGTAGACCTGGATCGGCTCGCCGGCGAGAATCGCGCGGGTGAACTTGAACATCGCCATGTCGGGTCGCCCCCAGGGCCCGTAGACCGTAAAGAAGCGCAGCCCGGTCATCGGCACCCGATACAGATGCGCATAGGTATGCGCCATCAGCTCGTTAGCCTTCTTGGTCGCCGCATAGAGACTGATCGGGTGATCCACACCGTCCCCGGTGGCGAAGGGCACCTTCTCGTTCATGCCATACACCGAGCTCGACGACGCGTAGACCAGGTGCTCCACGCCCGCCTGCCGACAGCCCTCGAGCACGTTCAGATGCCCCACTAGATTACTGTCGGCGTAGACGTGCGGATTCTCCAGCGAGTAGCGCACCCCGGCCTGGGCCGCCAGGTGAATCACCCGATCGAAACGATGCTTGGCGAACAGTGCCGCCATGCCCTCGCGATCCGCCAGGTCCAGCTCGATGAACCGCACGCCGTCGCAGTCGGCAAGGTCATCGAGACGTGCCCGCTTGAGCGAGACATCGTAGTAGTCGTTGAGGTTATCAATGCCGACGATCTCATGACCCTGGCCGGCCCATCGCCTGGCCACGGCATGGCCGATGAAACCGGCCATGCCGGTAATTAAGATCTTCATGATGATTCCTTGAGTGGCGCCGAGCGGAATTGTAACGCAATCACTCCAACGCCGCGTCCCCGCCACTTGCCCAGCTCACTATGATAGCCTTGCGCAGATTTACAGCCACGAGAGCCCCATGGCCCCAAAACGTTTCGCCTTCGTTATCGAGGATCTGTACGGCGGCGGCGCCCAGAAGTCGCTGCTCTACACGGCCGATCAGCTGCGCCAGCGCGGCCACGACGTCATTGTTTACACGCTTCGCGAGCGCATCGAACACCGCCTGCCGGAAGGCCTCGAAATCGAGAACCTCGGCGTGGTAACGGCGCTTACCAAGGCCACCACCACGGTGCTTACTGAAAAGTGGCAGGCATCACGCATCGCCCGCGCCCTGAAACACTGGCGACCCGACGTGGTGATCTCCTGCTCCTGTGACAAGATCACCCGCCACCTCGATCACCCCAATCTCTACTTCTGGGTGAAGTCGGATGTCTCGGCCAAGTTCAGCGACCCACGACAGCGCGAGCGGGCCTTCGCGAAAGTACGCCGCTTCTACGGCGGCCGGCAGGTCATCGCCGTCTCAAAGGGCGTGAAAGAGAACCTGGAACGCGTGGTGGGCTTAAAGGCCAAGCGAATCCTCCCCATCTACAACCCCTACGAGCGCGAGCCCTTCGTGGCGATGGCGGAAGAGCCCGCCGCGCTGCCTGATGGAGACTTCTTTCTCTGCGTCGCCGCCCTGGAACCGCGAAAGCGCCATGACCGCCTGCTGCGCGCCTACGCCGAGAGCGGCGTCGTCACGCCACTCCTGATCATGGGTAAGGGCAAGCCCGAGCATGAAGCGGCAATCCACGAGCAGATCGTCGAGCTGGGCCTGAGCGATCGTGTGAGTGTGGCCGGCTATCATCACAACCCCTATCCCTGGATCGCCAACGCCAAGGCGATGATCCTGGCCTCCGACGCCGAGGGGCTACCGAGAGTGCTCATCGAGGCCCTGCTCCTGCACACGCCGGTAATCAGCGTTGACTGCCCCAGCGGCCCGAAGGAGATCCTGACCCAGGAACTCGCCGACTTCCTGGTGGCACCCGAGAACGAAAAGGGCCTGGCCGATGCGCTCGCTCGCATGGACCAGGCCCCAGTGAAGATCGATGAACGCCACTACCGGCAGTTCCTCAAGGAAAGCGTACTGCCCCAGTTCGAGGCCCTATGATCAAAGTGCTCCGCCATCAGGGCATGACGTGAAACTTCTCGAGCTCCCCTTCGATGATGTCCAGCACCGCTACCTGGTCTTTCACCCGAACGGCCTGCCGGATCGGCTGAGCCTCGTCAGTACCGCCACCACCCAGGCCTTCGAGGCCGTAGGCAGCAGTCGTTTCTATGTCTCGCAGGATCGGCGGATTCTCGCCAAGGTGGTGCCGGACAAGTTCGCCAGACGTCAGGCCCCGTTCAAGTGGCTGCTGAGGGACTACCTCGAGAAACGCTGCCTGGGCCAGTCCGACGCCCGCAAGGAGTATCTCAGCCTGCAGGTCCTGCGCCGTGCCGGCCTCGCCACCCCCCAGTGCCACGGCTGGGGGATATCGCTCGATCCCGGCAACCGCAACGGCTCGCTGTTGCTGATGGAGCACGTACAAAACGCACGGCCGGGCGGCGAGGTCTTCGACGAACTGGACGAGCCGGGGCGTCTCGTCTTCCTGGAGGTCTTCTGCCAGGAGGTGGCCCGGCTCGCCCACGCCGGCTACGTGCACCGCGACCTGCACTACAACAACCTGCTGGTCGACGCCGACGGCTCACTGATCTGGATCGATGCTCACGTTCGCCAGCTACCAACGAAACGCGCCGACCAGTGGCCGGCGCTGAAGCGATCGTTGACGGTTAACAAGCTCAGAGGCGAAGACAACCGTGACCATGTAGAGCAACGGCTTGAAACACTGTGGCTCAATGACCAGCAACATGATTCAACGAAAATTTTCAGGTAATCACGACCATGCAAGATATGCAGCCCACAGTGGCCATCATCATCCCCTGCTTCAATCGCTGGCCGCATATCCAGGAGGCCATCGAATCAGTACTCACACAGACTTGGTCGAATACTCAATGCATTGTCGTGGACGATGCCTCCACAGACGACAGTTTCGCCCGACTCAAGGAACATTATGAAACACATCCCAAAGTAACGATCCATCAATTGGAAAGTAACCAGGGGCAGTCAGCGGCTAGAAACCGCGGCGTCGAACTCAGTGATAGCGATTACATAGGTTTTCTGGATTCCGATGATCTTTTTGTGGACACGGCCGTAGCCAGCAGGATACAGCTGGCCAAGGACCATCCCAACTTCGAGGGCATCGTTTTTGGTGAAAAGGTAGATGAAACAACAAAACAGTCTCTTCTTCCCGGCAAAAAGCCACATGCAGAAAGTCTGATACTTTCTGAATATATTGAAAACATGGGCTGGCTGTGTACCAACAGTTTTATTATGAAACGAAAAGCTTTTATCGATCTCAACGGGTTTAATGAATCGCTTCGAAAAAAAGAAGATGTGGAGTTTTTCCTTCGGGCACTATCAATCCATGAAGCCCGCTATGCGAAAGGCGCGTGTTGCATGGTGAGAGATTTGGACACGCAAAGAGCGAGACATGACCATGAACGTATCATTGAGCAGGGACAACGTTTTATCGAAGCAGTCCAAACAATTCCAAAATTGTCTTGCACCTTGACTAAGGATCAAAAAAAGAAACTCGTGAGAGCCGACACCAAGTCTGCATTGCAATCGCTCTACCGAATGAAACAGAGTAGAAGATTTCGGCGCACCATGCGGGAAGCAATTACAGCCGGTAAAATTCGGCCAGACTTCCGCATGTTTAAACGCTACTTATTATCATTTTTTTGGTAGATTTCGACTCTCCATCAAAGAAAAAACTGATAGTTTTCTACAAAGTCTTACCCCGGATCTAGCGGTCCGGGACCGGTCTCGGGAAGACACTCGGCCAGTGCGGCTTTGACACGATCCAAAGCCTCCTGCCCCGAAATACCCTGCGTGACACTCTCCCACCACTCCCGGTGCACGGCCTTCACCGCCACGGGAACCGAGGGCAAACCGAGCCGCTGTGCCATGGCCAGTCGATGTAGCCCCCGGTTTATCTTGATGAGCCGGCCTTCGCGACTAACGGCGACCCCTAGCTGATCCTTTCCGCGACCGGCATCGAAACCGCGTGCCGCCATGTCGTCGAGAAAGCTTAGATACACACGCAGATAGGCCAAAATACGTGCTTGGCTGTCCAGCAACACGCCCTTCTGATGTGAGCGCCAGGGCTTCCCTGCCTCCAATTGCGACATGAAATGCTGGAACGACTCGCTGCAGGTCAGGTCGTTACGGTGTTCGTCCAGATCACTGATGAAACGGTAGCGAGACTTCAAGCGTAGGTCGTCACGGCGAAGGTCCCACTGACCGTCCCAGATGAAGGTCGTGGATGATGGACGGTGATGTTTGGGCACCCCGCGCCAATGAGTAATTCTGATCAGATCGAGAGGATTCACGTGGACCACGAGATTACTTCCCAGCTCCTTCTCGACCACCCGCCGCAGCAGACCGAACCTTTCCACTTGGGCGGCACCAGGCATACGGTGCAGCCACACACCAAACAACATCCTCTCCAAGGGGGTGGTTACCGCCGATTGGAATCTCTCGCGCACAGCCCACTGCAGACGAGTACGCTGAACGGGCCAGTACATCCGAGAATCCGTCAATGGAGCGAAAGCCAGGTCACCCCCGGGAGGCATAAGGATAGGTGGCTTCATGCATCACCATGTCGACTCTGATCAAGGAACTGTTTCGCCACCATCTCGGGCCGAAAGTCATCCAACCATCCCTTCTTGATGAGAGGCTTTTCGCCCTGTGCGGCCTTACGTATGCCCTCGGCCAGGCTCTCTTCGTCGTGGGGTACTACACAGCTCGCCAGCTCACCCTTCAGAATCTCACGAATGCCACCGGGGCAGTCCACGCTGAGCACTGGCGTGCCGCAGGCCAGCGCCTCGAAAAGCACAATACCCATGCCCTCAAAGCGCGAACTGAGCACGAACAGCCGAGCATGGTGCATCCATGGGTAGGGATTGGAACGTTGGCCTGCAAAGACAACACGCTCGGAGATGTCCAGCTCTTTGGCCAGAAGCTCTAGCCGGCCGCGCTCAGGACCATCGCCCACCAGCACCAATGGCAGGGTAATGCCGGAGCGGGCATAGGCCCGCAGCAGCAAAGCCTGGTCCTTTGCCGCAACCATTCTCGCCACATTGACGATATAGGGTGTCGCAGGAAGGCCTGCCTCTGGCTCGACCGCCTGCCGACGGATGCTCGCTATCGGGCAAGGGTTGGGGATCACAGAGATCGAGTTAGGCGTGAAATGCCAAGCCCGCACGGCCTCCTGCGCACTCTCAGCCACACCCTCTGAAACAGCCACCAGATCGCGGCAATGATAGAGGCAACGCGAAAATACCCTTCGCTGCCAGTTCGCGCCGTTCACATGCAGAATGTTTTCCAGCACGTAGCGCGCCCTATCGTCCCGGAAGGTCCAAACCAGCTCAAAGGTACCAATGCCACGAAATACGATACGATCCACGCGGCCATGGCGACGCTCAAAGGCCCTGAGCCATACCCGGAACACCACGCCTCCCATAAGGCCGGCACCGAGAAACAGCGAGCGTTTAATGATCGGATTCAGAAATAACCGAACCAGCTGTTCAAGTATCAGGCCCACTCCGGTTAGGCGAGTCCACCAGCGAAGCGCCAGATGATGCTGCTGTACGCCAGGGTGCTCCGGCGACAGCGCCTCCTTCACTCGTCGGAAGCTAAGCAGGTGACTCTCGTGCCCCGCCTGGGCGAAAGCATCCGCCAGGTTCACCGCCACTCGCTCCATACCACCCATCTTGAGCGAGCGAACTACCACCAGAGTGCGCATCCACCCTCCCATAAGTTAGCTGCATCAGGGCCGATGCCCCTAGTCTAAACGTGCTTGATAAAAATCACATTTTTTTAATTAATAAGCCCATACTAGGAGGCAGTCAATCTACGGCGACGGCGAATCTTGAATTTCTTGAATAGCAGTCGAATGCGTCTAGACCAAGGCAATGAAGATCTCAATGCTTTTTTATCGATGGGCCAAGGAGTATGGCGTGAGTACGCGATGAAGTCTGACTGGAGCGGGTGGACACATCCCCCATGCCATGGCTTCACAGCCCCGATGAAATGCACGATGCGCGGATGACGAATAGCAGCCTTCAGCTCAGATAAGTACGGGACAAGATGCTCATAGCGCTTCTCAACAGCCGCATAGGCGGTTGGCTGAAAGTTCCATTCTGGAGCAAGCCGTAACCAGCCGCCTTCAAGCACCCTATTCAAGGCATCCTGATCCGGATAACGAAAGTCATCTCCCTCTTTCTCTAGGCATGCCAAGGCCCTCTCTCCTACTTCGCTGCCACGCCATGCTGTCAGGTCAACGAGCATCACTCCCGAGTTAAAGTAGCTGTCAGGCAATATCCGGGAACGTCTGCTAGAGGGATTACATAGGTCCAAGGCTGCCGCAACAACATGCCCCTCCAGTGGCACAGACCAAAGTACGGAAAGATCACCGCGCACAAGAACATCACAGTCCAGATAGATGACACGCTCGCAGTCTTCAGGAAGGTAACGATGCATCATCAAAGGAAGTAACGCCGCAACACCAAAGCGGCCGGCTTTCACGCCCACCAGTTCATCTGCATCAACATCAATAACATGGAGAACTGCACCGATCCTCTCCACTGAATCTCTCAAGCTTCTCTTGGTTTCTTCGCGGAGGCCAGGGGTTAGCATAAAGAAGTTCAGGCATTCAGGGTCGCTCGTATTGGCAATGACAGAAGCCATCACTACGGCACCGTATCGAGCATAGTGTTCATCTGCACTAAGAACAATATTCATCGTGCCGCTCCTCTCGACATTTCAGACCCGTCAAACAGATAGAAGCTCACACCGACCCCGCCAACGATAATAAAGAAGTACATACCCGAATTAAAAATCAAATAAGATTCAAACAAGTTAATTATGAAGAAAAAAACCCAAGTTGTTAGCAGCCCCACTCCCCAATACCGCTGAACACGATCAAACAGCACAAGAGTACCTTTGAGGATCATCGAGGTTAGCAACCCCAATATCAACATCCCCAGAAAACCATACGCGAGCAAGATTTCTAGATAGGAATTGTGGAAATGACCATAGACTCGTTTTACCCATTCCGGGAAAGGTCCCTCATCCATCAACGGTGTGCGACTCCTCGCTCCCCATCCTGTCAGAGGCCGCTCCTGGACTCTCTCCCAACCATATACCCAACTATGAACACGATTACCAATACTGCTATATGGAACGTCATCAAGTTTACCGTCAAGAATGGACTGGACCACATTTACTTCATTTTCATCCGACAAGCGATTCTCAATGGTTGGCACAATCGAGTTCACTATTAAAACAAACGCGCCGACCAAGACAAAAAGTGGTAATAACAATCTCGGGCGAAACCAAGAGAGTGCCCCTTGTCTCAAGAGATTCACCAGCTTCACTACCAACAACCCCAGAAGTATCAAAGTCAAAGCCAATAATACCGCTCTTGTCTGGGTCACGACGACACCCACCAGACCAAGCAGTGTCAGTGTAAACGCCGCCCCCCACTCAACCTTGCTTCTCTCACAACACAGGCACCTGTAAAGCCAGCCCACCCCCACGATCAGCAAAAGCCCAAGAAAGAAAGCCGTATGCTGAGCGTTGGTATAACCGAAATCCACACGACTTCCTGAAAGACCAGCCATCCACTCCTCGACACTGGAGTTCATAAGTAAAGACACGACAATACCTGCCAGAAAAACCAACAACAGGTATTTGGCGGCTTTCACGACCCCCCGTAGCCACCAAGCAACTGCAATGCACAGGAATAACTTGGTCATGTGCCTGGCAGCTTTCAACTGTAAATCAGAAAACGCAGGAAAGCGATCTACCGCAAAGAAATGCACCCAGACCTGAAGCAGGACGAATGCAAGGAGAAGAAGAAAAACCCTGTTCCACTTGATCGCAGGATCAGGTTCCGAACACCACGCAATGACGAAGCAAAGGATAAAGACGGACTCTGCCGCACGTGAAAGGTCAAAACTAATCAGCCATGAAAAGGCATAAACAGACAAGGCCACCCAGCCTAACGCATGATTTTTCGCCCTCCACCCATTCCAAAACACTTGTCTACCAGATTCCATCTGCTAAAAAACCCCGCATCTAAACTCTCAATTCGATGTTAATGCAACAAGCCTAGCAACCAAGTCTTCATGCATATTCAAGCACTCATAGGATACCAGATATCACAACGACAGATAGAACAAGACGCACCATAAAACAGCTTGTTCTCGCCGCTTCGCCCACTACAGATAATTCAAGCAGATGTTGGGAATTGGAAGTTTCCGCATCAGCTCCTTGACCTTTTCTTGGATTTTAACAGAGATAAGAGCAGACATCGCCATGGAAAATCTGGTAACGAGTAGCTCTCCCTCCCATGGAGCGGTGATGGGACCCATTACTGTAGATTTTCGACGAGATGTGCTCCAAACCTGCTTTAACTTGGCAACGATAACTAGCCGAGCACTGGACCACCATTTGAGATGAAGTCATTAGCAGCGGCTCTCAGCGTAAATAAAATGGGAAGTCAACGAGACCCGTTCCCTGTCACGATGGTCTTCAGCGTCTTGAACACGATGAGGATATCCAGCCACAGAGAGAAGTGCTTGATGTAGTAGAAGTCATACATAAGCTTCTCGATCATTCCGTCCACCTCGGCGGCATAGCCCTGCTCCACCTGGGCCCAGCCGGAGATGCCCGGCCTCACCACATGCCGATAGCTGAAGAACGGCACATCCTGTTCATACCAAACCGACAAGGTCATCGACTCCGGCCTCGGCCCAATGAAACTCATCTCACCCTTGAGAACATTGAACAACTGGGGAAGCTCGTCGACGCGATACTTACGAAGCACCCTGCCAACCCGCGTGATGCGCGGATCATCATCACCCTCGGTAAACCCCCTGCCCTGCTGGTCGCAATGCATGCTGCGAAACTTGTAGACCTTGAAGGGTACGCCCCGATAGCCAAGACGCTCCTGCACGAACAACGCCGGACCCGGGCTGTCGCGGCGGATCCACCCCGCCACCACCAGCATCAGCGGCGACAACACGACCAGCAGCACCATGGCGACGATGAAATCGACCACGACCTTGAAGCCACGGTAGAAGCCTGATGGCAACAGGGCACCATATTCATTCTCCGAGAGGTGGGTGATCTCGACCCGCCCCGTGATCGACTCCTGAATCTGACGCGTGTGGTAGACGGGAATATGCGCCAAGGTGCAGCGCGCCAGGAACCGTTCCCACGTCGCGCATAGCTCGTCACTGTGCAGGTCGGCGACCACTCCGTCATAGCGCACGCCAGCAACAGCTGGGCCCTCGAGATGGCGTAGTTCGAACTGGCGAGTCGGCTTGAGCGACAGGGCCTTGCCCAGCGGCACCACCGCCAGTTTCAACTTGCGATACCGCCGCCCCGCGAAGTTGCCGGCAAAGAACCACACCAGGCTGCACAGGTAGCCGGTGAACAGCACCTGGCGCGTATATTCCTCACGCAAAAAGAACAGTGCCGCCACCGCCACGAGGTAATAGAAGGTGACCGTCGGAATGGTGTAGGCCACCATCTGGGCGCCCGGGTAGCGGTTTACGCGCCGCAGGGTGATCATGATGGCGAAGAAGGCCAAGACAATCGCCCACAGGGTGTTACTGCGGTAAGCAGGGAGCGCCTCCCAGAACCCCCAGCCCCAGCGATCCAGCGATGGGATGAGCAGCACCAGCGGCAGCCCCACCAGCAACTGGACAGGGATCCCCAGCATCAGCTGCTCGTACCAGCGGGAGTGCCGCCGCTCAAACTCGCCGGCTCTCTTACCCCGCATCCATGGAGCTCCTGTTGACCTGGCACTACTCCTGCTCACGACACCCCCTGGCTGGTCTGCTGGGCCAGCACCTGCTGATACTGCTGAATCACGATCTGCTCGTCGAAGCGCCGCTCGGCCAACTCACGGGACGCCTGCTGCATCGCAGCACGCTCCTGAGGAGATAGCGTCATGGCGGCTGACATGGCAGCCAACAATGCCTGCTCATCGCGTGGAGGCACCTGCCAGCCATTCTCACCGGGAACCACCACTTCCCGGCAGCCCGGCATGGTAGTGGTGATCAGAAGCTTGCCACAAGCTGCTGCCTCAATAAGGCTGCGCGGAATGCCTTCGGGGTAGTAGGAAGGCAGCACCACGACGTCAACTTCATGCAGAAGCGATGCCATGTCGTCCACATGGCCGAGATAGTCGGCACCCGGTGTAGCGTGCCACGCATCCAGTTCCGCTTCGCTGACGCCGCGCGTCTCAGCTGCCAGGCCACCGGCCAGCCAGCACTCAACACCGGAGTGTACCGCAAGCAGTGCGCGGGATGCCGCACAATACTCCCTGACGCCCTTGGCCGCCAGAAGCCGTGCTGCCATGAGGAACCGAAAGGGGCGCGGCTTAGCGCCGGTCTGCAGTGTCGGCGCAAAGCGTGCCAGATCGACACCGGAACCAGGAATCAGCGAGTAGCACCCTTCCCGCACCCAGCCGGCCCGCAAGAACGCCTCGCAGTCATCCGAGTTCTGGAAGAAGACGTGTGCCGCGCGCCGATAGAAGAACCCGGCGAGCGTGCGATAGAGCCTGCCCTTGGCACCCCCCAACTGAGAAGCATTCCCTACCCCTGATACGTTAGGGATGCAAGGCACCCTCATCAGCCAACAGGCCATCAGCGCGTAGAGGTTGGTTTTAGGGTTGAAACTGAACACTACCTCGGGCCGCGCGCGGCGCAGGCTGCGCCAGAGCGCTAAGAGCCCGCGGAGCTCCTTCAACGGGTGGGTGCCAGACGAATCCAGATAAAATGGATGCTGTGTCAGCCCAAGGGAATTCATGGCAGACACGGCACCGCCCTCCGGATAGTGCACGGAAACTTCATGAACTCCCGTAAAGGCCTGCAATGTCGAAAGACGAAAGTTACGAAGGTACCAGGCCGAGTTGGCGACAAAAGCCACACGCATGAAATCATATCCCTGTCAGCATCCACGGACACATAACGGCCGCTGTTCAGTTTTCTTGAGCCGCAGATATGGCCAAGCGCTTCGCGCGCCAATTCAGCACCGCCTGGCAGAGCCCGGCAACCGCCAGCGCCAAAAGCATGATATAGCCCGGGAAGCGGTAGCGCACCAGGGCCCCTACGACCGGCACGCTATAGGCATATACCATCACCCAGGCAAGAGAGGGCACCAGCAATAACCAGAACGCCGGTCGACGCCACCAGCACCAGGCAGCGTAAACCAGGAAAGGAAATGTCAGGTAGATGACACTCATCTCGACCCCCGCCAAAGTGCGGTAGAGGTTTCGCACGGGCGGCGCTTCCGGATGAGGCAACCACTGAGCAGGAAAGGGTGATAGCAGGCCAATCTGCAGCGCCCGTGGTGTATAAAGAAGAATGTCGCCGACATCACGGTAGTGAACATCTGTATCGACTGCGGAGCGACCATCACTATAGCCACGCAGGAAATGATCCCTCGCCCCGGCCAACCGACGCAAAGAATCATCCACGGCGGAAGGCAGCCAGATGGAAGCTTGCCAGCCCCTCTGCTGAACCTCTTTCGCGATCGCCTGCCCCTGACTCGAAGATTCTTCACGCAATTCGCCGTCGAAGGCATCGAACGATTCCAGACCCTTCATGCCGACGACCAGAAGAATGGCTATCAACAGACTGGCAAGGCTGCCTGCATGCAAGCGTCGGGTGCGGAAGAATTCGACGAGGAATCCCACAAGCAGCAACATCGCGCTAAGCAGACCGATTCCCTGAAGGATCTCGACGGAAAAAGGCCTCACTGCCCAGGCCAGGACTACTCCCATCACGACCAGCGCCGTACCGAAGACCGCCAGCCTGCAGCCCTTCACGAGGAAAGCCTGCTGCATGCCCCACAGCAGCCACCAGCCCATTAAAGTCAGCATAAGGCCAGTAAAAACATAGAGATCCTTATGAGGCTGCGCATAGATCATGGCCGCGGAGGGAAGCAGCAACGTCGCCAGCACAATTCCCGCTGCCAGGCGTCGATTACCCGTCATCACATGAAGGAACCTGGCCAGAATGGCCAGGCTAACGCCATACGACACTGCCTGAATGGGTACCAGTACCCAAGGCTCCGGGACAGTCAGCGCATACCAAGCCGAGATCAGCCCCGATATCCCCCAACCATTAGGACGAAGCTCCCAGGCGGACCAGCCCTGCTGGGAGATCATCGCCGCTTGCTCGGCGGCCACCTGGTGAAAGCGGCTGACGTCCTGGCCGGGGATAAGCCCGTGTCCATCACTCCAGCTCGGCAGCAGCATACCCAGCAGCACCAGTTGGATGAACCAGGTCACACACAGCACGAAACCGGCCGTGGCCAGACCAACTCGGCCCGGGGAGGCCAACACCCAGCCGGCTAGTGAATTAAAAAAAAACCTGAACGTTGACCACATGTGCGTTGGCATACCCAATAATGAGGGAAATACAAGGTTTATGGCTTATCTGGATGACTCGGCAGCCCAGGTTTCCAGCGCCGCTGCCAGGCGAGCAGCTGCAGCACCGTCCAGAGTTGCTGGGCATGATGGCCCTGCCCTCTGAGGTGGTCCCGCCAGAGCCGCTGCACTCGGTCAGTGTTAAGCATAGGAAGGTTGGCCAAGCTGGAGGAGGATAACAGATCCTCCGCCCACTCCCTCAGTGGGCCGCGCAACCAGGCATCCAGTGGAATGTCGAAGCCCATCTTGGGGCGTTCAATCAGCTCACGAGGCACATAGCGATAGAGCAGCTGGCGCAGCACCCACTTACCCTGCCCTACCTTTAGACGCAGCGAGGTGGGAATGCGCCAGGCAGTACGGTAAACCTTGGGATCAAGGAAGGGTACCCGCACCTCAAGGCTGCTGGCCATGCTGGCCCGGTCCACCTTCACCAGCACGTCGTCCACCATGAAGTGAAGCGTATCCATCAACAGCATCCACTCCACGCTGTTGAACTGTTGAAGCGCGGGGAACAAGGCATCAACACCAACGCCCTGCCCCGCCCCTTCCAGCAACGATACAGGCCGGCGGTTCATCGAGGCCACGCCTGCGAACAACGCCCGCTCACTTGAGCTTTCAAGTACTGCGGCCAGCTTATGCAGCTTTTCGCCAAAGGTACGCACCTGCCACCGACTGGGTAGCAGCTTGCTCCCACCCTGCATCAACCGATCATAGGCCTGGGGCGGAATCGCCTTGAGAGAAGCTCCCAGCGCACATCTTGCCGGATGCGGCAAGCGCCGGAGTTTGTGCCAGATCCGCGGCACCCATAGGTGCCGGTTGTAGCCGCCGAACAGCTCATCGCCGGCATCGCCGGAGAGCGCCACGGTGACGTGTTCACGGGTCAGCTTTGATACCAGTGCAGTGGGCAGCTGTGAGGAATCCGCGAAGGGCTCGTCATAGAGTTCCGGCAGTTTCGGCACCAGATCCAACGCCATCTTTGATGTGGCCTGGAGCGTGAGGTGCTCGGTGCCCAGATGGGCGGCTACCGCCTCGGCATGGCTGGATTCATCGTAGCGAGCATCGTCGAAGCCAACCGAAAAGGTACGCACCGGTGCTTCGGCCTGCTGCTGCATCAGCGCAACGACCAAGGAGCTATCGATACCACCTGATAAGAAGGCACCCAGGGGCACATCGGCCAGCATTCGACTGCGCACTGACTGACCTAATGCCTGCTCCACGGCGGATACCGCCAACTCGGGATCATCCAGAGGCTCCTCCTGCATGGCCCTAAGAGCCGTTTGCTCCGCTGACCACCAGCGCACCGGCGCCGGCAGACGCCCGTCCTGCACATCGGCCTGGGTAATGGCCAGCAGGCTACCCGGCGGTAGCTTGGCCACGCCCTGGAAAATGCTCGCTCCTCCCCCCACGCAGCCGAAGCGCAGGTAGTCTTCCAACACGCCCTCTGCCAAGGTGCCCTGCCACTCCGGGTGGGCCATCAGCGCCTTGAGCTCGGAACCGAACAATAGCGGGCCGCGGCCTGTCAACGAACCTTCTTCATTGCCGTGGCCTTGGGCAAAGCCGAAGTAGAGCGGTTTCTCACCGAAGCGATCCCTCGCTAAGGTCAACGTCTGCTCCTTGCGATCCCACAGCGCTATGGCAAACATGCCAACAGCGCACTCGAGCGTCTCCTCCACGCCCCAAAGCGAAATAGCCGCCAGCAGTGTCTCGGTATCCGAAGACCCCTGCCATTGGGGTATCTTACCCCTCGCCCCCCGTACCTTGCTCCTGAGCCTTTCGTGATTATAAATTTCGCCATTGAAGGCGATTACATACCGGCCGCAGGCCGAGTGCATAGGCTGATGGCCAGCAGGAGAGAGATCGAGGATGGAGAGGCGTCGATGAGCCAGGGCCAAGCCAGCCTGCTTCTCAGACCATACCCCAGCATCGTCGGGGCCGCGATGAATGATCTGCGTGGCCATATGCTCGGCAATCGCTTCACTCGAGGCTGACTGCCCCCAGAATCCGGTGATGCCACACATCAGGCGTAACCTTCAGGGTTGGCCTGCTGCCAGTGCCAGACATCGGTCATCATCGCATCCAGATCCCGCTGGGCCTTCCAACCGAGCTCGTCGCGGGCCTTGACAGGGTCTGCCCAGCAACTCGCCACATCACCTTGACGCCTTGGCGCGAAATGATAGGGCACTTCCTGCCCAGAGGCCCGCTCGAAGGCACGTAAAATCTCGAGCACCGAGTACCCCTGGCCGGTGCCCAGGTTCCAAACGTTCACCCCCGGGCGCTTGTCCAGCGCCACCATGGCCGCGAGATGGCCCTCCACCAGATCCATCACGTGCAGGTAGTCACGCACGCCGGTGCCATCTACTGTGGGGTAGTCGTTGCCGTATACCGCCAGAGACTTACGAAGCCCAGTGGCCACCTGGGCGATATAGGGCACCAAGTTGTTGGGCGTTCCCTGAGGCGACTCACCAATTCGACCGCTCTCATGGGCGCCAGTAGGATTGAAGTAACGCAGTATGCTGATCTGCCAGCGCGGGCTCGAGACGGGGAGATCATACAGCAATTGTTCCACCAACAGCTTAGAACGGCCATAGGGATTGCTCGGCGTGCCAGTGGGCAAACCTTCATGCCAAGGCAAGGGGTGCTCTTCGCCATAGACGGTAGCCGAGGAGCTGAAAACCAACCGAAACACCCCGGCTGCCTCCATTGCCTGGCAGAGGGTAATCGTGCCGGCCACGTTATTCTCAAAGTACCGCAGTGGCTGCTCGACGCTCTCGCCCACGGACTTGAGTCCCGCGAAGTGCATCACCGCATCGCAGGCGTGCTCCGCAAACAGTTTGTTCAACAGTGCCCTGTCGCTCACATCGCCCTGGATGAAGGTCGCCTCTCCCCCGCCCAACTCGGCTGCGCGGTTCACCGCTTCTACTGAACCGTTCACAAGATTATCTAGCACAACTACCTGATAGCCTGCTTCGAGCAAAGCCACCACGGCGTGGGAGCCGATATAGCCTGCCCCTCCGGTCACAAGAATCTTCATGTCATTCCTTGGATATGTGGTTATCATTACCATACACAGCCAGATAGCGCTCCGCAGTGGCCTGCAAAGAGTAGCGCTCTACCACTCGTTCGCGCGCCGCAGCACCCAGTTTTTCTCGTCTTTCATTAGACAGGCCCAGTGCGCGTTCAATGGCCTCGCCCAGCGCGGCTGAGTCTTTAGGCGGCACAAGAAAACCGGCGCTACCCACCACCTCGCGCACGCCACCACAGTCCGTAGCAACTACCGGTCGCCTGCAGGACATGGCCTCTGCCACCACCAGCCCGAAGCCCTCCCAAGCCGAAGAAAGTACAAACAGGTCACAGGCGGACATCAGCTCCGGAACGTCATGCCGCACACCAAGGAAACGCACCCGGTCTTTTATACCATGCGAGTCGGCCAAAGCTTCAAGATCGTGCCGTAACGGTCCATCACCCACGATCACCAGCTGTGGAACCATAGGGCACGCCTCCAGTCGGGCAAAGGCTCTCAATAGATTGGGGTAATCCTTAGCATCCGACAATCGCCCTACAGCCAGCAGCAGCGAGGTGTTCTCAGCAAGCCCGAGTTCTGTTCTCACACGCTGCCGTTCGTCCGAGTCAAAGACAAAGCTTTCCGTATCGATGCCATTATGAATAGCCAGCATGCGGCCAGGCTTCAATGCGCCCTGCCTTTCGAATGCCTCCACCGCCTCTTGAGAGACGTTAGTGCAAACATCCGCCAAATGATCAGTCAACCGATAGGCCAGCATCCGTCCAAGACCTTCTTCGTTTGAATTATGCATGCTATTAACTAACCGTGACATAGGTGTGACCAGTCGTAACACCCGGATAAGAATATTGGCATGCACTAAGTGGCTATTAATTACGTCAGCGCGAAAGGACCGAATCAAGAACCGCAAACGAACCATGGCAGTCAACACACCAAGTGGGCTGCGTTGCATCTCCAGGTTTACCAGCCGCACTCGTGAATCGCTTGGGCGCACTTCTTCATCACCGTGAAATCGAACCAGTATGACCTCGTGGCCATTAGCTACATATTCATCCGCAAGCGAGGTGACAAGCCGTTCTGCGCCGCCAACGCTGAGACTAGTAATCACCAGCAGCACTTTCATTCTGCAGCCTTAACAGCACGCTTTCCGGTTAAATTCTTGATGCCTGCGTAAATATGTCCGAGCACCCGCTCCTCCGTAAACTGCTCTGCCTTATAGCGACATCCTTCGCGGTATGAGGCATGGTCTTCAATCACCCCAAGCACTCTACGCAGAAAAAACTCTGATTCAACATCTCGAGGATCGAAAACTAAACCTGTAACAGGGACAACCTCATCGACAAATTCGGAGCAATAGCCAGCGCTATGCGTGGTAATTGCCGGTACGCTTCGGGCATGAGCCTCAAGCAGAGTGGTAGCAAAGCCTTCGTGATGACTGGTAATGGCGAAGCACTTAAGTTGGTCGTAAACGCCTGGCAAATCATATCGATCTATCCATGCGCGAAGTTCAATCAATTCCTGCATCTCCAATCGCTCGATCTCTCGGCGCACTAAGGACTCTTCCTCACCCCTACCCACAATCAACGCTGTAATAGGACGCTCGGAGACTTCGTTCAGCTTCGCCACGAGCCGAACGAAAAGAGGAACATTCTTTTCTTCTGATAAGCGGGCAATCAAGCCAAGATCGTAACACTTATTCTCCGAATCCTGCGCGCCGAAAAACCATGGAGAAATAAAGTTACCCACGAACTCTACCGGAACCGGAAATGACTTCTGATTATCTTTGTTAACACTATACACGCGGTGGGCGAAACGGCTTGCCATTCGTAACAGATGAACTTCCAGCCACCCATGGCCAAGACCTGCCTCGTTCTTCCGCTGAAGATAAAGATGCAGCAGGGAGACGACCTTCAGCCCATAAAAACGGAAAATGGGCGCAAGCCAAAGAGATGAAAGGTCGTTGAGCACAACAGCTTCTACATCTCGACTCTTGAGCCCCTTGGCGAAACTCGGTGCAGAAAGGAGTCGCTCTTTTTTACTGGAAACTGACGGCATGCACATTGTTGGCGAAGTAAAGGTCTCAGGCTCAGAGGTTGAAATAACCGCCTCCATGCCATTGTCGTTTAGGTAACGGCACAAATTATCGATATAAATCTGACCTCCACCCCAAACCCTTTCACTTGGCGAGTAAATAACTATCAATTTTATATAAACCTTCTTCTCAAAGAAAGAAAAAATAGCTTACAGAAAAAATAAAACGAAAAAGCCAGCTCTTTATGTATCGCGCAATCTTTTATAGCACCCTTAATGTATCTTCTTTCAACTGAGGGTTCCATAAACCCTCGCCACTTATGATAAAAATCAATCATAGAAAGCGCTGAAAAATTTCGTAGCTCGCCTTTTTTCCAATGAATTCTTATATCAGCATTCCTGTTTACAACCATCTTGCTAAAAAAAGAGCATCTTATAAAAAAATCATAATCCTGATGGCGAGACAAGGTTTCGTCCCAAAGAACCCTTTTGAAGACATTCTTTTTTATTAAATACGATGAAGTTGGGGCAAAGCCATTATCGTGACCAACAAGATAATTGACTGCACAACCATGAAGCCGCCATGCATCTCTGACAAACTCATGCTCCCCGTTGTCAATTACAGCTGCGCCATAGACAAAATCAGCACAATTATCATGCAAAACACCAATACAATTCGAAATATGATTTGGCAACCACTCATCATCAGAATCAAGAAAAGCGATTAAAGTTCCTGAAGATTTTCCAACGCCAAAATTTCTAGCAACATTCGCATTGGCACATTCACTAATACTGAAGAACTTCATTTTCCTCAAAGAAGCCTGCAAAGCGAAACTTTCAACTTCACCAGGATCACTTGAGTTATTTTCAACAACAATCACTTCAATATTCTTGTAGTCTTGCTCGCGAATAGACAGAAGAGCCCTCAACAGCTCCTGATGTCTATTTGACACCGGCACAACAACTGACACCATTAACTCTGAGTGCGTAAGATTCTCCATAAATCACACCAAACTAAAAATTCATCAATTAAAAAAAACATGGAAAGTATTTTCTGACGACATGCTAGGTTGGCGGGCTCCATGACCTATTACTATCGCAATATCACTGCTGTAGACCGAGTCGCCATCATGATGATGCGAACCACGCACTTGATCCGTGCCATTACCACTCATCTGGGTCGTGCATCAAGCGTCGTGTTGCGGAAGCTCGCTCACCATACCGTCGATCCCGAAAGAGCTACGATGCCAGCCTAGCGGGCTTCCGGGCTTGATTGAAGCGTCATCGGCTCAGACATTGCCCAAGCTGCATTCCGATGGGGAACTGTTCGAGGTAGTGATCTACCTACTGCGCAAGTTCTGGTAACCGGGAAAGATAGCCCACACACTGAGAGCATGTCACCCAACGATTACGGTGCTGAGTCTCGCATGAAGCCATCTACAACGCACTATATCTGGTGCTCCATGGCAGCCTTAAGAAGGAACTAATAGCCTGCTGCGGCAGGGCAACGGCAAGCATCGACCATGCAGTCGTGGAAAAGATCGATGACAGCAGATTCCCGAGCTGTTCAGCATCCATATGCGGCAACCTGAGATCAAAGACCGCCTGATGCCTGGCCATTGGGAAGGCAATCTCATTATTGGCGCCAACAATCACTCTGCTGTCGGCACGCTGGAGGAGCGGGCCAATTTGATGGTGGTCCTGGCGAAAGTGGTTGGAACCACGGCCAAAGCGGCGTTCATCGGGTTTAGTGACAAACTCAATGAAGTTCCGCAATCCCTTCGCCTGTCGCTGAGTTACGACTACGCCTGAGAGATGATGAAGCATTCCGTGAGCACTCAGAAGACCTGAAGTGACCCCCTCCATAGCTGCACAGGGTATAGTGCAGCCATCAGGAGGACAGGATGAGCGATGAGCGACCGATCTCACCCACATGTGGTGTGGCAAGGATCGGCGAGCCAGCCTGGCGGTGATCATCGACTGCTGCACACGGGAGATCCTCGGTTGGCGGTTATCGGGCCATGGCAGCAGCAAGACCGCGGAGGCGGCGTTGGAGGAAGCGTTGATCTATCGGCTCGGGGCGCTGGGGCGCGTCCAGCAGCCGTTGGCCCTTCGCTCCGATAACGGGCTCGTTTTCAGCAGTCGCCACTATACCGGCACGGTAAAGGCCTATGGCCTTACCCAAGAGTTCACGACGCCGTATACCCCGGAGCAGAACGGCCTCGTCGAGCGATTCTTCCGTTCCTTGAAGGAAGAGTGCATCTAGCTCCATCGCTTCGAGTCGCTGGGCCAAGCCAGGGTCGTGATTGAGCGCTGGATCCGGTACTACAACGAAGAGCGACCACATCAGTCTCTGGACTATGTGGCACCCCGAGCACACCCAGCATTAGCGGCGTAGGGTGTGCAGAAACCAGAGGGTCATTACACCACAGCAGAATAGGTGACCCATGGCAGGACGCTACGAGATATTCGACAACGGCTGGGCACTCATCTAGGACATCGTGTCGCCGCCGCGGAGAACGGGGCGCTCCTCCTGAAAAGCGTTTCGCTGGAATTTGAGATCGCCCCCTATACCATTTCTATCTATTACATTCGAAATACACGCCTATTCGCTTGAACAAAATTTTGAAAACTCTTAGGCGTGCTATAAAACAACAGCTTAATGGAGGTATTAAGATTTGCGAAATAGAAAAAATACTTGATAAGCGAGAAGTGGTCAGAAAACGAAATACGGAAACCTTTTTTTAACAAAAAAGAGGCAATCAACATCGCCTGACCTCTTTCCCGCCAGTGTGTTTCGTTACTTTTAACCAAGTCGGGGTAGCATTTACCAAACTCAACCAAGCTTTCCATGATTGACAAATAACCTTCGAAGTTTTTCTTTGTCTTTTTTGACTGCATAATAGAACCACGCCTGACCCTACGGTAAAAAAAAATTTCATCTATGACAACAGTTTTTTTGGCCAAGAAAAAAAGCGGAAAAAGAATCTCTTCATCTTCATGTAAAATGGGCTTAAATCTGAGCTTGTTTTGGTCAAAAAAACTTTTCTTAGCCAAATATAAGCAGGCTGAAGAAAAGCAGCCATTTATTTCGTTCAATTTTTTAAAGGCGTCTTTTCCAGTCGCAAAAACTTGATTAATGGATCTTTCATAACGAGGGAAGAAACCACTATCGTAGCCATCATCATAAAACGACTCACCAGAGAAAAAAACAAGATCTGGATTTTCATTTTTTTTTATTTCTTCCTGCATCCGCTCTATGAAACGAGCATCTAAAACATCATCAGAATCAAAGAAATATATATAATCGCCGCTCGACTTTTCCATCCCATAATTTCGTGCTAGACCTAACCCTCTGTTTCTTGTCGTATACACTTTATAGTTCAGGTGCTTATGATAGAATGTCTCAGCAATTTTTAAAGTTTCGTCAGTGCTGCCGTCATTTATTACAATGACCTCGCTCGGCTCAACTGTTTGCGAAAAAACAGATGAAAGGGCTTCATACAGATAACTTTCGACATTATACGCGGGTATCACGATGCTAAGCTTCAACACTTACTCCCAGCTAAAAACAAACAAAATCAACTCAAAACCAAAGGGAACTCTTTATTACGCCATGATACTTGTCGTTCGTAATTCTTACCGTGAAAATCATAGCCAAACAGCTCCACATCTTCTTTGTACACTGACTCGACAGCTTTTATTGTCTCGTCCGTGTAGTAAATACGGTAATCCTTATGACTAGATTTATTATCCATTGACAGACCCTTAAATCTTTCCCATTGCTTAGCATCGTAAATATTTGAAAAATCCTCCTCAAGTGACTCAAAAAAACATAGATAATTTAAATCCACCACCCCGCCCACAATCGACAAGAACTTATGCTGAGGGATAAAATGATTCCATCGCATTACATTTTCTTCACTCAGCCAATCGCGGACGAAATGATCAAAACTTTTATAATGTGAAAGATGGCTATCAAAAAACTCTTTGTCACGTTGACCGAAACCACCATTTTTCAAAAAAAAATAGGCTGATACTAATCGATCCCATGGGTTTCTCACGATAGAGAATTTGAACACATTCGTAAATTCCAACGGCCCAAGCCCAACTAGTATTCTATCCAAATCTGTATGCCCGGCACCCAAACTAGAGTAAAGAGCATTATTAACAGACACACCGGCACATTTGGGAATATGAAGAAAAAGAATGCCTGTTGCTTTCACATCCCTCAAAGAATACTTATCCTTCAAACCACTACGGGCATAGGTTCTAACTTGCTTTGGATTTCTTAAGATTAGCAAGCTGAATTTACCCAGCCTAGAAAAAAATGACTCATTGCTTTTCTTTATCATCTAACCCCCGAGAACAAAGGCTTTTTAAGAAACTTATTTAAAAAATAATTTTTTGCCTTTTTCTTATACGAGTTTAAGTAGGCTTCAACTGCTAAATAGAAAAACTCCCTATTTAGCGCAAGACCAAACAACCCAGTAAAGGTTGGGTTGTATAAAAAACCAATCAAGTTCCTCTCATCACTAGACAGAATACTTTCTTTGTTGTCGATGGGTTTATCGAAATACCCCGACCCACTAGTTTTTGGCATTTTCGAGCCAATAAAACTGAATTCATCCATCGACTTTTCGACAGGAATGCCTAAGAAATGAGCAATCTTCTTTTTCGTTACTTCAAAATCATCAAAGAAGCTATCAAAATCCAGCAAAAGAACTTTAACAGGGAATTCTCTGAAAAGACGATCTAACTCTATTTTTTTTTCTAACGACTCTTGCACGATACCTGAGACTATTCTATTTTTAAAAATTTTTTTATGCTCGTTTTCTCGTGTTCGATAATTTCCAGGCTGAGGAGGTCTTTCGCATAAAGCAGCTACAATTGATTCAATATCTCTATTAAAGTAAATAACTTTACCGTCTGGAAAGCGTTCCAAGAATTTCCTAGGAGAATGGATCTCGCCATTACCTAGTGTTGCATACACTCTCTTTTCACAATTTATCTTCCCGTACAGCTCACAATTTAACACTTTATAGCAAGCTTCTATGATATTTTGCGGCGTCCATTCTTCAATACTACGGAGAAAAGACATAAACATTCTGTCAAATGAATAAAAGTCAAGATTCACCGGAAATGACTTAACCTCCCCTCCGCCAATATCAAAATGAAACTCTTCCTGACTTGCTATACGCTCTATCCTATAATATCGAGCGGATTTTGATAATTGACTTCTAAGCCACTCCGTATCTTTTGCTTTCAGTGCTTCATAGTCCAAATTCGGCGAAGTGAATGTCAATGGCAGTAGGTCGTGAAAAGGGCATGAAAATACTTTGGAATGATTGTCTAACATACCCCGCACTAAAGACTTTCCACTAGCTGGCAACCCATCAATCAGAACTATCATCAGCCCACCGATAAAACACTAATATTGACTCATTCTTTAAAAACTTTCTGAACATCACTCACATCAAAAATAGATCTTATTGAATTTTTTCGAACAAAACTCTCCTTGTTATGTATTTCACTCCACCTCTCAACAAAAACAAAGTTTAAGCCGGCATTTACAGCTGCATGGTAGTCATATTTGCTATCACCCAAAAACACCGCAGGATGCTGAATATTACCATTAGCCAGCTCCCTTGCAAGTATCTCACCCTTGGTGTCGGGGCTTCCGAAGATCCCCCCATCGAACCAATCGGCGATGGCTCGCCGGGCAAAAACATCATGGAGTTCAGCTTGGTCTCCACCAGAGACGATCAACCAGCGGGCGTTGGGGGCTTGTTGGCGAAGAGCTTCCAGGCCGGGGGCCATCTCACAGCTCAAGAGCCCATCCCGCACATGGCCGGCATAGGACTGCAGCAGCGCCTCCAGGTCGGGGCCCTGCTGATCGGCATAGTTAGGTGCGATCTCTCTCAGAAAGTAAGCAAACTTCTTATAGCGCGACACCCCGCCGTTAGCAACGTGGTAATCGACCATGGCCTGGGCAGCGGCTTCACCGTAAGGCAGGGTCGCCTTGTAGAAACCCTCGGTCTTAACCTTGTTGGAGTCCAGCACGACACCGTCACAGTCGAAGACCAAGGTCGCGTAGCCGGCCACAAAAATCTGCTGGCTCATATCGTCGCCAGCTCCTTTTCCACTAGACACTCCGCTATCAAAAAGTCTTCTGGCCAGTCGATGTCGAAACTGGTGAACTTGTCCATGGCGTAGAGATAGGGCCGCAGGCCAATACGGTCATCCAGCTCACGATAAAGGCCGGCAGGGGCCAGGAAGGCACCGCTATTCACTTCATGCACCGGCGCCAGGGTTTGAGTGCGCGGCCACTTTTCGACAGTTCGGTCATAGTTCATCGGCTTCTCACCTCGCCAAAGGAACCCGAAAATCGCCGTGGTGGTCATTAATGAATCGTAGCCAAGCTTCCGCTGTTCGAAGTAAGCCCTAATCACGCCATCATAGTGCTTCGCGGTGATGAAAGGTGAGGTCACATGGGTCCATAGGATATGCCCCTTGGGAATAAGCTCAAGCGCGTGGTGGACTAGCTGATCCGTACTGGTTGCGCTGGACGACAGTTCCTCGACACGACGATGCAGACGCAGGCGGGGTTCACCCAAAGATTTAGCATAGGCTAGAATATCGACATCGTTTGTGGTCAAAACGACCTCGTCGATCCCTTCCGCTGCGAGCAGCTGACGGAGTTTGATCTGAATCAGGCCATGGTGATGACCGGCAAAGGGCTTGATGTTTTTCCTCACCACGCGCTGGCTGCCGGCACGACAGGGCAGGAAGCAAGTTACCTTATCTCTCATGCGTCCATCCCGTACACACTTTGCTTGGTGACATTGTACCTCGATGGCGTGATGGCGATGAGAGGGAGCGTGTCGTTGGCCTTCTGAAACTGCTCTACCACGCGGTTCATTTCCGCATTTCGCGGATCCTCTGCCGGATAGCCATCGAAGCCGGCCAAATAGAGCCTCGCGGCTCCGCCGCTGGCGGCAATTGCAAAGGCGTAGGCCATCACGAGCGATGTGGGCGCAGTACAGTACATGTCGGCAAACTCAAAGCACTCTGCCTGCACGTTCAAACCGAAGTCCAGCACCTCTTTTTCGCCCAGAGAGTCGCGCACATCCACCGGCAGCATCGAGTAGGGCGTGATCAGCGGCTGAGGCAGACGGGTATGCGCCCCACAGTCCGCCAACAGACGTACCGGGTGGCAGGCCACCCGCAGGTCGATAAGTTCGGCATCAATAGCTCTCTGGGTATTGAGGGCCAGTACCAGCGGCTGGTGGTCGCGGATATAGCGCTCCAGGGCCACACGGTGGCGGGCCACGCCCGGCCCGGTACCCAGCAACAATACCTCGCGACCGGCAAAGCGTTCCCTAGGGGACCACCGACCCTTGGGCTCGCCGTGATAGAAGTGGCGCGCCGCATCCAAGGTGTTGAGGCTAAACTTCTTGCCCCCTTCCACCCGCAGGTGCTCAATCACCGCCAGCACGTCTTCTTCGCTGTAGCGGGAGTCACTGAGCATCTCCTGGATATAGGTGGGGTGGATACCGTACTTGCCAGCCAAATAATAGTAGGGGTTTGTGCCCCAACCATAGTGGGCCTGCATGGGCGTGAAGTGCTCACGGAGCAGCATCATCAGCGGCACCAGGTTGGCCGGCTTGCCGCGGCGCTCGGCGATCTCCATGGCCAGCTCCTCAGTGCGGGCATTGCCAGGCCCACGGCCCATGCCAGTGACGGTGGAGTCCACCCAGGTTACGCCCTCGTCCAACGCCCGCAGGGTGTTGGAGAGTGCCAGGCCTAGGTTGTCATGGGTATGTATGCCCATGGAGCCTGTCCACTCGCTGCGGAACCACTGGATGATCTGACCCGCCTGATCCGGGTTCATGCTGCCCATGCTGTCAGCAAAGTAGAGCGCATCCAGGGGGTAGGCCTTGGCCTGGCGGGCAAGTGCCTTCACCTCCGCTTCGCTGCGATCCGCCACCTGCATCAGGTTGATGCCAACCTGATAGCCGCGCTCCTTCAACCACGTCACAGCGGGAAGCGCTGCCTCAAACTCGTGGACGTGGCAGGCGATGCGCACAAGGCCCACCGGCGAATCCGCCGCCGCATTGGGGAACAACCTCTTTAGCGCCTCCTGCTGTGGCACTTCACCCACCAGCTCATTACCATTAACCATGACGCTCACGGCCAAACTGGCCGGAATGTTTAAGCTGCTGATAAACTCATCGGTGGTAAAGGCACAGGGGCCCTGGAAACCCTGGTTTTTTAACGAGCGGAAGCCGAGCTCTACAACATCAACGCCGGCGGCTTCCGTGGCATTCAGGTACTGGTTAATAAGATCAAATGAAAAATCCCAAGCATTGTAGTAGCCGCCATCGCGAAGAGTGCAGTCCAGAAATATCATATATCACCTCAGTCCACCCGGTTTCAATCAGGCATGATCTGCCATACGCCGGAATAAATCGTTACGATCTGCCAATTCACCATAACTACCTTGGTCAACCACATGGCCATTGGCCAGCACATATATAGTGTTGCAATGCTTTACCGTGGCCAGACGGTGCGCAATCATGATGATAGTCTTCTTTCCAGAGAAGTCATGGATAGCATCCATCACCAGCTTTTCCGTGATACCATCCAGAGCGCTGGTAGCTTCGTCCAAGACTAGGACTTCGGCATCGTTATACAAAGCACGAGCAATGCCGATGCGCTGGCGCTGGCCGCCGGATAGCTGGATGCCGCGTTCGCCCACGCAGGTGTCAAGGCCTTCGGGCAGGCGTTCTAGCAATTCATCAAGGTGTGCCATCTTGGCGGCGCGAATTACGCGCTCATCATTGATCTGATAGGGCGCCAGGCCAAAGGCGATGTTTTCGCGGATGCTGGCATCAGCCAGGAAGATCGCCTGCGGGACAAAGCCCACGCTGTTCTGCCAGGCGCGCAAAGCGTCTCCCGACAGTGAGCTGCCATCAACCTTAAGTGCCCCCTGATGAGGCGTCATCAGGCCAAGCAAGATATCGATAGCCGTTGACTTCCCTGAGCCCGAAGCACCAACTAGGCCTATAACCTCGTTACACGGGATATGCAGCGTCAGACCGTTCAGAGCCTTCTCTTCCTTGCCAGGATAGCGAAAGTGAATGTTGTCCAGAGCGATCCCCGTCTGGGGTAAATATTTGCCAGCGACAGTTGCATCCTTATCCGGACTGGTATGGTGGCTGGCTACTAGGTCTTCTTCCAGGCTATCGAAGGCAGCGATATTGCCTTTCACATTCGCCAGGCTTGTGTACATCTGCTGGAAGGCGGGAAGCAGCTTGAAACCCGCCATGGCGTAAACGGAGAGCACCGGCAGAATCTCACCAAGGTTGCTGTCATAGGCGACCAGCAGGTAGAGGATCAAAAAGATCACTGCGGCAAAAGCGATCAACTCCATGGCATAGCGCGGTACCTGGGAGAGCCCGGCAGTTATGCCTCGAGCGCGGCCAAGTTCTTGGCTGACAAAAGCAAATCGCTGATTAAAGTTCGCCTGACGACCGAGCAGAAGGGTGTCTTTGATGCCACCAAAGCCTTCACTCATCAACTTGAAGCGCAGCTGGTTATTGCGCGTTATAGCTTTTCCGTTACGTGAGAGGCGCAGGCGCACAGTTCGGTAGAGCAACACATAGGCGATCCCGAACAATAACAACCCGGTAATCGCTACCAGCGGATTGAAGAGAAAGATAGCTGTGGACATGACCAGCGCCAGAATGCCCTTGGCATTCATCTGCATCAGCGGCTGGATAACATTGTTGGTAATGCGAGCGGTTTCCTGAGCAATCTTGTTAGTAAGCTGGCTGCTGCTGCCGCTGGCGTGGAAAAGCCAAGGCTGATGCATATAGTAGTGATACAGCCGAGTGGAAAGCTCCGCGCCGATTTGCTGTGCGTAGAGCGCGAGCCGCCACGTCACGTACATTGAAATCAGTGCAGCGACAGTCAAAGCCAGTAACACAGCAATACCGAGCCAAAAAAGGAATTGCCGAGGAGTCTCCAGGCCACTGAAAGCATAGAGGTTGGCCAGCGTTCCGCCTCCCTCAAGGCGGCTGACATCTCCGACCACGGCCATGAAGGGCCCAATGGCGGCAACGCCCGCCACTTCCGAAAAGGCCATCAGCACCACCAAAATCTGGAGACCAAGGAGCCTCTTGCGCTGCTCGGTGGTGAGAAGTTGATATAGTCGTTTGAGTCGAGAGAACATGTGGGGCCAGATGTTTGGTGAATCAAAAGGGAATTAAACGAAGTTCAGCATGTGCTCTAAAGATGCACCACGAGTATCACTGAGCCTTTTATTCAAAAAAACAATAAAGTCAACGATAATCTATCGAGTAAAAATAACGTGCAACATTACAGCAACCGTAGCCGTCAATATACCCTAGCGGAATCAGCTTCTATGGAAATCGATAATGGTAGTAGTTGTTGGAGCAGCTGGTAATCAGGGACGGCAGGCGTAGGTACGCTGCCAGGCTCGGACCAGATGGGTTGATGAGATTAGAGTGAAGCATGCAGACAGCACCACTACCCTCGCCTGATAAAGCTTCGGGCACGCTACCGCCCGAGAATTTTCCCGGGCGCTTTCCCATGCCCTTAAAAAACAAAGATGTAGCTGGATAGGACTCGCCCCCGCACCGATATACATTGATGGACGCGCCATTCTACGCAACCGCGCAGACTTGCTCCACGCTGAGCTCCGACTCAGCGAAAAAAAGCGGCACTCGAAAGCTAAGGCGAATTGGTTTGCGGAGGATACAGGCTGCCTACAGCGCTCACAACTGCGCTGCAGCGTGTCCTTTCTCAGAAGGGGAAAACTAGGGGCGTGATCAGCAGCACGGCGGCCGAGTAGGTCAGACTGACCGGCAGCCCGACCCTGAGGAAGTCGCCCACGCGATAGCGCCCCGCTGAGTAGACCATCAGGTGGGTCTGGTAACCGTAGGGGATGAGGAAGCAGGCGCTGGCACCGTAGGCCACGGCCATGATGAAGGGCATGGGCTCAGCGCCAAAGGCCTGGGCGGTGGCCCAGGCCACGGGGAAGGCCAGCGCCGCGGCGGCATTGTTGGTCACCGTCTCAGTCAACAGCAGCGACAGGAAATAGCAGCCGATGAAGGCGGCGTAGACGCCGTGGCCATTGAACAATTCCTGCATGCCTTGGGCGAGCAGACCGGCGGCGCCGGAGCTCTCGAGCCCCTGCGCGATGGCCAGCGCGGAGCCGATGATGACCCACAGCTCGAAGGGGAAACAACGGCGCAGCTCGGCCGCGCTGAGCACCTTGCCGATTAGCAGGCCCGCCATCAGTAGCAGCAGGCCGTGGAACAGCGGCATCAACTCCAGGGCGGCCATGCCGATGACGCAGGCAAAGCCGGCCAGGGTCAGCCCACTCGCCACAGGACGGAGCCTCGGGCGTGTCAGGCTGCCGCTGAGCAGGTGGAAGTTGCGATCGAGATTGCGGTGCTGACGGAAGTCGCTACCCACGGCCATCAGCAGGCAGTCGCCGGTTCTCAGGGGGATTTGCCCAAGCTGCCCCTCGAGACGCTTGTCCCCACGACGAATGCCCACCACGCCCGCATTGAACATGCTGCGAAAGTCCACCTCCTGCAAGGTGCGGCCCGCAAGCTCTGATTCGTGGGCGATCACCACCTCGACGAGATTGGTCGCCAACAAGGCATCAGCCTGGTGCCCGAACAGCTTGAGCCCCGGGAAGCGCTGAAGCGCCTGGACCTTGCCCACCTCGCCGGTGAACACCAAAGTATCATCCGCTTGCAGGATCTCCTCCGGCCCCACCGGGCTGATCAGCCTCCCCTGCCGTTCGATCTCCAGCAAGTAGAGTCCATCCAGGCTGCGCAGGCCGTTGGCCTCGATGCTTCGGTCGATCAGCTCGGAGCCAGGCTGCAGATCGGCGGCCAGGAAGTAGGAGAGCTTGTCGACAGCCTCCTCCGGCATGTGATGCGGGAGAGACCGGGCCCGCCACAGCAGCACGACGAAGGTGAGCAGCGCCACCGGTATGCCGACCAGGCTGAACTGGAACATGCCCAGCTCGAAGCCGGCGCTACTCAGGGCTAAGGAGTTGACCACCAGGTTGGTGGAGGTGCCCACGAGCGTCGTCATGCCGCCCAGGATGGAGGCGTAGGAAAGCGGGATCAGCAACCGCGAAGGGGCGATGCGCTTCTGCCGCGATATGGCCCCCAGGAAGGCGGCCACCACGGCGGTATTGTTGAGGAAGGCCGACAACACGGCACTGGTGCCCATCAAGCGAGCCGTGGCGGTGCTTGGCCGCCCCCGCAGCAGCCGCTGGGAGAGCCAGTCGAGCAGCGGGGTGCGCTCCAGCGCCAGCGAGACCAGCAGCAGCAGCATGAGGGTGGCCAGCGCCGGGTTGGAGTATTGGCGCAGCAGCGTGGCGGTATCCACCAGCCCGAACAGCAGGTAGGCCCCGGCCAGGCTGACGAAGGCGATGGACGGACGCACCCACCCGGTGATCAGCAGGGTCAGCAAGGCCGCGATGGAGATCAGTACCGCCCAGGTCATCATGGTGGCTCGTCCTCGATTGTTGTTAAGGGCGGGGTTGAATCTAGCTTGTGGGATTCTACTGGTGGTTTTATGATGATGTCGAATACGGGGTAATACGTTTTGCGCCTATCGATTTAATATCCAGTATATTCAATGGCTTGGTAACGTATTGAACACTAAACATTTATCGCCTGAAGTGCTGAATGAGCGCCGACTGGAGGCCGTTCGGCTGCGCCTGGATGGCCATACCGTGGCCGAGGTGGCCAAGCGGACCGGGCTTTCCGCGCCCACGGTGTCGGCCGCCTGGAAGGCCTTCCGGGACGGCGGCTGGGAGACCGTGCCGGTGCGCCAACGGGGACGCCGGCCGGGCCAGGCGAGCTCGCTTGGTGAGCGTGAACAAGGCGTCCTGTGGCGACTCCTGGCCGAGCAGCCCGAACCTCCCCGGCCGGCCTGGAGCAGCCAGGATCTGGCGGCTGGTCTCGCCAAGGACCTGACTGCCGAGGCACCGGGTGATGGTAGCGGGCGCGAGGTGTCGCCGCGCGCCATCGAGCACTGGCTGGAGGCGCAAGACCTGAAACCGTCCCCGCTGTCGCTGGAAGGCCTGGCCCGCAAGCGCTCCACCGCGGGTCGCTGGGTTCGCCAGCAGGTGCAGCCGGTGCTCGAGCAGGTCCGCCAGGCCGGCGGCGCCAACTGGCAGGGCGGGGTTCGCGTGGCGATGGCCGCGAAGTCGGCGGACAACGTCCCCCGCCGCTACCAGCTCTATCTGCATGGCAAGCGCGGCGCCCTCTTCACTCGCTGCCTACCGGCGCCACCCCAAGCCAACGACTACCTGACGATGTTCGAACGACTGGCCGCCGAGGGTCCCGTCGCCCTGCTCTTCCACGGCGCCTGGTTTCAGGCCAGCCCGGAGATCCAGGCCTGGCTCAAGGATCACCCGCAGTTCCACCTGATCAACACGCTGCCGAACCTTCGCTTGGGGTCAGACCCCAAAATTCGCTGAGGGGTCTGACCCCAACATTCTCTTTGGATGGAAAGCCCATGACGACACTCACACACTTACAGCGCCTGGAGGCCGAGAGCATCCAGATCATGCGCGAGGTGGTCGCGGAGACCGAGAATCCGGTGATGCTCTACTCCGTCGGCAAGGACAGCGCGGTGATGCTGCACCTGGCACGCAAGGCCTTCGCGCCTTCCCCGCCGCCCTTTCCGCTGCTGCACGTGGATACCCGCTGGAAGTTCCGGGCCATGTACGAGTTCCGCGACCGCATGGCCGAGGAAGTCGGCATGGACCTGCTGGTACATATCAATCCCGAGGGCATCGAGAAGGATATCAACCCCTTCACCCACGGCTCGGCCATCCACACCGATGTGATGAAGACCGAGGGCCTCAAGCAGGCGATGGACAAGTACGGCTTCGATGCCGCCTTCGGCGGGGCGCGGCGCGACGAGGAGAAGTCCCGCGCCAAGGAGCGCATCTTCTCCTTCCGTACCGCCCAGCACCGTTGGGACCCCAAGAACCAGCGCCCGGAGCTGTGGAAGCTCTACAACACCCGCAAGCACAAGGGCGAGTCGATCCGCGTCTTCCCGCTCTCCAACTGGACCGAGCTGGATATCTGGCAGTACATCTACCTGCAGGATATCCCCATCGTGCCGCTCTACTACTCCGCCGAACGCCCGGTGGTGGAGCGCGACGGCACGCTGATCATGGTCGACGACGAGCGCATGCCGCTGGAGCCCGGCGAGGTGCCAATGATGCGCAAGGTGCGCTTCCGCACCCTGGGCTGCTATCCGCTGACCGGCGCCATCGAGTCCGAGGCCGACACCCTGCCGGCGATCATCCAGGAGATGCTGCTGACCAACACCTCCGAGCGCCAGGGCCGGGTGATCGACCATGACAGCGCCGCGTCGATGGAAAAGAAAAAGCAAGAGGGGTACTTCTGATGGCTCATTCCTCCGACCTGATCGCCGATGACATCGCCGGCTACCTCAAGTCCCACGAGCACAAGGGCCTGCTGTGCTTCATCACCTGCGGCAGCGTGGATGACGGCAAGAGCACGCTGATCGGCCGCCTGCTGTTCGAGTCCAAGCTGCTGTTCGAGGACCAGCTGGCCGCCATCGAGGCGGATTCGAAGAAGTACGGCACCCAGGGCACCGAGATAGACTTCGCGCTGCTGGTCGATGGCCTGGCCGCGGAGCGCGAGCAGGGCATCACCATCGACGTGGCCTACCGCTTCTTCTCCACCGACAAGCGCAAGTTCATCGTCGCCGACACCCCGGGGCACGAGCAGTACACCCGCAACATGGTGAACGGCGCCTCCAACGCCGACGCCGCCATCCTGATGGTCGATGCCCGTCACGGCATCCTCACCCAGACCCGCCGCCACAGCTTTTTGATGTCGCTGATCGGCATGCGCAAGGTCGTGGTGGCGATCAACAAGATGGACCTGGTGGACTACTCCAGGGCGCGCTTCGAGGAGATCGTCGAGGAGTACCGGGCCTTCGCCAAGCAACTGGGGCTGGAGAACATCACCTTCATCCCCATGTCGGCGCTCAAGGGTGACAACGTCATCGAGCACGGCCACCACATGCCCTGGTATCACGGCCCGACGCTGATGGCCTACCTGGAGACCGTGGAGGTCGACGACGAGCGCCTGCAGCGCGATCCCTTCCGCCTGCCGGTGCAGTGGGTCAACCGTCCCAACCTGGACTTCCGCGGCTTCACCGGCATGGTCACCAGCGGCACGGTCAAGCCCGGCGACGCCATTCGCGTGCAGCCCTCCGGCAAGACCAGTACGGTATCGCGCATCTACACCTGGGACGGGGATCTGGACGAGGCCGTGGCCGGCCAGTCCATCACCCTGCTGCTGAATGACGAGATCGACATCTCGCGCGGCGACATCATCTCCGGCGTCGAGCAGCCGAGCCAGACCGCCGACCAGTTCGAGACCACCCTGGTATGGATGCACGAGCAACCGCTACTGCCGGGCCGCCCCTACCTGATGAAGCTGGGCACCCAGACCGTCTCGGCCACCGTCACCGACATCAAGTACCAGGTGAACGTCAACACCCTGGAGCACACCGCGGCCAAGCAGCTGGATCTCAACGGCATCGGCATCTGCACCCTGAGCCTGAACAAGCCCGTGGCTTTCGATCCCTATCAGGAGAGCCAGGACACCGGCGGTTTCATCCTCATCGACCGCATGACCAACAATACGGTCGGCGCCGGCATGCTGCACTTCGCCCTGCGGCGCAGCCAGAACATCCACATGCAGCACGTGGATATCGACAAGCAGGCGCGCGCCCTCTCCAAGGCCCAGCAGCCCGCGGTGCTGTGGTTCACCGGCCTCTCCGGCGCCGGCAAGTCGAGCATCGCCAACTTGGTGGAGAAGAAGCTGCACGCCGCCGGCCAGCACACCTACCTGCTGGATGGCGACAACGTGCGCCACGGCCTCAACCGCGACCTGGGCTTCACCGATGCCGATCGCGTCGAGAACATCCGCCGGGTGGGCGAGATGGCCAAGCTGATGGTGGATGCCGGCCTGGTCGTACTGACCGCCTTCATCTCACCCTTCCGCAGCGAGCGCCAGCTGGCCCGAGACCTGGTCGAAGACGGCGAGTTCATCGAGATCTTCGTCGACACGCCGCTCGACGTGGCCGAGGAGCGCGACCCCAAGGGGCTCTACCGAAAGGCGCGCCGCGGCGAACTGAAGAACTTCACCGGCATCGACTCGGCCTACGAGGCGCCGGAGAACCCGGATCTGCACCTCAAAACCCCGGAGATGACCACCGAAGAAGCCGCCGACGCGATCATCGCGCTGTTGCGTGAGCGCCAGATCATCGCCTAACCCCCCCCTGCGGGGTCAGACCCCAAAGTTCCCTGAGGGGGGGGGCTGACCCCAAAGCTTGCTGAGATTGCTATGTCATCTGCACAACTATTGAACGACGTCGAGCGCATCGCCAAAGATGCCGGGCAGGCCATCATGGCCGTCTACGCCCGCGACTTTTCCATCGAAGAGAAGGCCGACAAGAGCCTGCTCACCGAGGCCGACAAGGCAGCCCATGAGTTCATTGTTGCCGGGCTGAACGCCCTGCCGGAGAGCATCCCGGTGCTTTCCGAGGAGCATACCGAGGGCTTCGACGGGCCGGATGCCGACGGACGCTACTGGCTGGTCGACCCGCTGGACGGCACCAAGGAGTTCATCAAGCGTAACGGCGAGTTCACGGTGAATATCGCGCTGATCGAGCACGGCAAGCCGGTGCTCGGCGTGGTCGTCGCACCGGCGCTGGATGTGTCCTACCTCGCTGCTGAAGGGGTGGGATCCTTCAAGGTGGCCTGGGGCGAAGGTCAGAGCGGCGAGCGAGAGCCTATCAGCGTCACCGGCAAGCCCGCCGAAGGCGCCGCCTGGAGGGTGGTGGGCAGTCGATCCCATCCCAGCCCCGATCTCGCCGAATGGCTGGAGAAGCTAGGGGCGCACAAGATGGTCCCCATGGGCAGCTCGCTGAAACTCTGCCTGATCGCCGAAGGCGCAGCAGATGTCTACCCACGCCTCGGACCGACATGCCTGTGGGATACCGGCGCTGCTCATGCCGTGGTCGAACAGGCCGGCGGTCGCGTCGAGACCCTGGAGAGGCAGCCGCTCTCTTATGCCACGCCCGAGCAGCACCTGAATCCCTACTTCGTGGTCTGGGGAAGCCACTGATTGCCTTTTAGCCCTATAAGTCGAACGGGCTTTACCGGCTCAACCGAGTCGAGCCGCCCAGGCCTCACAGGCTTCGCGCAGCAGGCGATGCACCCTACCGAACATGGCAGGAGCTTGCCGATAGGGGTCGGGAATCTCCCTGCCCCGCTGCGCCTCCAGCCAGCGCACCAGCAGCAGGGTCTTACCCAGGGCCTCGGGGTCGAGCTGACCCACCGCCTGGCGCTGGCCTTCGCTCATCACCAGCATGATGTCGGCCTCTCGAACCATCTCGACGGTGAGCTGGCGGTCGACTCGACACCGTGACCCTCCAGCGCGCCTAGGCCGACGGATTCCACCCTGTGATTCGGCAGCGCACGAGCGAGCATCGCCGCAGCCACAGGGCTGCGGCAGATGTTGCCGGTGCAAACCACCAGGATGTGATGAAACATCGCGGGCTTTTCCTTCATGATTCGAACCAGGCGGTAGGCAGGGGCCGACGCACTCCGACCTGCTGAATACCATTGATCGCCGCGCAAACACGGCTCCCATCAAGACCTTCTGCTCCCCGGCTCATCGCAAAGCCAGAAGATCGGCTCCCAGACTCACCTCGATATGCCGTCCCGCCTCCCTCGCCCACTGTTCGATACGGGCCTTGAGTGCGAGCTGAGCATCGCGCTCGCCATGCACCAGGCGCACATGGCGCGGCGGATGGCGCATGCGGCGAATGAAGTCGAGCAGGTTCTGCTGGTCGGCGTGGGCGGAGTAGCCGCTGACGGTCTCGATATGGGCGCGGATGTCGAGGCGCTCGCCGTCGAGCATTACCCAGCCGCCGCGCGGCCCGAAGCGCTGGATGTCTCGCCCCGGCGTGCCGGCCCCCTGATAGCCGATGAACACCACGGCGTGGCGCGGATCATCGAGCATGCGCTTGAGGTAGTTGACCACTCGCCCGCCGGTGACCATGCCGCTGGCGGCAATCACCACCGCCGGGCGATGGGTGCGGGCAAGGTAATCGACGGTCTGCTCATGCTCCTCATGGCTCTCCACGGTATAGAGATTCTCGAAGCTGAGCGGATGGCGGCCATTGCGAAGTCGACGATGCGCCTCGGCATCCCACCAGGGCCTGAGCTCGCGATACACCTGAGTAAAGCGCGCGGCCAGCGGGGAGTCGACGATGATCTCGAGCTCCTGCCAACGCGCGTCATGAGTGCCATGGATCAGGCCCTCGAGCTCATAGAGCAGCTCCTGGGTGCGGCCGATGCTGAAGGCGGGAATCACCACGCTGCCGCCATTCGCCAAAGCCCGGCCGATGGCGCCCTTGAGGCGCTGTCTACGAGCTCGCCGCCCCTCATGGCATCGATCGCCATAGGTGCTTTCGAGCACCAGGGTATCGGCGCGATAGGGGGATCTCGGTGCCGGCAACAGCGGCGCATAAGGCGCGCCCAGGTCGCCGGAGAACACCGTGCGGTGACTCTCACCGGTCGCACGATCGAGCGTATCGACCTCTACATAGGCCGAGCCGAGGATATGCCCGGCGCGCTGCAGCTTGACGCGAACCCGGTGGCGCTCATCGTCGATGACGGTATGCCACTGCCGGTAGTCCAACGGCACCAGGCGTTTCTCCACCTCGGCCAGGAAGCGCTCGATCAATGCACGATCACGGGTAAAGCCGATCTTCAGGGCGTCCTCAATCACCAGCGGCAGCAGCCGCGCTGAGGGCACAGAACAGAGAATCGGGCCCTCGTATCCCGCGGCCAGCAGATAGGGCAGCCGGCCGATATGATCGATATGCACGTGGGTCACCACCAGCGCCAGCACGTCGTGAACCGGAAAGCGCACCCGGTGCTGCTGGAGGTTGTCGAGATGGTCGGCGTCCTGACCCTGGAAGAGACCGCAGTCGACCAGCAGGGCGCGATCGTCACCGACTTGCAAACGATGGCAGCTGCCGGTCACGCCCTCGGCGGCGCCGTGGTGAACAATTCGTGGCGAGTGAGATGGTGACAATGACATTAGCGGCGGCCTCCCTGCCGACTATTCAGTGCCGTCAGTGTAGGCCAGGCAAAGCGCACAAATGCTAACTCAAGCTCACGATGCTCACTCGCGGCGCTAGGGCTCGCTTCTCAGGGCCTCGGACAGCGCCCGCTCCCAGCGAGCATCGCGCTGCCCACAGGCGATGAAATGAGGATTGAGCAGGCTCTCCCGGCGGTTGCAGACGAGCGGCCTGAGCGTCTCGGCGTCGAGCACCTGCCCGTCGGCCGCGGTGACGATGGCCTGGGCCGCGGCGGTATCCCACTCGCGAGTGGGCGCCAGTCGCGGATAGAGATCCGCCCGGCCCTCGGCGATCAAACAAAACTTCAGCGAGCTGCCGATGGACTGGGTTTTGTGGGCCGGCAGCGCCCGACAGAAGGCTGCAAAGGCTTGCATGCCGTTGCGTCGGCTGCCGACCACCTGCCAGGGCTCGCGCCCGGGGTCCGGCAGCGGCCGCACATGGATCGGCCCCTCACGATGGCCCTCGCGCTTGAAAGCGCCCTGCCCGACCTGCCCCCACCAGGTGACTGTATCCAAGGAAAGCGCCGGCGCATGCACGATGCCAAGCACCGGCACGCCGTCCTCGATCAGCGCCAGGTTGAGGGTGAACTCGCCGTTGCCGGCGATGAATTCCTGCGTGCCGTCCAGGGGGTCGACGAGCCAGTAGCGCGACCAGCCTCGGCGAATGGCGAAGGGGATATCGCCGGACTCCTCCGAGAGCACCGGAACACCCGGCGTCTCACGCTCGATCAGCGCCAGAAGCGCATGGTGCGCGACCATATCGGCCTCGGTGAGTGGGCTGTGATCCGCCTTGTGTTCGATGGCGTAGTCTCCCCGATACACCGCCATGACCTGGCGTCCGGCGTCCTCCACCCCAGCAATCAGCCGCATGAGCGTTTCATGTTCCAGCCACATTCGCGTTCTCCTCCTTACCCGGCACACCGTTCGACCGCCCCGCCAGTTCGACACTTGCCTCGGATCGGTTTCTGGGGCTTCACCTGCATGCCCCATCAGGGCGCCTACGGTGACCTGGCCCACTCATTCGGCTACCGCCCCTCCAGCATGAAAGGGATGCATGGCAGTTACTGGGCGACATAACAACATAGCGGCGTTTGGTGTACCGCCGGCAAAGCCTTGCCGCACCTCACAAGCCACCTTGGGCCGAGCATCACGGACGGCCAATGAAGAGTACCGCGGCGGCGTGCGCATCGGCGATACCGGCATTGTGCTCAACAGCTCCCTGTTCGACGCGCTGGGGGGATCCCGAGAAGAATATCGGGGACGCCATCGCTCACAACCGCGTCCGCCGAGCGAGGCGTCAAACCCATGGATGCTCGGTTAACCTCGCCACGTCCAGAACAACCAATGATCTGGAGTCGTCATCTGCATGCACTCCAATCGCCCCTGCGCCCAGAAGCGCGGGTAGTAGTAGGCGCGGCCGAGTTCCTGAAAGCAGCGAGAAGTCGAATTTTCTGCAAGCCAATAGAGCTCCGCGCCCGCATAAAGTAGATATGCCAGCACCAGCATCAACGCGGCCCACAGCAGGGTAGCCCCCAACGGCACCTGACTAGCAGGCACATTAGATGGCCGCAGGTGACTAGGGCGATAACCGAAAACCAAACCAATGACGAGCACCATGACCATCGCGCTCAACGGGATGATGTGCGAGCCGGCAAACTGCGCGTTCACCATCACCCCGACGAAGGCGATCACCAGGCAGGCAAAGCCCCGCTTATCCTCTTCACCCATGTTGCGGCCGCGCCGCAGAATCACCCAGGCGCCGTAGAGCGACACCCCTACCAACAGCGCCATCAGCGGAAATCCCCATTCCGCCGCGGTATTGAAGAACAGATTATGGGCGTGTCCCTCGAGCAACGTGCCGCTATAGGCAAAGCCCATGGGCCCAATACCCAGGGGAAAGTGGTCCACTGCGTAGCCCAGCGCCTCGGGCCAGAGGATGAATCGACGGGAACTCGAGGTAATGTCGCGAAGGAAGACGGCCTCCTCGCCACCGCTGCCGCCACCGAGCGGATTGACGGTCCACCATCCGGCAAGCCCCAGCGCGGCAGAGAGGGCCAGCAGCAGCACCGGCCAGCGCGCGGCACGGCCCACCACCAGGAAGGCACAGGCCGCCCCCACGAAGAGCCCCAGGAGCGCCGCCCGGCTCTCGGATACCCACAGCAGCCACCACCAAAAGCTCAACGGCAGGAAACACAGCAGGCACGCGATCAGGGAAGGCCGCCGTCGGGCCAGCGCGTAGAGCATCGCCAACGGCATTAACCCCACCGCCACATCGGCAAAGAAGCGCACATTGGCGAACCCCGGGCCAAAATCGTGGCGGTTGGCAAACGCCCATACCAGTTGCAGGTGATCCGCGGCCAGGGCCGCATAGATCAGCATGAACAGGGCTATGAGCCCCCCCAGGATGACCCAGCCAAGCCGCGGCAGGCAGCGGGCGCCATGCCACACCAGCACTGCCGCCACGCCAAGCATCGACAGATAGGCCAGCTCCAGCAGCGCCACAGCGGGCAACGGCGCCAGCAGCACCGACAGCGATGCCAACAACACGCCGCCGATGGACAGCCAACGCCCAAGGCGGCTGACCGGGGGCAGCGACGACGACAACGTTCGACGCATCGGCCAGCCTCCTACCGCGATAAGCAGCATCAGGCTCACGAACTGAGCGCCGCGCTGGGCGGCGAAAGAGCTCGCCCCACCCGCCTGCCATGGCAGCAATATGCCCAAAGCGATGCCAATGACCAGGACGAATACCGGCCATGAAAGGGCGATTCCGCGACGATCGGCGGATGAGGTAAGGGAAAAGGGCATGATGCCTCGACATTATCGATTCGGGACAAGGAGGAAAGATGGTTACACTTCCCGATCACCTAGCGAAACGGCTATAAAACTGAAAGGCAGAAACGCCAGCGGCCGGCATCACTGCCGGCCGCTAGTTAGTACAGGCTAGATGGGAAAGGGGGAAGTCCCAAAGTAGCCATCGCCAATTAGCTATTAAAAGCTACACCAATTCGTACCGCGCCTGTGCTATCGCCTTGGCCCGTTCCAGATTCGTAATAAATAAAGTCGCCCTGAGCAGATACTTCACTTTCACTGCCAATACCAATTGTATCGCAAGACGATGTGTAACCTGATCCGAAAGCAGCATCAGTATCAGGATCAGCAGCGCCTGATGAACGCTCGGCTGCTACGTATGTAGCGAACGAACGTGCTTCCGAAAGACAAGCTGCATTTTCAGATCTATCAACGTAATTCTGATACTGCGGAATCGCAATCGCCGCCAGCACCCCGATAATCGCAACCACGATCAGCAACTCGATCAGGGTAAAGCCGCCCTGCGCCTTGTTCATCTGCGTTTTCTTCATCATACCGTACATTACCTGTTCCTTACTCATGTTCGCCGTATCGGGCCTGGCGTGAGCCTTCATCTGGCGCCCGTGCGGATTTACGTTGATGTCAGGGATGAGAATGATCCGTGGATCGTCAGGGGCTGGGGTACGTTTTCGCGGTGCAAGCCCCGCTCACAGAGCCCTATCCCCTCACATGCCACGTATCATACGAATCCCGCCATCCAGTGCCTCAAGCATGACATCGCTCGCTAGGCGTTACATTAATTTACGCTCCATCGCCCTGCAAGCGGTATTACCCGCGGCAGGCGAGGTATCACCCGATATTTGATGCTAAAGCATGAGACTAATGATGGGCAAAACCTCGCCAACGCATGACGTGGCGCTGGGCGCGGCGGGTTCCCAGGGGCTAGAATCGACACAGCCGACGAACGTCCACCGCGCCCTGTCGCGACACCCCGAGGCCCGCCACACCACGAGGCACCATGAACGACTACCGCCCCCCATCTCCTGAGCAGCCCCCGGCCATGCCGAAGCCCGAGCCTTCCGCCCTGCAGGGCGCGACACGGCGCGGCGGCCTGGCGAGGCGCCTGGTCGCCGATGGCCTGCTGGGCGAGGCGGCGGCGGCGCGTGCCGAGACCGAGGCCCGCGAGGCGGAGCGCTCCTTGCTCGAACACCTGATCGTGACGGGCATGCTGCCGGCGCGCCAGGCCACGCTGTGTGCGGCCTGGGAGTACGGCCTGCCGATCTTCGATCTCGATGCCCTGCGCCTGGATAGCCTGCCGCCGGCCAGGGACTACCCGGACCGGATTCTGCGCCGGCTGATGGTGCTGCCGCTGATGCGCCACGGCCACCGGCTGACCGTCGCCGTGCCCTACCCCGCCACGCTCACCCTGCTCGACGAGCTGCAGTTCGCCACCGGGCTGACGCTGGAAGGCGTGCTGGCCCCGGTCGACCAGCTTGGCCCGGTGCTCGAGAGCTATCTCGCCAACAGTGAAAGCGGCATGCTCGATGAGCTGGCAAGCGTCGACGACGCCGTCGGCGAGCTCGCCTACGACGAGGGCGTGGTCGATGCCTCCGACGAGCAGGCCGCGGTGGCGGCCGCCGGCGATGACGCCCCGATCGTCAAGTTCGTCAACAAGATCCTGCTGGATGCCATCCAGCGCGGCGCCTCGGACATCCACTTCGAGCCCTACGAGACCAGCTATCGGGTGCGCTTTCGCATCGACGGCATCCTGCACGACGTGGCCCATCCGCCCTTCGCCATGCGCTCGCGCATCTCCGCGCGCCTCAAGGTGATGTCGCGGCTGGATATCTCGGAGCGCCGCCTGCCCCAGGATGGCGCCATCAAGCTCAAGCTCTCCACCACCCGTTCCATCGATTTTCGCGTCAACTCGCTGCCTACCGTCTACGGCGAGAAGGTGGTGCTGCGCATCCTCGACCCGAGCTCGGCACAGATGGGCATCGAACAGCTCGGCTTCACCCCCGAGCAGCGGGCCATGTACGAGGGCGTGCTCGACGATCCTCAGGGCATGATACTGGTCACCGGCCCCACCGGCAGCGGCAAGACGGTCTCGCTCTACACCGGCATCAATCTGCTCAACCGGGTGGAGCGCAACATCTGCACCGCCGAAGACCCGGTGGAAATCAAGGTGCCGGGCGTCAACCAGGTGAACGTGCTGCCGAAGATCGGCCTGAGCTTCGCCAGCGCCCTGCGCGCCTTCCTGCGCCAGGACCCGGACGTGGTGATGGTCGGCGAGATTCGCGACCTGGAGACCGCCGAGATCGCCGTCAAGGCCTCCCAGACCGGCCACCTGGTGCTCTCCACCGTGCACACCAACTCGGCGGCGGAGACGCTGACACGCTTGGCCAACATGGGCGTGGCGCCCTTCAACATCGCAAGCTCGGTGAGCCTGATCATCGCCCAGCGCCTGGCGCGCCGACTCTGTCAGCGCTGCAAGCAGCCGGCAGAGATCCCCCGCGAGGCACTGCTCGCCCAGGGCTTCACCGAAGACGAGGTCGCCAGCGCCACCATCTACGAGCCGGTGGGCTGCCAGCACTGCACCCAGGGCTTCAAGGGCCGGGTGGGCATCTACGAGGTGGTGCCGATCTCTGACGCCATGAGCCAGCTGATCATGACCGAGGGCAACTCGCGGGACTTCGATGCCCAGGCCCGCCGGGAGGGCTACCCGGACCTTCGACGCAGCGGGATCCTCAAGGTGATGCAGGGGCTGACCAGCCTGGCCGAGGTCAACCGGGTCACCAAGGACTGACACCACGATAACGCGACGCAGGAACCTAGACGATGAACATGGCAACGCGCCCCACGCGCAAGCACCAGAAGCTCAAGCTCTATCGCTGGCGCTGGTCGGGCAAGGGACCTAACGGCCGCAAGATCGGCGGCGAAATCATCGCCACCAAGCGCGCGGAAGTGAACCAGATCCTGGCCGACCAGCACATCATCGTCAAGCAGGTGCGTCGCAAGAGCGGTATCGGCGGCGGCATGGGCACGATCAAGCCGCGCGACATCATGCTCTTCGCCCGCCAGATGGCCACCATGATCCGCGCCGGCGTGCCGGTGCTGCAGGCCTTCCAGGTGGTGGCGGAGAGCCTCAAGAAGCCGGCCATGCGCGCGCTCGTGCAGGAGCTGATGAACGACGTGGCGGCCGGCGCGAGCTTCTCCGAGGCGCTAAAGCGCCATCCCGACCACTTCGATCGACTCTTCGCCAACATGGTGGAGGCCGGCGAGCAGTCCGGTTCGCTGGATCATATGCTCGAGCGGGTCGCCACCTACAAGGAGAAGATCGAGTCGCTCAAGAGCCGCGTCAAGAAGGCGCTCTGGTACCCGGCGGCGGTGATCTCGGTGGGCATCGGCGTGACCGCCCTGCTGCTGATCAAGGTCGTGCCGCAGTTCGAGAGCCTGTTCAACGGCTTCGGTGCCGAGCTGCCCGCCATGACGCGCATGACCATCGCCATGTCGGAATTCGCCCAGCAGTACTGGTGGTGGGGGCTGATCGGCATCGTGGCCGCCATCTTCCTGGTGCGCCGCGGCATGAAGCAGTCCGCAGCGTTTCGTTACCGCGTGCACAAAGTGGCGCTGCGCATCCCGGTGATCGGCGACATCCTCGACAAGTCCTCGGTGGCGCGCTATTCACGCACCCTGGCCACCACCTTCGGCGCCGGTGTGCCGCTGGTGGAGGCGCTGGAAACCGCCGAAGGCGCGGCGGGCAACATGGTCTACGAGCGGGCGATCGCCCAGATCCGCGAAGACGTGGCCACCGGCCAGCAGCTGCACTTCGCCATGCGCATGACCGAGCGGTTTCCGGCGCTGGCGGTGCAGATGGTCGGCATCGGCGAGGAAGCCGGTTCGCTGGACGCCATGCTCAACCGGGTGGCGGACTACTACGAGGAGGAAGTCGACAACAAGGTCGATACGCTGACCTCGCTGCTCGAACCCCTGATCATCGTGGTGCTCGGCGTGCTGGTCGGCGGGCTGGTGGTGTCGATGTACCTGCCGATCTTCGAGCTGGGCAGCGTGATTTAAGCGCCGAGCAGGATGGTGCTCGAAATCCTCTATGGCGATACTAAAAACCTCCAGCAGAGTTGTCTGCTGGAGGTTTTTATTGGCTGGTTGGCTGCTTGGCCCTCAGTCGTGCAGCCAAACAGGGGTGCCCGATACGGCGATCTCGAAAAGCGCCAGCAGGTCGTCATCGCGCACTCGAACGCAGCCGTGGGAGCGGGCCACGCCCATGGGCTCGCTCGGCGGGGTGCCGTGCAGATAGATGTAGCGCCGTTGGGAGTCGACGTTGCCGCCGCGGTTACGGCCCGGCTCCAGCCCACAGAGCCAGAGAATGCGCGTGAGGATCCAGTCGCGCCCCGGGTGCTCGGCCGCCAACGCCTCGGAATAAACCTCGCCAGTGGGGCGGCGCCCCCGGTAGACGCTGCCCGGCGGGTTGCCCGCCCCGATGGCGGCACGAACATAGTGCCAGCCCAGCGGCGTGGCACCGCTGCCCTCCTCCTCCCCGGTACCGTTGGCACCGGTAGACACATCGCACGTCCACTGCCGCTCGCGGCCTCGCCACACGCTCAGCCGCTGGGCGGCGGTATCGATCTCCAGCCAGGGCCCCGCCTCCGGCGGCAGCTCGGTGAGCACGGGCGTGCGCATCAGCCGGCCTCTTGCTGCGTGTGAAGGGACTCCGGCAGCGGCGCGTTCATGGCCGCCACCACCACCGGACGCATGCGACGCACCAGGTCGCGCACCCCCACGCGTTCCCCGTAATCCTGCTCGGCGATGTCACGCAGGGCATCGAGCCCCGAGAGCGTGAAGATCACCGTGCCCAGCATGAAGTGCAGGCGCCAGAAGCGCTCCGCGTCGGGCAACTCCGGCGTCGCCAGGCGCACCAGCTCCGTGAACCGGGAGAAGGCGCTGCCGTACTCCTCCTGGATATAGCGCCGCAGGTGGCCCTGGGCCTGGCTGTAGGCGAGCCCCAGCAGGCGCATGAAGACCTTCAAGCTGTTGCGCTCCGCCGGCACCTCCAGCACGCAGCGCGCCATGGTCTCGAGCAATTCCTCCAGGGGAATGACGCCGCCTTCATGGCGAGTCTCGAGCTCATCGAGCGCCGCGTGGAAGCGCACGGTGAAGGGATCGAGGTAGCGAGCGAACACCGCCTGGATCAGTGCCTTCTTGGACCCGAAGTGATAGTTCACCGCGGCCAGATTGACTTTGGCCTTGCTGGTGATGTTGCGCAGCGAGGTCTCGGCAAAGCCGCGCTCGGCGAACAGCACCTCGGCGGTATCGAGGATGCGCGTGACGGTGTCGGGCTGCTGGGCCATCGGAGGCTCCACGTGATTAGAAACATTTGTTTGAATGTGGCAGGAGTCTATGACAGACAATGGGATGGCTCAATGCCACCAACGTCATGGCGTTTGAAACGCTACCGAGCGCCGAGCAGGATGGTGCTCGCCCCCCATCTATGGCAACAAGAAAAACCTCCAGCAGAGAAATCTGCTGGAGGTTTTTCTTGGCTGCTAGTCTGCTTGGCTGCTTATCGCTTTTACTGGATGGAAAGACATGCTGTATACTTGACCAGACGCGACGATGGCATCGTCCCCAACGGTTACCGACCCCGGAGGTCCCATGAGCCGCTCCCTTACCGCTCGGCAACAGAACGTGCTCGATTTCATCGTCAAGACCATGAACGAGCTGGGCTATCCGCCGACCCGGGCGGAGATCTCCCGAGCCCTGGGGTTCAAGTCGGCCAACGCCGCCGAGGAGCACCTGCGCGCCCTGGAGCGCAAGGGCGCGATCCGGGTGATCCGCGGCACCTCCCGCGGCATTCGCCTGCCGGCCCAGGAGCCTGAATCCCTCGGTGAGCAGCCCCCGGAGGAGCCCAGCCAGGGCCTGCCGATCATCGGTGAGGTGGCCGCCGGCAGTCCGATTCTCGCCGCCGAGCATATCGACCGCTACTGCCCGCTGCCGCCGGAGTATTTCACCCCCCGCGCCGACTACCTGCTGCGCGTTCGCGGCCTCTCGATGAAGGATGTCGGTATCCTCGAGGGAGATCTGCTGGCGGTGCACCGCACCGAGCGCATCCGCGACGGCCAGATCGTGGTCGCTCGCCTGGAGGACGAGGTCACCGTCAAGCGCTTCCATCGCCAGGGGCATGTGGTCACCCTCGAGGCCGAGAATCCGGACTTCGCCCCCATCGAGGTCGACCTGCGCCATGACCCGCTGGAGATCGAGGGCGTCGGCGTCGGCGTCATCCGTGGCGGCAACGGCCAGGCGCTGGGCTAGCCCTGAAGCGGGCTGCGCTCGGCCATACTGCGTTAAAAATCAGCTTAAAATGCTCATTTACTGACTTGTAGACTCCGCTTTTTCGCTGGTTTTTGCCTTGTCTGGCCTTCGCTCGACTCGCTTCAGAACATGCCGTCTTGATCGCATGAGCCAACTTCGCAAGATTCTCCACGCCGACTGCGACTGCTTCTATGCGGCGGTGGAGATGCGTGACGACCCGAGCCTGCGTGACATCCCCCTGGCCATCGGCGGCTCTCGGGAGCGGCGCGGGGTAATCGCCACCTGCAACTACCCGGCCCGGGCATTCGGCATCCACTCGGCGATGCCGACCGCCCGGGCGCTGCGCCTCTGCCCCCACCTCACCCTGCTGCCCGGCCACTTCGAGAAGTATCGCGAGGTCTCGGCGCAGATCCAGGCGGTCTTTCACGAGCTCACCCCGCTGGTCGAGCCGCTGTCGCTGGACGAGGCCTTCCTGGACGTCACCGACGTCGAGGGCTTTCGCGGCAGCGCCACCTGGATGGCACGCTGGATCAAGGAGGAGTGCTACCGACGCACCGGTATCACGATCTCGGTCGGCGCGGCCTCCTCGAAGTTTCTAGCCAAGATCGCCAGCGACTGGGAGAAGCCCGACGGCCTGACGGTGATCCCGCCGGAGCGGGTCGATGCCTTCGTGCGCGAGCTGCCGGTGAAGAAACTCCACGGCGTGGGCCCGGCCACCGGGGCCAGGCTCGACGCCATGGGCATCACCACCTGCTCGCATCTGCGCGAGCTGCCCATCGAGCGGCTGATTGAGGAGTTCGGCAAGTTCGGCCGCCGGCTCTTCGAACTCGCCCGAGGCATCGACGACCGCCCGGTACGCGTCGAACGGGAACGCAAGTCGATCAGCGTGGAGACCACCTTCGACCGCGACCTTCCGGACCTGGCGAGCGCCAGCGCCGCCCTCGCCCCGCTTTGCGACAAGCTCCAGGGCCGCCTCGAGCGCCACGGCCATCCACCGCTCGCCGGGCTCTTCGTCAAGGTGCGCTTCGACGACTTCAGCCTGACCACCCTGGAGAGCCGCGGGCTGTCACCAGCGCCCGAAAGCTACACCCGACTGCTGGAACAGGCCTGGGCCAGAGCCAGTCGCCCCGTGCGCCTGCTCGGCGTCGGCGTTCGCCTGGTACCGGAACACGCGAGGCAGCAGCTGACGCTGCCGTTATAAGCGCCAAGCGGCCAAGCACCGAGAAGCAAGGATAATCCCCTCGGCGATTAACCATTGGCCGCTTACTTCGTATCGATATAGCGATGGTCGTTGAAGGTGGCGACCCAGCCGGGGTGGTAGACCAGCAGGATGCTCATCAGCATGCCGGTGATAAAGGCCTCGCTCGGCATCAGCAGCGGCAGGAAGCGGGCATACTCCAGCGCCTGGCGCAGCGCCTCGGCATCACTGGCCCCCACGGCCATCAGGCCTACCATGGCCAGGCCGGCGACCAGGGTGGCGAGCGCCGAGCCGAAGAAGCCGCAGACGAACAGGAAGACCATCAGGTTGTCGGGCAGGCGACGATCGACCAGTCGCCAGACGATGCCGGTCACCAGCGCCGGCACCACCCCGGTGACCAGCACGTTGACCCCGAGCAGCGGCCAGTCGATGCGCCCCAGCAGCACCATGGCGACGTTGATAGCGGTGATCGACAAGAGCGCCAGCGGCGCCTTGAAGATCAGCGTCAGCAGCGCGGTGAACATCAGGTGCAGGGTCAGCCAGTCCACGGCCTGGGCACGCAGCTGCCAGAACAGCATCACGATGACGGTCGCGGCCAGCCAGCGATGCTGCAGGGCGTTATCCTCGATCAGCGCCACCCAGGGCCGCCGGCTCAGCGCCAGGCCAACCACGGCCAGGGAGACCAGGCCGCAGAGCCACAGCAGCCAGGAGGCGAGTACCGGTTCGGCGATCGTCATCTCGACTCCCTCTTGTACGCGCAGTTATCCGGACCATTCGCCTCGCGAGTCACTTCACGAGTCACTTCACGAAATACCTCTCGATCGTCAGCCTAGCCGTCACGCGAAGACCACGGTCTTGTTGCCGTGAATGAGCACGCGATCCTGCAGGTGCCATCGCAGGCCGCGGGCCAGCACCGCCTTCTCCACGTCGCGGCCGAAGCGCACCAGATCCTCGGGCGTATGGCAGTGGCTGACCCGGTGGATGTCCTGCTCGATGATCGGTCCGGCATCGAGCTCCTCGGTGACGTAGTGGCAGGTGGCGCCGATCAGCTTCACCCCGCGCTGGTGCGCCTGGTGGTAGGGCCTGGCGCCGGCAAACGAGGGCAGGAAGCTGTGGTGGATGTTGATCATCCGGCCCCGGAAGCGATCGCAGAGCGCCGGCGGCATGATCTGCATGTAGCGGGCCAGCACCACGCAGTCGGCGCGCGCCTCATCGACCAGCCGCTGCACCTCGTCGAAAGCGACCTGCTTGTCGTCGGCCTTGACCGGTACGTGGTGGTAGGGGATGCCGTGCCATTCCACCAGGCCACGCATGTCCTCGTGATTGGAGATCACACCGGCGATGTCGCAATCGAGCTCACCCGCCGTCCAGCGGTAGAGCAGGTCCACCAGGCAGTGGGTCTCCCGCGACACCATCAGCACCACCCGACGCCGCTGGCGGGTGTCGTTGAGCGCCCAGGCCATCTCGAACTCCTCGGCGATCGGCGCAAACGCCTCGCGCAGCGCCTCCAGGGGCATCCCCACCGAGTCGGCGAGGATCTCGTAGCGCATGAAGAAACGGCCACCCTCCAGGTCGGAGTGCTGACTGGCCTCGGTGATCGAGCCGCCGTGGCCGGCGATGAAGCTGGAAACCCTGGCGACGATGCCCAGACGGTCGGGACAGGAAACTACCAGGCGGTAATAGTGTGACATCGAATGAACCCGAGTTGAGGCTGTAACAGGGAGCGACAGTGTAGCCAAAACAGGCGCTTCGGGCACGCCCCGGGCGGTGTCGTCGGAATGAAGAAAAAAGCGCCGACAAGGTGTGGACACCCTCATGAGCGCCCAGACATCGCGGCACTTACCCCAACACGCTTGCCCCAATGCTCCGGGGCGGTATGGTGTAGTCGCTCGAACCACACCGCTTCCCCAACATCCGACGAGGCACCGCAGGCGATGCTCAATACGAGAGCCTTATCTTACTTGAGCGAGGTGATCCGCCGCGGCTCACTGCGCAAGGCCGCTACCCATCTCGATATCGATGTGTCGGCCATCAGCCGTCAGATACGCCAGCTCGAGGAGCATCTCGACACACTGCTGCTGGAACGTCATGCCGGCGGCATCAAGGTAACCGAGGCGGGCCGCCTGCTCGTGGATCACTACCACAGCCAGCAGGCGGCGGAAGACGCCGTCATCTCCCGCTTGTCGGCCCTTCAGGGGCTGGTCAGCGGTCAGGTGCGTATCGCGGTGGGCGAAGGCTTCATCGCCGATCTGATCTCGGCGCCCCTGCAGTCGTTCATGAACGCCTACCCGGGCATCGAGCTCGACGTGGTGATGGCCGGCGTCAACGAGGCCATGGCGCTGGTCAAGGACCGCGAGGTGGAACTGGCCCTGCTCTATGCGCCCCCGATCGACCCGCAGCTGACCTGCCATATCGAGACGCGCCAGCCCCTGGATCTGATCGTGCCTGCCGATCATGAGCTGGCTCACTGCCGTCATCCTATGCGCTTTCAGGAGCTGGCCAAGTGGCCCGTTGGCCTGATGGACAACCCCTTCGGCATGCGCCAGATGGTCAACGCCGTGGCCCATCAAGAACGCGTCTTTCTCCACGCCCGCCTGCACACCAATTCGGTGGCCGTGCTCAAGAACTTTGTGCGCTGGGGAACCGGGATCACCTTCATGCCCGAGCTGACCGTGGCCGAGGAAATCCGGCAGGGCGATATCACCGTGCTCCCCATGGCCTACAGCGTGCTCAGCGATGCCCGCGCGCAGATCGTGAGCCTCACGGGACGTGAGCTTACGGTCGCCGCCAACGCCTGCCTGGACCACCTCTGCCGGGGTATGCGCTTCTTCAACGCCGACGCACCTCGTCTGCTGGACACCGAGTGTTGATATAAAAACAACACCTTCTGATTTGATAAGTCAACGCATCAACGCCTAACCTGCTTGGGTGTCGGCCGACAGGCCGGGATATCACCAACAACAACCCCGGAGTCCGAGCATGAAGAGTCCTCGAGCGTTTGCCCTTTCTTCCCTGACCGCGGCCCTGCTGGCAGCCGGAACACTCGCCGGCCAGGCCCATGCCGCCACGACCGTGAACCTGAGCTACAACGGCGCCCCCGACGCCGACAAGAACGCCGTACACGTCTTCGCCACCCACCTCAAGGAACTGGTCGAGGAGAAGACCGACGGCGAGCTCAAGCTCAAGCTCTATGCCAACAGCATGCTGGGCGAGGAGCAGGAGCGCATGGAGCAGACGATGAACAGTCCCAGCCTGAACATCGCCTCTTTCGCCGGCATGTCGCCGTTAGTTCCGGAAATATTCGTCAGCGCCATTCCCTTCCTCTTCGATGACTTTGATGCAGCACGCACCTTCTTCGACGAAGGCGAGTACTGGCAAGCTGTCGAAGGCGACCTGCGTGAGCGCGCCGGCGTCGAGCTGCTGGCTGTCGTCGAGGAAGGCGGGTTCCTGGCCTTCACCAACAACGAGAAGCCCATCTCCTCCCCCAGCGACTTCGAGGACCTACGCTTTCGCGCCATGGATCCCAGCCAGGTAGCGCTCTACGAGGCCTTCGGCGCATCCGGCACGCCGATTCCCTGGACCGAGGTCTACATGGCGCTGAAGACAGGCGTCGCCGATGGCCAGATGAATCCACCGATGTACATCATCCTCGGCAGCCTCTACGAAGTGCAGGACTACCTGACCCTGGCCAATATCCAGTACTCAGACCAGTTCCTGGTCGGCAACGGCGCCATGATCGACGGCTGGGAAGAGTCGATGCGCGAGGCCTTCATGAGCTCAGTGGACGAGGCCAACGAGATGGCACGCGAGCGCAACGAAAGCCGCGTCGACGAGCGCATCGCCTTTCTCGAGGAGCAGGGCATGGAGGTCATTCGCCCGTCCGAGGAGGAACTGGCGGCATTTCGCAAGCAGGGCCAGCCAGCTTACATCGAGTGGCTCGGTGAGCAGGACATAGATCCTGCCTACATCGACATGGCACTCGAAGACGCCGGAATGACGCACCTGGTCGAATAATCCACGCGGTCCGCCCTCGCGTCGTCCTGCAATTTGGGCAGGGGCCTTGCCCCTGCCCCATGACAGCCCATGGAACCTCTCCCTTATGGCGTTCTTGAATCCCCGTGTACTGGCCATCAGCCGGCACGCGTCCCTGACGGTGGCTAGTAGCCTGCTGCTGCTCGATCTGGCGGTGATCCTCTTCGGCGTATTCATGCGCTATCTAGTGGGAGGGGCGCCGATCTGGACGGATGAGCTGGCCCGCTTCCTGATCATCGGCAGCGTACTGCTCGGCGCCGGTGCGGTCTGGATAGAAGGCGGCCACATGCGCGTCGCCCTGATCGAGAGCCTGCTGCCTCCCCGGCTGTGTCGGATCCTTAATCTCTACCAGTGGCTCTTGACCCTAAGCCTGGCCGTCGCCGCCGCCATCGTCAGCTATCGCTACGCCCTGTCGGTCTCGATGTTCACCAGCCAGGGGCTGGGCATCAGCCGGACCTGGCCAATGCTCTCCCTGCCGATCGGCTTTGCCCTGCTGGCGTGGCATGCCCTGTGCCATGGCCCGGCCCCCCTGAAAACGCTCACGGACGATCCGACATGACCCTGACCATGCTGGCGGTGTTCCTCGCCCATGTCCTACTGGGCTTTCCGCTCTTTGTCTCCCTGCTCGTCACGGCGGTGGTGGGCTTTCTGTTCGTCGATCCTGCCATGATCGCGCGCATGATGCCCCAGCAGTTCTTCGGCGGTATCAATGCCTTCTCCCTGATGGCCATCCCGCTATTCATTCTCGCCGGCAACCTGATGAACGTAACGCGGCTCACGGACCGGCTCATGGCCTTCGCCAAGCTGCTGGTCGGCCATCTGCGCGGCGGCATGGGGCATGTCAACGTGGTCTCCAGCATCTTCTTCGCCGGGGTCAACGGCTCGGCGGTGGCCGATACCTCGGCCCTGGGCTCGCTGCTGGTGCCGCCCATGCGCAAGGAGGGCTACTCGACCGCCTTCGCCGCCGGGCTGACGGCCGGCAGCTCGCTGATCGGGCCGATCATCCCCCCCAGCATCTTCATGATCCTCTACGCCTCGCTGACCAACACTTCGGTGGGCGACCTGTTCCTCGCCGGCGTGGTTCCCGGCCTGCTGCTGGGCGTGGCGTTCATGACCATGAACGCCTGGTACGCCTGGCACAAGGGGCTCGAGAAGCGCGGCGGCCTGCCCTCGCCACGCGAGTTGGCGGTCACGGCACTGGGCGCGCTGCCTGCCTTGGTGGCCCCCTTCATCATCGTCTCAGGGATCGTCATGGGCTTCGTGACCCCCACGGAATCCGGCGCCCTGACGGCACTGTACGTCGCCCTGTGCGGCATGGCTCAGGGCAATCTGCGGATCCCCGAGTTCTGGAAGGCCATCGTCGACACCACAAGACTGACCTCAGCCATCTTCCTGATCATGGCCGCCTCGGCCACTATCAGCTGGCTGCTCTCCTATGCTCAGGTGCCCAACGAGTTCGTGGCGCTGCTGACGCCCTACATCGAGCAGCCGGTGGTGATCCTGCTGTTGCTGAGCCTGATCACCTTCATCACCGGGATGTTCATGGAGGAGGTCTCAGCGCTAATGCTGCTGACGCCGATCTTCTCGCCCGTGGCGATCATGGCCGGCATCGATCCGGTGCATCTCGGCATCATCATCACTCTGAACATCACCATCGCCCTGATCACTCCGCCCATGGGCGCTTGCGTCTTCGTGGCCGCCGCCGTGAGCCGCCTGGAGATCGTGTCGCTGTTTCGCACCATCTGGCCGTTCGTGGTCACGGCGATCCTGGTCCTGATCCTGCTGATCCTGTTTCCCTCTCTGACCCTCTGGCTACCGACCCAACTGGGTTGAGCCCATGGAGACTATCGTGAACCGCTCGCTGTCATCCCCCATCGACCATCACGCCGAGCCCGATTGGTCAGTGCTCAGTCGCATTCCCATCGCGGGAAGCGACGAGCCGCTGGTGCCCCTGAGCCTGGCACCCTCGCGCATCAAGACCTTCCCGATCTATGCCAAGCAGGACATTCCCGGCGCGATCGACGAATGCTACGTCCGCGAGGGGGTCTACCGCCGGCTCCTCGCCGTGGCTCGCTCGCTGCCCGCGGGCCTCGGACTGGTGGTGCTCGACGGCTGGCGCCCCTGGCGGGTGCAGCAGTACCTTTTCGATACCCTGCAGGAGGCCATCCGCTCGCATCACCCCACCCTCGACGACGAGGCGCTGATGGCGCGGACGCGGGAGTTCGTCTCCGTGCCCAGCTATGATGCGAGCGCGCCGAGTCCGCACCTCACCGGCGGCGCCGTGGACGTGACGCTGTGCGACGCCGACGGGCTGGCGCTGGACATGGGCACACAGTTCGATGAGGCCGTGCCGGCCTCGCACACCGCCGCCCTCGAATCACTCGACCGCCCCGATGCCCGCCAGCGAGAGACACGCGACAACCGACGCCGCCTTTATGGCGCCATGCGCGAGCAGGGCTTCACCAACCTGCCGAGCGAATGGTGGCACTTCGATGCCGGCGACCAGCTCTGGGCCCATTACAGCGGCCAGCCACGGGCGCTCTACGGCCCGACGGAGCTCGAGACCATCGAGAGTCGCTGGCAGCGCCAGTGGTAAACCACGCCGAGGGTTAATAACCAGAGGCTATTGGAAAAACGCTTTCTTATTCTTTAGTGTGAGCGCCATCCACGTCACGGCCCGTGACGGACCTTCTCATCAAGCAAATTGTCCAGGAGCCCTCACATGCTCAAGCGCGTTTCCCGCCCTACCCTGGCGATCCTCACCGCCGGCATGCTCGGCGCCACCGGCCTGGCCCAGGCCGACGACCACGCCATCAAGGTCGGCATGTCCGGCGGCTACTTCCCGTTCACCTTCGTCGAGCAGGACAAGCTCCAGGGCTTCGAGGTGGATGTGCTCACGGCCGTGGCCGAGGAAATGGGCGTGGAGGTCGAGTTCGTCACCGCGAACTTCTCGGGGCTGTTCGGCATGCTCGAGTCGGGGCGCATCGACACCATCGCGAACCAGATCACCATCACCGAGGAGCGCGAGGCCAAGTACGCCTTCACCGAGCCCTACGTCTATGACGGCGCCCAGGTGGTGGTGAAGGCCGGCAACGAGACGATTCAGGGCGTCGACGACCTGAAGGGCAAGACCGTCGCCGTCAACCTCGGCTCCAACTACGAGCAGCTGCTCAACGAGCTGCCCTACGCCGACGAGATCGAGATCCGCACCTACGAGAGCAACATCGAGCAGGACACCGCCCTGGGGCGCGTCGATGCCTTCGTGATGGACCGGGTCAGCGCCAGCCAGGTCATCAAGGAGAAGCCGCTGCCCCTGGCACTCGCCGGCCAGCCCTTCTCCGAGATCAAAAACGCCCTGCCCTTCCGCGACACCGAGGCGGATCGCGAACTGCGCGATCGAGTGGATGCCGCGCTCGCTACCCTGCGCGAGTCCGGCGAGCTGCGTGCGATCTCCGAGCAGTGGTTCGGCACCGACATCACCACCCCGTGAGGCGTTGAGCCGCTGACATGTCCGTGCTCGATCTCGACTACATGCTGGGGCTGGCGCCCATCCTGCTGCGCTACCTGCCGCTGACGCTGCAGATGGCCGCCGTGGGCATGGCGCTGGCCCTGATCCTGGCCTGCGCTCTGGCGGTAATCCGCGTGCTGCGCATCCCGGGGCTGAACGCTGCCACCCTGCTGTTCATCTCCTTCTTTCGCGGCACGCCGCTGCTGGTGCAGCTGTTCCTTTTCTACTATGGCCTGCCCCAGGTGCTGGCGTTCCTCACCCAGATCAACGGTGTGACCGCGACCATCATGGGCCTCACCCTGCACTTCTCGGCCTATATGGCGGAGTCCATCCGCGCCGCCATCGTCGGGGTCGACCGCAGCCAGACGGAGGCGGCGCTCTCCATCGGCATGACCAACGGCCAGCTGATGCGCCGCATCGTGCTGCCCCAGGCCACCCGGGTCGCGGTGCCCACGCTGATGAACTACTTCATCGACATGATCAAGGCGACCTCGCTGGCCTTCACCCTCGGGGTCACCGAGCTGATGGGCGCGACCCAGAAGGAGGCGGCCGGCAGCTTCCTCTACTTCGAGGCGTTCATCACCGTGGCGATCTTCTACTGGCTGATCGTCGAGCTGCTGGCCTGGGTCCAGCGGCGCATGGAAACCCGGCTCAACGAGGCATATCGCCGATGATCAAGGTAGCGGGACTCATCAAGCGTTTCGGCGGCCAGGCGGTGCTCGACGGCATCGATCTCGCCATCGAACAGGGCGAGATCGTCGTCATCATCGGCCCCTCGGGGACCGGTAAGTCGACGCTGCTGCGCTGCCTGAACTTCCTCGAGCGCCCCGACGCCGGCCAGCTGACCATCGGCGACCTGGAGGTGGACGTCACCCGGGCGACGCGCGCCGATATCCTGACGGCCCGGCGGCGCACCGCCTTCGTCTTCCAGAACTATGCGCTGTTCGCCAACAAGACGGCGCTCGAGAACATCGCCGAGGGGCTGATCGTCGTCAACCGCTGGCCCAAGGCTCGCGCCCACGCGCGAGCGCGGGAGATCCTCGAGCGTATCGGCCTCGCCGACAAGGCCGATGCCTACCCCGCCTCGCTCTCCGGCGGCCAGCAGCAGCGAGTCGGCATCGGCCGAGCCATGGCGGCCCAGGCCGAGGTCATCCTCTTCGACGAGCCGACCTCCTCGCTAGACCCGGAGTGGGTCGAGGAGGTGCTGGGCCTGATGAAGCAGCTCGCCGCCGAGCGCCAGACCATGCTGGTGGTCACCCACGAGATGAGCTTCGCCCGGGACGTGGCGGACCGGGTGATCTTCATGGAAGGGGGACGCATCGTCGAGCAGGGACCGCCCGACCAGCTCTTTGGCGCGCCCAAGGATCCCCGCACGCGGGACTTCCTGCGCCAGGTACTGGCCACCCAGGTCGCGCTAGACGTGCCGGAGTAGGCGTTATCCGGCCCCTGGCGGCCCTCGCCGGCCGGTCGGACGAAAACGTGGCGGACAGACCCGCGCCGGATGGCCGCGTTGTGAGGCGCGCCGGCCATCCCGTATAGTGTTCGTACACGTTTTCAGGCCCACCCTTGTCCGATGCTACAGCCCCGCGTTCAGATCCGTCCTCGCCGCCGTCCACCGCTGCATTTCCTGCCGCTGGGGGGCTGTGGCGAGATCGGCATGAATCTCAGCCTCTATGGCTTCGGTGAGAGGTCAGATGGCGGGAGGGGTGGCAAAAGAAGCGGCGAGGACGATTGGATCGCCGTGGACTGCGGCATGATGATCCGCCAGGACCTGCCGGACAATCCGCTCCAGGTCCCCGACCTCTCCACCCTCGAGCGGCTGTCGATCCGGCCCCGGGCGCTGATCATCACCCACGGTCACGAGGACCATATCGGCGCCGCCGCCTGGCTATGGCCGAAGTGGGGCTGTCCGATCCACGCCACGCCGCTGGCGGCGGGCCTGCTGCGGGCCAAGTTCGTCGAGCGCGGGCTCGCCACCGACGCCATCCAGGTGATCGAACCCGGCGAGGCGCTGGAGACCGGCCCCTTCACCCTGCGTTTACTGCCGCTGACTCACTCGATCCCCGAGAGCTGCGCGCTGCTGATCGCCGCGGGCGAACACCGAGTGCTGCACACCGGCGACTGGAAGCTCGATCCCGAGCCGTTGATCGGCCCGCCGATCTCGGCCGCCACCTTCCGCGCCATCGCCCCGGTGGACCTGGTGGTGGGCGACTCCACCAACGCCCCGCTGCCCGGCCATTCGCGAAGCGAGGGCGAGGTCGCCGAGGCCCTGACCCGCACCATCGATCAGTGCGAGGGCCGCGTGGTGGTCAGCTGCTTCGCCAGCAACCTGGCCCGGGTGCTGGCCATCGGCCGCGCGGCTCGGCGCTGCGGGCGTCGCGTCAGCCTGATGGGACGCTCCATGGAGCGCATGGTCGGGGTGGCCCGCCAGCTGGGCTACATGGATGACCTGCCGCCACTGGTCCCGGTCGCCGATCTCGGCTACCTGCCCCCCGAGGAGGTGCTGGTGATCGCCACCGGCAGTCAGGGCGAGCCCCGGGCGGCGCTTTCCCGCCTCTCGCGGGGGCGCCATCCCCACTTCGAGCTGATGACCGGTGACACCGTGATCTTCTCGGCCAAGGCGATTCCCGGCAACGAGCGGCTGATCGAGCGCCTGAAGGCCGGGCTCCGCCACTTCGGCGTCAGCCTCTTCGATGAAGATAATCACCCCGAGCTACACGCCTCGGGCCACCCGGCTCAGGAGGAGCTGCGAACCTTCTACGGCTGGGTGAAGCCGCGCCACCTGCTGCCGGTACACGGCGAGGCTCGCCACCAGCAGGCCCACCAGTCACTGGCGGCCTCGCTCGGCATTCAGGCCCCGCTGATGCCGACCAACGGCGACCTGATTCGCCTGGATGCCAACGGCCTCTCCCTCACGGCGCGCCATCCCCAGCAGCCGCATATCGTCAGTCAGGATGAGGTCGCCGCCCTCCCGGGCCTCGGTGGCGGCGACGGGGGGCATCGCTCGCGCCATGGCAGCCTTTACCTCGCCCTCTCGGTGGCCGCCACCGACTCGGGCTGGACGCGGATCGGCCGGCTGATGCTCGACTCGAGCCAGGCAAGCCCCATGGACGAGACCGATTTCGCCGACTGGCTGGACGACTGCCTGGACGGAATCGAGGTGGATTCCCTGGCGGAATTGCGTCTGGCGCTGCAGCCCCGCCTGCTCGGCTGGCTGGCCGATCATCTGCATCGCGTCCCCGAGGTCCACCTGCAGATCCTCGCCGTGGAGGCGGAGATGCCGGGAGAGTAAGGCCGGTTTATTGTGGGAGCGGTCGGTTGGAAACGCGTAGAAAGTCACCACCGCGCCTGGAGAAAAAGGCGCGGCGGAAAGGGGCTCACGACTTGCTGCCGTTCTTCGGCGGACGACCGCGCTTGCGGGTGGGCTGTTCGGTCACCAGATCATCCAGGGAAAGGCCGGCCTCGTTGATCTGCTCGCGAATCTCGGCGAGCTTCCTGGCCTTCTCGGCTTCCTCTTCCTGGCGCTGAACTTCCTCGTCCTTCTTCTGCTCGATGACCTCTCCGATGACCTCGGCCAGCTTGTGCAGCTGCTCCATGCTGAGCTGGCGTGCCGCGGCACGAGCCACGTTCTTGTTGCGGGCGATACGCTCCAGGGTTTCGCTGGACATTGGCGGTCTCCATGCCGAATGTTGGAAAGTGGCAACCATTAATGACACGTCAAAAGTATATGCACTGATACCACATTGGCAAGAAGTGTTGGAGCAAAGGCGAGGATCTAGCGGCGCGAAATGATCGTTAAACGACTCCCTCGGAAGACCGAAAATCCCAAGGACGCTTGGCCATTAACGGACGCAAAAAGCAGCGGGCGACACCGAAGTGTCGCCCGAAAATTCCCGCAGGCATCGCCCGACTGCACCCCAGGGCGCGTCAGCCGCCGGTCATGTTCATGAAGCGCACCACCTGGACGTCACCATCGGTGGTGAAGTGATGACGCTCGGGCTTCAATGGCATGGCCGCGACGATCGCCGACTTCACGGCCTCGATATCCCCCGGATAGCGACGCAGGACGGCGCGCAAATCCACGGAGTGTTCGTTGCCGAGGCACAGCAGCAGACGCCCCTCCACCGTGACGCGCACCCGATTGCAGGTATCGCAGAAGTTGTGGCTGTGGGGCGAGATGAAGCCGACCCGCGATTCGCTGTCGGGCATCATGAAGTAGCGGGACGGCCCGAGCGTCGATTCGGTAGTGGGAATCAGCTCATGGCGCGTCTGGATACGTTCCTGGACCTCATCGCTCGAGCAGAAGGTTTCGGCCCGGGAGTGGTCGGAAACATCGCCCAGCGGCATTTCCTCGATGAAGCTGATATCGAGCCCTTCGGCACGCGCGAAGTCGACCAGGTCGATCACTTCGTCGTCGTTGCGTCCCTTGAGGATCACCGCGTTGAGCTTGATACGCTCGAAACCAGCCTCTCGGGCGGCACGAATACCCGCGATGACCTTGTGCAGATCGCCGGTACGGGTCAGCCGACGGAAGCGCTCGGGGTCTAGCGAATCGAGGCTGATATTGAGTCGCTTCAGGCCCCCGTCGCGCAGGCGTCCGGCGAATTTCGGCAGGCTCGCGCCATTGGTGGTCATGGCGAAATCCTTGAGGCCGGGCAGCGCGCCGATATCATCGACCAGACGATCGATGTCGCGACGCACCAGGGGCTCGCCCCCGGTCAGGCGGATCTTCTCCACGCCCATCTCGGTGAAGGCGCGTGCCACCGTCGCCAGTTCCTCGAGGGTCAGCACCTGAGCCCGGGGGAGAAAGGTCATCTCCTCGCTCATGCAGTAGACGCAGCGAAAGTCACAGCGATCGGTGACCGAGATGCGCACGTAGCTCACCCGCCTGCCGAAATCGTCGATCAGCTCATCGGTCATTAAGAGTACTCCCAGCGACGGGCATCGTCATGATCACCGTCGCGTTCTGACACCCAGTAGTCCCCGCTGGCCGTGTGCTCCTTCTTCCAGAAGGGAGCGCGGGTCTTGAGATAGTCCATGATGAAGTCGCAGGCCTCGAAGGCGGCGCGTCGATGGGCGCTGGCGACCACTACCAACACGATAGGGTCCGCGGGGGCCAGGCGTCCAATCCGGTGAATCACGCTCACCCCCTGAAGCGACCAGCGACCCTCGGCTTCCTGCACGATCGCCTCGAGGGCGGCCTCGGTCATCCCCGGATAGTGCTCGAGGGTCAGCGCCTGCACCTCGGGGCGCTCGTTGAAGTCGCGCACCAGCCCCGTGAAGCTGACTACCGCTCCGATGTCGCTGCGACCGTCGAGGATGGCACGCTGCTCGGCGCCGACATCGAAGCTCTCCTGCTGCACGCGTATCATCGCTCAGCCTCCGGTGACCGGGGGAAAGAAGGCGACCTCGTCGTTCTCGGTCAACGGCGTGGCATCGCCGGCCATCACCTGATTGACGGCGCACAGCACGCGCCCCTGGTCGAGTCCCTCGAAGCACGGATCCTGCGACTTGAGCGCCGCCTTGAGACCCGCCACATCGGCACTTGGCAGGTCATGGAAGGGCACCGAGACGTCGCCGACCCCGAGGCGCTCGCGCAGCTCGGCCAGGCACTTGACCCGAATGCAGGGGCTGGCGATATCGCAGCGCACGCCCACCGAAACCTCGCCGGCGGCGCCCTCTCCGGTGACGATGGGCGCCGTGGCGGCCTCGATGACGGAGGCCGCGGTCGCCGGGGCCTCATGGCGCCGATAGTCGCCAGACTTGCCGCCGGTCTTGGCCTCCAGGTGGATGGCACCGATCTCCATGTCCTTGTCCACGGCCTTGCACATGTCGTAGAGCGTCAGGCAGGCCACGGAGACCGCGGTCAGGGCCTCCATCTCCACGCCGGTGCGGCCATTGAGGCGGCAGGTCGCGGTGACGTGGACGCAGGCGTTCGGCTCATCGAGCTCGAAATCGATGGCGACCTTGGACAGCGCCAGGGAGTGACAGAGGGGAATCAGCTCGTGGGTGCGCTTGGCGGCCTGGATGCCGGCGATGCGCGCCGTGGCCAGCACGTCGCCCTTGGGCAGCCCGCCCTCGGCGAGCAGCGCCAGGGTCGCGGGCCGCATGCGGATGAGTCCGGAGGCCGAGGCTTCCCGGCGACTCTCCGGCTTGTCGGCGACATCGACCATGTGGGCCTCGCCGCGGGCGTTGAGATGAGTCAGGGACGGGTTGGTCATGGGCTGGTCGGTCATGGACATGGGGAGTCGGCGCCTCAAGGCAATCGGTGAAGGGGTTGGATGCTCACCGCCTCGCCGGGGGCCGCGCCCTCCCGGTCGTCGGCGAGCTCGATCAGGCAGTTGGCCGCCACCATCGAGGAGAGGATGCCGGAGCCCTGAGCGCCGGTACTGCGCACGTGCAGGCGACCATCGTCGGCGGTATGAAAGATGCCACGCAGGAAGTCGGTACGGCCGAGGCGGCTCTTCAGGGCCTCGTCGGCAACGGCGGTGAGCCTAAGGGGGCCAACGGCCCCTCGCCCCTGCATCCGGGCCAGCAGCGGGGCCACGAACTGCAGGAAGGTGACCATCACCGCCACGGGATTACCCGGCAGCCCCAGGAAGGGCACGCCGCGCTCGCCCAGCAGACCGCAGGCCATGGGGCGCCCGGGGCGAATGGCGATGCGCCAGAACGCCAGGCGACCGACCGTCTCCAGCGCCGCCCGGGTGAAATCGGCATGACCCACCGAGACGCCGCCGCTGGTGATCACCATGTCGGCGTTTGCGGCGGCCTCGCCAAGCGCGGCCTCCATGGCCTCACGATCGTCGGGCAGGATACCGAGGTCTACCGGCTCGGCGCCCTGCTCAAGCAGCAGCCCCGCCAGGGTATGGCGATTGGCATCATAGATACCGGCGGGCGGCAGCGTCGCACCCGGGGCGGTGACCTCGTCACCGGTGGAGAACACGGCAACCCGCGGCCGACGCTGGACCCAGGCCTCGGCCAGGCCCAGCGAGGCCAGCAGCCCCAGCTCGGCGGCGCCCAGCCGCGTGCCGGCGGCAAGCGCCCGCTGGCCACGGGATATATCCTCCCCGGCCTGCCGCACGTGTTGGCCGCGGCGGACGCGCTCGGGACGGTCGATTACCACGGCCTCGCCCTGCTCTTCGTTGAACGGCTGAACATCGAGCGCCTCGATGAGCTGCTCACGCATGATCACGGTATCGGCCCCCGGCGGCAGCGGGGCGCCGGTGGTGATGCGCACGCACTCGCCGGCCGCCAGCGCCTCGCCGCGCTGCCCGCCGGCGAGCACCTCGCCGACCAGGCGCCACTCGCCGGGCCACGCGGGCTCACTGGGCCAGGCCAGGGCGATGCCGTCCATGGCGGCGTTGGTATTCTGCGGCACGTCGATGGGCGAGACGGCATCCTCGGCCAGCACGCGGCCGTGAAGATCGGATAGCTCGACCCGCTCGGCGGGCAGCGGCGCCTCGATCAGGGTCGCCAGGCGCTCGCCCGCCTCCGCCACCGTCAGCATCCGCTCGCCGAGATCGAAACAGGAGAGCGTCATGACAGCACCTCCTCGCGCGGACACTGGCAGGCCGGCCAGCGGGCGGGCCAGGCGGCAATCCAGTCGGCGAGCGCCTCGAGGTCGTTGAGGTCCAGCGCCTCGACGCCCTCGGGCAGCGCGAGCGACGCATCGCTCGCCACGGCCCGCACCCAAGGGTCCTCGGCGACCTGCAGCGGCTTGCCCACCTCGGGCCGATAGAGTTCCAGCTTGGGCAGCGGCCAGGCCTTGAAGCCCTCCACCAGCACCAGATCGGGACGCTGGGGGCGCACCATCTCGATGAGCGCGGCCAGGTCGGCCTCCTCGCGATCCGGGGTCTCCATCATCAGCGCCACCCGCGCCCGGGAGGCGACGACCATGGGCGAGGCACCGGCCTGGCGCAGGCGATGGCTATCCTTGCCGGGCTGGTCGACGTCGAAGGCGTGATGGGCATGCTTGATCACCGCCACGCCGAGACCGCGGCGCCGCAAGGCGGGCAGCAGCTGCTCCAGCAGGGTGGTCTTGCCGGTGCCGCTCCAGGCGGCAATGCCGAGCACCGGGAGATCGTCGTTGAAGGGCAGGCGTTCCGGCACGCGCTCGCTCATGGGTTCACTCTCGTCAACGGTCGCGTCGCCCGGGCCGCCTCGCCGAGGGCGCGCTCCAGGCGCTGTTTCTCGTCATCGGTATTGAGGTTGGCGAAGGCGTCGGGGCAGTCGCTGACGTCCACCCGACACCAGGCGTGGCGCGCGTACCAGCGGTCGATCTTGCGCTCGCCGTCGGCCAGGGCCGCGGCCAGGTCATCGGCCAGCGAGGTGCGGATCAGCGCCACCACCGGGTGCAGGCGCTCGCCATCGAAGGCCACGGCGATGTCGTGCTCGCCGTCATTCTCACCAATGCCGGCGACCAGGCGCGCGACCAGATCACCGGGCAGCGCCGGGGTGTCGCAGGGCACCACCACCAGCCAGGGGGTGGTCGCGGCACGCAGGCCCGAGTAGATGCCCATCAGCGGGCCCTGATAGCCACCCTCGGCGTCGGTCACCACGCGATCGGCCAGCGGCCGATAGCGCTCGACATTGCGGTTGGCGTTGATCAGCACCTCGGCGACGTGACCTGCCAGTCGCTCGTGGACATGGGCCACCAGCGGCCGCTCGGCGAAGGGCTCGAGCCCCTTGTCGCGACCGCCCATTCGGCGGCCCTGGCCGCCGGCCAGGATCATGCCGGTGAGCGCTTCTCGGGTGATCATGGGCTCTCCTGGCGAATCGATGGTATCAGTCTCCATGATGCCTTAGCCCGCTCACGGGTGCCATGCCGGGCAAGCCAGCAGGGCCGGTACCCTGATACGGGTCAAGTGCCCTCATCCGGGCCCCGACGGGGCGGCATGCCGTGTTGAAACGTTTCCTCGATCGCGGCGGCAAGCGCCCTGATGATCACGCCATGGGCCTATCTCGGGGAAATCACTCCTCCTCGGCGCGGGGCAGCACCCAGTTCAGCACGATGCCGACCAGCGCGGCGAGGCTGACGCCCTGCAGGGTGAACTGGCCGTTGCCGAACTGCATGCCGCCGATGCCGAAGACCAGCACCAAGGACACCACCACCAGATTACGCGGCGCGGTGAGCGGCTTGCCGGCCCGTACCAGGGTGTTCATGCCCACCACGGCGATGGAGCCGAACAGCAGCGTCATGATGCCGCCCATCACCGGCCCCGGGATGGTCTGCAGCAGCGCGCCAAGCTTGCCGACGAAGGCCAGCACGATGGCGATGCAGGCGGTGGTCACCATGATCCAGGGGTTGAAGGCACGGGTCAGGGTCACCGCACCGGTGACCTCGGAATAGGTGGTGTTGGGCGGCCCGCCGAAGATCGCCGCGGCGGCGGTGGCCAGGCCATCGCCCAGCAGGGTGCGATGCAGGCCGGGCTTCTCCAGGTAGTTCTTGCGGGTCACCGAGCCGATGGCGACCATGTCGCCGATGTGCTCCACCGCCGGGGCGATGGCCACCGGAATCATGAACAGGATCGCCGCCCAGTGAAAACTCGGCGCGGTAAACGACGGCAGCGCCAGCCAGGCCGCCTCATGCACCGGCGTGAAGTCCACCACGCCCATCAGCGTCGCCAGCGCGTAGCCGGTGAGGATGCCGCCCATGATCGGGATCAGCCGAATCAGGCCGCGCCCGAACACCGCCAGCACCAGCGTGACCAGAAGGCTCGCCATGGAGAGGAAGATGGCGGTGCCGTAACCGATGGCCTCACTGGTCTCGCCGGTGGCCATGTTCACCGCCACCGGCGCCAGCGCCAGGCCGATCACCATGATCACCGGCCCCACCACCACCGGCGGCAGCAGGCGATGCAGCCAGGCGGTGCCCTTGAGGCGCACGAACTGGGAGATCACCACGTAGACCAGGCCCGCGACCATCAGCCCGCCGAGGGTGGCGGGAATGCCGTAGTTGGCCACCGAACTCTGGATGGGCGCGATGAAGGCGAACGACGAGGCCAGAAAGACTGGCACGCTGACCCGCGTGACGCCGTGGAAGATCAGGGTGCCGATGCCCGCGGTGAACAGCGCCACGTTGGGATCGAGGCCGGTGAGCAGCGGCACCAGTACCAGGGCGCCGAAGGCGACGAAGAGCATCTGCGCCCCGGTCAGCAGGGTGCGAAGCGGGCTTTCGGTCGGCAGGGGCGAGGCCGCCGTCTGGTCATTCATGGTCGTGGACTCCATCAAATCCGGGGAGGGGCAGTCGAGCTGCGCGGCATTCTACCAGCCTCTCCACGGCTTGGGACCCCGCCTACCCTTGCCCCTGACCCTACCCCCGCCCCTCACGCTCGAGCCCCGCGAACTCCGGCGAGGCGGTCGCCAGATACTCCTGGAGTCGCGCCTCGGCCTGATCGTCGAAGAGGATGTCGCAGGCCTCGCGCAGGCCCGGGGAGCGCCGGATGGTGTGTTCTGGGACGACCAGCGAGATCTTCGAGCGGCGCCTCAGGAAGTCCTCGAGCCTGGTCACCATCTCGCGGCGCCTGGCCAGCTTGAGCTCACAGCGCAGGTATTCGGTGTGCTCGATGAGCACCTCCGCCTGGCGGGGGTCCTGGCGGATGTCTTCCAGCAGCTCGAGCGCCTGGGCGCCGTAGCGGCGCCACAGGCGGGTGCTCAGCGGCTCCGAAGCGCCCTCCCCGGTCATGGCATCCAGGTCCATCAGCCGCGCCTGGTGCATGAAGGCCTCGCGCACAGAGGCATCCGGCTCGCCGTACCAGCGAACGTCCGGATAGGGGATCTCGACGCCGAGCCGCGCCACCTCCTCGACGACCTCCTCGCCGACGTTGAGACAGTCGGTGAGCTTGCCGCCGAAGATGCTCAGGTGACCCATCTCGGCATCGATATCGATGGCGTGCTTGCGTGACAGGTTGAGGAAGTCCCGGTCGTCGCCGCCGCTGGGCTTCACCGCCAGCGGACGCACGCCGCAGCGGGTGGCGATGATGTCTGCCTTGCCCAGGGGCTTCTCCAGGGCGAGGCGGGTGTTGATGTTGTCGAGCACGAAGCGAATATCGTCCTCGGTGGCCCCGACCTCGGGCTTCTCGACCCGGGTATCGGTGGTGCCGATGCAGGTGCGCGGCCCCATGGGGATCACGAAGAACAGCCGGCCATCGTCGGCGAAGAAGGCCAGCACCCGCTTGCTGTCGGTCAGCCGCGGCACGATCAGATGGATGCCCTTGGAGAAGACATGCCGATGGTCGGTCTGCTGCCCCGAGAGGCTGTTGTGCTGATCGACCCAGGGCCCGGCGGCATTGATCAGCACCTTCGAGCGCACCTCGAAGGTGTGGCCGTCCATGCGATCACGCATCTGGGTGACCCATAGATCGCCCTCGCGCCGTGCGCCCATCGACTCGACGTAGTTGGCCGCCACGGTGCCGAAATCCAGCGCCCCGCGCACGAAGTTGAAGACGAAGCGGGCATCGTTGTCGTGCAGGTAGGCATCGGAATATTCGAAGCCGCCCTGCGCCTGCTCGGTGTCGATGATCGGCTCCCGCGCCTTGATGCCGCCGGGTCGCAGGAAGTTCGGCCGCCGGGTGAAGGCGCTGCCCATCAGCCAGTAGAGCCAGGTGCCGGCCCAGGGGTAGAGGGGATGATGGCGAAAGCCCTTGTTGATCGTGGTCAGGAAGCGAATCTCCTGCACCGTGGAGGGGTAGCTCTCGATCAGGTGGTTGCGGCTCTTGCAGAGCTTGCGCACCAGCGCGAAGTCGCCGCTCTCCATGTACTTGATGCCCCCCCATACCAGGTTGGAGGAGTGCATGCTGGTGCTGCCGGCGAAGTCGCCGCGGTCGATCAGCGCCACCCGAGCGCCCTTGCCGCTAAGCGCGGCGGCGGCGGCGGCGCCGTTGATGCCGGCGCCGACGATCAGCGCATCGAAGACCCGCTCGGGAAGCTTGCTGAGGTTGTTCTCTCTGAGTTGCATGTCTGGCCCTTTTTTCGAAGCACCGGGTGTCGAAACACCTCGTATCGAAGCGAAAGGCCCCGCTCGGCGCGCACCGAGCGGGGCCTCAGGTCCCGTTCAGGCAACCGGTCACACGTTCTGACTCGGCGCCGGGTGAGCCCGGCGCCAGGCTGAGCGGGTCAGGCGACCCGCATGCCGATCATTCGCGCGAGCCGGCGGCCATCCACTCCTCCATCATCTGGTCGTAGGGCACGGTGGTGCCTTGGGGCATCTCGTTGTCCAGCTCGGCCTTGGGCGATCCGGGCTGGGAAAGCCAGTACTCGGGATCACGCTCCTCGTTGAGGTTGGGGGAATAGGTCGCGAAGACCTTGGCCCTCGCCAGGCGCGCCATGATGCTGTCGAGGTCCGCGGCCAGGTTGTCGAGGCCCTCCTGGGGCGAGATGTCGCCGCTGACCGCCGGCGCCAAGTTCTGCCACCACAGCGGCGCCATGCGCGGATAGTCCGGCACGTTGGTGGAGGACGGCGTCCAGTTCGACTCGTTGGGGCTGCGATAGAACTCGACCAGGCCACCGAGCTTGGGTGCCATCTCGGTCATCTGCTCGGAGAAGATGTCGGATTCGCGGATCGGCGTGAGGCCCGCCATCAGCTTCTCGAGCGACACCGTCTTGGCGGTGGTGAACTGGGCGAACAGCCAGGCCGCGGTGCGGCGATCCTCGGGGGTGGAGTCGAAGAAGGTCCAGGAGCCCACGTCCTGATAGCCGACCTTCGAGCCCTCCTCCCAATAGGGGCCGGTGGGTGACGGCGCCATGCGCCACTTGGGATTGCCCTCCTCGTCGGTGACCGGCAGGGCAGGATCGGTCATGTCCGCAGTGAAGGCGGTGTACCAGAACATCTGCTGGGCGATCTGGCCCTGGGCCGGCACCGGCCCCGCCTCGCCGAAGGTCATGCCGCTGGCCTCGGGCGGCGCGTACTGCTCGAGCCAGTCGACCATCTTGGTCACGGCAAAGACCGAGGCCGGGGAGTTGGTGGCCCCGCCGCGGCTGACGCTCGCCCCCACCGGCTCGCTCTGCTCATTGACGCGGATGCCCCAGTCGTCGACCGGGTTGCCAAACGGCACGCCGGTACTCCCCATGCCGGCCATGGAGAGCCAGGAGTCGTGGAAGCGCCAGCCCAGCGACGGATCGCGGCGACCGTAATCCATGTGGCCATAGACCTTGGTGCCGTCGATCTCACCGACGTGCTCGGTGAAGAACTCGGCGATGTCCTGATAGGCCGTCCAGTTGGTCGGCACGCCCAGGTCGTAGCCATAAAGCTCGCGGAACTGGTCCTGCAGGTCCTCGCGCTGGAACCAGTCATAGCGGAACCAGTAGAGGTTGGCGAACTGCTGGTCGGGCAGCTGGTAAAGGCTGCCATCGGGCCCGGTGCCGTACTGCAGGCCGATGAAGTCGTCGAGATCCAGGGTCGGCAACGTATAGTCGGCCCACTCGTTCTCCATGGCGTTGGAGAGGTTGACGGTCGTGCCGTAACGGATATGGGTACCGATGGCGTCGGAGTCGTTGACGTAGCCATCGTAGATGTTGCGACCCGACTGCATCTGGGTCTGCATGTTGTTGACCACATCCCCCTCACCGATGATGTTGTGGGTCACCTCGATGCCGGTGAGCTCGCTGAAGGCCTCGGCCAGCACATCACGCTCGTAGATGTGCGTGGTCAGGCCCTCCGCCACGGTGTTGATCTCCATGCCGCGGAAGGGCTCGGCCGCCTTGGCGAACCACAGCAGTTCCTCGATCTGCTGATCGCGAGACAGCGTCGAATCCTGGAAATGCTCATCGATCAGCCGTTTGGCGATCGCCCGGGCATCGTGGTTGTCGGCGTGCAGGGAGGCGCTGGCCAGCATGATGCTGGCCGCCACCAGTGAGCGTCGTATTGTTATTGCTGTCATGTTGACCTCGTTGGTTGTGGTCATGCGTCCATGAACCTTGGTTTCCATATCACGATTGCATGGCGTTGAAGTCAGCCCCAGCGCATCAGGATCAGTAGCCACAGAAACGATGCGGCCAGGGCCAGCCAGATGCTGAGCGGGGTGAAGCCCACGACCAGCAAGTGGATGTAGGCGGCAGTGAGCAGCCCGATGAAGAGGCGATCGCCGCGGGTGGTGGCGATCGGCAGGAAGCCCTTGCGCTCGACCGTCGGCGAGGCCACCTCCCAGGCCGTCATGCCGACCAGCATGGCGGCGATGACCACGAAGAAGACGGTGGTAGGCGTGGTCCAGACCATCCATTCCATGTCGCGCCCTCCTCAGGTCCGGCCCAGGGCGAAGCCCTTGGCGATATGATTGCGCACGAAGTAGACCACCACGATGCCGGGCAGGATGGTCAGGGTGCCGGCCGCGGCCAGTGTGCCCCAGTCGATGCCCGAGGCCCCCTTGGTCTGGGTCATCACCGAGGCGATGGGCTGGGCGCCGGTGGAGGTCAGGGTGCTGGCGAGCAGCAGCTCGACCCAGGAGAACATGAACAGGAAGAACAGCGTCACGCCGATCCCCGAGCTGATCATCGGAATGAAGATCTTCACGAAGAAGCGCGGGAAGCTATAGCCGTCGATGAAGGCGGTCTCGTCGATCTCCTTGGGTACGCCGCTCATGAAGCCCTCGAGGATCCACACCGCCAGCGGGATATTGAACAGGCAGTGGGCCAGGGCCACGGCGATATGAGTATCGAAGAGCCCCACCGTGTAATAGAGCTGGAAGTACGGCAGCAGGAAGACCGCGGGCGGCGCCATCAGGTTGGTCAGCAGCCAGAAGAACAGGTGCTTGTCGCCGATGAATTGGTAGCGGCTGAAGGCGTAGGCCGCGGGCAGCGCCACCGCGATGCTGATCAGCATATTCATCAGCACGTAGGTGATCGAGTTCACGTAGCCCATGTACCAGCTGGGCTCGGTGAAGATCTTGGCGTAGTGCTCCAGGGTGAAGTCCTCGGGCCACAGGGTCAGCCCGCCGAGAATCTCGGTGTTGGACTGGAAGGACATGTTGAGCAGCCAGTAGATCGGCAGCAGCACGAAGACGATGTAGGCCGTCATCAGGCCCCGACGGCGCCATTGACGGGAGGCCGGGCGTGCCCGGCGGCGACGACGGTTGTCGGCCGCGGCGGCACGCTTGCGCACGGCATCCGGGGTCGTGGGCAAGGAATCACTCATCGCGGGCCTCCTGTTGGTGGCTGTCTTTCTGCATGTTCATGATCGCGGTGTAGAAGACCCAGGTGACCAGCAGGATGATCAGAAAGTAGATCAGCGAGAAGGCGGCCGAGGGCCCCAGGTCCTGCTGGCCGATCGCCATGGTGGTCAGCGACTGGCTCAGGAAGGTGGTGGAGCTGCCGGGCCCGCCGCCGGTGAGCACGAAGGGTTCGGCGTAGATCATGAAGGAGTGCATGAAACGCAGCAGCACGCCGATCACCAGCACGTTGGTGAGCTTGGGCAGCTGGATGAAGCGGAACACCGCCCACTTCGAGGCGCGATCGATGCGCGCGGCCTGGTAGTAGGCATCGGGAATCGAGCGCAGGCCGCTATAGCAGAGCAGCGCGATCAGCGGCGTCCAGTGCCAGACGTCCATCAGCACGATGGTCGCCCAGGCATCCACCGGACTCGCCGTGATGTTGTAGCCGTAGCCCAGCTCGCGCAGGCTCCAGCCCATCAGGCCGATGTCGCCGCGGGTGAAGATCTGCCAGATGCTGCCCACCACGTTCCAGGGGATCAGCAGCGGCATGGTCACCAGTATAAGCACGGCGGAGGCCTGCCAGCCCTTCTTGGGCATGATCAGGGCGATGCCGATGCCCAGCGGCACCTCGATGGCCAGCACCGTCAGCGAGAAGGCGAACTGGCGCAGCACGGCCGCCTGCAGGGCCGGGTCGTTGAGCATCTCCTTGAACCACTCGGTGCCGGTGAAGAAGCGCGTGTTGGCATCGAAAACGTCCTGCACCGAGTAGTTCACCACGGTCATCAGCGGGATCACCGCCGAGAAGGCCACCAGCGCCAGCATGGGCAGGATCAGCCACCAGGCCCGGTTGTTGTAGACTTTATTCATGGTCGAACTCCACGCGGAACTCGTCGACGTACAGGCCGAGGCGATCGTCGGGGAAGCGCAGCCAGGCGCGGCCGCTCGGGGTCGTCTGGCCCTCCTCGATGCGCGCCTTGAGGGGCGTGCCGCCCAGCGTCAGGTAGACGATCGAGTAGGTGCCGAGATCCTGGGCGTGCTGCACCCGGGCCTCCATGGCGCCGACGACGGGCTGTTCGTGGACCTCGATGAATTCCGGGCGAATGCCGAGCTTGACGTTGTCCGAGCGCGCCCCGGCCACGGCATCATGGACCCCCTTACCCACCTCGAGCAGTGTCTCGCCAGCCATCACCCGCCCCTGGTGGGTCGTGACTGTCAGGAAATTCATGCCGGGGCTGCCGATGAAATAGCCGACGAAGGTGTGATTGGGAGTCTCGAAGAGCTCACGAGGCGTGCCGAACTGCACCACCTGGCCCTCGTACATCACGGCGATCTTGTCGGCGAAGGTGGAGGCCTCGAGCTGATCGTGGGTCACGTAGACCATGGTGATCTCGAAGCGCTGGTGGATCTCCTTGAGCTTGCGGCGCAGCTTCCACTTGAGCTGCGGGTCGATGACGGTCAGCGGCTCGTCGAAGAGGATGGCCGAGACGTCTTCGCGAACCAGCCCCCGACCCATGGAGACCTTCTGTTTCTCGTCGGCGGAGAGATTCTTCGCCTTGCGCTTGAGCTGACCGGTCAGCTCGAGCACCTCGGCGACCTCCATCACTCGCTCGTGGACCCTGGCCTCTGGCGTCTTCACGTTACGCAGCGGGAAGGCCAGGTTGTCGTAGACGGTCATGGTGTCGTAGATGACGGGAAACTGGAAAACCTGGGCGATATTGCGCGCCTCGGGCGGCAGGGCGTTGACCACCTCCCCATCGAAGAGCACCTCGCCGCTGGAGGGTTCCAGCAGGCCGGAGATGATGTTGAGCAGGGTCGACTTGCCGCAGCCGGAAGGCCCGAGCAGCGCGTAGGCGCCCCCCTGATGCCAGACGTGATCCATCTCGCGGATGGCATAGTCCTCGGGCGACGAAGGGTTCGGCAGATAGGTGTGGGCCAGCGACTTCAGGGTGATCTCGGCCATGTCACACGCCCCCCAGGTGCGTCGGGATATGCACCACGTCGCCGTGGCGATCGAAGGCATAGACCTTGTGGGTCGGGAAGTAGAGCGTCACGGGAGCATCGACGTCGAACTCGTGAACGCCCCCCAGGTGAACGGTCATGTGAAAGCGGTCGTTATGCACGTGCAGGAAGGTCTCGGAGCCGCTGATCTCGGCCAGGTCGACGATCATCTGCACCTCGATGTCGTCCTTGGCCCGGGGCGCGAGCGAGATGTGCGAGGCACGCACGCCGAAGCGGTACTCCCCGGGGGGCAGCGAGCGCAGGTCGTCGTTGAGGGGGAAGTGCGTGCGCTCGTCGAAGGTCACCTCATCGCCGGAGATGAGGCCGTGCACGATGTTGATCGGCGGCTCGGAGAACATCTCGGCGGCGAGGATATCCCGCGGGCGGTGGTAAACGTCCTCGGTGCGCCCGTATTGCAGCAGGCGGCCCTCGTGGAGCACGGCGGTGTTTCCGCCGAGCGCCAGCGCCTCGGCGGGTTCGGTGGTCGCATAGACGGCGATGCAGTTGCGTTCGCTGAACACGCTGCGCAGCTCGTCGCGAAACTCCTCGCGAAGCTTGTAATCCAGGTTGACCAGCGGCTCGTCGAAGAGCACCACGTCGGCATCCTTGACCAGCGCCCGCCCCATGGCGGTGCGCTGCTGCTGGCCGCCGGAGAGTTCCAGCGGCAGGCGGTCGAGAAGATGTTCGATGTGCAGCATCTCGGCCACCTCGCGCACCCTGCGATCGATCTCGGCCCGCGGCACCCGGGCTAGCTTCAGGGGCGAGGCGATATTGTCGAAGACGGAGAGGGCCGGATAGTTGATGAACTGCTGATAGACCATGGAGACGTTGCGCTTGCGCACCGAGCGGCCAGTAACGTCTTCACCGTTCATCAGGATGCGGCCCTTGCTGGGCACGTCCAGCCCGGCCATCAGCCGCATCAGGGTGGTCTTGCCCGACAGGGTACGTCCCAGCAGGACGTTGAAGGAGCCGGGCCCGAGCTCCAGGTTCACGCCCGCGATATGTAAGGAGCCACCGACCACATGATCGATGTTGTCTAGGATCAGGGACATACGGATCTCGAAGTGTCGTTGTTATGTGGCGAGTGCGAGGACTCGTCCATCCAACGTAGTCGAGATTCACTTTCAAACACAAATGTCGCCAAGCGAAAATATCAGCGCTCCCTGCTCCAACGTCGCAATGACTCACGCAAGCATATGAAAAAAAACGCTTTTATTCGGTATTAAACTTTTGTCTAGCCCAACGCGATGACCATGGGTCCCGGGCACTTGCGAGGCACGATGCGCGAAAACGAACATGTCGCGATTTGATACGAACCCGCGTGCCAAGGAAAGGCGGTGGCGTCTGAAGCCGATCAGCCTGTAACACCGTCACAGGGTTGGCATTACGGCTTTGTATCGCCATGGCGATAGAGTGTCTCGTACCCGGTAAAAAGTGATAACGCCTGCCTACCTCACCGCAGCCCCGAGGCGAGCGAGACCTCTGTTAGACTTCAGAGAGTAAATGTGAAGCGCATATCCATCTCACTTGGCGCAGGGATCCCTCCGATGTCCGGACTGACAGCCATCATCCTTCACCACTCCATCTTTCACGGGAAGCGTTCCCGGATCGATTGTGATGGCCACACCAACGTGCAGGGCACCAACGGGGCGGGCAAGACCTCGGCACTGAAGTTGATCCCCGTCTTTTACGGCCAGGACCCGGGGGCGATGGTCGAGCGGGCGGCGAACAAGGTCAGCTTTGCCGACTACTACCTGCCCAACCACCAGAGCATGGTGGTGTTCGAGTATCGCCGGCGCGATGGCGCCTGCTGTTGCTCGATCCTGTATCGCCGCTCCGGTGGGCAACTGGCCTACCGGTTCGTGGAAGGGGCGGCCGACGAGACGCTGTTTCATTCCGACCTAAGCGAACGCTTTGCTGCGGGCGAGGCGGCCCACAGCATCGTCGGTGATGCCCTGCCGGGCATGGGGTGCGCGGTCAGCTCTCAGATCAATAGCGTCATGGACTATCGCTCCATCATTCAGAACGACGTCCATGCCAGCGGGAAACGGCGCCGGAAGAAAGCCGCCAAGTTCAGCCGTCACGAGGATGCACGACGCTTTAGCCTCGGTGATGGTCTGGGGAGGATGCAGCACATCGAGCAACTGACGGCCGTGGTGCTGGACAAATCGCGCCTCGTGTCGAGTCTCGAGGACATGGTGATCGACACCATGCTGCGAGACCGTATCGATATCAGTGATCCCCCGACCCACCACAAGAACGCCGACTTGTGGCAGAACGTCGAAAGCCTGGAGAAGTTCAAGCAGCATGAGCCGCGACTCCGCAAGGCGCTTGAAACCCACCTGGCCCTTCAGGACAGCCGAGAGGCGATCACGAGCACGCTTAGCGGCCTGGAACAGGCGATAGCGAGTAAGAAGGAGCAACTCAACACGCTAGAGGCTCAGCGTCGGGAGCTCGATGACAACCTCGAAGAGACCCGTAAGCGCTTTGATGAACGGCGGGAAGAGCTGAATGGCATCATCAGCCAGCAGCGCAGCGAGGCCCAGGCCGCCGAAAGCTGGCTTCTCGGGCAGGAGAAGGAGCAGGAGGCATGGGATGCCAAGGACATCGACACCTGGCAACAGCGCCTCGATGACCTGCCCTCGCTGCGAAAAGCGCTGAAGGGGGCGGAGGACGCGCTGGCCTACATGTCGGCCTCAGCCACACGGATCGAAGAAACCTACCACGCCCAGGTCAACAAAGTCCGTGAGGAGCATGGCAAGGCGCAAGCGGACTTCACCCGGCGTATCGACGCCGCCAACGCTGAGCTTCAGGACTTGAACGAGGCGCACAATGCCGCACAGGCCGCCCTCGAGGACGAGATACGCAAAGAGCAAGACGATCTGCGCACCCACGATGCGCAGCGCGCGGACGAGCTCCGGGCAGCCATCCAAGAGATTCAGGAGCAGCGCGCGACCGCCAAGGACCCCACGCCGGAGGAGGCTGAACGGTTGGCGGAAGCGGTGTCGAGTACCCAGAGCGCCGAAGCGCTCGTCGCCAGCCACTTGCAACAGCTGAACGCGGCCAACGACGCCGAGGAAAAGGAAGCACAGGCCCTCGAGCGGGCGGAACGGCTCTTCACTCAGGCAAAGAGCGCCAGAGATCTGCAATCCGCTGACGTCGAACGGCTGACGCGACAGGTCTACCCGGCCGATGGGACCCTGCTGGCGTTCCTACGTAATTCCGGGCTTGATTGGCACGATGGGCTTGGCAAGCTCATCGATCCGCGGCTGCTGCGGCGGCGTGATTTGCACCCCCGGCTGTCGAGTACGCCAGACCTGACCCAGGCCTTTGGGTTGGAGCTGGACTTGGCCGGGCTGGAGCGCCCAGACGACGCGCGGACCATCGAAGAACTCATGGCACTGCTGGAACACGCCAGCAACCGACTGGAAGCGGCCAAGAAAGACGTGGACCGTCAGGAGAAGGCGTGGAAAGAGGCCCAGCAAAAGCAGGCGAAAACCGCCCAGAGCGTCACCCTCAGTCGATCGCGCCACAAGAACGCCGAGGACCAGTTATCTCAGTGCCGGGCCACCCATCGCGCCATTGAGGCGGAGGTGACAGGCGCCGGGAACCAGCGCTACCAGGCCCTCACGGGCCAGCTGACTGACGCCAACCATCGCCTCGAGAAAGAAAAACTCGAGGCCGAGAAGCGTTCCCTTCATCTGCAGCGTGACCACAAGGCGCGGCAACTGCAGCTGAAGGCCGATCAGGGCAGCGCAAAAGATGCTGTAAAGGAGCGGCGAGACCAGATAGTGGTGCGTCGCGAGGACCACGAGGCCTCGCTCACCTCGCGCCTTATCGAACTGGAGGCGGTCCGTGACCAGGCCCTGGCGGATGAGGGCATCGATATTGCCACACGACAGGCGAAAAAAGCGGAAGTCGCCCGCTTAACCGACGAGATAGAGGCGGCTGAGGCGATGCGCGATGAGGTCTTCGCCTACCAACAGTGGCAAAACCTCATGGTCGAGGAAAAGCCACGGAAGGAGCGCAGCTTTCACGACGCGAAACGCGCGCAAGACAAAGCCGAGCTTGAACTGAGCGATGCCCAGCAAGCCTATAACAGCAAGCGGGAACGCCTTGAGGCTGAGCGCCAGCAGGTCGCAGCTAACATCAACGGCGCCTCGCAAACGTGTGAGTCCTGGCAGCGGCTTTGTGACAACGCAACCGGCCTGCTTGAGTCGATCCCGGTGATCGAGATTCCAGACCGTCAGGCGCTGGCGCCCAACAGCGAGGCCCTGGGCGATGAGCAGCTGGCTACCGAAATGCGCCGGTTGATCGAGTTCACTACCCGCCAGAAGCAGGATGTCATCAAGGCCTCGCGCGAAAGCAGCAGCCTGATCGCGCAACACCCCGAAACCCAGATTCACGATACCTGGGACCGCATGAGTGAGGCGCGGCGCTTGCAGTCCGGGCTGCCTGAGGCCACTGAGGCACTGTACATCGTGCTGATGCAGGACCTTCAGGCGCTGGTCGATGAAGCGCTCCCCCAGGTCGAAAGCGCGCTCAACGAAACGATCCACAGTATCGGCGGGCAGCTCGCCTACTACCATGAGAACCTCAAGAACCTCGACACGATGACCTCGCGAGTCAGCCGTGAGCTGGAAGCCCAGCTGAACACGCAGCACGAGTTCTCCGAGATCAGTGATGTGAAAGTCGTCGTGCGTTCGAACATCCACGAATACGACTTCTGGAAGAACCTCAGTGCGTTTGCCCAGGTATGGAAAGCCTGGGGTCAGCAAAACTTTGCCGGCCTGCCGAGTACCGCCCTGCTGTCGTCGATGAGCCACGTCGACAAAGACCTGAAGGCCGCCAAGATGGCGACCTTCGACCTCAAGAACCTGGTCAGCATCGAGATCCAGTTCCGGGAACAAGGGCGCTTAGTGCCTATTCGCCGTGATGAGGACATGAAGAAGGCCAGCAGCGAGGGGCTATCCAACATCGCCATCCTGATCCTCTTCAGCGGACTGACGCGCTACCTCTGCCGTGATCCACAGGTCAACATCACCTGGCCCATCGATGAGCTGGGCAAACTCGACCCGAAGAACGTGGCCAAGATCTTCCGCATGATGGCCGACTACAACATCACACTGCTGTGTGCCCAGCCCAAACTGCACAGTGATGTGCAGCGTCATTTCACCCAAAAAGTCTCCTTGAGCAAGGACGGCGGGGTTCGCATCATGCGCCCGCGCGAACATGACAAGGGCCATAACCCGCTGTTGGGCATGAGCAGTAGTGACGCCTCGGCGCCTGCAGGCCTGGCTCCTCAGGTCGACATGGAGAATCCGCTATGAGCTACGATCCCCGTTTCGCCGCCGCCATAGAGGGGCTCTTGAGGGGCGAGGTGCTGTGCCCCGTCAGTGCCAAGGAGGCCCACGAATACCTCAGCACACTCGAAGGCCAGGACCGGGTGAGTCATTACTTGGCGGAGATCGGCCATGGGCTTGAACAAACCCGGGATGGCTCAGGGTATTACTGCGTCTATCTGGATACCGAGTCGCGTGGCGTCCGGCATCGGATCCGCCACCAATTCGAAAGTGCGGTGCGTGACTGGGAAGCTCTCTTGCGCTGGTTGCGCCTGTCTCGACAAGCCTCGCCATCCTCGCAGCCTTTGAAGGTGAAGGATGTCGTGCGCGAGAGTGAGTGGCTGGCCGCGATCGAAAACTCTTCCATGATGCAGGAAGAGCTGGAAGTCATCGCCACCCGCTTTCAGGTGCAGTCCCAGTCACGCGATGCCAAGGTCCGCCTGCGCCACTTGCTCGAAAAACTGTGCAAGCTCGGCTACCTAGTGGCCATCGACAGTTCCGGAGCCATCTACCAGGCCACCGGCAAGTGGTCCTTGCTTCAGGATCAGCTCGAGTTCGTGATGGCGCGTGAAGGCATCGTCGCTGAGGAGCGTGAGGCCGCGCTGAACGAACCACGGCAAGAGGGGCTCTTCCTTGGCACGTCTTGATGATGCGCGAAATGCGATGAAGGCCTTGGCCAAGTATACCGACGCGCTGGCCGAGGCAACGCTCGAACACGGCGGTGTGATCTATGACACCCCTGACAATCGCGAGACGATTCAGGCCCTGCGTCATCACCAGCTGGTCTTTCACCTCGATGAGGACCTCCCGCACGTACAGGTCAGTCGTGTGGTCGGAGACTTGATGGCGCATGTGACCCAGAGCTATCAGCGTCAGGCGTCCAGCGGTGCTGTCAGTGACTTGGTGCGCGAGCTCCAAAACGTCGTGGAAAGCTATTTTGTCGCCCGGGACAACGGTGCGACCGATGATGCCTCTCGGAAACTGATCGAGGCCCAGGAAGTCATTGCCAGCCTCATCAACACCCTCCAGGCCATCGTGGTCCGCTTCACGCACTATATCCATAATCGCTTTTCGACGGTCTCCGATATCGATCTGCGCATCCTGGAGAACCGCCGTGCGTTGGATGAAGCCGGCAACATTAACCGGCTTCTCGATACCCTGACCCCGTCCTACTTGATGCAGCTCGCCCGCTTCAGCCGCGAGCTGCAGTACCTGTTGACCAAGATCCTGGCCCGCAGCCTCTCGCGCTTGAGAGCGAATCTGGTGGATGCCCTCCACCGGCTCACCGATAACCTGGCCAAGCTGCAGAACGACAAGGAAGTGCAGCGACAGAACCATGTCATCGATGCCTGGCTGCAGCACTACGAGCGCAATCCCCGATATACCCCCGGCGAGGATATCCTCGATGAAGCCCATGGCCGGTCGCCTAGCCTCTTCCGAGTGGAGCCCCTTGAGATACGAGCGCACCCGGCCATAGACGACCCTTCACAGCGTGAGGAGCTTGATGAGCTCGCGGAGAACGCGTTGCGTCGCCTCGAGCCCGGCGCGCTCACCGATTCGAATGTCTCCACGGAGCGAGTCGAGGTGATCGACCAGCGTGGCGCCGAGGAGGTCGAGCCTGAAGATCCGCTCGAACATGCCCTGGAATGGTTCTTTGAGGCCTTGCCGACTCTCGTGACGCAACAGCCAATCTCAGCCATCGACGCCTACTACAAGCTCGATGTCGAGGAGCCCCTCGATTTCTGGATGCTGGCACTATGGGAGAGTTACAACATGCGGCTGGAGAACGGTGAGGTCGTCGTGCCGGTCGAGCTGACCGAGCGGCAAATGGGGACTTATGATGGCACCCGCTTGGTGGAGGACATCGTTTTTTCTCTGGAAAGGCATCACGCGGCATGAGGGACACGATCAAGGTACTCCAGCGCGTCCTTCGTCAGCCCACCGACCAGGTGCGACTGGGCCAGGTGTGGCGGCACATTCATGAAGAGCATGGCATTGGCACCCCTCAAGGAAGGACGCTGCGGCTACTGGCCCACGACCTCGATCGTATCCGCCGTGTCTATGATCGACTCACCAATAACGCCGGCCTTCACCTCAACCTGGATCAGGATCGGGTGAGCCTGGCGGGTCACCTACCGGACGAGAAGATCTCCACGCACCAGGCCTTCTCTTCCCTCCAGCGTGTTGCGCACACCAAAGGTGAGGTGACCATCCGGGCCGGGGATACTGCTCTCCCGCTTCCTTGCCCGCCCGGCGTTCTCCCCGCGGTACTCGGCGACATGCTCATCCTGACGCCCGAGACCCAGCACGTGCTGGTGGTAGAAAATGGGGCAGTGATGGAGCGCTGGTGGCAGATCGTGCCGCTGCTGCCAGACGCACTGCGCGACAATACCCTCATTCTCTATCGGGGCCATGACCAAGGCGCCCGCGAGCTGAAAACATTGCTGGCTGATTGGGCCGACAGAATATCGTTGCACTTGTTTGTGGATTTCGACGCGGCGGGCCTTGAGATAGCCCAGGGGGTCTTTGCAGACGTTCCGGCGCGCCAGCAGCAAGTCGTCATCCCCGTCTTCCCCCTCGAGCTCAAGAAGTCCCGTAAAGAGGGCGAGTATTTCAAGCAGCTTGAACAACTGGCCCGTTTGGAGCGCCAGCAAGGCTTGAGTGCCGAGCTGCGCCAGGCAGTGCAGTTGATGAAGCAGGAACGACTCGCCTTGTCACAAGAAGCGATGCTGGCGCATGGAGCACCAGTGACCAGCATCGCCTATCGTGCTGGCAATCACCATCCAGCCTAACCGGGGAGCAATGGGTCAGCACCAACTTCGAGCGCGGCAGAAAGCCCCGGTAGGCAACATCTCGGGAAAGCCCCCAGCCACGGCTGCAACGCACATCGAGCCAGGCGTCTATCGCGGCAACGCACTACGGATGGGTCTGTTGGATTTTGCGGGAATGGTGGTACTGCCCGGGGGTGGATAGTGCGTTGAGTTTGCCGCCCAGGGCGGCTGGCAGGGTGAGTTCAACGACGCATCACGGGAAAATCCCATGCTCCAGCCTCATGATAAGGTCATAAGCTCGTTGAGGGTCTTCAACCGCCACCTCTGCCGGCGTGCGGCCTCGAAAAACTTTTTTTGGGCTGGTCATCCAGCGTTTGGCCCCCTCTCGGTTTTCGAGCAATCTCTCGGCGGCTTGCCAGACATCTATCTCGCTAGGCGAATCAAGACATTCGCGCCCAACGTCAGGGGCCTCTTGCCACTCCTTAACCTCGTCTAGCTCTGGGGCCTGTAGATCGCACTGCTGCAGGAGTAGATAGAGCGAATATGGCCGATCTTCCAGCGGGACTGTTTTGGGCAGGTCCTTCCCATAAACTTCCAGTGTGGCCCGTAGCCAGGCGTCCACCTTCTCACATACCGCGTCGTTTTCTTCAGGTGACACGAGGACTGCGTCAATCTCGGAACTCTTATATATGAAGAATTCGTTGGGAATGGTCACTGAGTAGCCGCCCCGTAGGTAGGCGATGATCTCACCGCTCATGGCGGCCATGTAGGAGCGCTCGCTCTGTAGGCACTCCAGCGCCTCGCGAAACGTTTCCAAGGGCTGGGGGAAATGATCGCGAAGGTCGATGGCCCGGTAGGCGAAGATTCGCTTCAGAGGGTCAGTAGGTCCCTGGGTTGGCTGTGTCATGAGGAGGCTACCCGAAGCATGCGGTGGTTATCAGGATAGGCTATGGTGTGCCCCGATCTACCCCATGGGGCGCGCGAAAATTCGCCAAGGCTGGACTATGCAACCCACTCATCGTAGACGATGCCTTGGCCAATAAGTCCAGCAACATTGTCCTGGTTCTCCGAGCTCTCGCTGAAACTGGCTAAAACCTGGCTGCGTGTACTGCCGGCTTCATCCATTTGGACCGTCCAGAATTCGAAACCTCCTTGATCGGGAGTTCGATCGAGCACATTGAGATAAAGTGCGTCCAGAAACTCGTCGTTGCTGACATCAGCGCCGTACCGTTCAACATACTCGCCACTCCCCGCGAACGACCCCGCCACCTCGGTCAACGTCATCCCATTATCCATTTGATGAATCCAGTAACCGAGACCCTCCTCGTCGGGAAGTCGATCGAACGTCGCCTTGTAGAGGCGATACGCCTGGCCCGCACTGCCATCAACATCAAAGGCGACAGAGCTGTCGGTGAAGTGAACCCGCTCAACATCGTGCAGCGTAGTAAACCGCGTCTCGGCCATCGTCTCCAGATTGAAGGTCTCTGGCACCCCACCCATGTCAAGATCATGGGCCTGGTGTCGGGCATGGTTTAACACCAGATGATCCGTGCCGTGGCCCCCTTGAAAAACGATCCCATCCCCGCCTGCCATGCGCTGGCTATCGAGAATGAGATGGTCGTCTCCCCAGCTTGTGATGACCGATTTGGCGTATTCACCACGAGGCCCCGGGTCCATGGTGATGATGTCGGAAGCCGCAGACCCAAACGTCCAGACGTCTGGATTGTCGATCTGCATCCTATTGTGAGCCGGCGCCTCCCCGCTCACGCGCCCATATAGATGATGCAGAGCGAGAAGATCAAACTCCTGCAACGTTTCTACATATCCCGGCTCCTGGTAATGGTAGGACATGACAGTATTGCCGGTATGGTCGAGCTCTTCTGGGAGATAAGGGCCCGATTCCCAATCCCAATAGGCCCCCGGGTGTTTGAGCCCCAAGGCATGCCCTAGCTCGTGAAGGAAGGTGTCACGAAAGTCCCCATACGCATCACCAGGCGGATACAGGCTATGGTTGAGCAGGATGATAGGCTCCAAGCCTGCAGGCCCCTGGTACATCGTGATGCCGGCCACGCCCTCCTCGCCTTGCGACGCCCCGTTGTACATCGCGATCCGCAGCATCACGGGGGTATCAGAGCCCACTTCTTTGAAGGTTACCCCGATTTGATCGGATACATGCGAAAGCACGTCACGAGCAGCGCTACGTATAGCGTTGTCCATGGCACGGAAGCCCACAATAGGCTCGGTGAGCGGACTCTGCCCCTCGACGGGTTCGACAGATTCCATGAAGTGGAACGTGATTTCCAAAGCAGTGCCCTCAGCCTTGTTGGCCGCGAGCCCGTATCCATCTTGAAGTAAAGCATCGATCCGTATATCACCAGTGCCCATTGTGAGCCCACCCGAGTTTGGAAGACACTCTTAATGCTATATCACTCCCACTCAAATTTGGGCATAGGGCCGGGTTGAACGTCTGGCCACCCCCCCGGAGACCCGCTCCCCAAGGGGGAAGCCACTATTGAGTGTGGCGCCTATCATCCCTCGCTTGAAGCTGTCGCCGCCTTCTGCTTTCGGCTGTGCTCTCTGGCGGCTATTGCCGCCTGCCGCCGAGAGCTGAAGACGGGTCAGTCAGGGAGGGCGAGCAGCACGGGATGGGGCGTCTGACGACGTCGATCGCCCTGCCAGCAGGGCGCCCGCGAAATGCGGGACGAGCCCCTGCTCTGATGACGAGGGATGTCATGCAAGGGAAGCTCCCGCAGGCAAAGCCCTGCGGGAGGAGTGCGAAAGGCTTAGCGGGTGCCGAAGATCTTGTCGCCGGCGTCGCCGAGGCCCGGGACGATGTAGCCGTTCTCGTCGAGATGGTCGTCGACCGATGCGGTGTAGAGCTCGATGTCCGGATAGCTCTCCTGGACGCGCTTGATCCCCTCGGGGGCCGCCACCAGCACGATCACCTTCATGTGCTTGCAGCCGCGCTCGCGCAGCATGTCCAGGGTCGCCACCATGGTGCCGCCGGTGGCCAGCATCGGGTCGATGACGATAGCCATGCGCTCGTCCAGGTCATTGGCGAACTTGGCGAAGTACGGCACCGGCTCGAGGGTCTCCTCGTCGCGGTAGAGCCCGACCACGCTGACCCGCGCGCTGGGAATCAGGTCGGTGACGCCGTCCAGCATCCCCAATCCCGCGCGCAGGATCGGCACGATGGTGACCTTCTTGCCCTTGAGCAGCTGCACCGGGATCGGCTCGCCGCTCCACCCGTCGATGTCCTGGGTCTCGAGCTCGAGGTCGCTGGTCGCCTCGTAGGTGAGCAGCTTGGCCAACTCGCCGGCCAGTTCGCGGAAGCTCTTGGTGCTGATGCCAGCTTCGCGCATCAGGCCAAGCTTGTGCTGGACCAGGGGATGCTGGATGGCGTGGACGCTCATGGGGATGACCTCTTCGACGGCGGCGGGAAGACGGCGACCATCGTCTGATGGACGATGGCAACAAATTGCGCGCCATTCTAAACGCATCCGGCCTCGAGGTTAAGGCTGGTCGGGCAACTGCCAGTCGATGGGATCGCGCCCCTGTTCGATGAGGAAGGCGTTGGCGCGCGAGAAGTGATGGTTGCCGAAGAAACCGCGATGCGCCGAGAGCGGCGAGGGGTGCGGGGACTCCAGCACCAGGTGGCGCCGGGTGTCGATCAGCGAGCGTTTCTGTCGGGCATGGCCGCCCCACAGCAGGAACACCGACGGCCCGGCGCGCTCGCTGACCGTTTCGATAGCGCGATCGGTGAAGGTCTCCCAACCCTTGCCGCGGTGAGAACCGGCACTGCCCTGCTCCACCGTCAGCGAGGTATTGAGCAGCAGCACCCCCTGGCGCGCCCAGGCCTCCAGGTTGCCGTGCGCCACCGGGCGAGTGCCCACGTCCGCCGCCAGCTCCTTGTAGACATTGCCAAGCGAGGGCGGCACGCGCACCCCGGGGCGCACCGAGAAACACAGGCCGTGCGCCTGATCCGGTCCGTGGTAGGGGTCCTGGCCGAGGATCACCACCTTGACCTCATCGAGCGGGGTCAGCTCGAAGGCGCGAAACCAGTCGCATGAGTGCGGGTAGATCACCTTCTTGGCCGCCTTCTCGGCGGCCAGGAAATCGCGCAGCGACTGCATATAGGGCGCATCGAACTCCTGGCCCAGCCACCGCCGCCAGCTGTCGGGAAGGGGGCATGTCATGACTCAGCGCTTCTCCTGATCGACCAGCGGCTCGACATAGGCCACGCCCATGTCCCAGGGAAACTGTATCCAGCAGTCCTGGGCCACCTCGGTAAGGTACTGATCCACCAGAGGCTTGCCCTCGGGCTTGGCGTAGACGGTCACGAAGTGCGCCTTGGGCAGCATCTCGCGCACCGCCCGGGCGGTGCGACCGGTATCGACCAGATCGTCGACCAGCAGCCAGCCTTCGCCGTCGTGGTCGACGCCCTTCATCACCGCCAGGCCGCCCTGCTCCATGCGCTCGTAGCTCTTGATGCAGACGGTATCGATGAGGCGCACGTCGAGTTCGCGGGCGATCAGCGCGGCGGGAATCAGCCCGCCGCGGGTGATCGCGATGATGCCTTTGATATCACGCTCGACCAGCCGCTGGCAGAGCTCGCGCACGTCGCGATGCAGCTGGTCCCAGGAGATGATCAGGCGCTGGTGATAGCGAGAGCCGCTCATGGTGTCATTCGTCCTCGGTGAAGGAGCAGACGGCGAAAACGCTGTAACCCGCCTCGCGGATACGCTGCGCGCCGCCGAGATCCGGGAGGTCGACGATGGTGGCGGTCTCCACGACCTGCCCGCCGCTGCGGGTGATCAGCTTGGCGGCGGCCAGCATGGTGCCGCCGGTGGCGATCAGGTCGTCGACCACCAGGATACGGTCCCCCGCGCGGAAGGCATCGGAGTGCAGCTCCACCTCGGCCTCGCCGTACTCCAGGGTGTAGGTCTCGCTGATGGTGCGAAACGGCAGCTTGCCCTTCTTGCGCACCGGCACGAAGCTGCAGCCGAGCTCATAGGCCAGCGGCGCGCCGACGATGAAGCCGCGCGCATCGATGGCGGCGACGGCGTCGATGTCCATCTCCTGATAGCGATGCACGAAGCTGTCGATCAGCTTGCGGAAGGCCGCGCTGTTCTGCAGCAGCGGGGTGATGTCGCGGAAGTTGACCCCCGGCTGCGGCCAGTCGGGGACGGTGCGGATCACGGACTTGATGTAGTCGCCGTAGATGCTCATCGGAATTGCGCGGGATACCCGGTACTTTTAGTGCCGGGAGGGATAGCACGTCGCCCGAAGGGCGACTAGGCTGCCCGTTTCCCTTCTCCTTGTTGGTTGATGGAGGGGCTTTGGTGGTAGCGGTAGCCATCACCGCGTTGCAGAATCGTGCAGTAGTTGTGTGAGATACCCTGCACGACCCCCTGTTCGGTTTGGATATTGAAGCTACCCGACTTGCGGATCGCCACACGACCGAAATGCGTGCCTGCTTTCTTGCCTGTGGGCACGATGGCCTTCACCATGTCGCCGGTCTGTAAGCCGTGAATGGTCTTTTTTCGCATCAGGTAGCCGCGTGGGAAGCCGTTCTTGGTCAGCCGCGTTCGCTGGTAGCTGCCGCGCCCCATGGCCTTGATGACCAGGGTGGGACGATTCCAGTCGTACAGCGTCTCGAAGTTTCCCACGCACGCCGCATCCAGGGCATGGGTCTTGGGGATATCGAGGCGCTGTCGGTTATATTTGGTCAGCCCACCGCTGCCCGCATTGACCGACAATCTGGTGGTCTTCAGGGCATTGAGCAGCGACCAACGCGTGGCGTTGACGGCGCTGGCGTCGCGCAGCGGTCGCGCCTGTTCATGGACGACGTGCTGATAGCGCATCTCCGCTGAGAGTCCATTTTTCTTCAGGCGCTTCTTGAGTCCCTGGTCGCTGGCGAAAAAGATCTTGAGTGAGTCGTTTCCCTTGGCCTGGTTGCAGGCGTGGCAGGATAGCGTCAGGTTGGTGATGCGATGGGAGCCGCCGCGACTCCTGGCGACAATGTGTTCGACTTCGAGCGGGATATTCTTATCGCCGCAGTAGGCGCATTTGCGCCCCCACTTCTCCAGCAGGTACTCGCGCACCTCGTAACCGAGCAGCGTGCCCTGCTGGTATTCGACACCGGAAATCTCGGGGTTGACCAACTTCTGGGTGTCGAAGCGCACCAGTTCCTGGCTCAGTGTGGTGATGGGCGCGAGGCGACACAGACGATTCACCCAGCTTGTCAGCGTCTCGACGCGGTGTTGCAGGCTGGGCGGCAGCCAGTCGTCACGCCGAGTGCGATTATTGAAGCGCGGGGCGCGATGGCGCAGGTTCTTGGTGCGGCGGCGACGACGAAACGCCCGGCGCTGATCCAGCGCCTCGCGAATCTGGAAGCCGCGATGCACGAGGGTGAACAGGCACAGGACATGGCGATCTTCGCCATCTTCGCGGACGATAGCGATACCACTTTCCTTGCTGCCGGGATCGAGCAGCAGACGCAGGGGCTGCGTCTCGCCGCCCACACGATCTGTGAGGCGCAGGGTGAACGGATAGCGCTTATGCACCACCGCACGTCCGCGCTCCAGCATAAGCCGTGCCCGTTTTTCCGTGCACGGCATCAGGGGCCGCTTGTGTTTATCCAAAACGAAAACCGGCATGGTTTTCTCCTTGTTCGTACCCTTACGGGTCTTGTGTCGCGGGCCTTTCGGCCCGTCTCCCTTCGGGAATGTCAGTCACCGGCTCCTGCGTTGCCGCAGCGATCAGAACCTTCGGTGCTTTACCTTTCACCAGCATGATCCTGACCTTCCAGCGTCCGGAACTCAGGAAGCATTCCGGAGTGGGTCTTGACGACCTGTGACTAACGTAGCGGATTGGCTACCGCTTTCCCTGGTCAACCTGGCCTGTGGGTTTCACAAGCCTCTCCCTTCAGGGAGAGGTAGTTGACCGGATGCAGCCTCGGTCAGTGAATGCAGTCAGCCAGAATCAGCTGAGAAACAGGAACTTGGCAGCGAACAGCAGCGCCAGCACGATCACCGCCGGGTTGAGGTCCTTGAACCGCCCGGAGAGTGTCTTGATGGCGGCGAAGCTGATGAAGCCCAGCGCAATACCCTCGGCGATGGAGAAGGTCAGCGGCATCGCCAGGGCGGCGATCAGTACCGGGGCGGCCTCGGTCGGATCGTCCCAGTTGGCGTGGGCCAGGCTACCGGCCATCAGCACCGCCACGTAGAGCAGCGCCCCGGCGGTAGCGTAGGACGGGATGGAGCCCGCCAGGGGGGCGAAGAACAGGCTGATCAGAAACAGCGCCGCCACCACCACGGCGGTAAGGCCGGTGCGCCCGCCGGAGACGATGCCCGCCGTGGACTCGACGTAGCTGGTGGTGGTGGAGGTGCCGAGCACCGCGCCGGCCATGGAGGCGCCACTGTCGGCCATCATGGCGCGGCCGATACGCGGCAGCTTGCCGTTCTCGTCGAGCAGACCGCCCTTGTGCGCCACGCCCACCAGGGTGCCGGAGGTGTCGAACAGGTCGACGAACAGGAAGGCGAAGATCACGCTCAGCATCGCCACGTCGAACGCGCCGGCGAGATCCAGGGCCATGAAGGTCGGCGCGACGGAGGGCGGCATCGACATCAGCCCACCGAACTCGTTGTGGCCCAGCACCATCGCCAGCGCGGTCACCCCGAGGATACCGATCATCACCGCCCCGGTGACTCGCAGATAGGCCATGGCCGTGATCACGAAGAAGCCCAGCAGTGCATAGAGGGCCGATGGCTCGGTAAGATCGCCAAGCGACACATAGGTCGCCTCGTTGGCCACCACGATGCCAGCGTTCTTGAGCGCGATCATCGCCAGGAAAAGGCCGATGCCCGCGGCAATGCCCAGGCGCAGGGACATCGGGATCGAATTGATGATCCACTCGCGGATCCGGAAGACGCTGAGCAGGAAGAAGATGAAGCCGGAGAAGAAGACCGCGCCGAGCGCCGCCTCCCAGGTATAGCCCATCCCCAGCACCACGCCGTAGGTGAAGAAGGCGTTCAGGCCCATGCCGGGCGCCTGGGCGATGGGATAGTTGGCCCACAGCCCCATGATCAGACAGCCCACGGCCGCGGCCACGCAGGTAGCGACGAACACCGCCCCGTAATCCATCCCGGTCTGGGAGAGGATGCTAGGGTTGACGAAGATGATGTAGGCCATGGTCAGGAAGGTGGTGATCCCGGCGATGACCTCGGTCTTGACGTTGGTATGGTGCTCGGTGAGCTTGAAATGGTTCTCGATGAGGCGTTTCAACATGGGTGTCCTTCCTGCGCGCGATGACGTCTGGGCATCCGGATGTCATGAGCTGTTTATGGCCCGGGACACCGGAGGGTGGCGAGAAAAGCGGCCTATGGTACCCAAAGCCTCCGCGCGTTGCGAGGCGTCCGGGCGGCACGCTTCCCCACATTCAAGCAATCCCCGGGCCATTCGCCACTCGGCCTGCCAACGCAGCGACGCGCCCCGCCCGGTTCGCCCTGCAGCGTCAGACCCCGCGCGACTCGAGCACCCGCTCCACCGTCTCGACGATGGCCTGGGTCTGGGGGTCGATCTCGATATTGACGAGATCACCGGGGGCGCGGTCGACCAGGATGGTCCTGGCCAGCGTCTCGGGAATCAGATCGACGCAGAAGCGCGGGCCATGCTCGGCGCTGGCGCGGCGCGTCGCGCCGATGGTCAGGCTGATGCCGTCGACGCCGATGTAGCCCTTGTCGAAGAGGAAACGCCCCAGCGCCGCGGGCACTTCGAACCACAGGCGGCGATTGTTGGGCGCCTCATCGAGCTCGACCAGTTCCGCCATGCCCATGATGTGACCGGACATGGCGTGCCCACCAATCTCGTCGCCGAAGCGGGCCGCGCGCTCGATATTGACGCGACCGCCCTCCTTCAGCGCACCGAGATTGGTCACGCGCAGGGTCTCGCGCATCAGATCGAAGCTGACCCGCTCGCCGTCGATGGCGGTCACCGTGAGGCAGACGCCGTTGTGAGCCACCGAGGCGCCCAGCGCAAGCCCTTCGTTCAGCGGGGCCGGCAGCGCCAGCACGTGAGTACGGAAGGCCTCGGCCTCCTGGATGGCCACCACCTCGGCGGTGCCCTGTACGATGCCTGTGAACATGGATGCTCCTCGTGCGCGTCGACCCCCGGCGGGCCGCCAAAGCGGCCAGTCTAGGAAACCGGGAAGAGCACGTCCATGGCGTAGCGCCCGCTCGCAGGCTGATTGCAGGGGCGTCGTGGACAGGTCGAAGAGGAGGTCTTTTGCCAGGGAGGGCAAAAGTAGCGCCCAGGGACGGGTCCACAGCGCCTCCTCGCAGGCCTGTCGACGGATCAGCCCGCTAACTGCGATAGCCCGGCACCTGCTCGCCGCAGGCCGTCACCGACCGGCTCCTCGCGCAAGGATCACCAGCCATGGAAAGCGACACAGAAAATATCACCATGACGAAGCCGTCTTAATGGCCGCATGGCCTACGCTGCTTGACGGTCAGGCGTTTGAAACCTAGGATATTGCGCTACATTTTGAAGGCGCCGATTTGTACCCGGATTGCGGGCGCCGACGTCGTGGAGCGTCTCTCGGGACCACCCACGGCGTGAAGTGCAGCTAAAAGGGTGTGTCCAGCGTTGATGGCCACCCGTCAGGGTGGCCTTTTTTTATGCCTGACCCGACCGCTGCCACGCCCGCCCGGCCGGCGCCCCACCGGCGGCTGCGATGATTCGACTACACGACGTTTCCAAGACCTATTACCCCAAGGGGCGCAGCGACGGCACCAGCGCCGTGACGGCGCTCAAACACGCCAATCTGCACGTGCCCAAGGGCGAGATCCACGGCGTAATCGGCCTCTCCGGCGCGGGCAAGTCCACGCTGATCCGCTGCGTCAACCTGCTCGAGCGTCCGACCACGGGCAGCGTGACGGTGGACGGCCAGGAACTCACCGCCCTCTCCGGGGCGGCGCTCAACCAGGCCCGCCACCGCATCGGCATGATCTTTCAGCACTTCAACCTGCTGACCTCGCGCACCGTCTTCGCCAACGTGGCGCTGCCGCTGGAGCTGATGGGCATGAAACGCGCCGAGATCCGCGAGCGCGTCATGCCGCTGCTCGACCTGGTCGGCCTTGCCGACAAGGCGGACCAGTACCCTGCACAGCTGTCCGGCGGTCAGAAGCAGCGTGTGGCGATTGCCCGTGCACTGGCCAGCCGTCCCAAGGTGCTGCTGTGCGACGAGGCCACCTCGGCCCTGGATCCCCATACCACCGGTTCGATCCTGGAGCTGCTGCGCGACATCAACCAGCGACTCGGCCTGACCATCCTGCTGATCACCCACGAGATGGAGGTGGTCAAGTCGATCTGCCATCGGGTCAGCCTGATCTCCGACGGCGAGCTGGTCGAGGAAGCCGAGGTCGGCGATTTCTTCACCGCGCCCGGCACCCAGCTCGGCCGCGATTTCCTCAACGACTTCCTCGAGCTCGAGCCACCCCAGGCGCTCATCGAGCGCCTTGAGGAGACGCCAAGCCCCACCAGCCACCCAGTGGTGCGCCTCGCCTTCTCCGGCGATGCCGTCTCGACCCCGCTGATCTCGCGCCTGGCCCGAGAGTGCGGCGTCGACGTCAGCATCCTCCAGGCCAAGGTGGAATCGATCCAGGAGCGCACCCTGGGCCTGATGATTGCCGAACTGATGGGGCCGGCGGAGAAGACCCGCGAGGCCCTGGACTATCTCGAATCCCACGACCTGCAGGTGGAGGTGCTCGGCCATGTCCAGCGCGATGATTGAACTGATTCTCGAGGCCACCCTCGACACCCTCTATATGGTGGCGGTGTCGGGCGTGATCTCGGCCCTCGTCGGCATTCCGCTAGGGGTGCTGCTCTACGTCACCCGACCGCGGCAGATCCTGGCCGAGCCGGTGCTCAATCGGGTGCTGGGCGCGATCACCAACATCGGTCGCTCCATCCCCTTCATCATCCTGATGGTCGCCATCATCCCCCTCACGCGGATGCTGGTGGGCTCGTCGATCGGTACCAACGCCGCCTCCGTGCCACTGACCATCGCCGCAATTCCCTTCGTGGCACGCCTGGTCGAGGGCGCGCTCAACGAGATCCCGCCGGGGCTGGTCGAGGCCGCCCAGTCCATGGGCGCCACCCCTTGGCAGATCATCACCAAGGTGCTGGTGCCCGAGGCGCGCGGCGGTATCTTCACCGCGCTGACGGTGACCGCCGTCACCCTGGTCAGCTACTCGGCCATGGCCGGCGCCGTGGGCGGCGGCGGGCTCGGTGACCTGGGCATCCGCTACGGCTACAACCGCTTCAACCCGACCATCATGCTGATCACCGTGGTGATCCTGGTGGTGATGGTGCAGGGCTTCCAGAGCCTGGGCGATTATCTGGTGCGCAAGAGCGACCATAAGTGACGCGCCCTCTTTGATAACCAGAATGCATTACAAATTTTCTGTTTATTCCGTTAGTATCGAGTCCGACTCATCTTTCACAAGGAGCATCGCGACATGCGCAAGACACTGATCGGCACCCTGACCGCCTCCGCCCTGGCTCTTTCCGCCAGCGCCGCCCTGGCCGATGAACACGCCATCAAGGTCGGTACCGTGGCCGGCCCCGAGACCGACCTCATGAAGGTCGCCGCCGAGATCGCCGAGCGCGACTACGGCCTCGAGGTCGAGATCATCGAGTTCACCGACTACGTGACACCCAATGCCGCCCTTGCCGACGGCAGCCTCGACGCCAACGCCTACCAGCACGAGCCCTACATGCGCTCCATGGTCGAGGACCGCGGCTACGACTTCGCCATCGCCGGCTACACCTTCGTCTACCCGATCGGCGCCTACTCTGCGAAGTACGACAGCATCGAGGAGCTGCCGGAGGGTGCCACCATCGCCCTGCCCAACGACCCCTCCAATGAGGGTCGGTCACTGATCCTGATGCACAACGAAGGGCTGCTCACGCTCCAGGACCCGACCTTCCTGGAAGCCACGCCGCTGGACATCGCCGAGAACCCGCGCGACTTCGACTTCCGCGAGATCGAGGCTGCCCAGCTGCCCCGCGTGCTGCCCGACGTGGACATGGCCTTCATCAACAACACCTTCGCCCAGCCGGCCGGCCTGAGCCTGGATGACGCCCTGATCAAGGAGGGCGCCGAGTCCCCCTACGTCAACCTGATCGCGGTACGCGGCGGCGACGAGGAGCGCGAGGCCATCCAGCAGCTGGTCGAGGCCTACCAGACCGAGGAAGTCGAGGCCAAGGCGAGCGAGCTGTTCGGGCCGCAGGCAGTTCCCGGCTGGAAGTGAGAGTCTCCCGCCAGACAATGGGTACGACGAAGCAACAAGGCCGGCCGCTGCGCCGGCCTTTCCTGTTCAAGGAGCCGACATGACACCGGATCACCCCCAACCCGACTATCCCCTGCTCGCCCGCCAGCTCGGCGCGCTGCTCGACACCCGCGACTGGCTGACCAACAGCGCCCAGACCTGCGCCTTCATCATGCAGGAGATCCCCGAATTGAACTGGGCCGGCTTCTACCTGCAGCGCGAGCCCGAGCTGCTCTGCCTGGGCCCCTTCCAGGGCAAGCCGGCCTGCCATCCCATTCCCTTCGACAAGGGCGTGTGCGGCGCCGCGGCGCGCAGCCGCGAGACCCAGCGCGTCGACGACGTCCACTCCGTCGCCGACCACATCGCCTGCGACGCGGACTCCCGCGCCGAGCTGGTGGTCCCGATCGTGGTGGCGGATCGCCTGTGGGGCGTACTGGATCTCGACAGCCCGATCCAGGGGCGCTTCAGCGACGCCGACCGCGCGGGCATCGAGGCGCTGGTCGAGGTCTTCGTCGCACAGAGCGACCTGGTGTGACGCCTGCCCGGCGGGGCGATCAGCCTCGCCGGGCATCCCGTCATACAGTGCATCTCTCGAGACGACGCGCTCGCACCAAAAGCCGCGCAGCATGAAAAACGCCCCGCAGCCGATGACTGAGGGGCGTTCTAGAATCTGGTAGGACCAGGCGGATTTGAACCGCCGACCTCCACGATGTCAACGTGGCGCTCTAACCAACTGAGCTATGGTCCTGCAAGGGGTGCCAGAAAGCGTTTGGTAGGACCAGGCGGATTTGAACCGCCGACCTCCACGATGTCAACGTGGCGCTCTAACCAACTGAGCTATGGTCCTGC
>NZ_JAVXUR010000001.1:581073-1175316 GCF_032333995.1 Halomonas saccharevitans
CCTGCTTGCTATGTTCGGCATGAACTTCGCCGTGGCAACGGATGAGTATTCTACGCATCCGCGCGGGGAATGCAAGCCCGAATCGCACCTTCTCGCCCGGCGAATCAGCGGGTTGGCCTCTCCACGGCGCTGTCGGCTACTGGGTGCGGACGCGCTCGACGGCTTCCTTCCAGCCACTGTAGAGGCGCTCGCGCTCGGCCTGGTCCATCAAGGGAGTAAAGCTTCGCTCGCAGCGCCACATCGTCGCGATCTCGTCGAGATCGCGATACCAGCCGAGACGCAGCCCCGCCAGGTAGGCGGCCCCCAGAGCCGTGGTCTCCAGCACCGTGGGGCGATCCACCTGCACGCCGAGCATGTCGGCCAAAAACTGCATCACCCAGTTGTTGGCCACCATGCCGCCATCGACCCGCAGGATGCCCGGCGACGCCGCCATATCGTCGTCCATGCAGACCTGCAGGTCGCGGGTCTGGTAGCAGACCGCCTGCAGGCCGGCGGCGACGATCTCGGCGATCCCCGTATCCCGGGTCAGCCCGAGGATGGCCCCGCGAGCCTTGGGGTCCCAGTGGGGCGCGCCCAGGCCGGTGAAAGCCGGCACCAGGTAGACGCTGTGCCCGCTGCGGGTCTGGCAGGCCAGCGCTTCCGTTTCAGCGGCATCGGCGAACAGCTGCAGGCCGTCGCGCAGCCACTGCACCGTGGCCCCGGCGACGAAAATGCTGCCCTCCATCGCATAGGTCGGTTTACCGTTGAGGCGATAGGCCACCGTGGTCAGCAGCCGGTTGCGCGATACCTCGGCCACCTCCCCGGTGTTCACGATCATGAAGCAGCCGGTGCCGTAGGTGCTCTTGCCCATGCCTGGGGCGAAGCAGGCCTGCCCCACCAGGGCAGCCTGCTGGTCGCCGGCCACCCCGGCGATGGGCAGCTCGCCGCCCAGCCACTGGGCATCGACGCGACCGAAATCGTCGCTGGAGTCCTTGACCTCGGGCAGCAGGCTCGCCGGAATATCGAAAAGCTCGAGCAGCGCCTCGTCCCAGCGCTGCTCATGGATGTTGAAGAGCGCGGTGCGCGAGGCGTTGGTCGCGTCGGTAGCATGAACCCGCCCCCCGGTGAGCCGCCAGATCAGGAAGCTGTCCACGGTACCGAAGGCCAGTTCGCCGCGCTCGGCCCGCGCCCGGGCGCCGGGCACCTCGTCGAGCAGCCAGGCGAGCTTGGTCGCCGAGAAGTAGGGATCGATCAACAGGCCGGTGCGCGCCTGGACATCCTCCAGGTGGCCTGCCTCGCGCAGCCGCCGACAGGTCTCGTCGGTGCGGCGGTCCTGCCAGACGATGGCATGGTGCAGCGCCTCACCGGACTCGCGATCCCACAGCACGGTGGTCTCGCGCTGATTGGTGATGCCGACGCCGGCGATCTCGGCAAGCCCGACCTTGGTGCTCTCGATCACCTCGCGACAGGTGGCGAGCACGGTGTCCCAGATATCCTCGGGGTCATGCTCGATCCAGCCATCCTTGGGAAAGTGCTGGGGAAACTCTCGTTGAGCCGTGGCGACGCTGCGCCCCTCGCGGTCGAACAGAATCGCGCGGGAGCTGGTGGTGCCCTGGTCGATGGCCAGAAGATAAGAAGCCATAGCAAGCATCCTGTTGTGGTTGTCGTGGCGTGCCAATTTCGCTTTTTAACGCTAATGTTCGCTTATGATCATAAAGCCTACTCCAGCCCGACGCCGCGCTCAAATGGGGCCAAACGACGCCTCAGGCCGGCACAGGGACGACACGAGCCGCCTGGCCTGCTGAATGGCCGACCGGGCGCCTGCATCCGCGTTCACGATGGCATAGAATCGGGGCAGCCAAGGAGACACCATGAACCAGCAGCAACGCCAGGACGCCATCATCGAGCTGGTCCGCCGCCAGGGCTATGCCAGTATCGAGCAGCTCACCGAGCACTTCACGGTTACCCCGCAGACCATTCGCCGCGATCTCAACACGCTCTCCACCGAGGGTCGCATCCGACGCGTGCACGGCGGCGCCGGCCTGGAATCGAGCACCGTCAACACGGCCTATTCGACCCGCAAGACCCTCAACCTGGAAGCCAAGCAGCGCATCGCGACCCTGCTCGCTCGTCACGTGCCCGATCACTCGTCACTGTTCATCAACATCGGCACCAGCAACGAGGTGATCGCCGAGGCGCTGCTCGACCACCAGGGGCTCGAGGTCATCACCAACAACCTCAACGTGGCGGCGATCCTCCAGCATAAGGAGGACTTCAACGTGATCATCGCTGGCGGCCAGGTGCGTTCGCGGGACGGCGGCATCATCGGCGAGGCCACCATCGACTTCATCAACCAGTTCAAGGTCGACTACGGCATCATCGGCATCAGCGGCATCGACGAGGACGGCTCGCTGCTGGAGTTCGACTATCAGGAGGTGCGGGTGGCCCAGGCCATCCTGCGCAACTCCCGGCAGGTGTTCCTGGCCACCGACCACTCCAAGTTCCGGCGCAACCCGGTGGTCCGCCAGGGCAACCTGGCCCAGCTCGATGCCCTGTTCACCGATCGCGAGCCCCCCGAGGCGATCATGCGCCTGCTGAAGCAGCACGACGTCGCCCTGCATCTGGCCTGAGGACCGCCCGGCTCTCCCGAACAAGTTCCGCCCGGCTCTTTCGCCCCTCACTCCTGCTGCCAGGCCCCATTCAAGCCCACCCTCCTTGCGTTTATCTCCTTTCCTTCCCCTCACGTCAGGGGCGAGAACGGCTCGCGCCTTGATGTTCGCTTTGAATTCATCTATTTTCGATTTCGAACATCACTGCATTTCATCGCCAGATGTCCGAGTCCGGACGGGAGACCCCATGAGCGACAGGCCAGACGAGGTACTCGACCTCTTCGTGATCGGCGGCGGCATCAACGGCGCCGGCATCGCCAACGATGCCGCCGGCCGGGGGCTCTCCGTGGGACTCTGCGAGCAGGGGGATCTGGCCGGCGCCACCTCCTCCGCCAGCAGCAAGCTGATCCACGGCGGCCTGCGCTATCTGGAGCATCACGAATACCGGCTGGTGCGCGAGGCCCTGCGAGAACGCGAGGTATTGATGGCCAAGGCGCCCCACATCATCTGGCCGCTGCGCTTCATCCTGCCCCACCGCCCCCACCTGCGCCCGGCCTGGATGCTGCGCGCCGGGCTCTTCCTCTACGACCACCTGGGCAAGCGCAAGCGGCTGCCGGGCTCCCGAGGCATCCGGCTGGATCACCGGCAGGGCCTCGCCCCCAGCATCACTCACGGCTTCGAGTACTCGGACTGCTGGGTAGACGACGCCCGCCTGGTGACCCTCAACGCCATCCAGGCCCGAGACAACGGCGCTGAGATCCTGGTGCGCACCCGCTGCATCGATGCTCAAGAACGCGACGGGCTCTGGGAGCTCACCCTGGAGGAGACCGAGGGCGGAGCGCGCCTGACGCGCCGCTGCAAAACGCTGGTCAATGCCGCCGGTCCCTGGGTGGAGAGCGTCGTGCGCGGCCAGGCCCATCGCCACTCCCGCTACGGCGTGCGCCTGATCCAGGGCAGCCACCTGATCGTGCCGCGCCTGAATCACGACGAGCGGGCCTATATTCTCCAGAACACCGACAAACGCATCGTCTTCGTATTGCCCTATGAGGAGGACTTCAGCCTGATCGGCACCACCGATCGGCGCTATGAGGGAGATCCCTCAGGGATCGAGGCCTCCCAGGAGGAGATCGACTATCTGCTCACGGTGGTCAATGCGCACTTTCGCACTCAGCTGTCCCGCGAATCCGTGATCCGCACCTTCTCCGGCGTCAGGCCGCTGTGCGATGACGAGTCGGCCGATCCTTCCGTTATGACCCGCGACTACACACTCGACCTGGACACGCACGGTGCACCGCTGCTGTCGGTCTTCGGCGGCAAGATCACTACCTATCGCAAGCTGGCCGAGGCGGCACTCGAGGCGCTCTCGCCGCATCTGCCCGAGATGCGGCCTGACTGGACCGCCGAGGCGCTGCTGCCGGGGGGAGAGATCGGCGACCAGGCCGCCTTCGAGACCAGACTGCTCGCCGACTATCCCTACCTGGACACCGGCCAGGCACGGCGATTCGCCCGGACCTACGGCACCCTGTGCCGGGAGTTCCTCGACGGCCGGGACTCCCAGGCGGCGCTGGGCGAGGCCTTCGGAGCCGGCCTGACCGCCGCCGAGGTCGACTACCTGGTCGAGCGGGAGTGGGCGCGCAGCGCCGAGGACATCCTGTGGCGGCGCACCAAGCTGGCTCTGCGCCTCACCGCCAGTGAACAACAGCGGCTGGCCGACTATCTCGAAACCGCGACGGCACACGGAACGACTCGCCCTTCGCCGACGGAAGCGAGCCCTCGCCGCACACCGCCTGAACGGGCGGCGAGCGGCTCATCGCGAGGCTCATCGCGAGGCTCATAGCGGGACTTATAGCGGGATTTATAGCGAGGTGATACTGGCCGGCGCCAGGGGTTCACGCTCCCGGTGAAGGCTCAGTTCGCGCCCCTCCAGGGCAGTCAGCAGGATCTGCAGCGGGTCGCCATGGCTGACCAGCAGAATCGTCTCGTCGTGATAATGACGCTCCAGCTCGTCGATCACCGCGCGCATGCGTGCCGCGACCTCGGAGACGGCCTCGACACCGCCCTGGCGATGAGTCGGGTCCTTTGCATCGCGTGCCCAGACCTCGGCATAGCGATCATCACTCTGCCCCTCGAACTCGCCGAAATGGCGCTCCCTCAGGCGCGGTTCGAGAGTGAGCGTCAGGTCGAAATGCGCGGCGACGCGCTCGGCGGTCTCGGCGGTACGCAGGAAGTCCGAATGCAGGATGCGCTGGGGCCTTGCCCAGCGCCAGTCGGCCAGCAGGGTGTCGAGCTGGGTGCACCCTCGGGGGGAGAGGCCGAAGCCCGTCAGACCGAGCGCCGGCGAGCTGATGATCCGCCCCTCCTGGTTGGCTTGACTGTGGCCGTGGCGCATCAGCAGGTAGTGATTGCGCCAGGTGCCGTCGACGGGGGGGAAAGTGTTTGACATGGTTTTGTGACAAACCCTAGATTGAAGGAGGTTATTCGGAATCAATCATCGTGAGCTCATAGATGTCGATATCCGAACATGCAGTACAACACATGCTTTAGAACAATAATCGTGAGGCACGCCATGATCTACCCCTCCGCTCGACCCGGAAAACTCCCGCTCGTCCCCCTCGCCCTCTCCACGCTGCTGCCGCTGGCCATGCTGGCGAGCCAGGCGCAGGCCCAGGAGGCGTGCGAGCGCGGTGCCCTGGCCGACATCTACTGCGACGAGAACGGTGATATGGTCGCCGATCGGCCCGCAGACGAGTCCGAATGGGCCAACCCCGACACGCTGATCTTCGCCTACACCCCGGTCGAGGATCCGGCCATTTACTCCGATATCTGGCAGCCGTTCATCGAGCACCTCGAAGAGGTCACCGATCGCGACGTGCGCTTCTTCGCCGTGCAGTCCAACTCGGCTCAGGTCGAGGCCATGCGCAGCGGCCGCCTGCACATCGCCGGCTTCTCCACCGGCCCTACGCCCTTCGCCGTCAACCTGGCGGGCGCCGTGCCCTTCGCGCTGATGGGTTCGGACGACGGACGCTTCGGCTACACCCTGCAGCTCTATACCCACGTCGATTCCGGCATCGACGAGATGGAGGACCTCGAGGGCAAACGCGTCGCCCACACCTCGCCAACCTCCAACTCCGGCAACCAGGCCCCCAGGGCGCTCTTCCCGGAGATGGGCATCGTGCCCGGCGAGGACTACGAGGTGGTCTACTCCGGCAGCCACGACCAGTCCATGCTCGGCGTGGTGGCCCAGGACTACGACGCCGCTCCGGTGGCCTCGGAGGTGGTCGATCGCATGGCCGCCCGCGGTCTATATGACCCGGAAGACGTCAAGATAATCTACGAGTCCGACAGCTTCCCGACCACCTCCTACAACTACGCCTACAACCTGCATCCGGACCTGGTCGAGAAGATCGAGGAGGCCTTCTTCAGCTTCGACTTCGCGGGCACCGAGCTCGGTGAGGAGTTCGAGGGCGTCGAGAAATTCATCCCCATCAACTACCAGGACAACTGGAAGGTCATCCGCACCATCCAGAGTGCCAACGGCGTCGAGTACACGCCCGACAACCTCCAGTAACCTTCGCGAGTCAGCGACGCCGGCCTTCTCGGAAGGCCGGCGCCGTCGTCTTGGTGACCCTTTCTCGACGGACCCCCCATGCTAGAGATATCCAACCTGATCAAGCGCTACGGTCGTGACGAACCGGTACTCAAGGGGCTCGACCTGACCGTCGACGGCAATAGCGTCGTCTCCATCGTGGGCGCCTCAGGCGCCGGCAAGAGCACCATGCTGCGCTGCATAAACCGCCTGGTGGAACCCACCTCGGGCTCGATCAAGCTCAACGGTACCGAACTGGTCACGCTGCGCCATGGCGAGCTGCGGCGCGCTCGACGCAAGATCGGCATGGTCTTCCAGGGCTTCAACCTGATCGACCGCCTCACCGTGATGGAGAACGTGCTGGCCGGACGGCTCGGCTACGTCAACCTGTTCCAGGCCATCACACGCCGCTACCCGGCGTCTGACATCGAGCGCGCCTTCGTGCTGATGGAGCGCGTGGGCATCGCCCACTATGCCAACAAGCGCGCCGACGAGCTCTCCGGCGGCGAGCGCCAGCGTGTCGGCGTGGTGCGGGCGCTGATGCAGGAGCCCGAGGTGCTGCTCGCCGACGAGCCGACCGCCTCGCTGGATCCGCGCACCTCCGAGCAGATCATGGTGCTGCTGCAGAGCCTGGCGAGCGAGCTGTCGCTGCCGGTGCTGATCAACATCCACAACGTGGCGCAGGCCAGGACCTACACCGACCGCATCGTCGGGCTGCGCCACGGCACGATGATCTTCGACGGGGCCCCTTCTGACTTCGACAAGGACGCCCTGGAAGCCATCTACGGCGGCATCGAGGCGCCCGAGGACGAGGCGGCTCCACCGCCCGAGGAGGTGCGCGATGGCCAGGCCTGATAACGAGGAGATCCCCGGCACGCCGCGCACCTGGCGCAAGCCGCCATTCATCGCCAACCCGCTGGTGCGCTATGGGCTACTGGTGGTACTGGCGGCCTACCTGGTCTGGGCCTTCGGCAGCCTGCCGTTCAACTGGGAGCGGATCAGCGAGGGGTTGCCGCGGGCGGCGCGCATCTTCGGCGGCGGCTTCCCCCCCACTCTGTCGCGCTTCGACCTGCTGCTCACCGGCTTCACCGAGAGCCTGCAGATCGCCATCCTGGCCACCCTGCTCGGCGTACTGCTGTCGGTGCCCTTCGCGGTGATGGCGGCGCGCAACATCGCGCCGCTGCCGATCTACCTGCTGGGGCGCGCGGTGATCATCATCTCGCGCAGCTTCCACCCGGTGATCGTCGCCATCCTGTTCGTGGCGGCGGTCGGCTTCGGCCCACTGGCGGGGATCCTGACGCTGACCCTCTACTCCATCGGCTTCGTCGGCAAGCTGCTCGCCGAGGAGATCGAGGAGATCGACTGGGGGCAGGTGGAGGCCATGCGCTCCACCGGGGCCGGCTATCTGGCGACGCTGTACTACGCCGTCTTTCCGCAGATCCTGCCCCGCCAGGTGGGGCTCTCCATGTATCAGCTCGACAGCAACCTGCGGGCCTCCGCGGTAGTGGGCATCGTGGGGGCCGGCGGCATCGGCAGCACCCTGATGAATGCCTTCGGGCGCTACGACTATGACTTTGCCTTCGCCATCCTGCTGGTGATCATCGCGGTGATCCTGGCCAGCGAGGGCGTGAGCGGCTGGGTGAGGAAGAAGATATGGTAGATGATGCCGACCTGTTGGCCGATCGCATCTGGCGACGGCACAACCCGAAAGAGCAGCTGATCCGCTATGGCGTGATGCTGCTGACCCTGATGGTGGTCGTCTGGGCGGTGCGCGACATCGACATCTTCTGGCCCTGGGTGTGGGACGCGCCCAACCAGATCTCGAGCCTGGGGGCACGCATGTGGCCGCCCGACCCGAGCCGGCTCGGCGAGATCGTCGATGCCATGATCGAGACGGTGCATATCGCCACCCTGGCGACGATGCTGACCATCTTCATCGCCCTGCCGGTCTCCTACATCGCCGCCCAGAACACCACCCCTAACCGCGCCTGCCTGTGGCTGGGGCGCTTCATCCTGGTCTCCAGCCGCTCGGTGAACACCATCATCTGGGCGCTGCTGTTCGTGGCGATCTTCGGCCCCGGCGTGCTGGCGGGCATACTCGCCATCATGTTTCGCTCGGTGGGCTTCATCGGCAAGCTGATGGGCGAGGCGATTGAGGAGATCGACCGTCGCCCGGTGGAGGCCATGGAGGCCACCGGTGCGTCCAAGGCCAAGGTGATCGCCTACGCGGTGGTGCCCCAGGTGATGCCGGCGTTCTTCGCCATCGTCATCCTGCGCTGGGACATCAACATCCGCGAGTCCACGGTGCTGGGGCTGGTGGGCGCCGGCGGCATCGGGGTGATCCTGCAGGGCTCCATCGACACCTTCGCCTGGCCCACCGTGGCGACGATCCTGATCGCCATCATCGCGCTGGTACTGGTCGGCGAGGCGGTGACCGGCCTCTTGCGCCGCAAGGCGCTCTAGAAATTCATCACCAGCCATTCACGGCCGCTGACCTCCGGCGTAGGCTCGTCTCAGGACGTTACCGAGACCACAAGGAGGTCATGCCGTGCTCTCGATTCTGCTTGCCGTGGTCGCCATCGCGTTGTTGGCGACTACCCTCCTGCCCCGCCTGCCGCTTACCTGGTGGGTCGTGCGCATCTGCGAGTTCCCGCGACTGCAGTTCGCCGCCCTGGCGGCCCTGGTCGCGGGCCTCGCCCCGCTAACCGCCGCGCCCTGGTCATGGTGGAGTCTCGGTGCAAGCCTCGCCACCCTCGGCCTTCAGGCGAGTCGCATCCTGCCCTGGACGCCGCTCTGGCCCCGCCAGGTGAAGCGTACCGAGCCCGGTCAGGAGCCACGCTGCCTGACGCTGCTGATCGCCAACGTGCTCACCAGCAACCGCCACGCCGAGACGCTCATCGGCCTGATCCATGAACATCGGCCCGACCTGGTGCTCACCCTGGAGTCCGACGCCTGGTGGCAGGCGCAGCTAGACGAGGCCTTGAATGAGGACTGGCCCCATGCGGTGCGGGTGCCGCTGGACAATCTCTACGGCATGCACCTCTATTCGAGGCGACGGCTGGTCGACCCCGACGTCCAGTGGTTGATCCAGCCCGATATCCCCTCGATCCATACCGGCGTCACGCTTGAGAGCGGGGATGTCATCCGCCTGCATGCCCTGCACCCTCGCCCGCCGGCGCCCGGTGAGAGCGAGGAGTCGCTATGGCGCGATGCGGAGCTGCTGCTGGTGGGCAAGGCGATTCACGAACATCCCGAACCTACCCTGGTGGCCGGCGACCTCAACGACGTGGCCTGGTCACGCACCACGCGACTCTTCTGCCGGGTCAGCGACATGCTCGACCCGCGGCGCGGGCGCGGCATGTTCAGCACCTTCCATGCCCGCTATCCGCTGCTGCGCTGGCCGCTTGACCATGTCTTCGTGAGCGAACATTTCACCCTGAAGGCCATGCGCCGCCTTCCCCACATCGGTTCCGACCACTTCCCGATGCTGGCGACCCTCTGCTATCGCCCCGCTCGCGCCGACGAACACGAGACTCCCGAGGCCGATGGTAAAGAGCATCAGGACGCCCGGGAAACCATTCACGAAGGCAGAGAAAGAGAGCAGAAGCCGTAAGCCAATACACGACCACCGGCCACGCCAATGGCAGCGGTCTTTCTTGTAGCTTACGGCTTCGTGCGCGGTCCGGGCCTATTCGGGTATTCCGCCCCGCGTCAGCGCGGCGGGGTCGAGCAGGCGCTCGAGCTCCCCTCGCGACAGCTCGGTCTGCTCTTCGGCCACCTCGATGATCGGACGCCCCGCCTGATAGGCCTGCTTGGCGATGGCCGCCGCCGCGTCGTAGCCGATCACCGCATTGAGCGCCGTCACCAGGATGGGGTTGCGCGCCAGGGGCCCCTCGAGGTGATCGTGACGCACCGTGAAGGTGGCGATGGCCCGGTCGGCGAGCAGTCGGCTGGTGTGGGTCATCAGGGTGATCGAGGTCAGCAGGTTGCTGGCCACCAGCGGCAGCATGACGTTGAGCTGGAAGTTGCCGCTCTGGCCGGCCACCGTGATTGCCGTGTCGAGCCCGATCACCTGGGCGGCCGCCTGGGCGGCGGACTCGGGAATCACCGGGTTGACCTTGCCCGGCATGATCGAGCTGCCAGGCTGCAGGGCCTCGAGCTCGATCTCGCCGAGCCCGGCCAGCGGGCCGGAGTTCATCCAGCGCAGGTCGTTGGCAATCTTCATGATCACGCAGGCCAGCCCCTTGAGCTGCCCCGAGAGCTCCACGGCGGCGTCCTGGGAGCCAAGGCTCGCGAAGAAGCTGTCGTTGGGCGAGAAGGCAAGCCCCGTCTGCTCGCTCAGCTCACGTGCCATGCGCGGGGCGAACTCCGCATGGGCGTTGATGCCGGTACCCACCGCCGTGCCTCCCTGGGCGAGGCGACAGAGCCGGATCAGGGCGCTGTCGAGGCGCTCGATGGCCTGGCCTACCTGGCTCGACCAGCCCCCCAGCTCCTGACTCATGCGCAGCGGCATGGCGTCCATCAGGTGCGTACGGCCGGTCTTGACCACGTCGTCGAGCTCGGCGGCCCGCGTATCGATGGTCGCGCGCAGGTGCTCGAGGGCCGGGCGCAGCTCGCCGGTCACCGCCAGCGCCGCCGAGAGGTGAATCGCCGTCGGAATCACGTCGTTGCTCGACTGCCCCATGTTGACGTGGTCGTTGGCACCGACCTCCGTCCCGTCGCGACTGGCGTACCGAGCGATCACCTCATTGACGTTCATGTTGCTCGAGGTGCCAGAACCGGTCTGGAAGACGTCCACCGGGAAATGGTCGTCGAGGTGCCCGGCGAGCACCGCCTCGGCGGCGGCGACGATCTGGCGTGACCGAGCGTCGTCCAGCTGCCCTAGCTCGCGGTTGACCCGCGCCGCCGCCAGCTTGATGCGGGCGATGGCATGGATGAAGGCCGTCGGCATGGGCTGGCCGGAGACGGGGAAGTTGTTGATCGCCCGCTGGGTCTGGGCCCCGTAGAGAGCCTCCCTGGGCACCTCCAGCTCGCCCATGCTATCGCGCTCGATACGATGATCGTTCATGTCCGGTTCCTCCTCTGTCGGGCTCGCGGCCCTGCGCTGAACGGCCTTTTTCATCTGTCCTCTCACCATGGTGGCGCTATCGGCAGGGTGCAAGGTCCCTGCCTCCCCTGGCCGCACCTGATAGACGCGCGGATCACGGCACCCGGCATGGGGCGTCGACGATTCGGCACATGTAAGTAAGTTGATGTCTCGCATGTTGCAGCGCACAAACCTCTCTGCTATTGTGCGTTGCAACAGAGATGGTAATTGCCAAAGCGAGAAGGCATCGGCACCCCGCCACGGCCTTCGAAAATATCCGAAATCCCTGGGAGGGAATCACGATGCAAAACTTCGACACCAAGCAGTTCACCGAACAGTTCGAATCCATGTTCTTCGGCCCGGCCCGCGCCTACGCCGCCCTGTCCGTGGACTACACCGAGAAGCTGGTCAACGCCCAGCTCGACGCCGGCAAGGCCTACACCGATACCGGCGTGGCCCAGCTGCGCAGCCTGATGAACGTCAAGGATGCCGAGGGCCTGAAGTCCTACATGGAAGGCCAGCAGAAGGTCGCCAAGGACCTGACCGAGCGCCTGAAAGGCGACGCCGAGAAGGTGGTGTCCCTGCAGCAGGACTTCGTCCAGCAGAGCCAGAAGCTGACCGAAGAGAACGTCAAGCAGGCAACCGACACGGCGACCAAGGCCGCCAAGTAAGCCTGACGGCGTCGGCCCAGCCGACGCCTGCTTGACTCGCCCTGCGGGTCAACGAGAACGGGCCGCCGATCGATGATCGGCGGCCCGTTTGCGTTATGTTCTCTCCTCACGGCATCCCATCCACCGCTTGCGGAGAGTGAACATGACACGCTGGATCCTTCTCATCCTGGTGGGGCTTGCGCTTTCCGGGTGTCAGATCATCGAGCCACGCTATCCCGGCGGGCCCAGCGGGCAGAGCGAGCGCGTCGAGGTGATCGAGCGTGGCACGAGGACCCCGGACGAGCGCGCCGCTCGTCCCTCAGCCGACGGGCGCGTCGCCCGCCAGGTGGCCTTCCCGGCCGACGAGTACGCCACCCTCTCGAAGCGCGGCAGTGCCGCGATCAGCGGCCGCCTGACGATCGGCAGCCGCCCGATGGCCGACCGCTCGGTGTCGGTGGCACCCATCACCACCTACTCCGCCGAGGCCGCAGAACAGGCGCTGGCCGGCCGCGCCGTAGAGCCCGCCGACCCTCGGGCGAGAGCCTACACCCACACCACGCGAACCGACGCCGACGGCCGCTTCCGACTGAACGGCCTGCCGGCCGGCGAGTTCTACGTCTCGAGCAGCGCCCGGGATCCCGTCAGCGGCGAGACGCGGGTGATCATCCAGCAGGTCAGCCTGGGCAACGGGCAGAGTCGACGCATCGAGCTCAGCCGCTAGTCGAGGTGGGCCGGCTACCAGCCAAGCGACTGCTTGACGAAGGGAATGGTCAGCTTGCGCTGGGCGGAGAGCGAGGCGCGATCCAGCACCGCCAGGGTCTCGAACAGGGCATCCAGGCGCCGTGGACCGCGGTGCAGGATATAGCGGGCCACCTCATCGGGCAGCTGCATGCCGCGCCCCTTGGCCCTCAGCTGCAATGCGGCCAGGCGGCCGTGGTCGTCGAGCCCCTGCAGGTGGAAGGTCATGCCCCAGGTAAGGCGCGAGGCCAGGTCCGGTAGCTTCACCGGCAGCTGCCGGGGCGGCGCCTCGGCGGCGATCACCAGTCGCTTGCCGGCGTCACGCAGGCGGTTGAAGGCGTGGAACAGCGCCTCTTCCCAACGCTTGCGCCCGACGACTCGCTCGAGGTCATCGATCGCCACCAGGTCCAGCCGCTCGATCTCCTCGAGCATCAGTGGCGGGAAGTGGCCGAGCTCCGCCAGCGGCAGATAGAGCGCCCGACCGTCGCGATCGGAGGCGGCATGGCAGGCGGCCTGCAGCAGGTGGCTGCGCCCCGTGCCCGCCGCACCCCACACGTAGAGGAAGGGCTCACCGTCATCGTCGAGCTGGTGCACGAGCCGGTCGACCAGGGTCGCGTTGGGCCCGGGGTGGAAGTTGGCGAAGGTGGCGTCGTCGCGAAGCCCCACGCCCAGTGGCAACTGCGCGGGTGCTCGACTCATGGCGACTCCTCGTCGTGGATTCGTGAACGACCGGCATCATACAAGGTGCTGTTTTTATAGTGATCGTGGAGATAACGCAACACCACCATCAGCATGGCGGCCACCGGCAGCGCCAACAGCACGCCGGTGAAGCCGAACAGCTGGCCGCCCGCCAGCACGGCGAAGATCACCGCCACCGGGTGCAGGCCGATCTTGTCGCCCAAGAGCTTGGGCTGTAGTACCACGCTCTCGACCAGCTGGCCGAAGCCGAATACCGCGCCCACGCCGAGCAGGATCAGGAGGTCGCCAAACTGGAAGAAGGCCACCACCCCGGCCACCGAGATGCCGACGATCACGCCGAGATAGGGCACGATGCTGGCCAGCCCGGCCAGCAGGCCGATCAGCAGGCCGAAGCGCACGCCGAGTAGCGTCAGCCCCACCGCATAGATCACCCCCAGGCAGAGCATGACGATCAGCTGACCGCGCAGGAAGGCGGAGAGCACCTCGTCACACTCGCCGGCCAGGCGCACCGCGGCAGGCTCCCAGCGCCGCGGCAGCGAGGCCCGCACCTTGCCGACCAGGACGTCCCAGTCGAGCAGCAGGTAGAAGGTCACCACCGGGATCAGCGCCAGGTTGGCGATCCAGGCCGCCACCGCGAGGCCCGAGCGCGACACCTGGGCCAGCAGGCTGGCGGCGAAGGTGCCGGTCTCTTTCCAGTTGTCGACGAAGGCCTGGCGCATCTGGTCGATGTCGGTGGAGAGATCCAGGCCGGTCAACGCCTGCACGCGCGGCACCACGCTCTGCTGCACCCAGTTGAGCACCGCCGGCAGGGAGTCGATGACCTGACCGAGCTGCCGCCCGAAGATCGGCACCACCACCAGCAGGACGAGCACGATGACAAGGCTCAACAGCAGGAACACCAGCGAGACCGCCAGCCGCCGGGAAAGCCCCCAGGTTTCCAACCGGTCGGTCAGAGGGTCGCCCAGGTAGGCCAGGATCATGCTGACGAAGAACGGCATCAGCACCGGCTCGATGCTGATCAAGAACCACAGCGCCAGCGCCGTACACGCCGCCACCACCCACCACTGTCTGCGCATCGTCTCCTCCCTGTATCGACACGGCCGTCAGGCTGCCAGCCGCGCGTCGTGATGCTACAATTCCTTCCCCGAACCCGACCGTCGCGCCTCGCCCGGCGAAAGGCCTCGCGACCGCCATTCTCATACAGGAAGCGTCATGACCGATTCCACCAACCGCCCGACCGGGACCTCGCTCAGCTACAAGGACGCCGGCGTCGATATCGATGCCGGTAACGCCCTGGTCGATCGCATCAAGGGCGTCGCCAAACGCACCACCCGCCCCGAGGTGATGGGCGGACTGGGCGGTTTCGGCGCCCTGTGCGAGCTGCCCAAGGGCTACCAGGAGCCGGTGCTGGTGACCGGCACCGACGGCGTGGGCACCAAGCTGCGCCTGGCCATGGACATCGGCCGCCATGACACTATCGGTATCGACCTGGTGGCCATGTGCGTCAATGACCTGGTCGTGGCCGGCGCCGAGCCGCTGCTCTTCCTCGACTACTATGCCACGGGCAAGCTCGACGTGGATATCGCCGCCGACGTGGTGACCGGCATCGGCGAGGGCTGCGAGCAGGCGGGGTGCGCTCTGGTCGGCGGCGAGACCGCCGAGATGCCCGGCATGTACGAGGGCAACGACTACGACCTCGCCGGCTTCTGCGTGGGCGTGGTGGAGAAATCCGAGATCCTCGACGGCAAGAAGGTCGGCGAAGGCGACGTGCTGCTGGGCCTGGCGTCCTCCGGCCCTCACTCCAACGGCTACTCGCTGATCCGCAAGATCCTCGAAGTCTCCGGCGCCGCCCTGGACACCGCCGTCGATGGCAAGCCCCTGGGCGAGGCCCTGCTCGCGCCCACCAAGATATACGTCAAGCCGCTGCTGTCGCTGCTCAAGGAGACCGACGTTCCGGTGCACGCGCTCTCACACATCACCGGTGGCGGCCTGACCGAGAACATTCCCCGCGTGCTGCCCGAGACCCTGGGCGCGCGCATCGACGTCGCCAGCTGGACTCGCCCGGCGATCTTTGACTGGCTGCAGGAGCAGGGCAACGTCGACGAGCACGAGATGCATCGGGTGCTCAACTGCGGCATTGGCATGGTGATCGTGGTGCCGGCCGAGAAGGCAGACCAGGCACGCGCTCATCTGCAGGCCCAGGGCGAGACGGTCCACCGCATCGGGGTGGTCACCGCCCGGGACGAGGGCGACGAGCCGGTCCAGCTGGAGAACCTCGAGGCATGAGCGGGACCGACTATCAGAGCGACACCCTGAACGCCTTCACCCCCGAGCCGAGCGAGGCTCGGCGAGTGGTGGTGCTGATCTCCGGCAGCGGCAGCAACCTCCAGGCGCTGATCGACGCCCAGGCGCATGACGAGCTGGGCGGCGAGATCGTCGCGGTGATCTCCAATCAGGCGGACGCCTACGGCCTTAAGCGCGCCCGGGACGCCGGCATCGACGCCGTGGCCCTGCCCCACCGCGAGTACGACAGCCGCGAGGCCTACGACGGCGCGCTGATCAAGGTGATCGAGCGCCACGAGCCCGACCTGATCGTGCTGGCGGGCTTCATGCGCATCCTCACGCCACGCTTCGTCAACCGCTTCCTGGGCCGGATGCTCAACATCCACCCCTCGCTGCTGCCCGCCTATACCGGGCTGCACACCCATGCCCGGGCACTCGCCGACGGCGTGACCGAGCACGGCTGCAGCATCCACTTCGTCACCGAGGAACTCGATGGTGGCCCGGTGGCCCTGCAGGCCGAGGTGGCCGTGGTGCCGGACGAGACCGAGGAGAGCCTCCAGGCCAAGGTGCAGGCCCGCGAGCACCTGATCTATCCGATCGCCGTGCGCTGGTTCCTGGAGGGGCGCCTGCAGCTCAAGGGCGACGCGGCCGCCATGGACGGCGTCGCGCTGCCGCCCACCGGCATGCGCCTCTCCCACGCCGACGCCGCGGAAGAGCTTGACGAGGACGTCGAGGAGTAGCTCCGTCTTCGAGTCTGCTAGCAACGAGACAGCCCCGCCGGCATCCGGCGGGGCTGTCTCGTTTACGAGGCTCTATCGCAAACTCAAGAAAGCCGGCGATTTGCGCAGCGAGCGATGGCAGGCTGGGCGACGCCGGAGCGCAGAGCCGAGCGAAGCGACAAACATCCGGAGGATGGCCCCGAAGGGGCGAGGAACCGAAGGTTCCGAGTCAACCGGAGTGTAGCCTGCTACATGATGATACGACCGGGCCGGCGCACCGGCACCGCCGGCGTCCAGGATGGCAAGCGCAGCAGCAAATCGGCGCTTTCTCAGGTGCGCGGCAGGGTCACACCCCTCTGCCCCATGTACTTGCCGCCGCGGTCCTTGTAGGAGGTCTCGCAGACCTCGTCGGACTCCAGGAACAGCATCTGTGCCACGCCCTCGTTGGCGTAGATGCGCGCCGGCAGGTTGGTGGTGTTGGAGAATTCCAGGGTCACGTGCCCTTCCCACTCGGGCTCCAGCGGCGTCACGTTGACGATGATGCCGCAGCGAGCATAGGTGGACTTGCCCAGGCAGATGGTCAGCACGCTGCGCGGGATGCGGAAGTACTCCACGGTGCGCGCCAGGGCGAAGGAGTTGGGCGGAATCACGCAGGCGTCGCCCTTGACGTCGACGAAGCTCTTCTCGTCGAAGCTCTTGGGGTCCACCACCGCGGAGTGGATGTTGGTGAAGACCTTGAACTCGTCGGCGCAGCGCACATCGTAGCCGTAGCTGGACGTCCCGTAGGAGATCACTCGCCGCTCGTTCACGTAGCGCACCTGATCGGGCTCGAAGGGCTCGATCATCCCTTCCTGCTCGGCCATGCGGCGGATCCACTTGTCGGATTTGATGCTCATCGACACGTCCTGAAGCTATCTGATGGAAAAAGCGCGCCGGTGGAAAAAACGCGGTAGGTAACAACGGCGCAAGAAAAACCGGGGCCACATCATAGCGGCCCCGGGCGGGAAGGTCACGGCAACTCGCCCTTGGCGGGCGGTGCCGGGCGAGCGTATCGTCACTCGCTGAAGGAGATCTCCGGCCCGTCGGGCGCCTGGCCGCGAATCTGCTCGGCCACCTGGCGGGCCATCTCGCGGAAACTCGCGGTCACCTCGCTCTCGGGCTCGGCCACCACGGTGGGCCGGCCGCCATCGGCTTGCTCACGGATCGCCAGGGTCAGCGGCAGCCGTCCGAGCACGCGGGTCTCGTACTCGTCGGCGATGCGCTCACCGCCGCCCTCGCCGAAGATCGGCTCGCTGTGACCACACTGGGAACAGGTGTGCAGGCTCATGTTCTCCACCACGCCGAGCACCGGTACGTTGACCTTACGGAACATCTCGATGCCCTTGCGGGCGTCGAGCAGCGCGATGTCCTGGGGCGTAGTCACGATCACCGCGCCGTCCACCGGCACCTTCTGGGCCAGGGTCAGCTGGATATCGCCGGTGCCCGGCGGCATGTCGATGAACAGGTAGTCCAGGTCATCCCACACCGTCTGAGTGAGCATCTGCTGGAAGGCCCCGGCCACCATCGGCCCACGCCACACCATCGGCTCGCGGACGTCGGCCAGGAAGGCCATGGACATGGCCTGGATGCCGTGGGCCTCGAGCGGCCGAAAGCGATTCTCGCCGGCGGACTGGGGACGCACGCCCTCGCCCACCCCGAGCATCTGTGCCTGGCTGGGACCGTAGATATCGGCATCCAGGATCCCGACCCGGTAGCCCTCGGCGGCCATGGCCAGCGCCAAGTTGACGGTCACGGTGGACTTGCCCACCCCGCCCTTGCCGGATGCCACGGCGACAATATGCTTGACCCCTTCGATCACGGATCGCTCCTTCTGCAGTTGGGGGTTGCCACGCGAGCGGCCAGTATACCCGCCGGGTCGCCCCGCCATGCAATGCCTGGCTTTCGAAGCCCGAAACGAGAACGGCGAGCCGGTGGCTCGCCGTTCGGCGGGTTGGGACGATCCCTCGGGATGGCTCAGTCGGGATTGGTCTCCTGGGAGGCCTCGGCTTGCGGCTCGGATTCACCCTCAGAGTTGGCCTCGGCTTGCGGCTCGGATTCACCCTCAGAGTTGGCCTCGGCTTCCGGCTTGGCTTCGGCTTGCGGCTTGGCCTCGGCGGTTTCACTGTCGCTGGACTGAACGCTCTGATCCAGTTCAGCCAGCTCGCTGCGCCAGGTCTCGAGCTGGGTGTCCAGGCGCTCGAGCTGGGACTGGCGCGACTCGATCTGAGACTCGATCTTGGCCACCTCTTCACGGCCCAGCTTGATGGCGAGCTCGAGGTCCTCAAACATCTCGCGAGACTGGGCGACGTTTGAGCGGGCCTGCTCCAGCTCGCCTTGGGTCGCCTCGAGGGTCTCGGCGGCCTCGTTGCGGCTCGCCTCGAGCTCACTGATCTCCTGCTGGAGCGCCTCACGCGTCTCCTTCTGGTCGGCGATCTCCTCGTTAAGACCGGCCAGCGTCTCCTCGGCGGAGGCGCTCTCCTGCTGGAGCTCATCGAGCCGAGCCATGGCCTCGTCACGGGCGGCGACTGCCTCACTGCGTTCCTGCTCGGCCTGCTGACGGGCTGCTTCGGCTTCCTGGCGAGCCTGTTCGGCGGCCTGGCGTGCCTCTTCGGCCTGCTGGCGAGAGGCCTGGGCCTCATCGCGGGCCTGGGCGGCCTGCTGACGCTCCTCCTTCGTGGTCGCGAGCTCCTCCTCGGCGTTGGCAAGCGCTGCCTGGCGCTCCTCCAGGTCGGACTGTGCGGAGTTCACGGAGGCCTGTACCGCCTCAAGCTCGGTCTGCGCGGCGGCTATCTCGGCCCGAGTCCCCTCCAGCTCGGCCTCGGCGGCCTGCAGCTCTTCGCCAAGCACGGTGCGACGCGACTCAAGGTCATCGATGTTGCCGGCCGCGCTCTGCAACTCCTCGACGCGATCGGACAGCGACGCATTCTCGGCCTGCACGGTATCGAGGCGCTCGCGGAGCGACTCCAGTGCCTCGTTGCTGGAACTGGAGCTCGACTGCGCCATCAGCGCCCAGATCAGTGCGACCGCCGCAACGGCCGTCAGGCCCTTGACGCGGTTGTCCTTGAACAGCTCACTCATCGACGTATCCGCCATCGGCGAGTCCCCCTGAATAATTGGGTGTCGGTCGCCGGCCAAACTCGGCCGGCCATCATGGTGTCGTCTTCCAGCATACACGCCCAACCGGCGACCGCCACCCGAGCGACGATGACGCCGTCAACGTCAGGACTCGACCTTGCCCCGCAGGGCCTTGTGCCGGCCGCGCTTCTTCTTGCTGTCGAGCCGACGCTGCTTGGCCCCCTTACTGGGGCGGGTGGCGATGCGCTTCTTGGGCGCGTACATCACGCTCTTGATCAGCGCCTTGAGCCGCGCCAGGGCCTCGGTGCGATTGCGCTCCTGGGTGCGGTGACTCTGGGCCTTGATGATCACCACGCCGTCGCGGGTAATGCGTTGATCGCCCAGCGCCAGCAGCTTTTCCTTGAAGCCTTCGGGAAGGCTGGACGCGCGGATATCGAAGCGCAGATGAATGGCGGTGGCGACCTTGTTGACGTTCTGGCCGCCGGCGCCCTGGGCGCGTACCGCCTGCATCTCGATCTCGTGGTCGGGTATGGTCACCTGGCGAGAGAGTTCCAGCATGCTACCTGCCTTATCGTGGAGAGTGGGCCCGGCGCGGACACCGCCCGGGCATGAAGCCGATCAGCTGGCCAGCCAGATTCGGTGCTTCGCACCCTTGCCGGGGCGATGAGCGCGCACGGTAACCTCCTCGACCAGCAGGCCGACGCGACGCAGCCGCTCGGTGAAGGCCGGATCCTGACCCGCCGACCAGACCGCCAGCACCCCGTCGGGGCGCAGCGCTTCCTGGGCCGCGGAGAGCCCCTGGGGCGAATAGAGCCAGTCGTTCTCGCGACGCGTCAGTCCCTCGGGCCCGTTATCCACGTCGAGCATGATGGCGTCGAAACCGCCGGGTTCGCCGCGCAGCAGCTCGCCCACGTCGCCCAGGGCGACGCGAGTTCGCGGATCATCCAGCGGGTAGCCGGCGGCCGCCCCGAGGGGACCGCGATTCCACTCCACCACGCCCGGCACCAGCTCGGCGACCACCACCTCGGCATCCTCGCCAAGCGCCGCCAGGGCCGCCGCCAGGGTGAAGCCCATGCCCAGGCCGCCGACCAGCACGCGGGCGCCGGGGCGATCGGCGATCCGTTCGCAGGCCAGATCCGCCAGGGCATCCTCGGAGCCATGCAGGCGGGTATTCATCAGATCGCCCGGCGCGCCGGCGATACGAATGGAGAACTCGTCATTCCGCTGCAGCAAGCGCAGCTGGGTGCCCTGGCCGGGAATGCTCGCGGTGCCGATCTCTTCGAATTTGGCCATGCTGTCTCGCTGTCACGGGAGTGGAACGGCCACCGGAATGGCGCCGAAAGCGCGCATTATGCGCGGGCCGGCAGCGTCTTGCCATGCATCCGCCCGGGAAACGCGCTACGAGGGGGAACGCGCTCGGGTAGCCGCACCTGGGCCGGCGTCACTCCTGCTTATGCGCCAGCGCCATCAGATAGAGCGCCAGCGACAGCGCCAGCACCGAGAGCGCCAGATAGATGGCATCCAGCGGGGTGTCGAAGCTGATCCCCACCACCGCACGGAAGAACTCGATGATCACCGCCAGGATTACCACCCGCGCGATCTTGTCCTTGAGCTGATCAAGAGAGCTGACGTTGAAGGGGTGGTGGGGATCGCGCCCCTCGGCGGGCTCGATGCGCGAGACGAAGAGCTTGTAGACGCCCAGGGCGAAGATCATCAGCACCAGGGCGATCAGGTAGATGTCCACGGCCACGATGATGTCGGTGACCACGGTCTTGTGGATGTCGACGCCGCCGTTGAGGTAGTGGCGCCAGGTATCGGCGAGGATCGAGAGCACGTCCAGGCTGGCGATGATGAACAGCACCAGTGCCCCCAGCAGCGCCGGAATCACGGCCATCAACACCATCAAGCGCGAGTGCCACAAAAAGGCCTCGAAGCGTCGCTCGAGTTGACCGCGATGCCGCGGGGGCCGGGTGTCGGGGCGTTTTTCTGGTTCCATGAAGTGCGTCTCCTCGATGACGGGGCGTCGGCCGGCACGAACGCCGCCGAACATTTGACCCAGGCGCGCAGGATACCCCTATGATGACGCAGGTACACTGGCACGGCAGCCCCGATGACGCCACTCCCCAAAACACCCCGACAGTCGCTCCTCACCCTGCTGCCGCTGACATTGCAGTTCCTGTGGCGGGTGATATGCGCCTTCCTGCGCAATCGCGGTATCCTGCTGGCCGGCGGGGTCGGCTACAACATCCTGCTCTCCATCGTGCCGCTGTTCGCGCTGATGGTCGTGCTGCTGGCCGGCGTGGTCGACCAGCAGCATCTGCTCGAGGTACTCTCCATCCAGGCGCGCCATCTGGCCCCCGCCCACGCGGAAGTGCTGCTCGACGCCGTGCGCACCCTGCTCGGCTCCCGCGACGTCATCGGCATCCTGGGCTTTCCCGTCCTGCTGCTGTTCAGCTCCTTCGCCTTTCGCATGCTCGAGGATGCGCTAGCGATCATCTTCCATGCGCCCGACACCCACCATCCCCATCGCCGCCTCTGGGTCTCGGTGGCGCTGCCCTACGCCTTCATGCTGGTGCTCGGAGCGGGCCTTCTCGCCCTGACCCTGCTGGTCAGCCTGGCCAGCTCGATGAATGCGCTGTGGCTGTCGCTATTCGAACGCAACCTTCCCCTTGCCGGCCTCTCCGAGCCGATGCTCAACCTGACCAGCTTCCTCGGCGTCTTCCTGCTGTTCAGCGCCATCTACAAGGTGCTGCCGGTGGTCACCATCGCCCTGCGTCGCGCCGTGGTGGGGGGCTTCGTCGCCGCCCTGCTCTGGGAGGGCGTGCGCCTTTTGCTGGTGTTCTATTTCGCCAACATCTCCCTGGTCAACGCGGTCTATGGCTCGCTGGCGACCCTGGTCGTGGTGCTGCTGAGCCTGGAGGTAGGCGCCATCATCCTGCTGCTCGGTGCCCAGGTCATCGCCGAGCTGGAGCGCAACGCCCGCCTCGGCCTGGCCTGGTACATCGACCCTCGTCGCCAGGCGGTAACCCACGTGGATTGACGCCCTCGGTGGCGATGGCCGCTCAGCACGGCGCGTGGCGCAGCAGGCGGCATGGCTCAGTGACGGACCGGCTCGGAAAGTGGCTCAGGAGATGGATCGAAAGGCAGATCAGAAGGTAGAGAGCCCGGTGGCCTCCATGAGCCGATAGCGCAGCCACTGCCCGGTCGAGGCGTCGTCATGGGCCGCGAAGGGCTCGCTGGTGATGCGAGGCGGGGTCGAGTGCCAGCGACGCTCGAAGAAGGCCGCCGCGTCGATGAGGGCCTCGGTGCCGGCGGGCCCCACCAGGCGCACGCTGGTCTCCAGGTTCAGGTCGTCCAGGTTGCGCCGGGTGAAGTTGGCGGAGCCGAGGATCATCTCGACCTCGCCACCGGCATCGGCGGGTCGACGCAGCAGCAGCTTGCTGTGGCACTGTTCGCCCTGGGTGACGCACCAGCGTATCGGCACCCCGGCGGCATGGAGTTCGCGTGCCACCGGCCGGTTGGGAATGCCGCCCTTCTCGATCCCGAAGGCGTCACGATTGGGGTCGAGCAGCACTCGCAGAACCACGCCGCGTCGCCGGGCCGCCACCAGCGCCTCGATCAGCTCGCGATGCGAGAGGTAGAAGACGGCGACATCCAGCCGGTCGCCTGAATCGCTTGCCTCGATGGCCGCGAGCAGCGCCCGGCGGATGGCCCCCTCGGTGAGCACCTGCAGCCTCGCGCCCGCCACCGGGGCCTGCGGGGCGTCCAAGGCCCCGGGACCCGGCAGGCGCACGCCCGACCAGCCGGCCACCGGGCGCTCCGAGGCCAGAAGGTCCAGCGCCGCCGCCCCCTCGAAGCGCAGCGCCACGTTGCCGTGCCGGCTGCTGGCATCATGGGGATTGGCCGAGGTGACCAGTGCCGACCAGCCATCCCCCCGGTCGACGACCAGGGTCTTGCGATGGTTGGCGTTGAAGTTGAGCAGGCTCAGGTAGCTTCGCAACGGCACCTTCCCCGGCCCCAGGGGATTGGGCAGCCAGCCACCGTCATGGTGGTTGCCGAGCCAGCGCGGCCCCAGATGCCAGGCCCCCGACCAGAGCGGATTTGAAGCCCGCAGCCGCGTCAGATCCGTGATCACCACCGTGACGCCCGCCTCGCGTAACCGCTTGAGGTGGGCAGGCGCGAGACCGCCATAGAGGGTATTGAGCGGGTCGGTGATCACCACGGCCTCGAGCGCCGGACGCTGCGACCTGCGCTTGACCAGGGCATCGGTAAGCTGCGCCGACAGCGGCCGAAAGTCCTGGCCATCGGCGGCGCCGGCGAAATCGTTGAACAGGAACATGTCCAGCACCACCAGGCGCTCGGCCTGGCCGATCAGCGCCATGGCCTCGTCGAAGATCCGGCGCCGGGCGTGTCGCTCACCAGAGGGGGCGTACCAGGTCTCGTCGGCGAGAAAGCGCACACCCTCGGCGGTGCGTTCGGGAAAGGCCTGGCCGAGCCCTTCCGGCAGCGGCTTGTAGCGCTGCCAGGCGCCCATGGCGAGCCAGGCCACGAGCAGTGCCGTCACGATCCAGGGCCACATTCGGCGCCTCCCTTTGCTTCGGCCTTCCACGCCATCCGTCCCTCGGCCCTTCATGCCGTCTTTCCTCCGACCTCTTCCCAGGCGCTGCCCGACCACCATGGCTCCCTCGCGTTCCCTGTCGCCGAGGCGGGCGACGTTCCCGCCAGCATAGCGACCGGCCGCCGCAAAAGCAGTACGCCCGGCCGAGGCCGGGCGCAGCAGATCGTGACCGTATCCGATTCAGCCCTGGCGGTACCGCCGGCGGCGACGCCACACCAGGCGCGCCAGGGGCACCAGCGCCGCCAGCCCCAGCGCGCCGATCGCCAGCACCGCGAGCATCGCCGGGCTGCCGGTATGGGCGTGGACGGTGGGGGCCGCATGGCCCGAGTGCGCCAGCACCAAGGGGCTCAATAGCAGGCTGGCCGGCAGCAGAGTGGCGCCGAGGGTAACGGAGCGGAGCATCTTGGAAGGACGCAGGGTCATGGGGTGATCTCCTGGGAGTAATGAAAAGGGTCGGGAAAACGCTGGATCGGCCACGCAGCCGTGCTCGGCGCCTGCGGCTCAGGCAGGGGCGGCATCGCGGCCGGGAGTGGTCGACGACATCGGACGACGCTCGGCCAACATGCCGCGCTCGAGGATGAAGGCGATGATCTCTTCCAGGCCAACGCCGTCGTAGAGGTTGGCGAAGACGAAGGGGCGCTCCCCGCGCATCTTCCGCGAGTCGCGCTCCATGACCTCGAGCGAGGCGTGGACCTGCTCGGCGATATCGATCTTGTTGATGATCAGCAGGTCCGACTTGGTGATGCCCGGCCCCCCCTTGCGCGGGATCTTGTCGCCGGCCGAGACATCGATCACGTAGAGGGTCAGGTCGGAAAGCTCCGGGCTGAAGGTCGCCGAGAGGTTATCGCCACCGGACTCCACCAGCACCAGCTCGAGCCCCGGATGGCGCGCCTGCAGGTCATCGATGGCAGCGAGGTTCATCGAGGCATCCTCGCGGATCGCCGTGTGCGGGCAGCCCCCGGTCTCCACGCCGAGGATCCGATCCGCCTGCAGAGCCTCGTGCTTGAGCAGGAAGTCGGCATCCTCGCGGGTGTAGATGTCGTTGGTGACCACGGCGATGTCGTAGTGGTCCCGAAGGGCGCGGCAGAGCTGCTTGAGCAGGGCCGTCTTGCCGGAGCCCACCGGGCCGCCGACGCCGATTCGCAGACAATGAGTCATGGTGCTTCTCCTGGCTTTTCCAGCCTTAGCTTCTGAACAGTCGTGAGTACTGGGTCTCGTGCAGGGCACTGGCCAGGGCCAGGCCCGGCAGCGCCGGCCCCAGGGCGTCTTCCTCTAGCGACAGGGCCGCGTCTGCCGCGGATACCAGCGCCGGGCGCATTCGCTCAACCAGGCGCTGGGCCGCCGTATGCCCGAGGGGCAGGGCCTTGCAGGCCACGGCCAACTGGTTCTCCAGCCAGGCCCAGGCGAAGCCCAGCATCGCCTGGCGCGGTGGCACGCCGCGCACGTGCGCCGTCCAGGCGAAGACCGTCACATAGCCGGCGTTGGCCGGCAGCGCCGGTGCCTCGCTCGAGGGGCCACCCGGCAACAGCGCGAGACTCCCCAGCAGACGCACCAGGGCGGCGCCCAGGCGGCTATCTTCGGCGGCAAGCTCCGCGGTCTCGCGGTTGGCGGCGAGCCAGTCGTCCCACCCGGCGATGGCCTCGCCATCCGCCTCGTCCCAGGCCTGGGTCAGGCGGGCCAGGGCCGGCAGCTCGCAGCGAGTCAGGCCGTCCTCCAGCACGCCCTCGAGCCACTCGCCGAGACTCGCTTCATCAGACACCCAACCCAGTTCGAAGGCGCTCTCTAGCCCCTGGGAGAAGGCGAAGGCGCCGATGGGCAGCGCCGGACTGACCAGCTGCAGCAATCCCAGCAGCGCCAGGTCATCGCCCCGCGCCGCCGTCGCCGGCCCCTCAGTGGGCATGGTCATGATCGTGGCCGTGGTGATGCGGGTGATGCCCATCACCCTCCCCGGCCGTGGCCGGAGAGGGTGTATGGAACTGGGCGTGAGAATAGGCACCCGGCTCGGGGTCGAAGGGTGCCCGGTGGTGCTCGAGGCGCGCCCCCAGCCGCTCGGCCAGCGCCTCCAGCACATGATCCGGCGGGAAGCGCACGAAGCCGCCCTGACCCGGTGAAGCGTCTTCATCCTCGCCCAGCGCCAGCTGAACGTGACGGTTGCCCAGATGATAGGCGAGACGCGCCATCGGCAGGCCCGCCGCGATGCGGGCGGTGACCACCGGCTCCACGGCGGCGCGGATGCGCACCACCTCGCCCCCCTCGGCGCGCAGCCCCTCGCCGTCGCGCAGCACCGGGCCACGATCGAGGAACAGGCCTATGGTGCGCCCGGCATCGCTTACGGCCTTTAGCCGGCCCAACACGCGCTGCTCGAAGGGAAGTGTCAGGGTATCGGTGGCCTGGTCGGCCGCGATGGGCCCGAGGCGTTCGATCAGTTTCAGCATTGAACAACCGCTCCTATGGTGTCTCGAGATGAGCCAGTCCTGCCTTCGCTTAACCCCACGTGTCCGAAACCCTGGCGCCCCGTACGGACTCCCGCGGTCGGAAAGACGGCACCTCCCTGTGCCGGCTTTCCTCGATCTTCATCCCTGAAGATCGCCCGCGTCGCTTCGTCCGGGTCACCAGCGGCCACGCGAGGTTTCGCGTCGACAGGCTGGCTCTCATACATGGGCATCCTCATCACCATGGTCATCAGAACAGGTGGTAGCGCTGGGCGAGCGGCAGCTCGGTGGCGGGCTCGCAGGTCAGAAGCTCCCCATCGCAGCGCACCTCGTAGGTCTGCGGGTCGACGCTGAGCTCGGGGCAGGCGTCGTTGAGCTTCATGTCGGCCTTGCACACGCCCCGCACGTCCCGGCAGGCGCTGAGCGGGCTCTTCAGGCCGAGACTGTCCTTGATGCCGGCCGCGAGCGCCGCCTGACTGACGAAGGTCAGGCGGGTCTGGCTCACCGCCCCCCCGAATGAGCCGAACATCGGGCGGTAGTGCACCGGCTGGGGGGTGGGGATCGAGGCATTGGGGTCGCCCATGGGAGCCATGGCGATCATGCCGCCCTTGAGGATCAGCGCCGGCTTGGTGCCGAAGAAGGCCGGTTTCCAGAGCACCAGGTCCGCAAGCTTGCCCACCTCGATGGAGCCCACCTCATGGCTCAGGCCGTGGGTAATGGCGGGATTGATGGTGTACTTGGCGATGTAGCGCCGGGCGCGCACGTTATCGGCACCGCGCCCTTCATCTTCCGGCAGCAGCCCACGCTGCTGCTTCATCTTGTGGGCGGTCTGCCAGGTCCGGCAGATCACCTCGCCGACTCGCCCCATGGCCTGGGAGTCCGAGGCGATCATCGAGATCACCCCCAGGTCCTGGAGGATGTCCTCGGCGGCGATAGTCTCACGACGGATGCGCGAGTCGGCGAACGCCACGTCCTCGGGAATATTGGGGTCCAGGTGGTGGCACACCATCAACATGTCGAGGTGCTCGTCGATGGTGTTAACGGTATAAGGCCGCGTCGGGTTGGTCGAGGACGGCAGCACATAAGGCTTCGAGCAGGCGGTGAGGATGTCCGGCGCATGGCCGCCCCCGGCCCCCTCGGTGTGATAGGTGTGGATGCCGCGTTCCTTGAAGGCGGCCAGGGTGTCTTCCACGAAGCCCGACTCGTTGAGCGTGTCGGTATGGATCGCCACCTGGACGTCATAGCGCTCGGCAACACTCAGGCAGTTGTCGATGGACGCCGGGGTAGTCCCCCAATCCTCGTGCAGCTTGAGGCCCATGGCGCCGGCCTCGAGCTGGGCCTCCAGCGCCTCGGGAAGGCTAGCGTTGCCCTTGCCGAGCAGGCCGATGTTCATGGGCAGGTCATCCACCGCCTGGAGCATCTTGCCGAGGTGCCAGGCCCCTGGCGTGCAGGTGGTGGCGTTGGAGCCGGTGGCCGGACCCGTGCCGCCGCCGAGCATGGTGGTGATGCCGCTCACCAGCGCCTCCTCCACCTGTTGGGGGCAGATGAAGTGGATATGGGCATCGATGCCGCCGGCGGTGAGGATCTTGCCCTCCCCGGCGATCACCTCGGTGCCGGGGCCGATGACGATCTCCACGTCCGGCTGGGTATCCGGGTTGCCGGCCTTGCCGATGGCCTTGATGCGCCCCGCCTGGAGGCCGACGTCGGCCTTGACGATGCCCCACCAGTCGAGGATCAGCGCGTTGGTAATCACGGTGTCCATGACCGAATCGTCGTGACGCTGGCTCTGCCCCATGCCGTCGCGGATCACCTTGCCGCCGCCGAACTTCACCTCCTCACCGTAGTGGGTGGCATCGCGCTCGACCTCGATCCACAGCTCGGTGTCACCCAGGCGTACCCGATCACCTGTCGTGGGACCGTACATGTCGGCATAGGCCTGACGGCCGATCTTGTTGGGAGAGGTCATGACGATGCTCCCTGATCCGGTGCATCGAGGCTGTCCATGACGTCGCCACGGAAGCCGAAGATGCGGCGCGCCCCGACATAGGGAATCAGCGTCACCTCACGCACCTGGCCCGGCTCGAAGCGGATCGCCGTGCCGGCGGCCACATCCAGCCGGTAGCCCCGCGTGCGCTCGCGATCGAAGGTCAGGGCCGGATTGGTCTCGGCAAAGTGATAATGGGAACCGACCTGGATCGGCCGGTCGCCGGTATTGGCCACCTCGACGGTGATCCGATCGCGGCCCGCACAGAGCTCGATCTCACCGTCCTGTAACTGGTACTCACCGGGAATCATCGGCACTCCCTCCTGTAATGTTGAAAACTGCGCGAGTGCAGCCAGTTTTCAGACGATGGGCGTATGCACGGTGACGAGCTTGGTCCCGTCCGGGAAGGTGGCCTCGACCTGGACCTCGTCGACCATCTCGGCCACTCCTTCCATGACGTCATCGCGGGTCAGGATCTCGCGCCCATGGCTCATGAGATCCGCGACGCTACGACCGTCGCGGGCGCCCTCCAGGATCTCGAAGCTGATCAGCGCCACCGCCTCGGGGTAGTTGAGCTTGAGACCACGATCGCGGCGCCGCTCGGCCAGCTGGGCGGCCGAGAAGAGCAGCAGCTTGTCCTTGTCTCTAGGGGTCAGTTCCATGGGGCGTCTCCATCAAGAAAAGCAATCAGGTCAACCAGATCCTGGGGATATGGGCCGGCTGGCCGAGCAGCCTCGGCCGCAGGATCTCCCAGGCCTGGCGACACAGCCGCCAGGCCTCGTTGCGCTCGCCGCCCAGGTAGCGCATCAGCAACACCCCGTGGCGCACCGTCACCGCCCATCGCGGATTCGTCGGCAGACTATCGCGCAGCGCCTCCACGGCGTCCGATTCGTCCTCGAGCCCCACCGCCCAGAGCGTGGCCTGCACGCTGGCACCGCCCTGCCCCCAGCGGCCGGCAAAGCGCGGATGACGGGGATCCAGCGGCTGACGCTCGAGCCACAGGGGCCGGCCGTTGCGGGTCAGATGAAAGCGCTGCTCGATGCGGCCACTGGTGAAGGGCAGCGCACTCGCCGGTCGGCCCAGGGCCATCACCTCCCAGCCGAGGCAACGTGACGTCTCCGACAGGGCAATGGTGGTGCGCTGCTCGCCCTTCGAGCCGTCGAAGGCCAGGGTTTCCTGGGGCAGCCACTCGAGCATCCCATCCTCGGCGACATCGAGGTGCGTATGCTGCTGCCAGGCGACGCCATGGCTGTCGGCCCGGTAGAGTTTGTTGGCGGCCGGGGTGGTCAGCAGCGCATGGGCCCCCGCGCCGACCCGGACGCTGATGGTCAGGGCGTCACCGCTGACCAGGCCGCCAGGCGGATGCAACAGGTAGACATGGCAGGCGCCGGGGCGGCCTTCCGCATGACGGCCCTCGGGGTGAAACGAGCGCTGCACCCGCAGCGGCCCGTGGTGGCGGGCTCGCGTCATGCGGGTCACGCCGTCTCGGGTCTCGAAGGCCAGGTCCAGCGAGGCCGCCCAGTGGCGTCCGGCATCGAAACGATGCCCCGAGACAGGCCCAGAGACCGGCCCCGAGGCCGGCGATGGCGGTCCTGGCGTGAGTGTCGAGAAGGCCGTCATGGCGGTCCGCCCTGTCAGGAAAGTGGCAATTGCACTGACTTCAGCAAGGGCTGTACCAGAACGGTGATAAATAGAATTACCCAAATATTTTCAATGGGTTGAATGGCCATCAAGGGAGTATCGCCGGATCACCGAAGCACCAGAAAGGGGCAGCCGGAAGGCGAGGTGCACCAGAAGTAGCAAAGCTTCAAGAGCAGCCGTCTTTTCCTGGTGCATGCTCTGAAGTACGGCCCGGGGCATGATCTTGGCAACAGCCCGGGACGATCCGGCGCGGCAAGGGCTAGACCGTCAGATGCTCTCGGATCAAGGCCTCGGAGAGCTCACCGATCTCGCCGCGCGCCACGGGGCGGCCCCGATCCATGATCACGAAGCGGTCGGCATACTGGCGCGCGAAGGGCAGCTTCTGCTCCACCAGCAGCACGCTGAGGCCATCCTCGCGGATCAGCCGGCGGATCACCTCGCCGATCTGGGCCACGATATTGGGCTGGATGCCCTCCCCCGGCTCATCGAGGATCAGTAACCGCGGCTCGAGCACCAGGGCCCGCCCGATAGCCAGCTGCTGCTGCTGGCCACCGGAGAGATCGCCCCCGCGGCGATGCTTCATCTCCTCGAGCACGGGGAAGAGCTCATAGACCCGCGGCGGAATCCGCTTCAGGCCGTCCTTTCGCGCGGCCAGGCCGGTGCGCAGGTTCTCCTCCACGGTGAGCAGCGGGAAGATCTGGCGTCCCTGGGGCACATAGCCGATGCCCAGCCGCGAGCGATCCTCGACCTTCCGCCGGGTCAGCTCCACATCGTCGGCATAGCGGATGCTGCCGGAGGCCACCGCCACCTCGCCCATGATCGCCTTCATCAGGGTGGTCTTGCCCACCCCGTTGCGTCCCATCACGCAGGTGCACCGACCGGTGGGTACCTCGAGGCCCAGGTCCCAGAGGGTGTGGCTCTCCCCGTAGTACTGGTTAAGCGTCTCGATGGTCAGCATCAGGCGGCCTCCTCGTCGGGGTCGGCGCCCAGGTAGACCTCGACGACCTTCGGGTCATGGGAGACCTGGTCCATGCTGCCCTCGGCCAGCACGCTGCCCTGGTGCAGCACCGTCACGGTGCGGGCGATGGAGCGCACGAAGCCCATATCGTGCTCGACCACCACCACGGACTGCTTGCCCTTGCCGGCAAGGCCCGTGAGCAGCTCGGCGGTGCGCTCCATCTCCTGCTCGGTCATGCCGGCCACCGGCTCGTCGACCAGCAGCAAGCGGGGACGCTGCATCAGCAGCATGCCGATCTCCAGCCACTGTTTCTGGCCGTGGGAGAGAATGCCGGCCGGGCGATGGCGCAGCTCGGTGAGCCCGATGGTCGCGAGCACCTCCTCGATGCGGTCGCGGATCTCGCCGGTCAGGCGCGCGGTGAGCGTGGGCAGGATGCGCTTGTCGGTCGCCATGGCGAGTTCGAGGTTCTCGAACACCGTCAGGGCCTCGAATACCGTGGGCTTCTGGAACTTGCGCCCGATGCCGAGGCTCGCGATCTCCGGTTCGCTCTTGGCCAGCAGGTCGTGGCGACTGCCGAACCAGACCGAGCCGCTGTCGGGTCGGGTCTTGCCGGTGATGATGTCCATCATGGTGGTCTTGCCGGCCCCGTTGGGGCCGATGATGCAGCGCAGCTCGCCATCGTCGATGGTCAGGTTGAGATCGTTGATCGCCTTGAAGCCGTCGAAGCTGACGGTGACGCCGTCCAGGTAGAGGATCGGCCCATGGCGAACATCCACCGGTGAGGCCGCCGGCACCAGGAAGTCGAAGACCCGGTCACGGTCGGCCAGGGAATGCAGGAAACTCATGCGGAGGCCTCCCGGGGCGCAGTGGGTTCAGGAGATGACGAGGGTGGCGGACGACGACGGCGAAGCCGATAGGCAAGCAGGCCGGCGATGCCCTTGGGCAGCAGCACCGTGACCAGCACGAACATGCCGCCCAGGGCAAACAGCCAGGCATCCGGCATCACCCCGGTGAACACCGTCTTGGCATAGTTGACCAGTATCGCGCCGATAACCGCGCCGTAGAGGGTCGCGCGCCCGCCCAGGGCCACCCAGAGCACGATCTCGATGGAGAAGATCGGCGAGAATTCGCTGGGGTTGATGATGCCCACCTGGGGGACATAGAGCGCCCCGGCGACCCCGGCCAGCATGGCCGAGACCACGAAGACGAAGAGCTGGAAGCGCTCGACCCGATAGCCGAGGAAGCGGGTGCGCGCCTCGGCATCCCGAGTGGCCACGCTGACCCGGCCGAGCTTGCTTGAGACGATGGCCCGGCACAGCACATAGCCCAGGGCCAGGGCCACGCCGGTGGCCAGGAACAGGCCGAGTCGGGTGGCGTCGCTGCGCAGATCGAAGCCCAGCAGCTCCTTGAAGTCCGTCAGCCCGTTGTTGCCGCCGAAGCCCATCTCGTTGCGGAAGAAGGCCAGCATCAGGGCGAAGGTCAGGGCCTGGGTGATGATCGAGAGATAGACCCCGGTCACACGCGACCGGAAGGCCAGGAAACCGAACACCAGTGCCAGCAGCCCCGGGGCGAGCAGCACCATCAGGAAGGCGAACCAGGCCATGTCGAAGCCCAGCCAGTACCAGGGCAGCGCGTCCCAGTCGAGAAACACCATGAAGTCCGGCAACAGCGGATCCCCGTAGGTACCGCGATCGCCGATCTGGCGCATCAGGTACATGCCCATGGCATAGCCACCCAGGGCGAAGAAGGCCCCGTGCCCCAGGCTCAGGATCCCGAGATACCCCCACACCAGGTCCACGGCCACGGCCAGCAGTGCGTAGCTCAGGTACTTTCCGAGCAGCGTCACGGTGTAGGTGGGGACATGCAGCGGATGCTCTGCCGACAGGGCCAGGTTGAACAGCGTCACCACGGCCAGGGCCGCGAGCAGGATGCCCAGGAAGAGCTGCGTCGCACGCTCACGAAACGGTCGTGTGAGCCAAGAACTTGAGGAATGCATGAATCAGCCCTCCGCTGCCCGGCCCTTCTGCGGAAAGAGTCCGCGGGGGCGCTTCTGGATGAACAGGATGATGAAGACGAGCACCAGGATCTTGGCCAGCACGGCACCGGCCCAGGGCTCGAGGACCTGGTTGATCACCCCCAGCGACAACCCGGCCACCAGGGTGCCCCAGAGGTTCCCCACCCCGCCGAACACCACCACCATGAAGGAGTCGATGATGTAGTTCTGTCCGAGGTTGGGCCCGACGTTGGTCAGCTGGGAGAGCGCCACGCCGGCAAGCCCCGCCACGCCGGACCCCAGGGCGAAGGTCATGATGTCCACCCGGGTCGCCCGGATGCCCATGGAGCGCGCCATGGCACGGTTCTGGGTCACCGCCCGCACCTCCAGGCCCAGGCGGGTACGCCGCATCACCAGCATCAGGCCGGCGAACACCAGCAGCGCGAAGCCCAGCACATAGAGGCGATTGAGGGTCAGCGACAGTCCCTCGTTGATCATCAGCGAGCCGCTCATCCACTCCGGGCTGACCACGGTGCGATTGAGCGGCGAGATCACGGTGCGAACCAGCTGCTGGAGGATCAGGCTGACGCCGAAGGTGGCCAGCAGGGTCTCCAGGGGGCGGCCCTTGAGGAACTGAATGACGCCACGTTCGATGGCGATGCCGGCCAGCGCCGCCACCAGGAAGCCGGCGGGAATCGACAGCACCAGGGCCAGGCCGGGCTGGCCGGGCAGCAGCTGCTGCATCGCCCAGGTGGTGTAGGCGCCGAGCATCATCAGCTCGCCGTGGGCCATGTTGATGACCCCCATCACGCCGAAGGTGATGGCAAGCCCGATGGCCGCCAGCACCAGCACCGACCCCAGCGACAGGCCGAAGTAGAGGGTCTCCAGACCACTATTGATCCTGAGCTTCTGCTCGATGTCGGCAAGCGCCGAGCTGGCTGCTTCGGCGAGCGCAGGGTCGTCGCTGCGTGCCGCCGAACTGAGGGCCGCACGGGCCTCGGGATTGAGGCTTCCCGCCAACGAACCGATCGCCGCGGCATCGCCCTGCTCGAGCCGATGAATCGCCAGACCCTGCGCCAGCAGGCGCCTGACCTCATCATCCCCCTCGTCCTCGAGCAGGCCCTGCAGGGGCGCCACCATGGCCTCGTCGACCCGCCCCAGCAGGTCGCGGGCCGCCTCACGACGGGCGCCGACGTCATCCACCCGCAGGTCGAGCACCGCCAGGACACTCTGCAGCTGGCCGCGCAGCGCATTGTTGATGCCGATGCGGTCGAGCTCACGGCGCGACATCTCGCCGAGGGCCTCGCCGGTCAGGGCATCGACCACCGGCCAGTTCCGGCCCCGGTTCTCGAGCACCACGACGAAGCGGCCGGTCTCCTTGTGGCGCTGCAACTTGCCGCCAAGCAGGGCTTCCAGCCAGCCGCGGCTACGCTCGTCGCCGCTGCCGACGATGGCCTCGATGGCTCCATCCATCCGGGCGTAGGACGCCGCATCGAGGGACGCCAGCAGGGACTGGCCGGTGTCGTCCTGGGCCTGGGCCTGGGCCTGTGCCTGGTCCTGGGCATGGGCAAGGGCGGCCAGCGGCAGGCAGGCGAGCAGGCACAGGGCCAGCAGCCACCTGAGACAGGGGGGGATCTTCATGGACGTGTCCTGTGAATGATCGTCGAGTGGCGTGCCGACATCACCGGGCCGAGTGTCGGCCCGATGAGTCTGTCAGCGCGGTTCCGCGAAGAAACGCGTGTTATGCGACGGCGACCTCTTACTGGGTCTCGCTGCCACCGCAGCTACCCTTCACGACGTTGTAGTTGCCGCAGGACAGGGGGGCGCGCCAATCGCTGATCAGGTCCTTCGAGCCTTCCAGGTAGTCGGACCAGGCATCGCCGGCCACGGTGGAAGGGGTCTCCCAGACGATGGAGAACTGGCCGTTGTCCTGGATCTCGCCGATCAGCACCGGCTTGGTAATGTGGTGGTTGGGCATCATCGCCGCGTAGCCCCCGGTGAGGTTGGGGACGCTGACGCCGATGATGGCGTCCTTGACCTCATCGACCTCGGTGGTGCCGGCCTTGCGTACCGCCTCGGCCCACATGTTGAAGCCGATGTAATGGGCTTCCATGGGATCGTTGGTCACCGCCATGTCATCGCCGGTGTACTCGATCCAGGCGTCGATGAAGTCATAGTTAGTGTCCGTATCGACGCTCATGAAGTAGTTCCAGGCGGCGAGGTGGCCGACCAGCGGCGCGGTGTCGATGCCGGTGAGCTCCTGCTCGCCCACCGAGAAGGCCACCACCGGGATGTCGGCGGCGTCGATGCCCTGGTTGCCCAGTTCACGATAGAAGGGCACATTGGCGTCGCCATTGATGGTCGAGACCACCGCGGTCTTCTTGCCCTGGCTGCCGAACGCCTTGATCTCGGAGACGATGTTTTGCCAGTCCGAGTGACCGAAGGGGGTGTAGTTGATCATGATGTCCTCGTCGGCCACGCCATGCGACTTGAGGTAGGCATCGAGGATCTTGTTGGTGGTGCGCGGGTACACATAGTCCGTGCCGGCCAGCACCCAGCGCTCCACACCGATGTTATTCATCAGATAGTTCACGGCGGGAATCGCCTGCTGGTTGGGTGCCGCCCCGGTGTAGAAGACGTTCTCGGAGGACTCCTCCCCCTCGTACTGCACCGGATAGAAGAGCAGGCCGTTGAGCTCCTCGACCACCGGCAGCACGGACTTGCGTGACACCGAGGTCCAGTTGCCGAAGATCACGTCGACCTCCTCCTGAGCCAGCAGCTCACGGGCCTTCTCGGCGAACAGCGGCCAGTCGGAGGCCGGGTCCACGACGACGGCTTCCAGCTGGCGACCCAGCAGGCCGCCCTCGGCGTTCTGCTGTTCGATGAGCATCTCGACGGTGTCCTTGAGCACCGTCTCGCTGATGGCCATGGTGCCGGAGAGCGAGTGCAGGATACCGACCTTGATCGGACCCTCCTGGGCCATGGCGGGTGCCGCCATTCCCAGGCTCAGGAGGGACGCGGCCAGCCAGCGGGAAGAACGGAAAGCGGATGACGGAATCATGAGAGCTCCTTGCGAGCGATGTTGTTGTCGATGAGTCCTGGGCTGGAGGACATCGCGAGGATGCCTCTGATATGTCACCGCAAGGGGTGTGCCACTTCGACGGGCTGCCGCGTTTTGCTCGGCGAATCAGTCTATTGGCAGAAGCTCAACAAGGGACGGCATGCGCCGTCGGGCGCTTTCGTGGAGCGTGCGCCCGCCCCACCGCTCCCTCATCGCCCGGGACCATGGTGCAACGCACCATCACGGGGCACGGCGGCCGGACACGACACGGGGGCGCCGGCCTGGCCGGCGCCCCCGTGAAACACACAGAACGCAAAGGGTGAGCAGGAGACGCTGCCGAGCTCAGTCGCCTTCCGGCCCTCCCGTGCCGGTGGTCACCTTCATGCGGCGGCGCAGCAGCGGGCCGACGATGTAGGGCAGGATCAGCCCCAGGCCGGCGAACACCCACAGGCCGATGGCAAGCCCGCTGTCCCACAGGATGGTCCAGTCGCCGTCGGCGATGTCCATGGCGTGGCGCAGGTTCTTCTCCATCTCCGGCCCCAGCAGCAGGCCAAGGATCACCGGCACCAGCGGGATCTCCAGCTTGCGCAGCACGTAGCCGCCCACCCCGAAGGCCACCATGAAGTAGAGATCAAAGGTGGTGTTGCTGATCGAGTAGATCCCCACGAAGGCGATCATGGTCACGACCGGCAGCAGGTACATCGGCGGCACCGAGAGCAGCTTGACGAAGATCCCGACCAGCGGAATGTTCAGGATCAGCAGCAGGAAGTTGCCGATCAGCAGCGCCGCGATCACCCCCCAGACGATGTCGGCGTTCTGGGTGAACATCAGCGGTCCGGGCGTGATGTTCAGCGAGATCAACAGCGCCAGCAGCACCGCCGTGGTGCCGCTGCCCGGCACGCCCAGCGTCAGCATGGGCACCAGCGCGCCACTGGAGGCGCCGTTGTTGCCCGCCTCTGGCCCGGCCACGCCGCGCGGGTCGCCCTTGCCGAAGTAGCCCTTCTTGCCGATCACCTTTTTCTCGAGGGTGTAGCCGATGAAGCTGCCAAGCGAGGCCCCTGCGCCCGGCAGCACGCCGGCGATGAAACCCAGCACCCCGCCCCGCAGGCTCGACGGCAGAATGTTACGGATGTCCTTCCATTTCAGCGTGAGCTTGTTGACGGCCATCTTTTCCTTGCCGCCACCGGCCTTCTCCTCGATGAAGAACAACAGCTCCGAGATGGCGAACAGGCCGACGATGGCGATGATGAAATCCACCCCCTCGTAGAGTTCCAGCACGCCGAAGGTGTAGCGCTGCACGCCGGTGTTGTCGATGCCCACGGTGGCGATCATCAGGCCGATGGCCGCCGCGACGACCGTCTTCATGGGGTTCTTGCCGGTGATGCCGCCCAGGGTGGCGAACGCCAGCAGGAAGAGCGCGAAGTACTCGGCCGGCCCGAAGGTCAAGGCGAAGTCGGCCAGCAGCGGCGCCAGCAGGATCAGGCCGATGGTGGCGATCAGGCTGCCGATAAAGGAGGCCACGGCGGAGATGGCCAGGGCCTCGGAGGCCTTGCCCTGCTGGGCCATGGGGTAGCCGTCCAGGCAGGTCATCATGGCCGGCTCATCGCCGGGAATGTTGAGCAGGATCGAGGAAATGCGCCCGCCGTACATGGCGCCGGCATAGACCGAGGTCAGCATGATCATCGCGGTTTCCGGGGCGAGCCCCAGGGTGAAGGCCAGCGGGATCAGGATCGCCACCCCGTTGGCCGGACCCAGTCCCGGTAGCGCCCCGATCAGAGTCCCCAGGAAGGCGCCGAGCAAGGCGAACATCAGGTTGTGCGGTGCCAGGGCGACGCCGAACCCGTCCATCAAGAAGCCAAGCGTTTCCATCAACCCACCTCCAGGAACGACAGCAGGCCCAGCGGCAGCGCCAGGTCGAGGGCGAAGTTGAACACCAGATACACCACCACACCGGATACTGCCCCGATGACATAGGCCTTGACCGGGCGAGACCCCATGCGCCAGCACAGGGTGCCCACGGCCAGGGTGGTGCTGATGATGAAGCCGAGCGGTTGCAGCAGCGCGGCGTAGAAGATCAGCACGACCACGGCGACGATCAGCTCGATGCCGGTGCGGCTCCAGGGCCAGGCGTTATCCGGGTCCGGCCGCACGATCATGTACAGGCTGGACAGGGCCAGAACGGCGGCCAGCAGTCGTGGAAAGGTTTCGGGGCCGACGGCCTCGGTCCCGCCGAAGGGTTCGTTGAACTGAGTGGTGCCCCAGCCGTACGCGACGGCCAGGACGATCATCAGTATTCCGAAGATGCGATCATTGAAGGTCATTACTGAATCAACCCGATATCCTTGGAGAGCTGCTCGATATCATCGATCTGGTCCTTGACGAAGGACTCGAACTCACCGGCGCTCATGTGGAAAGGCATCAGGCCATTGTTGGTCATGACGTCCTTCCACTCCTGGCTTTCGTAGATGGTATCCATGGCATCCACCCAGTACTGCTTCGCCTCGTCGGAGATATCGGCCGGCATGTAGAAGCCACGCCAGTTGGGGCCGACGGCATCGATGCCCTGCTCCTTGGCGGTGGGGATATCGCTGTAATCGCCGGGCAGGCGCTCATCGGACAGTATGGCCAGTACCCGGAGGTCACCGGACTCCATGAAGCCCTGGGCCTCGGTGATGTCGCCGGTGAAGGCATCGACGTGGCCACCGATCACCTGGGTCAGAGCCTCACCGCCATTGTTGTAGGAGAGGTAGGGAATGCGCGGCAGCTCGTCGACCTCGGCCGCCTGAGCGGCGATCAGCACCTTGAGGTGATCCCAGCCGCCCTTGGCGCTGCCACCGGCAAACTTGACGCTGCGCGGGTCTTCCTTGAGGGCCTCCATCAGCTCGGGCAGGTCATCGTATTCGGAGTCCACGGATACGCCGATCACGCCATAGTCCGCGCCCAGCGCACCGATCCAGTTGACCATGTCGGCGTTCATGCCCGGAAACTGGCCCTGGGCCAGGCGCGTGGTGGTCGCGGTGGACGCGGCGACCAGCAGCTGCTCGTCGCCGGCACGCTTGCTGACGGTGTGCGCATAGGCCACCCCGCCGCCGGCGCCAGCCATGTTGATGGTCTGCACGCTGCGCGGCACGATATCCATATCTTCCATCACCTTCCCCACGCTGCGGCAGGTGAAGTCCCAGCCGCCACCCGGATCGGCGGGGGCCAGGCACTCGACCTTGCCCTCGGGCTCGAAGGCGAAGGCGGTTGCGGCGGTGGTGGCGAGGGCAGTGATCGCTACCAGCTGGACGGGTCGCTTGAGGTTCATGGCGGGCGTTCCTCCTGACATCGGGCTTGTGAAGTCGTTATGTGATGTTCGGCTTGCGGAACCTGTCGGCCTTCCTTACAATTCTGTAAGGCAGAACATCGTTCCTCAGGACAGAAAGTTAGGCCCCGGATCATGGAGCGTCAACGCTCCGGCGCCCGATTGCGACCAAAGTTCAAGGCCACCGAGGTTCCATACCACCAGGGCGAAAGACATAACGGAGGCTCGATCCGCAGATGGCACAGGACCGCGTCGAGGCCGTGGAGCGCGCACTGACCGTGCTCGAGGTCTTCGACTCCGCGCAGGAATACTTCACCCTGGCCGAGCTGGCCCAGGCCACCGGCTACTACAAGAGCACCCTGCTGCGCCTGCTCGGGTCGCTTTCCCGCTTCGACTACGTGCAGCGTGACGACCACGGCCGCTGGCACCTCGGCCATGCCCCGGTGCGCCTGGCGCGTCGCCACCTTCCAGGCCGGCATCTGGCGAGGCGCATCCAGCCCCTGCTGGCCCGCCTGGCGAGCGAGTCCGGCGAGACCGCGACCCTGCTCGAGGTGGAGGACGGCATGGCGGAGTGTCGGCTGGTCACGCTGCCCGAGACCGCACTGCGTCATGACCTGCACCCGGGCGACCGCTGGGCGGTGACCGAGGAACACGACCCGCGCCCGGCCCTGCCCGGCGGTGCCATGGTGTGCCAGGCGTTGCCCGGCGACGCCCTCGAGCCGCCGCGCTGGCTGGCCCTCTCGGGCCCGGCCGGACGCCTGGATACGCACCGCGCCAGGGCCGCGCTGGAGCATGCCGTGGCGGTGCTGTCGGCCGGCCCGGGACGCGACTCAGGGGAGACGGGGTCATGACGCTGCTGCTGGTGGAAGATGATGCCCTGCTGGCCGAGACGCTGACCGAGACCCTGCGCCTGCAGGGCCACGAGGTCTGCTGCCTCGACGACGGCAGCGCGGCGCATGAGCGCCTGGCGGTGCCCGGGCATGGCCTCGCGCTGGTGCTGCTCGACCTCAACCTGCCGGGCTGTGGCGGACTCGAGGTGCTCGAGGCCCTCAGGGCGCATGACCGCGCCACTCCCGTGTTGATCCTCACCGCCCGTGGCGCCGTGGAGGACCGGGTCCGCGGCCTCGACCTGGGCGCCGACGACTACCTGGCCAAGCCCTTCGCCCTCGACGAGCTCGAGGCTCGCGTGCGTGCCCTGCTCAGGCGCCGCAGCCCCGCGGCGGCGCTGACGGCGGGGCCCCTCACCCTCGACATCCGGCAGCAGCGCTTTACGCTTGAGGGCGAGCCGCTCACCCTGCCGCCCCGGGAGCAGCGCCTGCTCGCCTGCCTGATGCAGCATGCCGGCACGCCGGTGGACAAGGCCCGGCTCGCCGAGGAGGCGTTCCAGGGCGACGCCCTGGGCGACAACGCCATCGAGGTCTATGTGCATCGGCTGCGCAAACGCCTGGCCGGAAGCGCCGTGGCCCTGCGCACGGTGCGCGGCCTGGGTTACCTGCTGGAGGCCGAGTGACGCGCGGCGACAGCCTCTCGCGCCGCCTGCTGGTCTGGCTGCTGCTGCCGCTGCTGGTACTGGGTAGCCTGATGCTGCTGCAGGCCTGGTTCGAGGCACGACGCACCGCCGATCGCGCCTTCGACCGCCTGCTCGAAGCCGCCTCCCTGGCCATCGCCGAGCAGGTGCAGTGGCAGGACGACCGCCTGTGGCTCGACCTGCCGCCGGCGGCGCTGGAGATGCTGGCCACCGATGCCGAGGAACGGGTGTTCTATAGCCTGATCGACCGCCGCGGCCGCATGATCACCGGCAACGCCGAACTGCCGGGGGATCAACGCGAGGCGGTGTCGGATGACGACACCCTGCTCTACCGCGACGTCACCTGGCAGGGCCTGTCGCTGCGCCAGGGGGTGCGTCGCACGCGCCTCGAGGACTGGCAGCTGCGTGAGCCATTCGAGGTACGCGTCGCCCACAGCCGCGAGGGGCGTGATGCCCTGGCCGCCGAGCTGTGGCGCGCCAACCTGGCGATGATCCTGGCCATGGCGGCGCTGGCGATCGTCGCGCTGCTGCTGGCGATCCGCACCGCCCTGGCACCGCTGACCCGCCTGCGCCGCGCGATCAGAAGCCGCGATCCACGCACCCTCGCCCCGCTGGAACTTCGCCTGCCGCGCGAACTCGCCGAGCTGCGCGACACCGTCAACGAGCTGCTCGCCCGGATGCGACGGGTGCGCGCCAACCAGGAACGCTTCATCGGAGATGCCTCGCACCAACTGCGTACGCCGCTGGCGGGGCTCTCGGCACGCGCCGAGCTGGCCCTGCGCCAGGACGACCCGGCCCGCTGGCGGGAGGCCCTGGTCGCCATGCAGGCCACCAGTTCCCGCACCGCGCGACTGGCGATGCAGCTGCTGTCGCTGACGCGGCTGGCAAATCCCGAATACCGCCCCGAGCGCGCGCCGCTATCGCTCAACGCCATCGCACGGGAGGCGGTACGCGAGCACTGGACGGCCTGTCACCGGGCGGGGGTCGATCTGGGCGTGGCGACCGCCGCGGCCGACGTCGAGATACTCGGCATCGATTGGCAGCTCGCCGAGGCGCTCGGCAACCTGATCGACAATGCACGTCGCTACGGGGCGAGGCACGTCACGATCCGGGTCGGCGAGCAGCCGCCGAGCCTGTCCATCGAGGACGACGGCCCGGGAATTCCCGCGGCGCGGCGAACGCTGATGCTGCGCCCCTTCCATCGCGATCGTGACGATCTTGAGGGCTCCGGACTGGGGCTCGCCATCGTCGACGGCATCGCTCGCACTCACGGAGCGCGGCTGGCCATGTCCGCCGGCCCTGGCTGCGTCGGGCTTCGCGTGACGCTGCGATTCCCCGGAGACAGCCCATGAGCCCCTGTCGTCACTCGCTGACGCTTTCTCTGCGTCGCGCCGGACGCCGCCTGCTCGCATGGCTGCTGGCCTTTCCGCTTGCACTGTCGTTTACGTTCTCGTTGACGCTCTCGTTGGCCATTCCCGCCGTCCACGCCGCGGAGAGTCTGCGCTACCCCACCACATTCGATGGCGACGCCGCAGCGGCGCTGGTGATCCATGGCGCACTGGACCTCCCCCAGGTGCGACCGCTGCTGGACGCCTTCCACCGCGACCACCCCGATGTCGCCCTGCACTACCGCAACCTGACAACCCTGGCCCTGCACGAGCGGTTTCTGAAGGCGCCCGCGGAAGCCGACGTGCTGATCTCCTCGGCCATGCCCTGGCAGTACCGCCTGGCCAACGATGGCCAGGCACAGCCGCTCGACACGCCTGCGGCCAGGCGCTGGCCGGCCTGGGCCCGCTGGCGCAGCGAGCTCTTCGCCGTCACCTTCGAGCCCATCGTGATGGTGGTGAACGAGGCGATCATCGAGCGCTTCGGCGAGGTTCGCAGCCACGCCGACCTGCTGGCGCTGCTGGAGCGCCAGAGCGAGTCGCTGCGCGGCCGCGTGGTGACCTACGACCCGGCCATCAGCGGCGCGGGCTATACCTATGCCATCGAGGAGTCTCGGCTCTCGCCGCGCTACTGGGAGCTGGTGGCGGCGCTCGGCGAGGCCGAGGCCGCCCTGGTGGGGACCACCGGGGAGATGCTGGAGGGATTGATCGAGGGTCGCTATCTGGTGGGCTACAACCTGCTGGGCAGCTACGCCCGGGAGCGCCTGGCCAACCATCCACGGCTCAAGATCGTGGTGCCCGAGGACTACGCACTGGTCACCCAGCGCCTGGCCCTGGTGCCGCGCCTGGCGCCCCACCCAGAGACGGCTCGGCGGTTCCTCGACTACCTGATTGGCGAGCGGGGGCAGGAAGTGCTGGCGCGAGAGACGCCGCTGGGCGCCATTCATCCCTCGCTCGAGGGGCCGGGCACGGCGGCGTCGCTGCGACGGCAACGTGGCGATGCGCTGCGCCCCATCACCCTGGGCCCCGGCCTGCTGGCGACCCTGGACGATCTCAAGCGAGAGGCGCTATTGACGCGCTGGCGACGCGAGTTCATGCGACGGCGGCGCCACTGAACCATCCCAGGCGGCTGATTCAGCGGATGTAGGAGATCTCCACCGGCACGGTGCCCCGCTTGAGCATGCCGAGCGCCTTGGCGGCCCGCTTGGAGAGATCGATGATGCGACCCTTGGCATAGGGCCCGCGATCATTGATCAGCACCTCGACCTCGCGGCCGTTGTCCTCGCGAGTCACCGTGACCCGGGTGCCGAACGGCAGGGTCGGATGGGCGGCCGTAAGCGCCTGCTGGTCGAAGGGCTCGCCACTCGCCGTGGTGCGGCCCTGGAAGCGGTCGCTGTAGTAGGACGCCACCCCCTGCTGGGTCTTGGCCTCGGTCTCGTGGGCCTGCCCCGTGCCGGCGCAGCCGGCCATCAGCCACCCCGCCACGCAGCAAGTCAGAATCAGTCGGGAGCGAATCCCCATGCGGTCACCTCATGACATACCGTGTTGCGCCGACACCCGCATCCAGCGATCAGGCACCATGGTCGAGGGTCGGCGGCGAAGGGTGCTTGCCCTCCAGCCACCCCGAGCTGTTGGCCCGTGCCTGGTCGAACCAGGCCAGCCGATCGTGCAGAGTCACGACACCGCCGACGACGATCAGCGTCGGCGGTCGGATAGTAACCACTTCGCCTGCCGGCGGCAACTGCTCCAGGGTGCCGACGTGCACCCGCTGGCGTGCCGTGGTGCCCTGCTCGATCAGCGCCACGGGGGTGTCCGGCGCCAGGCCGTGACGGCAGAGCTGCTCGCCGATCAGCTCAAGGCTCCCCAGCCCCATGTAGAACACCAGGGTCTGGCCGGGGCCGGCCAGCGTCGGCCAGTCCAGGTCGCTGCTGCCGTTGCGGAGGTGACCGGTGACGAAGCGCACCGACTGGGCGTGATCGCGGTGCGTCAGCGGGATGCCGGCATAGGCCGCACAGCCTGATGCCGCGGTGATGCCGGGCACCACCTCCACCATGATGCCCGCCTCGACCAGGGTCTCGAGCTCCTCTCCGCCGCGACCGAAGATGAAGGGATCGCCGCCCTTGAGGCGGACCACCCGCTTGCCCGCCCGTGCCCAGTCGACCAGGGCCTGATTGATGCCGTCCTGGGGCACGCTGTGCCGCGAACGCTCCTTGCCGACGTAGAGGCGATGGGCCTCGGGCCCCGCCAGGGCCAGGATCTCATCGCTGACCAGTCGGTCATGGAGGATCACCTCGGCGGCCTGGAGACGCCGCCACGCCTTGAGGGTCAACAGTTCCGGATCTCCCGGGCCGGCCCCGACCAGGCTCACACAGCCCGGCGGGAAGGCCGAGCCCGCCGGCATCCCCGTCGCCGCCTCGTCTCGCCCCATCGCACGCTCGGAACCGGTCTGCATATTCCAATAACCTTAGTAATCATTAATGATTTATGCATTATGGTAATTAACGTGCCACTCGGATACCACGACTCCCTTGGCACAAGCCTATAACCGATGGTTTCAGCATCGAGAGCCCAGCGCGCATGCTCAAGGGCCGGGGTGCAAGACCGGTGGGATTCACTTCCCTCGACCGAAACGACATCGCCCCCGCGGGGCGGGGGCGATGTCGACGCGTTTGATAAGGCCGGCTCAGGAGCAGAGCGTTCGCCGCAGGCGGGGGCTTACGAGTTCGCCGAGCAGGGTAACCGCCACCAGGATCGCCAGCAGCCAGGGCCAGTGCAGGCCGAATTCGACGCGGGTGATGCCCAGGGCATCGACGAAGATCATCAGGATCCCAAGCGGGCTGACGTAGCGCACCATGAACAACCAGAGCGCATGCCAGCCAGGCGACAGGCCGAGCTCTTCCCGGAAAGACTCACTCTTCAACACGAACCCGGCCAGCATCACCATGCCCAGACCGCCGAGCGGCATCATCCAGCGCGAGGTCAGGTAATCGAGCCAGTCGAAGAAGTGCTTGCCGTAAAGGGTCCAGTCGGCGCCGACGTTGAAGGAGAGCATCGCCAGGGTGCTGACCAGCCACAGCACCAGGCCGGTGCCCCAGGAGGCGCTGCGCCGCGAGAGTCCCTTGTTATCACACAGCCACGAGACGGTGGCCTCGACCATGGAGATCGATGAGGTCAGCGCGGCCATGGAGAGCATCACGAAGAAAAGGATGCCGAACAGGGTGCCCATGGGGATGGCCTGGAAGGCCAGCGGCAGGCTCATGAAGATGAGCCCCGGGCCGCTGCTCGGGCTCATGCCATTGGCGAAGATCACCGGGAAGATCGCCAGCCCCGCCATCAGCGCTACCACGGTATCGGCCAGCGCCACGGAGAGCGTGGTACGCGCGATCGAGGTGGTCGCGGGCAGGTAACTGCCATAGGTGAGGATGGCCCCGGAGGCCAGCGACAGGGTAAAGAAGGCATGGCCCAGCGCGGCCAGCATCCCCTCGCTGGAGAGGCGGCCGGCGTCGAAGGAGAACAGGAAGTCGACCGCCGCCGGGAAGCCGCCGGAGAACACGCCATAGCCGATCAGCAGCAGCAGCATCAGCACCATGCCGGGCATCATCCAGCTGACGCTCTTCTCGATGCCGGCCTGCACGCCCTTGCCGACGATCACCATGGTCGCCACGGTGACCAGGGTGCTCCAGAACCCGAGGTTCAGGGGGCTTGCGTTGTTGGCCCCGAAGATCGCCGCCATCTCGTCGACGCTGGAGCCGGCGAGGCCGCCGCTCAGCATCTTCCAGAGGTAGGCGAAGGACCAGCCCGCCACCACCACATAGAACGACAGGATCAGAAAGCCACACAGCATGGCCATCCAGCCGAGCAGCGACCAGGCCGAGCCGCGGCCCGACTCGGCGATGACGCGGCGCAGGGCGTCGACCGGACTGCCTCGGCCACGACGCCCCAGGGCGATCTCGGTCATCATCACCGGCACCCCGACGGCCAGGATGCAGGCCAGATAGACCAGCACGAAGGCGCCGCCGCCGAACTCGCCGGTGATGTAGGGAAACTTCCAGATGTTGCCCAGGCCTACGGCGGATCCGGTCGCCGCCAGGATGAAGCCCCAGCGGCCGAGCCACTGGGTTCGGGGTTGCGCGTTGGTTGTCATATCACACCAGGGGTCACGGAGATTTTTCCGACACCGCGAGGCATCGCCAGCAAGCGGCTATTGTGACGGATTTTATCGTGATTGGGCAGACGCACCGCCGATTGCGCTGCCCAACTCCCCCAGGGCCTTGCGAAGATGCGCTGCCGATGGCACTTCACATCAGCGCCGGGCCGCCAGCCTCGACCGCGACGGCATTCCGGCAAGAACTGTGTGTACCACGCCTGAAGCCCCACGGTTCAGGCAGGCTGGTCTATGCTGGTGGGCAGCAGGGGGGTTTGGCACACAATGCCGCGCTCGTCAGCCTGTCAACCGGTACGTGCCCGGGAGGACACCATGACCAGTGACACCCGCATCGGACCGATCACCCTGCCCGACACCCGGGCCAGACGCGTCGTCGAACGCCTGCTGGAAGGGTCCGGCGTAACGCTCAACGGTGATGCTCCTCAGGATATCCGCGTGCTGCACCCAGACGTCTTCTCTAGAATCCTTCATCAAGGCACGCTGGGACTCGGCGAGACCTACATGGAGGGCTGGTGGGAGTGCGATCGCATCGATCAGATGGCCACCCGAATGCTGCTGCATGGCCTCGGGCAGCATGCCAGCACGCCATCGGAAAAGCTCATCTACCGTCTGCAGTCGGGATTTCGCAACCTGCAGAGCAAGACGCGCGCCTATATGGTCGGCGAGGTGCACTACGACCTGGGCAATGATCTCTTCGAGCGCATGCTCGACGAGACCATGTGCTACTCCTGCGGCTACTGGAAGGAAGCGGACGACCTCGCCACCGCCCAGCGGGCCAAACTCGAACTGGCGTGTCAGAAGCTCGATCTGAAGCCGGGCATGACAGTCCTCGATATCGGCTGCGGCTGGGGCAGTTTCGCCGAGCATGCGGCCCGACACCACGGCGTGGAGGTCACCGGCATCACCATCTCTAAAGAGCAGGCGGCCCTGGCTCGAGAGCGCTGCGCCGATCTGCCGGTGGAGATACTGCTGCAGGATTACCGCGACCTCGACGGCCTCTTCGACCGGATCGTCTCCATCGGCATGTTCGAGCATGTGGGGCACCGCAATTACGACACCTATTTCGAGACCATCCCACGCCTGATGCCGGCGGACGGCCTCTTCCTCCTGCATACCATCGGCTCCAACCACTCCCAGATATCGGCGGATCCCTGGATTCATCGCTACATCTTCCCCAACGGGACCCTGCCCTCGGCCATGCACATCGCTCGCGCCAGCGAGGATCATTTGATGATGGAGGACTGGCAGAACTTCGGCCCGGACTATGACCGAACGCTGATGGCCTGGCTGGCCAACGTCGACGCTCACTGGCACGAGATCGCCCCGCGCTACAACGAGCGCACGCGCCGGATGTTCCGCTACTACCTGTCGGTCTGTGCCGGCGCCTTCCGCGCCCGCCACCTTCAGCTCTGGCAGGTGGTCTTCTCTCGCGGCCGGGCCCAGCGGTACGACGCACCGCGCTGATGAAGGGGCGCGCCGTCATGGCCTGGACCGGTCGCGTAGTACATTAACTAAGCCTTATTGTCGGCGATCGCCTACACCTGAAGAAGGATAGGCAGTATCATTGCGAGGCGGCATAATGCCGGTCGTCATATAGCGACGCGCCCCGAGAGAGCGCACGACAGCCCCCCAGCCACTCGCTGGGCAGGACGATAACGACACTCGCTGTGCGCAGCAGGGATACAAGGACACCCGCATGCCCTCCAACGATGTCCTGCCGGGTAAAACCCTCTCAATACCCCAGTGGCGACTCGACTTGAACGAGCAGCTGCCCGGCGTGATCTTCCAGCTGCATCGCACACCGGATGGTCATCTGCACTTTCCCTATCTGGCCGGCAGCGGAGCGGGGCTCGATGGCCTCGACAGGCGCGACCTGGCACACAATGCCCAACCCGCTCTGGATAGACTGGCCGAGCCAGACCACCCGCGTCTGATGGCCATCATCGAACGCTCGGCCCGTTCGGACACTCCCATCGCCACCACCTTCCGACTGCGTTTGACCGATAAGCGCATGCGCTGGATCGCCGTGCGCGCCCAGCCTCGCCGCGTCGAAAGCGGCACCCTCTGGGTCGGCCTGATGATCGACATCACCGAGCAGATGATCGAGGAGGACCGCCTGCGCCGGCTATCGGACACCGACGACCTCACCGGCCTGGCCAACCGACGCAAGCTGATGACGCGTCTCGAAGAAGAGATCTCGCTGAGCAACCGCCATGGCCTCCCGCTGTCGCTGATGATGCTGGATCTCGACCACTTCAAGTCGATCAACGACACCTGGGGCCACCTGCAAGGCGACCAGGTGCTGCGCGAGCTCGCCAACCTCTGCCAGGGCATCCTGCGCGAGGAGGACCTGATGGCCCGGCTCGGCGGCGAGGAGTTCGCGGTACTGCTTCCCCTGACGCCAGAATCACACTCCTACCAGCTAGCGGAGCGCCTGCGCGAGCGGATCTCCGCCCACAATTTCGGCGTCGGCCAAGGCCACATCACCGTCAGTATCGGTATCACCGCACACCGCGTCGGCGATTCCCGCGAGATCCTCATGCAGCGCGTCGACGAGCGCCTCTATGCCGCCAAGCACGGCGGGCGCAACCGGGTGATGGCCGGCGCCTAGCCGGATTCTGGAAAGAGGCTCATCCCACCTTGGGGTGCTATTAACCAGGAAAGAACATGAGTCGCCTTTCTGGGGGAGCGACGGTTCGGCGGACGCGAGTCGCCCGGGGCCGTTATACTGGACGGATTCCCAGTGAACCTCCAACGCCTCGGCAGGGAGAGCCCCATGATCCAGCAGACGCTCGCACAGGTCTTCGGCTACGACGACTTCCGCCCCGGCCAGCAGCCGGTCATCGAGGCGGTCGTGGCCGGCCGCTCGGCGGCGGCCATCTTCCCTACCGGCTCCGGCAAGTCACTCTGCTATCAGCTGCCCGCCCTGCACCTCCCACACCTGACGCTGGTGATCTCGCCCCTGCTGGCCCTGATGCAGGATCAGCTGGCGTTCCTGGCGCGCCACGACATTGCCGCCGCCAGCCTCGATTCCAGTCAGAGCCGCGAGGAGGCGGCGGCGGTGATGGAGGGCGTCAAGCGCGGCGACATTCGCATCCTGATGGTCTCGGTCGAGCGCCTCAAGAACGAGCGCTTCCGGGCCTTCATCCGCCGCGTACCGATCTCGCTGATGGTGGTGGACGAGGCCCACTGCATCTCCGAATGGGGCCATAACTTCCGGCCGGACTACCTCAAGCTGCCCGCCTATCGCCGGGAGTTCGGCATTGCCCAGGTGCTGCTGCTCACCGCCACGGCCACGCCTCGGGTCATCGACGACATGCGCAGCCGCTTCGACATCGCGCCACAGGACGTCACCGGCACCGGCTTCTATCGCGCCAACCTCGACCTCGCGGTCTCCCCGGTGCCCGCCGAACAGCGCCCGCGCCGGCTGGTGGAGTGGCTGCGGCCAAAATTCACGCCGGGCCCACCCGAGCCCACCATCGTCTACGTCACCCTGCAGCAGACCGCCGAGCGCCTGGCCGCCTATCTCCAGAAGGCCGGCCTTCCGGCGGCCGCCTACCACGCCGGGCTCGACGCCGAGCGACGCGACGCCATCCAGCGGGACTTCATGGCGGGGCATACGCCCTGCATCGTCGCCACCATCGCCTTCGGCATGGGCATCGACAAGGCCGACATCCGCAACGTGGTGCACTTCGACCTGCCGAAGTCCATCGAGAACTACAGCCAGGAGATCGGCCGTGCCGGCCGGGATGGCCTGCCCTCGAGCTGTCTGATGCTGGCCGGTCGCGATCACCTCGAGGTGCTGGAGAACTTCGTCTACGGCGATACACCGGAGCATCACGGCATTCGTCGCGTGATCGATACCCTGCAGGCCACCGGCAAAGAGTGGGAACTGATGCTCAACGCCCTCTCGCGGCACAGCAATATCCGTCCTCTGCCGCTCAAGACCCTGCTCGTGCAGCTCGAGCTGCGCGGCATCATTGCCCCGCGCTACAGCTACTTCGCCGATTACCGCTTCCGCCTGACGGATGAGCCGGAAGCGCTGGTGGCTCGCTTCCAGGACGAACGGCGCGCCTTCGTCCAGGCGATTCTCGACGCCTCGTCCCGGGCTCGCACCTGGTACACCCTGGACTTTGCCGCCCTCGAGGCGCTAGGTGCCGAGCGCGGGCTCGATACTCGGCGCGGGCGCGTCATCACCGCCCTGGAGTACTTCGTCGAGAAGGGCTGGATGACGCTGGAGAGCAAGCAGATGACCGAGGTCTACGAGGTACTCGCCTGGGAGGCCGACCCGGCCGCGCTCACCGATGACCTCTCCCGCTATTTCCGCGACAAGGAGGGCGCGGAGATCGAGCGGCTAGAGGCCATGCTGGCGCTCTTCGAGAGCGACGGCTGCCTCAGCCGGCGCCTGGCCGACTGGTTCGGCGACGCCCGGGCGCCCGAGCGCTGCGGCCACTGCTCGGCCTGCCGAGGCCTGGTGGCGCACCTGCCCACCGCCGCGAAGGCGGCGCCTCCGGCATCCCAGGACCTCGATGCGCTGTGCGCCCCCTTCCTCGAGCGACTCGGCGAGGCCGGTGAGGGTCACCCGGCCACGCCGGATCTTCTGACGCGCTTTCTCTGCGGCATCACCGCCCCGCTCTTCACACCGCTGAAGGCGCGCCAGCTGCGGGGCTTCGCCGCCCTCGAAGGGCTTCCCTATGGCGAGGTGCGTGAGCGGGTCGCCGAACGCCTGCCCTAGATGGCGACGCCCTCTCCTGCTCGCTGAGCGAGGCGTCGCGGGGCGCGAGAGGCGTTGCCTAGGCATTGTCTAGGGAGCGTCGGCTTGACGACCCGACGCTACTGCACGACCTTTTTCGCCAGGAGATCGACGTGATGCATCACGCCGAGACTGTTCCTTTCGACGATCAGGAGAAGACCATGAGCCAGCTTTCCGAACAGCCCTGCGAGGCGTGCCAAAAGGACGCTCCCCGCGTGACCCAGGCCGAGATCGAGCAGTTCGGGGCCGAGATCCCCGAGTGGCAGATCGTCGAGCGCGATGGCATCATGAGGCTAGAGCGGAGCTTCACGTTCCGCGACTTCCAGCAGGCCCTCGACTTCACCAACCGCGTCGGCGTGATCGCCGAAGAGGTCGGACACCATCCGGCTCTCTTGACCGAATGGGGCAAGGTCACCGTGACCTGGTGGTCGCACGAGATAAAGGGTCTGCACAAGAACGATTTCATTCTTGCCGCCAGAACTGACGAGGTAGCGACATAAATGTTCGAGAAAATTGAGCGGGTTCCCGGGGATGCCATCCTCGGTCTGATCGAGGCCTTCAAGAAGGACACCAATCCCCAGAAGGTCGATCTCGGCGTGGGCGTCTACAAGGACGACCAGGGCAACACCCCGGTCATGCGCGCCGTGAAGGAAGCCGAGGCCCTGCTGCTCAAGAACGAGACCACCAAGACCTACATCGGCTCGCACGGCGCACCGGCGTACGGCCAGGCCGTGCTGCCCATGGTGCTGGGCGAGGGCTCACCGGTGCTCGAGGCCGGTCGCGCCAGCGCCACCCAGTCCCCCGGCGGTACCGGCGCCCTGCGCCTGGCGGCGGACTTCATCGCCAAGCAGCTGCCCGGCAAGGACGTCTGGGTCAGCGATCCGACCTGGCCAAACCACCTGGGCATCTTCCCGGCCGCCGGCCTGACGCTGCACAAGTATCCCTACGTCGATGCCGAGAACCGGCTGGATTTCGACGGCATGCTCGGCGCCCTCAAGCAGATTCCGGAAGGCGACGTGGTGCTGCTGCACGCCTGCTGCCACAACCCCACCGGCTTCGACCTGTCCCAGGCCCAGTGGCAGCAAGTGCTGGAGGTGGTCCGTGAGCGCAACCTGCTGCCGCTGATCGACTTCGCCTACCAGGGCTTCGGCGCGGGGCTGGACGAGGACGCCTACGGGGTGCGCCTGCTGGCCGAGAACCTCGATGAGGTGATCATCACCAGCTCCTGCTCCAAGAACTTCGGCATCTACTGCGAGCGCACCGGCTGCCTGATCCTGGTGGCCAAGAACGCCGAGCAGATGGAGAACGTCCGCTCCCAGGTGGCCATCGTTGCCCGCGAAAACTACTCCAACCCGCCGGCCCATGGCGGCGCCATCGTCAGCGAGATCCTGCACTCGGCCGAGCTTGCCACCGTCTGGCGCGAAGAACTCACCGAGATGCGCGATCGCATCAATACGCTGCGTCGCGACTTCGTCGAGGCCCTCAAGCCATATGGCCTGGACCAGAAGTATGCCTGCGTCGCCGAACAGCGCGGCATGTTCTCCTACACCGGCTTGACGCCCGATCAGGTCGATCGCCTGCGTGACGAATTCGGGATCTACATGGTGCGTTCCGGCCGCGCCAACGTGGCCGGCTTCTCGCACGAGAACCTGCCCTACCTGGCCAAGGCGATCGCCGCGGTCAACTGATCTCGTCAGCCCCCCAACCGATAACGCCCGGGCCGATGGCTCGGGCGTTATACATTACGGCGATGACGATCACGCCGCGTAGCGGGAGACCCCCAGGCCACTGGGATCGATGGCCGGTGCACGGCCATCGACCAGGTCGGCCAGCAGCTGGGCGCTGCCGCAGCTCATGGTCCAGCCCAGGGTGCCATGCCCGGTGTTGAGCCACAGGTTATCAACAGAGGTAGCGCCGATGATCGGCGTGGAGTCCGGGGTCATGGGCCGCAGGCCGGTCCAGAACTCGGCTCGGCCCACGTCGCCCCCCTCGGGGAAAACGTCGCGCACCACCATGGCGATGGTCGCCCGGCGTTTCTCCAGCAGGCTCAGGTCGAAGGAGGCCAGCTCCGCGGTACCGCCCACCCGAATACGATCATCGAAGCGCGAGATCGCCACCTTGAAGGTCTCGTCCATCACCGTGGACTGGGGAGCGCCCCCGTCGTCGGTGACCGGCACGGTCAGGCTGTAGCCCTTCACCGGATAGATCGGCAGCCGAATCCCCATGTCCTTGACCAGGAACGGCGAGTAGCTGCCCAGACAGACCACGTAGGCATCGGCGGTCAGCTCACCCTCGCTGGTCACCACGCTCTCGATCGCTCCGGCGCTGCGCTTGAGGCGCTGGATCTCGACGTTGAAGCGAAACTCGACGCCCAGCCGCTCGCGGCAGTAATCCGCCAGCCGGTTGGTGAAGAGGTAACAGTCGCCGGTCTGATCATCGGGCAGGTGCAGCCCGCCGACGAACTTGCCCGGCACCCGGCCAAGCGCCGGCTCGACGCCTTCGATCTCATCGGCATTGAGCAGCTGGTGGCGCACGCCGCACTGCTCCAGGACCCGCATGTCCTTGGCCACGGCCTCCACCTGGCTCTCATGGCGAAACAGCTGCATCAGGCCGCGCTGGCGATCCTCGTAGCGGATCCCGGTCTCGTCACGCAGGGCATTGATACAGGCCCGGCTATGCTCGGCCACGCGCACCATGCGCTCCTTGTTGACCATGTAGCGCTCGGGATCGCAGTTGCCCAGCATCTGCATCATGAAGCGCGCCATGCTCGGGTCCATCTTGGGCTGGATCTTGAGCGGCGCATGCTCCTGGAACATCCACTTGACGGCCTTCTGGGGAATTCCTGGGGCCGCCCAGGGCGAGGAGAAGCCGAAGGAGACCTGGCCGGCGTTGCCGTAGCTGGTTTCCAGCGCCGGCGAGGGCTGGCGATCGACCACCGTGACCTCGTGGCCCTGCCGAGCCAGGTAATAGGCGCTGGTGACGCCGACGACGCCGCTGCCGAGAATCAGTACCTTCATGCGCTTGCCCTTCTGCCGGGTGATGAGATCAACGAGCCCAGCAGTATAGGGATAACTTTCCAGAGAATTCGCCCAAAATAACCCCTAAAAATAAAATGGAAAAATATTTTTTGACTCGATAACGAAGCAATATTCTCTATATTCCATAATTTTTAGAATATTTCTCTACGATGCGCTAGACGGCTGTCGGCGCGGGCTGGCGAGGATCCGTCTGAGCACCTGCCAGGCCGCCAGGCCCGCCAGCAGGTTGCCGATCGCCGCCCCCATCGCCAGGCCCATCAGCTCACCGAGCCACGCACCGAGCCAGAGACACGGCAGGTAGAAGACGAACAGCCGAGCCCCCGACATCAGCATGGCACGCAGCGGCCAGCCCAGGGCATTACCGGCGGAAACCACGATCATGCAGACTCCCAGCGCCGCGTAGCTCGGCAGCAGGAAGCGAATCAGGATCGCCAGGTCGCCCTGCACCTCGGGATTACCGGACAGCGCGAGGGCGAGCCATGGCGATGCCATCGCCATGATCACGCCCAGCGACAGCTGCCAGAGCACCACCACTCTGAGCGCTAGGCGCATCAGCCGATGCACCTGCTCCCAGTCCCCCGCCCCGTAACAGCGTCCGAGCCAGGGCGGCAGCGACATCGTCATGGCCAGCACCACCATCAGCGAGAGGGTCTCCAGGCGACTGGCCAAGCCCCAGGCCGCCACCTGGGGCTCGCCGAGGGAGGCCACCACCGAGATCGCCAGCATCGCCGCCAGGGGCGGCATCAGCTGGCTGATCATCGCCGGGCCGGCGATACCGACGAAGGGCATCAGCGAACGCTGCATCTCCCCGGCCAGCCCCTCGAGCGCGAGCCACGGCTTGTCACGCAGGCGCTGGGCCAGCAGCAGCAGGCCGATGGCAAAGGCGATCGTGGTTGCCCAGGCGGCGCCGGGCAGGCCGAGCCCCTTCCAGGGCCCGACGCCGAAGATCAGCAGCGGGTCGAGCACCAGGTTCAAAAGGCTCGTGATCACCATCATCTTGCCCGGCAGCCAGGTGTCACCGTGGGCCCGGAACAGGCTGTAACCGAAGTAGAGCACCGCCCCGAGCCAGGCCGCCAGCAGCTGCGGGGCCCAGTAGTCGCGAATCAGCGCGCGCGTCGCCTCGTCGGCGCCCAGCAGGCCGAACAGCGGCGTCTGGATGGCCCACAGCAGCAGTACGAGCAGCGCGATGGTCACGGTGCCGACCACCAGCACCAGGCTGCCCAGACGGCGGGCTCGCGCCGCTTCCCGCGCGCCCAGGGCACGCGAGATCAGCGCCGCGATGGCGATGCCCATGCCCACCTGAATGCCGATGACCAAAAAGGACAGCGGGAAGGTGAAGGACTGGGCGGCGAGCGGCGCCGTGCCCAGGCGGGCGATGAAGGCGCTATCCACCAGCTGAAAGCCGAGCAGCGCCAGCACGCCGATCGCCATGGGCCAGGTCTGGCGCCACAGGGTGAGGCCGAGGGTGGAACGAGATGCGTCGAGAGAATTCACACGGACTCCAGGGTCTGTCGGGGCCAGGCATTCTACGCCATGGCGGCGCTTGGCTCAGCCCGCGAGCCCCGGCTACCCGACTGCCAGCCCGGCCAGGATGCGCTCGATGTCTGCGGCGGGCATGGGGCGGTAGAAGTAGAACCCCTGCACCAGATCGCAGTGCATGTCCTGGGTCAGCGCCAGCTGTTCGCGATTCTCGACCCCTTCCGCCACCACCTCGAGCCCCAGCCGATGGCCGATGAAGATCGCGGCCTCCATGATGGCGCGATCCTCGGGCTGATCCGGAGCATCGCGCACGAAGGATCGATCGATCTTGAGCGCCGTGACCGGGAAGTGCTTGAGATAGCTCAGCGACGAGTAGCCGGTACCGAAATCGTCGATGGCGATGCGATACCCCAGGCGATGGAGCCGGTGCAACCCCTCGAGGATCCGATCGTCGGCCTCGATCAACACGTTTTCGGTGAGCTCGATGCCGATATGGCGTGGTCCCAGAGCGTAGCGCGCCAGGCAGGCCTCGAAGCGCTCGAAGACGTCGGGCCGGCTCATCTGTCGACCGGAGAAGTTGATGTCGATACGCTCCAGGGCCAGGCCGGCATCCCGCCACCGCCCCCGCTGTCGACAGGCGGTTTCCATGACCCAGTCACCGAGACGATGGATGAGATCGGTGTGCTCGGCCAGCGGGATGAACTCGGCAGGAGAGATCGGCGGACCGTCATGGGGGTACCAGCGCAGCAGCGCCTCGAGATGCTCGATACGCCCGCTCATGGCCGACACCTGGGGCTGGTAGTGAAGCGATAGCTCACCACGATCGAGCGCCTGCTCAAGACGCTCGACCAGGCGGTGCTGGTGCAGCAGCTCATCGTGGAGCCGCTGATCGAAGAACCAGACGCTGCCACGGCCGTCGAGCTTGGCCCGATTCTTGGCCATATCGGCATGGCGAATCAGCTCCCGTGCCGAATCGCCATTGTCCGGATAGAAGCTGACGCCCAGGCAGGCCGTCACCTGACGACGCACCCCGCCGATCATGAAGGGGGCCCGCAGGGCCTGCTGAAGCTTCTTGACCAGCTTCGGCAGCACGTCCTCGCGCTGGAGGCCCGGGAAGGCGATCACGAACTCGTCGCCGGAGAGGCGCGACATCGGGTCCGAGCCGCGCTTGGCACGATGCAGGCGACGACTCAGCTCGCTGAGTAGACGGTCGCCCTGCTCATAGCCCAGGGTGTCATTGACCTCGACGAAATGGTCGACGTCCAGGTAGATCAGCACCAGGCCACAGCCCTGTCGACCACAGCCGGCGAGGACCTCATCGAGCTGGGCCTCGAAGGTCTGGCGATTGGGCAGATGCGTCAAGGCGTCGAAGCGTGTGGCAAATTCGAGCTCGCGATGGGCGCGTTTCTGATCCGAGAGGTCCACATCGATACAGAACATCAGGGGATCGTCGGTGTGCTCGTTAAGCATCACGTGGTGCGAGAAGACCGATACCGGCTGGCCGCTCTTGTGCTGAAGCTCCAATTCACTGGCAGGAATCTCGACTCCCCGCTTCATCCAGTCACGATGCGCCTGGATCACGGGCTCGCGCATCGGCTCGGGGATGATCAGCTCCTCGAGCAGCCGACCCTGGGCCTCATCGTGAGCATAACCGTAGAGCCGGGTGCTGGCCTCGTTCCAGTAGATCACGCGACGCTCGCGATCGTAGCCCTGCACGGCCACCTTGGGCAGGCTTTCCAGCAAGGTACGAAAGCGATGCTCGCTTTCCAGGTACTGGCGCCGCACGCGCTCGACGTCGTCCAGCGCGGCGGGGCCGGCCCAAACGGCCGTCCACCTGGCACGGATCTGTTGCCGCCGGCGCAACAGCCATTGCCGGAAGCGAGTTTCGCGACCGCTCATGCATCTCCTCATCATCGCCTTGCGATGCCATCCTGCCCGCTGTAAGCGCACTATCAGAGGCGGCAAAAAGAGTGAGCATCTTACCGTTTCATGTAGGAAATATCTTACATGGCGATGCCTTACCGCAAGACACTGTCATCCGGTGTCTCACTGAGAATCCTAGTCCCTAGAGGACGGCACGTCTCGTACATATTTGTGGTATCCCGTCTTAGCCACCCAGGCTTCCGTGCCGCCGGGCGCCACATCCCGGCCTACGAGCGGCGAACGTTTATGCGCAGCGACACCCGCGATGCCTGCGCCACGTCTTGCCTTGCCCCGCCCCTGCCCACAGGTGTTCTTCGGTGGCGCGGCTCCCGCGCCGCTACTCACCGGGATCACACCCGCAACGCGATGCCCCCGGAGAAAACTCCGGGGGCATCGCGTTGCAGTGGGGAAACGAGGGCCAGCGAGTCTTACTGGCGGATGCCCTCGAAGGTGACGTAGAGCTCGAGCTCGTGCATCACCTCGGGGAATTTGCTCATGTCGATGCCGTAGTCTTCCAGGACCAGGGTCGTGGAGCCCTCGAAGCCGGCGCGATAGTTCCCCCAGGGGTCCTCGCCCTCGCCCAGCAGGGTGATGGGCATCTCGATCACATTGGTCTCACCGTGCAGCGTCAGTTCACCGCTCAGCACGCCCTCGTTGTCGCCGCTGGGCGCAAAGCCGGTGGTCGTGAAGGTGGCGGTCGGATACTCGCCGACGTCCAGGAAGTCGTCGCTCTTGATGTGCTTATCACGCTCGGCATGGTTGCTGGTAAGGCTCGCCACATCGACCTCGAGATCGGCGGCCGAATCCTCCAGATTTTCCGGGTCGTAGCGGAAGCTGCCCGAGAATTCCTCGAAGCTGCCGAGAATGTAGGAGAAGCCCAGGTGGCTGATCTTGAACTGAATGAAGGCGTGCTGGCCCTCGGTGTCGATGGCGTAATCGGCGGCCTGGGCCTGAGTCAGCGGCACCAGGGCAGCGGCGGCCAGGGCGGTGGCGATGGCGGTCTTCTTGATCATGAAAGCTCCTTGCGAATCGTATCGGGGGAGAACATCGCCTCAGGGGCGACGAGAACGACGCGGGTCGACCATGCGCGTCAGCACGTCGTTGCGATCGACCCAGTGATGTTTCAGGGCGGCCAAGGCGTGGCCGCCCGACAGCGCGATCAGCGCCAGTGCACTGTACCAGTGCACCTGGCCGGCCAGCGTGGCCTGATTCGGCAGGCCGCTGATCAGCGCCGGCACCTCGAAGGCGTCGAACACATTGATCCCCTGGCCCTCGGCAGTAGAGATCAGGTAGCCGCTCACCAGCACCACGAGCATCAACACGTAGAGCCCGATGTGTCCAAAATGGGCGGCCACACGCTCCAGGCGATGCCCCTGCGCCTTGGGCGTGGGCTGCAGGGAGCGCCAGCCCAGGCGGATCAAGGTAACCAGCAGCAGCAGCATGCCCAGGGAACGATGCCACCATGGACCAAGGTTGTACCAGCGGTCGTAATAATCGAGCCCTGTCATCCACCAGCCCAGGGCGAAGAGACCGATGATGGCCAGGGCGCCGATCCAGTGCAGCAGGATGCTGACCAGCCCCCAGCCACGACGGGTGTTGTTCCACATGGTCTCTGTTGCCTCCACGCCTATGATCGTCAACCACCAGCATACCCCAGGAGACGATCGGCATCCGCGAATAAACCCGAACATTCCATTCGGAAAAACCACATGCCGCCGCCACGAGGGACGTGGCGGCGGCATGTGGCCATCCGAGCGTCAGAGGAATCAGCCTCGCTCGGCCAGCACCTCGAGCAGCAGGCGAGCCGTGGACGCGCTGGAGGCCGGGTTCTGCCCGGTGACCAGCAGCCCATCGCGCACCTGGAAGGGCGCGAAATCGTCGCTGCTCCGCTGGTAGTGGCCGCCCTTCTCCCTGAGGGCATCCTCGAGCAGGTGCGGCACCACGCCGGATAGACCCACCGCCTCTTCCTCGCTGTTGGCGAAGCCGGTGACCTGGCGGCCCTTGACCAGCGGCTCGCCCGCGGGCGTCTCGACGTCGAGCAGCACCGTAGGCGCGTGACAGACCGCGGCCACTGGGCGCTCGGCGGCCAGGAAGGCCTCGATCAGGCGGCGCGAATCGGCATTGCCGGTCAGATCCCACAGCGGCCCGTGGCCCCCGGGATAGAAGATCGCATCGAAGTCGCCTACCTCGACGTCGCCGAGCCTGTGCGTGCTGGCGAGCTGCGCCCTGGCCTGATCGTCCGACTCGAAGCGCCGGGTCTCCTCGGTCAGGGCCTCCTCGGCCTGGGAGTTCGGGTCCACCGGCGGCAGGCCGCCCTTGGGCGAGGCCAGGGTGACCTCGGCGCCGGCGTCCTTGAAGACGTAGTAGGGCGCGGCGAACTCCTCGAGCCAGAAGCCGGTCTTGTGGTCGGTATCGCCCATGCGATCATGGGAGGTCAGTACCATCAGGATCTTCATCACGGCCCTCCTCGGGCGTCGGTGCATGCGTCACTGAATGAGATGGAGACGGGACGGGGGAGTTCAAGGAAGACCGGGGAAATCCATAAAAAAACGCCTGCCACTTTGGGGCAGGCGTTTATGGCGTGAGGACGAAGGTCGCGTCGCGCGGCCGTCAGACCAGGGCGTCGAGTCCACGTGCCAGGTCGTCGCGGATATCCTCCAGCGCCTCCAGCCCCACCGCCAGGCGGATCAAGCCCTCGCCGATGCCGGCGGCGGTCTTCTGGTCATCGGAGAGGCGGCCATGGGTGGTGGTGGCCGGATGGGTGATGGTGGTCTTGACGTCACCCAGGTTGCCGGTGATCGAGACCATGCGCGTGGCGTCGATCACCGACCAGGCCGCCTCGCGACCGCCCTTCACCTCGATGCCGACCACCGCCCCGAAACCCTGCTGCTGGCGGCTGGCGAGCTCATGCTGCGGGTGGCTCGCCAGGCCGCTGTAGTGGACCCGGGCCACCGCCGGGTGGCCCTCCAGCCACTCGGCGAGAATACCGGCGTTTGCGCAGTGGGCGCGCATGCGCAGGTTCAAGGTCTCGAGACCCTTGGTGAAGAGCCAGGCATTGAAGGGGCTCAGGCAGGGCCCGCAGGTGCGCACCACCCCGAACACCTCCTCGAGCTCCTTGTCGCGGCCAACCACGGCCCCACCGATCGCCCTGCCCTGTCCGTCCAGGTACTTGGTGGCGGAGTGGATGACGAGGTCAGCCCCCAGCGCCAGCGGTTTCTGCAGGGCCGGCGTCAGGAAGCAGTTGTCGATGGCCAGCAGCGCCTCATGACGATGGGCGATCTCGGCCAGGGCCGAGATGTCCACCACCTCGGAGAGCGGATTCGAGGGCGTCTCGGCGAACAGCAGCTTGGTGGCCGGGCCGATGGCCGCCTCCCAGGCCTCGAGGTTCGACAGCTCCACGTAGCGGGTGGTGATGCCGAACTTGCCGAGATACTTGTCGAAAAGGCTGACCGTGGAGCCGAATAGCGATCGCGAGGCGACGATCTCGTCGCCAGAGGAGAGCAGCGCCAGCGCCGTGGCCATGATCGCGGCCATGCCGGAACTCGTGGCCACGCAGCGCTCGCCGCCTTCCATGGCCGCCAGGCGCTGCTCGAAGGTGCGCACGGTCGGATTGGTGAAGCGCGAGTAGATGTTGCCCGGCTCCTCGCCGCTGAACTTGGCCGCCGCCTCGGCGGCGCTGCCATAGACGAAGCTCGAGGTCGGGAAGATGGGCTCACCGTGTTCCTGCTCGTGGGTGCGCTGATGACCGGCCCGGATGGCCAGGGTCTCGAGCTCCCACTCGGGCGCTGGTATCTGATCCTGCTGCATGACGGGTCCCTTCAGTCGTCGAGGTCGTCTTCCTGGTTGTGCATCCCCACCAGCGCGTGGTCGCCGGCGCTGAGCTGCTTGGCATCGTCGCTGCGCGAGGCCTCGAGATCCGCCAGGTAGCGATCGTCGATGTCGCCGGTCACGTACTGGCCGTCGAACACGGAGCAGTCGAAGGCCTCGAGGGAGGGATTCACCTCGCGACAGGCGGCCTTCAGGTCGTCGAGGTCCTGGTAGAAGATCCGATCGGCCCCAATCAGCTCGCCCACCTCGGCCTCGCTGCGCCCATGGGCGATCAGCTCGTTGGCCGCCGGCATGTCGATACCGTAGACGTTGGGGTAGCGCACCGGCGGCGCGGCGGAGGCGAAATAGACCTTCCGGGCACCGGCCTCGCGGGCCATCTGGATGATCTGCTTGCAGGTGGTGCCGCGCACGATGGAGTCGTCCACCAGCAGTACGTTCTTGTCCTTGAACTCGACGCCGATGGCGTTGAGCTTCTGGCGCACCGACTTCTTGCGCTGGGTCTGGCCCGGCATGATGAAGGTTCGCCCGATGTAGCGGTTCTTCATGAAGCCTTCACGATAGGTCACCCCGAGGTGCTGGGCGAGCTCAAGCGCCGAGGTCCGCGAGGTGTCGGGAATCGGGATCACCACATCGATGTCCTGCTCGGGCCACTCGTTCTGGATGCGGTCGCCGAGCTTGCGTCCCATCTGCATCCGGGTGCCGTAGACATAGGCGCCGTCGAGGATCGAATCGGGGCGCGCCAGGTAGACGTGCTCGAAAATGCAGGAGGCGAGCCTCGGGGTGTCGGCACACTGCTGGGTATGGATGGCGCCGGTCATGTCGACGAAGATCGCCTCGCCCGGGGCCAGGTCGCGATGCAGCTCGAAGCCGCCGACGTCCAGGGCCACCGACTCCGAGGCGATCATCACTTCCTGCCCCTCGCCCTCGTCGCGGGTGCCGAACACCACCGGACGGATGCCGTTGGGATCGCGGAAGGCGACCAGGCCGACGCCATTGATGATCGCCACCGCGGCGTAGCCGCCCCGGCAGCGACGATGCACGCGGCGCACCGCATCGAAGATATCGCCGGGCGCCAGGTGAAGCCCCTGCTTGCCGAGCTCGTGGGCGAAGACGTTGAGCAGCACCTCGGAGTCGGAGCTGGTGTTGATATGGCGCAGGTCGGAAGAGAACAGCTCCTGCTTGAGCTGATCGGAGTTGGTCAGGTTGCCGTTATGCGCCAGGGTGATGCCGTAGGGGGAGTTGACGTAGAACGGCTGCGACTCCGCCTCGCTGGAAGAGCCGGCGGTGGGATAGCGCACGTGACCGATGCCCAGGTTGCCCTTGAGGCGGGCCATGTGGCGGGTATGAAAGACGTCCCGCACCAGGCCGTTGCTCTTGCGCAACAGGAAGCGCCCATCGTCCCAGGTCATCATGCCGGCGGCATCCTGTCCGCGGTGCTGGAGCACGGTCAGGGCGTCATAGATGCCCTGATTCACCGCCTGCTTGGCCATCAGGCCCACGATACCGCACATTCTACCTTACCTCTCTTGCCGGGCTTGCTTGCCGGAATTGCTGTGAAGAGTCGGGACGGGCCGTGGCGCCGTCCCGGATTCATGTATCAGGGGGACGTCACCCCATCGGCGTCGCTCGGTTCCGCCTCGTCGGACGAGGCCGGCGACGCTGGCGGCAGGGAGAACTCGCGCAGGGCAGACGCCTCGGGCAGGCGCCCCTCCCAGGCCTCGAGATGACTCACCGCCCAGACCTGGAGACGTTCGAAGGTCGGGCGCAGCGTCGCCTCCTGCCAGGCCTGCAACTGCACCAGCGGGGTCAGGCTCAGCAGGATCGTCGCCAGGATCAGGATCGCCATGCCCTTGGCCATGCCGAAGGCGGTGCCGGTCACCCGGTTCAACAATCCCATGCCCACCCACTCCACCGCGGCGTGCAGCATGCGAATGACGAGGCCGCAGAGCAGGATCACCGCGAAGATCACTAGCACGAAGGCCAGTACCAGGCGGCCGTCGGCGCTGTCGACCACCCCGGACAGCTGCTCCGCCACCGGCGGGGCCAGGAGCCGAGCCGCCAGCAGCGCGATGATCCAGGCGGCGAGCCCCAGGGCCTCACGGACCAGCCCGCGCAGGAAGCCGGCCAGCCCGGTTGCCGCCAGAACCGCCACGAAGAGCCAGTCGATCCAGGTCAGCGTCATGAGCCGCGGTCCGCGCGCACCAGCAGGCCCTGAAGGTTATTTTGGGCCTTGAGCTCACCCATCACCCGCTCGCCCTCGCGGGAAGAGGCGAAGGGGCCGACGTAGACGGTCGTCAGGCCATTGTCGCGGGCTCGGCGATAGACGGGCAGGCCCTGGTCGGCGAGCTTCGCCTCGAGGCGCTCGGCGTTGGCGGACTCGCCGAAGCTGCCCACCTGCACGGCCCATTCGCCGTCGGGAGCGGCCTGGACCGGCGTGGCGGAGGCCTGCTGCTGACCGGCCAGGCGCTCGTCGGCGGCGCGGGCCAGCTCGGCGATGGGGTCGACGGCCGGCTCATCGACGCGCTCGCGCTCGGGCGGCGTCGATGCCGATCCGGGCGGCGATTCGGCTGCCGGCTCGACGTCCGATGACGCTTCCGGGGTAGCTGAGGCGGCGTCGGGCGCGGCGTCCTCGGGGGCCTGATCGAGACTCTCCGGCGGCTGCGGGTCCGGCACCTCGCGGCGCTCCACCTCGACCGGCTGCTCGATAGTCATCACCGGCTGAGGCCGTTCACCGCGCGGGGCCGGCTCGTCGAACAGCATAGGCAGGAAGATCACCGCCAGGGCGATCAGGATCACGGCCCCGCTGAGACGCTCTCGCATTCCGTATTTCATTTCGCTTCCTCGCTGCGCGTGGCGTGCTCTGCCGTCGGCGCCGTGGAGGGGGCATCGGCCTGATGCCAGGCCAGCACGGCGGCGACGGTGAAGAAGGAGCCACAGACCAGCACACGATCCTCGGGCGCGAGGCGGGCCGACAGCCAGTCGGCGGCTTCGGCCGGCGAGTCCCCGCGATGCCAGACCCGAGCGTCCAGGTGAGCCAGGCGGTCGGCCAGGTCGTCCGCCAACCGCGCCCGCTCACCCTCGAGGCTCACCGGCACCCAGGCATCCACGGCCGGCGCCAGGGCGGCAATCACCCCGTCGGCATCCTTGTCGGCGAGCATGCCGATCAAGCCGATAGTGCGCCCCTCACACGGGAGAGCCGTGAGCCGCCGCGCCAGGTAGGCGGCCGCATGGGGGTTGTGCCCGACATCCAGGCACCAGGGCCCCAGCCACTGCATTCGCCCGGGCAGCCGGACGCTTGCCAGGGCGTGGCGACAGGCGGGCTCCTCCAGCGACACCTCCACCAGCGCCAGGGCCTGCAGGGCGCTGGCGGCGTTGTCCAGCGGCAGCCCGGGATCGGGCAGTTCGCCAACCGCGACGGGGTGGCCGCCGCCATCCTGTCCGAGCCAGCGCCAGCCGGCACCCTCGCCCTCACGGCGAAAGGCCTCGCCCAGCGCCACCACCCGGGCCTGGCGCTCGCGGGCCACGTCCGTGACGCTTGCCGGCAGCGTCGTGCTGCCCAGCACCGCGGGGCGGCCGGGGCGCAGGATGCCGGCCTTCTCACGCCCGATGCCCTCGATGTCGCTACCCAGAAAGGCGGCATGGTCCTGGGCCACGGTGGTGATCACCGCGACGTCCGGATCGATGATATTGACGGCGTCCAGGCGGCCACCCAGCCCCACCTCGAGGATCGCCAGCGCCGGGGGCTGCCGGGCGATCGCCCACAGCGCCCCCAGCGTGCCCATCTCGAAGTAGCTCAGGCTGATCGGTTCGCCTTTGAGCCGCGCCGCTTCGACCGCCTCGAAGCCGGCGATCAGGGTCGCGTCGTCGGCCTCCCGGCCGTTCAGCCGCAGGCGCTCGTTGTAGTGCAGCAGATGGGGAGAGGTGTAGGTCGCCGTGGTAAGGCCGTGGGCCTGGGCCAGCGCCTCGAGCATGGCCACGGTCGAACCCTTGCCGTTGGTGCCGGCGACCGTGATGACCCGGGGAGCGAGTGGCCCCTCGAGGAGTCCCATGCGGCGCGCGACCTCGGCAACGCGATCGAGGCCGAGGTCGATACCGACCGGGTGAGCCGCTTCCAGCCGGGCCAGCCAGGCCGGAAGCGTCGTGGGCAGGGCGCGCTCGCTCATGGGGATCGGTCAGCGCGCCGGTTCGGAACGCTCGCCGCTCTGCTCGGCGTCGCTTTTCGCGTCGTGCTCGGCGCCCTCATCGGGCATCGTGGCGAGCACGTCCTCCTGCTCGGCCTGCTGGGCCGCCTGCACCAGATCAGGCTCCTCGCTGACGGTCTCCTCGCCGATCAACGGCTGATGGGTCAGCTTGCGCAGCACGCCGCCGAGACGCGAGCGAATCTCGCCGCGATGGACGATCATGTCCACGGTGCCGTGCTCGAGCAGGAACTCGCTGCGCTGGAAGCCTTCGGGCAGCTTCTCGCGCACGGTCTGCTCGATGACGCGCGGCCCGGCGAAGCCGATCAGCGCGTTGGGCTCGGCCACGTTGAGATCGCCCAGCATCGCCAGTGACGCCGAGACGCCGCCGAACACCGGATCGGTGAGCACCGAGATGTAGGGCACGCCGGCCTGCTTGAGCTTCTCCAGGGCCGCCGAGGTCTTGGCCATCTGCATCAGCGAGAACAGCGCTTCTTGCATCCGCGCGCCGCCGGAGGCGGCGAAGCAGACCAGCGGGATGCCCTCCTCGAGGGCGACGGTGGCGGCGCGCACGAACTTCTCCCCCACCACGGCGCCCATGGAGCCACCCATGAAGGTGAACTCGAAGGCCACCACGACCACAGGCAGCCCCTCGAGCGAGCCGCGCATGGCGATCAGCGCATCGTTCTCGCCGGTGGCCTTCTGAGCCGCGACCAGGCGATCCCGGTACTTCTTGGAATCGCGGAACTTGAGGCGATCCACCGGCTCGAGCTTGGGCGCGATCTCCTCGCGACCCTCCTTGTCCAGGAACCAGTCGAGCCGCTTACGTGCGGTCAGGCGCAGGTGATGGTCGCACTTGGGGCAGACGCTATGGTGCTTTTCAAGCTCGGGGAGATAGAGCACCGCTTCACACTTGGGGCACTTGCGCCACAGGCCATCGGGGACACTTGCGCGGCGATCCTTGCGCTGGATGCGGCCCACCGAGGGCACGATCTTGTCTAGCCAGCTCATGTCAAAACACTTCCGTAAAGGCTAATGCTCCCGGCGGCGCCGGGAGCTGGGTCGATTCATTAACGAGGAGGATCAGGCGTCCAGCGCCTGGCGCATCTCACCCAGGACCGCCTCGAGGGCGGCGGGAATCACCTCGGGATGCTCGGCATTCTCGGCGATGCGATTGACCAGCGCCGAGCCGACGATGACGCCGTCGGCCACCTTGCCCACCTCGGCGGCCGAGGCCCCGTCGCGGATCCCGAAGCCCACGCACAGCGGCAGATCGGTCATCTCGCGCAGCGGCGCCAGATGCTCGGCCACGTCGTCGGCATTGAGAGTCGCCGAGCCGGTCACGCCCTTCAGCGAAACATAGTAGAGATAGCCCTCGCCGTGGGCGCATATTGTAGCGGCCCGGGCACGCGAAGTGGTAGGGGCGACCAGGAAGATCGACGCCAGACCGCGGGCCTTGAGCAGTGGGCCGACCTCGTCGGCCTCCTCTGGCGGCATGTCGACGATCAGCACGCCGTCGACGCCCGCCTCGGCGGCCTGGTCGGCGAAGGTCGCCAGGCCGATGCGCTCCACGGGGTTGAGATATCCCATCAGCACCACGGGGGTCTCGGCGTCGGTGCGACGAAACTCGCTGACCATCTCGAAGAGGTGGCTGAGCCGGACGCCCTTCTTGAGGGCCCGCTCGCAGGCCTTCTGGATCACCGGCCCGTCGGCCATGGGATCCGAGAACGGCACGCCCAGCTCGATGATGTCGGCGCCTGCCGCCACCAGGGCGTGCATGAAACCGACGGTGTGCTGGGGCGCCGGATCGCCGGCGGTAATGTAGGGAATCAGTGCGCGGCGGCCCTCGGCCTTGAGCGCAGCGAAGCGTTGGTCGATACGATTCATGGGTTGGGCCGTCATCTAGAATTCGATTCCGTCGATCTTCGCCACCGTCATGATGTCCTTGTCACCACGTCCGGAGAGGTTGATCACGATGTTCTGGTCGGGGTGCATGGTCGGCGCCAGCACCTTGGCATAGGCCAGGGCGTGGGCGGACTCCAGCGCGGGCATGATGCCCTCGACGTGGGTCAGCTCACGAAACGCCTCGAGAACGTCCTGGTCGTTGGCGGCCACGTAGTTGACGCGCCCGACGTCCTTCCACAGCGCATGCTCGGGGCCGACGCCCGGGTAGTCCAGGCCCGCTGAGACCGAGTGGGTATCGGAGACCTGGCCGCCCTCGTCGGACATCAGGTAGGTGCGGTTGCCGTGCAGCACGCCACGCGGGGCGCCCGACGTCAGGGGCGCGGCGTGGCGCCCGGTCTCGACGCCATCGCCGCCCGCCTCGACGCCGTACATGACGACGTCATCGTCCTCGACGAACGGGTAGAAGAGGCCCATGGCATTGGAGCCGCCGCCGACGCAGGCGATCAGCGCATCGGGCAGCTTGCCGAACTCCTCGAAGGACTGGCGGCGCGCCTCGCGGCCGGCCACGGCGTTGAAGTCGCGCACCAGCATCGGATAGGGGTGTGGCCCCGCCACGGTGCCGATGATGTAAAAGGTATTGTCGACGTTGGTCACCCAGTCGCGCAGCGCCTCGTTCATGGCGTCCTTGAGGGTGCGCGTGCCGGAGGTGACCGGGATGACGTTGGCCCCCAGCAGACGCATGCGATAGACGTTGAGCTTCTGGCGCTCGACGTCCTCGGCCCCCATGTAGACCTCGCACTCGAGCCCCAGCCGCGCCGCCACGGTGGCCGTGGCCACGCCGTGCTGGCCGGCACCGGTCTCGGCGATGACCCGGGGCTTGCCGCTCTTCTTGGCCAGCAGCGCCTGGCCGATGGTGTTGTTCACCTTGTGGGCGCCGGTGTGATTGAGATCTTCGCGCTTGAGCCAGATCTGTGCCCCACCGAGCTGCTTAGACCATCGCTCGGCATGATAGAGCGGTGACGGTCGACCCACGTAATGGGCCAGGTCGTAGTCGAATTCCGCCTGGAAGACCGGATCATCGCGAAGACTCAGGTAGGTCTTCTCCAGCTCATCCAGGGCGAAGCTCAGGGTCTCCGAGACGAACCGGCCGCCGTAGGCACCAAAATGGCCGCGGGCATCCGGCAGTCGGGTCAGGTCACTGAACTTGCTCACGAAAGACACCTCACAGGGTCGCCAGAAGGGGTGTAGGGGAAGAGCAGACGCCGAGGACTCAGCGCGAGCGCCGCTCGTCGGCCCGTCGCACGGCGTCTAGGAATGCCGCCATGCGGGCGGCGTCCTTGATGCCGGGCGCGGCCTCGATGCCACCGGAGACATCCACCGCGAAGGGGCCAACGGCCGCGATCGCCGCATCGACATTGTCCAGCGTCAGGCCTCCGGCGAGGATAACAGGTTTCGTGAGACTTGCGGGGATTCGCGACCAGTCGAAGGTATCCCCCGTGCCCCCCGGCACGCCGGGGCGATAGGCGTCGAGCAGCAGCGCCCGGGCATCGCCATAGGCTTCGGCGGCGGCGGGCAGATCCAGCCCCTCGCGCATGCGCAGCGCCTTGATCCAGGGTCGCCCAGCCGCCTCGCAGGCCTCCGGCGTTTCGTCACCGTGGAACTGCAGCAGGTCCAGGTGGGGGCTGCAGCGAGCCACCAGGGCCGGCGACGGGTCGACGAAGAGTCCCACGCGGGTGACGAAGGCCGGCACACGGACACCCAGCTCGGCGAGCCGGCGCTCATCGATGGCGCGCTTGCTGCCCGGCCAGAGCACGAAGCCCAGGGCATCGGCGCCGGCGGCCACGGCGGCGTCGACGTCTTCCTCGCGGGTCAGGCCACAGAACTTGATACGGGTGCGACATTGGGGAGCCAGGACGGTCAAGGAAGTCTTCTCCTGATCAGCAAAGGGAGACGCTCTTACAAGGCCACAGTGCCGTAGGCATGCGGTGGGAGCGACGGTTCGGCGTTCCGCATTTATATCGCGATGGCGCCGTCGGGCGGCCGGGGCAACCCCACCGCCGCTGCGCGCCGGATCGCGCGGCAAGCTGAGTCCTGCAGGGGGACATTGCTCGCGGCCTGCTTAGGCCTCCTCCGCCATCGGGCGGCCACGGCGAAAGGCCACCATCGGACAATCGGGCAGATCACGCTCGCCGGTCCACTCGCCGAGGAAGGCCAGCAGGTTGGGACCCAGCGGCTCACGGGGCAAGTCCCAGCTCTCGTCGTAGAGAGAGTCGACGAAGTGCAGGCCGCAGGCCGGGGCGGTCACGTCTCCCAGGGCGCGATTCTTGAGCGCCATGAGCTCGCTCAGGTAGTCATCCCCCCGCTCGCCCCGCCCCACCGTCACCAGGGCACCGACGATGTTGCGGATCATGTGGTGCAGAAAGGCGTTGCCCTGGACGTCGACGACCACCAATGGGCCGTGGCGATGCACCTCGATGAAATGGAGGTGGCGCCAGGGCGTCTTCGACTGGCAGCCGGCGGCGCGAAAGCTCGAGAAGTCATGCTCGCCGACCAGCGCCTGGGCGGCCCGATGCATGGCTTCGGCATCCAGAGGATCGCGACACCAGGTGGCATTGGCGCGCTCCAACACCGGCCGGCTCGGCTGATTGAGAATCACGTAGCGATAGCGTCGCGCCAGCGCCTTGAAGCGGGCGTGAAAGTCATCGGGGACCGGCTTCACCCAGCGCACTGCGACGTCACGAGGCAGATTGGCGTTGGCGCCAAACACCCAGGACTTCTCGGAACGCGGCACCGGAGGATCGAAGTGGACGATCTGGCGGGTCGCATGGACGCCTGAGTCGGTGCGCCCGCTGGAGTGCAGGGTGATCGACTGTCCGGCCGCCACCTTCGAGAGTGCGGCCTCGACGGCGCCCTGCACCGAGGGGGAGTGCTTGAGGCGCTGCCAGCCGCAGTAGCCGCTGCCATCGTATTCGACCCCCATGGCCAGGCGGCCGCTGAGGGGATGGCGTTCATCGAGGTATCTGAAAAGGGTCATTCGGCCTCATGACAGGTGTTGATCCAGCAGTTCGCGAGCCTCCTGCCGGACATCCGGATCGCCGGTCTCGTCGATCAGGCTCTCGAGCAGCACCCTGGCTCGACCGCGCTCGCCGACGTCCAGAAGGCTTCGCGCTTCGGTAAGCGTCGACGCCGGCGAGGCCTCCGAGGGAAAGTCGACATTATCCCGCGGCAGCGGCGGGAAGGCTACCTCCTCGACGTCCCACTCCTCGGAAATGTCGCGACTGACGCGATGCTCAGTCGTCGCCGTCGGCGAATGATCCGACGGCGTGGCGCCCGATAGCGTAAAGTCCACGCTGGGCTGCATGGGCGTCTCTTCTCGCGGCGCAGGGTTCTCCTCCAGAGAGGGGGGACGATAATCGATGATGTCGCGCCCTTCGTCGTCCCGAACGGTCGCAAGCGGCGCCTCGTCGATCGACGATGCCGACTGCGCCTCGATGCTTTCGTTATCCTCTAAGCCCGCGTGATCCTCTAAGCCCGCGTGATCCTCGAAGCCCGCGTGTCCCTCGAAGCCCGCGTGATGGCCGGGAAGCTCGTGAGTCTCAGGCGCCTCGTAGGCGTCGCGCTCCGGGGCGGAAGACTCGATGCCAGAGCGCTCGTCGGTGGGCTCCGGCTCGGGGGGAAGATAGGCGGCCAGAAGGCCGGACGCCCGAGCAACGCTCGATGCCTCGTCGCCGGCGACCGGCACCTCGCCCAGGAACCCTTCGTCGGCCGCTCCGTCACCCTCAGCCTCGTCCTGCGCGCCGGGCTCATCGACGCCGCGCGACCGGTGCTCGTCGGGAAGAGGGAACACGGCGCGCTCGGGTTCTGACGAGGCGGCAGGCACCGCGTGGTGCCGCATGAGCTCGTCCACCTCGGCCTGAACATCGGGATCGCCCCCTGCGCGCAGCTGTTCGGCCTGGTTCGCCGCAGCGCTGCGATCGCCCTGCTCTAGCTGCACTCGCAGCAGCTTGACCCTCAGGTCGTCGCGCCCGGGCTCCCGGGTCAAGTTTGCCTCCAGCAGCTCGCGAGCCTGATCATAGCGCCCATAGGCGATGAAGATATCGGCCTCGTTGATGGCCTCGGCCTCGGGCATGGAGGCGCGCACCGGCGTCCTCGACGCCGCGTCTCGCTCGGAGGCCTGAGCCTCCCCGGCGGACCTGTGGCCGGCAGCCGGCATCATCACGCCGCTGGCTGCGGGGTCCATCGGCAATGGCTCGTTGAAGACCGGGGCCGGCGCATCCTCCTCACGACGACGCCGGCGCAGCAGGGCCCAGAGCGCCAGCAGCGCCGCCAGGCCGGCGCCACCCAGCATCAGGGGACGATCGATGGCGCCCTGGTAGATAGCCCCCCACCAGGGCGACGGCTCGGCCGACGGCGACGCATTCTCCGGGGCGACCACGCCCCCCCCGCCCGCGTCGTCGACGCCGCGACCACCCGCAGCGAGACTCGCCATCTGCTCGCGCATGGCCTCCACTTCCGCACGCAGATCGCCAAGCGCGCTCTGCAGCGCATCCCGCTCGCGGCGCACCGCCTCCAGAGTTTCGCGGCTCTCTTGCCAACGCGCCTCGAGAAGTAAAAGGCGCTGATCCTCGGTGAGCTCGCCGCTGCCCTGAATCATCGCCAGCACCTCGGGATCGATGCCCCCCCCCTCACCCCGGGCCGACGGCGACAGCGCCAGAGAGTTCATCGCACCCGCCCCGACCTCGCCGACCGAGTCGTCCGCCGCGCCCTCCGCGGTCCTATCCGCCTCACCCTCGGCCCTATTACCCGCCGAGAGACCGCCCTCGGCGGCCATCTCGGCGTCGTTCAGCAGCGTCAATCGCGGCCCGCCCTCGCCGGCGGACTCGCCGTCGCCCGTCGTGGCCGCTGTCGAACCGGCGGGAGCATCCTCCGGGCTTGTCGCCGCCGCGGGTGCCTGGTTCGAGGCATTGGCCACGGTCGATTCGGCAGCGTCGAGCGGCACCCGCGCCGGGGCGCCGCTGCCGCGATTGGCCCAGGCCTGATTCATGGCCTGGACGAGGTCATCGGCCTGGGCGGCGGAGCGCCCCGCAATGGCCTCGCGGGGCGGCACTACCAGGGTAAAGCCGGCACGCATGGCGTTGATGTTGCCGCTGGGAAAGACCTCAGGATTGGCGTCGACCAGGGCGACCATCATCTGGTCCATGCTGATACCGCTGTCCGGGCGCAGCCGGCTCGCCACGGCCCACAGGGTGTCGCCGGAACCCACCCAGGCGGGATTTCCGGCGCCGGCCGCGGCCGAGGTGCGGGCCACGGAGCTCGATGAGCCATCCGACGCGCTGGTCGGCGCGCTGGTCTGCGGGCGCGACCGCGACACATCCTCCTGCGACGGCGTGGAGGGCGCGGCGACCAGGGCCGGCAGGCGATCATAGTCCGGCGGGTCGAGCAGCAGCGTCACCTCGCGCAGCTGCTGACCGCCGGGCCAGTCGAAACGCAGCAGCAGGTCGAGCCAGGGTTCGCGAACGGCGCGCTCGGTGGTCAGGTCGACCATCAGGCGCCCCCGACGCCGGATCACTTCCATCTTCACACTGGCCGCCAGCGGCGTGCGCGAAAGCCCCGCTGCCGAGAAGGCCCCTTCGTCGGCCACGGAGACGTTGAGCAGCCCGGGCTGCAGGCCGGCACTATCGGTCAAGGGAATGCTGGCTCGCAGCGGCGCACTGAGCGTCGAATTGACCTCGGCCTCCCCCAGGCCGAGGGCCAGCGCCAGGGGACTGGCGGCGGAGAGCGAAAGCAGCATGGCGAGCGTCAGCTTGCGTTTCATCGGGGTCCCTTGCGTCGTTGCTGCCGACGCCTCGAACCGGGCGACGGTCTGGTCATATTTTCTTAATCGTCTCGATGCCTATGTAACACATTCCACTCAGGCGATCGCCATTACGGGTCATTAGCGGACCCCATACGTCGCAACATACGACATGGATCATGCCCGACGCGACTCTCCCACCACCAACGAAACGCGGGGCGCCTCCCTGAAGAGACGCCCCGCGTATCACGGCGTGGCGATCGGACACCCGCGCCTTACCGCCCTTGCCTTACTGTTCGCGCAGGATCTTCAGCATGCGCTTGAGGGGTTCGGCGGCGCCCCACAGCAGCTGGTCGCCGACGCTGAACGCGGAGAGGTATTCACCGCCCATGGCCAGCTTGCGCAGGCGACCGACGGGCACGGTCAGGGTGCCGGTGGCGGCCGCCGGGGTGAGGCCGTCGATGGTGGCGTCCTTGTCGTTGGCGATGACCTTGACCCACTCGTTGTGCTTGGCCAGGCGATCCTCGATCTCGTCGATCGGCACGTCCTTCTTGAGCTTGATGGTGAAGGCCTGGCTGTGGGAGCGCATGGCGCCGATGCGCACGCAGAGCCCGTCGATGGGGATCGGATTATCCTGGAGGCCGAGGATCTTGTTGGTCTCCACGGAGCCCTTCCACTCTTCCTTGCTCTGGCCGTTCTCCATGGGCTTGTCGATCCAGGGCAACAGGCTGCCGGCCAGTGGCGCACCGAAGTTGTCGGTGGGGAAGTCGCCGCCACGCATGGCCGCGGTGACCTTGCGATCGATGTCGAGGATGGCGCTGGCCGGGTCGGCAAGCTCGCCGGCCACGCTGTCGCGCAGGCCGCCCATCTGATTGAGCAGTTCGCGCATGTGCTTGGCGCCGGAGCCGGAGGCGGCCTGATAGGTCATGGAGGTCATCCACTCGATCAGGTCGGCCTCGAAGAGCCCGCCGAGCCCCATCAGCATCAGGCTGACGGTGCAGTTGCCGCCGACGAAGGTCCGGGCGCCACGCGCCAGCTGAGCGTCGATGACGCCGCGGTTGACCGGATCGAGAACGATGGTCGCCTCGTCAGCCATGCGCAGGGTGCTGGCGGCATCGATCCAGTAGCCCTTCCAGCCGCCCTGGCGCAGGTCGGCATAGACCTTCTCGGTGTACTCGCCGCCCTGGCAGGTCACGACCACGTCCAGCGCCTTGAGGGCCTCGAGGTCGAAGGCGTCCTTGAGCGGTGGAACGTCGACGCCGACGTCGGGGCCGGCCTGGCCGACCTGGGAGGTGGTGAAGAAGATCGGCTCGATGCCCTTGAAGTCGCCGTCATCGAGCATCCGCTGCATCAGCACGGAACCGACCATGCCACGCCAACCGACAAAACCGACTTTCAACATGTGAAGTCCTCCAGAAATTAAATGTGCGAAATACTATACACGAGCCGGCCACGCCTGGCAGGCGGGCCGGCAAGGAGTCATGAGGGATGGGGGCCACCGCGACACGATCGATGCCGCGGAGCCCCGGGCGCGCTAGAGGGCCTCGAAGGCGGCCAGCACGGCGTCGCCCATCTCGGCGGTCGAGACGGTGCGGGTATCCTCGGCGGCGATGTCGGCGGTGCGCAAGCCCTCGTCCAGCACCTTGCCCACCGCCCTCTCGATGCGTTCGGCAAGCACCGGCGCGTCGAGCGAGTAGCGCAGCATCATGGCGACCGAGAGGATGGTCGCCAGCGGATTGGCGATGCCCTGGCCGGCGATGTCCGGCGCACTGCCGTGGCAGGGCTCGTACATGCCCTGTCCGCTCTCGTTGAGCGAGGCGGAGGGCAGCATGCCGATGGAGCCGGTGAGCATGGCGGCGGCGTCGGAGAGGATGTCGCCAAACATATTGCCGGTGACCACGACGTCGAACTGCTTGGGGGCGCGCACCAGCTGCATGGCGGCGTTATCGACGTACATGTGGGAAAGCTCGACGTCCGGATACTCCGGCGCCAGGCGCTCCATCACCTCACGCCACAGGATGGTGGCCTCCAGCACGTTGGCCTTGTCGACGCTGCACAGCCGCTTGCCACGCTTCTGGGCCATCTCGAAGGCCACCCGGCCGATGCGCTCGATCTCGCTCTCGCTGTAGACGTAGGTGTTGAAGCCCACCCGCTCGCCGCTGCGCTCCTCGATGCCGCGGGGCTGGCCGAAGTAGATGCCGCCGGTGAGCTCGCGCACGATCATGATGTCGAGCCCGGCGACCAGCTCGGGCTTGAGACTGGAGGCGGCGGCCAGCTGGGGATAGGTGATGGCCGGGCGCAGGTTGCCGAACAGGCCGAGCTGCTTGCGCACGCCGAGCAGGCCCTTCTCGGGACGCTTGCTGAGGTCCTCGAGCTTGTCCCACTTGGGGCCGCCCACGGCGCCGAGCAGGATGGCCCGGGCCGCCTGGGCCTTCTCCAGGGTCTCGGCGGGCAGCGGCTCGCCGTGGGCGTCATAGGCGGCGCCACCCAGGAGCCCCTCCTCGACCTCGACGTCGAGGCCGCGGGCCTGACAAGCGGCCAGGATACGGCTGGCCTGGGCGGTGATCTCGGGGCCGATGCCGTCACCCGGCAGTACCAGAATCTTCTGCGTCATCATTGCTTCCTTGTGGGGTCAGCGCCGGAGCGGGGCTTAACCGGCGACAAGCCTGCGAGGAGGCGCTGTGAACCCATCCCTGGGCGCTACCGATGCCATCCCTGGCATCGGACCTCCTCTGCGGCTTGTCCCCGGCGCTCAGGCCCCGGCAAGAGCAGCCTGATTACGCCATCAGGCCTGAGCGGAATCGCGGAACAGCCAGGGCCGCGCGACGCGATGCTTCTCCTCGAAGGCGCGAATGGCGTCCTCGTCCTTCAGGGTGATACCGATGTCGTCGAGCCCCTCCAGCAGGCAGTGCTTGCGAAACGCGTCGACCTCGAACTCGAGGATCTCGCCAGAGGGCGTGATCACCCGCTGGTGCTCGAGGTCCACGTCGAGCCGGTAGCCCTCGCTGGCCTCGACTTCGGCGAACAGGCGCTCAACGGTCTCCTCGGGGAGCGGTACCAGCAGCAGGCCGTTCTTGAAGGCGTTGTTGTAGAAGATGTCGGCGAAGCTCGGGGCGATCACCACCCGAAAGCCGAAATCCTCCAGCGCCCAGGGCGCGTGTTCACGGGAGCTGCCGCAGCCGAAGTTACGCCGCGCCAGCAGCACGCTGGCGCCCTGGTAGCGGGGCTGGTTGAGAAAGAAATCCGGGTTGATCGGGCGATGGGTGACGTCCTGGCCCGGCTGGCCCTCGTCGAGATAGCGCAGCTCGTCAAAGAGGTTGACGCCGAAGCCGGTGCGTTTGATCGACTTCAGGAACTGCTTGGGGATGATCAGGTCGGTGTCGACGTTGGCCCGATCGAGCGGGGCCACGAGGCCCTCGGCGCGTACAAACTTGTTCATGGCTCAGGCCTCCTGGGCATCGGATGAGGCGTCGACCCGGCGGACGTCGACACTCCTTACATCAACGAAGTGGCCGGCGATCGCCGCGGCCGCCGCCATGGCCGGACTGACGAGGTGGGTGCGCCCGCCGAACCCCTGGCGCCCCTCGAAGTTGCGGTTCGAGGTGGAGGCGCAGTGCTCGCCGGCGCCGAGCTTGTCGGCGTTCATGGCCAGGCACATGGAACAGCCGGGCTCTCGCCACTCGAAGCCCGCCTCGGTGAACACGCGGTCGAGTCCCTCGGCCTCGGCCTGGCGCTTCACCAGGCCCGAGCCCGGCACGATCATGGCAAGCTTGATGGAGTCGGCCACCTTCTTGCCGCGGGCCACCTTAGCCGCCTCGCGCAGGTCCTCGATGCGGGAGTTGGTACAGGAGCCGATGAACACCTTGTCGAGGCGGATATCGGTGATCTTCTGCTTCGGCGCGAGCCCCATGTACTCCAGCGCCCGGGTGTAGCCGCGCTGCATGGTCTCATCGGCGGCCTCGGCGGGATCGGGAACCTCGCCGGAGATGCCGGTGACCATCTCGGGGCTGGTGCCCCAGGAGACCTGCGGCTCGATCTCGGCGGCGTCCAGGGTCACCACGGTGTCGAAGGCGGCATCGGCGTCGGAGACCAGGTTGCGCCAGTCGGCCACGGCGGCGTCCCACTGCTCGGCCGTCGGAGCATAGTGACGATCACGCAGGTAATCGATGGTGGTGTCGTCCACGGCGATCAGGCCGACCCGCGCGCCCGCCTCGATGGCCATGTTACACACCGTCATGCGCCCTTCCATGGAGAGCTCGCGGATGGCGCTACCGGCAAACTCGATGGCGTAGCCGGTGCCGCCCGCGGTGCCGATGCGGCCGATGATCGCCAGCACGACGTCCTTGGCGGTCACGCCGGTGCCGAGGCTGCCCTCGACGCGCACCTGCATGTTCTTCATCTTCTGCGCCAGCAGGCACTGGGTGGCGAGCACGTGCTCCACCTCGGAGGTGCCGATGCCGTGGGCCAGCGCCGCGAAGGCGCCGTGGGTCGCGGTATGGGAATCGCCGCAGACCACGGTCATGCCCGGCAGGGTCGCGCCCTGCTCCGGGCCCACCACGTGGACGATGCCCTGGCGCGGGTCGTTGATCTTGAACTCCTCGATGCCGAACTCGACGCAGTTGTCGTCGAGGGTCTGCACCTGGATCAGCGACACCGGATCCTTGATGCCGGCGTTCCCTTCGGCCCGCTCCTTGAGGGTAGTGGGCACGTTATGGTCCGGAGTCGCCAGGTTGGCATCGAGGCGCCACGGCGCGCGACCGGCCAGGCGCAGGCCCTCGAAGGCCTGGGGCGAAGTCACCTCGTGGAGCAGCTGGCGATCAATGTAGATCAGCGCGGTGCCATCGCCGCGCTCCTTGACGAGGTGCTGCGACCACAGCTTGTCGTAAAGTGTCTGGCCTGCCATGTCATTCTCCCGGGCGCGTGGGCCCTCTTACTGAAATCCGGTCGTTAACCGCGTTTCGCGGCTTACCCGGCGACAGATGCATGCGGAGGCGCTGTAAACCCTTCCCTGGGCGCTACATTTGCCATTCATGGCAAATGACCTCCGCTGAGACCTGTCCCCGGCGCCGCTCGCGTGGCGTCTCGTTGTGATTCTTTGGCGCTTGGCCCTTAGCCTTTGACTCTTGGCGCTATGCCTGCAGTTTCCCGCCCGTCGCCCATAAAAGCAATTCATGTTATTTATGGATTGGATTCCAGAAAGGAATCTTTTTGATTGCCACGGAGCCCTTCCCATGGATACCCAGAGCCTGCAGGCCTTCCTGGCCGTGGCGGACAGCGGCAGCTTCTCCCGTGCCGCCGAGCAGCTGCACCTCACCCAGCCGGCGGTGAGCAAGCGCATCGCGGTGCTGGAGGGGCAGATCGACGCCCGGCTCTTCGATCGCATCGGTCGGCGGGTCAGCCTCACCGAGGCCGGACGGGTGCTGCTGCCCCGGGCTCGCCAGATCCTCGTGATGGTGGACGACAGCCGTCGGGCGCTGGGCAACCTCGAAGACAGCGTAGCCGGCAGCCTGACGCTGGCCACCAGCCACCACATCGGCCTGCACCGGCTGCCGCCGCTGCTCAAGGCCTACACCGGCCAGCACCCGGACGTGCGCCTCGATCTACACTTCCTGGACTCCGAGCAGGCCTACCAGGGGGTGCTGGACGGCGAGCTGGAGCTCGCGGTGGTGACCCTCGCCCCCCGCCCGGACCCGCAGCTCGAGGCGGTACCGGTTTGGATCGATCGGCTGTGCTTCGTCTGCGGCCCGGATCACCCCCTTGCCGGGCGCGGCCGACTGGAGCTACGCGAACTCTGCGCCTTCGATGCGGTCTTGCCGGGGCCGCTGACCTTCACCCGCGGTCTGATTGAGTCGCGCTTCGCTTCGGCCGGGCTCGAGCTGCCGGTGGCGATCTCCACCAACTACCTGGAGACCCTTAAGATGATGACCGCCATCGGCCTGGGCTGGAGCCTGCTGCCAGAGCGCCTGGTGGCGGGCGAGCTGCACGTACTCGAGGTGGATCACCCGCCGATCCATCGTCCGCTGGGTTATCTCGTCCACCGCAGCCGCACTCGCTCCAACGCCGCCCAGGCGATGCTCGCGCAGCTCGACGACGCTCGGGAGCCGGCCGCCCGGGAGTGGGGCTGATGGATCAGCCATCGCCACGCCCCGTGGGAGCGACGGTTCAGCGCCCGGACGATGGCGCCGCCAGGCGCCCAAGACAACCTCACGGCGAATTGTTTAGACTGCTCAGCATTTACGACGGATTCTTGCTGTGCCTGCCCACACTCCCCCACCCTTGGTGCCGCGCCAGGCCCTGGCCGGCGGCCTGATCCTTGCCGGCCTGCTGGCGCAGATCCTGAAATTCACAGGATTCGTGCCGCTGGATCACCTGGTGGGCTACTGCCTGTGGCTGGCGACGGCGCTGCTGTGGAAGGACCTGCCCAGTCGCACTCGCCGCCAGGCGGGCCTGCTGGCCGCGATCGGCCTGGTGCTACTGGTACTGGCGGAGGTCTGGCAGGGCGCCGAGGTTGACTGGCCGGGCATCCTCGACGGCAACACCTTCGTGGTCGCGATGCTCGTGGGCGTCAGCTTCATCGGCCTGATCGGCAACCTGCGCGGGCGACCACGCCCGCCCGGCAAGGCCCTGACCGGTGCCCAGGGTGTGCTCGGCACCTGGCTCGGCGTGCACCTGCTCGGCTCGATCCTCAATCTCTCCACGGTCTTCATGGTCGGCGATCGCCTGGAGCGGCGCGGCCCGCTGACCACGCCGCAGCTGCTCGGCCTCAATCGCGGCCTCTCAAGCGCAGCGCTCTGGTCGCCCTTCTTCGCCTCCATGGGGGTGGTCATGACCCTGGCCCCCGAGATGCACTACGCCACCATCCTGGCCTTCGGGCTGCCGCTGGCCCTGGCCGCGGGAATGCTGACGGTCGGCGAGCTCTCGCAGCGCTTCGATCTGGCCGACACCGCCGGCTTCTCGCTGTCGCCGCGCAGCCTGCTGATGCCGGTGAGCATGGCGGCCACGGTAATGGTGTTCCACTTTGGCCTGACGCCGGAGCTTTCCATCGTCAGCATCATCACCTTCTTGATGCCCGGGATGGCGCTACTCGCCAACTTGCCCAAGGGGCTTCACTGGACGCGCCGACGCGTTCACCAGCACGCCATCACCCGGCTGCCGGCGATGCGCGGCGAGATCTCGCTGTTTCTGTGTGCGGGCCTCCTGACCGTGGGGCTCTCGACCTTCATCAACGCCGCCACCGACAGCGACTGGACGCTCTTCGCCCGCTTCGGCCCGGCGCAGGCCATGGCCAGCTTCCTGGCCATCGTGGCCAGCGCCGTAGCCGGCCTGCACCCGATCATCGGCGTCTCGGTGCTCGCCTCGATGCTCGACCTCGACGACCAGGGCCAGACCCTGTTCGCCTTCGTGGCCCTCGCCTCCTGGGCCGTGGGTACCAGCGTCGGGCCGCTGTCGGGCATCAATCTCTCGCTGCAGGGGCGCTACGGGGTCAGCGCCACCGGGATGATGCGCCAGAACCTCGGCTATGCCACGGCCATGACCGGGCTGGTCCTGATCGCGATCCTGCTGATGGAGCGCCTGTCATAGGGCGATGGCGCCGCGGCGCCATCGCGATCTGACGTCGCCGCGGCGCGGCGTCGATTCGGATGATTACTTCGGCGCGCGTACGAAGTAGCGGTGGCCGCACTGGTGGCAGGGCTCGATCCGGGTGATGCCCTCGAGCTCGACGATGGCGTCGCAGTGCACGCAGGCCATGCGCCCCGGCGCCGCCATTTCGCCGACCACATAGTCGGCGCGAGATGCCTCCAGGTCCTCTTCGAGCCGCTCGCGCTCGATCACGCTGCGATCGGCGATGGAGAGCAGCGAGTCGACCACCTTGCGTGACAGCATGGCGAGATCGATGCCCAGCCAGGCGGCCACACCCTCGCCACCGGCCCCCAGGTAGCGGCGCATCTCCTTGAGGTCGCGCTCGACCCAGGCGCGCAGCAGCGACAGTTCGTCCTTGGTAAACTCCTCCAGTTCGGCCTCGAACTCCACCGCGTCATCTAGGTCCTGCTGCAGGTTCTCCCAGGTCAGTTCATCGGCGCCTTCGCGCAGCCGCTCGAGCATGCGCTCGTAGCCCTCGCGCAGGCGGTGATCGTGGTGCGAATCCTGTTGCTCGCTCATGGTGCTCTCCTTGTGTCGCGACGAGGCGTGCGGCGGCGGCGCTGCCCGTAGCCGCCGGGCGCCGTGCTGGGGTATCCTAACGGTTAGCCAGTTATTCCATTTAGACGACATCCCGCCGGTAATTCAATGGTTTCGCGCCGCGCAGGCGCTCGACCTTGAGCCCGGGCAAGGGCCGCTGACACCCGCGGCGCCGAGGCGCTGCGCTCGACTTGCAAGGTACCCGAAGAGAGCGATGGACGCACAGTACAAGCCCCACGAGACCGAACGCGACGCCCAGCAGTTCTGGGACAACAACCAGTGCTTCAAGGCGGTGGAAGACGAAAGCCTCGAGAAGTTCTACTGCCTGTCGATGTTCCCCTACCCCAGCGGCAAGCTACACATGGGGCATGTGCGCAACTACACCATCGGCGACGTCGTCTCCCGCTACCAGCGAATGCAGGGCAAGAACGTCATGCAGCCCATGGGCTGGGACGCCTTCGGCATGCCGGCGGAGAACGCTGCCATCCAGAACCGGGTACCGCCGGGCCAGTGGACCTACGACAACATTGACTACATGCGTCGCCAGCTCAAGGCGTTGGGCTTCGCCTACGACTGGAGCCGTGAGTTCGCGACCTGCGATGTCGACTACTACCGCTGGGAACAGTGGTTCTTCACCAAGCTCGTCGAGAAGGGCCTGGTCTACAAGAAAATGTCCACGGTCAACTGGGACCCGGTCGACAAGACGGTGCTCGCCAACGAGCAGGTGATCGAGGGCCGCGGCTGGCGTTCCGGCGCCCTGGTCGAGCGCAAGGAGATCCCGCTGTGGTTCCTCAAGATCACCGACTACGCCGAGGAGCTGCTGGCCGACCTGGACAAGATCGACTGGCCAGAGCAGGTCAAGACCATGCAGCGCAACTGGATCGGCAAGTCGCGCGGGGTGGAACTGACGTTCGACATCCAGGCGTCTGACGGCGGCGCTGCCGAGCCGCTCTCGGTCTACACCACCCGCCCCGACACCCTGATGGGCGTGACCTACGTCGCCGTGGCCGCCGGCCACCCGCTGGCCAAGCAGGCCGCCGAGGGGAATAGTGAGCTCGCCGCCTTCGTCGAGGAGTGCGCCCACGGCGGCACCTCCGAGGCCGAGCTTGCCACCATGGAGAAGAAGGGCATGCCGACCGGCCATCGCGCCGTGCATCCCCTCACCGGCCGCCAGGTGCCGGTCTATGTGGCCAACTTCGTATTGATGGAGTACGGCACCGGGGCGGTGATGGCGGTGCCCGGCCACGACCAGCGCGACTGGGAATTCGCCACCAAGTACGGCCTGCCCATCGAGGCAGTGATCGCCGACGCGAACGGCGAGGCCCCGGATCTCTCCGAGGGCGCCCACGACGACACCGGCATCCTGATCCACTCTGGCGAGTTCGACGGCCTGGACTTCGAGGCGGCGTTTGACGCCATCGCCGCCCGCCTCGCCGAGCTCGGCCGCGGCGAGGTGAAGACCAACTTCCGCCTGCGCGACTGGGGCGTGGCCCGCCAGCGGTACTGGGGCGCGCCGATCCCGGTCAAGTACGGCCCCGAGGGCCAGACCGTGCCGCTCTCCGACGAGGAGCTGCCGGTCGCCCTGCCCATGGAGGTTACCGTCGATGCCACCGGCTCGCCGCTCAAGCGCATGCCGGCGTTCTCCGATCTGGGCGACGGCTGGACCCGCGAGACCGACACTTTCGACACCTTCATGGAGTCGTCCTGGTACTTCGCCCGCTTCTGCTGCGCCGATAACCAGGAGGCGATGCTCGACGAGCGGGCCAACTACTGGCTGCCGGTGGATCTCTACATCGGCGGCATCGAGCACGCCATCCTGCACCTGCTCTATGCGCGCTTCTTCAACAAGCTGATGCGCGACTTCGGCATGGTGGAGACCGACGAGCCCTTCCAGCGCCTGCTCACCCAGGGCATGGTCATCGCCGAGACCTTCTACCGCCCCGCAGACAACGGCGGCAAGGAGTGGTTCAACCCGGCCGACGTCGAGGTCAAGCGTGACGAAAAGGGCCGTCCGGTCAGCGCCGTGCTGGTCAAGGACGGTGAGCCGGTGGAGATGGGCGGCATCGAGAAGATGTCCAAGTCCAAGAACAACGGTGTCGACCCGCAATCGATGATCGACCGCTTTGGCGCCGACACCGTGCGCCTGTTCATGATGTTCGCCGCCCCGCCCGAGCAGTCCCTGGAGTGGTCAGACTCCGGCGTCGAGGGGGCTAGCCGCTTCCTCAAGCGCCTGTGGCGCCTGGTCAGCGAGCACCTCGCGGCCGGCTCGCCGGCTACCCTCGATGCCCAGACCCTCCGCGAGGGCCTGAGCGACGACCAGCGCGACCTGCGCCGCAAGACCCATGAAACCATCAAGAAGGCCGGCGACGATATCGGTCGCCGCACGACCTTCAACACCGCCATCGCCGCCGTGATGGAGCTGACCAACGCGCTCTCGAAATTCGACGACGCCTCGCCCCAGGGACTCGCCGTATCGCGCGAGGCGGTGGAGGCCTGCGTGCTCCTGCTCGCCCCGATCACACCCCACGCCTGCCACGCCCTGTGGGCGGAGCTCGGCCACAGCGAGCCGGCGATCGACGCCGAATGGCCGCGGGTGGATGAAGCTGCCCTGGCGCGCGACAGCATCGAGCTGGTGGTGCAGGTGAACGGCAAGCTGCGCGCGCGCATCGATGTCGACGCCGCCGCGGACAAGGCCGCCGTCGAGGCCCAGGCACTCGCCGCCGAGAACGTCCAGCGCCACCTCGAGGGCAAGAGCGTGCGCAAGGTGATCGTCGTGCCGGGCAAGCTCGTCAATATCGTGGTGGGCTGATCGCCACGCCCCCTTCATCGCGCCCGACGGGAGACTGACCCATGCAGCGCCGACACCTTCTGCGCCTCGGCCTCGCCGCCGGCGCCACCCTGGCACTGGCCGGCTGCGGCTTTCGCCTGCGCGGCTACGACCAGCCGCTGGTGAGCCTCGACGCCCTGGCCCTGGCGGGGCCGGAGACCGACCTTCGCCGCCTGGTCACGCGACGACTCGAGGGCGCCGGCACCCGGGTGCACGATGGAGCAACACGAGTGCTCAACCTGGGCAGTGAGGCGTTTCGCGAGCGACGCCTGGGCGGTCTCGACAGCGGGCCTCGCGAGCTCGAGCTGACGCTCGAGGTACCGTTCTCGGTCCAGCGGCGCTCCGACGGCGCCTACCTCCTCGACCAGCAGCGCCTGGAAGTCCGCGAGCGCCTGACGGTCAACGACGACGAACTGCTGTCCCAGGACGCCGAGCGCGAGACCGCCCGCGAGCGTCTGCGCAGCGAGGCGACCCGGCAGCTGCTGGACCGCCTGCGCGCCTTGAACGATCAATGAGGGCCCACGAGTGAAGGGGCTGTCGTGAAGGGACTAACGTGATGGGGCTAACGTGAAGGTACTGTCTTGAAGGTACTCTCTTGAAAGTATTTGCCGACAAGCTCGAGGATGCGCTGGCCAAGAAGCTCCCCCCGGTGGTGATCGTCGCCGGCGAAGAGCCGCTGCAGCACATGGAGGCCTGCGACGCCGTGCGCCGCGCGGCCCGCCAGGGAGGCGTCGAGGAGCGAGAGGTCCTGCACGTCGAGGCCAATTTCGCCTGGGGCCGCCTGACCGAGGCGGCCGCCAGCCTGTCGCTGTTCGCCACGCGCCGCCTGATCGAGGTACGCCTGGGCAGCAGCAAGCCGGGCCAGGAGGGGGGCAAGGCGCTGCGCGAGTACGCCGAGACCCTGCAGAGCGGCGAGGATATCCTGCTGCTCTCCACCGGCAAGCTCGACTATCGCGAGCAGAAGAGCGCCTGGTTCAAGGCGCTGGACAAGGTCGGGCTGTTCGTGCCGGTCTGGCCGGTGGACGCCTCCCGCCTGGGCTACTGGCTGCGCGACCGTGCCGGTCGCCACGGCCTCACACTGGATCTCGACGCCGCCCGACTGCTGGGCGAGCGCACCGAGGGCAACCTGCTGGCCGCCGACCAGGAACTGCAGAAGCTGGCCCTGATGCTGCCCGCGGGGGCGCGGGTCGGCCCCAGCGAGGTCGCCGGCGGCGTCGAAGACAGCGCCCGCTACGATGTCTTCACGCTGATGGATGCCTGCCTCAAGGGCGAGCGCGTCCGCGTCTCCCGCATCATGGCCGGCCTGCGCGGCGAAGGGGTCGAGGCGCCCATCGTGCTGTGGGCCCTGGCCCGGGAGCTGCGCATCCTGCTCTCCCTGCACCAGCACCTGGATCAGGGCCAGAGCCTCGAGCATGCCTGCAAGGCCCAGAAGCCGCCGATCTTCGAGAAGCGGCGCCCGGCCTATCAGCAGGCCATCGCGCGGCTGCCGCTGAAACGGCTGCACAAGCTGCTTCTCTTCGCCCAGCGCCTGGACCTGGCCATCAAGGGCGGCAGCAGCGTGCCCCTCTGGGATGGCCTCCACGACCTGGCGCTGACGCTGGCCGGCGGACGAGGCCTGCTGGCCGAGCTTCCCTCCAGCTATCGGATCGGCTGAGGCCCGCCGCGCCTGCTGGGGCCTCTACAAGGGCATGAAATTTCACATCATTTCGTCCTATACTGGAAGAACATCGCATTCCGCCGACTGCAGGGAGGCAGCCGCGGCGGAGCCTGGAGCCGGAAGCCCAACCCAAGAAGAAGGAACACCGACATGATGAAGAAGATCTGCCGTTACCTGAGCCCGCTGCTGATCGCCGCCCTGGTGCTGGGCAGCCTGCCAGTGGCTGCGGCCCCGGCGAGCCCGGGCAGCGACCTGATCACCACCCAGGATGTGCTGACCGCCGAGCGGTCGCAGGGCGATCGCGAACGCATCAGCGCCGTCCTCGCCCGCGATGATGTCCAGGAGCAGCTGGTCGCCCAGGGCGTCGATCCCGCCGAGGTGGAGGCTCGCGTGGCCGCCCTCTCCGATGCGGAAGCCGCCCAGATGGCCGATCAGCTCGAGCAACTCCCCGCCGGGGCCAGCGTGGTAGGCGCCCTGTTCGCCGTCTTCGTGATCCTGCTGGTCACCGATATCCTCGGCCTGACCAACGTCTTCCCCTTCACGCGCTGAGTGAGAGCCCTGCATGATGGCATGCCTTGAAAGGCATCGTGTCAGTGCCCCCCTCCAGAACGCCCGCCTCGCGGGCGTTCTCACGTTGGTACTGATGATGCTCATGATGACCGGCTGCGCCAGTACGCCTCGCCTGGCCGAATCCACCCAGCGCGACCTGCCCCGGCAGACCCTGCTCGAGGACGTTCCCTTCCACGGGCAGCGCGACTACCAGTGCGGCCCCGCCTCGCTGGCCATGGTGCTTAACGCCTCCGGCGTGCCGGTGGAGGTCGACACCCTGATTCCGCAGGTCTTCCTGCCCGGACGGGAGGGCAGCGTCCAGCCCGAGATGCTGGGCACCGTGCGCCGCCAGGGCCGTATCCCCTTCCGGATCGCCGGCACGCTCGACGCCCTGCTGACTGAGATCGATGCCGGCCATCCGGTGGTGGTGATGCAGAACCTCTCGCTGCCGGCATGGCCGGTTTGGCACTACGCCGTGGCCATCGGCTTCGACCGTGGCGAGAAAACGCTGACCCTGCACAGCGGCATGGAGCCGGCGCGTCTCGAGTCCTTCAAGCGCTTCGATGCCACTTGGGCGCGCAGCGAGCGCTGGGCCTTCGTCGCCCTGCCGCCGGGCAAGCTGCCGGCCACCGGCGATGGTCAGGGCGCCCTGGACGCCATCGCCGACTTCGAGCGTGTACAGGGCGCCCAGGCGTCCCTGCCCGCCTGGGAGGCACTTGTGAAGCGCCATCCGGGCCTTGCCATGGGCCATTTCGCCCTGGGCAACGCCCGCCATGCGGCCGGCGACGACGCAGGCGCCCTGGACGCCTTCACGGACGCCGTGCAGGCGGCCCCAGACCTCGCCGCCGCCTGGCTCAACTTGGGGCTACTGCATCGTGAGAGAGGGGAAATCGACGAAGCGCGAGAGGCATTCGAGCGGGCCGCCGCCCTCCCCGGCCCCTGGCAGGACCAGGCCCAGAAGGCCCTCACGGACCTGACGACGCGGACCTGATGACGCAGACTTGATGACAGAGGCTAGCCATGACCTACGACATCGCGCTCAAGCGCATCTATCAGGCGGTCGACGCCGAGGACGGCGCCCGGGTACTGGTCGACCGCCTCTGGCCTCGCGGCAAGCGCCGCGAGGGGCTCGCCCTCACCGACTGGTACCGGGATGCCTCTCCTTCACCGGCCTTGCGCCGGCAGTATCACCAGCAGGAGATCAGCCCGGAGGTCTTCGCCGCCCGCTATCGCGGAGAGCTGCGTGACGCCCCGGAGTGCCTGGTTCCGCTGATGCTCCATGTCCGGCAGGGACGCCTGACCCTGCTCTCGGCGGCAAGGGATCTTGCGAGCTCTCACCTGCCGGTCTTGCGCGAGGCGATACTGCAGGCGCTGTATGACGAAGACGTCGAGGATAGAGAACCGACATCGTCGCCCTGCTTCGCCCCGCACGTAGACAGTCCCTCGACACCCGAAACCTAGCACGCATCGCCGGGCCGCGGCACCGCCATGCCAAGGCCTTGGCCCCATCGGCCGCCCATAAAAAAGGATCGAGGGCTCTGCCCTCGATCCTTTTTTGCATGATGCGCTTTTGTAACGCGATTAGCGCCGGGTCGCATCGTACCCCAGGTCGGCCCCGCGGCTTTCGTCGCTGCGGCGACGGGCACTGCTGCGCTTGCGATTCTCCTCCTCGCAGACCTCGTCCTTGCCACCGCAGACATCGCACCCTTCCTTGAGTCCGAGCTGGTTGAGGCCGCCGCAGGTGCCGGCGATGGGCTTGCGCCCCATGATCACGCCGATGGCCATGGCGGCGACGATCAACAGCATGAAGGCGAATACCACCAGGAAAAGGGTCATGTCGTGTCTCCTTAAGAGCGAAACGGGCTTGGCGTATTGCAGTGTGACAGCATGAGACCGCATGAGGTCCATGATGTCGCCTTCTGGTGCCTGAAATGACGATCGCAGGCGATCGTCATGTCGGGCGGCAGAAGCGGGGAACGGAGACTAGTGATCGCCGCAAGGCCCCGATGCAAAGGGCCGGCCTCTCGGCCGGCCCGGGGTGCTGCTTAGCGAAGTGCCGCATGGCGAGCGAGATCAGCCGCCGAAATCGTCCAGCAGGATGTTCTCTGGCTCGACGCCCATGTCCACCAGCAGTTTGATCACTGAGGCGTTCATCATGGGCGGTCCGCACATGTAGTACTCGCAGTCCTCTGGGGCCGGGTGGTCCTTGAGGTAGTTCTCGTAGAGGACGTTGTGGATGAAGCCGGTCGGCCCTTCCCAGTTGTCCTCCGGCTGCGGATCGGAGAGTGCCAGGTGCCACTCGAAGTTCGGGAACTCCTCGGCGAGCTGGTCGTACTCTTCGTTGTAGAAGGTCTCGCGCCAGGAGCGAGCGCCGTACCAGAAGCTGATCTTGCGATCGCTCTGGAGACGCTTGAGCTGGTCGAAGATGTGACTGCGCATCGGCGCCATGCCCGCACCGCCGCCGATGAAGATCATCTCGGCATCGGTGTCCTTGGCGAAGAACTCGCCGAACGGCCCCATCACGGTGACCTTGTCACCCGGCTTCAGTGCGAAGACGTAGGTGGACATCAGGCCCGGCGGGTGATCGGTATTGGGTGGCGGCGTGGCGATACGGATGTTGAACTTGAGGATGCCCTTCTCTTCCGGATAGTTCGCCATGGAGTAGGCGCGGATGATTTCCTCGTTGTTCTTGTGGGAGATGTTGAACAGGCCAAACTTCTCCCAATCGCCCCGGTACTCTTCCTCGATATCGAAGTCGGAGAACTTGACATCGTAGGGCGGCGCCACCAGCTGCACATAGCCGCCGGCACGAAAGCCCACTTCCTCACCCTCGGGGAGCTTCAAGTTGAGCTCCTTGATGAAGGTCGCCACGTTGGGGTTCTCGATGACCTCGCATTCCCACTTCTGGACGCCGAAGACCTCTTCCGGTACCTCGATCTTCATGTCCTGCTTCACGGGCACCTGGCAGGAGAGGCGCCAGCCTTCCTTCTTCTCGCGCAGGGTGAAGTGCGACTCCTCGGTGGGCAGGATGGAACCACCGCCCTCTTCGACGCGACACTTGCACTGGGCGCAGGAGCCGCCGCCGCCGCAGGCGGAGGAGAGAAAGATGCCGTTGGCCGCCAGGGTGTTGAGCAGCTTGCCGCCGGCCTGGGTGGTCAGGGTGTGCTGGGGGTCGCCGTTGACCTCAATGGTCACGTCCCCGGTGCTGACGAGCCTGCTGCGTGCGGCCAGGATCACCCCGGTCAGACCGATGATGATCACGGTGAACATGACCACACCCAACAAGATGACTGATGTATCAACCATGTCGGTTTCCTATTGCTTGCGTTGCCTGGTCACCGGCGGCGACGCCGCCGCCGGCAGGAACGAGCCGTCTCAGAGCTGGATGCCGGAGAAGGACATGAAGCCCAGCGACATCAGGCCCACCGTTATGAAGGTGATGCCCAGCCCCTGAAGCGAGGCCGGCACGTCGCTGTACTTGAGCTTCTCGCGGATCCCGGCCAGGGCCGTGATCGCCAGTGCCCAGCCGGTACCCGCACCCAGGCCGTAGACCACGGATTCGCCGAAGTTGTAGCTGCGCTCGACCATGAACAGCACGCCGCCGAGGATCGCGCAGTTCACGGTGATCAGCGGCAGGAAGACGCCCAGGGCGTTATAGAGCGCCGGCACGTACTTGTCGAGGAACATCTCCATGATCTGCACCAGCGCGGCGATGACGCCGATGTAGGAGAGCAGACCCAGGAAGGAGAGATCGATGTTCTCGGCGCCGCTGATGCCGGTCCAGGTCAGGGCCCCTTCCTTGAGCAGGAAGGTATAGACCAGGTTGTTCACCGGCACGGTGACGGTCAGCACCACGATGACCGCGATGCCCAGGCCAATCGCCGAGGAGACCTTCTTGGACACCGCCAGGAAGGTACACATGCCCAGGAAGAAGGCCAGGGCCATGTTCTCGACGAAGACCGAGGCGACGAACAGGCTAAGATAATGTTCCATGTTACACGGCCTCCTTCGGCTGAGTGTTGGCCTTCATGGTGAACTCGTTCTCCTCGACCTGCTCCGGATTGAGGGCGCGCAGCACCCAGATGATCAGGCCGATGATGAAGAACGCCGAGGGCGGCAGCAGCAGCAGGCCGTTGGGCACGTACCAGCCGCCATCCTGAACGGGCTGCAGCACGGTGAAGCCGAAGACGCTGCCTGAGCCGAGCAGCTCGCGGAAGAAGCTCACCACCATCAGGATGAAGCCGTAACCCAGGCCGTTGCCGATGCCGTCGAGGAAGCTCAGCATCGGCGGATTCTGCATGGCGAAGCCTTCGGCACGCCCCATCACGATGCAGTTGGTGATGATCAGGCCGACGAAGACCGAGAGCTGCTTGGACATCTCATAGGCGTAGGCCTTGAGAATCTGATCCACCACGATGACCAGCGAGGCGATGATGGTCATCTGCACGATGATGCGGATGGCCGACGGGATCTGATGGCGCAGCAGCGAGACGAACAGGTTCGACAGCGCCGTGACGAAGATCACCGCCATGGCCATGACCAGCGACACGCTCATGCTGCTGGTTACCGCCAGCGCCGAGCAGATCCCCAGGATCTGCAGGGCGATGGGGTTGTTCTTGAAGATGGGCGTCGTCAGGACGCCCTTGGGAGTCGGGGCAGACATGATCAGGCTCCTTCAGTGTCGTCGGACGCGGTGGCCATTCCCTGAACCTCGGACGGGGAGATGTCCTTGCGGAACTTGGCCAGGTACTCGCCGAAGCCCTGCGGGCTGAGCCAGAAATGCAGCATGTTAGTGACGCCCTTGCTGGTCAGGGTCGCCCCGGACAGCGCATCGACTTCGGTCTCGCCGCTGGCATTACCCTTCACGAGCAGAATGTCCGGCTGCACGCTATCGTCTTCGGCAAAGATCTCCTTGCCTTCCCACTGGGCCTTCCAGCGCGGGTTATCCACCTCGCCGCCCAGACCGGGCGTCTCGGAGTGCGAGTAGTAGGTGATCCCGTTGATGGTGTTGCCATCACCCTGCACGGAGAGGTACCCGCGCATCAGGCCCCACAGCCCCTGGCCGCGAATCGGCAGGATCAGCTGCTGGGGGTCGTCCGGATCGCCCACCAGGTAGACGGTGCTCTGGTTCTCCAGCCGCGACAGGCCGGCGATGTCCTTCTCGCCGGACAGCGTGCGGGACTGGGCCGGATCCTTGGCTGCCTGGAAGCTGTCGTAGCTCTGCGGATCATACTCGTCGGAATACTCGCCGCTGTTCAGGTCGACGACCCGCGGCGTGATCTGCTCGCTGTAGGCTTCCTCGATGTCCATGCCCGGCTCATAGAGGTCGGCCACGGCCAGGATGTTCGACTTGCGGTCGAGCTCCTGGTTGAGCTGCTGCTTGGAGCGCAGCGCCACAGCGGCGGTGGAGACGATGATCGAACACACGATACAAAGTGCGAACGCCACCGTCAGGATCTTCTTGATGGAGTTGTTGCTCTGTGCCATCAGGCAGTCTCCTCGGCCGGCACACCGGTGCGCTGCAGGCGGCGCTTGATGTTGGCCTGTACAAAGAAGTGGTCGATCAGCGGGGCGAACAGGTTGGCGAACAGGATCGCCAGCATGATGCCTTCGGGGAACGCCGGGTTGACGACGCGAATCAGCACGGTCATGACACCGATCAGGGCACCGAAGATCAGGCGCCCCTGGTTGGTCATCGAGGCGGAGACCGGATCGGTGGCCATGAAGACCATGCCGAAGGCGAAACCGCCGACCACCAGGTGCCAGTACCAGGGCATGGCGAACATCGCGTTGGTGTCGGAGCCGATCAGATTAAACAGCGCACTGGTCGCCACCATGCCCAGGAACACGCCGAGCATGATCCGCCAGGAGGCGATCCGGGTCCACAGCAGCACCGCGGCGCCGATCAGGATGGCCAGGGTCGAGACCTCACCCACCGAGCCCGGAACGAAGCCCAGGAAGGCGTCCGCCCAGCTGAACTGGCTGGAGAGCGCCGACATGCCATCCTGGAAGGCAATGGAAAGCGCCGTGGCGCCGGTGTAGCCATCGGCCGCCACCCATACCGAATCACCGGAGATCTGTGCCGGATAGGCGAAGTAGAGGAAGGCACGACCGGTCAGCGCCGGGTTGAGGAAGTTCTTGCCGGTGCCGCCGAAGATCTCCTTGCCGATCACCACGCCGAAGGTGATGCCGAGCGCCACCTGCCATAGCGGGATGGTGGCCGGCAGGATCAGAGCAAAGAGCACGGAGGTGACGAAGAAGCCCTCGTTGACCTCGTGGCCACGCTTGATGGCGAACAACACCTCCCAGAAACCGCCGACCACGAAGGTCACCAGGTAGATGGGCAGGAAGTAGGTGGCGCCGAGCACCAGGTTGGCCCACAGGCTGCCGGGATCGTGACCCGTAGTCAGCGTCGTGACGATCGCCTCGCGCAGGCCCGTCGGGGCTCCGAAGCCGTCGGCGATGGCCAGGTTGGCCTGCCAGCCGGCGTTCCACATACCGAAGAACATCGCCGGGAAGGTGCACAGCCAGACGGTGATCATGATGCGCTTGAGATCGATCCCGTCGCGCACGTGCGAGGTGGTCTTGGCCACGCTCGGCGGCGTGTAGAAGATAGTGTCCACCGCCTCGTAGAGGGGATAGAACTTCTCGTACTTGCCACCCTTGTGGAAGTGCGGCTCGAGATTATCGAGTGTCTGTCGGATAGCCATCATCAGGCCTCTTTCTCGATCATGGTGAGATTGTCACGCAGGATGGGACCGTACTCATACTTGCCGGGGCACACATAGGTGCACAGCGCCAGGTCCTCTTCATCCAGCTCCAGGCAGCCCAGTGACATTCCCGTCTCGATATCGCCGACGATCAGCGTGCGCAGCAGCTGGGTGGGCAGGATGTCCAGCGGCATTACCTTTTCATACGCCCCCACCGGCACCATGGCGCGCTCGGAGCCGTTGGTCGAGGTGGTCGGCGCGTAGCTGCTCAGACCCTTGATCTTCGAGATGTAGATGCCCAGTACCGAGTGGCGGTTAGCGCCAGGCGACATCCAGCCCATGAAGATGCGCTTGTTGCCTTCCTCGAGCAGGCTGATCTGATGGTGGAAGCGTCCCAGATAGCAGAGGCTTCCCTCGGCGGTGAATCCTGAGAACACCGAACCGGAAATCACGCGGGTTCCGTTAGGTTCGACGACTTCACCGTCCAGCAGTTCCTCGGTGCTTGCCCCGAGGCGGGTGCGCAGCAGGCGAGGATTCTCGGCGCGCGGGCCACCCACGGCGATCACGCGCTTGACGTCGAGCTTACCCTCGGCGAACAGCTTGCCGAAGGCGATGACGTCCTGATAGCCGATGTGCCAGACACGCTTGTGCAGAGCAACGGGCGAGAGATGGTGGATGTGCGTCCCGACGAGACCGGCCGGGTGCGGGCCGGCGAAGGTCTCCTGCTGCACGCCCTTGAGATCGCCACCCGGCACACGCGCTTCGGGCGCCGTGCACAGATAGACCTGCCCCTCGGTGAGGTGGGCCAGCACCTTCAGGCCATCCTCGAAGGCCTCGGCCTGTTCATTGATGATGGCGGCAGGATCGGTGGACAGCGGATGAGTATCGATGGCGGTGACGAAGATATCAGTCGGCGTGCCGTCGATGGCCGGCGTGCGCGAGAAGGGACGCGTGCGCAGCGCCGTCCACAGCCCAGACTCGACCAGCTGGTCGACCACGGCTTGACGCTCCAGGCTCTCCAGCTTGTCGCGGCCGTGGGCGGTGAACTCGACCGCTTCCTCGGTCTCGTCGACCTTGATCACGACCGACAGCAGCTTGCGCTTCTCGCCGCGGTTGATGGCGACGACTTCACCGGCCGCGGGGGCCGTGAAGCGGACGCCATCGATCTTCTTGTCGGTGAAGAGCAGCTGGCCAAGCTTGACCCTGTCTCCCTCACGGACCTCCATGGTCGGCTTCATGCCGACGTAGTCGGTGCCCAGGACGGCCACATGGCGCACCGGCCGCGCATCCTCGATACGCTCCTCCGGTGTCCCCGCGATGGGGAGATCCAGGCCTTTCTTGACTTCGATCATAGTCTCGCCCAGTTGATGGATCGGATAGATGAAGAAAGGGGGTTCGAATGGATTCGAATTCTTCTGTTTTCAGTACGTTACCAGACAGGCTCGAGGGTCGCTCGAACCACCCCGAAAAATCCACCGTATTATAAAGACAAGCGCCAGGGATGACCACCTGCCCTTAGGTCGCAAGGCGCGCTGCAACGCACGGAGCGGCGGTGTTGCAGGCCGCGCGGCGCCTCATGTCCGCCGCCGCTGCCGTCAACGCAAAGCCCCCGCTGGATGCTTGATCCAGCGGGGGCTCATTCCAGCTCAGCACCTGCCGCCCGTCCCGAGTCAGCTTGGCGGCTCGGTGCTTGGATGCCTTGCGCTGCCCGAAGGGTATCAGGCCTGGGCGCGGGGCAGCTTGAGGAAGTGCACGTTGGAGACCTGCTGCAGGATGCGGATCACCTGGCAGCTGTAGCCGAACTCGTTGTCGTACCAGACATAGAGCACGGCATTCTTGCCGTTGGCGATGGTCGCCTTGGCATCGACGATGCCGGCGTGACGGTTGCCCACGAAGTCGGTGGAGACCACCTCCGGCGAGTCGACGAAGTCGATCTGCTTCTGGTAGGGCGAATCGAGCGACATGCGGCGCAGGAAGTTATTCAGCGTCTCGGCGTCAGTCTCCTTGTCCAGGCGCAGGTTGAGGATCGCCATGGAGACGTTGGGGGTCGGCACGCGGATGGCGTTGCCGGTCAACTTGCCGTCGAACTCGGGCAGCGCCTTGGCCACGGCCTTGGCGGCACCGGTCTCGGTGAGCACCATGTTGAGCGGGGCGCTGCGACCGCGACGATCGCCCTTGTGGTAGTTGTCGATCAGGTTCTGGTCGTTGGTGTAGGAGTGCACGGTCTCCACGTGGCCGTGCTCGACGCCAAACTCATCGTTGAGCACCTTGAGCACCGGCACGATGGCGTTGGTGGTGCAGGAAGCCGCGGAGATGATGCGATCCTCGTCGCTGATGTCCTGATGGTTGATACCGTAGACGATGTTCTTGACGTCGCCCTTGCCCGGGGCGGTCAACAGCGCCTTGGCCACGCCCTTGCACGCGAGGTGCTGGCCCAGGCCCTCGGCATCGCGCCAGATACCGGTGTTGTCGACCACCACGGCATTGTCGATACCGTGGGCGGTGTAGTCGACCTCGGCCGGCGAGTCAGCGTAGATCACCTTGATGGCGTTGCCGTTGGCGATCAGGGTCCGCGACTCGACGTCGACGCTGATGGTGCCATCGAACGGGCCGTGAACCGAGTCGCGACGCAGCAGGCTTGCCCGCTTCTCGAGATCCTTGGCGATGTCGCCGCGGCCGCGCACCACGATGGCGCGCAGGCGCAGCAGGTTACCGCCGCCGGCCTTCTCGACCAGCACCCGCGCGAGGATGCGGCCGATGCGGCCGAAGCCGTAGAGCACCACGTCCTTGGGCTCGCCGTTGCCGGCGTCCGGGTCGTGGGCGTCGACGATCTCGCCCAGCTGATCGCGCAGGAAGGCCTCGGCGTCGCCGCCGCCCTGGCGCTTGAAGGCCACGCCCAGCTTGCCCACGTCGACGTGAGCCGGCCCCAGGTTCAGGTCCATCATCGCCTTGACCAGCGGGAAGGTATCCTGCACAGAGAGTTCGGTGCCCTCGACCTTACGCACGAAGCGATGATCCTTGAGGATGCGGATCACGCTGCGGTTGAACAGCGAGCGCCCGAACATGGTCACGACCACGTTGTTGTGGCGATAGAGGCTGCCGATCATCGGGATCATCTGTTCGGCGATCGCCTGGTTGTCGTGCCATTCCTGGAAGACGGTATCGGGGGACTGCTGGCTCACGGCTGGCCTCTCCTGGGTGAGAATAGTGAGGTAGGGTCGGAGGTATTATCCGGGGGGACGCTCCCCGGGGCAATCGCAGGATGGTCGCAGCCGCTGTAGGGGTATTACACAAACGTTGGCTCGACTACAGCGCCAGGCCGGGGCTGGTATGATAAGGCCACTTGACATACGCCGCTCACGAACACGGTTGGGTAACCGAATCGCATGCCGAACTTCTCGCCGCTCGACCCGCCGCGCCCCCAGGGGCTGCGCGACATCCTCTACTGGCAGACCCCAGCGGGCAGCGCCACGGCGCTGGCCCTGGCGCACCTGGCCGAAGACGCGCCGCTGCTGGTGATCACCCCCGACACCGCCTCGGCCCAGCGCCTGGAGGGCAACCTGGGCTTCTATGGCCGAATGCCGGTGATGCCCTTCCCCGACTGGGAGACCCTGCCCTACGACAGCTTCTCGCCGCACCAGGATATCGTCTCCTCAAGGCTGCGCACCCTGCGCCGCCTGCAGGACGGCGAACACGGGATCGTGCTGGTGGCCATCAACACCCTGATGCAGCGCCTGCCCCCGGTGGACTACATCGCCGGGCGCGTCATGACGCTGGAGGCGGGCCAGACGCTGGATCGCGAAGGCTTTCGCAGCGCCCTTTCGCGCGCCGGCTACCGCGCCGTGGAGACGGTCTTCGAACCCGGCGAGTACGCCCTGCGCGGCGCGCTGATCGACCTGTTCCCCATGGGCGCCGAGTCGCCGCTGCGCATCGACCTGTTCGATGACGAGATCGACACCCTGCGCCACTTCGATCCCGACACCCAGCGCAGCGCCGACCGGGTGGAGCGCGTTGAGCTGCTGCCGGCCCACGAGTACTCGCTGTCGCGCTCGGCCATCGCCTGCTTCCGCGAGGGGTTCGAGACGCTGTTCGACGTCGACCCGCGCCAGTGCCCGCTCTACGTGGACGCCCTCAAAGGCATCCCCTCCCCCGGCCTCGAGCAGTACCTGCCGCTGTTCTTCGACGAGACGGCGACGCTGTTCGAACACCTGGCCGAGGGCACCCGCGTGGCCATGCTGCCCGATATCTTCGAGGCGGCCGAGCACCACTGGGCGGCCATCGAGAGTCGCTTCGAGAATCTCGGCGTCGACCCGACCCGCCCGCTGCTGCCACCCCATCGGGCATTCGTGCCCGTCGCTGAGGTCTTCGGTGGCATCAAGCGCCATCCCCGGGTGGCCCTGACCGAAGATCCTGAGCACCGGCACGCCGTGGCGCCCGCCAGCCAGGCGCCGCCGACGGTCACGGTCAACGCCCGCGCCAAGCAGCCGCTGGCCAATCTTTCGACCTTCCTCGACGACCACCCCGCCACTCGCGTGCTGTTCGTCGCCGAATCGCGGGGCCGCCGCGAGGCCCTGGAGGAGACCCTGGCACCGCTGGGGCTCACCCTGCCCCACGTCGACGACTTCGCCGGTTTCCTCGCGAGCGACGCGCGCCTGGCCATCACCGAGGGCGAGATCGATGCCGGCCTGTGGCTGACCGACCCCGACCTCGCGGTGATCAGCGAGACCGAACTCTTCGGCGAGGTGGTGCTTCAGAGTCGGCGCCGCGAGAAGGCCACCGACGACGGCGAGCTGGCGATCCGCCATCTTTCGGAACTGCGCCCCGGGGTGCCGGTCGTTCATCAGGCCCATGGCGTGGGCCGCTACAAGGGGCTCGAGACGATCGAGGCCGGCGGCCAGGCCGCCGAGTTCGTGACCCTGGAGTATGCAGAGGGCGCGCGCCTCTACGTGCCGGTGGACAGCCTGCACCTGATCTCGCGCTATGCCGGCGCCGACGACGAACTCGCCCCGCTGCACCGGCTGGGCTCCGACCAGTGGGAGAAGGCGCGCCGCCGCGCCGCCGAGAAGATTCGCGACACCGCCGCCGAACTGCTAGACATCTACGCCCGCCGCGAGGCGCGGGAGGGCTTCGCCTGCCCGCCGCCCGACGAGGAGTACGCCCGCTTCGCCGCCAGCTTCCCCTTCGAGGAGACCCCCGACCAGCGCGCCGCCATCCAGGCCGTGATCGGCGACTTGACCGCTCCGCGCCCCATGGACCGGGTGGTCTGCGGCGATGTCGGCTTCGGCAAGACCGAGGTCGCCATGCGCGCCGCCTTCCTGTCGGTCCACGCCGGCCGCCAGGTGGTGGTGCTGGTGCCCACCACCCTGCTCGCCCGTCAGCACTTCGAGAACTTCCGCGACCGCTTCGCCGATACCGCGGTGAATATCGAGCTGATCTCGCGCTTCACCGCCGGCAAGGGGCAGGCCGCCGTCCTGAAGCGCATCGAGGAGGGCCAGGCGGATATCGTCATCGGCACCCACAAGCTGCTCTCCAAGAGCACCAAGCTGCCCAAGATGGGCCTTTTGATCATCGACGAGGAGCACCGCTTCGGGGTGGCCCAGAAGGAGCGTCTCAAGAGCCTGCGCGCCGAGGTGGACATCCTGACCATGACCGCCACCCCGATCCCGCGGACGCTGAACATGGCCATGAGCGGCATCCGCGATCTCTCGATCATCGCCACCCCGCCGGCCCGGCGCCTGTCGGTGAAGACCTTCGTCCAGCAGCGCGACGAAGCGATGATCAAGGAAGCGATCCTGCGCGAGATCCTGCGCGGCGGCCAGGTCTACTTCCTGCACAACGAAGTCAAGACCATCGAGACCGCCGCCGAGAAGGTCCGCGAGCTGGTGCCCGAGGCCCGAGTCGGCGTCGCCCATGGCAAGCTGCCGGAACGCTCGCTCGAGCGGATCATGTCCGACTTCTACCACAAGCGCTTCAACGTGCTGGTCTGCTCGACCATCATCGAGACCGGCATCGACGTGCCCAGCGCCAACACCATCGTCATCGAGCGCGCGGACAAGTTCGGCCTGGCCCAGCTCCACCAGCTGCGAGGCCGGGTCGGACGCAGCCACCACCAGGCCTATGCCTACCTGCTCGCCCCGCCACCAAGGGTCATGAGCAAGGACGCTGCCAAGCGGCTGGAGGCCATCGCCGGTGCCGAGGACCTGGGGGCCGGCTTCACCCTGGCCAGCCACGATATGGAGATCCGCGGGGCCGGCGAGCTGCTCGGTGAGGAGCAGAGCGGACAGATGGAGGCCGTCGGCTACGGTCTCTACATGCAGATGCTCGACCGCGCGGTGACGGCGATCCGCGAGGGGCGCACCCCCAATATCGAGGCGCCGCTGGATCAGGGCGTCGAGGTCAGCCTCAACCTGCCGGCACTGATCCCCGACGACTACCTCCACGACGTGCAGCAGCGCCTGGTGATGTACAAGCGCATCGCCAGCGCCGCCGACGAGGCGGAACTCAAGGAGCTGCAGGTAGAGATGATCGACCGCTTCGGCCTGCTGCCGGCGCCGGTCAAGACCCTGCTGCGCCAGACGCGGCTGCGTCAGCGCGCCGAGCGCCTGGGCATCGCTCGCCTGGAGGCCGGTCCCGAGAAAGGCCGGGTGATCTTCTCCGGCCAGACCGCCGTCGATCCGCTGGTGCTGGTACAGCTGATCCAGCAGGCGCCCGACCGCTACCGCCTCGACGGCGCCGACACCCTGCGCTTCGAAGCGAGCATGGAGCAGGAAGACGCCCGCTTCACGGCGGTGGAAGAGCTCCTCGAGACCCTCAACCGCAAGGCCGAGGCGGCCTGATCAAGCACACCGCGGTGGATCGGCCAATGCCGATCCACTCGCCCCATCTGGCAGAAACCGGTCGTCGCGGGCGATACTATAGGGTCAAGGCGCCCAGGACGGGCCCATCGCCGCCCCCGACGACCGGTAACCACGAGACATGACTCGATGACGCACTTTCCCCCGCTCGGGCTCACTGCCCGATTTGCCACCGCACTGGGCCTCTTCGCCGCCCTGACCGCACCCCTGCAGGCCAGCACCGACGACTGGCCGCGCGGCCACTACCCCCTTCCCGAGGAGGGTGACCTCGTCGGCGAGGTGTACACCATCGTTACCGAAGAAGAAGACACCCTGATCGACATCGGTCACGAACACGGCATCGGCTACGAGGAGATGATCCGCGCCAACCCCGACATCAGCATCTGGGCGCCCTTCGAGGGCACCGAGGTGGTGATTCCGGGCCGCTTTATCCTCCCCGAAGGCCCCCGCGACGGCCTGGTGGTCAACGTGGCCGAGATGCGCCTCTACTACTATCCGCCCACCGAAGAGGGCGAAACGCCCCGCGTCGAGACCTACCCCATCGCCGTGGGCCGGATGGACTGGAAGACGCCGCTGGGCGAGACCCGGATCACCGAGAAGGTCAAGGATCCCGCCTGGTACCCGCCGAAGTCGATCATCCAGGAGCACGCCGCCGAGGGCCGCACGCTGCCAAGCGTGGTACCGCCAGGGCCGGACAATCCGATGGGCCGGTTCAAGATGCGCCTGGGCATTCCCGGCTATCTGATCCATGGCACCAATCGGCCTGAAGGCGTCGGCATGCGCGTCACCCACGGCTGCATTCGCATGCTCCCTGAGGACATCGAGACCCTCTTCCCGCGTCTGCCGGTCGGCACTCAGGTCAAGCTGATCAACGAGACCCTCAAGCTCGGCTGGTCCGACGGCGTCCTGCATGTTCAGGCCTACCCCTACCTCGATGAGGAGGACGGCACCTCCATCCAGCGCATCACCGAGGCGCTCTCCCAGGTCGATACGGCGACCAGTGGCCTGGAGTACCCGGTGGACTACGCCCGTCTGCGCGAGGTCGTGGAAGTGCCCCGTGGCATGCCTACCCCCCTGGAAGTCAACGAGCCGGAACCGGTGCCCGAGACGCTCTATGACCGCCTGGAGCTGATTGCCACCGAGCCCAGCCTGAACGACGAGGCGACACAAGAGAGCTGACCTCAGCGACCAGCAAGAACGTCCGGCAGGCGAGGTCCTGTCGGACGCCCACCGAAGAAGAGGCCTTGACCCACACGCCCCAGCGCCTCTCTGCGTCATCGCCCAAGGGTCGACCAGCCCCCCTGACAGCTCTTCCCCCTGACCTGCCGATCACTCTGCGAGCCGATGCGCTCGTGTCTCACGAAGGCGTATCTGGCCGATGGCCGCCCCACAACGACAAGGGCCTCGCCGTGATGGCGAGGCCCTTGCCTGATGGTTCCGCTACCGCCCTACCGGGCGGTGAAGAACGATCACTTGCGCATGGAACGCTCAAACATGCGGTTCATCTCTTCACGGTTCTGCTGAGACATCTGCAGAGCCGCCTGAGCGTCGCGCTGAGCCTGGTTGGCAGTGTTCTGCGCCTGGGTAGCGATGCTGCGAGCTTCTGCAGCGTCGGCCTGTGCAGACTCGGCGGTCATGCGAACTTCTTCCAGGGCGCCGGAGGACGCACAGCCGGCCAGCACGGCCAGAGAGGCAGCTGCGGCGGTCATCTTCAGGGTAGTCTTCAGAGTCATGGTGTTCTCCTTGAGTCTTCCTTGGTACTGCGTTGATGTTGCCTGAGAATCAGGCTTCCTGCAGATGCAGGACTTCGCACAGCAACATATGCTGCGAAGCACGGGGAGTCAAACGCTGTTCTAAAGTACGTCACGGAAATGCGTCACGGCGCTTATCCCTAGCTTAGAACGCCCCTTGCGCATGTAAAGCCTAGCGGATCACGACGCGTGTGCCAATGTCGATCAATGACGACAGGCGCTCGACCTGTGGGTCCGTCACCGCCACGCAGCCATCGGTCCAGTGGAAGCGCTGGTGGATCGCGGGATCTCCCTCGCCGAGGCCGTGAACCCCGATGAACCCGCCCAGGACCGTATCCTGGGGCGGATAACCGTGACGACGGTAGTAGGAAAAGTAGTCGTCGTAATCCTGCTGGCTATAGACGCCGGCATTCAATGCCATGCGGGCATGAGTCGGGGTGGGATAGTCCAGGCCAATGAAGATGTGAAACTTGCTCTGCCGGTTGAAGCGATTGACGCGGAACTCGCCCAGCGGCGTGGCCCGATCGCCTCGCTGACGCTGCGGCTTTGCCCCTCCTCGGCCCAGGGAGATCGGCTCGAAGCGCTCCAGGAGCCGATTCCCGTCGTAGACCTTGAGGCTCGCCTCGGCGTCTTCGACCAGCACCCAGCGCTCACCATCGTGGCGGGGCACGATGGCCCGGGCGAGTAGATCATCCATCAGGCTGGCGGACGCGGGGGTGCCGAGCAGCAGCAGCGGCGACCCCAGCGCCAGCAGGCCGAAGCGGCGGCGAGACAAGTGAGTCATCGGGAGCATCTCTGGGTCATTAGGGAAATGAAGAGCATCGATACATTCGGCGTTATACCGCATTGCAGCGGTGCTGTCAGGCGCGGCCCCGAGCAAGCTGTCGCAGAATGGCGCCAGCGGTGCCCGGCACGCATGCCCACACCGCCAGTGGCAGGGCCCAGAGAACCGGAGCCCTCTCACGCTTGGCCGTAGCCGAAAAGCGACAGAGCTCGTGATGTGGCAACCGCCATCAAGCGGCTCCACGAGGGCACAAGCGGCTTTTCAGTAGTCCTCGAGCCGCTGCATGTCGCGGGCCAGGCGTCGCACCTCGGCCTCATGGCCGCTGGCGAGCGCAGCGAAGAACTCACGCTCCGCCTCGATCGAGGCCTGCTCGATGCGGTGCGCATAGAGGTCCTGCAGGGTGCGATGCATGGTCAGGGCCGTGGCCAGTACATCCTGAACGCTGTCGCAGGCCATGCACTCGGTAAGGCGATCGAGGGTGGGCGCATGGGGAAAATCGGCGGGATCGTCGAACCAGGTCTCAAGGACCTTGCGATGGTCACCGCCCTCATCGAGATAGCGAGTCAGCTCGGTCTGCATCTTGCGCTCATGCTCGGCCAGATACTCCAGGGCCATGCGTACCCGATCGCTGACGTCGCCGGCAGCAAGCCGGTCATAACGCTCGGCCAGCCCCCGATGATAGTCGGCCGCCCAGGCGACCAGCTCCTTGACCCGATGAAAGCGCATGAGAGGCTCCTCCCGGTAATGCCCCGACGCGGGCGAATGGATCATGCTTCAAGCCTAGCCAAGCCGCCGGCATTACGCTTGATGCAGATCATCCGATATGCGCGCAGCGCCATCGGGGACAGGCGCTGCCATCTCGGAACGCCGGAACGCCGGAACGCCGGGTCGTCGAGCCGCGGGATCAGCCGTAGAGACCCTGGCTGCGCAGGTAGTCGTCGTAGCTGCCGCTGAAGTCGGTGATCCCGGTGCCGCTCATGTCGAGGATACGGGTCGCCAGCGATGAGACGAACTCACGGTCGTGGCTGACGAAAATCAGCGTGCCCGGATAGTTCTCGAGCGCCAGGTTGAGCGCCTCGATGGACTCCATGTCGAGGTGGTTGGTCGGCTCGTCCATCAGCAGCACGTTGGGCTTGGTCAGGGCCAGCTTGCCGAACAGCATGCGCCCCTGCTCGCCGCCGGAGATCACCTTGACCGACTTGGCTATGTCGTCGCTGGAGAACAGCATCCGTCCCAGGGCGCCGCGAACCTCCTGCTCCCCGCCGGTGGTCCACTGCGCCATCCACTCGAACAGATTGGCATCATTGGCGAAGTCGTCGGCGTGGTCCTGGGCGAAGACGCCGACCTCGGCGCTGTCGGTCCAGCGCACCGCGCCGGCATCGGGGTGCAGCTCACCCGCCAGGGTCCTGAGCAGGGTGGTCTTGCCGATGCCGTTGGGGCCGATGATAGCGATGCGCTCGCCGGCCTCCACGGTCATGGAGAGGCGCTCGAAGAGCGGCGCATCGGCGTCGAAGCCCTTGGTGATCGCCTCGACGTTGACGGCATTGCGGTGGATCTTCTTGCCCTGCTCGAAGCGAATGAAGGGGCTGACCCGGCTGGAAGGCTTGATGTCCTCGAGCTTGATCTTGTCGATCTGGCGCGCACGCGAGGTGGCCTGCTTGGCCTTGGAGGCGTTGGCCGAGAAGCGGCTGACGAAGGCCTGCAGCTCGGCGATCTGTGCCTTCTTCTTGGCGTTGTCGGCGTGCTGTCGCTCGCGGGCCGCCGTGGCGGCCGTCATGTAGTCGTCGTAGGTGCCGGGGAACAGCGTGATCTCGCCATAGTCCAGGTCGGCCATGTGCGTGCAGACGCTGTTCAGGAAGTGGCGGTCGTGGGAGATGATGATCATGGTGCTGTCCCGGGCGGTCAGCATGCCCTCCAGCCAGCGGATCGTATTGATGTCCAGGTGGTTGGTGGGCTCGTCGAGCAGCAGCACGTCGGGATCGGCGAACAGCGCCTGGGCCAGCAGCACGCGCAGCTTCCAGCCCGGGGCGATCTCGCTCATGGGGCCCGTGTGCTGGTGCAGGGGAATACCCAGGCCCAGCAGCAGCTCGCCGGCGCGGGACTCGGCGGTGTAGCCGTCGAGCTCGGCGAAGCGCACCTCCAGGTCGGCCACGGCCATGCCGTCGTCCTCGCTCATCTCCGGCAGCGAGTAGATGCGCTCGCGTTCGGCCGCGACCTGCCACAGCTCGTCGTTGCCCATGATCACGGTGTCGATGACCCGCTCGTCCTCGAAGGCGAACTGATCCTGGCGCAGCTTGCCGAGCCGGGCGCCGGATTCGACCATCACCTGACCTGAAGACGGTTCCAGATCTCCGCCGAGGATCTTCATGAAGGTGGACTTGCCGCAGCCGTTGGCGCCGATCAGGCCGTAGCGGTGGCCGTTACCGAACTTGATGGAGACATTCTCGAACAGCGGCCGGGCGCCGAACTGCATGGTGATATTGGCGGTGGAGATCAATGAAGGGTCCAGGTCTGTGCGTGAAGGGGGCGAGATTGTACCGGTTATCGCCGCCGCTCACATCCTGATCGCGCTCGTTTACAGCAGAAGCCCGCCCTCGATGGGCACGAAGCGACTCGCCGCGCGAATCAGCGAATCGGCACTTAGCCTCTCCACGCCAACCACCTCCACCGTCACGCCATGGCGCTCGCGCATCCGCTCGACCAGCAGGTCGAAGTCGCCGTCGCCGGAGACCAGCACGACCCGATCGACGCGCGGCGCGGCCTCCATGGCGTCCAGGGCGATGCCCACGTCCCAGTCACCCTTGGCGGAGCCGTCGCTGCGCTGGATATAGGGCTTGAGCTGCACCGCGAAGCCGATGCCGCGCAGGATGTCCTGGAACTGGCGCTGCTTGGGATCGCCGCGATCGATCGCGTAGGCGTTGGCCACCACCACCTCTCGATCGGCGGCGAAGCGACGCCAGAAGGCGTGGTAGTTGAAGTGCCGACCGAAGGCCTGGCGGGTGGTGTAGTAGACGTTCTGCACGTCGACCAGCAGCGCCACGCGCTCCTTAGAGGCTGGCGGCGCGGCTACCACTCTTCGCTGGTCTCGCGCAGCGCGGCGGTCTCGCGTTTGGCCTCGCGCACGCAGTCGCTGAGCTCCTCGTTCAGGGAGGCGGCACCACCCACGGCGATCAGCCCGGGGTTGCTGGGCCTGCGCCGAGCCACGCCGTCGCTGCCGTGCAGCGCCTCGAATCGAGCGAGCAGCCCGGAGAGCCAGCTATCGGGCCGAGCGGCCAGCTCCCGCAGGCGATGCAGCTCGGCGATGCCGGCCCCCTCGGGGCCGAGCAATTCGCGCCAGTCGTGGCGCTCGAGGTGCGCATGCTCGGTGACCTCGCGCAGCAGCGACTCCAGCGCCAGCTCGAGCAGAGCGAGGCCGCCCTCCTCCGCCGCCATGCGGCGCGCCTCGGCGTGCTCGTCATCGCCTGCGGGCATGTCGAGCAGCAGCTCGGCCTGGTAGAGCAACTGATTGGTGCGGGCTCGCGGGGTCACTTGCGCTTGTCCTCCACGTGCCATTTGCCGCCCTGGAAGGTGGCCTTCCAACCGGTGGCCTTGCCGTCATCGTCGGTCATCACGAACTGCTCCTTCGCCTTGCGCGAGAAGCGAATCTGCGCCGGGCGGCCGTCCGGATCCGCGTCGGGCGCCTCGAGCAGGTAGCGATACTTCTCGGGCAGCTCCTCGGCGTGAGCCTTGAGCTCGATGACCAGCGGCGGTCGGGTCTCGCGGTTCTTGGGGAACTTGCTGGCCGCCAGGAACAGCCCGCTGGCACCGTCGCGCAACACGTAGTGATCCTCGACCTTCTGGCAGGCGAGTTCCGGCATGGGAATGGGATCCATCTTGGGCGGCGCCACCTCGCCGCTTCTGAGCAGCTTGCGGGTGTTCTTGCACTCGCTATTGGTACAGCCGAAGTACTTGCCGAAGCGTCCGGTCTTGAGCTGCATCTCGCTGCCGCACTTGTCGCATTCGATGGTCGGCCCGTCATAGCCCTTGATGCGGAACTTTCCCTGCTCGATGTCGTAGCCGTCGCAGTCCGGGCTGTTGCCGCAAATGTGCAACTTGCGCGCCTCGTCGATCAGGTAGCTATCCATGGCGGTGCCGCACTTCGGGCAGCGGTGCTTGGCGCGCAGCGCGTCGGTCTCGGCGTCCTCGCCGGCATCGGCCGCCACCGCCTCGTCGCCCGGCAGCAGGTCGATGGTGGTCTTGCAGCGCTCCTTGGGCGGCAGATTATAGCCCGAGCAGCCAAGGAAGACCCCGGTAGAGGCGGTGCGGATCTGCATCTTGCGCCCGCAGCTCGGGCAGTCGATGTCGGTGGGCACCGGCTGGTTGGGGCGCATGCCCTCCTCGCTCTCGGCCACGGCGAGCTCCTTGTGGAACTCGGCATAGAAGGCATCGAGCAGCTCCTGCCAGTTGCGCTCGCCCTCGGCCACCTCGTCGAGGCTGTCCTCCATGCGGGCGGTGAAGGAGTAATCCATCAGGTCGGGGAACGACTCCTTGAGCCGCTCGGTGACGATATCGCCGAGCTTCTCGGCATAGAAGCGCCGGTTCTCCAGCTTGACGTAACCGCGGTCCTGGATGGTGGAGATGATCGCGGCATAGGTTGAGGGCCGGCCGATGCCCTTCTTCTCCAGCTCCTTGACCAGGCTGGCCTCGGTATAGCGGGCCGGCGGCTTGGTGAAGTGCTGCTGGGGGTCGAGATGCTCGAGGGTCATGGGCGTTCCCTCGGCGAGGTCCGGCAGGGACTGGTCCTCGTCCTTGCGACCCATCGGCTTCATCACCCGGGTGTAGCCGTCGAACTTCAGCACCCGGCCCTTGGCGCGCAGCTCGAAACCCTCGACCTCCACGGTCAGGGTGCTGGAGAGGTACTCGGCGGGCGTCATCTGACAGGCCACGAACTGACGCCAGATCAGCTCATAGAGCCGCTCGGCGTCGCGCTCCATGCCGGCGAGATCGGTGGCCCGACGGGTAACCTCGGAAGGCCGGATCGCCTCGTGAGCCTCCTGGGCGCCCTCCTTGCTGGAGTAGCGGTTGGGCGCCTCGGGCAGATAGCGCGCGCCGAACTCCTCATTGATGAACTCGCGCACGCCCTCTACCGCGTCCCGAGAGAGGTTGGTGGAGTCGGTCCGCATGTAGGTGATGTAGCCAGCCTCGTAGAGGCGCTGAGCCAGGGTCATGGTCTTCTTGACCGAGAAGCCCAGCCGGCCGCTAGCGGCCTGCTGCAGCGTCGAGGTGATGAAGGGCGCGTTGGGCTTGGACCGGGTGGGCTTGTCTTCGCGGGCGGTGATCGCAAGGCTCGCCTTGCGCAGCGCCGCGATACGCTCGAGGGTCTCGGCCTCAGAGGTGGGCCGGAAGGCCTTGCCGTCCTGGCGCACGAGCTCGAAGCGCACCGGCGTCGCGTCGTCGCCGTCGACGCGAGGGACCAGGTCGGCGTGAACGTCCCAGAACTCCTCGGGAATGAAGGCGTGGATCTCGCGTTCGCGCTCGGCGATCAGCCTCGTCGCGACCGACTGCACCCGCCCGGCGGAGAGGCCGCGGGCGATCTTGGCCCACAGCAGCGGCGAGAGCATGAAGCCCACCACCCGATCGAGGAAGCGACGCGCCTGTTGGGCCTCGACGCGCGGGATGTTCAGCTCACCGGGATCCTGGAAGGCCTCCTGGATGGCGTTCTTGGTGATCTCATTGAACACCACGCGCCGATAGCGGGTTTCGTCGCCGCCGATGGTCTCGCGCAGGTGCCAGGCGATGGCCTCCCCCTCGCGGTCCAGGTCGGTGGCGAGATAGACCGCATCGGCCTTCTCGGCGAGCTTCTGAAGCTCGGCCACCACCTTCTCCTTGCCCGGCAGGATCTCGTAGTGCGCCTTCCAGCCGTGTTCGGGGTCGAGGCCCATGCGCCGGATCAGCTGGTCGTGGGCCTTGCGCTTGCGATGCTCCGCCTTCTCCTCCGGCGACATCTTGCGGGTTGCCGCCGCCTGCCGAGCGCGCTCCTTGGGGTCCGACGCCGTCTTGCCCGAGCCGCTGGTCGGCAGGTCACGGATGTGCCCCACGCTCGACTTTACGATGTAGTCGTTGCCGAGATACTTGTTGATCGTCTTCGCCTTGGCCGGCGACTCGACGATGACCAGTGACTTGCCCATAGTGCTCCACTGTGCTGATGGCGCCAGCGTGACGGCTCGCGCCAGACGGTATCGACCCGTCCTCTGCGACGGGTGAAAAATGCGCTTACCCTACCCCAGCGATCGGCTTCACGCCAGTCGCCCCCGGCGGGCGGCTCCTTGAACCTAGACCGCCGAGTCACGAGACGACAAGCCCGGAACGTCCGGGTGCCAACGACAACGCCCCCGCCGAGGGGCGGGGGCGTGCGTTTCACGTCACTGGCACGCAGGGCTTAGCCAGCGACGCCGTTCGCGTCTCGGCGGTCGCTCCTGCCGAGCACTTCTAGCCGATCACTTCTTGCCAGAGTTGCGTGACGTGCGGCGACGCGGCGCCGAGCGACTCGTCGGCTTGCGCTTGACGCCGACGTTGGCGTTGGCCGGGTCAGCGACCTGAGCGGCCGACTCCGCTGCATCGACGTCCTGTGCATCAACGCCTCGTGATTCGACCTCCTTTGCTCCGACGGCCTGCGCCTCGACGTCCTGTGCCTCGGCTGGCTTTCTCTCGGCACTGTGCGCCTCGGCCGCTGCGCTAGCCGCGGCGACGGGCATCGTCTCCATCAGACGCTCCACCTCGCGGCGGGCGAGCTCACCGGCCGCGGCCTCACGGGCAATGCTGGCCTCGGCGTCGCGCCGAGCCGCCTGCTCTTCCTCGGGGGCGTGGTCGATGGCCTGATGAAACAGCGCCTTGATGCGCTCGAACCGCTCTGCCGCATGCTCGCTGAGCTCGCCGCTGGCGGCCAGCACGTGCTCGATATGCGCGAGATGGGCGTCGATCTGCTGGGCCGTCTGCCCCTTGAGCAGGGTCGGAATCGCCTCCAGTGCCGCCTCATGATCCTGCTGGAGCGTAAAAAACTGCTCGCGCACCAGGTGCTTGAAGTCGGCCAGCTCAGAGCCGGGCTCGAGCTCGGCCCGCGAGGCGCGCAGCCGCTTGAAGTTGCGCTCGTCGGTGGCCGGAGCCCCCCCCAGCACATGGATCACCGAGCGCATGACAGCCTCGTGGCTGCCGCCTTCGGTGATTGCGCGATGGACTTCCTCGCGGCGGCGCTCGATGAAGCGGCGATGCTCCGGCTCGGCGCCCGGGCGACGGCGGTGCACGTGGGCGTCACCGCCCAGCCCCACCATGGCCTGCAGGATCGGCTGGCCGTAAACATCCAGGAAGAAGCGTTCGCTGGCGCTGTCGCGCAGGTCGCGCCAGGCATTCAGGCTGCGCGTGACCTGGTCGGAGACGATGCCCTCCACGGCCCGGAAGACATTGTCCTCGTGCACCGGGTGGCGATCGGCACGCACCTGATCGGCGAGCACCGGCACGGCATTCATCAGCGGGTTGCGATCGGAGAGCAGGCGATAGCCCAGGCGGTTGGGATGCATGCGCCGCATCCACTTGGCCGACTCCGGCGTGGCCACCGCCTGCACCCAGGGCTGCACGAAGAGCCGATAGAAGCCCAGATTGATCTCGGAGACGCGCGCCACGGTGGCGAAGCGAGTGTCGTCCTCGGGGCGGTGCTGGACCTCACGATCGAGCTCATCGATGGTGCGCGGCGTGAACTCGAGCAGGTAGTCGCGCTCGATCAGCTCGGCATCCTCACGCTCGGCGGCGGACGAGACCGTGGTCTCGTAGAGGCCGGGCGGCAGCACATCGATATAGTCCATGTTGGCGGTGAACTCGGTATGCTCCTTGCGGGACACGCTGCCGGACACGAAGATGCCCAGGTGCCCGGTGGTGTCATGCACGCAGTAGACGATGGTCTGCTCGTTGGCGATCACGTCATCGACCCCTTCGTAGAGGTCGCGCACCCAGCCGAGTGCCTGGGGCGGCGGCGTGATGTCGTCGCCGCGCGAGCAGAACACCACCACCGGCGAGCGCACGTTGCGCAGGTCGATGCGCCGCCCGTCAGAGGTTACCAGCTGGGCGGTGGAGAGGCGGTTGCCGACGAAGAGGTTATCGACGATGTACTGGATCTCGTCGCCGCCGAGCACCACGTGGCCGCCCCACCAGCGCTCGAACTCGAGGTAGCGTTCGGCCTCGGTGTCGACGTGGGCGTAGAGCCGGTACTGCTTGCTCCACCAGGTATTGGCCGGATTGAGGCGCTCGAAGTTCTGCACCAGCCAGGCGCCGTCGAAGAGCCCGGCTCCCAGGTCGCTGAACAGCGACGTCATCCAGCTGCCCCCGCTCAGGCCGCCGGTGTAGCGCATCGGAGCACCGCCCCGCTCGCCGCCCCAGTAGGAGAGCGGCGAGCCGGCGATCAGCAGCGGACCGAACAGCTCGGGCTCCAGGGCCGCGGCCATCATGATCTGCCAGCCGGCCTGGCAGTTGCCGACCACCATGGGCTTCTCGGAGGTATCGGGATGGCGCGAGATGATGTGACGCAGGAACTCGACCTCGGCCTCGACCACGTCCTCGACGGTCTGCCCCGGCACGGGGTAGGGCAGAAAGCCGATGAAATAGCAGGGGTGCCCGGCGCGCAGGGCGACGCCGATCTCGCTGTCAGGCTTGAAGCCGCCGATGCCCGGACCGTGGCCTGCGCGGGGGTCTACCACGACGAAGGGTCGCATCTGCAGATCGGTCTCCACGCCCTCGGGCGGCTGGATGCGCAGCAGCTCGTAGTTGACCGGACGAGCCAGCTCGCGACCGTCCATCAGCACCTCGGCGTCGAAGCCCAGCACGTTGGGCTTGGTCTTCTCGATGTGCTCGAGGTACTGGTTGCCCCGCTGGCGCATGACGTCCATGAAGAGCACGCTGCGCTCCATCGTGTCGCGCCAATAGTCGCAGGCCGCGCGTCCGAAACCGAACGGATCCATGAAGGGCAGCGCGTCGGCTGCCGGAGTCGGTATCAGGGGGTTCATTATCAGCTCCAGGGTTGCTCGGTACTCAAGCCACATCCTCAGGAGGCTCGTGGCACCGATGCATGAAAACGGGCTTTGCTGCAATGCAATATAGCGCATGAAGCCAGCCGCTGCGAGGGGCTCGTGGTTGAACAGGGCCACACCCGGGGCATTCGTCGGACCAGCTTCCGGCATGGCCGGCGGCGATCGAGCGGTGCTAGCATGGCGCCAGACTCCCAGAGACCCACGGCATGGCGCCGGCGGACAGACCGACATGACCACACCCAAGCTGCTCAACCGCCTGACCTTTCGCCAGCTTCAGGTGTTTCGTGCCGTCTATGACCAGCACTCCTATTCTCGTGCGGCCGAGGCGCTGGGGCTGACCCAGCCTGCCGTGAGCGCCCAGATCCGCCAGCTCGAGCAGGCGCTGGGCCAGCCGCTGTTCAAGTATGCCGGTCGCACTCTGCACCTGCTGCCCGCCGCCGACGCGCTGGCCGCCTCGACCCGTTCGATCTTCGGGCAGGTCTCGCGCCTGCAGATGACGCTCTCCGACATGGCCGGGACGCTGAACGGCGAGCTAAACCTCGCCGCGGTCTCCACCGCCCAGTACGTGGTGCCTCACCTGCTGGCTCGCTTTCGTGCCCACTATCCCGACATCGTGGTGCGTCTGCGCGTCTGCAGCCGGCGCCAGGCGCTGGAGCGACTCGCCGAGCGCCGCGACGACCTGGTGATCATGGCACGGGTCCCCGAGGGCGACGAGCTGACCTTCATGCCGATCCTCGACAGCGAGCTGATCCCCGTGGTCTGGCCGGGACACCCCCTGCTCGATGCCGAGTGCCCCACCCTGGAGGACTTCGCGCGCCACTACGTGCTGATGCGCGAGCCCGGCTCCGGAGTGCGGAGCGCCTTCGAGGAGCTGGCCGCCGAGCAGGACGTGTGGCTGCCCCACGCCATCGAGCTGGGCTCCAACGAGGCGGTCAAGCAGGGCGTGATGGAGCAGCTGGGGGTGGCCGTACTGCCCCGCCTGGCCGTGCGCCTGGAGATCGAGGCGGGATTGCTCTCGCCTCTCGCCCTGCCCGGCTTCCCGCTGCGCCACTCCTGGTGCACGGTACATCCCCGCGATCACTTCCCGACCCCGGTCACCGAACTGTTCCTGCGCTTCGTGCGCGAACACCTCGCCGAGCTCCACGAGCACTTCGCCACGCCTCCGACCCCGCTGCCGAGCCACGGCGTCGACTGCCTGCCGATGACCACCTATTGAGCGCCCGCGCTTGATCGCCACCCCTTGACCCGCCTCTCGCGGGCGTCACCGCACGGCCCACCCGCTGTCCAGAAAGGTGACGGCTGTGGTAGGTTATGGGCCTTTAATCCCCGTATCATTCGACGTGCCAGGCTGACTGGAAACGCCGATCGACGCGCACCCAAGCGCCGTTCCGGTGAGACAGCCGGCGAGCAGAGAGGCTCACGACTATGAGCGACACCCCCTCCCCACGCGTCTCCAGCGGCGAAAAGTATCGCAACGACCATGGCACGGCCGCCATCAAGGACGGCATGAAAATGCGTCGTGAAGTCGAAGACGGCGGCGTCAGCGGACGCAAGCCGAGCTGGCTGCGCGCGCAGATCCCCGGCGGCGAACGCTTCGAGGCGGTCAAGAAGAACGTGGCCACCCACCGGCTCAGCACTGTGTGCGCCGAGTCGCACTGCCCCAACCAGGGGGAGTGCTGGAGCAACGGCACCGCAACCATCATGCTGATGGGCTCGGTGTGCACCCGCGCCTGCCGCTTCTGCGCCGTGGATACCGGCAACCCCAAGGGCTGGCTGGATGCCGAGGAGCCGCAGAACACCGCCCAGTCGGTGGAGCTGATGGGGCTGCGCTACATCGTGCTGACCTCGGTGGATCGTGACGACCTTCCCGACGGCGGCGCGACCCACTATGCCGACTGCATCCGGGCCATCAAGGCGCGCACCCCCGAGGTGGTCGTCGAGGCGCTGACGCCCGACTTCGACGCCGAGCCCTCGGCGATCGAGCGGGTGGTCGACTCGGGGCTCGAGGTCTTCGCCCAGAACGTCGAGACCGTCGAGCGACTGACCTCGCGGGTGCGCGATCCGCGCGCCGGCTACCGCAAGACCCTCGACGTGCTGGCCCATGCCAAGCGCCATCGCCCCGGCGTCATCACCAAGACCAGCCTGATGCTGGGCCTGGGCGAGACCGAGGAAGAGATACTGGCGACCTTCGATGACCTGCGCGAGATCGGCGTCGACATCGTGACCCTGGGCCAGTACCTGCGCCCCACCCGCAACCACCTGCCGGTGGAGCGCTGGGTCACGCCTGAGGAGTTCGATCGCTACCGCGAGCTGGGCCTGGAGAAGGGCTTCATGGAGGTACCGTCCGGCCCGCTGGTGCGCTCGAGCTATCGCGCCGACCGGGTGTTCGAGAAGAACAACCTCGGCCTGGCCGCTCCCGCTGAGGTGCCGGGCCAGGAGCCGGACCCGAACCGCATCGATGCCGTCAACGTCGGCTGAGCGCCGAGCGCTGGCGAACAACATGATGCCTCTGCCAATTCGGGTATCAACGCAAAGCCCCGCTGGATCAGGGCTATCGCAGATAGTTTGACAGCTCGGTAGTTCGTGGCTGACCTGGGGACTAGCCTGCGAGCGGGGCCGGCCTTCCGGAGGCGCTGTGAACCCCTCCCCGGGCGCTACCGACGCCATCCTTGGCGTCGGACCTCCTCTTCGGCTTGTCCCCAGCGCCTCTTGATTCCGGTTACTGCGATATCCCTGACCGCTGGATACTTGATCCAGCGGGGCTTGTTCTACCTCAGCACCTGCTGCCCGTCACGGGTCAGCCTGGCGGCTCGGCGCCTGGCTGCTTGGCGCTGATAACTCACGCCCCAGCTCCCGCGCCAGGCACTCCGCCAGGCACTCGCCCACCGCCTCGACACCGGGACAGTCGTCGACCAGGTCGGTCAGTCGCGTCATGGCCATGCCGGCATAGCCGCAGGGGTTGATCCGCGAGAAGGGCGAGAGATCGCCGTCGACGTTGAGCGCCACCCCGTGGAAGCTCGCCCCGCGACGAATCCTGAGCCCCAGGGAGGCGATCTTGGCCTCCCCCACGTAGACGCCGGGGGCATCGGGCCGGGCATGGGCCGTCACGCCGTGCTCGGCCAGCAGCACGATCACCGCCTGCTCCAGGGCGCTGACCAGCTCACGCACGCCCAGGCGAGCGCGTCGCACGTCAAGCAGCGGATAGAGCACCACCTGGCCGGGGCCATGGTAGGTCACCTGGCCGCCACGATCGGTGGCGACCACCGGGATGTCACCCGGCATCAGCAGGTGCTCGGGCTTGCCGGCCTGCCCCTGAGTGAACACCGGGTCATGCTCCACCAGCCAGAACTGGTCCGGGGTCTCGCCGTCGCGCTCGTCGGTCAGGGTGCGCATGGCCTGCCAGACCGGGCCATAGGGCCTTCGACCCAGGCGGTGCAGCGCGATCGGCGCCGTGCTGTCGGGTGCCATCACACCACCATGTGCACGCGGCCAGTGGCCTTCAGCTCATCGAAGAGGGCCTTGATCTGCACCTCGCCCGTGGCGCGCAGGGTCAGGCGCACCGACTGGAAACGGCCGTTGCGGCTCGGCACCACCTGGATGCCGGCGGCGTCGAAGCTCGGGTCATGACGGTTGACGATCTGACAGACCGTCGCGGCGAAGTCGTCGGCGGCATCGCCGACGACCTTGATGGGATAGTCGCAGGGGAAGGTGATCTTCGGCGACGTATCGCCCGCCCGGGGGACGGGCTTGCGAAGGTCGCGTAGGGAGTTGTCACTCATGATCGCGTCCGGATGGAGGGTATGCCCCTATTCTACGCAACGCGGCGGCGGCGACCAACCGGACCCGTCGTCACCACGCTCTCCCCGGGGTCGGCTGCCTCAGGCGCCAGACAGCAACACGGGCCGGCCCGAGGGGCCGACCCGTGGCTCATCGCCGCGGCGACGAGGACGTCCACGGGCGATACCCGCCCGCAGGCTTACTCGAACCAGCCGCGAGTCAGGTTGGTGAAGAAGCGCTGCACCTGATCGATCAGGCGTTTGAAGAAGCCGCCCTCCTCGATGCTCTCGAGGGCGACCAGCGGCCGCTCGCCGACCACTTCCTCGCCCTGACGCACCTCCATGGTGCCCACCCGGTCGCCGGCGGCGATCGGCGCGGTCAGGTCGGCCTGGATGTCGAGCTTGGCGGTGAGCTCCCCATCACGCGCGCGCGGCACGGTCATGACCACGCTGCTGTCGACGCCGACGCGCAGCTCGTTCTTGTCGCCGCCCCAGACCCGCGGCGTGTTGAGCACGGCCCCGGCGTCGTAGAGGTTGAGGGTCTCGAAGTAGCGAAAGCCGTAGCTCAAGAGCTTCTGGGACTCCTGGGCTCGCGCATCGCTCGAGGCCGTGCCCATCACCACCGAGATGAGGCGCATGTCGTCGCGCTCGGCGGAGGCGACCAGGCAGTAGCCCGCTTCCTCGGTCCAGCCGGTCTTCAGTCCGTCGACGCTGGCGTCGCGCCACAGCAGACGATTGCGGTTGGCCTGCTCGATGCCGCCGTAGGTGAACTCCTTCTGGCGATACATCCGGTAGTGATCCGGATAGTCGTTGATGATGTGCTGGGAGAGCAGGGCCAGATCGTGGGCCGAGGAGAAGTGATTCTCGTGGGGCAGGCCCGTGGGGTTGACGAAGTTGGTGTCGTGCATGCCCAGGCGCGTCGCGTGCTGGTTCATCAGATCAGCGAAGGGACGCTCGCCGCCGGCCAGGTACTCGGCCATGGCCACGCTGGCGTCGTTACCGGAGACGATGACGATGCCGTGCAGCAGCTCACTGACCGGCACCTGCTCGCCGACCTCGATGAACATCTTCGACCCGCCCGTGCGCCAGGCCTTCTCGCTGATCGGCACCAGCCCGTCCGGGCTGATGTTGCCCTGGTTGAGTTCACGCTCGACCAGGTAGGCGGTCATCAGCTTGGTCAGGCTGGCCGGCGGCAGGCGCTCGCGGGAATTGTGCTCGGCCAGCACCCGGCCGCTGTCGGCATCCATCAGGATCCACGAGCTCGCCGCCAGCTGAGGGGGCGAGGGGATCATGGTTTGCGGCTGGGGCACCGCCTGGGCCGCGGCCTGTGACGCAACCAGCAGCAGGCTGACCAGCAGCATCGGCAGCAGCCGGTGGCGGCGAAGAAATAACGTGAATCTCATGGCAAGGGTTCTCATCGGGTGCATCACAGGGTTATACGCTAGGGAGACGCCGACTCAGTCGGCATCGTCGACGATGAAGGCCTGGGCGAAGCCGGCCCGGCGCAACTGTTCACGAACCGGATCCAGCTGACCCGCGGGATCCAGCGGGCCGACCTGAACGCGGTGAAGGCCCTCGGCGCTGGCTACGCGCACGGACCCGGCGATTTCCGCCTCGAGCTTGGCCTGCAGCGCCAGAGCCCCGTCTTCAGAGCCCAGGGCAGCCACCTGCAGGAAGACGCCCTCCGCCGGCTCGTCGCGAACGGCCTGGGGCGCATCGCTGTCGCCCGCCTCGGTCACGGTGGGATCAGGCTCGGGCTCACCACCGCGCCTGGCGAGCCAGCGCTCCACGTCGATGGCCTCGACCCTTACCCGGCCGGTGCCCTGCTCGAGGATGCCCAGCCGGGCGGCCGCGGCGTAGGAGAGGTCGATCTCACGCTCGCTGTGGAACGGGCCACGATCGTTGACACGAACGATCGTCGAGCGCCCGTTATCGAGGCTGGTGACTCGCACGAAGCTCGGCAGCGGCAGGGAGCGATGAGCGGCGCTCATCTTGTACATGTCGTAGATCTCGCCATTGGAGGTGGCGTAGCCGTGGAACTTCTCGCCGTACCAGGAGGCGCGCCCCTCGCGACGGTAGCCGCTGGCATCCGCCATCACCTCGTAGCGCTTGCCCCATACCTCGTAGGGCGACTTGTTGCCGCCCCGGGAACGCGGCTCGCGCTGCGGCACGGCATCGGGCACCTGGGCCACGTCGGGCGGATCCTCGGGATAGGCGTCTCCGGTGAGCGCGTAGCGTTCACCACCCTGGGAGGACGCCGAGGCCGAGGCGTCAGACCCGGCCGACTGGACGGGAGCGGGCCTCGGGCCGGCACAGCCGACCAGCAGCGACGCCAGACTCAGGATCACCAAGAAGCGTCTCATGAGGCCTCCTCGGGCAGGGTGTCGGCGGCATCGAGCCAGCCGGCCTTACGACCGCGCGCCTCGGCGATCGCCTCGGCGAGTTCCGTCACCGCCATGGCATAGAGGTGGCTGTGGTTATAGCGAGTGATCACGTAGAAGTTCTGCTCGCCGAGCACGTAGCGCCAGGTGCCCTCCCCGGCCTCCAGCGCCACCGGCAGCAGGCGATGATCGTCGGCCAGCGCGCCCGGCATCTCGAGGCCCGATGCGGCGAGCCTGGCCGCAGGTACCGCCGGCGGTCGCGCGGCGCGATTGAACTCGATGCCCTCGGGCGGCGCAGCGGGCCCCTCGACCGCATGATAGATCGGGGCGTCCGCGCGCCAGCCGTGCTCGGCGAAGTAGTTGCCCACGCTGCCGATGGCATCCACCGGGTTGGTCCAGAGATCGCGCAGGCCGTCATCGTCGAAATCCACCGCATAGGCGCGGTAGCTCGTGGGGATGAACTGCGGATAGCCCATGGCTCCGGCGTAGGAGCCGGTCAGGCTGCCGGGGGCACGCTGCTGCTCGAAGGCGATCTCCAGGAAGGCGGCCAACTCGCCGCGGAAGAATCGCCCACGGCTCGGATGATGGAAGGCCAACGTCGACAGCGAGTCCAGCACGCGATGGCGGCCCGTGATCTCGCCGTAGCGGGTCTCGACGCCGAGGATCGCGGCGATGACCTCCGGCGGCACGCCGAAGTCGGCCTCGGCCCTCGCAAAGGCATCCGGGTGGGCCGCGATGAAGGCCGCCCCGTTGGCGATGCGCGCCTCGTCGAGGAAGATGGCGCGATACTCGGGCCAGGTCAGTCGATGCTCGGCGGCGCCGCTCATGGCATCGAGCACCGACTGGCGGTACTCGGCCGCTTGCATGGCGGCCTCGAGCCAGTCGCGGTCGATGCCGCGCTCGGCGAGCTCCGCCACCAGCCGGCGCGCCTCGCCGTGTCGCTGAGGATCGAAGTCGGCCGCCGTCGAGCCGGCGGCACTCAGGGCCAGCAGCCCTCCCGCCAGCCAGGCCATCCAGCGTTTTCCCTGTGGTGACGACACCGTCATTGCGGCTCTCCCTGAGTCGTGTCGGCCGCCTAGCGCGGCAGCAGTCGGCGGTGGGCGTTAACGGCCATGAGAATACCGAAACCGGCCATCAAGGTCACGCTGGAGGTGCCGCCGTAGCTGACCAGCGGCAGGGGCACGCCGACCACCGGCAGGATGCCGCTGACCATGCCCACGTTGACGAAGACGTAGATGAAGAAGGTCAGGATGATGCTCCCCGCCACCAGCCGGCCAAAGGTCTCCTGGGCGGCCCCGGCGAGCCACAGCCCGCGTCCGACGATCAGCAGGTAGAGCATCAGGAAGGCCAGCATCCCGACGAGGCCGAACTCCTCGCCCAGCACCGCCACGATGAAGTCGGTATGGCGCTCGGGAAGGAACTCCAGCTGCGACTGAGTGCCCTGCAGCCAGCCCTTGCCCCAGAAGCCGCCGCTGCCGATGGCGGTGGTCGACTGGATGATGTTCCAGCCCGCACCCAGCGGGTCGCTCTCCGGATCGAGGAAGGTCAGCACGCGCTGGCGCTGATAGTCATGGAGGTTGATCCACAAAAGCGGCAGCGCCGCCGCCGCCAGCGCGCCGCAAAATAAGATGAAGCGCCAGGAGAGCCCGGCCAGCACCACCACCAGTATCCCCGCCGTCGCCACCAGCAAGGAGGTGCCGAGATCGGGCTGCCGGGCGATCAGCGCCACCGGAAGGCCGATGATCACCGCGCACACGGCAAGGTCGCGCCAGCGCGGCGGGAGCACCTGACGGCTCAGCCAGGCGGCTACCATCATCGGCATGGCGAGCTTCATCAGCTCCGAGGGCTGGAAGCGGATCACGCCGGGAATCACCAGCCAACGCTGGGCCCCCATGCCCATGTCGCCGATCAGCTCCACGGCCACCAGCATGCCAAGCCCCGCCACGTAGACCAGCGGCGTCCAGCGCAGCAGGGTCGTCGTGGAGAGCTGGGCGAGCCCGACCATCACCACCAGGGCGACGCCGAAACGGATCGCCTGGGCGGTGACCACCGAGAAGTGCTGACCGCTGGCGCTGTAGAGCACCACCAGACCGGCCAGCATCAGCACCAGCAGCATGCCGAGCAGCCAGGGGTCGAGGTGAATGCGCTCCCATAGGCTGCGGCGCCGCGCGATGCCGCTCAGCGAGGGTTTCACGGGGTGGCTGCGCAGGCCACGCGTCAGTTCGTTCCAGATCATCGCTCAGTCTCCCGCCACGCGATCGTCTTCGCGCTCCAGGGCCTCGCGCACCTCGTCGCTGTCCGGGGCCTCGTCATCGAGCAGCCAGGCATCGGTCATCGCCTTGGCCAAATGCGCGGCGTGGGTGCTGCCGCCGCCGGCATTCTCGACGATCACCGCCACGGCGATCTCGGGCTCCTCCACCGGCGCGAAGGCCATGAACAGGGCATGGTCGCGCAGCCGCTCCTTGAGCTCGTCGGCATTGTATTTCTCGTTCTGGCCCAGGGAGAAGACCTGGGCGGTGCCGGACTTGCCGGCCATCCGGTACTCGAGATCGCCACCGATTCGCCGCGCCGTGCCCTCGCGCCCCGAGACGACCTTCTCCATGCCCGAGTAGACGCTGTCCCACCACGTTTCGTTGCCAAGCTCGATGTCCGCGGGGGTATCCGGCAGGTCGACCGGCACCTCGTGCTCGCCGATGCGCTGGGCCAGGCGCGGCTTGACCCACTCGCCCCGATTGGCCAGCACCGCCGTGGCGGTGGCGAGCTGCAGCGGCGTCACCTGCAGGTAGCCCTGGCCGATGCCTACCGAGAGGGTCTCGCCGGGATACCAGGGCTGATTGAAGCGCCCGCGTTTCCAGGTGCGCGACGGCATCAGGGCGTCGCTCTGCCCCTGAACGTCGTGGGCGACCCGCTGGCCGAAGCCGAAGGCGGTCATGTTCTCGTGAATGCGATCGATCCCGAGCTCATGGGCCAGCGAATAGAAGTAGGTGTTGTTGGAGACGGCCAGGGCACGCTCCAGATCGACCCGGCCGTGGCCCCAGCGCAGCCAGTTGCGGTAGCGCCGCGAGTCGTTGGGCAGCTGGAAATAGCCGGGATCGTAGATCACCTCTCCAGGCGTGATCGCGCCCTCCTTGAGGCCGGTAATGGCCATGAACGGCTTGATCGTCGAGCCCGGCGGATAGTGGCCGCGAATGGCGCGATTGTAGAGTGGCAGGTCAAGGTTCTCCTGCAGCGCCCGGTAGGAGGCGACGTCGATGCCGGTGACGAACTGGTTGCTGTCGAAGCCCGGCACCGAGGCCAGGGCGAGAACCTCGCCGGTGGTCGGCGCGATGGCGACGATCGAGCCGCGGCGCCCGTCGAGCAGCTCCACGGCGAGCCTCTGCAGCTCGCTGTCCAGAGTCAGGGTGAGATCACGCCCGGGCACCGGATCGGTGTGGCCAAGCTCGCGCAGCACCCGTCCGCGCGCATTGGTCTCGACCTTGCGCAGCCCCGCCTCGCCGTGCAGCTCGTCCTCGTAGAAGCGCTCCACCCCGCTCTTGCCGATGAAGTGGGTGCCGGCATAATTGCCCGAGTCCAACCCCGCCAGTTCCTCGGCATTGATGCGGCCCACGTAGCCCAGGGCATGCACCATGGTCTCGGCATCGGGATAGTAGCGCAGCAGCTGGGCCTCGACCTCGACGCCGGGCAGGCGGTGACGGTTGACCGCCAGGCGGGCGATCTGCGCCTCGTCGAGGTCGCTCATCAACAGCGCCGGCTGGAAGGGCCGCTGGCGCTGGCGCGAGCGGACCCGAAAGGCCTTGGCTTCCTCCTCGGGCAGCTCCAGCAGCTCGACCAGCAGGGCCAGGGTGGCATCCAGGTCATCGACCCGCTCGCGCACCAGGGTCAGGTTGTAGGTTGGCCGATTCTCGGCCAGCAGCGCGCCGTTGCGATCGTAGATCAGGCCGCGGGTAGGCGGCAGAGGCTCCACCCGCACCCGGTTCTTCTCGGAGCGCGTGCTGTAGACCTCGTGCTGCACCACCTGCAGGTAGAACAGCCGCCCGCCCAGCAGCCCCGTCAGGATCAGCACCACCAGCACGGCCAACAGCGAGCGCATGCGGAACACGCGCAGCTCCTGTTCCGGGTTCTTCAGGGTATCGCGACGGCGACGCATGCTAGGTAATGACCTCGGGATGATGAAGCAAAGAGCCTTCAGCGGTAATCACGAAGAGCCTTCAGCGGTGTTCAAGAAGAGAGCCTTCAGCGGTGTTCAAGAAGAGAGCCTTCAGCGGTGTTCAAGAAGAGAGCCTTCAGCGGTAATCACGAAGAGCCTTCAGCGGTGCTCATAAAAAAACACCTTCAGCGGTGCCGGCGAGGCACGCCGTCAGCGGTGATAGGGGTGGCCGACCAGCAGGGTCCAGGCGCGATAGAGCTGCTCGGCGAGCAGGATGCGCACCAGCGGGTGAGGCAAGGTCAACGGGGAGAGCGACCAGCGCTGATCAGCGCTGGCCGAGAGCGATGGCTCCAGGCCGTCGGGCCCGCCCACCAGCAGCGCCACGTCGCGTCCCTCGAGGCGCCAGGCGTCGGCTTCGCGGGCCAGCTGCTCGGTGCTCCAGGCCTTACCACCCACCTCGAGGGCCACGAGATGCTCGCTGCCCCTGAGGCGAGCGCGGATGCGCTCGGCCTCTGATGCCATGGCGCGCGCCACGTCGGCATTCTTGCCGCGCTGCCCCGGGGCGATCTCCTCTACTTCCAGGGCGAAATCGCGGGGCAGACGCTTGCGGTACTCTTCGACGCCGCGATTCACCCAGTCGGGCATCTTGGTGCCCACCGCCAGCAGGCGGACCTTCATGAACCCTGCTCGACCCTGGACTCGGCATCGCTCGGCAGATCGACCCACAGCCGCTCGAGGTCATAGAGCTGGCGCGTTTCGGGAAGCATCACGTGAACCACCAGCTGGCCGAGGTCGACCAGCACCCAGTCGGAGCCGTTTTCGCCCTCGACGCCCAGCGGCGCCAGGCCCTCGTCCTTGGCCGCCTGCAACACCGTCGAGGCCAGCGCCGACACGTGGCGGGTGGAGGTGCCGGTGGCCAGCACCATGCGGTCGGTCACGCTGGTCAGTCGCGCAACATCCAGGACGGCGATGTCCTGGGCCTTGAGGTCCTCCAGTGCGTCGATCACCAGAGTCTTGAGTGCGTCGATATGCATAGCCCTTCGTATCTGCCCTTGGTCAACGAGAAATCGTCACCCCTATTGTACCGACTCGACGCGCCGGTGGGCAGCATTCAACTCGCCAGCAATGACGCACGCCATCAAGCGTGCCGATAGAGCCCGCGTGCGAGAATACGTGCCTCCACCGCCTCGGGCAGCAGATAACGAACGCTGCGCCCGGTGGCCAGGCGGCGGCGCACCTCGGTAGCCGAAATGGCCATGCGCGAGGGCAGCCGCAGGCGCAGCAGCTTGCCGGCCGGGTGTGCCATCAGGGCCTCGCCCTGCTCGACCTCGCGCCCGGCCAGCAATTCACGAAGCGCCGCCGGCAGCGCAGCCTCGTGATCCGGGCGATCGATCACCACCACGTGGGCCAGGGCGAAGAGCCGCTCGGGATCGCGCCAGTCGGCCAGGCGCAGGAAGGCATCATATCCCAGCGCCATGACCAGCCGCGCCTCGTCGCCGACTTCGCCACGCAGCGATGCCAGGGTATCGGCGCTGTAGGAGGGGCCGTCGCGCTCGAGCTCTCGTGGGTCGGCCACCAGCCCCGGCGTGTCGGCGATCCCCAGGCGCAGCAGCGCCAGGCGCTCGTCGGGCGAGACCCGCGGCTCGCCGCGCAGCGGCGGCATGGCCGCGGGAATCATGTGCACCCGATCCAGCGCCAGCGCCTCGCGAAGCTCCACGGCGCTGCGCAGATGGCCCAGATGGACCGGGTCGAAGGTGCCCCCCAGCATGGCCAGCCGAGGGGGCGCCGGCGACTCTGGGGAGCGGACCAGCAGGCCCGTCTCGCTCACTGGCGCACCTGGCCGTCGCCGAGCACCACGTACTTGCGGGTGGTCAGCCCCTCGAGCCCCACGGGGCCCCGGGCATGCAGCCGGTCGGTGGAGATGCCGATCTCCGCGCCCAGCCCGTACTCGAAACCGTCGGCGAAGCGGGTGGAGGCGTTGACGATCACCGAGCTGGAGTCCACCTCGGCCAGGAAGCGCCGCGCCAGGGTGTAGTTCTCGGTGACGATGGCATCGGTATGCCGCGAGCTGTAACGCTCGATGTGATCCATCGCGGCATCGATGCCTTCCACCACGCGAATCGCCAGCACCGGCGCCAGGTACTCCGCCTGCCAGTCCGCCTCGCTGGCGGGGGCGATGTCGCCGAGGATCGCCCGGGTGCGCTCGCAGCCGCGCAGCTCGACCCGATGCTCGGCGTAGGCGGCGGAAAGCTTCGGCAGCAGGGTCTCGGCCACCGGCGCATCGACCAGCAGGGTCTCCATGGTGTTGCAGGTGCCATAGCGCTGGGTCTTGGCGTTGACCGCGATGGCCAGCGCCTTGTCGAGGTCCGCACTGGCGTCGACATAGACGTGGCAGACGCCGTCGAGGTGCTTAATCACCGGCACTCTGGCCTCGCGGGTGATGCGCTCGATCAGCGACTTGCCGCCGCGCGGAATGATCACGTCGACGTATTCGGGCATGCTGATCAGCCGGCCCACCGCGGCGCGGTCGGTGGTGGCCACCACCTGCACGGCGCCCTCGGGCAGGCCGGCCTGGGCGAGACCGGCACGAATGCAGGCAGCGATGGCGGCATTGGACTCGCGGGCCTCGGAGCCCCCGCGCAGGATGGCCGCGTTACCCGACTTCAGGCACAGGCTCGCCGCCTCCATGGTCACGTTGGGGCGCGACTCGTAGATGATGCCGATGACGCCCAGGGGAACGCGCATCTGGCCGACCTGGATGCCGCTGGGCCGCGAGCGCAGGCCATCGATCTCGCCGACCGGGTCCGGCAGCGCGGCCACCTGGGAGAGCCCTTCGATCATCGCATCCAGGCGCGCATCATCCAACGCCAGGCGATCGAGCAGGGCCTCGTCAAGGCCGCTCTCGCGGCCCCGGGCCAGGTCACGGGTGTTGGCCGCCAGCACCTCGCCGCGGGCCTGTCCGAGGCCCTCGGCCATGGCCAGCAGGGCGGCATTCTTGGCCGCCGTATCGACCCGACGCATGCGGGTCGCCGCTTCGCGGGCGCCCTGTCCGAGGCGCTCCATGTAGGTGTCGACGTCCCCGATCTCCGGGGTGGCGGTCTCGAGATCCGAGCGAGAGGCTTGAGCTGTCATGCCGATGCGTGTCTCCTGGGGGCCGGCGCCGCCGCGACACGGGCAGGGCCGGGGTTATACTGTGCCGAAAACCGGGAAGGGATTCATACTAATCCACCATGCAGACCAAGTACAAAAGCGTCCTGCTGCGCGGCAACCTGCTGATCGCGGCGGTGCTGATGGCGCTACTGGCCACCCGCACGCAGCCCCTGATCGACACCCTGCTGATGTGGCTGGCCGCGGCCTGGCTGGGTCTTACCGCGCTGCTGCTGACCTTCGACCATCGCCGCCCCGCCACACTGCCCTGGCAGCTGCTGCCAAGCCTGCTGCTGGCGGCGCTGCTGTGGGGAGAGCCTGGCCGCCATGTCACCTGGCTGTGGGCCTGGGCCATGCTGCTGATGCTACCCCAGCCCCGCTGGGTGCTGCTGCTGGGCAGCCTGCTGGCACTCGCCACCTGGTGGCCCCTCAAAAACCTGCTGGGCCTCGAGCAGTGGGTGCTGAGCGGCCTGCTGCTCGCCGCCCTGATGCTGCTGGGCCTGTCCCGGGCCCTGGATCTGCGCGCGCGTCGTCAGAACGCCCTGCGCCGCGCCCGTCTGGTGCCGGGACTGCCGCTGTGGCCCGGCAACCGGCTACTCGGTGACCTGATCCTCGAACGCAAGCGCAGCCTGCGCGAGGGCGTGCACGCCGAGCTGCTGCTGCTGCACACGCCCCGCCACCGCTGCTGGCCGCTGGCGCAGCGCCTGTGCCGTTTGACCTACCGTTTCGAGCGCTGCTACCGGCTCGATCCAACGACCCTGGCGGCACTGCTGACCAGCCGCGACCCCGAACAGGCCGATACGCGTCGCGAACGCTTGTGGCGCGCCCTGGAGGCGCGCGGGCCGGCCCGGGCGATCCCCCTCGCCGGCCTGCTGTCGCTGGACGACGAGCGCCACGCCCTGTCCCACCAATCGGCTGGCCTGTGGGTGATCAAGGGAGCGGATCATGCCTGATCGCTACCGCCACGCCTCTCGGCTGTTCGCCTTGTGGCACGCCGGCGGCGCGCTGCTGCTGCTGGGCATGGCCCTATGGCTCTACCTGATGGGCGAGTACGAACGCATCCCCCTGCCCGCCGCGCTCTCCCTGTTGATGGTGGTCGCCACCCTGCTGAATGCGACGCGCGCTGAACACTCGCGGCTGGCCGCCTATCTGGCGCTGATCTGCGGCTATCTGCTGATTGCCGTCGAACTGCCCCGCCAGTCCGGCTTGCCGGCACTCTGGGTGGGCCTGCCGCCGGTACTCACCCTGCTGCTGCTGCCGCTGGCCCCCGCCATGCTGCTTAACCTCGCGCTGACGCCGGTGTGGCTGGCCCTGCTCGGCAACGGCCAGCTCGATGGCCAGATGCTGCTGGGCTACCTGAGCCTGGTGGCCGTGGCGGCCCTGGTGCCCTGGGAGCAGGCACGCCAGCACGCCCTGATCCGGGCCACCGATCCGCGCGATGCCGAGTGCGCCGCCACCGGCCATGAGACCCTGCACGAGCAGCTGGCAAGCGAGGTCGAACGCGCCAAACTGCTCGGCCAGCCCCTGGGATTACTGCTGATGCATCTGCCCCAGCTGGACATGGCCGGCGAACAGTTCGGCCCAGGCGCGCGACAGGCGCTGCTGGACACTCTCTGCCAGGCGGTCTCCAACCGCAGTCGCGATCACGACATCCTGGGCCGACATGGCCCGGCAGACTTCTGGCTGATACTGCCGGACACCAGCGAGAGCGGCGCCCTGCTGGTCCAGCACCGCCTCGGCCAGGCGCTGGAGCAGACCACCCTGATGGATACCGGCCCGCTGGAAGTGCGGCTGCGCCTGTGCCGACTGCGGGCCGGCGAGCCCTGGCCGCACTTCGAGCAGCGCCTGGAGACCTGTCGCCGTTCGCTGGCCGACGGCTGAGCGCAGGTGCGCCGATTCCCGGCCTGACCATGGAGCGTCACGTGAACATCGCCGACACCCTCTTCCAGCTGGCGCCCTCACCGGGGCTGCTGCTGCTGATCATCGCCGCCATCGCCCTGGTGGAATCCCTCGCCCTGGTGGGGCTGTTGGTCCCCGGCGTGGTGCTGATGACGGCCGCCGCCTCCCTGGCCGGCCACCAGGAGCTCGCCGTGATCACGGCCATGCTGGCGGCCTTCGTCGGCGCCGTGATCGGCGACGGCCTGAGCTTCCTGCTGGGCTATCACCAGCGCGAACGAGTCACCGCACAGTGGCCGCTGTCGCGCCACCCGGAGTGGCTGGCCCGGGGCGCACGCTTCTTCCAGCGGCACGGTTCACTCTCGGTGCTGCTGGGACGCTTCGTGGGACCGGTGAGGCCCGTGGTGCCGCTGATCGCCGGTATGCTGCGCATGTCGCCCCGCGCCTTCCTCTGGGCCAACCTGATCTCGGCGGCGCTGTGGGCGCCGGCCTACGTGCTGCCGGGCTATCTGCTGGGACGCACCTGGCAGCGGCTGGTGGCGCTGCCCGAGGGGCTGGAGGCCTGGCTGGTCGGCCTGGGGGCGCTGGTGGTGGTGCTGGCGGTGATCTTCTCCTGGGTGCGCCACCTGATGACCCGCCAGGGCATGGCCTACCGGGGACTGATCGGCTGGTCGCGCCGCAGCGCCCTCGGCCGGCGCCTCTGGCGGTGGCTCTCGCCGCCCCACGACGTCGAGCCGCCGCTCGCCTCCTGGCTGCTGCTCATCCTCTCGCTGACCGCCCTCTCCGCCTGGACACTGGTGGTCATCCACCACGATGCCCCGCTGGTCATGGACACGCACCTGGAGGCACTGATGCGGGGTCTGGCGCTGCCCGGGCTCGACGCCATCGGCCAGGCGCTTGACCGGGTCGGTGACCTGCTTGGCGTGCTGGCCCTGGTCCTGCCCTGGGGCATCTGGCTCATGTGGCGGCGCCACTGGGCGGCCTTCTGGCACATCGCCGGTGGGCTTGTGGTCATCGCGCTGCTCAACGTCCTGGGCAAGGCGGCGATCGGGCGCATCCGCCCCATGACGCCGGAGCATCTCGCCGACTCCTTCTCCTACCCCAGCGGCCACACCTCCACCGCGGTGGTGCTGTTCGGCATGGCCGCGGCCTTCGTCAGCCGTGAACTATCGCCCGGCCGGCGCACCCTGGCCTACTGGGCGGCCATCGCCGCCATCCTGCCCATGGCGCTGTCGCGTCTGGTGATCGGGGTACACTGGCTGAGCGATTTGATCGGCGGTGCGCTGCTCGGCCTGGTGGTCTGCGCCCTGGTGCAGCTCGCCTGGCAGCGCCACCCGCGGGCGCCGCTGCACCCCTGCCCCTGGCAGCGGCTGGGGATCGCCTCGCTGATACTGGTCGCCGCCCGCATCGCCTGGCTGCCGCCGTTTTAGCCCCGCCTCGCCTCAGCCCAGCGCCAGCCACAGGCCTACGCCGACCATCAGGGTGCCGGCGCCGCGATTGAGCAGGCGCACGTTGTCGCCGTTGCCGAGCAGCCGACGCAGGGTGCGTCCGCCGGTGGCATAGAGCAGCAGGCAGAGGAACTCGATGGCGAGTATCACCGCGATCAGCGCCGCAAGCTGGGGCGTCAGGGGCCGGCTGGCATCCAGGAAGGGCGGCAGCAGGGCCACGAAGAAGGCCCAGCCCTTGGGATTGGCCACCGCCGTGACCAGCCCCTGCAGGGCCAGCTGCCCTCGGGCGGCGGGTGGCCCCGCCTCGAGCGTCTCGGGGATGGCCATTCGCCCGCGGGAGCGCCACATCATCACGCCCAGATAGCCCAGGTAGGCGCCGCCCAGCCACTTGAACACCGCGAAGAGCTCGGGCTGGCGCAGCATGAGCGCGGCCACGCCGGCGCCGGCGGCAAAGGCCACCAGGCCGACGCCCACGAGCTCACCGACCATCATCCACAGCGTGCGCTTCACGCCCTGGGTCATACCCAGCACCATGGCCAGGGTCATGCACATGCCAGGCGTCAGCGAGACCAGCAGGAAGGTCGGCACGAACACCGACAGCACAGAGAGCGTGATCATGGAAGACGTCCTTGTGATCTTGACCCGCCCAGGGTGGCGGGTCGACATGACGCCGGCGAGAAAGGGCGCTCCCGGGCCCGAGCCGGCCTATTCTCCCCAGCGCGGCATCAGGCGGTGCTCGATGCCCAGCTGGTTGAGGATGCGCGCGACGATGAAGTCAACCAGATCCTCGATGCGCTGCGGCTTATGATAGAAGCCCGGCGCAGCGGGCAGGATCACCGCGCCCATGCGGGTCAGCGACAGCATGTGCTCCAGGTGGATTGCCGAGAAGGGCGTCTCGCGGGGCACCAGTATGAGCCGGCGGCGCTCCTTCAGGGCGACGTCGGCGGCCCGCTCGATGAGGTTGTTGCTGGCGCCGGTGGCCACCGACGAGAGCGTGCCGGTGGAGCAGGGACAGATCACCATAGCCGAGGGCGCCCCGGAGCCGGAGGCCACCGGGGCCATCCAGTCCTCGCGGCCGAAGCAGCGAATCTGGCCCGCCGCGGCGCCGGTGCGCTCGGTCAACGCCTCGGCGAGCCGCTCCGGCCGCGCCGGAAGCTCCTCGTCGGTCTCGGTGGCGACCACCAGGTGGGCGGCCTTGGAGATCATCACCCAGACGCGATGCTCGGCCGCCACCAGCGCCTCGATCAGGCGCAGGCCGTACTGGGCCCCCGAGGCCCCGGTCAGCGCCACCGTAACGGGCTCGCGCAGCTCGGTCGCCTCGCTGCGCCCGCGTGGTTCAATCGGCATGAGCGACCTCCAGGGCGGCCAGCAGCTTCTCGTGGATGCCGCCGAAGCCGCCGTTGGACATCACCACGATGCGATCCAGCGGCCGCGCCTCGGCCACCAGGGCCTCGACCAGGGCGTCGAGGTCCTGGCACAGACGAGCCGGCACAGGGCTCGCCTCGAGCACCGGCGCAAGCGACCAGTCGAGCCCCGGCGGCTGAAACCAGAAGGCGGCATCGGCGGCGGCCACACTCGACGCCAGGCGGTCGCGCAGCGTGCCCAGCCGCATGGTGTTGGAACGCGGCTCGATCACCGCCAGCAGCCGGCCGCGCGGGGTCGCGGCGCGCAGGCCCTCCAGGGTGGCGGCGATCGCCGTGGGGTGATGGGCGAAGTCGTCGATCACCTCGATGCCGGCCACCTCCCCGCGCAGCTCTTGTCGCCGGCGGGGCGTGGCGAAGCGCGACAGCGCGGCGGCGCCGCGCACCAGGTCGACCCCGCAGGCGTTCGCGGCCGCCAGCGCCGCCAGGGCGTTGCGGGCGTTGTAGGCGCCGGTCAGCGACCAGTCGACCACCGCGTCTTCGTTCACCTCCCCTGCCCCGTCGCGGGCCTCGTGGATCACCCGAAAGCGCGAGGCGTCCTCGCGCTCGAGCTCGAGGCGCCAGGGGCTCTCCGCCGCGCTGCCGAAGTGCTCCAGCGGCGTCCAGGCGCCCATCGCGATCACCCGGTCCAGCGCCGGTTCGCCATCGGCCACCAGCAGCCGACCACGTCCCGGCACGGTGCGCACCAGGTGGTGGAACTGGCGCTCAATAGCGGCCAGATCGGGGAAGATGTCGGCGTGATCGAACTCCAGGTTGCCCAGGATGGCGATCTCCGGGCGGTAGTGAACGAACTTGGAGCGCTTGTCGAAGAAGGCGGTGTCGTACTCGTCGGCCTCCACCACGAAGGGCGCGTCATCGGCGCCGAGGCGCGCCGAGACGCCGAAGTTGCGCGGCACCCCGCCGATCAAGAACCCCGGCGACTGGCCGGCGGACTCCAGCAGCCAGGCCAGCAGGCTCGCCGTGGTAGTCTTGCCATGGGTGCCGGCCACGGCGATGACCCGCCGCCCCGGCAGCACCCGTTCGGCCAGCCACTCGGGGCCGGAGACGTAGGGCAGACCCAGGTCGAGTACCGCCTCGACCTCGGGGTTGCCCCGCGAAAGGGCGTTGCCGATCACCACCCGGTCGGGGCGCGGCATGAGGTTGTCGGCCGAGTAGCCGTCGCTCAGGACGATGCCCGCCTCCTCGAGCTGGGTGCTCATGGGCGGATAGACGTTGGCATCCGAACCGCTGACGGTCAGGCCCCTCTCGCGGGCGAGCAGCGCAAGGCTGCCCATGAAGGTGCCGCAGATGCCGAGGATGTGAAGGTGCATGCAGTCTCCGGAAGTCTTGCCGCCGCTGGCCGCGGCGCGGTCTGCGCGAGACTAGCATGGCGCCGTCGGGGCGCTCCAGTGAGCGCGCCGGGCGGATGCAGTGACAGCCGCTTTCGGCTAGACTCTGCGGCTTTCGCACTCCTCGACGCATCAGGAACAGGTAAGCCCCATGGCCCAGCACAACGCCTTCTACGCCCAGTCCGGCGGCGTCACCGCCGTGATCAACGCCAGCGCCTGCGGCGTGATCGAAGCCTGCCGCCGCCATCCGGACCAGATCGGTAAGGTCTACGCCGGCCACAACGGCATCATCGGCGCCCTCACCGAGGACCTGATCGACGTCAGCCAGGAGAGCGACGAGGCCATCGCGGCCCTGCGCCACACGCCCGGTGGCGCCTTTGGCTCCTGCCGCTACAAGCTCAAGGACATCGAGACCCACCGCGCCCAGTACGAGCGGCTGATCGAGGTCTTCAAGGCGCATGACATCCGCTACTTCTTCTACAACGGCGGCGGTGACAGCGCCGACACCTGCCTGAAGGTATCGCAGCTCTCCGAGAAGCTCGGCTACCCGCTCACCGCGATCCACGTGCCCAAGACCGTGGACAACGACCTGCCGATCACCGACAACTCGCCAGGCTTCGGCAGCGTGGCCAAGTACATCGCCACCTCGACCCTGGAGGCCTCGCTGGACATCGCCTCCATGTGCGCCACCTCTACCAAGGTCTTCGTGCTGGAAGTGATGGGTCGCCACGCCGGCTGGATCGCCGCCGCCGGGGCTCTGGCCGGCGAGGGCGAGGGCGAGCCGCCGCACCTTGTGATCTTCCCCGAGGTGGCCTTCGACCGCGCCGCGGTCATGGCCCGGGTCGACGCCTGCGTCAAGGAGTACGGCTACTGCGTGATCGTGGTCTCCGAGGGCGCGCGCTACGAGGACGGCACCTTCCTCGCCGACTCCGGCAACACCGACGCCTTCGGCCATCGCCAGCTGGGCGGCGTGGCGCCGACGCTGGCCGGCATGGTCAAGCAGGACCTGGGCTACAAGTACCACTGGGCAGTGGCCGACTACCTGCAGCGCGCCGCGCGTCATCTCGCCTCAAAGACCGACGTCGACCAGGCCTACGCGGTGGGCGACAAGGCCGTGGAGCTGGCCGTGGCAGGCAAGAACTCCATGATGCCGGCCATCAAGCGGGTCAGCGAGACGCCCTACGAGTGGTGCATCGAGGCCGCTCCGCTGGCCGAGGTGGCCAACCGCGAGAAGTTCATGCCGGGCGAGTTCATTCGCGAGGACGGCTTCGGCATCACCGCGGCCTGCCGCCGATACCTCTCACCGCTGATCCAGGGCGAGGACTTTCCGCCCTTCGAGAACGGCCTGCCCAAGGTCGCGCACCTGAAGCTGGCCAAGGCCGAGCGCAAGCTGCCCGACTTCACGATCTAGGCGGCGCCGAGCGCCGAGCAGGATGGTGGCTGGCACACCACGATGGCAACGAAGAAAACCTCCAGCAGACACCTCTGCTGGAGGTTTTTCTTGGCTGCTTGGAACTGCCCGAAGGGCCTTATCTCAACAGCCAGGAGAGCACCAGCAGCAGCAGCAGGATCCCCGCCACCCCCTGCCAGAAGCTCGCCCGCTCCCCCGGGCGACGCCCACCGTTCCCCGCCTCCCGGGGCGGGCGCAGGGCGCGGCGAAACTCCGACATGCGCCGGAAGCGCAGCGCGCGCTGGGGGTCCAGGGCGCGGCGCAGCGCCTCGTCCAGCGCAACCGTCACCTCGGGATTGAGGGTCCGGGCGCTGCGGTAGGCGAGCTGCTCGAGGTCGGTGTGGCTGCGCAGCCGATGGGGGGCCAGGGCGTAGGGCAGCTCGCCGGTCAGCAGCCAGTAGATGGTCGAGGCCAGCGAGTACTGATCGCTGCGCCGCCCGACCTGATCGTCCAGGGCATACTCCGGGGCGCTGTGCTCGGTGAGCCCGAGCTGGCGCACCAGGCCCCGCGAGCGGCGGTGACCGTCCACGTCGCGCAGATGGCAGGCACTGAAGTCCGCCAGCACCACCTGGCCGTGCCGGTCGATGAGCACGTTGTCGGGGTGGATGCGCTGGTGCAGCAGGTCGCGGTGGTGCAGCGCCTGCACCGCCTTGCCCAGCTGATTGGCGATATCCAGGCGCTGCTCGAGGCTCGCCTGGGGATGCTGGCGGGCCCATTCGGTCAGCGTGCTGCCCTGCACGTGGGCCATCAGATAGTAGAGGAAGCGCCGCGGGCGCGAGGACTCCATGATCCGCACCACGAAGGGGGATTTCACGCGCTCCACCACCCACTGCTGCAGCAGGAAATGCTCGAGGTAGGCGTTGCGGCTGGAGAGCTCGGGGCTCGGCGCCTTCATCACCATCTCGCGCCCGCTGTGCACATCGCGCACGTGATAGACCCGCGACTGGGCGGTGCGCGACAGTACCGACAGCACCTCAAGGCCGTCCAGGCGCTCCCCGGGAGCCAGCTCCGGGGGAATCGGCAGATCGCCGTAGACCCGGCCGGGCTGATCCTCCGAGGCGTTGGGCAGGGCATCGATACGCACCAGCTGGAAGCAGAACTGATCGCTGCCGTAGCCGCGCTCCTGGGCCCGCTCTCGGGCCGCGCTGGCCAGCCGCTCGCAGGCGGCATCCAGGTCGCTGGCATCCTCGCGAATCAGCCGCACGTAGTCCGAGGGCATCAGGGTGCCCCGCACCGCCTGGGTGGTGAACAGGAAGATATCGCCCTGCTTGAGGGGCAGACTGGCGTAATCGACCTCCAGGCCGCTGTCCATGCCCATGGCGCGCGAGGGATAGCGATAGCCACCCAGGTCGGTGACGTGATCCCTGGAGAGCTGCTCGAACTCGGCGCCGCGCAGGCGGAACACCAGGGTATCGCCCATGTGGAAGAGGTGCGCTTCGCGGCCGCGGAAGATCATGGCGGAGAGCGAGGAGACGTAGCTGCCGTCCGAGATCCGCCGGTTCTGGCTGAAGCACCAGGTGTTCAGCGCCCGCAGCACCCGGGTCGCCGAGGCCTTGACGTCCCAGTGATCCGGCGTGGAGAAGTAGTCGGCCAGAAAGCCCTTGACGCTGAGATCGCCGGCCTGCTTGGCGAGGTTGTTGCGCGAGGTGGAGTCGCTGATCAGGGCGCAGGCGCCCTTGGCCGAGAGCAGCGGGGGCTCGGGCAGTCGCACCGACATCGAGCTGCGATGCCGACGCCGATCAGGCGCCACGAAGGCCTGGCCGTAGCTCAGCGACAGGTGCTGGGGGGTCAAGGCGTTCTCCTCGCAAACGACGCGCTTCGCCGGCCGATGGCCGACACCTTCCATCGGAGACCCATGATACACCCTGCTTCCACGCCTGGCCCATCGGCGGATGAAGCGGCATGCCACCTATGGCCGATTGGTAATCACCGCCTTGGCTTCGTATAATTCGGCGGATTTTTTCCACCATTCCGATTCGCCCCGCATTAGCAGTATTGCCAACCCAAGGAAGCGACGATGAACTTCGACAACATCCCCGCCGGCAAGGATCTCCCCAACGACATCTACGTGGCGATCGAGATCCCGGCCAACCACGCGCCGATCAAGTACGAGATCGACAAGGACATGGGTGCCCTGCTGGTCGACCGCTTCATGGCCACCCCGATGTTCTACCCGGCCAACTACGGCTTCATCCCGCACACCCTGGCCGACGACGGCGATGCCCTGGATGCCCTGGTGGTCACCCCCTACCCGGTTCAGCCCGGCGCCGTGATCCGCGCGCGCCCGGTGGGCATCCTCAACATGACCGACGAGGCCGGCGAGGACGCCAAGCTGGTCTGCGTGCCCCACCCCAAGCTCTCCAGCCTCTATGACGACGTTCAGGAAGTGACCGACCTGCCCGAGCTGCTGCGCCAGCAGATCGCCCACTTCTTCGAGAACTACAAGGATCTCGAGAAGGGCAAGTGGGTCAAGGTGGAGTCCTGGGAAGGGTCCGAGGCCGCCTGCAAGGCCATCGAGAAGGCCGTGGCCGCCCACGACAAGGCCTGATCGCTAGAGCGCATCACGCCTGGTGGCGCCGACGCGCCGCCGCCAAACGAGACGGGCCGCCCACTGGGCGGCCCGTCTCGTTGGTGCATGTCGGCGATCTCGCCGATGCTTGCGATACCCTACTCCGGCGGTTTCACGCCGGACTCACTGTCATCGCCGGCCTCGGCAGCCGCCTCGTCGCTGTCGGCCGCGCCCTCCGACGCTGACGCCTCGGGCGCTTCCTCGGGCTCGGCTTCGACAGCGTCTTCCCCGGCAGACTCGGTCTCCGCCTGCTCGGTTGCATCAACGTCGCCTTCATCGACCGCATTATCGGCCCCGGCATCGCCACCGGCCGGCGCATCGCCAGCGGTTGCCGCCTCCGAGGACGCCTCAGCGTCGCCGGCGGCCGGAGTCGCCGCCGCCAACTGATCGGACAGCGCCCGCGACAGGTCGCGGGCCCGGATCATGTGGTTGGCCATCACCAGCGAGTGGTTGGCGAAGAGGCCGAAGCCCGAGCCGTTGAGCACCAGCGGGCTCCACAGCCGCCGCTGGCTGAGTTCGTGCTCGGCCACCAGCGCCTCCCAGTGCGAAGTCAGGCCGGCCGCGGCCAGCACATCGGCCTGATCGCGCTGCACCGCCCGCAGCAGATGGATCAGCGCCCAGGCCTGACCGCGAGCCTCGAAGAAGACGTCGTCGACCCGGTACCAGGCGGTCCGCGCCGGCAGGGCCTCGGCGTCGATGTCCAGGTCGCGAAGCTCCGCACGCGGGCCGATGCTGGCCGACAGTCGAAGCCCCAGGTCGTCGAGCGAGCGGGTGACCGTCTCGAGCCAGGCGGCGAGCCCCTGGCCCCGGGCGCCGAAGGCGGCTTCGCCGTCCCGGTCGAGGGCCTGCAGGTAGCCGTCGAGGGCCTCGAGGGCCTGTGTCAGGCGCCGCTCGGTGGAGGGATAGAGCCAGTCACCGCTGTCGCCCGCCAGCCGCTCGCGAACGTCCTCGAGCGCCGGCATGGCGGCCTGCTCCATGGCCGGCAGCGCCACCGAAAGCCGACGCGCCTGGGTGAGCACCCCGAACTCCCAGGCGGGCATGTTGTCAAGCCACACCCCGGGCGGGGCGATATCATTGCGCAGGTAGCCCCCAGGCTTCTCGAGCAGGGTCTCGACCAGCGTCATCAGGCTGGCGGTGGTCACCGCGCCCCGGGAAGCGGGTGTCTGGGCGGTCGTGCCGCGCTGATCGATCACCGCCTGCTCCACGTCGAAGACCGCCGGCGCGCGACTCCACCAGATGCCGAGTCCCACGCACACCGCCAGGTAGAGCACCAGCAGCGTCAGCAGTGGCTTGTAGATCCAGCCATAGGCCGGCCGCTCCAGTTCCTCGGTCCGCTTGCGGCGCCTGGCGGCACCCTTTTGCGTCAACGCCATGTTCGGGTTTCCTTGATGAAGAGAGCTTCCGGCGACGCGACAATACGGCGCAGCCTCGACGAGAGGATGCCATCAACACCCTCCTGATACTGCGATATCCTAGCAGGCCGGCGGCCTTGTCGCCGATGGGGAACCCGGACCATAGCCCGGAGTCAAACCGCGCCAAACGACCACCGCTCACTGCCACCAAGGAAGACCCGTGCCGATCGTCCTGCGACTCGCCCTGCTGATCACCCTGCTACTGCCGCTGGGAGCCCAGGCCCAATGGTTCTCCCAGAACGACGACGATGCGCAGTTCCTACCCGTGCATGAAGCCTTTCAGCCAAGCGCCTGGCATGACGGCGAGAGGCTCTTCGTCGGCTTCGAGAATGCCGACGGCTACTATCTCTACCGCCACCAGTTCGACGTCGCGAGCGCGACCGAGGGCCTGACGCTCGGGGAGCCCGATCTGCCCCCGGGCGAGGCCAAGAGCGACGAGTTCCTCGGCGACGTCAACGTCTTCTATGACAGCGTGGTCTTTGAAAGCGCGCTTTCGCCCGGCCACCAGGGCCCGCTGGACCTGACCCTGACCTTCCAGGGCTGCGCCGATGCGGGCCTGTGCTACCCGCCGGAGCGGGTCGAGCTCACCGCTCGGGAGGGCGAGGCGCCGGCCTCTCTCGCCGGCTGGATGCCCGCGGCGCAGGATCCCCAGCGTAGTGCGGTCGCCGACGCGCCGGGTGCCGCCACCGATCCTGCTGCCACGGCCTCTGCCGACGGGCCTTCTGCGGCCAGTGCCGAGGGCTCGTCGATCGCCGCCCCGACGAGCGAGGACGGCCAATTTCGCTCGCTGATGGCAGAGGCCAGCCTGCCGCTGATCCTCGGGCTCTTCTTTCTCGCCGGCCTGGGGCTGACCTTCACGCCCTGCGTGCTGCCCATGGTGCCGATCCTCTCCTCGATCATCGTCGGCCAGCAGCCGACGCGCCCGCGGGCCTTCGCCCTCTCGGCGAGCTACGTGGGCGGCATGGCGCTGACCTACGCCGCCGTGGGCGTGCTGATGGGGCTGTTCGGCGCCGGCCTGAACCTCCAGGCGCGCCTGCAGTCGGCACCGGTGCTGATCACCTTCGCCCTGCTCTTCACGCTGTTCGCCCTGGCCATGTTCGGAGCCTTCAACCTGCGCCTGTCGTCGTCTCTGTCCGGCCGCATCGATGCCTGGCAGGCTCGCGCCCAGCAGAGCGGTCCCGCCGGCCTGGCACTGGCCGGCGCGCTGTCGGTGCTGGTGGTCTCGCCCTGCGTCTCGGCGCCGCTGGCCGGCGCCCTGGTCTTCATTTCCACCACCGGCGATGCGCTGATGGGCGGCGCTGCGCTGCTCGCTCTGGCGCTGGGCATGGGCGTGCCGCTGCTGCTGGTCGGCACCTTCGGCACTACCCTGCTGCCGCGCTCCGGCGCCTGGATGAATGGCGTCAAGGCCGCCTTCGGCATCCTGCTGCTGGGGGTGGCCATCTGGCTCGTCGAGCGCCTGCTGCCGGGCAGCGTTGCCCTGCTGCTGTGGGCGGGCCTCGCCATCGGCAGCGCCCTCTCCCTGGGCGCGCTTACCGTCAACCAGACCCAGGGCTGGCCGCGGGTGCGCCAGGCCGGCGGCCTGATGCTGCTGATCTGGGGCATCGCCCTGGTGATCGGCGCCTCCCGCGGCGGCGATGATCCGCTGCGCCCGCTGGCCGTCACCGCGACGAGCTCGGGCGCCACCACGGCGGGGGCGCTCGCCCCCGCGCAACACATCACCACCGTTGAGGACCTCGAGACGCTGCGTACTACACTGGCGCAGAGCGACGAGCCGGCTTTCGTCAACTTTACTGCCGACTGGTGCATCTCCTGCAAGGTCATGGAGCGCAGCGTCTATCCGGCGCCCGAGGTGGCGGGTCCGCTGAGTCAGTTCCAGCGCATCAACGTCGACGTGACCGCAAGCGACGCCGCCAGCCGCGAGGTGCTCGAGCACTTCGAGCTGTTCGGCCCGCCCAGCCTGCTGTTCTTCAATGACGGTGAGGAACTGCGCGATGCCAGGGTCCAGGGCGAGGTCGATGCCCCCCAGCTCGCCAGCCACCTCGAGGGCGTGCTGGACTGGCTGGCGACACGACGGGGCTGAGCCCGCGGCGCGTGGGAGATCGCACTCGAACAGCGTTCCCCTACGGCTGGACATCCCGGCCGATTTTCGGCAGACTCCGCCTCCACTGCTCCTTCATGGTCAATAGAGGCCGCAAGACACGCTATCTTGCCGGGATCTATTGCAAGTTGGCCGGGGTTGACAGCACCCCGGATCATCACCCCAACCCCACCGGTCGAGAAACGTCATGGATATCCGCAAGGTCAAGAAGCTGATCGAACTGCTCGAAGAGTCCAACATCAGCGAGATCGAGATCCAGGAAGGGGAAGAGTCGGTTCGCATCAGCCGCCACCCCAACGGCACGAGCTGGCAGCAGCCCGCGCCCCAGCCCTACGCGGCCGCGCCACAGCAGGCGCCGCAGGCACCGGCGGCTCCCGCCGAGCCCGCCGCCGCCGCCGAGCCGTCCTATCAGGGCCAGAGCGTCAACTCGCCGATGGTCGGCACCTTCTATCGCTCACCGGCACCGGGCTCCAAGTCCTTCGTGGAAGTCGGCCAGAGCGTCAAGAAAGGCGAGACCATCTGCATCGTCGAGGCGATGAAGATGATGAACCAGATCGAGGCCGATCGCGACGGCGTGATCGAGGCGATCCTGGTCGAGGACGGCGAGCCGGTCGAGTTCGACCAGCCAATGCTCGTCATCGCCTGATCGCCCCCGTCTTCATCACTCATCAACTGGCGGATTCATCATGCTGGACAAGGTTCTGATCGCCAATCGCGGCGAGATCGCCCTGCGCATCCTGCGCGCCTGCAAGGAGCTGGGCATCAAGACGGTGGCGGTCCACTCCACGGCCGACCGTGAACTGATGCACGTACGCCTGGCCGACGAGGCCGTGTGCATCGGCCCGGCCTCTTCGGCGCAGTCCTACCTGAACATTCCGGCGCTGATCAGCGCCGCGGAAGTCACCGACTCCAGCGCCATCCACCCGGGCTACGGCTTCCTCTCCGAGAACGCCAACTTCGCCGAGCAAGTCGAGCGCTCCGGCTTCACCTTCATCGGTCCGCGCGCCGAGACCATTCGCCTGATGGGCGACAAGGTCAGCGCCATCGAATCGATGAAGAAGGCCGGCGTGCCCACGGTGCCCGGCTCCGACGGCCCCCTGGGCGACGACGAGAGCGAGACCCTCGCCGTGGCCCGGCGCATCGGCTATCCGGTGATCATCAAGGCCGCCGCCGGCGGCGGCGGGCGCGGCATGCGCGTGGTGCACACCGAGGCGCACCTGCTCTCGGCGGTCAACGTCACCCGCACCGAGGCCCACTCGGCCTTCGGTGACGGTACCGTCTACATGGAGAAGTTCCTGGAGAACCCGCGCCACGTGGAGATCCAGGTGCTGGCCGACGGCCAGGGCAACGCCATCCACCTCTATGACCGCGACTGCTCGCTGCAGCGTCGCCATCAGAAGGTGATCGAGGAGGCCCCGGCGCCGGGCATCGACGAGACTGCCCGCGCCAAGGTGCTCGAGGCGTGCCGCGAGGCCTGCATCACCATCGGCTACCGCGGCGCCGGCACCTTCGAGTTCCTCTACGAGAACGGCGAATTCTTCTTCATCGAGATGAACACCCGGGTCCAGGTCGAGCACCCCGTCACCGAGATGGTCACCGGCGTGGACATCGTGCGCGAGCAGCTGCGCATCGCTTCGGGCCTGCCGCTCTCGGTCAGCCAGGACCAGGTGGAGCTGAGCGGTCACGCCTTCGAGTGCCGGATCAACGCCGAGGACGCCCGCACCTTCATGCCCTCGCCCGGCCGGGTCACCCTCTATCACCCGCCCGGCGGGCTCGGTGTGCGCATGGACTCCCACGTCTATACGGGCTACTCGGTGCCGCCCCACTACGACTCGCTGATCGGCAAGCTGATCACCTGGGGCGTGGACCGCGAGACGGCGCTGATCCGCATGCGCAACGCCCTTGACGAGCTGCTGGTGGAAGGCATCAAGACCAACACCGACCTGCACAAGGATCTGGTGCGCGACACTCACTTCCAGCAGGGTGGCGTGAACATCCACTATCTGGAGAAGAAGCTGGGCCTCTGAGCCCGTCTCCTCCTGCAAGCGGGGCGGCCATGGCCGCCCCGCTTGCGTTGCCCACTCCCTTTCCCCGCCCCTTCCCGCACCGACCGGAGATCGCCCATGCCCTGGATGCAACTCAAGGCCCGTATCGCCCCCGAGCAGGCCGAGACCCTCGAGGAGCTGCTGCTGGCCGAAGGCGCCACCGCCATCACGCTTCAGGACGCCTTCGACGAGCCGGTCTTCGAGCCGGAGCGCGGCACCACCCCCCTCTGGGACGAGACCGTGCTCACCGGGCTCTATGACGATCTCGAAGGCATGGATGCGATGCTCGACCGTGTGCGCGAGGCCTGGGCCGCTGAGTTCCCCGACGAGCCCTGCCCCGAGGTCGAGGTCGAACTGCTGGCCGACCGCGACTGGGAGCGCGAGTGGATGGCGGACTTCCATCCCCTGCAGATGGGCGAGCGGCTGTGGATCGTGCCGAGCTGGCACGCGCCGCCCGAGCCCGGCGCCGTCAACCTGCATCTCGACCCCGGACTTGCCTTCGGCACCGGCACCCATCCCACCACGGCGCTGTGCCTGGAGTGGCTGGACGGCCTGGCGGTGGCCGGAGAGCTGACCGATACACGCGCCCTCGACGTGGGCTGCGGTTCGGGGATCCTCGCGATCGCCGCCCTCAGGCTCGGTGCTCGGGAGGCCACGGGCACCGATATCGATCCCCAGGCGCTTTCGGCCAGCCGCGACAACGCCGAGCGCAACGGCGTGGCCCAGTCGGCGTTCCGGCTCTGCTACCCCGAGCAGCTCGCGGCGGGCGAGTTCCCGCTGGTCATCGCCAATATCCTCGCCGGCCCGCTAGTGGAACTCGCCGACGAGATCGCCGGCCGCGTCGCCCCGGGCGGCCGCCTGGCGCTCTCGGGCATCCTCGAGGCTCAGGCCGAGGACGTGCTCGAGGCCTACCGCGCCCGAGGGCTGATCATGGAAGAGCCGACGGTGCGCGAGGGCTGGGTGCGGCTGACCGGGCGGCGTTCCGTCGGGCGTCGTTCCGTTGGTCGACGCCCCGCGGCCAACGCCTGATCCCGAAGCCTGCGCCTGGCGGTTCAACAACGCCCGGCGTGGGCGTATGATATGCACCCCTTGTCGCCGACGACCCCCGATCATGCACGACGCTCGCCCCCTGCCCCGCATCGGTCACCATCAACTGCCCAACCGGGTAGTGCTGGCCCCCATGGCCGGGGTCACCGATCGTCCCTTCCGCGCGCTTTGCCGGCGCCTGGGTGCCGGCCTGGTGGTGGGCGAGATGGTCACCTCGGATCCCACCCTGTGGCATACCCGCAAGTCGCGGCTGCGCATGGATCACCGCGGTGAGCCGGGGCCGCGCAGCGTACAGATCGCCGGCGGCGACGCCGAGATGCTCGCCGAGGCGGCCCGGCTGAACGCCGCCATGGGCGCCGAGATCATCGACATCAACATGGGCTGCCCGGCCAAGAAGGTCTGCAACAAGGCCGCCGGCTCGGCGCTGCTGCGCGACGAGGCGCTGGTGGCCGAGATCGTCCAGGCGGTGGTCGCCGCGGTCGAGGTGCCGGTGACGCTGAAGATCCGCACCGGCTGGTGTGCCGAGAGCAACAACGGCGAGCGGGTGGCACGCATCGCCGAGGACGCCGGCATCCAGGCCCTGGCCGTGCACGGCCGCCATCGACAGCAGCGCTATGCCGGCACCGCCGAGTACGACACCATCGCCGCCATCAAGGCCGCGGTGGGCATTCCGGTGTTCGCCAACGGCGATATCGACGGCCCCGAGAAGGCGCGCCGGATCCTCGACTATACTGGGGCGGATGCGGTGATGGTCGGGCGCGGCGCCCAGGGCAACCCCTGGATCTTTCGCGAGATCGACCACTATCTGCGCCATGGCGAGCCGCTGGCTCCCCCGCAGGACGAGGAGCGCGCCGCGGTGCTGCGCGACCACCTCACGGCCCTGCACGACTTCTACGGCGATCACATGGGCGTGCGCATCGCGCGCAAGCATCTCGGCTGGTACCTGGCCGGCGATGCGCGTTTCGACGACGACGGGCGACGAGCCTTGCGAGCCACCTTCAACGGCCTCGAGAGCCCCCGCGCCCAGCACCGCTTCATTGACGAACTCTTTCGCCACGACCCCGCCGCGACGCCGCATCGCGTGGCCCGGGCCGTGGCATCCGACGGAACCCGTGCCGCATGATGAGCAGCCACCCCCTTGATCAGAATCTCGCGCAGTCCGAGTTCGAGTCCCAGACCTCCCGCGAGCTTGCCGAACTGAGCGACACCGTTCACCCGGGCCCCCAGGACGACCGCCCCCTGCGTGAGGCCGTCGAGGCCTCCCTGGCGCGCTACTTCGATCATCTCGACGGTTCCAGCGTCACCGACCTCTACGCCATGGTGATGGCCGAGGTCGAGGCGCCGCTGCTGGCCTCGGTGCTCGAGCACACCCAGGGCAACCAGACGCGTGCCGCCGAGATGCTCGGCCTCAACCGCGGCACGCTGCGCAAGAAGCTCAAGCAGTACGGCCTGATCTGAACGGTCCATCCGGGGAGCCTGCGCGGCTCCCCTCGCGTTTTCGCGCCCCATCGCAACCCGTGTCAGCCTGACCATCGACAGAGAGTGACTCCCATGGCCCAAGCCTCCTCCACCGCGGTCCGCCGCGCCCTGATCAGCGTCTCCGACAAGACCGGCATCGTCGACTTCGCCCGCGGCCTCAGCGAGCACGGCATCGCGCTGCTCTCCACCGGCGGCACCTTCCGCCTGCTCAAGGAGCACGGCATCGAGGTCACCGAGGTGTCCGAGCACACCGGGTTCCCCGAGATCATGGATGGCCGTGTCAAGACGCTGCACCCGACGATCCACGGCGGCATCCTCGGCCGTCGCGGCCAGGACGATGGTGTCATGGAAGAGCACGGCATCGACCCCATCGACATGGTGGTGGTCAACCTCTACCCCTTCGCCCAGACCGTCGCCAAGCCGGACTGCACCCTCACGGATGCCATCGAGAACATCGACATCGGTGGCCCGACCATGGTGCGCGCCTGCGCCAAGAACCACGCCCATACCAGCATCGTGGTGGATGCCGGCGACTACGCTCGAGTGCTCGCCGAAATCGCCTCTGGCGAAGGCGCGGTGAGTGATGCCACCCGCTTCGACCTGGCCGTGAAGGCCTTCGAACATACCGCCGGCTACGACGCCGCCATCGCCGACTACCTCGGCCAGCGGGTTTCCGGCGGCGAGGACGGCTTCCCGCGCACCTATAACCTGCAGTTCGAGAAGAAGCAGGGCATGCGCTACGGCGAGAACCCGCACCAGAAGGCGGCCTTCTACGTCGAGGCGGACGCCAGGGAGGCGAGCGTGGCCACCGCCACCCAGCTCAACGGCAAGGCGCTCTCGTTCAACAACGTCGCCGACACCGATGCCGCCTTCGAGTGCGTCAAGGGCTTCACCGACACCGCCTGCGTGATCGTCAAGCACGCCAACCCCTGCGGCGTGGCGGTGGGTGCCACTGCCCGCGAGGCCTACGACAAGGCCTTCGCCACCGACCCGACCAGCGCCTTCGGCGGCATCATCGCCTTCAACGTGGCGCTTACCGCCGAGACCGCGCGGGCCATCGTCGAGCGCCAGTTCGTCGAGGTGATCATCGCCCCCGGGGTCGAGGACGAGGCGGCGAGCATCGTCGCCGAGAAGAAGAACGTGCGCCTGCTCGACGTCGGCGAGCACTGGCCCGGCGAGCGCGAGCACGCCCACGACATCAAGCGCGTCACCGGCGGCTTGCTGGTCCAGGATCGCGACCTCGGCATGGTCGGCCGCGACGAGCTCACCGTGGTCAGCGAACGTGTACCCAGCGAGCAGGAGATGCGCGACCTGGCCTTCGCCTGGAAGGTGGCCAAGTACGTCAAGTCCAACGCCATCGTCTACGCCAAGGACGGTCAGACCATCGGCGTGGGTGCCGGCCAGATGAGCCGCGTCTACTCGGCCAAGATCGCCGGCATCAAGGCCGCCGACGAGGGACTCTCGGTGCCCGGCTCGGTGATGGCCTCCGACGCCTTCTTCCCCTTCCGTGACGGGATCGACGCCGCCGCCGCCGCCGGCATCGCCGCGGTGATCCAGCCCGGCGGCTCCATGCGCGACCAGGAGGTGATCGACGCCGCCAACGAGGCCGGCATCGCTATGGTCTTCACCGGCATGCGCCACTTCCGCCACTAAACGGAGGGGAAAACGCTGGATCTCGGCCATGCGTCGTTGAAAATCGTCTAGTGCGCTAGCCCGGTTGAAATGCTCATTTGCAACAGCAAACTCCGCTTTCGCGCCGATTTTCGCCTAGCCTGACCATCGCCCAGCCGTTTTCTTAGGTTCCGTATTAAAGAAACACCCCGCCGAGCGCGCTCGGCGGGGTGTTCTTCTTTCAGCTTTCAGGCGCGAAGCGCCGCTCTTCAAGCTTGCAGCTCCGGGCGAAGCCCGGTCAGCCGAGATCGAAGCAGAGATACTTGGTCTCGAGGAACTCGTCGAGGCCCTGATGGCCACCCTCGCGGCCGAGCCCCGAGGCCTTGACCCCGCCGAAGGGCGCCGCGGCGTTGGAGATCAGGCCAGTGTTGATGCCCACCATGCCGTACTCCAGAGCGTCGGCGACCCGCCAGACGCGACCCAGGTCACGCGAATAGAAGTAGGAGGCCAGGCCGTATTCGGTGTCGTTGGCCATTTGGACGGCTTCCTGCTCATCATCGAAGGGGAACACCGCCGCCAGCGGGCCGAAGGTCTCCTCGTGGGCGACCTTCATCTTGTCGTGGGCGAAGCTGATCAGGGTCGGCGAGAAGAAGTTGCCGCCCAGCGGATGCGGATGGCCGCCCAGCAGCAGCTCGGCGCCCTGATCCACGGCGTCGTGGACGTGCTCGCTGACCTTGGCCACCGCCTTGTCGTCGATCAGCGGGCCGATGTTGACGCCGTCACCGGTGCCGTGACCCACCTTGAGCTCGCTGTTCATGGCCACCGCCAGCTTCTCGCAGAAGGCGTTGACCACGCTGGACTGGACCAAGAAGCGGTTGGTACAGACGCAGGTCTGGCCGGCGTTGCGGAACTTGGCGGCCATGGCGCCTTCCACCGCGGCGTCCAGGTCGGCATCCTCGAAGACGATGAAGGGGGCATTGCCGCCCAGCTCCAGTGAGATCTTCTGGATGTGCTGGGAGGCCTGAGCCATCAGCCCGCGACCGACCTCGGTGGAGCCGGTGAAGGTGATCTTGCGCACCAGCGACGATTCGGTCATGGCCGCGGCGATCTCCGAGGCGCGCCCGGGCACCACGTTGAACACACCGCGCGGCACGCCGGCCCGCTCGGCAAGCTTGGCCAGGGCGGTGGCGGAGAACGGCGTCTGGCTGGCCGGCTTGACGACGATGGTGCAGCCCGCGGCCAGTGCCGCGCCGGCCTTGCGGGTGATCATCGCCGCGGGGAAGTTCCAGGGCGTGATGGCCCCCACCACGCCGATCGGCTGCTTGGTGACCACGATCCGCTGGTTGGCCTTGGCGGCCGGCACGGTATCGCCATAGACGCGCCGCGCCTCCTCGGCGAACCAGCGCAGGAAGCTCGCCGCGTAGGCGATCTCGCCCGCCGACTCCTTGAGCGGCTTACCCTGCTCGTAGGTCATGATCATGGCCAGGTCGTCCTGATGCTCCATCATCAGGTCGTGCCACTTCATCAGGATATCGGCACGCTCCAGGGCGGTGAGCGCCTTCCAGGCCGGCAGGGCGGCGTCCGCCGCGTCGATGGCCCGCTCAGTTTCCGCACGCCCCAGGCGCGGCACGTTGCCCATCGACTCGCCGGTGGCCGGGTTGAGCACGTCGATCTGCTCACCGCTGTCGGCGGCGACCCAGCTGCCGTCGATATAGGCGAAGGGGCAATAGAGCTGCGTTTCCTTGAGGGCTTGCATGGTCGTCTCCTGCCGCGATCGCGGCCTCTTGTCGGTTTTCCCCCATGCTAAGCGCAAAGACCCCGGTGCACCAAGCACCGGGGTCTTTTGCCAATCAACGCGGGCTCACTGCGGGCGGCGAGACTCCCGGGAATCGGACAGGGTAATCGACACCGAATCGGAGAAGCGCAGCGCGTGAGGCTTGTCGATCTCCACCTGGGCGGTCAGCACCTGCTGGTGGCCCATGATCAGGTCCAGCACCTCCCGGGTCATGCGCTCGAGCAGCAGGAAGCGACGATCCTCGACCAGGGCGATCACCTCCTTGGTGATGGTCCGATAGTTCAGGGCCTGCTCGATGTGGTTGAATTCGACGGCCTTGTCGGCGCGATAGCGAATCACCGCATTGATCACCACGTCCTGGCGGTTCTTTATCTCGTCATCCTTGATGCCGATGTGCGTGCGCAGGCGCAGGTTCTTGATGCGGATCGTGGCCATGTCGTGGTCGAAGTGCTGATCGTCCAGGGCGTGAATCGGCATATCGAGGCTCCTTGCGGGGAAATCAGCGGCCGTTGACCAGGGTGAGGAATTCCTGGCGGGTGCTCTGCTTCTCGCGGAAGGCGCCGAGCATCACTGAGGAGGTCATGCTGGAGTTCTGCTTCTCCACCCCGCGCATCATCATGCACAGGTGGCGCGCCTCGATCACCACCGCCACGCCCCGGGCCTCGGTCACCTGCTGAACCGCCTCGGCGATCTGGCGGGTCAGGTTCTCCTGGATCTGCATGCGCCGGGCGTACATATCGACGATGCGGGCAAACTTGGAGAGCCCCAGCACCTTGCCGCTGGGCAGGTAGGCGATGTGGCACTTGCCGATGAACGGCAGCAGGTGGTGCTCGCACATGGAGTAAAGCTCGATGTCCTTGACCAGCACCATCTCGTCGGTCTCCGACTCGAACACCGCGCCGTTGATGATCTCCTCGAGCGACTGGCTGTAGCCGCGGTTGAGGAACTGCATCGCCTTGGCGGCGCGCTTGGGCGTGTCGCGCAAGCCCTCTCGGTCGGGGTTCTCGCCCAGTTCGTGAATGATGTGGCGGTAATGGTTGGCGAGTTCTTCGGTCATGGTCAGGCCCCGTGGCAGAGTCGGTGTCCGGCGTGTCGATGGTGGATAGCCCGGCCATCATGGTTGTATCGTGTACAGAAGATATACAACATCCACATTCTGTACAACAAAAGAATCCAGGAACCCACATTCTAGCGCATGACGACCATCGACGCAGGGTAGCGTCGGGCCGGCCAGTGACATCGTGTCGCGCCTCCCCCCATCCCCGAGGGCTGCCGGGTCTGCCGGCCTGTGATAGGCTTATGCCTGCTTCATGCTGCGCCCAAATCACCCTCGAGAGCCCGACATGATCAAGACCCCTGCCTCTCTGCTGATGGCCGCTGCCCTAACGGTGCCGAGCCTGGCCATGAGCGACACCCTCGAACTGCCAATAGATGCGACCCTCGACGTCCAGGTCATCGAGACCCTGACGCTTACCGCCCAGGAACCAGCGCACGACGACCTGATCATTCACCCGGTCGCTGGCGGCAGTGCCTCCCACTCCCTGCCGGAATACTGCGTGGTGGTCGGCAACGCCCGTCTCGACGGTGAGCGCATCCGCCTGACCACCCAGGCCCTGACCTGCATCGAGACCGACGGCAGCGAGAGCGAGATCTACAGCGGCGAACTTTCCGCCGCCGCCTATGGCGCCGACGGCGATTTCGGCATCCCCGCCTGCCAGGGTGGCGAATGCCGCCTGCCCCCGCAGCAGACCTTCCAGCTGCGCCTGGCCAGCGACCTGGCCATCGAGCAGCAGGATAATCCGGCGGCCGAGATCAACGCCCAGCGCCGCCAGGGCGAGGGCACTGCCAACCCGACGCCCGCCGAGACCGGTCCCGCTGACGACTGAGCGTCGACTCTTTCGTAACGTGCTTTCGTACCGTGCTTTCGCGACGTGCTTGCTCGACTCGCTCCCGCGATATGCTGCAGGACGCACCCCGCGGGGTGCGTCCTGCATTAACGCCCTTCTCTCCTTCTCTCCTTCGTCCATCTTCCTCTCGGGCCAGCACGCCCTCAGGCCAGCCAGCGCGGCGCCGCTTCGAGCACCTGGCGCTGCTGTTCCAGCAGGCGCAGATGGCCATCCCAGTAGCCGGCATCGGCAAGCCAGGGAAAGGCTAGCGGGAAGGCCGGGTCCTCCCAGCGATCCACCAGCCAGGCGCTGTGGCGCAGCAGGCGCAGGGTGCGCAGCGGCTCCACCAGGGCGAGCTCGCCACGCTCGAAGTCGCGGTGCTGCTCGTAGCCCTCGAGCACCTCGGAAAGCTGCATCTGACGCTCTCCCTCCTCCTGGGCGGTGAACAGCATCCACAGATCCTGGATGGCGGGCGCCATCAGGCAGTCGTCGAAATCGACCAGGGCGAAGTGCTCATCGCGACCAAGCACGTTGCCGATATGACAGTCGCCCTGCACGCGGATCATCTGGCCGAGATCCTGGGCATGGGCGGCGAGCCGTGCATGCAGCGCGTCGCAGAGGCGCCGGTAGGCCGGACGTTGGCGGCGATCCAGCCAGCGGCTCGCCAGCACCTTGTCGCGGGCCTCCAGCACCATGCCGTCGAGATCAAGCGAGCGACGATGCGCGAAGCGCCCCCGCTCGCCCACCGCATGGACCGCGCCGATCAGCTCGCCGAGGGCGAACAGGTGAGTCGGGTTCTCCAGCTCCGGCGCCTGGCCCGGCAGGTGCGGGAAGAGCGTGAAGCGAAAGCCCTCGGCGCGATGCAGGCTCTCGCCCGCCGCGTCTCGCCAGGGGGCGGCCACGGCCACCTTGGCCTCGGCGAGTTCGGCCAGGAAGGCGTGCTCTTCGCGGATCTGGGCATCCGTCCAGCGCTCGGGGCGATAGAACTTCACCACCCAGCGGCGGCGCTCGTCGTCGTGCACCAGGAAGACCCGGTTCTCGTAGCTGTTCAGGGTGAAGGGCTCCCCGGGCAGCCAGAAACCGAGCGACTCCACCGCCGCCACGACCCTGGCGGGCGAGAGATCGGCGAAGGGATGGGGTCTGGTCTCCATGGAAGGCTCCGGCAGGGGTAAAGGGAAACACTCTACCAGAGCCCGGATCAGCGGTCGTGGAGGGGCGTGCGCGCCACCGCCCAGGCCTCCACCTCGCGAGCGCCGGCACGGCGACAGGCCACGGCCAGCGCCTCCAGGGTCGCCCCCGTGGTGACGACGTCGTCGACCAGCGCCACCCGCCCGGGCAGTGTCGCCGGTACAACAAAGGCCGCGCGCAGATTCTTGCGCCGCTCGCCGCGGTCCAGGCCGCGCTGGCTGGGCGTGTCCCGCAGGCGCTGGGCGCTTACCAGCGGGCAGCCGAGCCGTAAAGCAAGGCGCCGGGAGAGCCACAGCGCCTGGTCGAAGCCGCGTCCCCGCGCGCGGCGCGGATGCAGCGGCACCGCCACCAGCGCCTCGGGCCAGGCCCTGGCATCCGCCGAGAGCCGCGTCATCAGCAGCTCGAGCAGCAGGCTCCCGGCCCGCGGCGAGGCGTCGAACTTGAAGCGCTGCACCAGGCCGGCCACCTCATTGGTGTAGCGCAGCGGCACCCTGGCCCGGTCGAACGTTGGGGGACGACGCAGGCAGCGCCCGCAGCGCAGCCCCGCCTGGGCCGGGGGCTGCGGCTCACCGCAGCCATCACAGGCCGGCAGGTTCCAGGGCAGCTCCGCGAAGCAGGCCGCGCACCATGGCGCCTCTCCCGGCAATGCCGCCAGGCAGAACGCGCAGCGACCGGGCAGGGCCCGGCGCAGCCAGCCGTCAACTCCACTCACTCCGCCGGTTGACATGCCCGCCGCAGGCCGTAGGCTATCCGTCAACCTCGATATCCACGACCAGTTGACCATAAGCGAGCCCGCCATGCCTGCTGCGCCCCAAGAATCCCGCCCCGACTCCCTGACCCTAGCCACACGAAGCGAGGTCCGCCACGACTGGTCGCTCGAGGAGATCGAGGCGCTGTTCGCCCTGCCCTTCAACGACCTGCTGTTTCGCGCCCAGCAGGTGCACCGGGCCCACTTCGAGGCCAACGCCGTGCAGGTCTCCACCCTGCTCTCCATCAAGACCGGCGCCTGCCCCGAGGACTGCAAGTACTGCCCGCAGTCGGGCCATTACAACACCGGGCTCGGCAAGGAGAAGCTGCTCGAGATCGAGAAGGTCGTCGAGCAGGCGCGCGCCGCACGCGAGGCCGGCGCCAGCCGCTTCTGCATGGGCGCAGCCTGGAAGAGCCCGCGGGAGCGCGACCTCGAGGTGGTGCTGGAGATGGTGCGCCGGGTCAAGGAGCTGGGGCTCGAGACCTGCATGACGCTCGGCATGGTCGACACCGACCAGGCGGGCCGGCTGGCCGAGGCCGGCCTGGACTACTACAACCATAACCTCGACACCTCGCCGGACTACTACGGCGAGATCATCACCACGCGCACCTATGCCGACCGCCTGGAGACCCTGGGCAACGTGCGCGAGGCGGGGATGAAGGTCTGCTCGGGGGGGATCCTCGGCATGGGCGAGGCGCCCCGCGATCGCGCCGCCCTGCTACAGCAGCTGGTCAAGCTCGAGCCGCATCCCGAGTCAGTGCCGATCAACATGCTGGTCAAGGTGCCCGGCACGCCGCTGGAAAACGTCGAAGACCTCGACCCCATCGAGTACATCCGCGCCATCGCCGTGGCCCGACTCCTGATGCCGAAGAGCCACGTGCGTCTCTCCGCCGGCCGCGAGCAGATGGACGATTCCACCCAGGCGCTGGCCTTCTTGGCCGGGGCCAACTCGATCTTCTACGGCGACACCCTGCTGACCACCGGCAACCCCCAGGTGGAGAAGGACCGCGCGCTCTTCGACCGGCTGGGCCTGCACCCCGAGCGCCGTGAAACCTGCACCGACGAGGCGGGCCAGCAGGCCGCCCTGACGGCCGCTCTGGAAGCCAATGCAGTGCGTCAGGCCGCGGCGGCGCAGGAGAGCGCGGCCGGCCGGCTCGCCTACGACGCCGCCCAAGCCTGACCCGCATGTCGGCTGTGAACCCTATGTCGGATGCCTGGACCAGCCACCTCAGCGCGCGGGCCGCCGCGCAGCGTGACGGCGGCCGCTGGCGTGCGCGCCGCACCCACCACCCCCGCGGGCCGCTTCGCGACTTCGCCGGAAACGACTACCTGGGCCTGGCGCGGGATCCGCGCCTCGCCGAGGCGCAGGCCGAGGGCGCGCGCCGTGATGGCGCCGGGGCCGGAGCCTCGCACCTGGTCAGCGGTCACCTGGCGGTTCACGAGGCGCTCGAGCAGCGCCTGGCCGAGCTGACCGGGCGCCCGGCGGCGCTGCTCTTCTCCACCGGCTACATGGCCAACCTTGGCACCTTGCAGGCGCTCTGCGACGGCGAGACCCGGCTCTACCAGGACCGCCTGAACCACGCCTCGCTGCTCGACGGCGGCCGACTCTCGGGGGCCCGTTCGCGGCGCTTCCATCACAGTGACCTGGACGATCTCGAGCGGCTGCTCGCCCGTGCGCCGGCCGACGGGCGCCGCCTGGTGGTCAGCGACGGGGTGTTCAGCATGGACGGCGACGTGGCCGACGTCGCCGGGCTCGCCGAGACCTGCGCCCTCCACGACGCCTGGCTGATGATCGACGACGCCCACGGGCTTGGCGTGCTGGGCGAGCACGGCGACGGCTGCGCGGGCCGGGCTGTTGGTCCCGAGCGCGTGCCGGTGCTGGTCGGCACCCTGGGCAAGGCGCTGGGCTCCGCCGGCGCCTTCGTGGCCGGCAGCCAGGCGCTGATCGATCACCTGATCCAGTTCGCCCGCCCCTACGTCTACACCACTGCCCAGCCGCCCGGGGTGGCCGCCGCCACCCTCGAGGCGCTGAACCTGCTCGAGGCCGAACCCGAGCGGCGCATGCGCCTGGCCGAGCGGATCGCGCGCTTTCGCGCCGAGGCCGCCCGGCTCGGGCTCGCGCTCTCGCCCTCCACCACGCCCATCCAGCCCCTGGTGCTGGGCGACAGCGAGCGCGTGATGCGCTGGGCGGCCCGGCTGCGCGAACGCGGGATCCTGGTCGGCGCCATCCGCGAGCCCACCGTGCCCCGCGGCGAGGCGCGGCTGCGCATCACCCTGAGCGCGGCCCACACCGACGAGGATCTCGAGGCGCTGCTCGAGGCCCTGGCCGCGCTGCACGCCGCGGAGGTGTCGGCATGAGGCCGCTGGTGCTGCTCTCCGGCTGGGGCTGCGATGCGCGCATCTGGCGACCGCTGGCGGCGCACTGGCCCAATCGGCGTGAGGCCGGCTTAAAGGTCTCGACTCCCGACTGGCCCGGCTACGCGACCCGCCCCGCCCTGGACGACCCCGAGAACCTCGCCGGGCTAGCCGAGGCGATGGCCGCCGACCTGCCGGAAGACGCCGTCTGGGTGGGCTGGTCGCTGGGCGGCCTGCTCGCCGCGGCCCTGCTCGACCACCTGCCCACCCCCCGCGGCCTGGTGCTGCTCGGCATGGGTGCGCATTTCTGCCATCCCGACGGCGTCTCGCACGAAGACCTCGCGACCTTTCGCACCGCCTTCCGCCGCGACCCGGCGACGACGCGAGCCCACTTCCTGCGCTGGCAGCTGCGCGGTGAGCCCTCGCCGCGGGCGGCCCATCGCCAACTGCTCGAGCTGCTCGGCCCCGAACCCGCCGCCCCGTCGGCGACCCTGGCCGCGGGGCTCGGCCAGCTGGCCCGGCTCGACCATCGCCACTCCCTGGCCGCCCCGCCCTGCCCGATCTGGCGAATCGTCGGGGAGCACGACCCCCTGCTGCCCCCGTCGGACCGCGACGCGGCCGACGTTCGCCTCGCTGACGCGGGCCACTGCCCGATGCTCAGCCAGCCACGCGCCCTGGCGGAGTGCCTGGCCGCCATCGCCGAGGAGCGAGCGCCATGATGGCTCTTCCAGAACCCCTGGCGGACGCGCCTCGCCGCGCCACGCCGCCCTTGATAGAACAGGCATCGGCCGAACAGGCCGGCTGGCGGGGACGCGTCGCTCGCGCCTTCTCCCGGGCCGCCCCGCAGTATGCCGAGCGGGCCAGCGCCCAGCGGGCCATGGCCGCGTCGCTGCTGGCGCGGCTTCCCGAGCGAGCCGGGGCGGTACTGGATCTCGGCTGCGGCCCGGGGGAGACGGCCGCCGGGCTCAAGGCGCGCTACGGTGCGGACTGCCGCGTGATCGGGCTCGACCTCGCCCCGGGGATGCTCGACGAGGCCCGCCGGACCCACGGCGACCCCGTGCGCTGGCTGTGTGGCGATGCTGCCGTCCTGCCGCTGAGTGAGGCGAGCCTGGACCTGGTGGTCTCCAACCTGGCGATCCAGTGGTGCCCGGACCTCGCGTCCGTGCTCGCCGAGGTGCGACGCGTGCTGCGCCCCGGCGGTCGCGCCCTGATCAACACCCTCGCCCCCGGCACCCTGGCCGAGGTGAACCACGCCTGGTCGCACCCCGAGCGCCCGGCCGCCCTGCTCGCCTTCCGCGACGCCGGCGAGCATCGCCGCGCGGCCCGAGCGGCGGGCTTTCGCCGCGTCGACTGCCGCGAGGTCGCCGCGCGCTTTCACTATCCCGACCTCGCCGCGGTCATGGCCTCGATCAAGGGCGTCGGGGCCCAGGTCGCGCGGCCCGGTGCCCGGCTGACGCGAGCCGACCTGGCCCGGGCGGCGCGGCGCTTCGAAGCGCTGCGCGAGCCCGAGGGGCTGCCCGTCACCTACCGCCTGCTGACCCTGGAGCTCTCGACCTGACATGCCCGCCTACTTCGTGACCGGCACCGACACCGATGCCGGCAAGACCCTCGTCACCAGCGGCCTGCTCGCCCTGGCCCGGCGCCGCGGCCTCACCACCCTGGGCCTCAAGCCCGTGGCCTCCGGCTGCGAGGAGACCGCCCAGGGGCTGCGCAACGCCGATGCCCTGGCCCTCGAGGCGCAGACCCGGCCGGCCCTGCCCTACGCGACGATCAATCCCTTCGCCTTCGCGCCCGCTATCGCCCCGCACCTGGCCGCCCGCCGAGCCGGGGCGACGCCGACGCTCGAGGCGCTGGCGGAGCATGCCCGGGCGCCGCTCGTCCTAGATCGCGATCTGACGCTGCTCGAGGGGGCGGGCGGCTGGCGGGTGCCGCTCAACGACCGCGAGGACCTGTCGGGGCTGGCGGTGCGCCTGGAGCTTCCGGTCATCCTCGTCGTGGGGCTGCGCCTCGGCGCCATCAGCCATGCCCGGCTCACCTGCGATGCAATCCGCGCCGACGGCCTGCGGCTGGCCGGCTGGGTGGGCAACCTCCTCGATCCTGGCTTCGCGTCGGACGATGCCCTCTACCGCGACAACCTGGCGACCCTCGACGCCACCCTCGATGCCCCCTGCCTCGGCGTGGTGCCGAGGCTCGCGGCCGAGGGACACGAAGCGCTGGCTGCAGCGGCCGCCGAGCACCTGGTGCTGCCCGATGTCGATTGACTTGCGCGAAGGCGTCCGTAGAATGTGCACGCCTGCCTATCCGTGCGGATGTGGTGGAATTGGTAGACACGCCAGGTTTAGGTCCTGGTGCCTTCGGGCGTGGGAGTTCAAGTCTCCCCATCCGCACCATCTCAGTATAATCAACTAGATACGCGCCAAATCGTGCCACCGAGTCACACAGGTGGTCACACAATGGCAATCCCCTTCACTGTCCGCAAACCGTCCGGTGCTTATCATTTCAGATGGCGTATTCCCGCTGATTATCAGCATCTAGGAGTTGAACTCCGGCTATCACTTGCCACCACAGATAAGCACGAGGCACGAGCCAAGGCAGCAAATTTGCGCCTCAAGGCCGAGTCGCTGATCCATGATGCCGAGTCGCTGGACGAGTTGCGCCAGCAGCTCTCAGAACGGCCAAGGCGGCGACACACGCCACGCCAAGCACCTGCCCCTAACCCTACCCTCTCGGCCTTGTGGGAACGCTATGCAAGCCACCAGCTTGTCGATGCCAGGGACAGGACGCGGCACCAGTCACGCCATGCCCTCGGCGTCATGGTGGAGCTAGTCGGCGACATGCCTGCGGATAGCTTCGACAAGGCGGCAGCGCGTGACTTCGTGGAGCGGCTGGCCGACTACCCGGCCCGGCGCAGCCTGGGGCGGCAAGCATCCATGACGTTGGACGAGATACAGGCAGGCGACTATCAGCGAATCAGCGCCACCACGCAGAACAATATATCCACACTGGTCTCGTCCTATGCAGCGTGGCTGGTCAACTTCGGGTATCTCGGCGCCAATCCGTTAACGGGCATCAAGCCGAAACGCAGCAAGGCCACAGCCAAGCGCAAGACATGGACGCGGGACGAACTGGCGCTATGGTTTGATGCTCACCAGCAGGCGACGGGCTGGCGCTACTGGCTACCCCTGCTCGGCGTCTATACCGGGGCGCGACTAGAGGAACTGGCGGCACTGGCGCCGGGTGACGTACTCCAGCATGGCGACATCTACCACATCGACATCCATGGGCGCGATGGGCGGCAAATCAAGAATGCCGGATCATGGCGACTAGTGCCGATTCATAGTCGATTAATCGAACTCGGGCTCCTCGATCTAGTGGCGAGCCGTAAGGAGAATGAAAGGCTATTCGATGTGGAGCCATGGCAGGGGCGCTACGGATTCAAGCCGTCGAAATGGTTCACGCGCCAGCGGGCGAAGCTGGGGATAGCGCCAGACTTCCACGGATACCGTCACACGGTCGCGGAGGAGTTGCGGCTAAGGGGTGGGCAGGGTCACGCCATCTCGTGGCTATTGGGGCATTCAGCGCAATCTATGACGGATCATTACGGCTCGGACGGCGACAAGCTTCAGCGATTACCGATGCTTTACGAGTTGGTGGAGCGTCTGAACTGGGGCATCTAAACCCACGCGGGCGGACGGCAGCCGACATAATCCTCGACCACCTCGGGCACGGGCCGAGTCATGGCGGCGGGGGCGAACTTGCGGCCCGCCTCTAGGGCATCGAGCATCAAGTCGCCCAGCCGGTCGGCGTCCATGTCGCCACCATAGCCAGCCAGCAGGTTCGCCAGTAGCTCGCGGGTGCCTAGAAGATCCTCCAGCGCCTCGCCGCCATCAGGCGGGTATTTGACGCCACGCCAGGCGGCCTGGGCGTCAGAATAGAAAATGCCAAGCGCCTTCCCCCAAAGGTTCGCGCAGCTCTCAGCCAGCTCGGCCACTTCCTCAGCGCCCAGCGGCTCCACGTCCGTGTGGAGGTCCAGCAGCTCGGCGGCACTCATGTAACCTTGTTCCGGTAGCTGGCAGCGCCACGGCTGGCGAACTCGCGAACCCGCTTATCGACCACGCGGCCAACGGCCTCAGGATCGGTCGCGCCATTGATAGTGAAGTTTATGTTCTGCGTCACGCCCGCCTGGGGGTTATCGCCAAGATGCCCACGGACGCGCGGCACGTAGTCCTGCGTTTCCTGGGGCGCGTGTTGCAGGAAGTCACCAGGCCCGTATTGCTTCAGCAGCCTACTAACTCGGCCTGGGCCAGTGTTATAGGCCGCCAGCGCCGCATCCATGTTGCCATCGAACTCGCGCAGCAGGGCGCCAAGGTAATCTTCCGCGAACCGCTCATGCTCGGCCACAAGGTCGGATTGCAACGGCATGACGCCGAAGCCCGGATCTCGCCCAGTGTTCGGCATTATCTGGTACTGCCCGCGAGCCCCGGCTGGGCTGGTGATGAGGCGCCCTTGTGCGTCCCGGTGGCGGTTGCCGGACTCCACAGCACCCACAGCGTCTAGAAGCTCGTCCATGCTCGGGCTGCCCGTGGACGACTGAGGCTGTGGCGCGTCATCACCCGGCCCGAGCGATGGCAAATACTTGCCCACATCATCGGCCAGCCAGTCGGGTAACCATGGCGTCTCGCGGATAAACTTGTCACCTGCCGACTCGCCAGCGTCCGGCAGGTACTTGGTCAAAAAGTCGATGATGCGCGTTAACTCGGGGCCAGCCTCTACCACGAGTTTGTCGCCCATCTCATCCATCGCGCGGGACAGTTCGTTAACCGCTCGGACGACTTCTTTGCTTGTCTCGATCTCCTCCTCGGTCAGTGTCCTAAACTCGGCGGCTTGCTCCAGTTGCGCCCGAAACTCGCCCGGCCCGCCGCGCAGCAGGTTAGCGATGCCAGTGCCTTCAAATCCGAGATCGCCAAGCGCGAGATTGCGCTGCGTCTCGTTAAGCCCTTGCAACTGCTCAGACAACTCAAGTAGCGCCTGCATCTCGGATTGCGCGGCTGCAATCGGCCCGGCCTGAATGCCGAATTCGCCGGCGGTGAATAGTGCGCCCTCGCCTCGGGTGAACTGGTCGCGGAGGTCACGCATTTGGCGCAGTGCGCCTAGAGCGTTGCTGGCATCGCCGCCCACCTGCTGGAACGCGAAGCCCAGCCGGTCGGCTTCATCGGCGGACAGCCCCAAGGATTCGGCCATGAAGCCAGCAGCGGCCCGCGTCTCGGCCATGCGGGTGATTGCCGTGGCGCTGCCTGCGGCGGCAGTGATGGCGGCGCCTGCGGATAGAGCATTGTTGCGAAGGCCTACGAGGGCGGATTGGCCCTTCTGGAAGCTAGCCGCATCGGTGTCAAGGGATAACCCAACCAGTAAATCCGAAATAGTTTCAGCCATCAGTGCAGCACCTCTCGCATTGCCAGCGCCTCGTCAGCGGTCATCTCGCCGCGCTGGATAGCCAGCGCGACCAGCAGCGCGGTTGCCACGCCAATAGCCGCTGCGTCGGTATCATCACGAGGCGCGGGTGGGGTTTGGATGAAAGCCAGCGGGTCGTCATCGTGGGCGCGAACGTGGCGTTCAACATCGGCGTTCGTTTCGGAGACGAACGCCTTGAATTCCTCGGTCGTCGTGATGCCAAGCTGGGCGGCGATGGCGCTGAATGCTTGTGTTACCGGGTGCATTTAAGGCCCCCCATCTTGGAGCGAAGGCGGGCCACAGTAGGAGACTCGGCCCGCGTGTTGTGGTGTTTGGCGGCTGTGTGTCCGCCTGCCGTTTGGGCGGCGCGGTGGCCACGGCTGCCCAGATTCTGCCGACGCTTTCCGAAACTCATTGGCCACCCCCATGGCGACGGGCCAGAAAATCGGCGTGTGCCTTGTCCCGCTGGGCTTGGGCGTCACTGGTGCCAAGGTCGCGGCGGTAGCTCGAGGCGGCGTCGGGGCTCAGCGGCTTGGATGCCGCTACCTTTTCGGCCATGTATTTCTCATAGGCGCTGTCGATGGTCGCCTGCCCCTGGCGCCGCTCGATCCATTCCTGCCGGGCGGCCTCGCGTTGGCGCTGTGCGTCGGTGGTCGTGGTCATGGTTGCAGACTCCTCGGGGTGGCGGGCTAGAAACTCGCGCATCGCGTTACCAACGATCTTGCGGCCAATGGTCGCCGCATCGGTGCCGGGCTGAATCCAGTGGCCACGGGCGGGGGGTACGTCGCGGAAGTAGTGTTTGGTCATGTCATGCCTCCTGCACAAGCGATGCGGTAGAAACGATCTCCAGCGCCCCGGCCTCAAGGTGGGCGCGGAACGAAGCGTTATTACGAACGGCGGCGTATTGCTCGGCGGAAAGCTCAGTGTCGCCTGCCTCAAGCTTGATAGAGCCAATACCCACAGAGCCGCCGCGACGGTTGCGAACGGTGGTGCTGGGCTCGACGCCTTCAGCCAGCACGAACAGCGCCGGGCGGGCCTGCTCCAGCGCATCGACATAGCGTTGTGCCTCGGCTAGCTCAGCGGCGCGGGCTACGTGCTCGGCCTCAAGGGCGGCCACGGCTTCGGGGTCCATTACTTTGCCCATAGTACGAAGCCCCTCGATGCTGGGCTTGTCGGCCCATTCGGCGGGGCTGGGGAATGAAAGGAGGCCGGTTTTTACGCTTCGGTCGAGGCAGGCGAGCACCAGGGCGGCGAACAGTTGGCGCTGCTGATCGGCGGCGTATCCGTTGGCGGCGCTGGCACAACGGGCCACCAGCTCGGAGCCGTTACGGGACACGCTGGCAGGCAGCGGCATGTCGGCCACGGCGGCGGCAAACTGGCCGACGATGATTCCAGCCATCTCGCGGCCTTGCTTGCCGGTAAGCTCTTTCTCGGCAGCGGCCTCGATGATGGCTCGCAGGGCCTCGCGTTCGTCGCCCTGCCCCATGGCCTCGGCTAGCTCGTCGCGCAGCGTCTGGGCGCCCTCGAGGGCGGCAGAATGGGCACCACGGACGGATTCAACGGCGGCGCGTTGCGCTTCGTCCTGGGCGGCGGTGAGTTGTTCCAGGTCGGTCAGGTTCATGTGGCTTCTCTATTAGATGAACATTTGAATAAGAGTGACTAATGCGGCCATATAAGCTGATCCGCAAAAAAGGCCCAATACAAAGTCGGGAGATATTTCTTTCATTTCATAACCTCGTGATAAGTACGCTCAGCTTCAGCGCGTGATACTGATTTATGTGGAGTGGGATTAACGGAGCCGGTTTCGATAAATCCGCGATAGAGGTCGGCCATAAAGCTTGGACTTTCCTGAAGGTCGCGGTAGAAGTCGGCAAGGGTGCGGCAATGGTTGGTCGGGCGTCGGGACTCGAGGGCGGTCAGGCGATTGACTAGGCGCTGTCGCATACGTCCTCCCGTGTTACCGGGCGGCTGCTCCATTCGCCGGACGCTTGCCGCTCCAGGGTGACGCCCTCCAGCGGGTCGCCATCTCGGCCAGGTATCAAGATGATTCGATCAATGCCGGACACGGTGACGGTCTGCCGCTCCAGCTCGGCTAAGCGGGCATCGAGACGCCGGTTCACTGCGCAGACTCCAGCGCCGCCAGTCGGCGTTCTAGCTCGTCAATCTCGGTGATCCGTGCCACCTGCCCCAACGCGGCGACAAGCTGCGATGCCACATCGGCAGGCACTCGACCAGCGGCGGCCTCGTCAACCAGGCGGCGAGATACACCTGCCAGACCATCCGCGCCTTCAAGATCCACATGGATCGGTGCGGGCTGTGCCTTCAGTGGCGGCAGCAGGCGGTCAATAACCACTTTGGCGGCAGTCATATCGCCAGCCAGTGCGGCGGATACCACCTTCTCGACAACGGCGGTCCCATGCTCGGCCAGGGACCGGCGCAGCTCGGTTGAGGCCGACTTGGGGCGGCCAGCGGGGTTGCCACTCCTCCCCTTGGGGAATTGTCCGTTTGGCAGTCGTTCGCTCATTAACGTGTCCTATTAACCTGTAGCCATATTATAGCAGGAGCCTATCAGGATGACAAACGACGATAGGTCGAGTCTATCAGGTGGAAGTCAAGATAAGACGGATAATCTTGCTTTTGCTGCGTTCGCAGCATGAGAGGTCGGGCATGTATAAGCCGCCCATCCCCCGCTAGTTGCTCGCGTCTCCAGCGCATCGGTCGGGTATCGGGCGGATAATTCCATCTGCGGACTGGCAGTGGCGCGGCTCGGCACTGTCGCGGGTAGGGGCCTGCTCTAGACGTGCGTATCAGGTGGGGTGCAGTGCATCCCCAGTGCAACGGTCACAAGGGGGGTTGCACTGCATGATGCACTGCTGCGAGCCCAGCAACGGCGGGGCTTTCAGACTGATAGTGCATCCTAGTGCATCGTTATCGAGGAAAAATAAATACTATGCGCCCCGAGCAAGGCGCCAGCACTCCTGGGTAATATGCTGGCCTTACCTATTTTTTTCCAAATGTTGGGAAAGGGGATGCACTACGTTGCACTAATTGGCCGCGAACCGCTCAACCATGCGGGTTTGAGCCAGTGCATCCCCCAGTGCATCCCCCAGTGCATCCCCCAGTGCATCCCCCAGTGCATCCCCCAGTGCATCTTCGATGCACAATAGCTTAAAAACCCGCTCAGTGGCGGGTTTCAGTAAACCGATGTCGCTCCAGAATTATCGAGCAGCTCTATCGTGGAAAGACATGAGCATCGGAAAACACTGGAACCATCGCAAAAATCCCGCTCGATATACGAACCTCTCTATTACCAACGTATTTCCCGATCACTCTCACAGCCTGATTAAAATATATATCCCCGTGCAGAACGGGATTAATAATCACACAACCAACAGGGTGCATATCCCAACTAACATCCGGCCACCATGACAAATACGCTCCCCCTCTCTTGCTGGTTATAAATGTCGTTAACTCGTAATACTTACCATCACCACCACCAACACTGGGGTTGAATAACAATTTACCCCCATTACTTGGCACGTGCAAAGCTCTAGCCTCATCAACGCTTTCCACTGAAGCAATGCCTTTTCGAATATCTTCTACCTTCTTCCAAAGCTCATCTTGCATACGTTGGTTATCGATTCTGTTATTAGCTGCTACCATTTCTCTAGCGCTTTCCGCACAAGTAGTCCCAATCTTCAACTTACAGTAGTCATCAAAATTATAAAGATTCCTGGCAGCTTCAGCATCACGACCCACTAGATCATTATAAAACTCTCGCGAAAAAAACTCATAGGCCCTATCCCATTCCTCAAGCTCTAAATATAAAGGCTCGCCCTTTAAATCGTTAGGCATTCGATAAGCTCGCCTCATATTCTCTGCAAGTAAATTAATATCCCCAGCATCAATTAAACCCCCAAGCTCTCTGTCTATTCGATCAAGATCTCTTTTATTCGGATAATGATATTCATTGGACGCCCGGTTAGCACACCCTGCAATCACCAAAACTGCTAAAATCACGATAAATAAACTGATTCTCATTAGCATAACCCTGAAACAGAAAACCTAAATATAACCCTAGCACTCTTCGCCAGGCACTGCTCTACGGCACCGGAATTGATTTGGCTACAAAAAAGCCCCGCACGATGACGGGGCCTTGGTTTGACTAGATTCGTCGAGCAGGTAGGTTGAACATCGTTCGGCCATTGCTACGTTTCGGCTCGCCAAAGCGTTGGCGTAGCAGAATCCCCATCCGGCTTGCCTGGCTACGGTTGGGCTTGTCGATACCCATGGCCTTCAGCACCTCGGTTGAGGTCATGCGCTGGAATGCTGGCTCATCAATCGCGAAGGTATCGAGAAGCATTTGTTCCAGCGGATCAACTTGCTCAAAGTCGCTGTTCGAGGAAGCCAGCCGCTTCTCTTCGTCAGGCGTCAGCCACCACTGTTCACCGGCCTTGTACAGCTCATAGACTTGCGCCCAAAGCTGCTGAAGGTCGTCGCAAGGCTGCTCATAGTGCAGCGCGGTGACTTCGACCGTCCAGAACCTAGAGTTACCAGTCGGATCGACAAGGAACTGGCTATCGTTAACAGAGCCACAGAACACGGTACGGCGCGGCAGCATCGACTCTGCGCGGGCATACGGCTTGCGGATACGGTCCTCGCCGCTGGTGACGAACGCCTTTAGGCGGGCGATGTCAGCTTTACGGAACGTGGCATCAAGCTCGCCAATCTCGACGATCCAGTTTGAGACGGCGCCGGTCACGCTGTCTTTATCGGATGGGTCGATAGTGGCGCCTTCCTTGAAATACTCGCCAAGGTGCTCGGGCAGCAGATTACGGAACCAGCTTGTCTTGCCAATGCCTTGCGGGCCGGTGAAGACCAAGACACCACGAGCATGGAAGCCGGACGGCTTGGCGATGGCGGCTACAGCCGACACCAGCCAGCGGGCGATAAGCATGTCTTTCAGCTCGTAATCGAACTGCTCGGAGACGGCCACCCCATCCAGCAGGTCGGCCAGCCGATCCTCGCCATCCCAAGGCTTCGACTCGATCCAACTAAGGACGGGGTTATAGGCGTTTTCGTCGGCAACGGCGAGCATGTAAGGCGCCAGCTCGCCTACCGGCAAACGGTTGAGGTGGGCCAGGCTCGTGATGTGCGCCAGCGTCGCGTTGTCGTGGTTATCCCGAGTGGTGGACAGACCAGGGACTAACGACTCGTCACGCTTGGCGATAAGGTTATAGCGCGGGTGAATACCATAATGAGCTAGCAGCCGCTTGAAGTTGGCCAGCGTGGACAACGGTTTGCCGCTGCTCTTCATGTGCGGCCACTCGCCTTCCGGCATCTCTTCCTGCTGGCGCTGCTGCATCATGCGGTTCTGATCCTGCATTGCCGCGTCGTCGATCTCAGCCAGGGTGATGCCGGTTTCTGCCTGGAAGGCCCTCGAAAGGGCCTCTTGCAGTTGCCGCATCTGTGTTCCAACCGGGTGATCGAGAAGGAACTCGTACTCGCCCGCCGTTTGTGCCATGTCGAGACACTGCTCGTGCCACTCAGCAGCGCGACGGTTGGGCCACTCTGCCAGCTTGGCGCGGATTTCTTCGCGGTCTACTGCCCACTCGCTCGACAGCTCTTCGCGATAGGCGGCAGCATTGGCAACCATCAGTGCCGGTCGCTCGTGCTGCTCATACCGTGCAAGGCTGGCCCGCAGTTCTTGCATCTCACCATAGGTGCGGCGCACGGCGTCGGGGGATGCTAGTAACTGGCTCATGCTTCACCCCCTTTCTTGCCGTGCTCGTAGTCGTTCTGTGCAAGACCCCACATGGCCAGACGTTCGGCAAATACCTCGTCGTCACGCACTAGTTCGTGGAGCCATACGGGCTCTACGCGGTATTCCTTGATTGACACAATCACGCCATCAGGGCGAGAAAACGACTTCCAACGAGTCACCACGGGCCATCCGTAATTCTCTACCAAATCCTTGGCACGGCGAGAGGCATTGCCCATGCCATACGCACGAAGGCGGTCATTATCGAGCCATCCCTCATTGAGCATGAGCCACAGGCAACGGGCATTGCTTGAGCCCACGGCAGGGAAAGAAACAGGCTTGGTCGGAGCGCCGAACAAATCGAATTGCATACCCATTACCGCACCTCCCCATGCTGGACGTACTCGGGGCGGTGTTCGGCTACCCACGCGGCAATAGCAGCAGGATCGAACAGCGGGCGACTTGTCGGACCATAGCTGGCGACGGGAGAGGGAAATGCGGGATGCTTGCACCACCGCTGAACGGCAGCCAGGCTACGAAGTTGGTAGGTTGAGCGAATGTCGCTCAGTGCGAATAGATGTCGCATTTGGTCTAGCTCCACGGCAATTTCTGTTGCCATGGGGGCGTTATGCAGCTAGACTAGCCGGTGAAAGAAAGGAGCTAGTCAGGCACCACCCCACATGGTGCTTGCACTCACTAGAGAGGCTCGGGCTCGTATCGTTGGCGCGATATGGGTTCGGGCCTTTCGCCGTTCTAGCTTACCCAGCAGTTTATAACATTCTGGATCGTTGCGCAAGCACTGCGTTTGCACTTTGTCCAATAGAGATTACCTATAGCTAAACAGGTCTGCGATTAACTTGGCGCACTGGATTAACTGCCGCGGCAACGCGAACATAGTGGGGACACTAACTGGCACACTTTGGCGAATTGGTATGATATTTGCTTATCTCGTACCACGTTGATTTTATTTAGGTCCTGGTGCCTTCGGGCGTGGGAGTTCAAGTCTCCCCATCCGCACCATCTCAGCGTAATGCGAATCCCTTGACCCGACGTCATCGACGCCGGTCGACCTCTTTCTGTCGTACCATATGCCGCGCTCACCCGGCGCAATCGCCCTCGATCTCGTTGGCTCGGTGATGGTCATCGGCCTGCTCGCACACGCTCTCATGGATCCGCACGCGATCGCGCCCCGCCTGCTTGGCGGCATAGAGGGCCTCGTCCGCCCAGGCCATCGCCAGCGACAGGCGACGCTCGGCAGCGTCCGACGCGCCGGGAAGCAGGGCCACCCCCAGGCTGATCGAGACCGCGAGGCTGAGCCCCTCGCCCTGCCCCGGCAGGCCCAGGCGGAAGGGCGTCGCCACCACGATCCGCCGCAGCCGCTCGGCCAGCGCTACCGCCGAGGCGTCGTCCCGGCCCCGCACTACGACGGCAAACTCCTCGCCGCCTAGGCGCACCAGGGCGTCCTCCTCACGCAGCGCATCGCGCAGCCGCCGGGCCAGCAGACGCAGCAACGCGTCGCCGGCGGGATGGCCGTGCGCGTCGTTGACGCGCTTGAAATGGTCGATGTCCAGCATCAGCAGGTGAAGGCGCCGCGCCTCGGCGCGCGCCTCGAGCCATCTCGCCAGGCCTCGCCGGTTGAGGGCCCCGGTCAGGGTGTCCGACTCGGCGGCGCGCCAGGCGTCCTGCTCGTCGCGCTTGCGCTGACGGATATCGATCAGGATGCCGGCGATGATCTGGGGGCGCCCGGCCTCGTCGCAGCGGATCTCCGCCAACAGATCGAACCAGTGCTCGTCAGCATCGCCGAGGGCCAGGCGCACGTCGAGCCGACACATTGCCTGGCGCTGAGACAGGGCGCGCCGCAGCTCGGCCCAGAGGCGCTGGCGGTCCTGCCGTTGCACGCGCGCCAGCAGCCGGCGCAGCGGCACTCGGGGGTAGGTGGCGGGATAGTCGAGCAGCGCCTTCAAGGCCTGGGAGCACCACACCCGCCCATTGGAGAGCACCACCTCCCAGACGCCGCAATTCGTCACCTGATGGAAGAGCTCGAGCTGGCGGGAGCGGCTGGTCAGCTGGTGACGATAGAGAGCCGCGGCGATCAGCTCGCTGGCGGTGGTGAGCAGGTCGAGCCCCGGCCCCTGCCAGGAGATGGCGCGCTCGCAGTCGTCGATCCCCAGGGTACCCCACCATTCCCCATGAACGACGATCGGCACCGTCGCCATGGAGCGGATGTGCTGGCTCTCAAGATGGCGCCGCAGCGGACTCTCGTACATCCGCGGCACGCAGAGGTCGTGGGCCTGGCCGGCGCGGCGCTCCTCGATCATGCGTCGATAGACGGGATCGCCCAGCGCAGAGTGGAAGAAACGGAAGCGGCGCTGCATCAGCTGGCGATAGCGAGGCGCGGCGGCCCACTCGAAGACGTAGTCCTGCACCACGGCCTCTTCCCTGAGTTCCAGCAGCTGGAAGATCCAGACGCGACTGGCCCCGGTACTACGACCAATCTCGGCGAGCAGGCGATCGACGCCATCGGCCCAGTTGGCGTCCTGCATCAGGGCTCGGCTCTCGCGGGCCAGGGCCGCCAGGGCCTGGGAGGCGCAGGGCAGCCTCACCTCGGGCGTAGCAACGTTCATGAAGGCCACGAACGGGCGGAAACCTGATGCATCATGGCGAGCGCCGCCTGCTCAACCCGACGAAGCGTCCCTCGTCCCCCTGCGGACCGTCTTAAAGCCTGCATCATGCTGTGTCTCCTGATTCCCTTCAAAGGACACCGGACCGACACAAGACAGCACCAAACGGCGGCCCGACTTCACTTACCTTGGTTGTGAAGACTATTTTACTACCTCCTCATAAAGCCCGCCACGCGCCCTTGTAAACACCTTCATAGGAAGAGAGTTTACAGGTAGGATATTGGCGCTATCTGACGCCACCGGTGAGTGCCGGTGACGACACGCCACGTTCACTGCAGGAGGCCCGATGACGTCCCCCGTCTGGCACCCCTATGCCCACCTCAAGACCCAGCGCCCGGCCCCCAAGGTGGTCGGCGGCGAGGGCGCGACCTTCACCCTGGAGAGCGGCGAGACGCTGCTCGACGCCACCTGCTCCTGGTGGTGCATGATCCACGGCTATCGCCATCCGCGGCTGGTGGCGGCGATCCGCGAGCAGGCCGACGAGCTGTGCCACGTGATGCTCGGCGGTCTGACCCACGAGCCCGCCGACCGCCTGGCCCGTGAGCTGGTGCGCGTCACCCCGAAGGGCCTGAACCACGTGTTCTTCTCTGACAGCGGCTCGGTGGGCATGGAAGTGGCCATGAAGATTGCCGTGCAGTATCACTACCTGCGGGGCAAGCCGGCCAAGCACCGCATGCTGACGCTGATGAAGGCCTACCACGGCGACACCGCCGGCTGCATGGCGGTGTGCGACCCCGAGGAGGGCATGCACTCGCTGTTCGCCGGTTTCCTGCCTCAGCACCACTTCGCCCCCGCCCCCACCGCCCCCTTCGAGGCCAGTAAAGAGGAAGTGCAGGCCGACCTCGACGCCCTGCGCAGCGTGCTCGAGGCCCATCACGAGGAGATCGGCGCGCTGCTGATGGAGCCGCTGCTGCAGGCCGCCGGCGGGCTCAACATGACCTCGCCCCACTATCTGCGCGGCGCCCGGGAGCTCTGCGACGAGTTCGACGTGCTGCTGATCTTCGACGAGGTGGCCACCGGCTTCGGGCGCACCGGGCGGATGTTCGCCGCCGACCATGCCGACGTGACGCCGGACATCATGGTGCTCTCCAAGGGGCTGACCGGCGGCTACCTGGGCCACGCCGCGACGCTCGCCACCGACCGGGTACACGACGCCTTCGTCGGCGACAGCGAGCTGCACGCCTTCATGCACGGCCCCACCTTCATGGGCAACCCGCTGGCCTGCCGAGTGGCGCTGGAGAGCCTGGCGGTGTTCGAGGAGGAGGATTACCTGGGCCGCATTAAGGCGCTCAACAGCGTGCTGCGCGAGACGCTAGTGAACGATGAGGCGCTGCGCGCCCATCCCGAGGTCGAGGATGTCAGGGTGCTGGGCGCCACCGCGGTGATCGAGGTCCATGACGCCGCCACGCTCAAGGGCGTGGCCGACTTCGCCCGCACCCAGGGCGTCTGGCTGCGCCCCTTCGGCCGCTGGCTCTACACCATGCCCGCCTACATCACCAGCGATGCCGAGATGCGCCGCATCACCGACGTCATGAAGGGCTGGTTCCTGGAGCGCTGAGCACTCAGACCAGCAAACGCGGTAGGAGCAAGGCTCAGCGGGGTCATGAGATCCGGTCGCAGGCGGGCGTGGTGTCGAGGGCAACGAAGCCGCTAGACTGCAGGCAATGAGGCGAGGCACGCACAGCGCCGTGCCGATCGCCGGAGCCCGACTCACGACCGATAAGCCCACAAGGATGCACCGCATGACCCTGAGCAAGACCCGCACCAGCTTCTATCGTCGCCTCTACGTGGCCCATCTGGTGGTCAGCGGTGCCGCCAGCGTGCCGGCCATCATGGAAGCCACCGGCATGCCCCGGCGCACCGCCCAGGACACCCTCGCCGCCCTGGCCGAGTTGGACATGGTCTGCGAGTTCGAGCACCTGACAGGCGAGCGCCACAACATCGGTGCCTACGTGATTCGCGACTGGGGGCCCATCGACCCCACCTGGGTGGCGGAGCACGCCGAACGGCTGCGCGAAGCCCTGGGCTACCCGCCCCAGCACTGAGGCCGCGGCCCGCCGTCAGCCGTTGTCCTTCGAGGCGAAGCGATAGCCCAGGGCCTCCAGGGTCTCGCGCAGCGAGGCCGCCACCGGCGCGACCTTCTCATCATCGGGCGCCCAGTACAGGACTATCACGTCCGCCTCATCATGCTCGATCAGCATCACCTCGCCGCAGCGGCGACACGACTGAACATCGCCGCCCGCGTCACCCGCGCGCGAGTCGAGCTCCTCCACGCCCTCGCCGACCTGCACCGCCTCGCGAGGCCAGAGGGTGACGGGTTCACCGGCCGGGTTCACGGCGCTGCCGAGCGGCGCCCCGCAAGCCAGCAGGCAGACCGCCCCGCAGTCGCATTCCAGCCGTTGATAGAGACCGTTGCTCATTGTGCCCTCCCCGATCGATGAATGGAGCCTGACGGCAGACGCCTCAGTGTGGCAGTCCCGTGCAACAGTTCCCAAGCGGGATCGCTGCAACACGCCGTCGCCCCCTCATGAAAACGCCCCCGGCGAGTCGTATGATGGAGAGGCACGCCACATTCAATGGAGGGAACGACGATGATCAGCGAGACCGACAAGCAGCACCTGGCGCGCTGCGTGGAGCTCGCCGAGGAGGCCCTGGAGGCCGGCGACGAACCGTTCGGCTCGGTGCTGGTGAGCGGCGACGGGGCGGTGCTGGTCGAGGACCACAACCACGTGGCCGGCGGCGATGCCACCCAGCACCCGGAGTTCTTCCTGGCCCGCTGGGCCGCGGAGAACCTGCCGCCCGAGGAGCGCGCCCGGGCCACCGTCTACACCTCCGGCGAGCACTGCCCCATGTGCGCGGCCGCCCACGGCTGGGTGGGGCTGGGGCGCATCGTCTACGCGAGCTCGTCCGAGCAGCTCGGCGGCTGGCTCAAGGAGATGGGCGTGGCCCCGCCGCCCGTGAACACCCTGCCGATCCAGGAGGTGGTACCGAGCGCCACCGTCGAGGGCCCGGTGCCGGAGCTCGCCGAGCGGGTTCATGCGCTGCATCGGCGCCTGCACGGGGTCTGAGCCAACAGCACGCCAAAGGCCGTCGGCGCTGACGCGCTGCGATGCCCGCGTCGGGTGTTCGTGTCAGGCGTCGGAGCCAGCCGGACGCTTGAGCTGGCCGAGGATGCGATAGTGATCGGGCCTCGCTTCGCTCGGCATACGTTTGCCCGGCAGCCGCTCGCCCTCCTCGCTCCGGCTCTCTAGCCCTTCCGCCAGCCGAGCGGCGGCGGCCGAGGTGGCACCTTCAAGCGAGCGCGCCACGTCTCGGCGGGCCTCATCGATGCCATCGCGCAGCCGGGCCTCAAAGGCAGGGCGATGGCGCGCCTCCTGCAGCTTCAGCAGGGCGAACTCACCGCCGACGAGCCCGGCCAGGCCCACGGCGGTGGTCGCCGCGCCCACCATCAGGGCGCCAGGGCCGGTAGGGGCCGTCATCGCCACGGCGGTCCCGCCACTTGCGAGCGATCGCGCGGCGCCGGCGCCCAGCCGCGCCGCCAGGGCGCGCAGCGCCACCCGGCCGCCCTGCCCCGCGGCACCGGCCCCGAGCCTGCGCGCCAGGGGCCGCCCCGCCAGCAAGCCGAGGCCGCTGCCACCCAAGGCGGCCGAGCGCCAGCGGCGGGTATCCAGCGCTGCCGGCAGCGTCTCTTGCATCTCACTATCCAGATCGAACGCCGGCGCCGCCTGCGTCTTCGCGTCGGCGACACGCCGCGGGGCGTAGCGTTCGATAAGCCTTGCGCTCATCGCCTCAACCACGGCCCGCTGCTCGTCGGCCAGCCGCGCCGCATGGTCCACCTGGAGGTCGGCCAGGGCCGGCTCGATGCCGCTCGCCTCGATCAGCCGCTCGTGACGCTGCGCCTCGAGCCAGGCCGCCTGATCACCAGCGATGCCCATTGTGAGCCTCAGGTAGCTGCCGCGCAGGGAGAAGTACCAGTCGAGATAGCCCGGCACCGCCGTCTCCAGGGGCGCGAAGGCCTGCTCGAGGCGCGCCTGCGACCAGGGCGCCATGCGTGCGGCCAGCGTCGCCTCGGCCTCGGCGGCGAGTCTTGTCAGGTCGCGGGAGAAGGCGGCATGGGTCTCGGCATCCAGGGTCAGCGACTCGCCCGCCACGATCACCCGATAGAGCGACGCCTGGCTGCGTGCCTCGAGGACACGGTGGCCGGCCTCGAACACGAGAAGCAGCAGGAGCACCACCAGGGCCGAGAGCGCCCAGCCGCGCCAGCGGGATGAGGGATCGAACGCGCGCCCATCAAGGCGGTGTGAGGCCTCGCCGGTGGCGTTCATGCGCGAGTCTCCCGATCGTTGGCCGCGGCGGGTTCACCCGTGGTCACGGTGTGGGGCGAACGGCCCTCGCGGCGCAGCGCTTCGGCGCCCACCAGCAGGCGGACATAGGCCCAGGCGACGGCGCCCTGGGTCAGCAGCAACACCAGCCAGCCGAGCATCGCCACGGGCGTGGCCAGGTGAAAGCGCTCCACGGCGTTCTGCATGGCCCACAGCCGGGTGAGCTCGGCGCTGGCGGCCAGCCGCTCGAAGAAGCCGAGCAGCGCCCTACCCTCGCCTCCCGGCAGGTGGCGGGCGATCGCCTCCTCCCAGCCGAGCCCGATCAGCCACGGCTGGGGCAGCCAGAGCGCCGCGAGCACTAGGGCCAGGGCCAGCAGCGCGGCGGCCGGGAGCGTCACCAGGCGCCGCGTGACCGCCGGCAGATGCTCGGCCACGACGTGGCGAGAGAGTCGCCGCCGCAGGCGGTTTCTGGCCACCACCAGCAGCGGCAGCGCGGCCAGCAACAGGGGCCACTCCGACAAGGGCAGCAGGCGCAGGTCGACCAGCAGCACCAGGGCGAGCAGCGCGCCGACGAACTGGTGGCGCAGCACCATCAGCACGCCGCCCTGCAGCCAGCGCCGCCTGGGGGAGTCGTCGCGCAGGTACTGATCGAGCCAGGCACGCCGCCGCAGCCGGGCGGCCTCGAGGCTGCCGGCCACGATCAGCTGGGTGGCCAGCACCCAGACCGGCAGGAACAGCACGCCGGCCCAGTCGTTGCTCGCAAGCGACCAGGCCAGCAGCACCAGCACCGCCAGGGCCAGGTGGCCGTGGCGGTGCAGCAGCCTGCGACCTCGCACGCGCCTTGCCATCAGGCCAGCGGCGAGAGGGCCTGCTCGACGAACGCCTCGCAGCGGGCGCGCGCCGGCCGGTCCCTCAGGCCCGCCCAGTAGGCCTCGAACTCGGGCCGCCGCGGGATGGTGCCGAAGTGCATGCCCCAGCCGAGGTGGGAGCCGACGTAGACGTCCGCCGCGCTGAAGCGGTCGCCGGCGATATAGCGACGCCCGGCGACCGCGCCGGACAGGGCGTCGAGCACCGCCCAGACGTCGCCGCAGCCAAGCTGCACCTGCTGCTCGGGCGTGGGATGCACACCCAGAAGGCCGAGCCCGAGGGCGGCCTCCAGTGGCCCGGCGGCGAAGAAGAGCCAGCGGTAGTAGTCGGCCCGGTCGGCGGTTGGCGGCGCCAGCCCGGCGGTGGGAAAGACGTCGGCGAGGTAGGCGCAGATCGCGGCGGCCTCGGTGATCACCGCGTCGCCGTGGCGAATCGCCGGCACCTTGCCCATCGGATTGAGCGCCAGGTAGTCGGGCGACTTCATGGTGGTGCCGTACTCGAGCACCACGGTGCGATAGGAGACGCCGAGCTCCTCGAGCATCCAGTGGACGATGCCGCCCCGCGAGAGCGGGTTGGTGAAAAAGATGAGCTCGGCCGGCTCGCGTGGCGCTGGCTCAGCCAGTGCCGCGGGCGGCAGCACGACGTCAGGCGACAGCACATAGCCCTGGCCGGGCGTATTGACCACCTCGACCCCCACCGCCCGCAGCGCGGCGACATCCTGGTAGAGAGTACGAAGGGTGATCCCCAGCCGCTCGGCAAGCTCGGGCCCGCCGATCGGGCCTGTGTGATGGCGAAGCTCACGGATCAGGTCTTGCAGGCGCGTCGTTCGTGACATGGGCGATTCCTCGTGCGCGTGGCAGTCTCTCGCCGCCTTAGTGTGCGTCGAGGCGATCATCATGCCTCTAGCGGCGTAACGGTAACAGCCACGCGGCCAAGCGTTTGCAAGCGGAAGAGGAAAGCGACATCAAAGATGCGATGCAAGGCATGCCGCCGGTTCCCGGCCCCTCCACGGCATGGCGTCCCGCCCTGCTCAAAGCCCCTGGGCCCCCCGGCGTAGCCAATTATGCACGAACACCAGCTTACGGCGTGCGGCATCCGAGAGCACGAAGGGATAGAGGTCGGAGAGTCCCATGGAGCGATTGACGTGGTTGACCCCGGCCACCAGGCTCGCCGCCACATGGATCAGGCGCTCAGCGTCGGGCTCCATGTAGGGATCCCAGTGAGAGTTCGGCAGCTCCGGGGAGGCAAGCCCCGCCGCCACGAAACTGTCGGTGATATCGGTCAGGTGCAGCAGATGGGCGGCGGTCTCGGCCCAGTCCTCATGAGGGTGCGCGGAGGCATAGGAGGTCAGGAAGCTTGAACGCCAGCCGAGCGGAGGACCGTCATGGTAATGGCGCTGGAGCGCGGTGGAATAGTCCACCCGCTCGTCGCCGAACATGGCCCGGAAGGCCTCGAGAAAATCGTCCCGCAGGCTGAGGCGCCACCAGAGCATGTGCGAGATCTCGTGGCGCATGTGGCCAATCATGGTGCGATAGGGCTCCTCCAGCGCTTCCCGCCGGGTGGTACTCAGGACCGAGTCCGCCTCGGCCACGCTGATGGTCACCACGCCCCCAACGTGGCCCATGGGCACCGGAGTATGGCCCTCGGCCAGCATGTGAAACACCGGGCGAGCACCGGGGTCCTCGGGCCGGAACCAGTGCCAGCGCCCCAGGTTGTCGAGCACCCAGCGCTTGGCGGCCTCGGTCTGCGCCCAGTTGGGCATGGCATCGGGAATGGAAGGATCCGGCGCCAGCGCGGTCATCGCACAGGAGCGGCAGAAGGCCCCCTGCTCGGGCGCGATCCAGTTGCAGCCGATGACCTCCCGATTGATGCAAAACGGCGGCATGGGCAGGAAAGCCCGAGCCTGGGGATCATAGGCGACGGGCGTGCCGTCGGCAGTAGCAAGATTGTCGAACCAGAGGGATCCGGCACCGACCGGATTGGCAAAGACACGCATGAGGCACTCATCTCCGTAATTTCCGCAAGGCAGATGGCCCGACGCCTTACGATGCATCCTGCTCTTTGCGGGCCTACCAAGCAAACCGCCACCGCTGCAGGGCCAGGCGGGGTCTGACGTAAAGAAAGCGGCGAGGGAATTCCTCGCCGCCAGATACCGATCGTTCCCGATCGAGAGTGCTCGCTGGTATGTCGTTACGTCATCAGGTCTCGAAGCTCAGTTCTCGAAGCCCAGGCCGAAGTCCTCGGCGCTGATCGCCATCAGCGATTCGGCGCCCGCCTCGATGGACAACTTGTGCGCCCGGGTGCGCGGCAGCAGGCGCTGGTAGTAGAAGCGCGCGGTGTCGAGCTTGGCGCGGTAGAAGGCGGCCTCGTCGCCCCCCTCGGCCAGCGCCGCACGGGCCTGCCTGGCGGCCCGGGCGAAGAGGTAGGCCAGGGTCACGTAGCCCGAATACATCAGGTAGTCGACGCTGGCCGCCCCCACCTCCTCGCGGTCGGCCATGGCCTTCATGCCCACGCCCATGGTCAGCTCGCCCCACTCCTGGTTCAGCTTGGCCAGGGGACGCACGAACTCGGCGAGTTCGGCGTTGCCCTCCTCGGCCCGGCAGAACTGGTGGATCTCCTTGGTGAACACCTTGAGGGTCTCGCCCTGGCTCATCAGCACCTTGCGGCCGAGCAGGTCGAGGGCCTGGATGCCGGTGGTGCCCTCGTAGAGGCGGGTGATGCGCGCGTCGCGCACCAGCTGCTCCATGCCCCACTCCTGGATGAAGCCGTGACCGCCGAAGACCTGCACCCCTTCGTTGGTGGCCTCGAAGCCGACCTCGGTGAGGAAGGCCTTGACGACCGGGGTCAGCAGTCCGAGCAGGGTCTCGGCGCGTTCCTTCTCGGCGGCATCAACCCCGTGCTCGACCAGATCGATCATCTGCGCGGTATAGAGCACCAGCATCCGGCCGCCCTCGGCGAAGGCCTTCTGGGTCAGCAGCATGCGGCGCACGTCCGGATGGACGATGATCGGGTCGGCGGGCTTCTCGGGCGCCTTCGCGCCGGCGAGCGCGCGCATCTGCAGGCGGTCGCGGGCGTAGGCCAAGGCATTCTGGAAGCTCGCCTCGGTGAGGCCGAGCCCCTGGATGCCCACGCCGATGCGCGCGGCGTTCATCATGGTGAACATGCAGGCCAGGCCCTTGTGAGGCGCACCGACCAGGTAGCCCCGGGCGGCATCGAAGTTCATCACGCAGGTCGCGTTGCCGTGGATGCCCATCTTGTGCTCGAGCGAGCCGCAGGTGACGCCGTTGCGCTCCCCAGGATTGCCGTCACCGTCGGGCAGGAACTTGGGCACCACGAACAACGAGATGCCCTTGGAGCCCGCCGGGGCGTCCGGCAGCTTGGCCAGCACCAGGTGCACGATGTTCTCGGCCAGGTCGTGCTCGCCCGCGGAAATGAAGATCTTGGTGCCGGTGATATCGAAGGCGCCATCATCGGTGGGCACGGCGCGGGTCTTGATCAGCCCCAGGTCGGTGCCGCAGTGGGGCTCGGTCAGGCACATGGTGCCGGTCCAGGTGCCCTCGACCAGCTTGGTCAGATAGGTGGCCTTCTGCGCCTCGGTGCCGTGGTGGCGCAGGGCGTCGGCGGCGCCGTGAGAGAGCCCCGGGTACATGCCCCAGGCCAGGTTGGTGGCGCAGATCATCTCGTTGAGCGCCATGCCGAGCGAGGCCGGCAGGCCCTGGCCGCCGTGCTCCGCCTCGGCGGCGAGCCCCGGCCAGCCGCCCTCCACGTACTGGGCGTAGGCCTGCTTGAAGCCCTTCGGCGCCTTCACCTCACCACCCTCCAGCAGGCAGCCCTCGCGATCGCCGCTCTGGTTCAGCGGCAGCAGCACCTCGCGGGCGAAGCGCGCGCCCTCCTCCAGGATGGCGCTCACCACGTCGGGCGTGGCCTCCTCGCCGCCCGGCAGGCGCGAGTAGTGGGCCGGATAGTCGAGCATCTCGTCCATCACGAAGCGAAGGTCGCGCAGGGGGGCCTGGTAGTCGGGCATCTCGTTTCTCCTGAAATCGGGCGCAGGAAGCGGCGGCGGCCGCTTTCAAACATGTGTTTGAAAGTATCCACCCGACACCTATGAGTCAAGCGTTCGTTTTAATATCGGCGCCAGACAAACAGTAGGGCGTTTCTGCCACGCCTGATAATACGACAAAGCCCCCACTGGACGTTTGATCCAGCAGGGGCTTTCGACCTCAGCGGCTGACACACGTGTCAGCTTGGCGGCTCGGCGCTTTCAGCTAGGCGCTGCCCGAAGGGCGTTACTGCATGCGGATACCACCGTCCAGGCGGATCACCTCGCCGTTGAGCATGGGGTTGGTGACGATCTGCTCGGCCAGGCGGGCAAACTCCGCGGGCTTGCCCAGGCGCTTGGGGAAGGGCACGGCGGCGGCGAGGGCCTGGGCGGCCTCGTCGGGGATCTCGCTCATCATCGGCGTCTCGAAGACGCCGGGGGCGATGGCCATCACCCGCACGCCGTGGCGCGAAAGCTCACGCGCCGCGGGCAGGCTCATGCCCACCACCCCGGCCTTGGAAGCGCTGTAGGCGCACTGCCCCACCTGGCCGTCGAAGGCGGCGACGGAGGCGGTGTTGATGATCACGCCGCGCTCGCCATCCTCGCCGGGGGCGTTCTTCGCCATGGCGGCCGCGGCCAGGCGCATCACGTTGAAGGTGCCCACCAGGTTGATCTGGACGGTGCGGTTGTAGGCGTCCAGATCGGCGGGGTTACCCTCACGATCAACAAGCTTGCCCACGCTCACCACGCCGGCGCAGTGCACCACCCCGGCGAGGCCGCGCCCCTCGGAGAGGGCCACGGCGGCGTCGACGGCCGCCTGGATGTCGTCGCCGGAGGTGACGTCGCCGCGCACCGCGCGGGCCGCCTCCCCCAGCGTCTCGGCGTGGGCCTCGACCGCGTCGCTCAGGTCGCAGAGCACCACCCGGCCGCCCCCGGCGACCAGGCGTTCGGCGGTGGCCGCGCCCAGCCCGGAGGCGGCGCCGGTGATCAGGAAGGTATTGTCCTTCACGTTCATGCAGGTTTCCTCGATATCAGGTGGCCGATGCGGCGTCCGCCTTGTCTGAGGCGTCGGCGCGCAGTTTGAAGCGTTGGATCTTGCCGCTGGGGGTCTTGGGCAGCACGTCGACGAACTCGATCACCCGCGGGAAGGCGTGGGTCGAGAGCCGCTCGCGCACCTGCTGGCGAATCTCGTCGGCCAGCTCGTCGCTCGCCTCGAAGCCTTCGCGCAGCACCACGTAGGACTTGATGACCTCGCCGCGGATCTCGTCGGGCTGGCCCACGGCGGCGGACTCGGCGACCGCCGGGTGGGTCATCACGCTGTTCTCCACGTCGGTCGGGCCCACCCGGTAGCCGGATGTGGTGATGATGTCATCGTCGCGACCGGCGAACTGGAAGGTGCCGTCCTCGTTTCTGATCACCACGTCGCCGGTCAGATAGTAGCCCTCGGCGAAGGGGTGCTTCTCCTGCCAGGTGTAGCCGGCGAAGAAGTGTGCCGGGGAGTTCTCGATGTCCACGGCCAGCACGCCCGGCTCCCCCGGCGGCAGCTCGTTGTATTCGGCATCGAGGATCGCCAGGCGGTAGCCGGGCATCGGCACCCCCATCGCGCCGACGTGCTTGGGGTGGCCCAACGCGTGGTGGTTGTTGCAGGTCATGCCGGTCTCGGTCTGACCGTAATGGTCCATCACCGGGCAGCCCAGCGAGCGCTCCACCCAGGTCACCACCTCGGTGTTGAGCGGCTCGCCGGCGGAGCTCGCCGCGCGCAGCTTGAGGGTCTGGTGGGCATCGTCGAACAGCCCAGAGGCCTTCATCAGGCGATAAGCAGTCGGCGCAGCGGCGAAGTTGGTGATGCGGTGGCGCTTCATGAAGGCCAGCGCCCCTTCGGCGCTGAAGCCCGCCTCGCAGAAGTGGGTGGTCACGCCCAGCAGCAGCGGGCCGGCGATGGCGTAGTAGAGGCCGTAGGCCCAGCCCGGATCGGCCATGTTCCAGAAGCGGTCGCTGTCGCGCAGGTCGACGGCGAGCTCCATGTAGAGCGCGAAGGCCGGCATGGCGGACAGCGGTACCGCCACGCCCTTGGGCTTGCCCACGGTGCCGGAGGTGAACATCTGCAGGAAGGGCGCCTCGCGAGGCAGCCGCGGCGGCGCGGCTTCGAGGGGCGCGTGGGCCATCGCCTCGGCCCAGTCCCGGTCGTCGGCGTGCTGATCGTCGGGGCCGCCCACGGCGAGCACCGGCGGGCACTGGGTCAGGCCGTCGAACTTGAAGCGGTTGGCGTGATCGGTGATCACGAGCTTGGTATCGGCTCGGCCCAGGCGGTAGTCCACGGCATCCGGGCCGAAGGCGGTGAACAGCGGCTGGTAGACCGCGCCGATGCGCCAGGTGGCCACCACCGCCACCAGCAGCTGCGGCGTGCGCGGCAGCATGCAGGCGATGCGATCCCCCGCGCCCAGCCCCTGCTCGACAAACCAGCCGGCGAGACGGGCGCTCTGGGCCTCCAGCTCGGCATAGCTCAGAGTGGTGACCTCTCCCTGGGCATCCTCCTGGATCAATGCCGGCACCTCCCCCCGGCCGGCGCGCAAATGGCGAGCGCAGCAGGACTCGAAGGCGTTGGCACGGCCGTCGCGATGATCGTCGAGGCGCGCGATGACCTCATCGACGGAGAAGGACTCGAGATAGGTCGCGTAGTCGGTCGGGTATGGCGCGGATTGGGTGCTCATGGTCTGCCCTCTTGCGGATTGTGATTGTTGTAGTGGCAAACGGTGACGACCATGAGACTGGCCGGTCGCTGGCGTGGACACGCCCTCTTCCGATTGCCAAGCAGTTAACGTAAGCGTAAACCTAGCAAGCGCTCGGTACACGCTAGTGGCAACCGGGGAAGGGGGCAACCCCTGAGCGACAAGAAGGGACTAGACGATGGTCGAGCGGGGCGGAGCGATGAAGCGGCGCACCGCCCGAGGGATCACGCGGGACGCTGGGTGATCATGGCGACCAGCTCATGGGCCAGGTCGTCCGGCGAGCGCGGCCCGGCGGGGTCGTACCAGCGCACCGTCCAGTTCAGCGCGCCCATCACGAAGCGCGAGACCAGGAAGCGGTCGCCATGGATCAGGCCGGCCTCCAGCGCCTCGTCGATCACCGCCTCCCAGAGCGCCTCATAGGCATCGCGCAGATGGCTCAGGTGATCGCGGGCCTCGGGCTCGAGGCGGCGCCACTCGTAGAGAGCGACCACATGGGCGTTGCGGTCGGTGAGCAGGGTCTCCAGGTGCGCACGGGCCATGGCCTGCAACCGCGCCTCGGCGGTGTGGTCACATTCGTCGAGGGCCGCCCTGGCGATGACCAGGGCGTTCTGGGTGCCCTCCTCGATCACCGCCGCGAGAATCTCCTGCTTGTCGCGAAAGTGGTGAAACAGGCTGCCGGACTTGATCCCCATCTCCTGGGCGAGCATGCGCACCGTCGTTCGATCGAAGCCCTCCTGGACGAACAACTGGGCGGCCTGGCGGGTCAATTCCTTGCGGCGCGGGGAGTCATTCATTACATTCATTGGGATTTACACTAGCGCTTGCTTGGTTGACCCTGAGAAGACCACAGGCCCGACGCCGGGTCAACGCGCGGCAACCGCCTGGACGACAGTCCTTGAGACACGTCTCTGAGACAAGCTTTTAGGACAACTCCTTGAGACCAGATTCGTGAAACTAGGCCGTCAACGCGACGCGACAAGCAACAAGCATCCAACAACGACAACCCTCATCCTGTCCGGCCAGCGCCGGAACACCTCGGGAGCCATGCCATGAGCCAGTCCAACGATATCGTCTTCCTGTCTGCCACCCGCACGCCCATGGGCGGCATGCTCGGCAGCCTCTCAAGCCTCACCGCCCCCGAGCTCGGGGCCACGGCCATCCGCGCCGCCATCGAGCGCGCCGGCATCGAGGCCTCCGCCATCGACGAGGGCATCATGGGCTGCGTGCTGCCCGCTGGCGTCAAGCAGGGCCCGGCCCGCCAAGCCATGCGCCAGGCCGGCATCCCCGACGCCAGCGGCGCCACCACCATCAACAAGCTGTGCGGCTCGGGCATGAAAGCCACCATGCTGGCCCACGACCTGATCCGCGCCGGCAGCGCCGAGGTGATGCTGGCCGGTGGCATGGAGTCCATGTCCAACGCGCCCCACGTGCTCACCAAGGCCCGCGCCGGCTACCGCCTGGGCCACGGGGAGCTGAAGGACCACATGTTTCTGGACGGCCTCGAGGATGCCGAGACCGGCAAGCTGATGGGCGTCTTCGCCCAGGACGTCGCCAGCGAGCGGGACTACGGCCGCGAGCGCCTGGACGACTTCGCCATCGCCTCGCTGGAGCGCGCCATGGAGGCGACCAAGGCCGGTCACCTGGACGCCGAAATGGCCCCAGTCACCGTCAAGAGCCGGCAGGGCGAGAGCGTAGTGGACCACGACGAGCAGCCCTTCCAGGCCAAGCTCGACAAGATTCGCGCCCTGCGTCCGGCCTTCGCCAAGGACGGCACCATCACCGCGGCCAACGCCAGCTCCATCTCCGACGGTGCCTCGGCGCTGATCATGGCCAGCCAGGCGGCGGCCGACCGGCTCGGCGCCACGCCCATCGCGCGGATGCTCGGCCACAGCACCCACTCGCGTCACCCGAGCGAGTTCACCATCGCCCCGGTGGGCGCCATCGACAAGCTGATGAAGAAGCTCGACTGGGGCGTGGACGACGTCGACCTCTTCGAGATCAACGAGGCCTTCGCGGTGGTCACGCTGATGGCCATGGACGACCTGGGCCTGCCCCACGAGAAGGTCAACGTGTTCGGCGGCGCCTGCGCCCAGGGCCATCCCATCGGCTCCACCGGCTCGCGGATCATCGCCACCCTGATTCACGCCCTGCGCACCAAGGGCGGCAAGCGGGGCATCGCGAGCCTCTGCATCGGCGGCGGCGAGGCGACCGCCGTGGCCGTGGAGCTGATCGACTAAAGCGCCTTGCCTCAGCCGCCTGACTCGGCGAATCGGGGGCAGCGCAAAGTGAGGGTCATTCGCCAAGGATGGCGAATGTAGCGCCCAGGGATGGGTTCACAGCGCCCTCACGAAGCGCTGCCCCCGATGATGATCTGCCGTGGAGTGAAACACGCTCGAAGAAACGGCGGGATCGTTCACGTGGCAGGTACCTTCAGTCGCGAGGCGCCGACAGCCTCTCCAGGCGCAGCCGCTCGCGGCCATCGAACAGCCGGCGGCTGCCCGCCGCCACTGCCGCCAGGGTGCCGAAGCCGGTGCCCAGGGTGATAGTGAACATCACCAGTATCTGGTACTTCACCGCCAGCGCCGGCGGGCTACCGGCGAGTATCTGGCCGGTCATCATGCCCGGCAGGCTGACCACCCCGGCGGCAGCCATGGCGTTGATCATCGGCATCATGCCGCTTCTCATCGCTTCCCTTCGGATATCGCCGATCGCCTCCTGCCAGCGCTGGCCGAGCATCAGCCGGTTCTCGATCACCGCACGCTGCTGCCAGGCCGTGTCGGTGAGGCGGTCCAGGGCCAGGGCGACCCCGGTCATGGTGTTGCCGAGCATCATGCCGAGCAGCGGGATGGCGTACTGGGGCCGGTACCAGGGCTCGGGGCCGATGATCACGGTGAGCGTCAGCACGGTGACGGTGAACGACGACAAGAACATCGCCACGGTGCCGATGCCGAAGGCCCAGCCGCCACACAGCCGGCGCCTCTGGCGGGCCATCACCTCGCGCCCGGCGATCAGCAGCATGCCGAGCGCCATCAGCGCCACCCAGTGGAAGCGGGCCGCCGAGAAGAGCGCCTCGAGCACCAGGCCGAGCTGGATCACCGTGCGCGCCGCGGCGATCAGCAGGCTGCGCCCCATCCCCAGCCGGGCGGCGACCGTGCAGCCGGCCAGCGCTACCACCATCAGCGCCGCCAGGGCCAGTTGCCACCACGCCAGCGCTATCACGCCCATTCGTCCGCCTCCTCGAGTCGATGCCCGACGATGCGCCGATGGTGATCGGCCACCCGGGCGATCTGCGCCGGATCATGGGCGACCCAGATCACCGGCCAGCCGCGCGCGCGGATTCGCGCGCGTAGCCACGCCTCCACGCGGCGAGTAGTAGCGTCGTCCAGGTTGGCGGTGGGCTCGTCAAGCAGCAGCGCCGAGGGTTCGCGGCTCAGCGCCCGCGCCAGCGCCAGGCGCTGCTTCTCGCCCGAGGAGAGTCGCGCGACCTGCCAATCGAACACCTCGGGGGCGAAGCCCAGGGCCTCGAGGTCATCGAGACGCGCGTCGGGCAGGTGCTCGCCCAGCGACTCGGCCCACCAGTGGCTCTCCGCCGGCACCAGCATTACCCGGGCGCGCCAGGCGTGCCCGGCGATCGACGCCTGGGCCGTCTTGCCGAGCCAGGCCTCGCCGCCGTGGGGCTCCAGGTCGGCCACGGCACGCAGCAGACGGCTCTTGCCCGAGCCGCTGCTGCCGGAGAGACAGAGGATCTCGCCGGGGGGAAGGGTCAGGGTCACCGGGGACAACTCAGCGACGGCGAGCCACACCAGGTGCAGCGACGAGGGTGCAATCACGGTGGCCTCCGCTGCAGGGGAACTGGCTGCGATGGTAGCAGCTAGTCGCTTACGTGAGAGTGAGACCTGCCACGGTCATTTTCGCGTCATCTCGGCGACTCATCGCAGTCATGAAAGGCTTCCAAGATAAATCATGAACCTCTTTTCCCTGACACAGGTCGACTCCCATGCAAACCCTGACACGCTCCCTGCTCGCCGGCGGCGTCGCCGTCGCCGCTCTCACCGTCGGCATCTCTCAGGCCCAGGCCGAGTTCTCCCTGAGCGAGCGCTACACCGATAACGATGGCGATCTGGTGTCCGATATCCCCGCGGACGAGAGCCAGTGGCTCGACCCCGACACCCTGGTGTTCGCCTATACCCCAGTCGAGGACCCCGCCGTCTACGCCGAAGTGTGGGATGGCTTCCTCGAGCATATGGAGGGGGTCACCGGCAAGACGGTGCAGTTCTTCCCGGTGCAGTCCAACTCCGCCCAAATCGAGGCGATGCGCGCCGGGCGACTGCATGTGGCCGGCTTCAACACCGGCTCCAATCCCTTGGCCGTGGCATGTGCCGGCTATCGGCCCTTCACCATGATGGCCGCCGAGGACGGCAGTTTCGGCTACGAGATGGAGATCATCACCCATCCCGGTTCCGGCATCGACGAGGTCGAGGACATCCGCGGCCGTACCCTGACCCACACCTCCGAGACCTCCAACTCCGGCTTCAAGGCGCCCACCGCGCTGATGGCCTCCGAGTTCGATATGGTCTCCGGCGAGGACTATGAGGTCGACTTCTCCGGCAAGCACGACAACTCCGTGCTGGGCGTGGCCAACCAGGACTACGCGGTGGCCACCGTCGCCAACTCGGTCAAGAACCGCATGCTAGACCGTGGCGTGATCGACGCCGACAAGCTCGAGGTGATCTACCAGTCCGACACCTTCCCCACCACCAGCTACGGCACCGTCTACAATCTGGCGCCCGAGCTGCAGGAGGCGATCCAGGAGGCCTTCTTCAGCTTCGAGTGGGAAGGCAGCGCACTGGCCGAGGAGTTCGGTCGCAACGGGGAGGAGCAGTTCATTCCCATCTCCTTCAAGGAGCACTGGGCGGTGATCCGCCAGATCGACGAGGCCAACGGCGTCGAATACGACTGCAACTGAGCCTCAAGCCAGGGAAGGCGCGGGCGCCATGCCGCCCGCGCCTTCGCGTCGATGAGTCACAGGGGAGAACCCGCCACGTGCTGACCCTCAACCAGCTGACCAAGGCCTATAGCGTCGGCGACCCGGCACTGCGCGACGTGACCTTTCGCGTCCCGCGAGGCCAGGTCGTCGGCCTGATCGGCCCCTCGGGGGCCGGCAAGTCGACCCTGATCCGCTGCATCAACCGCCTGGTAGAGCCTTCCAGCGGCGCGATTTACCTGGACGAGACCGACCTGACCTGCCTGGGCAGTCGCGAGCTGCGACGAGCGCGGCGGCGCATCGGCATGATCTTCCAGGAATACGCCCTGGTGGAGCGACTGACCGTCATGGAGAACGTGCTGTCCGGCCGCCTGGGATACGTGCCCTTCTGGCGCAGCTTCACGCGGCGCTTCCCGGGCCAGGACATCGAGAATGCCTACCGCCTGCTCGATCGGGTGGGCCTGCTGGCACATGCCGACAAGCGCGCCGATGCCCTCTCGGGGGGTCAGCGCCAGCGGGTGGGCATCGCCCGCGCTCTGGCCCAGGAGCCAGAGCTGCTGCTGGTGGATGAGCCCACCGCGAGCCTCGACCCCAAGACCAGCCGCCAGATCATGCGGCTGATCACCGAGATCTGCGCCGAGCGCCAGCTGCCGGCCATCGTCAACATCCACGATGTGCCGCTGGCCCAGCAGTTCGTCGACCGACTGGTGGGACTTCGCGCCGGGCGGATGGTGTTCGATGACACGCCAGACCGCCTCGACGAGGCCATGCTCACCGAGATCTACGGTGCCGAGGACTGGACGGCCATGGACCAGGAGGACGACGAGCCCGAATCCAGCAGCGATGCACAGATCTCCCTGCGGCTGCCGGGGGCAGCGACATGACCGCGAACACCGCCTATCCGCGCCGCTGGAAGCGCCCACCGCAGCTGATCACGACCCGACGCTGGCGGCTGACCCTGCCGTTGCTGGTCATGGCCTACCTGGTGCTGGCGCTGGGCTCATTGGAGATCGACGTCGGCCGCGTCGTCGAAGGCCTGTCGCGCGGCGCACGCTTCATTCAGGGCTTCTTGCAGCCGGACTTCGTGAGCCGCTGGCAGGATATTCGTCAGGGGCTGATCGAGAGCCTGACCATGACACTCACCGCCACGGTGGTGGGCGTGCTGATCTCGGTGCCCATCGGCATCGGCGCGGCCCGTAACCTGTCACCGCGCCCGGTCTATCTGGTGTGTCGTTCAATCATCGCCGTCAGCCGTTCGCTGCAGGAGATCATCATCGCCATCTTCCTGGTCGCCATGTTCGGTTTCGGTCCCTTCGCCGGCTTCCTCACGCTGGCCTTCGCCTCCATCGGCTTCGTCGCCAAGCTCCTCGCCGACGACATCGAAGAGGCCAGCGCCAGCCAGATCGAGGCCATCCGCGCCACAGGTGCCAGCGGCCTGCAGCTGATCCATTACGCCGTTCAGCCACAGGTCATGCCGCGACTGATCGGCCTGTCGCTCTATCGCCTGGACATCAACTTCCGCGAGAGCGCGGTGATCGGCATCGTCGGCGCCGGGGGCATCGGCGCCACCCTCAATACCGCCATCGACCGTTACGAGTACGACAGTGCCGGCGCCATCCTGCTGCTCGTCATCGCCATCGTCATGCTCTCGGAGTATGGCTCCAGCTACCTCAGGAAGTACCTGCAATGAGCGCTCTCGACACAGGCCCCGGGGAGCCCCCCCACTATTCTCAGGTCTGGACCTTTCGCACGCCGCGTGCCCGCCTCGCGCTGTGGGTCGGCTGGGTGGCGCTGGTGGCACTGTTCGTCTGGTGCTGGCAGATAATGAACGAGAACACGCTGTGGATCTTCGTCACCGACGCGTCCAGCCAGGCTGCCGACATCGGCAGTCGCATGTTCCCGCCCGAGCTGGCCTACCTGCCCGAACTGCTGATGCCGCTCTGGGATACCCTCAACATTGCCACCCTGGGCACCGTGGGCGGCGTCATCCTGGCCGTACCGGTGGCCTTCCTGGCGGCGCGCAACACCACACCCTCGGCGCTGCTGATTCGGCCCTTGGCACTCTTCATCATCGTCAGCTCGCGCTCGATCAACTCGCTGATCTGGGCCCTGCTGCTGGTGGCGATCATCGGCCCGGGCCTGCTCGCCGGCATCGTCGCCATCGCCCTGCGCTCCATCGGCTTCGTCGGCAAGCTGCTGTATGAAGCCATCGAGGAGACCGATGCCCGCCAGGTCGAGGCAGTGACGGCCACGGGCGCCGGTCGGGCCCAGGTGATCCACTACGGCATCGTGCCGCAGGTACTGCCCGCCTTCTGGGGCATCTCGATGTTCCGCTGGGACATCAATATCCGCGAGAGCACCATCCTCGGGCTGGTGGGTGCCGGCGGCATCGGCATGAAGCTGCAGTCCTCCATCGACACCCTGGCCTGGTCCCAGGTGGCCACCATCCTGATCGTGATCCTCGGCACAGTGGTGGTCAGCGAGACGCTCTCGGCCAAGGTCCGCCGTGCATTGATCTGAGCCGGCAAGCACGGTGACCAGGGTGCCGCCACGATATCTCTCCTGCGGTCTGCTACCGTGGCAGCATCCCTCCCTCACCCTGCCGGCGATCTCCAAGCCCGCTTCCTGACCTTTCTCGGCTAGATCCGCGCATTGCCCTGGTCTGGATGCAACTGCCCATGGCCGCCGCCAGGCATCTCCAAATCTGAACTCCCAGCGAGCTCTCGCCAGCCTTCCAGCGTGCTCTCCCGATCAGCGCAAGCGTCGCCCTTCGGTTGACAGCATTGAATATATATGATTTTCCATATATCGTAGCATCGCTGCGGCATGCGCCCAATGACCAAGCCTGTCTCGATGGAGACACCATGAACCTAGTGCGCTGGAGGAAAGGAGACACCGCGTGACGACCCACCCCCTGGACGACCTGCCCAACATCGACCGCGAGCGCTTCCGGGTGCCCGATGCCGCCAGCCTGGGCATCCACGTGGACAGTGAGCATGCCCGCGCATCCTGCTGCTCTAGGGCTCGCTGCGAAGCCGCTACTTCAGCCGTCTGGCGGTGGAGGAAGCCGCGCGACTGCAGCGAGGCGCTCACCGACCGCTACTCCGAGCGCAAGGAGTCGGTCGAGCAGCTCTCTGCACGGGTCAACCAGCGCGCCATCTGACGGGAGTCACACCATGAGCACTCGACAGGAATCACAGTCTCCCAGCACCTCGGAGGGCATGGGACTCTTCGAGCGCTTCCTCTCGCTATGGGTGGCGCTGGCCATCGTCGCCGGGGTACTTCTCGGGCAGTTTGCCCCGGCAGTACCCGAAACGCTGTCGCGCTTCGAATATGCCCAGGTCTCGATCCCGGTGGCGATCCTGATCTGGGCGATGATCTTCCCGATGATGGCGCAGATCGACTTCTCCGCCGTGCTCGGGGTGCGCCGCCAGCCCAAGGGGCTCTTGATCACCACCACGGTGAACTGGCTGATCAAGCCCTTCACCATGTTCGCCATCGCCTGGTTCTTCCTGACGGTGGTGTTCGCCCCGCTGATCCCGGAGCCCCTGGCCAGCCAGTACCTGGCCGGCGCCATCCTGCTGGGGGCCGCCCCCTGCACCGCCATGGTCTTCGTGTGGAGCTACCTGACCCGCGGTGATGCCGCCTACACCCTGGTGCAGGTCGCCCTCAACGACCTGATCATGCTGTTCGCCTTCGCCCCCATCGTGGTCTTCCTGCTCGGCGTCTCCAACATCCAGGTGCCTTGGGATACGGTCGCCCTGTCGGTGGTGCTCTATATCGTCATCCCGCTGGCCGCCGGCGTCGTGACCCGGCGCACCCTGATCGCCCGCCGCGGCAGCGAATGGTACGACCACGTCTTCATGAAGAAGGTGGGGCCGATCACCCCCATCGGGCTGATCATCACCCTGGTGCTGCTGTTCGCCTTCCAGGGTGAGGTGATCCTCGAGGCGCCGCTGCATATCGTGCTGATCGCCATCCCGCTGATCCTCCAGACCTTCCTGATCTTCTTCATCGCCTATGGCTGGGCCAAGGCGTGGAAGGTACCCCACAGCGTGGCCGCCCCCGGGGCGATGATCGGTGCCAGCAATTTCTTCGAACTGGCCGTGGCCGCCGCCATCGCGCTGTTCGGGCTACAGTCCGGCGCAGCACTGGCCACGGTGGTGGGCGTGCTGGTGGAGGTGCCGCTGATGCTGGCGCTGGTGCGCATCGCCAACAGGACCCGACACCACTTCCCCGAGGCACCGGCCCAGGCTACCTCCGAGGCAAGAGGCTGACCCATGGCCATCGAGATCAGCGACCGGGCCCGCGAGTGGCTGAGGAAACATGGCGGCGTGGCCATGGTGCGCCTCTCGCCCCGTCATGGGTGCTGTGGCGGCAGAGCGGACATTGCGGTGGCCGAGGCCAGGACACCGGATGCACCGGAGTACTTCACGCGCCTCGAGCGTGATGATGTGGTGCTCTATATCGATCCGACGCTGGTCGATCAGGGCCTGACACTCGACGTCGAGGGCTTCCGGGGCCTTCGACATCTCTTCGTGGACGGTGCGTCGTTGTCCAGATAGCAAGCCCTCGCGGCTTGCACCGAAGCATTTTCCCAGTGAGGATCAGGCGATGACTGCGACTCTCCTGCGGCGCTACCCGCTGCTCACCATCGTGCTGGCCCAGCTGTTCGGCACCTCGCTGTGGTTCTCCGTCAACGGCGTGGGACTGTCGCTCTCCCGCGACCTGGGCGTTTCCGAGGCGGACCTGGGCCGACTGACCCTCACCGTGCAGGCAGGCTTTATCGCCGGCACCCTGTTCATGGCCATCTCCGGCCTGGCCGACCGCTTTCGTGCCAGCCGCATCTTCGCCGCCGCCTGCCTGGCCGGCGCCCTGGCCAACGCCGGCTTCGTGCTGGTAGCCGACCAGTGGCCCCTGGCGATCGCCCTGCGCCTGCTGACCGGTCTCTGCCTGGCGGGCATCTACCCGCTGGGCATGAAGCTGGTGATAGGCTGGACGCCCCGGTATACCGGGGCAGCGCTGGCCTGGCTCGTCGGCATGCTGACCCTCGGCACCGCCCTGCCCCACCTGCTGCGCGGCGCCAGCCTGGGCCTGGCCTGGGAGTGGTCGTTGCTGGGTGCTTCCGTCCTTGCTGTACTCGGCGGGATAGGCATCTTCGTCCTGGGAGATGGCACGCATCTGCCACCGTCGAGGGGCAAGACACGACTACTCGATGGACTGGCCGCCTTGCGAGAGCCCCGCTTCCGCGCCGTGGCCAGCGGTTACTTCGGCCATTGCTGGGAACTCTATGCCCTGTGGACGCTTACCCCCTTCCTGGTCGCCCGCGAGGTGGCGCGGCTCGGCACAGCCGAGGCTTGGGTTCCCTGGCTGTCGTTTACCGTCATTGCGCTGGGATTTTTGGGCTGTGTCGGTGGCGGGCAGCTCAGCCGCCGTCTCGGCAGCCTTTGGGTGGCGCGTCGAGCGCTGGCCGCTTCCGGGCTGATCTGCCTGGCCTACCCGCTGATGACCTGGCTGCCGCCAGGGCTGCTGCTCACCCTGCTGGCGCTGTGGGGACTCACCGTGATCGCCGACTCGCCCCAGTTCTCGGCGCTGGCCGCGGCCAGCGCACCACGCGAGCGAGTGGGCTCGACCCTGGCGGTGATGAACGCCGTGGGCTTCGCCCTGACCATCCCGGCCATCTCGCTCACCACCACCCTGTGGGAACTCCAGGGCACCTGGGTACTGTGGTGGCTGCTGCCGGGGCCGATTCTCGGGCTGATGGCGCTCCAGCCACTGCACCGCCAGGACCCCCTCGCCTCAGGAGATGTCTGACCGTGCGCCGTGCCTTTCCCTGCATCGAGTCCGCCTGGCAAGCCCATCGAGATGAACTCAGGGGCTTCCTGATCCGACACAGCGGCGACCAAGACACTGCCGATGACCTCCTCCAGAGTGTCTATACCCAGGCGCTGACTCACCGCCAGCAGTTCTGCAAACTGGACTCCCCCCGGGCCTGGCTGTTTCGCGTGGCCCGCCATCAGTGGATCGACCAACAGCGTCGAGACAGACGCTGGACGGACCAGCCGCCCCCCGAGATCGCCGAGGAGTCGCCACCGACGTCTCCCCTGGTGAGCCTGATCAACTGCATCGAACACGCCATGCCCCATCTCGAGGCGAAGGATCGCGATATCCTGAGGCGCTGCGACCTGGAGGGCCTCCGCCAGGCCGACTACGCCGACGACCATGGCCTGCGCCTCCCGGCCACCAAGGCGCGTCTACGTCGGGCCCGACAGCGGTTGCGCCAGCGTCTTATCGCTCAATGCGGCATCGTCTTCGACGAGAAGGGGGATATCTGCTGTCATCGCGCGGACCGAGGATAAACGAGATTTTTCGCATCGTGCCTGTATCCTTTTGCCTCCTGCTACGTCTTCCTGTGTGACACCGACCTAACTCACAGGGAGAAGATGAACATGCTGGAGGTCTTTACCTGGCTGGCCGACTGGCTGATCTATGGCCTTGCAGGCCTTGACCCCGAGAGCAAGCTCGGCGCATCGCTGCACTTCTTCGTCGAGGACACGACCAAGATCTTCGCGCTACTGGTGGTGATGATCTACGTCATCGCCCTGATGCGTGCCTCACTGAACCTGGAGCGGGTGCGTCACTACATCCAGCAGAAGCATCGTCTGGCAGGTTACGGCCTGGGTGCCGGCTTCGGCGCCATCACGCCCTTCTGCTCCTGCTCGAGCATCCCTCTATTCCTGGGCTTCACCAGCGCCGGTATCCCCCTGGGCATCACCATGGCCTTCCTGTTCACCTCGCCGATCATCAACGAGGTAGCGGTGATCATGCTGTGGAGCCTGCTGGGCTGGGAATTTACTCTGGTGTACATCGTCATCGGCATGGCCGTGGGCATCGGCGGTGGCATGCTCCTCGATGCCCTGAGGGGCGAGCGCTGGTTGGAGGATTTCGCGGCCAAGGCCTACCAGCAGGCCGCCGCGACGCCCCACGACGATGAGCCCGCACCCGAGACGCCCTCCCTCACCCTGAAGGAGCGCCATGCCTTTGCCCGGGACGAACTCAAGGAGATCGTCGGGCGGATCTGGAAGTGGGTGATCATCGGCGTCGCCCTGGGGGCCGGACTGCATGGCTTCGTGCCGGACGGCTGGTTCGCCAACAACCTGGGTAGTGGTCAGTGGTGGAACGTACCCGCCGCCGTACTGGCGGGGCTTCCGCTCTACTCCAACGCCACCGGTGTCATCCCGGTGATGGAGAGCCTGATCCTCAAGGGTTTGCCGGTGGGCACCACCCTGGCCTTCTGCATGAGCACCGTGGCAGCGAGCTTCCCCGAGTTCATCATGCTCAAGCAGGTCATGCAGTGGCGCCTACTGGCCACCATCTTCGTCATCCTGCTAGCCAACTTCATGATCGTTGGCTGGCTCATCAACCTGCTGAGCCCCTGGCTTTTCAGCGGATTCCCATCTTAAAGGAGACACATCATGAAGAAGATCGAAGTGCTGGGTACCGGCTGCAAGAAATGCGTCAGCACCGCCGAACGGATTCAGGCAGTGGCCGGCGAACTGGGCATAGAGGTCGAGGTGGAAAAAGTCACCGACCCGGCCGCGATCATGGGCTACCAGGTCATGTCGACACCCGCTGTGGCCATCGACGGCACGCTCGTTCACAGCGGCAGCGTGCCGGGCCGAGAAAAGATCGAGAGCCTGCTGAGGGCGTGACCCCGGCTACCAGGCCTCGTAAAGCGACGGCATATCCGGCCACCCTCGGACACGGATCGGTTGGCAGCTCAACACATCGCCAAATGTCGCTCCGGCCGATTGCCCATGGCCGCGAGACGTGCGAGAGGGGCCGCCAGGCGGGTGCCTTGTTCCCCAGCGGCCGCTTCCAGGATGGTCTTCACCCAGCCGGGCAGGCTCGCCTCCAGCCCGTAATAGACCCACTGGCCCTCGCGGCGATCGCCGAGCAGGCCGCAGTGGCGAAGCTGCGCCAGGTGGCGGGACACCTTGGGCTGCGACAGGGCCAGGGCATGGGTCAACTCACAGACGCAGAGCTCTCCCTCCCGGTAAATCAACGCGACCAGTGTCAGTCGAGTCTCGTCGGACAGGCATTTGAAGAGATCGAGGGGTTGCAAGGGGCTTACCTCATCGTGGGGATCAACGATTGGCCAGTGTAACCAATCGGGCCTCCCGTGCGCTTCCCGGGCGAGGGATGGCAAAGAGCACCACCGGCACTGGCGGCGCCAGCGCCGACGGCAGTCAGGACCTGGGCTGCCATCAGCCCCCGCCGGGGAGGGCGCATCATGCCGCCTCCCGCGGCAGGGCCAGGGCCATCAGCGCACTGGCCGCTACCAGGGCGGACGAGATCCACAGGCAGGCGGCCAGGCCGTGAACCTGGTAGACCCAGCCGGACAGCAGCGTCCCTAGCAGGCGGCCCATGGCGTTGGCCATGTAGTAGAAGCCCACGTCCATGGAGACGCCGTCGGCGCGGGCGTAGTGGACGATCAGGTAGCTGTGCCAGCTGGAGTTGACGGCGAACAGCACGCCGAAAGCCAGCAGCCCCGCCACCAGCCAACCCACCTCGGCCAGGGGCAGCAGCGCCAGCGCCGCCGGCAGGCCGGCCAGCGCCAGCGCCCAGAAGGCCGTGACGCCGCGCGCCCCACCCTTGACCAGGCCGGTAAGGCGCGGCGCCTGGGTCTGCACCCCGCCGTAGCCGATCACCCAGATGGCCAGCAGCCCCCCTACCGTCCAGTGGCTCCAGCCGTGCTGGTCATAGAGGAACACCGGCAGCGCCACCACGAACCAGACGTCTCGCGCGGCGAACAGGCACAGCCGGGCCGCCGCGAGCACGTTGATGGCCCGCGACTTCGACAACACCTCGGTGAACTTGGGCTTGCGCTTCTGGCGCCCCAGATCGGCCTTGAGCTGGACCAGCGACAGGGCGAGCACCCCCAACAGCATCAATGCCATGGCGATCACGGCGCCACGGAAGCCGATCAGGGTCAGCAGCGCCCCACCCAGGAAGAAGCCGGCTCCCTTGAGCGCGTTCTTGGAACCGGTGAGGATCGCCACCCAACGATAGAGGGCGCTGCCGGCGCTGGGGCTGTCCTTGGGCACCAGCACCTTCACCGCGCTCTTGGCGCTCATCTTGTTGAGGTCCTTGGCGATCCCCGAGAGCGCCTGGGCGGCCATCACCCAGGGCACGGTGAGCGCCGTGGCGGGCACCATCAGCATGGAAAGCGCCACGATCTGCAGGGCGAGACCGACGTTCATGGTGCGGTTGAGCCCCAGACGGGCACCCAGCCACCCCCCTACCAGATTGGTGACCACGCCGAAGGCCTCGTAGAAGAGGAACAGCAGCGCCACCTCCAGCGGCGAATAACCCAGTTGATGGAAGTACAGCACCACCAGCATGCGCAGGGCGCCGTCGGTGAGGGTGAAGGCCCAGTAGTTGCCGGTGATCAGCAGGTATTGGCGCACCTCGAAGGGCAGTGCCCTCAGACGGCCGGCGAGCGAGTTTCCATCAACCACGCCCCACCTTCAGTGCCAGCTCGGCGGTGCGATTGGCATAGCCCCACTCGTTGTCGTACCAGGCGTAGAGCTTCACCTGGGTGCCGTTGACCACCAGGGTCGAGAGGGCATCTATGATCGAACTGCGCGGATCGGTGCGATAGTCGATGGAGACCAGTGGTCGCTCTTCATAGCCCAGGATGCCGGCAAGTGGACCCTCGGCGGCGGCCTCGAGCGCCGCGTTGACCTCCTCGACCGTCACCTCGCGCGCGAGCTCGAAGACCATGTCGGTGAGCGAGGCGTTGGCCAGCGGCACGCGGATGGCGTGGCCGTTCAGCTTGCCCTCGAGTTCCGGGAAGATGGCGGTGATCGCCTTGGCCGAACCGGTGGTGGTCGGAATCAGGCTCATGCCGCAGGCGCGAGCCCGGCGCAGATCCTTGTGCGGAGCATCGAGGATGGTCTGGGTGTTGGTGATGTCATGCACCGTGGTCATCGAGCCGTGGCGGATGCCGAAGGTCTCGTGAATCACCTGGACCACTGGCGCCAGGCAGTTGGTGGTGCAGCTCGCCGCGGTGACGATACGGTGGGCATCGGGGTCATAGGCCTCGTCATTGACGCCTACCACCACGTTGAGCACGCCCTCCTCCTTTACCGGCGCACTTACTACCACGCGCTCGACGCCCTGGTCGAGGTAGGCCTGGAGCGCCTCCGTGCTCTTCATCTTGCCGGAGCACTCGATGGCGACCTGACAGCCGGACCAGTCGCCGTCAGCCAGCACCTTGTGCCCACTGAAGGCAAGACGGTGGCCGTCGATCACGATGGCATCCTCCTCGACCCGGATACCCTGCCCCGGCGACCAGTGGCCGTGCACCGAGTCGAACTCCAGCAGGTGGGCGAAGGTGGCGGCGTCGCCACCCGGGTCGTTGATGCGCACCAGTTCGACCTCGCCCGCCGCGACGCGGGGCCAGAGGCTACGCAGCACCAGGCGGCCGATGCGCCCGAAGCCATTGATGCCGACACGAAGGGTCATGTTGCTCTCCTGTTAAAGACGAAACGCCGGGAGACACCCTCAGGCATCGGCATCCCGGGCCTTGATCTGAAGCCACAGCGAGAGGCGGTGGCGTATCTCGTTGAGGGCCTGTTCGTAGGCGTCGGCACGCTCGATCAGGCGGGGGTCGCGAATATCCCAGTAGAGATGCTCGTCGCTTCCGCCCTGCCAGTCGCGACATGCTTGCTGGGCCTTGTCGCACAGCACGATGACGGCATGAAAATGTTCACCGGCAAAGGCATCCAGCGACTTGCTGGCCAGTCCTTCGGTGGAAATGCCCTGCTTCTTCAATGCCGCCAGGGTCAGAGCAGCGGGTTCATCCGGCTCGCTGCCGGCACTGAAGGCCTCGAACCTATCGCCTGCCAGGTGGCGCAACAGCGCCTCCCCCATCAGCGAGCGGGCGGAATTGGCATTGCATAGGAAAAGAACGCGCTGTTTCGCCATTGGAGACTTCCAAGATATATGGAATATCATATATAACAGCGCCAGATGTCAATTCGGTGACATCCATCAGGGCGCGATGAGCATCCCCAACACGGCCAGCAGCCCGACCACCGCCCAGGCGGGTAGCTGCCAGCGCACCAGCAGCAGGAAGCCGGTCAGTGACAGGGCGAACGGCTCGGGCCCGATGACGACGCCGGTCCAGACCGGGTCGTAGAGCGCGACTCCCAGGATGCCTACCACCGCGGCATTGGCGCCGCGCATCGCCGACTGGGCACCCGCCCGGTGGCGCAGCCGGTTCCAGAACGGCATCACGGCCACTAACAGCAGCAGTCCCGGCACGAAGATGGCCACCAGTGCCAGGGCAGCGCCTTGGGCCCCACCAGGCCCGATGCTCAGCAGGCTGCCGAGGTAGGCCGCGAAGGTGAAGAGCGGACCGGGCACCGCCTGAGCGGCTCCGTAGCCGGCCAAGAAGGACTCCGGAGAGACCCAACCCGACTGCACCACCTCGGCCTCGAGCAGCGGCAGCACCACGTGCCCGCCGCCGAACACCAGGGCTCCGGCCCGATAGAAGGCATCCAGTAGGTCGAGGGTCGGCGAGGCGGTGGAGAGGACCAGCAGCGGCAAGCCCCCCAGCAGGGCAAGGAAGGCCACCAAGGCGAGGCCGCCCGCCCGATGGGACACCGGGAGGACCAGTGGCGCGCGGGACACATCGTCACCATCGGAGCGGCAAAGCGCCAAGCCGGCCAACACTCCCACCAGGATGGCAACCACCTGACCAAGAGGGCCGCCGATCAGCACCACGGTGAAGACCGCGGCAAGCGCGATGCCGGCGCGACGTCGATCCGGACAGAGCCCCTTCGCCATGCCCCACACGGCCTGGGCGACGATGGCCACCGCCGCCACCTTGAGGCCGTGGATCAGCCCCGTACCGAGAGGACCGCCGAACAGGCTCGCGCCCAAGGCGAAGGCCACCAGTAACAGCGCCGAGGGGAGAGTGAAGGCTAGCCAGGCCAGGGCGGCACCCCAGGGGCCGGCGCGCAACAGCCCCAGGGCAAAGCCCACCTGGCTGCTGGCGGGCCCGGGCAGGAACTGGCAGAGCGCCACCAAGTCAGCGTAGTCCGCCTCGGTGAGCCAGCGACGGCGCGTCACGAACTCGTGCCGGAAATAGCCCAGGTGCGCCACCGGGCCGCCGAAGGAGGTCAGGCCCAGCAGCAGGAAGGCTCGGAAGACCTCCCCCGGGCGCCCCGGCCGGCGGGTCCCGCCGTCACGACGCGCCGCCGGCATGTCGAGCCGCTCGCCCACGCCTAGCCGTAGCGGCCGGTGATGTAGTCCTCGGCCTTCTTGGTGGCCGGGTTGGAGAACATCGTCTTGGTGTCGTTGTACTCGATGATCTCGCCGAGGTGGAAGAAGGCCGTGTAGTCGGCGACCCGCGCGGCCTGCTGCATGTTGTGGGTCACGGTGATGATGGTGAACTGCTGCTTGAGCTTGTCCATCAGGTCCTCGATGGTCGCCGTCGAGATCGGGTCCAGGGCCGAGGTCGGCTCGTCCATCAGGATCACGTCGGGCTGCACGGCGATCGCCCGGGCGATGCACAGGCGCTGCTGCTGGCCACCGGAGAGCGAGGTGCCGGGCGCATGCAGCTTGTCCTTGACCTCCTCCCACAGGCCGGCGTCGCGCAGGGCCTTTTCTACCAGCTCATCCTGGTCCGACTTGCGACTCACCAGGTCGTGCATGCGAGGCGCGTAGACGACATTGTCGTAGATCGACTTGGGAAAGGGGTTGGGCTTCTGGAAGACCATGCCCACCCGGCGGCGCAGCGCGACCTCATCCATCTTGGCGGCGTTGACGTCGCGACCATCCATCTCCACCAGCCCCTCGAGGCGCACGCTGGGGATCAGGTCGTTCATGCGGTTCAGGCAGCGCAGGAAGGTAGACTTGCCACAGCCCGACGGCCCGATCAGGGCCGTGATGTTCTTCTGATAGACATCGATATTGATGTTCTTCAACGCCTGGCTCTGGCCGTACCAGAGATTGAGGTCGCGAACGCGAATGCTCAGCTCGTGATGGGCGTCGGTATTGCGGGTCACCGGCTGGCCGGGTTCGGGACGAGAGCTGTCGTGACGTGACATCGGCGCGGTACTCCGCTCGGCAACGTGAATGTTCATCTGTGGATACCCTGTAACGTAGCGTGGCCTACCAGCGGCGCTCGAACTTCTTGCGCAGGATGACGGCAGTGGCGTTGAGGAAGATCAGGATCGTCAGCAGCACCAGGATCCCCCCGGCGGTCTTCTCGACGAAGGCCTGCTCCGGCTCCCCTGCCCAGGTGAAGACCTGTGCCGGCAGCACGGTGGCGGCCTGGGTGAAGGAGGCGCCCACGTCGGGGATGAAGGCCACCATGCCGACGATGATCAGCGGCGCGGTCTCGCCCATGGCCTGGGCCAGGCCGATGATCGAGCCGGTCATGATGCCGGGCATGGCCAGCGGCAGCACGTGATCACGTACCACCTGCCAGCGCGAGCAGCCGACCCCGAAGGCGGCGTGGCGGATCGAGTCCGGCACGCTGCGCAGCGCCGTGCGGGTGGCGATGATGATCACCGGCAGGGTCATCAGGGCCAGCGTCATGCCGCCGACCAGCGGCGAGGAGCGCGGCACGCCGAAGAAGTTGATGAAGATCGCCAGACCCAGCAGGCCGAACAGGATCGAGGGGATCGCGGCCAGGTTGTTGATGTTGATCTCGATGATCTGGGTCAGGCGGTTATCCGGAGCAAACTCCTCCAGGTAGACCGCCGTCATCACGCCGATGGGAAAGGCGATGGCCAGCGTCACCAGCATGGTCATCACCGTACCCACCGCGGCGGAGAGGATGCCCGAGGCTTCCGGCATCTTGGAGTCACCGCTGGTAAAGAAGGTGGTGTTGAACTTGAGGGCCGCCCTACCCTGCTCCACCAGGGCATCGACGGTGGCCTGCTGGGATTCACTGAGCTTGTGACGATGCCCCTTGAGGTACTGGTCCACCTCACTGTCGGCGAGCACCCAGCGGGTTTCGCTGGTGCCCAGCAGCTCCGGATTGTCGCGCATCCGCACCGGGATCAAGCGCTCGAAGGTTCGGCTGACCAGGCGCGACACCTCGGGGTCCAGGGCGGCACGCCCCATGCGCTGGGCGTCTTCGTTGTAGTCGATCTCCACCTGGACCTGCGCCTGCTGAAAGGCCGGCAGGCCCTTGGAGAGCATGTCGGCGAAGAACAGCACCAGGAACAGGCCGGCGAGACCCAGCGCGCCCATGGAGATCCACTTCAGGCGCGCGGAGTTACGGTGGCGGCGCTTGAGCTGGGCGCTGATGTCGTCGAAGGATTGACTCATGTCGGCGATTCCTCGGCGTTACAGGTTGTTGACGCGATACTTCTCGCGGAAGCGGCGGATCATGAGCACCGACACCAGGTTCAGGCTCAAGGTGACGGCGAACAGCACCAGGCCCAGGGCGAAGGCGGAGAGCGTCTCGGCACTCTCGAACTCCAGGTCCCCTGTCAGCGCTGCGACGATACGCACCGTCACCGTAGTCATGTCCTCCAGCGGGTTGGCGGTGAGGTTGGGCCGCATGCCCGCCGCCATCACCACGATCATGGTCTCGCCTAGCGCCCGGGAGACCGCCAGCAGCGAGGCGGAGATGATCCCCGGCAGGGCCGCCGGGATCACCACGTCGCGGATGGTCTCGCCTTTGGTCATGCCCAGCGCCAGCGAGCCCTGGCGCATGCTGTCCGGTACCGCATTGATCACGTCGTCGGAGAGCGACGAGATGAAGGGGATGATCATGATGCCCATCACGATCCCCGGTGCCACGGCATTGTTGAAGGAGGCGTCCAGACCAAAGAAGCCGGCCACATCGACGATGATCGGCGCTACCGTGATGGCGGCGAAGAAGCCATAGACTACGGTGGGAACACCGGCCAGCACCTCGAGAGTGGGCTTGGCCAGGGTGCGCACGCGAGCGGGGGCGAACTCGGCCATGTAGATGGCGGCGAGCAGGCCGATGGGGATCGCCACCAGCATCGCCACGGCGGTGATCATGAAGGTGCCGGCGAACAGCGGCACCGAGCCGAACTGGGCGGCACTGGCGCCCTCGTCGGCCCGCCCGGCGGCGGCCAGGAAGCTGGCACCGGGGTTCCAGACGGTGCCGGTGATGAAGTCCCAGAAGCTGTGCATCTGGAAGAACCGCAGCGCCTCGAAGACGATGGAGAAGAGGATGCCGAAGGTGGTGAAGATCGAGATCAGTGCCGCGGTGACCAGGACCCAGCGAATCACCCGTTCGATGGCCTGGCGAGCGTGGAAGTCAGGCTTCACCTGGCTCATCCCCACCATCAGGCCAATGGCCGCGATCACCAGGCTGCCGGCCAGCAGGTAGAGCGTGGGAATATCGGCGCCCAGCAGCAGCATCAGGAAGGCCCCGATGGCGCCCACGGTGATCGCCGGACCGGCAGTGGCGAGGACGGCGAACCAGGCGTACTGGTCGGGCTGGGCGTACATGGCCGTGCCGGTAGCGCGCACCCGCGCGGCCTTGGCCCGGCCCAGGAAGAAGGCTATCAGACCCAGCAGCAGCAGGACGCCGCTGAACATGGCGAGGAGTTGGTTGGTCTGCATAGGTCTCTCTCGGTGGATAACGACGGCAGCGTGCCTGCCGGAACGTGCGACGGCCGGCAGCCGTGGGCTGCCGGCCGGATCAGGCGTCCTTGCCTACTCGGATGTTACTTGAGGTCGCTGACCTCGAGCTGCGCGCGATTCTCGACCTTTCCACGGGTCTGCTCGCGCTCGGCTTCCGGCAGCGGGATCAGGCCCAGGTCACCGAGGTAGCCACCCGCTCCGATCATGGTCTCGGAGACGAACATGTCGACGTAGTCGTACAGCGGCGGCACGGCCTCGGCGTGCTGGTTCTTGACATAGAACCAAAGCGAACGGGCGATCGGGTAGTCGCCGGCGCTGATCGCCTCGGACTCCGGTGCCACGCCATCGATGGACGTGCCAACGAGGGTATCGGGGTTCTCGACCAGGAAGGAGTAGCCGAAGATGCCGAAGGCATCGGTGTCCTCGCTCAAGCGCTGGACGATCAGATTGTCGTTCTCGCCAGCGTCGATATAGGCGCCGTCGGAGCGAACCTCGGTATAGGCCTCACCGCCGTAGGCCTCCATTTCTTCAGAAGGCACTTCCATGGCGAGCTCTTCGAAAGCATCGCGGGTCCCCGAGGTGCTGGGCGGGCCGTAGATGGAGATCTCGCGATCCGGCAGGGAGGCGTCGATCTCGCTCCAGTTGGTGTAAGGATTGTCAATCAGCTCGCCGTCGACCGGCACCTTGGCCGCTACGGCCAGGAACAGCTGTTCGAGGGTCAGTTCGATGGCCTCGTTGGTGCTGGACTGGGCGAAGACGATGCCGTCGGAACCGATCTTGACCTCGGTGACATCGGTGACGCCGTTCTCGATGCAGCGCTCGAGCTCGGAGACCTTGATACGACGAGAGGCGTTGGTGATGTCCGGTGTATCGTCACCCACGCCATTGCAGAACAGGCGCAGGCCGCCACCGGAGCCGGTGGACTCGATGACCGGCGTCGGGTACTGGGTCACCGCGCCGAACTCCTCGGTCACGTAGCTGGCGAACGGGTAGACGGTGCTGGAGCCGACGATGCGGATCTGGTCACGGGCGTGGGCCACAGTAGCTACACCCATGACGGCGGCAGCGATGGCCGTGCCCTTGAGAACTGGGTTCTTGAGGATGCGGTTCATGGAGCGATCTCCTGTCGAGAAAGGGATTCATCCTTCGCGACACACACGTTGCCTCAGCAACGTGACAGCTTCATGACAACCCGTGGCGACGACATCATCGTCGCCTCGCCTCCCAGCCGGTCGCCGTCAGGTGGCGGAGGTGATCTCCCGGCCGGCGGCGCGCCCCACCAGTCCCCGCAGGGCCAGGTTGCCGGCCAGCGATACCGCCAGCATGGTCAGCACCATGGGCCAGGCGCTGTCGATCTCGAAACCGCTCACCACCACCCCGGCGAGCGCCCCGCAGGTGAACTGAATGCTGCCGAGCAGCGCCGTGGCGGTCGCGCTCATGTGGCTGAAGTGCTCGAGCAGCGAGGCGATGGCGTTGGGCGTGATCAGGCCGACCATGCCCATGAACAGCATGATCAAAGGCACCACGGTGTAAAGCGAGTCCTGTCCGGAAGCCACCAGCAGGGTCAGGCAGCACGCCACGCCGAGCTGCACGCCGAGGCCGAGACGCATGTTCTGCTGTGGGGTGCGGCGGCGCAGCAGGCGGATGTTCACGCGATTCGAGGCCGCCATGACCACCACGTTGGCGCCGAAGACCACCGGATAGATCGCCGGCGACACGCCGTAGTGGGTGATATAGAGAAACGGCGAGGCGGTGATGAAGGCGAACATGCCGGCGAAGGTCGCGGCCACGGCGAGCACATAGCCCATGCCTTCGCGGTGGCGCAGCACGCTTCCGTAGTTGCGCAGCACCTGTCGCGGCGAGGCGGTGGGGGCGTCCGGCGCGCGGGTCTCGGGCAGCTTGGTGCCCATCAGCCAGAGCAGGAAGGCCGCATAGACCGCCAGGAAGACGAAGATCAGCCACCAGTCGGCAAGATAGAGCAGCCCGCTGCCCACGGCCGGGGCCGCCAGCGGCGCCAGCATCATGATCATCGCCATGGTCGACATCACCTTGGCGGCCTCACGGCCCTGGAAGCAGTCGCGCACGATGGCCGCGGAGTTGACCACGCAGGACCCACCGCCCAGCGCCTGCACCAGGCGCCAGGCGAGCAGCTCGCCGAGGCTGCCCACCGTGGTCAGCATCAGGCTCGCCAGCAGGAAGATCACCAGGCCTGAGAGCAGCACAGGCTTGCGGCCCAGCCGGTCGGAGAGCGGGCCACCCGTGAGCTGGCCGAGGGCGAAGCCGGCCAGGAAGGTGCTGATCGACAGCTCGGTATGGTGGATGCTCGCGCCCACGGCCTCGGCCAGCGCCGGCATGGCGGGCAGATAGGCATCGATGGCGAAGGGAGCCAGGGCGGTGTTGGCGGCGACCAGCAGGGCCACACGCCGGGAATTCAGGGTCAACAAGGCGCCTCCCACAGGGCTCTTGGCAGAATCGCGGCAAAAGATAGTGGGCTAATGATACCCCAAAATTCACTCGCTGGCCCGGCCGCCTATTTTCCTCCAGGCTGCCTTGCTAGAGTGGATGCCATGACAACCGGAGGGATCCCACCATGGCAGACGACCTGCTTTCACAACTCAAGACCATGACCACTGTGGTGGCCGACACCGGCGATCTCGAGGCGATTCGTCGCTTCGAACCCACCGACGCCACCACCAATCCCTCGCTGATCCTCCAGGCGGCCCAGCACGAAACGCGCCGGACTCGGCTGGCCGAGATCGCCCGCCACGCCACCGACATCGACGATGCCCTGGACACCGTGGCCGTCGAGATCGGCAGCGAGATCAGCGCCCTGGTGCCCGGCTACGTCTCCACCGAGGTCAGCGCGCGGCTCTCCTTCGACACCGACGCCACCCTGGCCCGGGCCCGGGCGCTGATCGAGCGCTACGGCCGCCACGGGGTCGGCCCCGAGCGGATCCTGATCAAGGTCGCGGCGACCTGGGAGGGGATTCGCGCCGCGCGGATCCTCGAGCGCGAGGGCATCCACACCAACCTGACCCTGCTCTTCAGCTTCGCCCAGGCCCGCGCCTGCGCGGATGCCGGCGCGACCCTAGTCTCGCCCTTCGTCGGCCGGATCCTCGACTGGCACAAGGCACAGGAACCCGAGGCCGACTTCACGGGCGACCGCGATCCGGGCGTGCAATCGGTCAAGCGCATCTACGAGCACTTCAAGGGCCACGGCTATGAGACCATCGTCATGGGCGCCAGCTTCCGCAATAGCGGCGAGATCCTCGCCCTGTCGGGCTGCGACCGGCTGACCATCTCTCCCCAGCTACTGGAGGAGCTGGCCGGTACCGAGGCGCCGCTGACGCGTCGACTCACGCCGCTGGACGCAGAGACTCGCGCGCCGGAGCCTCAGGACGAGGCCGAGTTCCGCTGGGAGATGAATGAGGACGCCATGGCCACCGAGAAGCTCGCCGAGGGCATCCGCAAGTTCATGGCCGACCAGCGCAAGCTGGAGACGCTGCTGGGAGAGCTCAGGAAGGGGTGAGGCAGACAGGCGGCCCCGACGGGAGCCCGCCTAGGGGCCGTGGGAGGCGGCCTGCTGGGCCTCGAGCATCTCCACCAGCGGCTGGAACTCCTCGCGGTTATGCTCGTTGAGCCGCATCAGGATGCGATGCGCCTCGAGCACCCGCTGGCGAGTCTCCTCCACGTCAGTGGGAATCTCGGGCAGGTCGTGAAGGTCACGCGTCTCGGTGATCGGCGATTCCACCAGGGTGAAGATGCGCGAGAATCCCATGACGTCGAGCATCCGCTGGACATCGGGATTGTCGGCGATGATGGTCGGCGGCTCGCTGACGCGCCCCTGCACCGCCATGGCCACCTTGGCGAGAAAGCCCAGGGCGGTGGAATCCACGTTGGTGGTGTCTCTCAGGTCGATAATCAGCGTCTCGAGTCCCGGCGTCTCGGCGAGCTGCCGGGCCTGGCGGTCCAGGGTCGCGCACAGGGTCAGGCGTACGTCCCCGCACAGCTTGAGGACGAAGACCCCCGATGCAAACGCTGCCTTGATGCGGCCCTCATGATTTATCATTGCCAAATCCGCTCAACACCATGATCGTCAGGTCGTCTGGCAGCTCCTCATGACCCGGCGCGCTCTGGGCGACGACTTCATCATCGTCGGCCAGATGCCCCAGCGCAAGGCTGCCACGTAGGTCCTCCAGCGTCGTGCTGGCCAGTACCCGTCGCTCGAGTTCCCTGAGCCGCCCCTCCAGGGTGTCCCCCGGTAGACACTCCAGTATGCCATCCGAACAGAGCCACAGCCGAAAGTTCTCCGGCAGCGGACAGCCCAGGCTCGGATAGTCGACCCCGGGGAAGAGGCCGACCGGCATGCCCTCGCCGGGCAGCGCCTGCACCTCGCCGTCGGCCACCAGCAACGGCATGGGCAGCTGCGCGCCGAGCGAATAGTGGAGATAACGGTGCCGGTGGTCAATCACCCCGACGAACAGGGTCGCGTGCTTGCCGATGCCGGCATCCAGCAGCTCGCGATTGAGCGCCGCCAGCCAGCGCGGCGCCAGCCGCTCGGGGTGCTCTCCGTCCCACTCCTGCTGCCAGCGATTGGAGAGGTATTTCAGCAGCACGGTGACGAAGGCCGAGGACGCGCCGTGGCCGGAGACGTCGGCGAAGTAGAACAGGCTGTAGCGCTCGTCGAAGGCCTGGAAGTCGAGAAAGTCGCCGGAGAGATAGAGCGAGGGCGCCAGCCAGTAGTCAAAGCTCACGTCCTGCAGGGTCTGAGGCCTGGGCGGCAGCAGCTTGCGCTGTATCTGCCCGCCCGCCTGCTGGTCGAGACGCAGCATCGCCAGGTGGGTCTCCAGGCTCTCGTTGAGCTCCTCGAGATTCGCGTTGAGATGGGCCAGCCGGGCCCGGTCGCGTTCACGATCGGCGGCCAGCCGATGCACCTCGATGGCCTTGACGATCATGCGCCGCAGCAGCGAGCCGTGGCGCAGCGGATCGACGATGTAATCCACCAGGCCCGCCTCCACCGCCTTCAGCAGGTCGGCATCCTGACGATCGTCGCTGACCACCAGGGTCGGCAGCCGCTCGGCCAGGCGCTCCCAATCGGCGCGCGACACCGCCCGCGCATGGGCGACGATCAGCGCCGTCTCGGGCGGCAGCTCCTCGATGCCGGAGGCGGCATACACCGCCAGGTCATCACGGGCGATGGTCTGTGCCAGGGCGTCACGCTCCGACCCAGGAACGTCGATCACTCCGATCAGTTGCTTGGCTGGTGGCATGCGGTCATGGCCTCATTCGGCGAAGGCGTCGTCGAAGTCCGCATCATCGAAGTCGAACTCGTCGCTGGCGAAGGGATCCTCGCCCAGCTGCCCGTCGTTGACCTCGAAGCGACGCTGCTGAAGGTAGGCATCGCGGATGAAGCTGTAGCGATCGCCGCTGATCAGCGCCTCCTGATCGAGCAGCCCGGCCCGGGTATCGATCACCCTAAGCGCGGTCAGGCTTAGGCGCACCTTATCCTCTTCCACGTAGGTGGTCGGATAGGTGGCCATGTCCACGGGCAGGCCGCCGGTGTCGCGCAGGGTGCTCGGCCCCAGCAGCGGCAGCACCAGATAGCGGGACTCTTCCCACCCCCAGGCGCCCAGGGTCTGACCGAAGTCCTCCTCGCGGCCGGTGATCTCCATCCGCGTGGCGACGTCGAAGAGCCCGCCGATGCCGACGGTGGTGTTTATCAGGAAACGGCCGGTGGCCACGCCTGCGTTGGCGCCCTTGCCCTGCAGCAGGCTATTCAGGGTGGTGCGGATCTCGCCCAGGTTGGAGAAGAAGTTGCCCACGCTCGTCTCCACCGGGTCCGGGGTGATGAAGCGATAGCCCTGGGCCGCCGGCTTGAGCGCGTAGCGGTCGACCACGTCGTTGAAGGCGAACACCTTGCGGTTGAAGCCCTCCCAGGGGTCGTCGGGATGGCGATCACGCATCTCGCCGCTGCTGGCGCAGCCCGCGAGCAGTGCCAGGGACATCACCAGGGCGCCACGCCCGGCCCACTGAGTCATCGCCCCGGTCATCACCCCTGACATCATCCCTTTCCTCTCACATCCATTCATCGGGCGCTATCGCCTCCCTGCGGTTACTGTCTTGACGCTCATTGGCGACGCACCACCACGCTGCCGGCACTGTAGCCCGCGCCGAAGGAACAGACCACCCCGAGCGCGCCGGGCGAGAGGTCATGACGATGCAGATGGAAGGCAATGATCGAGCCGGCCGAGCTGGTATTGGCGTAGCGATCGAGGATGATCGGCGCCTGTTCGGCGTCCGGCGCGTGACCCAGCACGCGCCGGGCGATGAGGTCGTTCATGTGGCGGTTGGCCTGATGCAGCCACAGGCGGGCCAGGTCATCGCCGGCGAGCTCCAGGCTCGCCAGGTGATCGGTGATCAACGCCGCCACCAGCGGGCAGACCTCCTTGAACACCCGCCGCCCCTCCTGCACGAAGAGCCGATCGGTGGCCAGCGGGTCGCTGTCGGTGACGCGATCGAGGAAGCCGGCGTTATTGCGAATAGCGTTGGAGAAGCGCGTGGTGAGCCGGGTGCCGAGGATCTCGAAACGCGACTCGGCGCTGGCCACCTCATCGCTCTCCAGCACCATGGCGGTACAGGCATCGCCGAAGATGAAGTGGCTATCGCGGTCGCGAAAGTTGAGGTGGGCCGAACAGATCTCGGGATTGACCACCAGGGCGCGCCGGATACTGCCGGCGCGGATGGCGTTGGCGGCGGTCTCGATGGCGAAGGTCGCCGAGCTGCAGGCCACGTTCATGTCGAAGGCGTAACCGCCGGCGCCCAGCGCCGCCTGCAACTCCACCGCCACCGCCGGGTAGGGGCGTTCCAGGTTGGAACAGGCCACGATCACCAGGTCGATATCCCCGGCCGCCACCCCCGCCGCGTCCAGCGCCTGGTGGGCCGCGGTCAGGCCCATCTCGCACTGGATGGAAGGCTCGTCATTGCCGCGCGGGGAGAGTCGCGGGCGCATGCGCTCGGGATCGAGGATCCCCTCGGCGTCCATCACGTAGCGGCTGTGGATGCCCGAGGCCTTGACGATGAAATCGCTGCTCGAGTGGGCCAGGGGTTCCTCGACGCCCGCCTCGGCGCGACGCGCGTTCTCCGCGTCCACCCAGGCATTGAACGAGGCCACCAGGTCCGCATTGTCGATGGCATGGGGCGGCGTGAAGAGCCCCGTGCCGGTGATCACTGCATGGGTCATGCGCTTCTCCCTGTGAGTTCGGCCCAGCGTTTCTCGAGGCGTTTGGTCGATACCGGGAAGCGGGTGCCCAGCTGCTGGGCGAAGAGCGAGACACGCAGCTCCTCGATCCACCAGCCGAACTCCACCAGCGCCGGGTCCTCCACCCCACCGCGCCGCTCGCTCTCGCGGCGAGCCGCCAGGCGGGCCTCGAAGTCCTGGATCTCCTGCATGTGCATCTGGTCGCGCATGCGCTCCCGCGGCGCTTTTTCCAGGCGGATCAGCGCCGCCTCCATGTAGCGAGGATACTCCTCGAGCCACGCGCCGGCCTCGCTGACGAAACCGGGGTGAACCAGGCGCTGCATCTGGGCCTTGAGGTCACTGTACACCAGCGCCAGGGCGAGGTTGAGGTTGCCCTTCAGCGCCTTGGTCACCGCCAGGTGGCCCTGGAGTGCCCGCTCCAGGGTCGCCACCAGCGCCTCGGCCCGGGGCAGCAGGGCATCGCCGGTGGCCTCGAGCCGCGCCGACAGCTCGCCTTGAGAGCGCGGCAGCGGATCGGTGGCCACCACCTGGCGGAAGACCGCCGCCACCACATCCTCGATGAGCACCCGCTTGCCGCCTACCTTGGCAAACAGCAGCGCGCAGGTCGACAGCCCCTTGAGCCGCTCGATGGCGCGTGCCTGATCGGGCAGCCGCGCCATGGCGGACTGCACCACGCCGGCGCGATGGGCCTCACGCGCCTTGTCGGGATGATCGAACAGCTCGACCCGGAAGGCCTCCTTGCTCGGCACCAGGGCGGGATAGGCCTCCACCCGGATGCCGGCCTGGGTGGTGACTCGGGACTCGGGCAGCGGCGTCTCGGGCAGGGCCGAAAGCTCGCCCTCGTCGCTGGCCTGAACGGCCAGGGCCCGAGCGCCCTCGCCCGCGGCCGCCTCGAAGCGACGCTCCAGCTCGCGCGCGTCGCGGCCCTGGCCCAGGGGCTCGCCCCGATGGTCGACCACCCGCAGGTTCATCACCAAGTGGGGCTCGAGGGCCTCGAGGTTCCAGTCGTCGGGGTGCAGGCGCACGCCGGTCTTGCGGCGCAGGAACTCGCCCAGCGCCTCGGTGAGCGGGACGTCGTCCGGGGTCATGGCCTCCAGGGCGGCGTCCACCCAGTCGGGGATCGGCACCACCTGGCGACGGATCGCCTTGGGCAGCGACTTCATCAGGGCGATGCACTTCTCGCGCAAGAGCCCCGGTACCAGCCACTCCAGTCGCGCCAGGGGCAGCTGGGGCAGCATGGCGGCCGGCACGGTGAGCGTCACGCCGTCGTCGGCGGCGCCGGGCTCGAAATGGTAGGCGAGCGGGTAGCTCACCCCGTTGAGCGTGAGCGCGTCGGGATACTCAGCCTGGGTAACTTCGCCGGCCTCGCGGGCCAGCAGGGCCGCCCGGTCGAACTTGAGGATGCCGGGATCCTCGGCCTCGGCCTTCTTGCGCCAGGCCTCGAAGCCCTTGCCGTTGACGATATCGGCGGGGAGGCGCTCGTCGTAAAAGGCGAACAGGGTCTCCTCGTCGACCAGGATATCGCGCTTGCGGGCGCGATCCTCCAGATCCTCGACCTCCTCCACCAGCGCCCGGTTGTGGGCGAAGAAATCGCCGCGAGTCTTGAACTCGCCTTCGACCAGCGCGCGGCGGATGAACAGCTCCCGGGACGCCACCGGGTCGATCGGGCCGAAGTTGACCTTGCGCCCGGTCACGATGGGCAGGCCGAACAGCGTGACCTGCTCGGTGGCCACCACCTGGGCGCGCTTCATCTCCCAGTGGGGCTCGGCGTAGGAGCGCTTGACCAGGTGGCCGGCCAGCGGCTCGATCCACTGGGGCTCGATCTTCGCCGCGGTGCGGGCGAAGAGCTTGGTCGTCTCCACCAGTTCGAACGCCATCAGCCACTTGGGCGACTTCTTGGCGAGCCCCGAGCCCGGATGGACGACGAACTTGCGGTTGCGCGCCCCCAGGTACTCGCGGTTCTCGGTGAGCAGGCCGATATTCGAGAGCAGCCCGGTGAGCAGCGCCTGGTGCAGGGCGACCGCGCGCTTGCGGCCGGCCTCGCGGCGCGCCTTGTCGTCGCCCTCCTCCTGAACCTCGGGCGGCGCCGGCGGCGGCACCTCGATCTCCATGTCGCGCAGCAGCTGGCGCAGCTGGCGAAAGGTGTCGTGCCACTCGCGCAGGCGCAGGTAGTTGAGGTAGTGATCCTTGCACCAGCGGCGCAGCCGGTTGCCGGAGAGCTCCTCCCGGGCGGCCTCGAAGCCGTGCCAGAGGTTGAGCAGCGCAACGAAATCGGAGTCCGGGTCGTGCCAGCGGCGATGGGCCTGGTCGGCGGCCTGGCGCTTGTCGGCCGGGCGGTCGCGGGGGTCCTGGACCGCCAGGCCGGCGACCACGATCAGCACCTCGCGCAGCCCTCCCTGCTCGGCGCCGGCCAGCACCATGCGCGCCAGACGCGGATCGATGGGCAGCCGGGCCAGCTTGCGCCCCAGCGGGGTCAGGCGATTGCCCGCGTCCACCGCGCCCAGCTCGAAGAGCAGCCGGAAGCCGTCGGTGATGAAGCGCGAGTCCGGCGGGTCGACGAAGGGGAAGGCCGCGATGTCGCCGAGCTTCAGCGAGAGCATCGAGAGGATCACCGAGGCCAGGTTGGTGCGGCGGATCTCGGGGTCGGTGAATTCGGGACGGGCGAGGAAGTCCTCCTCATCAAAGAGGCGGATGCAGACGCCCTCGGCCACGCGGCCACAGCGTCCCTTGCGCTGGTTGGCGCTGGCCTGGCTGACCGGCTCCACCGGCAGGCGCTGGATCTTGGCCTTGTAGCTGTAGCGGCTGATGCGCACCAGGCCGGGGTCGATGACGTAGCGGATGCCCGGTACCGTCAGCGAGGTCTCGGCGACGTTGGTGGAGAGCACGATGCGCCGCCCCGCATGGGAGGCGAAGACGCGATTCTGCTCGGCGTTGGAGAGCCGCGCATAGAGCGGCAGAATCTCGGTGCCGCGCAGATCGGCCCGGCGCAGGGTGTCGGCGGTCTCGCGGATCTCGCGTTCACCGGGCAGGAACACCAGGATGTCGCGCGGCCCTTGGAACCAGGCCTTCTCGCGCTCGACCCGCTCGATCTCCTCCACGGCGTGCAGGATGCCCTCCTGCAGGGTGCGGTCTTCCTCGTCGTCGTCATCGCGCACCAGGGGCCGATAGCGCACCTCCACCGGGTAGGTGCGCCCGGAGACCTCGACCACCGGCGCCGGCACGTCCTGGCCTTCTGCGTCGCGACGGCCGAAGTGGGCGGCGAAGCGGTCGACGTCGATGGTCGCCGAGGTGATGATCACCTTGAGGTCGGGACGCCGCGCGGTGAGGCGCTTGAGGTAGCCGAGCAGGAAGTCGATGTTGAGGCTGCGCTCGTGGGCCTCGTCGATGATGATCGCCTCGTAACGGCTGAGGTCGGGGTCGTGGCGGGTCTCAGCCAGCAGGATGCCGTCGGTCATCAGCTTGACCAGGGTCGCGTCGCTGCTCTGGTCGGTGAAGCGCACCTGGTAGCCGACCTGCTCGCCCAGCGGCACCGCGAGCTCCTCGGCCAGGCGCGTGGCCACCGAGCGCGCCGCCAGGCGCCGCGGCTGGGTGTGACCGATCAGCCCGCGCCGCCCCAGGCCCAGCTCCAGGCAGAGCTTGGGCAGCTGGGTGGTCTTGCCCGAACCGGTCTCGCCGGCCACTACCACCACCTGATGATCGCGCAGCGCCTCGAGGATGTCCTCGCGGCGTTCGGCGACCGGCAGCGCCGCCGGATACTCGAGGGTCACCGGGCGCGCCCGGCGCCGCTCGACGAGGCCGCGCGAGCGCTCCACGGCGCGGCGGACCTCGGCGAGCCCGCGGTCCACGGGCTTGCCTTCCTTCAGGCGGCGGCGCAGGCCGCGCAGGCGTTTCTCGAGGCCGACGACGTCGCGGCGCATGACGGCGTCGAGGTCACGGGTCAGGGCGTCAAGCTCGGCGGCATCCTCGGCCTTCGCGGCGGGGGGCTGGCGGGTCTCGGTGGTCACGGTATCGACGGTCGGCTCCGGGTCACGGTCAGCGAAAAGTGGCCCGCCCGGGACTCCCGGTGCGGGCCTGCATTATAACGTCGCGGCCTCGACCGCGCCTAATCGGGGCACCTTTGACAGAGCCATTGCTGCTTGATCTGACGAGTGGCGCCGGGGACAGCTCGAAGAGGAGGTCTTTTGCCAGGGAGGGCAAAAGTAGCGCCCAGGGATGGGACCACAGCGCCTCCTCGAAGAGCTGTGGACGGCGCTCCGAGCGACATTGCGAATTTCGCCCACGTCGTCGCTCAGCGAGTTTGCTGAACGCAGCAGTGTCCTGAACACGGGATCACGCCCCGGCGCTTTTCTGCTCCTCGTCGCGCAGCTGGCGGCGCAGCACCTTGCCCACGTTCGTCTTGGGCAGCTCGTCGCGAAACTCCACGAATCTCGGCACCTTGTAACCGGCGAGCTCCTTCTTGCACCAGGCCCGCAGGGTCTCGGCATCCAGCCCCTCGTCGCGGGACACCACAAACAGCTTGATGGCCTCGCCGCTGGCCTCGTCCGGCACGCCCACGGCCGCCGACTCCACCACCCCCGGATGGGCCGCCACGACGTCCTCGATCTCGTTGGGATACACGTTGAAGCCCGACACCAGGATCATGTCCTTCTTGCGATCGACGATGCGGATATAGCCATCCGACTGGAGCACGGCGATGTCGCCGGTGTGAAACCATCCCTGATCGTCGATCGACTGCGCGGTCTCGTCGTCGCGGCGCCAGTAGCCCTTCATCACCTGGGGGCCCCTCACGCAGAGCTCCCCCGCGGCCTCAAGGGGGGCGTCCCGGCCGTCGGCGTCCAGCACCTTCACCTCGGTGCCCGCCACCGGCTTGCCGATGGTGCCCAGCTGGATGGCATCCACGGGATTGAAGCTGACGATGGGCGAGGTCTCGGTCAGGCCGTAGCCCTCGGCCACCTGACAGCCGGTCACCTCCTCCCAGCGATTCGCCGAGGCGCGCGTGAGGGCCATGCCGCCGGAGATGGTCAGGTGCAGCCGCGAGAAGTCGAGCTGGCGAAAGTCCTCGCGGTTGCACAGGGCATTGAACAGGGTGTTGAGCCCGATGAAACCGGTGAAGCTCACCTTCTTGAGGGTCTTGACGAAGCCGTCCAGATCGCGGGGATTGGGGATCAGCACCGAGTGGTTGCCGGTCTCCATCATGAACAGGCAATTCACCGTGAAGGTGTAGATGTGGTAGACGGGCAGCGGCGCGATGATGGTCTCGACGCCCTCGCCAAGGGCCGGCCCGATCGCCTGGCGCGCCTGCAGCATGTTGGCCACCAGGTTGCGATGGGTCAGCATGGCGCCCTTGGCGAGTCCCGTGGTGCCGCCAGTGTACTGCAGGGCGGCGATATCGTCGGGCTCGCGGCTCACCTCACGGTGCGGATGCCGGGACCCGGTCGCGAGCGCCCGGCGAAACGGCGTGGCACCAGGCAGCGAGAAGGCCGGCACCAGCTTCTTGACGTACTTGACCACGCTGTTGATCAGTGGGCGCTTGGGGAAGGGGTGCAGGTCGCCAAGCTCGGTCACCACCACCTGCTCGATGTCGGTGCGCTCGAGGATGCTCTCGAGCTTGGCGGCCATGTTAGCCAGGATGACGATGGCGCGGACCCCGGAATCCTTGAACTGATGGGCCATCTCGCGCTCGGTGTAGAGCGGATTGGTGTTGACCACCACCAGGCCGGCCCGCAGGGCGCCAAACACCGCCACCGGAAACTGCAGCACGTTGGGCAACTGGATGGCGATACGATCCCCGGGCTCAAGGGGCGTCTCCTGCTGCAGCCAGGCAGCGAAGTGGCCGGAGAGACGGTCGAGCTCGGCATAGCTCAGCACCCGGCCCATGCAGCTGAAGGCCGGCTTGTCGCCGAAGCGCGCCACCGAGGCGTGAAATACCTCCATCACCGAGGCGTAGTCGTCGAGTTTCTCGAGGGGCTGGCCGGTCAGGATAGCGGGCGTGGCGTTCTCGCTCATGGGCTGTCTCCATACTGCGGCCAATGTCGATATCGGCCTTATTGTTATCCACGCGAGGGGTTATCCACACGCGGTGATGTTAGCAGGCACTTTATAACAGCGGCTCGACGGCTGTAAAACGAGCGATTGAAACTTACGTTTTATAGCGTGCTTGAATCACCCCACCCTGCCACACCAGCAACTCGCCCGGCATCATGCGCACCCACTCCTCGTTGTCGGTTAGCGGTTCTGTGGCGATCACCGAGACCACGTCGTTGGCGGTGGTGTGCTCGGCGAAGTTGACCGTCAACTCGGCATCCGAGAGGCTCGCCCGCCCGAAGGGCGCCCGGCGGGTGATATGCGCCAGCTTGGTGGAGCAGAAGGTGTAGAGATAGTCGCCATCGGCCAGCAGCAGATTGAACACCCCCAAGCCACGCAGCCGCTCGCAGAGTCCGTGCAGCGCTCTCCAGAAGGCCTCGCGCTGCCGATCGTCGGCGGGCGGCTCGGGGAAGGCGCCGCGCAGCTCGCCGAGCAGCCAGCAGAAGGCGTGCTCGCTATCGGTACCGCCTACCGGACGGTAGAAGGTGTGCGGCAGGGCCTGCCAGTCGGCCAGCTGGCCGTTGTGGGCGTAGCACCAGGGACGCCCCCACATCTCGCGCACGAAGGGGTGCGTGTTGGCCAGGCGCACCTGGCCAACGTTGGCCTGGCGGATATGGCTGATGACGATGTTCGACTTGATCGGGTAGTCGCAGATCAGCCGCGCGATGGGCGAGTGCACCGAGGGATGCGGGTCGCGAAAATCGCGGTAGCCGCCCTCTTCATAGAAGGCGATGCCCCAGCCGTCGCGATGTGGTCCGGTCCCGCCGCCCCGGTGCAGGAAGCCGGTGAAGCTGAAGCAGATATCCGTGGGCACATTGGCACTCATGCCCAGAAGCTCACACATGGGGTTCCTCCCGGCGTGGGGGGCGCCGCGTCTGGCGGCGCCGAATCAGGGGTATAACCACCAGCAGCAGGACGAACGCCACCAGCGCGCCCCACAGGCGCGGATCGCGATGGTGCTCGTGCCAGAGGCGTTCGAGGCCCGGCCACCCCGCCTGCCACAGCGACCGGGCCGTCTCCGGAAAACGATTGACCCACTCGACGAAGCGGTCGGCGACGGGCGGGGTGTCGGCCTCGGGCGGCGGCGTAGTGTCGTCCCCGCGCGGGTCGTCGAAGGTCTCGGTGGCAAGCGTCGGACCGGCCACATCGGCAAGCCCAATGCCGAGGCGGCCATCGGGATAAAGCACCAGACGTGGCAGGGACAGCGTCTGGCGCTCGCCCTCGAGTTCGACGGTGGCCTCCAGCAGCAGCGGCAGGGAGAGCGAGGGGTCAAGCTCGGGCAGCGAGAGGTGCCAGCGCGTCTCCTCCACCGCCTCGGCCTCGAGGCGCACGCCCTGCAGCTCGCCGTGGATCTCGGTATTGTCGCGATTGAGGGCCGGATGCTCCGCGGCCAGCACCACCCGACCGGCCCGGGGACGATGGACGGCCCCGATGGCCGGCAGCACGTTCACTGCCTGCGAGCGTTGTCGCTTAAACGTCTCGCTCTCGGCACGGATCACCAGGCGGGCGTTGCCGGTCAGCGCCGGCGCGGGCAGGCGCCCGCGATAGCGACCCGCCTCGGGCTCGAGCATGACCCGGGACTGCACATTGCCCTGGGCATCCTGCAGCGACACGGAGAGCGTCAGCTCCTCGCCGCCCTCGAAGGGACCGACGTCGTGGGTGATCCACGCCTCCACGGGGACATCGAAGCCGCGATAGAGGGTGGTCGGCAGCTCAGCGGTGCGCAGGTGCAGCGGGGAAGCGACGTTGACGCGACTCTCCTCACCCACGTCGCCGTCCAGGCCCCACTCGCCGACCTGGGGGTCCAGCACCCGGATCAGGTCGAAGCGCGGCTCTACCTGCCAGCGGATGTCATCGGGCGCGTCCTCGGCCCTGTAGCGCGTGCCATCCGGGGCGACCAAGGCCAGGGGGCCGTCGTCGGGCTCATGGAAGATCAGCGCCGAGAAGGTCTCCACGCCATCGTCGATGACGAAGCGCCCTTCGTCCAGGGGGACCTGGTCGGCGGGAAAGATACGCTCGATGATGTCCAAAAAAGCACCCAGCAGGCCCTCGGGGCTCTCTGCCAGCGCCGCCAGCCCGCCGGTGGACTGCGCCAGGCGCTCCACCAGGGCCAGGTCGGCCTCGCCGGAGAAGGCGATGGCGTGGACCGCCACGCCCTGAGCGGCGAGTTCCGCAGCCCGTTCCTCGACCAGCCGGCGCCGCGAGGCACGATCGATCTCAGGCTTGGGACCCCGGCCGGGCGCCAGGTCGATCATGCCGTCAGTGAGCAGTACCAGGTGGCGCCAGCCGTTGGCCTCGGTGCTTGCCGCCGCGTTCAGTGCGGCTTCTATATCGGTGTGCTGCTGATAGGCCTGCAGCGCCGGGGGCAGGGCCAGGGCCTGTTCGCGCCAGGCCGCATCCACCTCGCCCAGCGGTAGGGGATTGTCGACCGTCTCGCCGAAGGTCCATACGCCCGCCCGGGCACCGCTTGGCAGCAGGGCCACCAGCAGGTCGAGTGCGCTGACGGCGAGCCGCTCGGGATCGTTGTCCCGCATGCTACCGGAGACATCGACCACCACCCTGACGTCGGGGCGCTCCGCATGTGGCTGGGCCCAGAGCGGACCGGCCCACAGCCACAGGGCCATGCCCGCGGCCAGCACCCGGGGCAGCCAGCCGATGCGTTCCTTGCCATACCCACTCATCGGAACTCCTTAAGCCGATCACGTCAGCCGATCCAGGCAGTCGTTCGCGGCGCGTGTTAGCCGATCACCGGCTCATGGCGTTCGCCACTGCCGCGGCGATCGGCGGCAGCGGGCGTTTCGTCGTTGTCCACGACGTCGTCGTGCTCATGGGTGCGGCGGTGGCGACCGCGCCACCACAGCAGCAGCCCCAACAGGGCGCCAACGCCGGCCCCCACGACGACCAGCAGGGCGACCGGCAGGAAGGTCTCGCGGTTATTCTCGAGGAAGGCCACGGCCGCGACCATCACCGCCGGGGCGAACCCGCTGTAGAACTCCCCTTCTTCCAGCAGCGGCAGCCGGAAATGGGACGGGGTCCACATCACGCCGGCTACCGCCCAGGTAATCACCAGCCGCGGCAACCGCGGCAGGAACCCCAGCCCCAGGTAACCGGTCAGCAGCACCACCAGCGACAACACGACATAGACCAGCCATAGTAGGGGCATCGAATCCGACATCAGCATCACGACCTCGCGAGTTGTGCGTCGACGACGCACGTTCTTGAAAACACACTGAGTATGGTACATCCCGCGCCATGAAAGCACAGCCGCCACGTGACAAGGCCACGCCCCTCGCCGCCGATGACCCCGTCTCCCGCTTTCGCCACGCCGACGATCCGGCCTGGCACTGGCTGGAACAGCGCGACGCCCCGCAGGTCACCGCCTTCCTGGAGGCCGCCAACCAGGAGTCCGATCACTGGTTCGCGCCGCTGGACGATCTCGTGGAACGTCTCTACCACGGCCACCTGGCGCGCCGGGAGCTCGCCGTCAGCGGACTCAAGACGCCGCTCGATCACTTCACGGTGTGGAGCGAGACAGCGGCGAACGCCGACTATCCGGTCTGGTGGCGCCATCCCAATGGACGCCCCGAGGCCGCGGAGGCCTTCCTCGACCTGGAGGCCAGAGCCGGCGAGCACGACTTCCTCGAGCTTGGCGACATGGCCCTCTCCCCGGACGAGGCCTGGCTGGCCTGGACCGAGGACACTCGCGGCGACGAGACCTACACGCTCTACCTCAAGCGGCTACCGGACGGCGGCCCCGCCGTGCTGCTCGATGAGATCGGCCCCGAGATCGGCTGGGCCGAGGACAACGCCACCCTGCTGTTCACCCGCTTCGATGCCACCCAGCGCCCGGAGAGCATCTGGCGCCTTCCGGTCGCCGACGGCCGGGCCGGTGAGCCAATCTTGATCCTGCGCGAGCAGGATCCGGAGTTCTGGCTGGGGCTGGGCAAGACCCGCTCGCGGGAGTGGCTGATCCTTGAGAGCGCCTCCAAGGACACCAGCGAGAGCCATCTGATTCCCGCCCACGCCCCGGCCACACCACCCCGCTGCTTCCGCGTCCGGGAGCGCGGCGTGGAGTATGCGATAGACCATCGGCCCGGCCACTTCTACATCCTGCATAACCGCCAGGCGACCCACTTCCGCCTGGATCGGATGATCGAACAAGACCTCGGCGAGCCCGATCCGATGCACCACTGGCAACCACTCATCGACCATCGCGACGAGGCGACCCTGGAGGGGGTCGACGCCTTCGACTGGGGGCTGGTCATCACCGAGCGCGACCACCACGAGGCTCAGGTACATGTGCGAGTACTCGAGCTGGATGCTGACCACGCCCAGACCCGCGACGAGCGCCTGCCACTGCCGGAACTGCCCTGCAGCCTGGCACTGGGTGACACGCCGCACTTCGCGGACCGGCGCCTGCGGCTGCGCGAGGAGTCCTTCACCCTGCCGGTGACCTGGCACGAGCTCGACCTCGACAGCGGCGAGCGCCACCTCCTCAAGCAGCAGCCTATCCATGGCGACCTGAAGCCCGAAGAACTGGCCTGCGAGCGGATCTGGGCGACCTCCCACGACGGCGAGCGCGTGCCGGTCTCGGTGGTCAGGCGGGCCGATCTATCCGGCCATCCCCTGCCTACCCTGCTCTACGGCTACGGCGCCTACGGCGAGGTGCTCGATCCCTGGTTCTCGGTCGCCCGGCTGGAGCTGCTGGCGCGCGGGGCGGCCTTCGCCGTGGCCCACGTGCGCGGCGGCGGCGACCGCGGCGAGCCCTGGTACCTAGCCGGCAAGCTCGAGCACAAGGCCAACAGCTTTCACGACTTCCTCGCCGCCCGCGATGCCCTGGTCGAGAAGGGGCTCAGCGACGGTGAGCGCATTGCCGCCTACGGCGCCAGTGCCGGCGGCCTGCTGGTCGGCGCCAGCCTCAACCTGGCCCCCGAGGCCTTCTGCGCCGCGGTGCTCGACGTGCCCTTCGTCGACGTGCTGCGCACCATGGAGAACCCCGACCTGCCCCTGACCACCGCGGAGTACAGCGAATGGGGCGACCCTCGCGAACCCGAGGCACGACGCCGCATCGGCGACTACTCTCCACTGGACAACCTGTCGGCCCAGCCCTGGCCGGCGGTCTTCCTGCAGGGCAGCTGGCACGATACCCGGGTGCCCTACTGGGAACCGGCCAAGCTCTACGCGCGCCTTAAGGAGCTGGGCCAAGGACAACGCCCTGGCGATCATCCCATCCTGCTGAGGACGGACATGGGCGCCGGCCATGGCGGCGCCTCGGGCCGCTTCAAGGCCTGGCACGACAACGCCCGACAGGATGCCTTCATCCTCTGGGCGCTGGGGCTGGAAGGTCGGGAGGCCTGATGCCTGACGACAGAGCCCTGTCGTTAGAGCCCTGCCGACACAGCCCTGATAATAGAACGCCCTGACGGCAGGGACCCGGCCGAGGCCGGGTCCCTGTGACGCTTAGATGAGTCGGAGCGGACCGGCTCAGCTGCTGCCGCCGGCTCCACCGCCCGCACCGCCGCCGGCTCCACCACCGGAACCACCTCCCGAGCCGCCGCCGGAACCGCCACCCGAGCCACCGGAACCACCGCCAGAACCGCCACCCGAGCCACCGCCAGGACTACCGCCACCGGTACCGTCATCGGTGCCGTCATCGGTGCCGTCGTCGGTGCCATCATCGGTGCCGTCATCGGTGCCGTCGTCGGTGCCGTCATCGGTGCCATCGTCGGTACCGTCATCGGTGCCGTCGTCGGTACCGTCGTCGGTGCCGTCATCGGTACCATCACCGGAAACGCCGCCACCATCGCTGGCGGCCAGGGCGACATCACTGCCGTCGCGCGCACTGGACAGCCCCGTTTCCTGGTCACCGGCGCCCGGCGGAAAGAGCAGCAGGAGCCCCTCGGGACTTTGCCGCGTCGATAGCCACGACTGCAGTCGCCCCATCTCCTGATCGTCGAGCACCCTCCCCTCATACATGAGGTCGTTGAACATCGCCGCCATCTCGTCGTCGCTAAGCGACTCTCCGCCCCATGAGGACGACTGCGCCGCCACGCCGGATGAGGCCAGGGCCCCCACGAGCGCCGCGAGCGCAAGCTTACTGAAGCCATTCATGATCGATCCCCCCTTGATCCCAAGCCTTAGCCGCCGTCGAGGCGCCAAGCGTATGCCCGTGCCATACAACAAACTGTTACACATAGCAAAGCATCGTCCCCGCCGGTGATCGGCGCCATAGGACGATGCCATGAAACAACGGCTACAAGGGGATGACCCTGAACGCCCACTGAGTATGGGGCGTATCAGGCATGGAGCGGAGGGCGCCCCGACGAGAGGGAACGAGTCAACCGTCGATGGGCAGGATAGCGATGATGTGCTCTTCGAGCTCCTCCTCGGGAACCTCGCGCTGGGAGACGGCGAAGCTGCGCACGCTGACGCCCTTGCGGTGCATCCGCTCGGATCCACCGGCGATCAGCGGATGCCAGGCGGCCAGCTTGCGACCCTCGGCCACCCGGCGGTAGGCACAGGACTTGGGCAGCCAGCGAAAGTCGTCGATGCGCTCGGGCGTCAACTGCGTGCAGTCCGGTACCTTCTCGAACCGATTGTCATAGTCGCTGCAACGACAGCTTTGTATATCCAGCAGTTCGCAGGCGACGTTGAGCACCGCCAGATCGCCGCTCTCCTCATCCTGGAACTTGAGCAGGCAGCACTGGCCGCAGCCATCGCAGAGCGCCTCCCACTCCTCGTCGGTGAGCTCTTGAAGATCGAAGCGCTCCCAGAATCGTTCTCTCATGATCTCTCCTGCGTCACCTGGGGCGATATCCAGCGAGGTTCGTGCGACGTCTTGCACGATCCAGCGGGGCCGCGCGGCCCAGGGCGCGCTCCTGCGGGTTTCGCGCGGCATCGGGCGCGATACTCGTTTATCGCGCCCGATGCCGCGCGAGGCTAGTAACGTGCCGCCGTCGGGGTGCGATAGAGGTCGAGCAGATAGTCCTCCTTGGCGGGCGGCATCTGCAGGTAGTAGCCCTTCTCGCGGATGGCGGCCATGACATCACCGGCCTGCGCCCGCCCCAGCGACTTCTCCGGGGTGAGGATCAGGGTCATGGCGGAGATCGGCTTGCCGAAGTGCTCCAGCAGCGCCTCGGGCACCTCATCAAGCCCCTGGCGCTTGTCCACGTAGAGGTACATTCCCTCCTTGCGCGCGCTCTTGAAGATCTCGCACAGCAGCTTGTCGCCGCGCATCCGGTCGTCGCTCATCGCGATGCCTCCTCGAGGGCCGCGGCCAGGCCCGTCGCCAGGCGATCCCCGCGCCAGCCGCCGGGCAGGGGCAGCGGCTCTCCGCGAAGGTCGGCGCTCACCAGGGCTTCGAGTTCGCGTCGCTTGAGCAGCACCTCAGGCGCCACGCCCAACGCCTCGGCCTCGGCATTGACCACCGCCTTCAGGGCCTTGAGACGCTTCTTGAACGCGGGCGTCATCGGCGAGAGCGGTGCCGGCGGCAGCGCCTCCTCGTCGACCTGCAGCGCCTCACGCACCAGCCTCAGCAGGTCGTCGCCCTCGCGCTTGATCAGCGCGGGCTTGAGGTCCTCGACGCGGGCCAGCTCGAAGCGATTTTCCGGCAGCTGCTCGGCGATGGCGTAGAGCAGCCGGTCAGGAACCAGCCAGCCCCGCGGCACGTCACGACGCCGGGCCTCGCCCTCGCGCCAGATGGTCAGGCGACGATAGGCCTCCACCTGACGCGGCGTGAGACGCCAGAGCTGGCGATGACGCAGGTACCACTGGCCGTCGGCGGTCTCGCTGCGCGTCGTCTGGGCGACCAGCGCGGCGCAGTCGGCCTCGACCCAGGCCATGCGGCCCAGGCGCTCGAGGGAGGCGCGCTGCTGTTCCCACACCCCGAGCAGGAAGACCACGTCCAGGGCCGCATAGCGCAGCTGGGACTCGGAGAGCGGGCGCAGCAGCCAGTTGGAGCGGGTCTCGTCCTTGGGCAGTGTCTCGCCGGTCCAGTGCGCCACCAGCTTCTGGTAGCCCATCGAGGGCACCTCACCGAGCAGCGACTGGGCGACCTGGGTGTCCACCAACGGCGCCACGGGTACCTCGGCCCAGTGGGCGAAGACCTCGAGGTCCTCGCTCGAGGCGTGCAGCAGCTTCAACGGCCCCTCGGCCAGCAGACGACGGAAGGCCTCGGTGCACGCCACCTCCTGAGGATCGACCAGGAAGGCCGGGCCGCCGGCGGCGAACTGGATCAGCGCCGGCACCGGGTGAAAGGTGTTCTCGCGAAAGAACTCGGTGTCCAGGGCGATGACATCGGCCCTGGCCACCTCGGCACAGGCGGCGTCCAGGGCGGCGGGGGTATCGATCCATCGAATCTCGGGGTTCAGGGTCATGCAGGGTTCCGACAACAGGGGAAAAGGCTCACTCGCCCCGGAAGGGCAGGCGACCGTTAAAGGCGCGGCTCAGGGTACCACCGTCGACGTACTCGAGCTCGCCGCCCATGGGCACACCGTAGGCCAGCCGCGAGAGCGAGACGCCCTGTGGCGCGAGCTGGGCGGCGATGTAGTGGGCGGTGGCCTCCCCTTCCACCGTGGGATTGGTGGCCAGCACGATCTCCTCCACGCCTCCCTCGGCGATTCGCGCCTCGAGCTGGTCGAGTCCGATGTCCTCGGGCCCGATGCCGTCCAGCGGCGAGAGATGGCCGTGCAGCACGAAGTAGCGACCGCGAAAGCCGCCGGCCTCCTCGATGGCCAGCTGGTCGGCGGGAGACTCCACCACGCAGAGCACGGCGTCGTCGCGCCGCGCGCTCTGGCAGATGCCGCAGACCTCTTCCTCGGTCAGGGTGCGGCAGCGCCGGCAGTAGCCGACCCGCTCGAGCGCCACGTCCAGCGCCGCCACCAGGCGCCGGCCGCCGTCGCGGTCGCGCTCGAGCAGATGCATGGCCATGCGCTGGGCGGTCTTGGGGCCGACACCGGGCAGCACCCGCAGCGACTCCATCAGTCTCTCGATCAGCGGGGAAAAGCTCATGGTCGGTCCGTCTCGGCCTGGATCAGAAGGGCATCTTGAAGCCGGGCGGCAGGTTGAGACCGGCGGTGGCCTCCTCCATGCGCGTCTTGGAGTCCGCCTCGACCTTGCGCACCGCGTCGTTCACGGCGGCCGCCAGCAGATCCTCGAGGAGCTCCTTGTCCTCTTCCATCAGGCTCGGGTCGAGGTCGACCTTGCTCACGTCGTGGCGGCCGTTCATGGTCACCTTGACCATGCCGGCGCCCGCCTCGCCCTGGACCTCGGCCTTGGCGACCTCCTCCTGGGCCTTCTGCATCTTCTCCTGCATCTCCTGGGCCTGCTTCATGATGTTACCCATTCCACCCTTCATCATGGCGAAATCCTCTCGTGGTTGATGTGATCGTTCTGGGGCCGCGGCTCAGCCGCGCGCCTCGGCGCCGGCGGGCTTGACCGTGGATTCGATCAGGCGCGCGCCGAAGGCCTGCTGCAACTTCTGTACATGGGGGTCACGGTTCAAGGCTTCAATCGCCTCGGCGTGTCGCTGGGCGGCGAGGCGCTCGGCCTGCTGCCTGGGCGTCTCGACCTCCGGGGGCAATTCTCCGGGCTCGAGCACCAGACGACGCTCGACGCCGATGGCCGCCAGCGCCTGGCGGATGCGGGTCACGTGGATCTCGGCGTTCATCGCCTCCAGGGAGGGGTCGAGGCGCATCGTGAGCTGGGCGCCGTCGTCGGCCTCGATCACGCAGTGGGCCGCCAGGTTGCGGGTCAGCCCGCCGAGCCCCAGCGACTCGAAGCGGGCCAGCCAGTCGGCGTGGTCGAAGCGGCCGGTCGGGGCGGCCGGGGCCGCCGCATCGGCAGGATCGGCCGGCTCGAGCTCACCGGTCGCCTCGTTCGACGGGACCGGTTCAGGCCTATCGGGCGACTCATTCTCGGGCGACTCATTCTCGGGCGACTCATTCTCGGGCGACGCGATCTCCGGCGGCAGCGTCGCGGCCGCGTCCTGAGACGCACTCTCCGCTGGCGCCGCAACGGACGCGCTGGCGTGTGGCGCGTCGACTGCCGGATGGCTCGCTTTCGCACCCTCGGAAGGCGCGGCCTCGACCGGCGGCACAGCCTTTTCAACCGCTGCCGGCGCGGGGGGCGGCTCGGGCGCTCGAGCGGCGGGCGCAGGATGAGCCGCCTCGGACGACGGCGCCTGGGTCGGCTCGGCCGCCTGGGGGGTGGTCGCTTGGGATGGGATTGCCTGGGGTGAGCAGGCGCGCGACGCCTCGGGCCCAGGCGATGGATCGCTCCCCGGGTCGCTAGCCGGTCCCGCCCCACCGCCGCTCGGCTGCCCGCGCAGCGGCAGCGGCGTCTGCGCCGGCCGCGGCACGCCCTGGGGCCGGAACGCCAGCATGCGCAACAGGGTCATCTCCAGGGCGGTGCGCAGGTCCGGGGCATGCTCCATGTCGCCGCGGCCCTGGATGCCGATCTGATAGAAGAGCTGGATATCCTCGGCGGTGAAGCGCGCGGCCAGCTGAAGCAGGGCGTCGCGGTCACCGTGGCCGTTGTCCACGGCGTCGGGCACCATCTGGGCGATGGCCAGCCGGTGCAGCACGCCGGTGATGTCATCGAGCACCGCGGCGAAGTCGGGGCCCTGCTCGGCCAGGGCGGCCACCTCGCCGAGCAGCCGGGCGGCATCCACCTCGGCCAGCGCCTCGACCAGCGCCAGCACGTGGCGATGATCGAGGGTGCCGAGCATGGCCGCCACGTCGGCGTGGCGCACCTCGCCCTGGCCGAAGGCGATGGCCTGGTCGGTGAGGCTCATGGCATCGCGCATGGAGCCCTCGGCGGCCTTGCCGAGCAGCCACAGGGCGCTCTCCTCGAAGCTCACCTGCTCGGCCTCGAGCACCGAGGCCAGGTGCCCGACGATGCGCTCCGGCGCCATGTGCTTGAGGGTGAACTGCAGGCAGCGCGACAGCACCGTGGGCGGCAGCTTCTGCGGGTCGGTGGTCGCCAGCAGGAACTTCACGTGGGGCGGCGGCTCTTCCAGGGTCTTGAGCAGCGCGTTGAAGCTGCTGGTGGAGAGCATGTGCACCTCATCGATGAGGTACACCTTGTAGCGACCCTGGGTCGGCGCGTACTGCACGTTATCGAGCAGCTCGCGAGTGTCCTCGACCTTGGTGCGCGAGGCGGCATCGACCTCGATCAGGTCGACGAAGCGTCCCTCGTCGATGGACCGGCAGCTGTCGCACTCGCCACAGGGGGTGGAGGTCACGCCGTCGTCACCGCGGCCGTTCGCCGTGCAGTTCAGGCACTTGGCCAGAATGCGCGCCAGGGTGGTCTTGCCCACGCCACGGGTGCCGGTGAACAGATAGGCGTGGTGCAGCCGGCCCTGGTCCAGGGCATTGACCAGCGCGCGCTGGACATGCTCCTGGCCGACCAGTTCATGGAAGGTACGCGGTCGCCACTTGCGGGCCAGAACCTGATAGCTCATGCAGCGCGGGATCCTTGCGGTAAAGCGAACAGCAGCTGGGTGATGGGGCGCCGAGCGGTTGGGTGCCTCGATGGATCGAGCCCGATGCTCGGCGGAAAACGTTCATTCTATCGACCGGGGCGCCTGGCGGAAAGCGGCGCCCGGTTCAGGCCTCCCGCGCCAGTCCTCCTGCGCCCCAGCGCTCGGTGAACTCCGCGGCCGTCAGCGGCGGGCTCAGGTAATCGCCCTGATAGGCGGGACAGCCCAGCGAGCGAAGGAAATCGAGCTGAGTCGCGTTCTCCACGCCTTCGGCGATCACGTCGAGCCCCAGACGGTCGGCGATCGAGAGGATGGCAGCGACGATCGTCTCGTCGTCGGGGTCGCCGGGCACGTCGGTGATGAAGGAGCGGTCGATCTTCAGGCACTGCACCGGAAGGCGCTTGAGATAGGAGAGCGAGGAGTAGCCGGTACCGAAATCGTCCACGGCCAGCTCGATGCCCAGGCGACGCAGCCCGTTCAGCCGCTCCAGCCCTTCGTCGGCATGGCCGATAACGAACCCCTCGGTGATCTCCAGTTCCAGCCGCGAGGGCGAAAGCCCGCTCTGTTCCAGCGCCTCACGCACGTCGCCGACGATGTCCCCCTGCACCACCTGCAGCCCCGACAGGTTGACCGCGACGCGCAGGGGCAGCCCGGCAAGCTCCCATTCACGCGCCTGGCGACAGGCCTCGCCCAACACCCAGCGACCGATGGTATGGATCAACCCGGCCTCCTCCGCCAGGGCGATGAAGCGTCCCGGCCCGATCACCTCGCCCTCCGGGGTCGTCCAGCGCACCAGCGCCTCGGCCCCGAACACCCGGCTGCCGTCGACCCGCGCCTGGGGCTGGTAGTGCAGCACCAGTTCCTGGCGATCCAGGGCCCGACGCAGGCCGGTATCCATGGTGAAGCGTTCGCGGCTGGCCGCGGCCAGCTCCGGCGCGAAGAACATCCAGGTATTGCGCTTGAGCGCCTTGGCACCGTACATGGCGGTATCGGCGCGCTGGATCAGCTCGCCGGCGCTGCGACCATCGCGGGGATAGACGCTGATGCCGATGGAGGCGCCGATGAAGATCTCATGCTGGTCGACGGTGAATGGCTGCAGCAGGGCATCGATCAGCTTCTGCGCCACCCGTCCGGCATCGGCGTGCTCGTGCAGGCGCTCCAGCACCAGCACGAATTCGTCTCCACCCAGGCGCCCCAGGGAGTCATCGTCGCGCACGGCCCGCCCCAGGCGCCGACCGACTGCCTGCAGCAACCGGTCACCCAGCGGGTGCCCGAGGCTGTCGTTGATGTCCTTGAAGTGGTCCAGATCGAGGAACAACACCGCCAGGGAGCCCTGGTCTTCCTCGGCGCGTTCCAGCGCCAGGGCGAGTCGATGGTTGAGATAGGCGCGATTGGGCAGGCCGGTCAGCGAATCGAAGTTGGCCGACCGCTTGAGCCGGCCGGCCTGATCGGTGATGCGCGACAGCAGCGGGCTGATCACTCGTGCCGTGGCCAGGGCCCCGAGCCCCATCAGCACCAGCACCATGGTGGCCGGCCAAAGCAGCTCTTGGTAGACCACGCCATAGAAGCCGCGGGCGGGAATCTGCACCAACAGCGTCCAGCCAGGCGTGACCAGCGGCACCTGCACCAGCACCGCCGCCTCGGCCCCATCATCGTCGCGAAAAAGCCCCGCCCGATCGGTCGCCAGCGCCTCGCGAAGGCGTCCGGCGAGCCGCCCATCGGGCTCGGCCATGACCAGCGCGCCCTGGGGATCCGCGGCCAGCAGGGCCTGGCCGGGTGGCGCCAGCAGCCACTGTCGGGCGCCCTTACCGAAGCGACCGGCATCGTCGAGCATCCCGGCGATGCCCTGCGGGCCGAAATAGAGCAGGTCGGTGCCGAGGGGACGGCCTTCCAGGGAGAGCACCGGCGTCGTCACCTCGACGAGCACACCCTCCTCGGCGGGCACCAGGCGTGCCTGACCATCCACGGCGGTCGCGTCGGTCGCCGGAAGCGATTCGGGCACCCGGCCGATGGTCACCAGCGGCTCGCCCGCCGGGCCCAGCCGGACCAGGCCCACGAGATCCGGGGACGGCAGCATGGCGTCCACGAGGCGCGGCGCCATGAAGGCCGACAGGGCGCCCCGCTCATCGCGGCTTGCGGCAGCCCCCTCCACGAGGTCCTCCAGGCGGCGACGCAGCTCGGTGCGACTGGCGATCTGGCGGGCCACGTCCCGATAGCGCGCCAGCAGGTGGTCGAGGGTCTCCGCCTGGGCCGAGGCGCTCACCAGGGTAATCGTCTCGAGCCCCTGGCGATGGGCCTGGTAGAGCGGCCAGGCCGTGGAAAGCCCGACCAGCGCCCCGGTGACGAGGATGCCGAGCGTCGCCAGCGCGACGATGCGTCGCCGGGCGCGCTTCATCATCCTAGATGACTCCCCGCGGATGCTGCGGCGAACCCGATCAGCGCAGCGCGCCAGACCCCGACGCCGTCGGGCCCTGCCGGAGCATCCTTCATGGTTCGTCCTCGGTGGCGGCGCTCTCGCCCTTCAGTGTGGCCCCAGGCCTCATAAACGCCAAGTCGCTGGAGACGCCTCGGCGCAAGGATCGACTCGCAGCTGCTCGAAGCCGCTCAGCACGTTGACCACATTGATGCCGATCTCCTCCACGGCATAGCCGCCCTCGAGCAGGAAGACCGTGGGCAGCCCAAGCCTACCCAATCGCCGACCCACGTCGGTGAAGTCGTCGCTTGAGAGCGTGAAGGCGCTGATGGGATCGTGCTCGAAGGCATCGACGCCCAGCGAAACCACCAGCAGCTCACAGCCCGCATCGACGATGCGCGCCTTGGCCTCCTCCAGCGCCTCGGCCCAGGCGGCATAGCCGGTGCCCGGCGCCAGGGGATGGTTGACGGTGAAGCCTTCGCCGGGGCCCTCGCCGGTCTCGTCGGCGTGGCCGAGGAAGTGCGGGAAGCAGTGGCGGGGATCGCCGTGCAGGGAGAGGAAGAGCACGTCGTCGCGGGCGTAGAAGATTTGCTGGGTGCCGTTGCCGTGGTGGAAGTCGATGTCCAGCACCGCGACCCGCGAGCGGCCGGCGTCCAGGGCCCGCTGGGCGGCAATGGCGGCGTTGTTGAAGAAGCAGTAGCCGCCGAACTGATCGGTGGCGGCATGGTGTCCGGGCGGGCGGCACAGCCCGAAGGCCGGCTCGCCGCTGGCCAGCACGTGATCCACCGCCGAGAGCGCCACGTCCTTGCTGGCCATGGCCGCCTCGAAGGTGCCCTCGCAGATCGAAGTGTCCGCCCCCAGGGCGTAGTGGCCGAGCCGGCCGTCGATGTGATCGGGGATGACGCGTCCCGGCATGGTGCGAGTCGGCCAGACCCAGGCGATCGCCTCGCCCCGTCGACCGGCGGCAACCCAGTCCGCCCAACAGCGTTCAAGGAAGTCGACATAGCCGGCATCGTGAATTGCCAGTACCGGATCGAGGCCGTGCTCGGCCGGCGCGCGCACCTCGCCAAGGCCGCTTTCGAGCACGTACTTGAGCACCAGATCGACCCGCTCGGGGCATTCGTAGGGCGTCACGAGCTGTCCGCCGTCAAGCTCGGTGCGGGCGCGACGCCATTTGGTGCGTTCACTGTGAAAGGTCAGCATCGCGATCGGGCATCCTCGTCGGCCAGGGTTAACATCAAGGTGATGAACGGTAAGATGACAGGCCGCGGGGCGACGGACAATGTGGCGGTGCCTGGCTCAGGCCCCCAGCGCCTGGCGCTCGAGCTCCTGCCTCATGCCGTCGTCCAGCCCCAAGGCGCCACTCAGCTGATCGAGCCAGGCGCGCTCCATGGGGTTCTGCTCATCGATTACCGCCACGCTGACCAGGTACATCTCCCGCGCCGCCTGAGGCGAATCCGCCTGGCGGGCCAGGGCCTCGGCATCCAGCGGCGCGGCGAGCTGTTGCTCCACCCAGTCGTGCAGTTCGGCGTCGGCGCCCATGGCATCGATCTGTTCGGTCAGCAGGGCGCGCTCGCGGTCGTCGATGTGGCCATCGGCACGCGCCGCCATGATCACGGCCTGCAGCAGCTCCAGGCTGCGTTGCTCCTGAGAAGCGCCCTCGAGGCGCTCCATGGGGCGACCCTCCTTGGCCTCTTCGCCGCCACCCTCTCCACCACGATCGCCACGCGAGTTCTGCCACGCCTTCCAGGCCAGCGCGCCGACGCCGGCGATGGCGCCATACTTCAGCGCCTTGCCGCCCATCTTGCGCCCGCGCTTGGAGCCCACCAACAATCCCAGGGCTCCGCCGCCGAGCAGGCTCTTGATGTCGACGCCGCTGCCCTGAGACCCGCCACCGGCGCTCTGTGCCCCGCCACTGGCGCTCTGTGAATCGCCACGAGCGCTGTTCCCGCCGAGGGAGGAAGACACTCGGTTCACCAGGCCCTGAACGTCCAGGCCACCTGTACCGCTCTGGCCGCTGCCGGCCTGTTTCATGACCTGCTCGAGAATGCTCTTGGCGTTCATGTCGCGCTCCTTATGAAGACATCAGTTGCTTCGATAAACAGACTCGCATTAGGTTTCGCGTCCGGCCGGCTCTTTTACCGGCGGCATCATGCGCGACATCACGCCGGCAAGACGCGCTGCGACCCCGGAATAGCGGACACGCGCAGACCCACCGGCGGGTGGTAGTGAACGCCGAGGAAGCGAGCGAGCAGCGGGAGAAGATAAAGCGGAGTGCGACCGCCGGGGGAAGGCATCAGGCGAGCCGGGCAAGATCACGCTAGAGGAGCGACAAAGGCCATAAATAAAGAGAGGCGGCCCCGAAAGCCACATCCCGGCACACGCGTCCATCACTACCGTTGCTCCCTTCCGGGCCTGGCGGGATTTGCGATATAGCGTTGCGGGAGGACCAACGGGGCCACCACAGCATGCGTCTCCAAGACGCCACGACCAACGCGGGACAGACCCTCGTCGACCGGGGCGCACTATACCAATGTGCCCTCCCGGCAACAAGGGTCGATGCGGGAATCGGGTGCTTGATTTCTACGTCCAATGCAGGCGTCATAGAGTCCATGACACCTGACGACAAGGAGTTCGTGTGACGAACCCACGTGACACGACAGACAGCCCCCTCAGCGATGTACCGAGAGCCAGCGACGAGCTCGCCGGCCTGCTCAAGAAGTTCGATGACACCGTCAGCCTGTTCAACGACGCAAGCGACAACGCCAAAGCGGGCATGCTCCCAGACCTTCTCGATATCGCCCGGCAGGTGATGCTGCAAGACGGCGGCTGCGACGCCATCGAGCAGCGAGCCCGCGCTTTCGAGGAGGCCGGCGCCTTTCGCGGGTCCGACTGGGAGACACCCCAGTACCTCGTGCCCTCCCTCACCCCTCATGCGCTGAAAAGCGCCGATCCCAATACCGTCGCGATCGAGGCGCTCAGCGAGCTGCGGCTGCTGGCCGTGGCCAAGGGCGACTTCCTGCATCCGCATATCTCGATGGAGCAGGCGCACCACTATCTGACCCAGGTGATGGCCATCAATCTCTGGCTGCTGTTCGGCACTCCCAGCGAGGCGGAACGCGAGTCCCAGGGACAGCTGGCGCTGGTGCCGCGACAGCTGTTCGGCCATCTGGCCGAGCGCATCGGTTATGAACACATCATCGACCGCTTGATTGAGGAGATCTGGCGAATCATCGAACAGCGGCCCATCCAGGTCGAGCCGGTCAAGCAGATGATCACCCAGATCGCCATCTGCCAGGCCAACCCCGACATCGACCTGGGGGCCAGCGGCCAGGGCGCCGACCGCCTGGTCAGCTCGCTGTTCGGCCCGACCCGGGCCAGCCGGGAAGACCCAGGCCTTGAGATATACCGCGAACGGCTGTCGAGCATGGACACTCCGGCTCTTCAGGGCGAGGCCACCGGTTTCGCCCGCGCCATGCACGACACCGGCCTGGTCTCCGCCTATCATCCGGTACTGCTGCGCCACCTGCTGGACTACAACGACCACCTGCTGGCGGAAGCGCTGGGGCTCTCGTCCACCGGCCGCGACTGCCTGCTCTGCTATCGCGAACTGGTCCATGCGCTGATCCGCGGGGGCATCTATCCGACCACCCCGCAGGCCGCCTATGGCCTGGCGCTGATGCTGGAGCGCGGCATCCTCTACCAGCCGCCGGTGGCCCCGGCCATGTGGCGCCAGCTGGGGCTCTCCCTGTCGGAGTGGTCCCAGGCGCGCCTCAACCTGGCCTTCGGCGAGACCGTCTCGCCCCGCGCCCGGCTGCTGGAGGGCGTGCTGTGCATGCTGGGTCTGCCGCTGGGCGTGGGCCAGGGCAACAATCCCACCTGCCAGTCGGCTCGCGCCCTCTCCATGTGGGCCTACAACGACCCGGACTACCTGCTGCAGATGGTGACCTGGGCGGCCCGTGACGACGACATCATCATCCATTTCGAGGGCATGCCGCTCTCCTCCATGGCGAGCCTCTCCGGGGTGGCCCAGTCGCTGCCCATGGACCTCGATCCGGTATCGCTGATCGTGGTGCCGCACCTGGATCGCATCTATGCGGAAATGATCCGGCGCTGCATCGGCCGAGAAGGCGACCCGCACCGCTGGGTCAACCCGGAGTTCCACGGCTGGTGGTCGGGCCGGGGCTTTCGCATAAATGTCGACGTGGCGACCGGCAAGCTGCATGAGCTGGACGACTTCCTGCGCCACTTCTATGCCAGCTATCACCCCTACTACAACGGCAATCAGCCGCTGATCCACCCCCAGCCGGCGGGCATCGCCGTGACCGACAGCGCCGCCCGCTTCATCGGCTGGCACGCCATCACCATCCTGCGGGTCACCCTCGACCCTCACGACGTCATGCGGGTGTACTTCTTCAACCCCAACAACGACAGCGGCCAGGACTGGGGCGATGGCACCAAGGTGAGCACGGCAGACCAGGGTGAGCGCTTCGGCGAGTCCTCGCTGCCCTTCGAGCAGTTCGCCTCGCGCCTCTACATCTACCACTACGATCCCCTGGAGCGGGGTGAACTGGCGAAGATCACCCAGGAAGAGCTGGACCGGGTAACGGGCCATATCCAACGCAGCTGGGGCAGCGACCGGCTTCCCCCCGTCGGCCAGCAGGCCGACGAGGGTCCCTAGACCGAAAGGCTCGGTCGACGACCCCGCCCACCGCGACAGCCGCCCGACTCGATGCCCCCGTACACCCTGGGTGCGGGGGCATCGTGCCGAGGAACTCCTCCCTGCCGGCATCGCGCTCGCCTGCCTCTCGAGCAAGCGACGCGATATGCCATAATGGCGCTCCCGTTCACGCCTCGCCGGAGCCGCCATGCCCCGTCTCGATCAGTTGCTCGTCACCCAGGGCCTGGCCCGTTCCCGCACCCGCGCCCAGCGGTTGATCCGCCATGGTCGCGTGCGCCTGGCGACGGGCGATGCGCCGCTGACCAAGCCCGGCGAAAAGCTGCCGGAGACGACCGACCTGAGGGTGGAGGACGATCCCGAGGAGCGCTATGCCTCCCGAGCCGGACTCAAGCTCGAAGCGCTGATCGAGGCGCTCGGGCTGTCGCTCGCGGGGCGCTCGGTGCTCGATGTCGGCCAGTCCACCGGGGGCTTCACCGACTGCGCCCTGCACTTCGGTGCCCGTCACGTGATCGGGGTGGAGGTGGGGCACGACCAGCTCGACGCTCGCCTGCGCCACGACCCCAGGGTGACCTGCCTGGAGGGGCTCAACGCGCGCGCCATGGCGAGCGACCCGCGCCTCGCGGCGGCCTTCGCGGCGTTCGGGAGCGACGGCCCGGAGCTTGTGGTGATGGACGTCTCTTTCATCTCACAGACGCTGATCCTGCCCGAGCTCGCCACCCTGCTGCCGCCGGGAAGCGAGCTGCTGAGCCTGGTCAAGCCGCAGTTCGAGGTGGGCCCGGGAGGCGTCAACGCGCGGGGCCTGGTAGTGGATCAAGGCCGCTTCGCCGAGGTAGAAGCGCGCATCCGGGAGGTCTGTTCCGAGCTCGGCTTCGAGATCCTGCACTGGCAGCCGAGTCCGCTGCTCGGCGGCGACGGCAACCGGGAGTTCCTGCTCCACGCCGTGCGACGCTGACGCCCCGGCGCTTTCCGCCCTCCCCTTCCTCGGTCTCATCGCCCGGCGTCGCCGCCCCCATCACCGCCGGCATCGAACTCGCCCGGGTCGCCCTTCGCGCCCGGTGCCGGGCGGTTGGGCTCGGTCGGCCGCCGCGGTGAGACACTCTGGACCCTGCTGGCCTGACCGTCGGCCCGGTGCAGCCAGACGTCGAGCTGGTTGAAGGCGATGTCGATGCCATGCTCGGCGAACAGCTCGCCCACCCGGCAGTTGATCTCGTCGGTGGCGAACAGCCGGTCGCCCAGGCTGTTGACGAAGATGCGCAGCTCGAAGTCCAGGGTGCTCTCGGCGTAGCTCATGAAGAACACCTGGGGCTCGGGGTCGGCCAGCACCCGCGCGTTCTCGTCGGCCGCCTCGCTCAGCAGACGGTGCACCAGGCGGTGATCCGAGCCATAGGCAACCCCGTAGGTGAGCACCACCCGGGTGATGGTGTCGGAGAGCGACCAGTTGATCAGCTGGTCGGTGATGAAGGTCTTGTTGGGAATGATGATCTCCTTGCGATCGAAGTCGGTCACCGTGGTGGCGCGGATACGGATCTTGCTCACCGTACCGGTGAGGTTGCCGAGGGTGATGGTGTCGCCGATGCGCACCGGCCGCTCGAACAGGATGATCAGCCCCGAGACGAAGTTGGCGAAGATCTCCTGCAGGCCGAACCCCAGCCCCACGCTCAGCGCCGCCACCAGCCACTGCAACTTGTCCCAGGAGACGCCCAGGGTACCCAGCGCCGCGACCACACCGCCGCCGACGATGGCATAGGCAAGCAGCGAGCTGATGGCATAGGCGCTGCCCTGCTTAAGCGCCAGCCGCGAGAGCACCATCACCTCGAGCAGGCCCGGCAGGTTGCGCGCCATCGTCATGGTCAGCACCACCACCAGCAGGGCGGTGATGATGTCGGCCACCGAGACCATGTCGCCGAGCGCCTCGGGGGATTCTCCCTCGCCGGGCGACACCAGGGTGACCTGCTCGAGGTAACCAAACACCGAGAGCAGATCCGACCACACCAGGTAGAGCATCAGGAGGAAGCCGATCACCAGGATCAGCCTGGAGAGGCGCAGCGACTGCTGGTTGACCTGTTCCATGTCCAGCGGCGGCTCCTCGACGACCTCCAGGCCCTCGACGCTCTCCTGAGCCTGGGCGTGCCGCCGCGCCAGGGCACGACGGTAGGCCAGTCGCCGTGCGGCCACTGCCAGGCCGCGGATCACCGTGGCCTCCACCAGGATCCAGAGGCCCAGCAGATAGAGCGAGATGACGAAGCGCCCCACCAGGCTCAGGGCGGTGTATTCGTATCCGGAGACGATCAGACCCGCCATCGCCAGCGGCACCAGCGCGATGGCAAGCCCCAGCAGCAGGCGGAACAGCTTGACCCCGAAGAAGGGCACGTGAGCCAGGATCAGCTTGGCCAGCACCAGGCTCATGGCGAGCAGGCCGCTCAACATCAGCAGCAGGCCCAACGGACGCTGATTCAGCGCGACGGCCGCGTCCCGAGCCAGCGGGGCAATCAGTAGGACCGGGACCAGCGCCACACCCAGCCACAGCAGCCATTTGCGAAGCGAGGCGGCATAGCCGGAAGACCAGTAAAAGTGACGGATGGCCACCCCGTGCGATGTCAGCAGGTTGCGGGCCCAGGTGAGCACGGCCCAGGCCAGGGCCAGGTGCAGCAGCGCCTCGCCGATCCCCTGCCCGATGCCCCCGGTGCCCGCCAGGAGCGCGATGCCGGCCGCCAGCAGGCAGAGCGGGCCGGGCAGAGCCAGCAGGGCGTTTAGCGCCACCGCCTGAGGCGTATGCCCCTGGGAGTCGCGCTTGAGATGACCGACCTCCTGGTGTAGCCGTGACAGTCGCGCCCGGAAACGATGGCGACAGGCAACCAGCCCCAGCGCCGCCAGCAGGACCGGCACGCCGAGCAGCGCCCGGGCGCTCGGTAGCCGCCAGTGTGCCGGCAGCAAGGCTCGCCACTCCCCCTCACGCCACTCCATGGCCAGATTCTCCGGCAGGTTGCCCAGCCAGGTCAGGCTCAAGGGGCGGGTGTTGGCGATCCAGAACAGCTGCTCATCGATGGTGGCGCGCAGCTCCTGGCTGGTATCCAGCAGCTGCTGCTGGGTAAGCTGCAGATCGATGGCCGCGCTGAGCATCTCGCCGTAGGCCTTTTCCAGCTGATCAACGAGCTCGCGACGCGCCTGGTAGAGATCGAGCAGCGACTCGACCAGTGCCGGCGAGGCCTCGGCATCGGCTTCATCGATGCGCTGGCGCGCGAGCTTCTCGCCCTCGCGCAGCTGGTCGCGCTGGCGGCCGAGCTCGAACTGCTTGAGATGCAGGTCGGCGATCTCCTCCTGAAGGCCAGTCCGCTCCTCCACCCGCGGCAGAGTCAATCGCTGCTCGCGGAGGATACGCGACAGCAGCATGCTGCCGCGGACGGCGTCGATCTGCTCGTTGAGGTTGCGCTGAAGCTGGCGGACCCGATCGAACTGACGACGCACCTCGAGACTTTCGCGAACCAGGCGATTGGCTCGATCGGTGGCGCGCAGCAGCTCGAGGCTCATGGAGCGGTTGATCTCCCGGGCCTGGCGCACCAGAGGATGGCCGATGATGCCCTCCCCCTCCTCGCTGACCGCCTCGGCGATGACCTGCTCGGACTGCTCGCGACGGCGACGATCGAGGGCCGCCTGGAGCATGGTCAGCCGGGCCTCCTGGCTGGCCACCTGGCGCTCGAGCAGGTCGAGATGCTCCTGGTCCAGCTCGCGCAGACGACTGTTGGTCTCCAGCTGTCGCTGATGCAGCGCCAGGGTCTGTTCTGCCAGCGCGCGTTCGATGCGCAGCTGCCAGCGTCTGGGGGCATCCGCCGCCACCTCGGCGCCGGCCAGCTCCTCCAGTTGGCGACGCCGCTCGTCGACCCGCTGCATCGCCTCGCCGATGGCCTGCTGGGCACGCTCCGGCAGGGTCTGGGCATTGAGCAGCCTAGAGGAGACCTCGGCGAGCGTGTCCTGGGACGACGACAGGGCTTCCTGGGCATTCTTGCGGCGCGTCTCCAGCGCCTCGAGGGAGAGCTCCTCCAACTCCTCGATGGTGGTCTGCCGATCGACTCGCTCCATCTTGCCAAGCGCCTGCTGAATGCGCTGGAGGGCCTGCGGCGCCCGCTCGACCCGCGCCTCGAGCTCGGCCAGCTGCTCTTTCACCGCGGCCAGCCGCTCCAGACCCTCGAGGGCAGCGCGCAGCGCCTCGATCTCACGCTGGGTGCCCTCGGCGGGTGTCTCGCCCTCGGCCAGCTGGCGATCCTCGAGACGTGCCTTGACCTCTTCCCGTGAGGGAAGCGGCTGGTCGGCACCGGCCGGCGGGACGACCTCCTGGGCCAGCGCGGGCGTTGCCACCCAAAGCCCCACCACCAGGCACAGCAAGAGCAGCAGGCCGCAGCAAACGGCAGCGCGCCGACGGCCGAGACGATAATAGGCGTTCAAGGGGCAGCCTCGGGTATGATGGGACATCGCGTGATTCTCGGCTCCCCGAAGCCGCAAGGCAATGACCGCCTGTCGCCCCGGGGTCACAGTTGACTTGCCGGACTGGCGTGATAGAAACGCTCGTGATCTTCCACAAGGTGCCTGACCATGATGCCTGCCCGTTTTCCCCTGTGCGCTGCGCTGCTGATGGCGAGCCTGAGCGGCACGACCCTGGCCGCCGAACCGTTGAGCGAGGTCGAGCGGCAGGCCATCGAAGCCCGCATCGCCGAACTCGAGGCAGAGATGGGCGCGCTGCGCCAACAGCTGCAGACGCCCGAGAACACGCCATCCGCCACCGCCGTCCTCGCCGATGACGACACCGGCCAGGAGCTCGAGGAGGCCGTGGACAAACGCCGCCAGCTCGAGCGCGCCTCGGCCAAAAACCCCTACGCCATCACCACCCACAAGCGCAACTACTGGTTCCCGCTGAGCTACAACGCTACGCCGAACGAAGGCGTCTTTCGCGACGTCAACGATGATAGCGACGCCGACCGGGCGGAGATGAAGTTCCAGTTCAGCGTCAAGTTCAACCTGGTCGAGGATCTCTTCGGCGATGTCGGCGGCGACCTGCACTTCGGCTATACCCAGCGCAGCTGGTGGCAGGCCTACAATGCGGATGCCTCCTCGCCGTTTCGCGAGACCAATTACGAGCCCGAGGTGTTCATCGACTTCGATAACAGCACCTCGCTGCTGGGCTGGACCAACATCCACAATCGCCTGTCGTTCAACCACCAGTCCAACGGCCGCTCCGGGGAGTTGTCGCGCAGCTGGAACCGGCTGATCCTCCAGTCCTCCTTCACCAACGACGACTGGACCGTGGTGCTGGCGCCCCACTGGCGCATCCCGGAATCCGAGGGCGAGGACGACAACCCCGACATCCACAAGTATCTCGGCTATGGCGACATCACCGTGGCCAAGCGCGTCAACGATGACAACGAGCTGAGCCTGATGCTGCGCGGCAATCCCGGCGACGGCAACCTGGGCACCCAGCTGGACTACTCCTGGCCGATGTTCGGCAGCATTCGCGGCCACCTGCAGTACTACTATGGCTATGGCGAGAGCCTGATCGACTATGACGAGCGCACCAATCGCCTGAGTCTCGGCTTCAGCCTCAATCCCCTGTTCTCCTATGGCGGCCTCGAGCGCTGAGCCGGTTTCCGATTCGAAACGTATAGCCGGGGTGGATGGCTCGACGAAAGCGCCCCGGACATGAGCCCGAGTGGATTGAAGTGAATCGGCTGGATGCTATGCTGAGCCTGTCATTCACCGTCAAAGGAAGACCCGATGGCCCAACAACACTCGCGCACCAGCGAATCCACACAGCAGCTCAAGGACGACCTGCAACATCTCACCCAGACCATCGAGGAGCTGGTCGATGCCACGGCCGATGACTCGCGAAGCAACATCAAGGAGCTCCGCGAGCGCGCAGAGAAGCGGATGAAGGACACCCGAGAACGCCTCGAGGCACGCGGCGAGCGACTCTACGGCGAGGCGCGGGACAATGTGACCCAGCAGGCCGACGCCTGCGACCGCTACGTCCATGATAATCCCTGGACCAGCATCGGCATCGGCACCGCCATGGGCGTGGTGGTTGGCATGCTGATCGGGCGGCGTTGATGGCGGCAAGCCAGGGACCGGCTCAACGGCTGTTCGGTGCCGGCAAGCGCCTGCTCGGCAGCCTGCTTGCCACCGGCGAGACGCGCCTGCGTCTCGCCGTGCTCGAACTGGAGGAGGAGCGTGCACGCCTGTTCGGCCTGCTGCTGCTGGCCGGCCTCAGCCTGATCCTGCTGCTGCTCGGTATCGGCGTCCTGACCGCCGTGGTGATCGTCGCCTTCTGGGAGACCCACCGCCTGGCCGCCATCGGCGCCAGCGCCGTGGTGCTGCTCGGCAGCGGGCTGCTGATGGCCTTGCGCGTGATGCAGCTGGCTCGGCGCCGCACTCTGCTGGCCGGCACCCTTCGCCACCTGGCCACCGATCGCGACCTGGTGGAGGCGAGCCGTGAACCGCGCTGAACGCCTAGCCCGCCGGGCCGAGCTCGAGCATGCCATCGAGCAGCAACGCATCGACTTGCTGGTGGCCGCCCACCGCTGGCGCACGGCCGAACAGACTCTCGATCAGAGCTGGCAGCTGCTGTCACGCTTCAAGACCCCGCTGCTCGTGGCGGGCGGACTGCTGGCCTATCGCGGGCTGCGCCACCCCGGAGGCACGGCGCGCCTGGCACGCCGGCTGACCACCGGTGCGCTGTTTGCCAAGAAGGCTCGCGATCTGCTGCGCTGAGTCAGACCGCCGCCCATCCCTATGATGATGCCGCCAGGCGAGCGACCTCCCCCACCCCCATGCTCGAAACGGGGCCTCGAGAAGGCCCTGACGGCCCCGGCCAGTTCGACCCTATCAAAGCCACTACAGGCCCTAAAGGATCTCCCTCATGCCCCTTGCCATCAGCCTGCACCTTCTCGCCGCCGTGATCTGGGTCGGCGGCATGTTCTTCGCCTGGATGATCCTGCGCCGGGTCGCCGGCGAGCTGCTCGAGCCACCCCTGCGGCTGACGCTCTGGTACCACGTCTTCCAGCGCTTCTTCCCCTGGGTATGGGCCAGCGTGATCGTGCTGCTGGCGACGGGGCTCTGGATGCTCTTCGGGACCTTCGGCGGCATGGCCGGTGCCGGCGTGCATGTTCACCTGATGCTGGTGACGGGACTCGCGATGATGGCGATCTTCCTGCACATCTGGTTCGCGCCGTTGGTGCGCCTGGGACGGGCCGTGGCCGGCGAGGACTGGCCCGCCGGGGGAAAGCAGCTGGCCCGGATCCGTCGGCTGATCGGCATCAACCTGATATTGGGGCTGGCGACGGTCGTTATTGCCTCCGGTGGTCGCTATCTATAACGCAGACGCTCGTATGTGAGCTCTAATGCAAGCATCCATGCAAGAGATGGATACCCACGCAAAAGGCAGGGCCTGAGCCCTGCCTTTCGCCATATTACCGCCGGCTAGATGACGGCCTGAACTGCAACGTTAGACATAGAAATCCAGGTCTTCCTGGGCCTTGAGCAGATCGCGCATCTTGATCGGGTCATCGCCGAAGAAGAACACCAGGCCCCAGTGCGTGCCGAAGGCTGAGCGATCCGGCACCGTCTCCTCGGTCGGCGCAACCAGTTCGTGAGAATCGAAATACGGATGCTCGGTGGTTTCCTTGGGCATCTCCAGCTTGCTGACGACACGACGACGCGGATACACGCCGAAGCAACCCGCATAGCCCTTGGCGTCGACCACTTCGCGCGGGAAGAAGTTGGCGACCTCCTCCTTGGTGCTCTTGGGGTCAAACACGACCATCGATGCCTGATAGGCATTGAAACCGTAGGCACGCTCGATGAGTTCGAAGGCCTTGAACCCGGGTGGGCGATAGGCGACTTCACCGAAGTACATCTCGCCATCGGCGGTCACGAAATACTCCGGGTGAATCAGACCGAACTGGATGTCGAACGTCTTGATCAGCTTCTCGATCTGCTTGGTGATGGCATCGCGCCAGCTCTCGAGCTCCCTGGTGGCAGGAACGAAGACCGAGTAGCCCAGTGTTACGTATTCGGAGATGTTGAGGAACTGGATCTTGCCATCGTGGATCCAGGCCTCGACGGCAAATTCCCAACCGTCCAGGTGACTCTCCATCAGCAACGGATACTCTTCATCCGGGATATGCTCGATCTCTTCCATCGTGCGGATCATTCGATGGCCGAGACAACCTGCCTTGTCGAAAGCCTTTACGTGGATCGGGTCGTCTGGATCACCGTCGAGCTTGAGCAGCGTCTGGTTGACGCGCTTCATGAAGCGAACGACGTCCTCCTTCTCGTGGGCCTCCTCGAAGATCCCCACGCGAATGCCACCCAGCTGGGCGCGGCGTTTCATCAACGCCTTGTCACGGAACAGGATGGACTGTCCGTACATACGGGGGCTGTCCATCAGCACGGAATTGATCGCGCCTGACCATTCGACGGTTTCCTCGAAGAGGGGGATGGCGACATCAACGCCCTCCTCCTTGAGTTTTTCGGCAATCTCCATCGAACGATCGTTCAGGCGGATGAAATCCCAGGCAATGAACGGAATCTTGTTAGCCGTGCAGAAATCCTCGGCCCACTCGGGCGCAACAACCACATAGCGACGATCAAACTGCTGTGCCGCCTTGATGGCATTGACGCTCCAACCCAGCAGGGCGATGTAACCCTTATTCGGATCCTTGGGCGTTTCCGTTCCGCGAACAGAGTCCATCGAAGGATCGGTCCAAGCGGCAACTTCCGGGGGCAGTTCAGTTTCTGTTGCTGGCATCGTCATTCGACATTCTCCTTGTGGTTTTAGGAAAAGCTAGCACTCGGAGCTGAGCGCATGCTCTATAAAACATGCTCTATAAATCAAGCCGCCAGGAAGTAATATTTAACGAAAACCAGGCCACCCGGCAGCATGTGCGGTGTGATGCGAAAAGGCTCGACAAGATCCGCCTGTGCACTTGAATCTTGTTCTCAAACCCAGTGTAGCGGCTCTGCTATCGAATAGGAAACGGAGTCAATAAACTCTAAATTAATGAGTTCTCGGCAACGAATTATCGCAATGCCGCACTAGCGGCCTGACGCCCAGCTGGCATGGGCCAGTCGCATGGCGCCTTGCACTTCCTCCGCCGGCACGCATTCAGGATCACCCTTCTCCAGCGGGTCGTAGTGGAAGACGTAGAGCCGCGACGCGAACTGGTCAACGGGTAGCGATGCCTCTCCATATAGCTCGCCGTTTCCCTGGGTTGAGGTGATGATTCCCTGCCCCCAGTCCTGACCGCTGTCATTGTTGGGATTGAAGAAATATACCCGCATTATCCCGCCAGGATCGAGGGCGAGACGCTGAATCGTGATGGCATGCCAGCCGAGAAAACGCGTGGCACTATCGGTCACGGCGATTCCTGCTGGCTGAGGATTAATGACCGGTATATCGCCATTGTAATACGGATGATACGTGGCGTAGAAATTTCGGATGAATCCCTCAAAATCCTTCAAGCCACCCGTAAAGACGTCGACGGCGATGCAGAACCCATGGCCGACCTGTTCTCCGTGGAACTCGGCATTGACCCACTTGTGCGGGTCCTCTCCACGACCGGCACTGCGACGTCCCATCTCGAAATAGATGCGGTCGAGGTGCGGAACGGTCAGCAATGAAACGGCATCCACATCAACGGGCGGCTCACTCGCCAGGCCGGCGTCGAGTTCCCGCGAGGAAATAGGCTCGCCCTCGAAACGCATCACGATCTCATCATCGCGCGCCGCCCAGGCGAGGGTGCGCAGCAGATCGGCCGGCGCACTGTAGGCCCACATGGAAAGGGCGCGTGTGGACTGGCAGGTAGGATAGTTGCCCTGCCCCACGCCAAGGGGATGGCCAAGGACGTTGAGAACATCCGCCAGCAGGAAGCATTCCGGTGAGCGCCGGCTACCGAAGACGCTGACGATCTTCTCGGCCGCCGCGTCACACAGGCTCAACCGCACCTGCCGCCACAGCGATGGAGCCACCGGCGGCGCATACAGGATGCCCCGCTCGAGCATCATGGCGAGGCCATAGACCGCCTGACTGGTTTCGGCGAACAGAGCTTGGTCGATCAGGGTGTGGATCAAGGACGGATAGCAGTGGAAGGCGTCTGCGCCGGTGTAGCTGAGGCCCAGCGCCGTAGGAATCAAGGCATTCCACCGGGTCCGCAGAAAACGTATGAAGCCCGGCATGTAGGGCGACACCAGGCCGGTGCCGTGCATCGCCTGGGCAAAGGCTATGGCCTCCTGCAGCAGAGAGGCCTCATCCATGGCCGCCAATCGCTCGGCATAGAGATCGAAGCCGGGATCCTCGCGGCAGCCCTCGGTGGGGCTAAACACGGCATTGATCAGTCGCAGCGCATCATCCCCGACGTCTCCCATCATCGCGTCGGGTTTGTGCAGGCAGGCGGCGATCTGCGTCACCATATGCTTGACGCCGTCGACCTGAACCGGGCGTTGCGCCAGCACTCGCCACACCTCGGCGACCAGATGCTCCAGCAGGTTTTCGTAGCCCAGATGACGCAGCAGGAAGTGATAGAGATTCTGGACCACGATGCCCAGCCCGTCGGGCCGCAGGCGGTCGCTCTCCTGAAGATCACTGACCACGAGATCAAGGTTCATGGCCATCACCTGGGCGAGGAAGTGATGGGCGTGCTCTGCCGAGATGGAGGGATGGCTGAAGTCGCCGCTGGCCACCGCCAGCAGGCGGACCTGGCTCAGGCTCTCCACCAGGGCGGCGACCGGGTCACCATGGCGAACCGTTCTGACAGCAAGGGATGGCACCAGCGTCTGGGGATAATCCCAATCGCTGCCACGGAAGAACCCGGCGGCCTCGAGTGCCGGTATCCGCGCATAGAGGGCTTCCATCCCCGCCTCGTCGAACATCAAGGCGCGTGCCGGCTCCAGGACCTCGAACACGGGCGAGACACCCGCCACGGCATTGGCGGCGGCGAGCCGCTCGATAGCAGCGTCGAGCTGCTCGACGGATAGGGCAACCGACGAATGATCGTCGTGGGGATCGAAGCTGTGGGTACCATGGCTCATGCATCCACTGTCAATCCTCCCTCGAGACATGTCAAACGCGCGAGGGAGCCCCTGAGCCAGGTTAACGGTCACCTGAGGCGAACCCGGGACGGCGACTCCCTGGGTATTTGCCAGCCCCGCTGTTTCGTGGCGACGGCGTCCGACGACAGGCTTTCCGTAAACGGTTGTGCCAGGAAGGAAGACCGCTACAGTGCCATACCGCAGGCCACGCCGGATGCCCAGGCCCACTGGAAGTTGTGGCCGCCGAGCTCGCCGGTCACATCCAGCACTTCGCCGATGAAACGCAGCTGGGGCAGCCCCGTGACCGCGAAGTGCTTCGACGAGATCGACCGCGTGTCGATTCCGCCCATCGTCACCTCCGCGGTGCGCCAGCCCTCGGTGCCGGACGGCTTGACCCGCCAGTCGCCGAGCCGCTCTGCCCAGGCCGCCAGACGATCATTGGAATATTCGGCCAGCACCCCGTCATCGCCATGCCACTCCACCAGCGCCTGGGCGAGTCGCTTCGGCAGCCGCTCGCCAAGCCAGGTCGATAGGCGGCGCCTGGGTGTCTCACGGCGCGCCGAGACCAGGGCCTCGAGGGCATCGATACCGGGCAGCAGGTCGATGGAGAGGGTATCGCCCGGCTGCCAGACGCTGGAGATCTGCAGCATGGCGGGGCCCGACAGGCCGCGATGGGTGAAGAGCATCGGTTCGCGGTAGCGACGACCGCGACAGCTCACCGCCACCTCGACGCTGACCCCGGCCAGGGCCTCGGCCCGCGCCTTCCACTGCGAGGTCAGGGTGAAGGGCACCAGGGCGGCCCGGGTCTCGGTGACCGCGAGGCCGAACTGCCGGGCGAGATCATAGCCGAACCCGCTGGCGCCCATGGTCGGGATGGAGAGCCCACCGCTCGCCACCACCACGGCGCCGGCGTCGATGCGCCCCGCCGAGGTGGTCAGCCGCATGCCCTCCCCGGCGCGCTCCACGGCCTCGATCGAGGTCTTGAGGCGAATCTCGACCCCCGCCCAGTCGCACTCGGTCAGCAGCACGCGCAGGATCTCCTTCGCGGAGTCGGCGCAGAACAGCTGGCCCGGGGCCTTCTCCACGTACTCCACGCCGTGGCGGTCCACCAGCTCGACGAAGTGCTCGGGCCGGTAGCGCTTGAGGGCCGAGATGCAGAAGGCCGGGTTGTCCGAATAGAAGTTGGCCGGGCTGGAGGCCAGGTTGGTGAAGTTACAGCGTCCCCCGCCGGACATCAGGATCTTCTTGCCGGCCTTGTTGGCATGATCCACCACCAGCACGCGCCGCCCGGCATAGCCGGCAGTCAGCGCGCACATCAGGCCGGCGGCGCCGGCGCCGATCACTACCACGTCATACGTCACGGCCAGGGTCTCCTGCGGGCATCGAGTCGGGCCGCGCATTCTAGCAGTCCGCCGGTTCGACGCCGAGCACCGTCGGAGAGTGGTTATTTCTGTACAAGAATTGTACATTGGGATGACAGCAAACCACCTGTGCATTTCTTCCACACTGTGCTGTCACACTCTGCCACAGCCGAATTCCAAGCTGCTACGGGCCCGACGGAACGGGTACCCGCTCATCGACCATCGACAAGAAGCCCGCCATGATCTCATCGCGAACACGCCTGACCCTGCTGATCGGCCTGGCCCTGCTGGTGCTCTCGCCGCTGGTCATCGCCCAGCAGCCCACCGCGGTGATCGCCGCCCGCGCCAGCCTCGCCGCCTGGTCAGACCCGCTGGAGGCGTTGGGCACCCTGCGCGCCGACGAGAGCGTGACCCTCTCCGCCACCGTCACCGAGACCATCGCCGAGTTGACCTTCGAGGGCGGCGAGCGGGTCGAGGCCGGCGAGCTGCTGGTGCGCCTGGCCGATGACGAGCAGCGCGCCGACCTGCGGGTCGCCCAGGCGCTGCGCGACGAGCGGCGCAACGCCGTCAGCCGGCTCGCCCAGCTGCAGAGCCGCAACCTGGCGCCACGGGCCGACGTGGAAGACGCCCGGGCCCGCCTGCGCCAGGCCGAAGCGGAAATCCAGGCTCTGGAGGCTAGACTTGCCGACACTCGCATCCAGGCGCCCTTCGGCGGCATCGTGGGCTTTCGCAACGTCAGCGTGGGCACCCTGGTGACCCCCGGCACCGAGCTCGTCACCTTGGACCGGCTCGAGGTCATGAAGCTCGACTTCACCCTGCCCGAGCGGGCCCTCGCTCAGATCGCGCCGGGCCTGACGCTGACCGCGACCAGTGCAGCCCTGCCCGACACCCCGTTTCGCGGCGAGGTGGCGAGCATCGGCACGCGGATCGACCCGATAAGCCGCAGCATCAGGGTGCGTGCCGAACTCGCCAATCCAGCGCTCGCGCTGCGCCCCGGCATGCTCATGCAGGTGAGACTCGAGAGCGCGCCCCGAGAGGCGCTGGTGATTCCCGAGGCGGCGCTGATGCCACAGGGGCAGCGCCAGTTCGTGCTGACCCTCCAGAGCGACGGCGAGGCCTACCGGGTCGAGGAACGGGAGGTGCGCATCGGCGCGCGTCGCGAGGGCGAGGTGGAGATCCTCGAGGGGCTCGCCGAGGATGACCTGGTGGTCGCCCACGGCACCGAGCGGGTCCGCGATGGCCAGCCGACTCGCCTGCTGGGCATCCTCGACGGCGACACCACCGTGCCCCAGCTGCTGCGTCGCAGCCGCGACGCCGCCGAGGTGAACGGCTGATGCGCCTCTCCGACCTGTCCGTCCAGCGCCCGGTACTGGCGGTGGTGATGGCCGCCCTGATCGTCGCCTTCGGCCTGCTGGCGCTGGAGCGGCTGCCGCTCCAGGAGTACCCCGCCATCGACCCGCCGGTGGTCTCCATCGACACCCGCTACCCCGGCGCCTCGGCCAGCATCGTGGAGACCCGCGCCACCCAGGTGCTGGAGGATCGCATCGCCGGGGTGGCGGGCATCGAGGTGATCTCCTCCTCCAGCCGCGACGGCCGCTCCAGCATCAACGTGGAGTTCAGCCTGAACCTGGACATCGACGCGGCCGCCAACGACATTCGCGATCGTATCTCCGGGGCCCGGGACAACCTGCCCGAGGAGGCCGATCCGCCCGAGGTGCAGAAGGCCGATTCGAGCTCCGAAGTGGTGATCTGGTTCTCGCTGAGCGGCGAGGGCTACGACGTGGCCGAGCTGACCGACTACGCCGACCGCTATCTGGTGGATCGCTTCTCGGTGCTGCCCGGCGTGGCCCAGGTGCGGGTCGGGGGCGGCCGAGAATACGCCATGCGTGTCTGGCTCGATGCTGACGCTTTGGCGGCGCGCGGCCTGACGGTGGGCGACGTCGAAGACGTCCTGCGTGAAGAAAATGTCGAGCTTCCCGGCGGCGCCCTGGTCTCCGAGGCACGTCAGTTCATCGTGCGCCTGCCGAGAAGCTTTGCCACCCCCGCGGATTTCCGCCAGCTGGCCCTCGACGAGGGCGCCGACGGCTACCTGGTCCGCCTGGGCGACGTGGCGCGAGTCGAGATCGGCGCGGTGGAGGAGCGCACCATCTTTCGCGGTAACGGTGTGCCCGTGGTCGGGCTGGGTCTGATGAAGCAGTCTACCGCCAACGTGCTGGAGATCTCCAAGGGCGCCAAGGCGGAGATGGCGCGCCTGCAGGGTACCCTGCCCGAAGGCATGTCGCTGTCGCTGAACTTCGACTCGTCGGTGTTCGTCTCCGGCGCCATCGGCCAGGTGGTACAGACACTGTTCATCGCCATGGGCCTGGTGGTGGTGGCGATCTTCCTGTTTCTCGGCAACGTGCGCACCACCCTGATTCCGGCCGTGACGGTGCCCATCGCCCTGATCGGTACCTTCGCGGCGCTGGCGGTGTTGGGCTTCACCATCAACCTGCTGACCCTGCTGGCTCTGGTGCTGGCCATCGGCCTGATCGTCGATGACGCCATCGTGGTGCTGGAAAACATCCACCGGCGCATGCAGGAGCTCGGCGAGACACCACTGGTGGCGGCCTTCCGCGGCACCCGCCAGATCGCCTTCGCGGTCATCGCCACCACGCTGGTGCTGGTGGCGGTGTTCGTGCCGCTGAGCCTCCTGCAGGGCGACATCGGGCGCCTATTCTCGGAATTCGCCCTCACCCTGGCCGCCGCGGTGATCATCTCCAGCCTGCTGGCGCTGACTCTGACGCCGATGATGGCCTCCAAGATCCTCAAGGCCGACATGCACGAGGGCCGCCTGGCGCGGGCCGTGCAGTGGGGCCTGGACCGTTCCCGCCGGGGCTATCGCCGTCTGCTCGAGCGCGTACTGGGGCTTCGCCTGCTGGTGCTGGCGCTGTTTCTCGGCATCGTCGGCGCCACGGTGTGGCTCAACGGGCAACTGCCCAACGAGTACACCCCCAAGGAGGATCGCGGCAACTTCTTCGTGCTGGTCAACGGCCCGCCCGGTGCGACCTACGACTACATGCTCGACTACATGGACGAGATCGAGACCCGCTTGCTGCCGCTCACCGAGCAGGGTGAGGTCGAGCGCATCCTGGTGCGCGCGCCGCGGGGCTGGGGCAACATCGAGAACTTCAACAGCGGCTTCGTCATCGTCACCCTCGCCGACTGGGCAGAGCGCCGCTCGGCCTGGACGATCATGGACGAGATCCGCGGCCGACTCGCCGACCTGCCCGGCATCCGGGCCTTCCCGGTGATGCGACAAGGCTTCGGGTCGCGGGTCGAGAAGCCGGTGCAGTTCGTGCTGGGTGGTGGCACCTATGAGCAGCTGGCCGAGTGGCGCGACACCCTGCTGGCCCACCTGCGCGAGAACAACCCGCGCCTGACGGGGCTTGAGAGCGACTACGAGGAGAATCAGCCGCAGCTGCGCGTGGACATCGACTACACCCGCGCCGCCGCGCTGGGGGTGACGGTCACCGAGATCGGCCGCACCCTGGAGACCCTGCTGGGCGGGCGCACCGTGACCCAGTACGTGGACGACGGCCAGGAGTATGACGTCATCCTCGAGGGAGCACCCGGTTCCCGGCCGAGCCCCAGGTCCCTGGAGAGCATCCGGGTGCGCTCCGACCGCTCGGGCGAGCTGATCCCCCTGGCGAGCCTGGTGACGCTCACGGACTTCGCCGGGCCCAGCACGCTGAACCGCTTCAATCGGGTCCGGGCGATCACCATCGAGGCCAACCTGGCGGACGGCTATACGCTGGGCGAGGCGCTCGAGTACCTGGAAACCACGGTGGACGAGATCCTGCCGCCGGCGGCCCAGACCGACGTCAAGGGCGCCTCGCGGGACTACCAGGAAGCCAGCGGCGCCACCGCCTTCCTGCTGGGACTGGGCGTCCTGGTGGTCTTCCTGGTGCTGGCCGGGCAGTTCGAGAGCTTCGTGCACCCCTTCGTGATCATGCTCACCGTGCCGCTGGCGATCTGCGGCGCCCTGCTGGGGCTCTACCTCACCGGGCAGTCGCTGAACATCTACAGTCAGGTGGGGCTGGTCATGCTGGTGGGGCTGGCGGCCAAGAACGGCATCCTGATCGTCGAGTTCGCCAACCAGTTGCGCGATCGCGGCATGGCCTTCCATGAGGCCCTGGTGGAAGCCTCAGTGACGCGCCTGCGGCCCATCGTGATGACGGCGGTGACCACCATGGCGGGCGCCGTGCCGCTGATCGTCTCCAGCGGCGCCGGCGCCGAGACCCGGTTGGTGATCGGCACCGTCATTCTCTGCGGCCTGGCCGCGGCCACACTGTTCACCCTGTTCGTGGTGCCGGTGGCCTACGACCTGCTGGCCCGGCGCACCGGCGCGCCCGGCGATGTCGCCCGACGCCTGGCCGACGAGATGGGCGAGGAACCCGCCGGCCACTGACGCTCGGTCGACGCCGCCGTGGCTAGGCGGCGCCGTGGCTAGGCGGCGCCGATTATGGGCGAGGGATCACGTCGTTGAATCGGCGCCAATGGCCGGGAGGTGGCGATGGGCGAGCGCGCGGTTCAGCAGTCGCCGAGGCGCCGGCCTTCCACGACGGTGGTCATATTGAGCTCGCCCGCGGCGGAGTCGACCAGGATGTCGACGTTGCCCTCGACCCGCTCGCCGAGAAAGTCCATGCGGCCAACGATGCTGGCCTCGCCGCCCTCGGCCCGGCAGACCATGCGATAGTCCATGCCGTCGACCGTGACCTCGTGGTCGAGCAGCTCGCAGCCCTCCTCCTCCTCGATGAAGCTGAACGCTTCATCCTCGAGGTCGCCCTGGGCGATGCACTCCTGGCTGGTCTCAACCTGGTCGGGAATCGGCAGGTCGCCGGCCACCGAGGTGGTGCTGGTGAACTCCCACTGGCCGGGCTCGATATTGGGGGCCGCGGCGGCGGCCACGAGCGGAGTAGTCAGCAGCGGGGTAGCCAGCAGCAGGCTGGCAAGAAGGGGACGAAACGACATAGGGCTCTCCCTGGGGTAGGTGATCTGCCAGGCCTTCGGCATCGCCATCAGCATATCCCAATCGGCCCCGCCTCCCAATCAAGCGCTAGAGCTCCTTGCCCGCGGGCCCCTTGCGCGATGCGCGCCTGTTTACCGCCGCTCGCCGCTGAGCTGCGCCGGACGATCACGCGCCTCGTTGAGCTTGAACCAGGCGATGAGCACAGCCACCAGCACGATCGGCCCCAGCATCGCCAGGTTGAGCCCGGTCCAGCCGAGCTGCCGCAGCAGATTCCCCGACAGCAGCGAACCCGCCGCCACCAGCGAGAAGATGACCAGGTCATTGACGCCCTGAACCTTACCGCGCTCGGCCTCGGAGTGGGTGCTGGCGAGCAGCGTGCTGCCACCGATGAACAGGAAATTCCAGCCGACGCCGAGCATCAGCAGCGCCGCCCAGAAATGGACAAGCCCAGTGCCGGAAGCCGCCAGCAGGCTCGAGACGGCCAGTATCGCGGTGCCCACCAGCAGGATGCGGATGACCCCGAAGCGAGCAATCAGATCCCCGGTGACGAAGGAGGGCGCGAACATGCCGAGCACGTGCCACTGCATGACGATGGCCACCTGCCCCATCTCGAAGCCCAGGGCGCGCATCGAGAGCGGCGTGGCGGTCATCACCAGCCCCATGATGGCGTAGCCCGTGGCCGCGGCGACCAGCGCGACCCAAAAGCGCGCCTGGGCGCCGATCTCGGCCATCGGACGGGCGAACTCGCCGGGGGCGGGCTCGCCGCTCGCCGGCACGCGCAGGCCGCCGAGTATCAGCATCGCCGCGAGCGCCAGGCCGGCAATCATCAGATAGGGCCCACCATCCGGCACCGTGGCGATCCAGTCATTGGTCAGGCTGGCGTTCCAGGGCCCGAGAAAGGCTGCCACCACTCCGCCGGCCAGCACCAGGGAGATGGCCCGGCTGCGAAAGGCCGGGCGGGTCACGTCGACGGCGGCGAAGCGGTAGTACATGGCAAAGCCCTGATAGCCACCCAGCAGCAGGTTGCCCAGACAGAACAGCCAGAAGTGCTCGAGGGCGATGGCGGCGAAGGCCACCAGCCCGCCGAGCGCGCCGCCGAGCGCCGCCCCGACCATGAAACCGCGCCGGCGCCCCACCCGCTTCATGTAGAGCGAAGCCGGCAGGGTCGCGAGCAGGGTGCCAATCATCAGCATGGCGACGGGCAGCGTCGCAAGCCCCGCCGCGGGCGTGAGCCGGTGGCCCACCACCCCGCTCAGCGTCATCACGGTGATCGTCGCGACCATGTAGAGCGTCTGGCTGGCGACCAGGATGGCGACGTTGCGTTTCTCCAGACGACTGGCGGCCCTCATTCCCTCTCCTCGGCGACGATCGATGACTCCGGCAAGCCTATCAGAAAAGCGTGCGGCGCCCGGACGCAAAAAAGGGGCACGCCGTCGGCGTGCCCCTGTCGGTCGTCCGAGATCGCCAGGCACCGCCCTCAGCGCGACATATCGACCACCACGCGACCGCGCACCCGGCCGGCCAGCAGCTCGCCCGCGGTGTCGATAGCCTCGTCCAGGCCGATGGTGCGGGTGATGGCGTCCAGCTGCTCCGGTGAGAGCAGCTCGCCGAGCCGGCGCCAGGCCTCGACGCGATCGGCATAGGGGCGCATCACGCTGTCGATTCCGGCCAGGGTCACGCCGCGCAGGATGAAGGGCGCGACGCTCGAGGGCAGATCCATGCCCTGGGCCAGCCCGCAGGCGGCCACGGCACCGCCGTAGCGGGTCGAGGCCAGCACGTTGGCCAGGGTATGGCTGCCCACCGAGTCGACGGCACCCGCCCAGCGCTCCTTGGCCAGGGGACGCCCGGGCTCGGAGAGCTCGGCCCGGTCGATCACCGACTCGGCGCCGAGCCCCTTGAGGTAGTCCGTCTCCTCGAGGCGTCCGGTGGAGGCCACGACCCGGAAGCCCAGCCGGGCGAGCAGCGCGATGGCATAGCTGCCCACGCCGCCGTTGGCGCCGGTCACCAGCACCTCGCCCTGCTCCGGTGTCACGCCCTGCTGTTCCAGCGCCATCACCGACAGCATGGCGGTGTAGCCGGCCGTGCCGATGGCCATGGCCTGGCGGGCGCTGAAGGCCGCGGGCTGGGGAATCAGCCAGCGGCTGTCCAGGCGCGCCTTCTCGGCAAGGCCCCCCCAGTGCTTCTCACCCACGCCCCAGCCATTGAGCAGCACGGCGTCACCCGCCTGGTAGGCATCCACCGTGGAGTGCTCGACCGTGCCCGCCAGGTCGATTCCCGGCACCATGGGAAACTGGCGCACCACCGGCCCCTTGCCGGTGATCGCCAGGGCGTCCTTGTAGTTGAGGGTGCTGCAGTCGACCCGCACCGTGACGTCGCCGTCCGGCAGGCGGGACTCGTCCAGCGTCTCTACCGCAACCCGCTGCCCGTCGTCGTTCTTGTCGATCAGAATGGCCTTGAACATCGTGCACCTCGTCTTGTTGAACAGTTTATAGACCGAGCGTCTATCGAATGGCATGTAAATGCCACGCGGGTGGCATGAAGGGGCGCCCCTAGCGGGGAAGCCCCTCCATGTACGTGGTGATGAAGACCTCCAGGGGACGCGCCCGGCGTTCGAGTCTCGCGCGCATCACCGCGCCCTCCCAGCCGATCCAGAAGGCCTCGGCGAGCCGCTCACTGTCGGCGTGATCGGCGAGCTCGCCGGCCATCTTCGCCTCGTTCAGGCAGCGCGCAAGGCGCCGCTGCCAGTCATCGAGGGTCGCCCGCAGCCACTCGCAATACCCCTCCGGCAGGCCGCCGGCCTCCTGCCCCAGGTTGCCGACCAGGCAACCCCGGCGGAAGTCGTGGCGGGCCATGCCGTCGCGGGCATCGGCGACGAAGGCCTCGATGCGCGCAAGCGGCGAGCGCGCGGCGTCCCGCAGATGGCGATCCAGCTTTCTCGCGAAGTAGGCGCCATAGTGCTCCATCACGGCACGCCCGAACGCCTCCTTGCTGTCGAAGTAGTAGTAGAACGAGCCCTTGGGGACGCCGACGCGCTTGAGGATGCCGTCGATGCCAGAGGCGGTGAAGCCCTGTTCGGTCAGCACCTCGGTGCCGCTGCGAATCAGGGCCGCCCGGGTATCCGGGTCGTCGCGGGGCACCCTGGGGGGCCGGCCGCGACGGGGTTTGGAGGTCGTGTTGGTCATGTCGTTAAATATAGACCGACTGTCTATAAAATCAAGCCGAGAATCGGCGACACGTCGATTGTCCCCTTTCCCGCGCGCCTTCCCCTCCCCTCACATACGCCGGCGGCCAGTCGACGAATGCCGACTGGTCGCTTCTTCTTTCACGCACTCTGCGCGAGAAGCTCGGGGTGACCAGAGTGGCAACTGGTATGGATGAAGCTGTCGGGGAAAGGTCGAAAGGGGGTCCTACGCCAAGGGTGAGAAGCATGGCTTCGAACGGGCTGGCCATGGATGGCCAGCACCGGCCCTGCAAGCGGAGCGGGACGCGGGAGCACCGCAGGGCGTCGGTAGCGCCCATGGATGGGTTCACAGCGCCCCCTGAAGACCTGTCAACGAATCAGCGCCAGCAACTCCGCTATCTGCGTTAGCCCCGTTGAAATAGCCCGGGCGATCAGGTGCCCAGGCCGCCGATCAGCACCACGCCGAGCACCACGACCAGCAGGAAGAGGGTCTCCAGCGCCATCAGGATCACCGGCTTCCAGCCCACCACCGCGAGCTTCTGGAACGAGGTCTTGATGCCGAGCGCGGCGATGGCGGTGACCAGGCACCAGCGCGACAGGGTCGACATCCCCTCGTTCACCACCTCGGGAATCAGCCCCATGCTGTTGACCAGCACCAGCACCACGAAGCCCACCAGGAAGCTCGGCAGCATCGGCACCTTGGTCGCCGCCCCCTCCGCCTGGCGCGAGGCCCGGAACAGCCACATGAAGACCATCACCGCCGGCACCAGCATGGCCACCCGCACCAGCTTGACCAGCGTCGAGATGTCGCCGGTCTCCTCCGAGATCATGTAGCCGGCCCCCACCACCTGGGCCACGTCGTGGATGGTGCCGCCGAGAAAGATCCCCGCCTGGGCGTTGGCGAGTTCCAGGGCCCCGGCGATCAGCGGATAGATCACCATCGCCATGGTCGATAGCGTGGTGACCCCGACCACCGTGAGGATGGTGTTGCGCTCGTGGGTCTCATGACGCGGCATCACCGCCGACAGGGCGAGCGCCGCCGAGGCTCCGCAGATGGCGACGGCGCCGCCGGTCAAAAGCCCGAGATCGCGATCCAGGCCCAGCACCCGGGCCAGCACCGAGCCCATGGCGATGACCAGGGCCACGGCCACCACCACGGTGAGCACGGGGCCGATCCCCAGGTCGCCGACCTGGGCGAGGGTCATGCGTGCCCCCAGCAGGGCCACGCCGAGGCGCAGCACGGTTCGAGCGGCGAACTCGATGCCCTGGCGGCAGCGCCCCTCCTCGCTCAGGAAGTGCAGCGACATGCCGAACAGCAGGGCGTAGAGCAGCGTCGGCCCGCCGTAGTGGTCGGCGATGAAGGTGGTGGCAAGCGCAATGGTGACGCACACCAGCAGGCCGCGGCCGATGGGGGTGGCCCGGCCGAGCCGCTCGGCGAGTGGCGTATCGAAGAGGGTGGTTTTCATGTCGCGGTTCTCCTGGTGCCGCTCGCCGGGCGCACGACCTCTCCCCCGATCCAGCAAACAGGGACAGACAGGCCCGGCGAGTCGGGAAAAGTGGGGGCCGGTATCGTTCGGACCCGTTCGGTCGAGACGGCTAGGTCTTGACGGCTAGGGCTTAACGGCTAGGGCGTGACGGCCTCGACGCCCTCGGCGGCGGCCACCACCTGTTCGGCCAGCACCCGGACGCTATCTACCACGGGCAGCGAGCCATCGAGGGCGTCGTCGATGACCGAGAGCTCGGTACAGGCCAGCACCAGCACGTCCGCCCCGCGCGCCTTGAGATCGTCGGCGGCCCGGGCGAAGGCGGCCAGGGTGTCGGGATGACGCCCCTGCCCGCGCTTGACAGCGCGAATCACCTCGAGCACCGCGCCTTCGTCCTCGGGATAGACCAGCGACAGGCCGCGCGCCTCGACGAAGCCCTCGTAGAGTCCGATCCTGCGCAGCGCCGGCGAGCAGAGCAGGCCAACCCGGGCCCCGGGCAGGCGACGAGCGACGCTGTCCAGCGTCCGCTCGACGATGTGCCAGACCGGGATATCGACGGCGTCCTGGGCATCCCGCCAGTAGTAGTGGGCGGTGTTGCACGGCATCACCAGAAAGGCGGCGCCGGCCCGCTCGAGGCGCCGGGCCATGGCGGCGATCGCCGGCCCCGGGTTCTCGCCGTCGCCGTCGATCAGCGCCTTGATCCGCGAGGGCACCTTGGGGTTGTTGTCCACCAGCAGATGGACATGATCGATGTCATCCTCGGCGGGCGTGGCGTCGATAACCCGCTGCATGAAGGTCACGGTGGCATCGGGCCCCATGCCCCCCAGCACGCCGACCATGGTGTGCGGCTCGCGGGAGGAGGCCTGGCTGTCGCGGTCGTCGATCGTCATCGTGTGCCTATTCATCGGTGTCATGAGTGTCATGGATGATCAGAAGCCCAGCACCGTGGGCAGCCACAGGGTGATCTGGGGGAAGAACGCCAGCAGCAGATCGATCACTATCATGGAGCCGACCAGCGGAATGGCGCGGACCGAGATGCGCTCGATGGAGACGTTGGCGATGCTCGAGCTGATGAACATGTTCTCGCCCAGGGGCGGCGTGGAGAAGCCGATGCCGAGGCTCACCACCAGCACGATCCCGAAGTGGATCGGATCGACGCCCAGCTCCACCATCACCGGCAGCAGCACCGGGGTGACGATCATGATGGTGGCGAGAATCTCGATGAACATGCCGACGATCAGCAGGAAGCCGATCACCAGGATCCATACCAGCCACAGGCTGTCGGTGATCTGCAGGATGCCCTGGGCAATCATCGCCGGGATGTGATTCTCGACCAGGATGCGGCCGAAGGCGGTGGCGGTGAACATGATGATCAGCACCCGCCCGGTCAGCCAGGTGGTGCTCTGGAAGGCCTCGTTGAGCCCGCGCAGCGACGACTCCTTGTGGATGAAGATGCCGACGAACAGGGCATAGAAGATCGAGACCACCGCCGCCTCGGTAGGCGTGAACATCCCGGAATAGATGCCGCCCAGGATCACCACCGGCGCCATGAGCGACCAGAAGCCGTCCTTCAGGACCCTGAAGATGCGCTTCTTGTCGTAGCCCGTGCCCTCGGTCTGGTAGCCGTTGCGCTTGGCGGTGATGTAGTTGGCCACGATCAGGCCCACGCCGAGCATGATGCCGGGAAAGACCCCGGCCATGAACAGCGCCGAGATGGACTCGTTGGCGGTCACGCCGTAGATCACCAGCGGCATGCTGGGCGGGATCACGACTCCGAGTCCGCCGGCGGTGGCGGTGATCGCCGCCGGATAGCTGCGCCCGTAGCCGCGTTCGATCATCGCCGGAATTACCAGCATGCCGACCGCGGCCGTGGTCGCCGGTCCGGAGCCGGAAATCGCGCCGAAGAACATGCAGGCCATCACCGCGGCGGCGCCCAGCCCGCCGGCGGCGGGACCCGCCAGCTCCTCGGCGATGTGGATCAGGCGTCGGGCGATACCGGCGTCGCCCATCAGGGCGCCGGCCAGGATGAACGAGGGCAGCGCCATGAGCGGAAACGAGTTGATGGCGGAGAAGGCCAGCTCGATCAGCGAACTGATATCGTCGCCGTTGAGCACGTAGACCGCCATGGAGGCGACCCCGAGGGCCACCACGATGGGCGCGCCGAAGAACAGCAGCGCCCCGAACATGGAAAACAGTAACGTTGCGGCCATGCGGCTTACCCCTTGCCGTTGGAGGACGAGTCGTCAGTGGTGTTGGACTCCCCCTCGGTAATCTTGCTGACTTCCTGCTGTTCCACGTCGCCGGGCTCGATGCCCTTGACCAGCTTCAGGTACTGGACCTGCAGCACGCGAAAGGCCATCAGCACGAAGGCGATGGGGAACACGAAGTAGACGTAGGCCAGCGACCAGCCAAGGGCCGGCGAGTCGTAGGGAAACTCCAGCAGCAGCCCGATCAGATCCAGGCTCTTCCAGGCCAGCACCAGGCAGAAGCCCACCCAGATCAGGTCGACCAGCAGCAGCAAGGTGTTGGCGACGCGTTTGGGCAACAGCTTGATGTGCGTCTGCAAACGGTTGTGGGCCCCCAGGTGGGCCGCATGGGCCGCCCCCAGGAACACGAACCAGATGAACGCGTAGCGCGCCAGTTCCTCGATCCACGCCATGCCGATGCCCAGCGTCACTCGCATGACCACCTGCACGAACAGCAGCACGACGAACACCCCGAGCAGGAAGCGGCAGGCGTAATCCTCGATATGATTGAGCTTGGCTAACACGAAAGCCTCCTTCCCCGGTGGGAGTGCAAGAAGCGCGACGGACCGGGCGACGCCTCGCCGCCCGGCCCGGCCTCACTCAGTGGCCCAATGCTTTCTGCATTTCCTCGAAGGCTTCCTGACCGCCGATGTCGTCATAGAACTCCGGCCAGACCTGCTCCTTGGCGATGCGCACCCACTCTTCCTCGTCCTCGAGGGTCGAGACCTCGACCCCTTCGGCCTCCATGCCGGCGCGTGCCTTGGAGGCCTCGGTCAGCTGGAACTGCAGCGCGTAGAGCTGCGCCTCGAGACCCGCCCGGTCGATGATCGCGCGCTCCTCGTCGGAGAGCTTCTCGTAGGTCCGCACGCCCATCACGATGGGCTGGAGGGAATACTGGTAGTGGATCTCGGTGAGGTAGTCCTGTACCTCGTGGAACTTCATCGTGTAGTTGACGATGTAGGGGTTGTCCTGGCCGTCGATCACGCCCTGCTGCAGGCCGGTGAAGACCTCCGGCCAGGACATGCTGATCGGGCTGGCGCCCCAGGCTTCATAGGTAGAGAGCATCAGCTCGTTCTGCGGCACCCGCACCTTGAGGCCTTCGATGTCCGCAAGGGTGGTCACGGGGCGCTCGGAGTTGGTGAGGTAGCGGAAGTTGGAATAGAGCCAGCTGACGATATGCACGCCGGCTTCTTCTTCGGCAATGCTGTTCCAGCGATCCGCCAGGGGCCCAGTGGTGGCCTTGACCGCATCGGCATGGCTGCGAATCGCGTAGGGCATGGTCAGGGCGCCGAGACGCGGCGCATAGGGAGTCAGGTTACCCACCCCCACCAGGGCGAAGTCGAGCTTGCCGATGCGGGTGTCCTGGATCATGCCGGTCTCGGAACCGAGCTGACCGCCGGGGAACAGCTCGACCTGCATCTCGCCGCCGGAGAGCGATTCGACCAGCTCCTCGAAGCGCTGCGCCAGGGCCCCCTGATCGGACTCCATGGGATCGCCCATACCGACCTTGAAGGTCTCGGCCTGAGCGGCGTGGGCGGTCAGTGTGGCCAGCACGGCGGAAGCCAAGAGAGTTTTCTTGAACATTGTTGTCACTCCATTCTTCATCGGGTGGGTGCTGCTACTGCATACGACGCGTATGCACTACTCGGGCGTCGTCTTGTTGGTTGCCTGGTCCATGGCGTCGCCCATCAGCTGGACGATGTCGTCACAGTCTCCTTCGTCGAAGGTCAACGGCAGCCTCAGGTCACACAGCGTGGCCAGGAGGCGATCGGCGTTCGGCAGAGGACGCGTCGCAGAGAGATAGCCCCAGCTGTCGTAGCGGCTGGTGTAATCCTCGGGCTGTGACTTGCCGTACCACTTGAGCGGGATGCCACGGGCCTCGCACCCGGCGACGAACCGGGCGATCTCGTCATGGCCAAGCGACGGCAGATGGAACTGTATCGAGCTGCCGACGAAGTCCTCCCGCGCGGGCCGCGGAATCGTTTCGACCGGGGCCATCTGGGCCAGACCCGCCTCCAGGCGACGATAGAGCGTGTTCCAGCGCTGCCGACGCGAGCCGAGCTCATCCAGCTGCGGGCGCAGGATCGCCGCGCGCAGATTGTCCATTCGCCCGCTCATGTTGGGCGTCACCAGGCGCGTATCGCTGAACGTCTCGGCCGGCGGGGCCGTCAGGTGGCGGTCGTAGAGCATGTAGGAGCCCGACATGATCACCGCGCGACGCATCACCTCGGGATCCTCGGTGCTCAAAAGGCCCCCCTCGCCGGAGTTGAGGTGCTTGTAGGTCTGGGTGCTGAAGCAGCCCACCTTGCCGAAGGTGCCGCTGGGACGACCGTCGTAGCTGGCCCCCATGGTGTGGGCGCAATCCTCGATCAGGGTGATGCCGTGGGCCTCGCAGACCGCCACGATGGCGTCCATGTCGCCGATGTGGCCGCGCATGTGCGAGAGCAGGAAGAAGCGCGCTCCCGTCTCCCGCGCCGCGGCGGCCAGATCGTCGGGGTCCACGGTGGTGTCCTCGAGGATGTCCACCAGCACGGCCTCACCGCCCGCGGCGTGGATGCTGCCCGGCACCGGCGAGAGCGTGAAGGCGTTGCACAGCACCGCCTCGCCCCGCTCGAGCCCGCAGGCGCGCAGCGCCAGCTGCAGCGCATAGCCCCCGGAGGCGCAGGCCAGTACATAGGGGACCCCGAGGCTTTCGGCAAACTCCTGCTCCAGCAAGGCGGTCTCGCCCTTCTCCCCCTCGACCAGGTTATAGCGGTGCAGGCGACCGGTGCGCATCACCGCCACCGCGGCCTCGATCGCCGCCTCGGCGATCGGCTCCTGCTGGGTAAAGGATTTCGGGAAACGGCGCATGGAACCTGCCTCAATAACGCTGCTGGTGATGGACGGGGAAATCCCACTGCTCGTCGGGGAAGTACTTGGTCAGGCGCCAGTCGCAGGCGCGGGCATGCCCTTCCATCCCCTCGCCGCGAGAGATGCGCGAGCCCACCGCGCTGAAGGTGCGGTTGGCCTCCTCGCTGAGCTGCTGGGTGGTCAGCACCTTCATGAACTTGTGCACATTCAGACCGCCGCTGTAGCGACCGGCGCGCTTGGTCGGCAGGATGTGGTTGGTGCCCGAGCACTTGTCACCGTGGGTCACGGTGCTGCCCTCGCCGAGGAACAGCGAGCCGTAGTTGCCGAGGTGCTCCTTCCACCAGTCGAGATCCTCGCACAGCACCTGCAGGTGCTCGCAGGCGTAGCGATCGCTGACCTCGACGACCTCCTCGCGGGTATCGCCCAGGATCACCTCGCCATGATCGCGCCAGGCGGCATGGATCACGTCGGCATTGGGCATGTCGTCGGCGACCTGGGGCACCAGCTCGATGACCCTCTGCCCCACGGCCTCGCTGGTGGTGAACAGCCAAACCGGCGAGTTGGTGCCGTGCTCGGCCTGGGAGGCCAGGTCGACGGCAATGGTCATCGGGTCGGCCGAGTCGTCGGCGATCACCGCCGATTCGGTCGGGCCGGCGAAGACATCGATACCGACCTGGCCGAACAGCAGGCGCTTGGCCTCGGCCACATAGGCGTTGCCCGGGCCGACCAGGATGTCGGCCTCGCGCCCGCCGAACAGGCCGAAGGCCATGCTCGCCATGGCGTGAACGCCGCCCATCTCGAGGATCATGTCGGCGCCGGCCACGTGCAGGGCGTAGACCACCGCCGGGTCGATGCTATCGCCGCGGGGCGGTGAACAGGCCACCACGTGTGGCACGCCGGCCGCCTTGGCCGTCGCCACGCTCATCAGTGCCGAGGCGGCATGGGCATAGCGGCCGCCGGGGATGTAGCAGCCGGCGCAGTCGACCGGCAGGATCCGCTGGCCGAGCAGTACGCCGGGCTCGGTCTCGATTTCGAAGGAGGTCAGGCTGTCGCGCTGCGCCTCGGCGAAGCGACGAATCTGGCGATGGGCGAAGTCGATATCGTCCTTGACCGTCTGCGGCACCCCGTCGATGAGGCGCTGGCGCTTCTCGTCGCTGAGGACGAAATCGTCGGTCCAGCCGTCGAACTTCTCGGCGTACTCGCGCACGGCCGGCTCGCCACGCTCGCGAATGTCGTCGAGCATCTGGCGCACCGCGGTGGTGACCCGCTGATCCTCGGCGGCGACGCCCTCGGCGCCCTCCGCCGTCTTGAGATGTCGAATTGTCATTGTGTTCTCCGCAATGGCGCTAACGGCTCAAATCTCTGATGAATCCCCCGGGGCGCGCCCCGGGGACGACGCTCAGGCCCCCTCGCGGCCGGTGAAAGGCCGGGGGCGGCCATCACGCCTGGTAGTCGGGAAAACCGAAGGCATCCGGGTAGCCAAACAGGGCCACGCTGCCGCCGGTGTGCAGGAACACCACGTTCTCGCCTTCCTTGAAATGGCCCTTGCGGATCAGGTCGATCAGGCCCGCCATGCCTTTGCCGGAGTAGACCGGGTCGAGCAGGATGCCCTCGTGGCGAGCCATCAGGGTGACGGCCTCGACCATGCTCTCGGTGGGGATGCCGTAGCCGTCGCCGACGTAGTCGCAGTTGGCCACGACGTCCTCGCGGGACACCACGCCGGAGAGTCCGAGCTTGGTCTCGGTCTTCTGGGCCAGGGCGAAGACGTTGGCCTCCTGCTTGTCCTGGGGCGCACGCACGCCCACGCCGAGCACCGGGATGCCGGAGTTGCAGGCGGCGAGGCCCGTGACGAGGCCTGCCTGGGTGCCGGCGCTGCCGGTGGCATGCACCAGGTGATCGATCTGCAGCCCCATCTCGTTGGCCTGGGCCAGAAGCTCCAGGGCGGCATTGACGTAGCCCAGGGCGCCGATCTCGTTGGAGCCGCCGCCGGGAATGATGTAGGGGGTCTTGCCCTCACCCTTCAGCTTCTCCGCCAGGGTCTCCATCTCGGCCGGCATGTCGGCGCCGCCGGGACGCTTCTCGACGCTGGCGCCGTGCAGCTGGTCGAGGAAGACGTTGCCGTTGTAGTTGTAGGCCGGGTCGTGGCTGCCGGTGCGGTCCTCGAGCAGGATATGGCACTCGAGGCCCAGCTTGCAGGCGGCCGCCACGGTCTGGCGGGCGTGGTTGGACTGGGTCGCGCCCTGAGTGATGATGGTGTCGGCGCCCTTCTCCAGCGCATCGGCCATCAGGAACTCGAGCTTGCGTGTCTTGTTGCCGCCGGTGGAGAGCCCCGTGCAGTCGTCGCGCTTGACCCACAGGCGCGGCCCGCCCAGCAGACGGCTCAGGTTGTCCATCGGCTCAAGGGGCGTCGGCATGTGGCCGAGCCGAACACGGGGAAAGCGGGAAAGATGCATACGAGCCTCCAGGCGAGTAATTTGTTGTGGCATAAGCGTGCTCTCGAAATGAGACGGTCAACGGGCCGGCGAACCCTGGTTCACCGCCGACCGGTCTGCCCTAAAACTAATACCTGCACGCCGATGCGGACCAATGCCAAGATGCTCGTGAACGGTTACTTTTTTGCATACACCACAGATACCACTGAACTGGCATTGATCCCTGGAAGATTGTGATGAAGATCGAGTGGATTGAAGATTTTCTTGCGCTGATCGAGGCGGGCACCTTTTCCCAGGCCGCGGAGATGCGACACGTCACCCAGCCGGCCTTCTCGCGGCGCATCCGCCAGCTGGAGGAGTGGCTGGGGGTCGAGCTGATCGATCGCCACTCGACGCGTCTCGCCCTCACGCCCCATGCGCGGGCCTACGAACCCTCGATGCGCGACTGGCTGGCGCGCCTCTACGCCATGCGCAGCCGCATTCGGGCGGATGCCCTGCACGGCCCGAGGGCGATCCTGACCACCCAGCACACCCTCACCGTGAGCTACCTGCCGCGACTGCTGCGCCATTTCCGTCAGCAGGCACCGGAGGCGCGCCTGCAGGTCAGATCCTCGGATCGCAGCGACTGCATTCGCCAGTTCCAGCGCGGCGAGGCCGACCTGCTGCTGTGCAGCGAGCTCGAGGGCGCGCCGCTGTTCCTTGATCGCGAGGAGATCGAGCGCGTCCCGCTGGGCGTGGAGCAGTTGATCCCCGTCTGCGCCGCCGGCCCGCATGGCCACCCCCTGTTCGACCTCGACGGCAAGGCGCATCTGCCGCTGATCGGCTACGAAGCGGACAGCTTTCTGGGGGGAGTGCTGGCCAGCCCCTACCTGCTCGACCTCCAGCGCCGCTTCGATACCGAGCTGGTCTGCGAGACCTCGTTCACGATCGGCATTCGCGAGCTGGCCCTGGCGGGCCTGGGGATCGGCTGGCTGCCCCACGGCCTGATCGAGGAGGACCTGATGGCGGGCCGGCTGGTCTCGCTGCGGGACATGCTGGGCGGCCCCAAGCTGGTCGTGGCCTGTTATCGCCAGCCCGACGTCGAAGCCGCCTCGCTGGAGACACTGTGGCAGCTGATGCACGATCGGCCACCGACGATATGAGCGCGGCGGGAAGGCTCGGCGCCATGGGCCGAGTGCGATAAGCTAGTGAGTACTGACCATCAATGAGCACGCGGCGCCGCCACTGGGTGACGCGCCGCCCAAGGAGGCATCATGAGCCATGGTATCCGTCGCGTCCTGTGCTGTGTGGGGCTGAAGATCGACTGCAATCCGGTGCTGGCGCAGGCGGTAGGGCTGGCGGTAGCCACCGGAGCCGAGCTTGAGGTGCTCCACGCGGTCAGGTCGCTGTCCGATGACGTCGTCAACACGCTCAGGGTCAACATCCCGGATCGGCAGATCCTCGAGACCCTGCGGGCGCAGCGTCTCAAGGAGGCCGGTGAAGTGCTCGAGACGAAGATCGAGACCTTCTGGGCCGGCCACCCCGAGCTCAAGGAGGCCTTCGGCGCGCGCGAAATGCCGCGCACCGTGCTGGAGGGCTATCCCGCCATCGTGATCACCGACTTCGCCCATCGCCGTGGCAGCGACATGATCGTGATGGCGGCCAACAAGCGCAGCTTCTCGGCCACCTATGCGGGCAAGATCACCAAGGGCGTGATCAAGCGCTCCCACGTGCCGGTGGTCGTGGTGCCGCCGCGTCGGGACTGATCCGCGGCAGCGACAGGGTGAAGACGGTGCCGTGCTCGGCGCTGCTCTCGACGTCCACTTCGCCGCCGTGCCACTGGGCGATCGAGCGCACGATGGCAAGCCCCAAACCGCCGGAATCCACCGAACCGGTGCGCGCGGGATCACAGCGATAGAACCGCTCGAACACCCGCGACAGGTCATCGGGCGCGATGACGTCACCCTGGTTCTGCACGCGCAGCGCTACCCTCTCCGCCGTGACTGCGGTGCTGACGCAGATCGGCGTGCCGCTGCGGCCGTGGCGCAGGGCGTTTGCCAGCAGGTTGGCCAGCGCCCGGCGCAGCAGCTCACAGTTAGCCACCACGCAGCCGCTGGCACGATGAATAAGCTCGCGCTCGTCGTCTTCCGCCATGCCCTCGAAATACTCGCAGAGCTGCTCGACCAGCAGGCCCAGGTCGACCGCCTCGCGGGGCGTATCCCTCGACGGATTCTCGGTACGCGCCAGCAGCAGCATGCTGTCGATCATGCGTGACAGCCGCTCGTACTCCTCGATATTCGACTCCAGCACCTGCCGGTACTCCTCGGCGCTGCGCTCACGTCGCAGGGTGTGCTGCGTCTGCCCCAGCAGGTTGGTCAGCGGCGTGCGCATCTCGTGGGCCATGTCCGCGGAGTAGCGGGCGAGCTGCATGAAGCCCTCCTCCAGACGATCGAGCATCTGGTTCAATCCGAGGCTCAGCGCGCCGATCTCCTGGGTCTCACCCTCATCGTTGAGGCGCCGATCCAGATGGCGCACGTCGATGCGGTTGGCCTGCTCGGCCAGGCGGCGCAGCGGTCGCAGCCCACGCCGACTCACCCCCCATCCCAGCAGGAAGGCCAGCAGCGCCCCGGCGACCAGCACCAGCCACAGCCGCAGCCGGTAGGCCGCCAGCATCTGCTGGCGCTCGCCGAGCAGCTTGCCGGCCACCAGCGTCAGCGCCCGCCCGTCTTTCTCGAGCGTCTGCCAGGCCAGGCGTGCCGGGATCGCACCGGACACGCCGTCGAGGCGCACACCGTCGCTTTCCGGCAGATCGGGCACCGGCAGCTGGCCCGGGTTCACCTCGATCAGCACCTCGCCCCGAGCGTCGAGGATCCACAGCAGGCTGTCGCGGTTGCCGAGCATGTTGGCGTAGAGCTGAGGGCGCTCGCGCAGAGCGGCAACGCTCTCGCCGTCGTCGAGCAGCGCCTCCATGCGTTCCAGGCGACCGCGCAGCATCTGGTCGTCGCGCCAGGCGATTTCCCGATTCAGCGAGTGATACAGATAGGCGCCGACGCTGCCCAGCAGCACCACGCTGACCAGGGCAAACAGCAGCGCCAGGCGCGCCGCCAGGGAGTTGAGCACCGGCATCAGGAACGATCCTCCAGCACGTAGCCCATGCCGCGCTCGGTGTGAATCAGCTTGGGCGTGTAGGGATCGTCGACCTTGGCGCGCAGCCGGCGCACGGCCACCTCCACCACGTTGGTATCGCTGTCGAAGTTCATCTGCCAGACCCTCGAGGCGATGTAGGTGCGCGACAGCACCTCCCCCTCGCGATCGAGGAACAGCTCCAGCAGCGCGAACTCCTTGTTGGTGAGCGCGATGCGCTCGCCCTGGCGGGTCACCCGGCGGCGCAGCACGTCCATCTCCAGGTCGGCCACGCGGAAGTGCTCGGTCTCACGGGGCGGGCCGCGGCGCAGCAGGGTGCGCACCCGCGCCAGCAGCTCGACGAAGGAGAACGGCTTGACCAGGTAGTCGTCGGCCCCGAGCTCGAGCCCCTTGACGCGATACTCCACCGCGTCGCGCGCGGTCAGAAAGAGCACCGGCACCTGGCTGCGACGACGGATCAGCTGCAGCAGCTGCCAGCCGTCCAGGCCCGGCAGCATCACGTCGAGGATGATCAGATCGAACTCTACTTCCGTGAACAGGTGCTGGGCGTCGAAGCCGTCGCGCGCCACCTCGACACGATATCCCGACTCCCCGAGCCCCTTGCACAGGTAGTCGGCGGTCTTCTGTTCATCCTCTACCACCAGGATACGCATGCTGCCCCTCCGCGAAATCGGCACAGAGTAGCCGGAGCCGCCCCCCTTGCCCATTACAAAGCTGTAATCCTGCCGTCAGGTGATTGACGAGGCCAGCGTGTCACGATGGCCTCGTCAATTCATCAGGAGGTTCTCATGACATCACGACTGGCTCGACTGCCGCTGCTCGGCGCCGCCCTGCTGGCCGGCAGTGTCCTCGCCGACACCGGTGCAGGCCTCACGCAGCAGAACATGTCGCTGGAGCTGGCCAATCGCCTGGTCGACTCCACGCTCGAGGCCTGCAACGCCGACGGACGCACCGCCGTGGTGGCGGCCGTCGATCGCGGCGGCAACCTGGTGGCCCTGCAGCGCGACGACAACATCGGCCCGCACAACACCGTGGCCGCCCAGCGCAAGGCCTTCACCTCGCTCTCTACCGGCACCAGCAGCCGGGCGCTTTCCAAGATCGCTCGCGACGATCCCGAGTCGGCCAACCTGAACACCCTGGACGAGCTGCTGCTGCTCGGCGGCGGCGTACCGGTGACCATCGACGGTGAAGTGATCGGCGCCCTGGGCGTTGCCGGCGCTGGCGGCTCCGCCATCGACGAAGGCTGCGCCATCAGCGCCATCGAGGACGTGCTGCCCCAGGCCAACGCCGGCCAGTAAGCCCGTTTTGGCAACATCCGAATTTGCAGCACCCGAATTTGCAGCACCCGAATTTGCAGCACCCGAATTTGCAGCACCCGAAAGCCTCGGGTCGACAGACCCTCGACACACGTTCCGATAGACCCACGACGGACGCGCCGACAGCGCCGTCGACAATACGCCAACAGGAGTCATCCATGAAAAAGATCCTCACTTCCGTCGCCGCCGGTATCGCCCTCAGCAGCGCCGCCGCCACCGCCATGGCCGCCGACAACCCGCTGAGCGTGCACGTGCTCAACATCCAGAACGGTCAGCCGTCGCCGGGCGTCGAGGTCGAACTCGAGCGTCGCACCGACGCGGGCTGGGAATCCATGGCCACCGCGACCACTGACGAGGCCGGCCGCATCAACGCCCTGTATCCCGAAGACGAAGCCTTCGAAGCCGGCGTTTACCGCGTGACCTTCGAGACCGGCGAGTGGTTCGCCGAGCACGACACCGCCACCTTCTTCCCGGAGATCCCGGTGCCCTTCCAGGTCGAGAACACAGAGCAGCACTACCACGTGCCGCTGCTGCTCAGCCCGTACGGCTACTCCACCTACCGCGGCAACTGATAACCGCCGGCGTGGATCGGCTCGTCAGCGTCGATTCACGCCAGTGAGTTCATTCAAGCCCGCTCACGTAAGACCGTTCATCTAAGCTTCAACATCGTTTCAATATCGCTATTGCCGGAGGTTTACCATGCTTTCCAAGTCACTTGCAGGTCTGATGCTGGCCACTGTCATGCTCGCCGGAACGGCCCAGGCCGACCCGGCCACCGAGCGTGCCCTTGGCCTGAACGAGGCGACGATCTCCTACGCCGCGCCGATGGACATGACCGACCTGGAGGTCTTCGCCGGCGGCATGCTCGGCGACTCCACGGCCATGATGGAGGCGCGTCAGCGCCTGCAGCAGAGCCAGAACGCCACACGCGATCTGGCCCTGATGCCCAGCGGTCTGTATCCGGCCCGCGAGGCGACGGGCAGCTAAGACACTCCGCCTGCCACACGAAGGGCTAGCCGAAGCGGCACTCGGCCCTGGTGTGGGATGAGGCGATAGCGAAGATGCCAGTCGGCGAAAGCCGACTGGCATCGTTGCGTCGGGGGCACACCAATCTGGGCGACACGTTGATCTGTGTGGGTGGGGATGCACCGGATCAGAACGAGGCGAGCAGCCGCCCCAGTGTCTCCATGGCCCGCTCGCTGCGCGCCGTCCACGGGTGGCCATAGCTGAGGCGGGCGCAGTGGCGAAAGCCCTGGGTAGCCGAGAAGATGGGGCCAGGAGCCAGGCTGACGCCCTGGTCCAGGGCCATGCGGAACAGGCGCAGCGAGTCGATGTGTTCCGGAAACTCGACCCACAGGAAGTAGCCGCCCTCGGGCCGGGTGATCCGGGTGCCGGCGGGAAAGTGCCGGTCGGCGGAGGCCAGCATGGCGGCCTGCTGCGCTTCCAGGGCATGGCGCAGCGTGCGCAGGTGGCGGTCAAAGCCGCCGCGCAGCAGGTAATCCGCGATGGCCGCCTGGGCGGGGATCGACGGGGAGATGGTCGTCATCAACTTGAGCCGCGAAATCGCCCCGGCGAAGCGCCCTCCCGCCACCCAGCCGACCCGATAACCGGGCGCCAGGCACTTCGAAAACGAACCGCAGTGCATCACCAGTCCCTCGTCGTCGAGCCACTTCACGGGCGTCGGCGGCGTGCTGCCGAAGTACAGCTCGGCGTAGGCATCATCCTCGAGCATGGGCAGCCGATGGCGCTTCAACAGGGCGTAGAGGCGACGCTTGCGCGCATCGCTGAGGCTGGCGCCCTGGGGGTTCTGCAGGTGGCTCATGAACCAGCAGGCCTTGATGGGCAGGGTCGCCAGGCGTTCCTCGAGGATATCGAGGTCGATGCCCTCACGCGGATGCACCGGTATCTCCACCGCCTTCAGTTCGAGCCGCTCCAGCACCTGGAGGCTCGCGTAGAAGGCCGGCGCCTCGATGGCCACCAGATCGCCCGGCTGAGTGACGCACTGCAGGCCCAGGTTCAGCGCCTCCATGGCGCCGTTGGTGATCACCAGCTCCTCCAGGGGCAGCTGCATGCCGCCGAGCGTGTAGCGCAGGGCGATCTGGCGGCGCAGGTCGGGATGACCGGCGGTCATGTCGGCAATCACCGCGTCGGGCGACAGCCCGCGCAACCCCCGCGCCATGCTGCTCGCCAGGCGCGACAGGGGGAAGAGCTCGGGGCTCGGAAAGGCCGAGCCGAAGGGCACCGTACTGGTGTCCTGGAGCGACTCGAGCACCGAGAAGACCAGTTCACTGACCTCCACCTCGGCGGGATCCGCCCGCTGCACACAGACCCTGGGCTCCTCCATCAGGCGCCGGGCATGTGCGCGCACGAAATAGCCCGAACGGGCCCGCGCCGTGATGAGCCCGCGGTTCTCCAGCAGGTAGTAGGCCTGGAACACGGTTGACGGGCTGATGCCGTGGCGCTGACTGGCCTGGCGCACCGAGGGGATGCGCTCGCCGGGCGCCAGCACGCCCTGGCGAATGAGCGTCGCAATCCTGTCGGCAAACTGCTCGTAGCGCTTCATCGGCTCCGCATCCGGCGAGTCGGGGGGAGCGTCAGCATACCCCACCCGAGGCGCTCGCGGCGAAAACAGGCTCGGCCGGGGAGAGAAACCACAGCACAGCAGCAAGCGCCTCAGCAGAGGGTGCAGGGAGCATCTGATATGGCTTTTTGCTTGCCAACTGAGCCTGTTATGCCAAGCACACGGCACGCATAGTGCGGGTGTTGCCCGCCTGCCCTTTCCCTGGATACCGATATGACGCAACGCATTCCCCTTCACGACCTGGCGGCCGAGGCCGGGGTCGGTCACCACGAGCCCGCCGGCACCCCGCCGCCGGCGAGGCCCGCCACGCGCTCGCGCCTCTACGTCCGCGAGATAAAGGGAGTCTTCCAGCGCCTGCGACGCCGCGCGAACTGGGTGCTGATGGCGCTCTACGTCGGGGCGCCCTGGCTCCGCTTCGGCGATCGCCCCCTGGTCTGGTTCGACCTGCCGAGCCGCGAGTTCCACCTCTTCAGCGCCACCTTCTATCCCCAGGACTTCATCCTGCTGGCCTGGCTGCTGATCGTCTGCGCCTTCGGCCTCTTCCTGATCACCGTGCTCGCCGGACGCGTCTGGTGCGGCTATGCCTGCCCGCAGAGCGTCTGGACCTTCCTGTTCATCTGGTTCGAGCATCGGCTCGAGGGCCCGCGGCACCGGCGCATGCGTCGCGACCGCTCGCCTCGACGCCTCGATGTGCTGTGGCGCAAGGCCGCCAAGCATGGCGCCTGGCTTTCCATCGCCTTTGTCACCGGCCTGACCTTCGTCGGCTACTTCACGCCGATCCGCGAGCTGGTCGTCGACCTGGCGAGCCTCGACGTCGGCCCCTGGGCGCTGTTCTGGATCGGTTTCTTCACGCTCTTCACCTACCTCAACGCGGGCTGGCTGCGCGAGCAGGTGTGTCTGCACATGTGCCCCTACGCCCGCTTCCAGTCGGCGATGTTCGACGCCAACACGCTGATCGTCTCCTACGATGCCGCCCGCGGCGAGCCGCGCCGCGACCGCCAGCACAAGGCCGCGGGCCAGGCCGCGCCGGCGGGCGACTGCATCGACTGCGAGCTGTGCGTCCAGGTGTGCCCCACCGGCATCGACATCCGCGACGGCCTGCAGTACGAGTGCATCGGCTGCGCCGCCTGCATCGATGCCTGCGACGACGTCATGGAACGCATCGGCAAGCCGCGCGGCCTGGTGCGCTACACCACCGAGCGGGCCCTGGCCGGCCAGCCCTCGCGGATTCTGCGCCCCCAGCTAGTGGGCTACGCCATTGGGCTTGCCGTGATGATCGGCCTGATGGTGGCGTTCATGGTCGATCGCACGCCCCTGCAGTTCGAGATCGAACGGGATCGCCAGCGGCTCTTCACCCAGGTCGCGGAAGGGCGCGTCGTCAACCACTACACCCTGACCCTGCGCAATCAGGACGACCGGGCGCATCGCTTTCGCCTAGACGCGAGCGGGCTCCCGGCGCTCGCCTTGATCGGCCCCGACGTCATGGAAGTGGGAGCGAACAGCACCCAGCGCTGGCGGGTCGCGCTTCAGGCCGAGCGCGAGGCCCTGACCCGGCCGAGCCACCCCGTCACGCTGAGGATCGTCGCCGCCGGCGACGGGGCGCTTGCGATCGAGCGCGAGACGCGTTTCCTGGGGCCGGCCGCCCCGCGCTGAGGGCGCCGCAAGACACTCCAAAAAAAGCCCCCTCATCGAGGGGGCAAAAACAGCAAAGCATGGAACATCGCAAGGTGTCGCAATCAGGCGTGCCGATCGAAACCGTTATCCAGGAACGGATAGTCGGTGTAGCCCGTCTCGTCGCCGCCATAGAAGGTATCGGGGTTCGGCTCGTTGAGCGCGGCGCCGACGCGGAAGCGCTCGACCAGATCCGGGTTGGCGATGTAGGAACGCCCGATGGCCACCGCATCGGCGATCCCGTCGTCGATGATCCGCTGGGCGCGCTCGGCGTCGTAGTGGCCGCAGAAGATCAGGCTGCCGGAGAAGCGCTCACGCAGAGCGCGACGGAACTCATCGCTGAACCGGATATCGCCACCGGCCCAGTCCGGCTCGTTGACGTGTACATAGGCGAGGCCGCGACGAGACAGCTGCTCCATCAGGTAGAAGGCCATCTCCTCCGGCTCATCGTCGGTCAGGCCGAAGATCTCGATGAAGGGCGTCAGGCGGATGCCGGTGCGCGCGGGCCCGAACACCTCGGCCACCGCATCGACCACCTCCAGCGGGAAGCGGGCGCGGTTCTCCAGCGAGCCGCCGTACCGATCGGTGCGCTGGTTGGTGCCGGTGGCCAGGAACTGGTTGAGCAGGTAGGCGTTGGCCGCGTGCACCTCGACCATGTCGAAGCCTGCCCGCTTGGCGCGAATCGCCGCCTGGCGATAGTCGTCGACGATACCGGGGATTTCGTCGGTCGCAAGCGCGCGCGGGGTGCTGGTCTCGTGACGACCGGCGCTGCCGTCCTCGAACTCGACGAAGCACTGGGCCCCCTCGCCCTTCAGGGCGCTCGGCGCCACCGGCGCCTGGCCGTCCGGCTGCACCATCTCGTGGGAGACGCGGCCGACGTGCCACAGCTGCAGGGCCATGCGTCCGCCCTTGGCGTGCACGGCCTCCACCACGTCCTTCCAGCCGGCTTCCTGCTCGTCGGTCCAGATGCCGGGGGTATAGACGTAGCCCCTCGCGGTGGGCGAGATATTGGTCGCCTCGCTGATGATCAGCCCCGCGCCGGCACGCTGGCCGTAGTAGGCCTGCTGCAGCTTGCCCGGCACGCTGTCGGGCGTGCGGGCCCGGGTCAGCGGCGCCATCAGGATGCGGTTGGGCAGCGTCAGGCTGCCCAGGCGGGTCGGTGTCAGCAGGGTCTGGTTCGCCATGCGGTAACGTCCTCTTCGATAGGTGTGAAACTGGGCTCGGCGCCTTGCATCCGAACTGATTAGACCAGTTTACTAGTAACGCTCGAGCGCTGGCTACCCCCGCTAATGATGAACGCGTTAATCAAGGCGCGAGGCGGCACCGTGCCGGCGATGCACGGGCCTCGCCGGCGGGCAGACCCGGGGCCGAGGCAAGGCTTTACATCCGGGCGCGACGAAGCCTATGATCCAGACAGCGCCGATTTGAATTCCAGCTTGCGGGCGCTCTACAAATGCCGCTAAAGCGCTGCCAGAGGCCCGCTTTAGCACACGCAAAGCGGGTTTTTTGTTGTCTGGCCCTCGGGCCGCCGCCGATTTAAGCACCAACTTGCGGGCGGCATAGAAATGCAGCTAAAGCGGCGTGCGACTCCTCTCCCCTGGGTCGGCGCTTGCCGAACCACCCTTTCCAGCGAACCCCAGGGGAAACGGAGACGATCATGACCTACCGCACCACTATCGCTCGCACCACCACTCACGCCTCGGCCGCCGTCACTCGCCGCCACTCGTTGGCCGCTCTGCTCGCCGAAGACGACATCGTGCGCCCGGAACTGCGCAACGACGCCATCCTCGAGGCGCAGCGCACATCACGAGGCGCGTCACGGGCGCGGCCACAGAATCACCATGATCGGCGCGATCCTCGATGACGGCGAAGGGGCTGGGCGAAGGGGTTGGACGATGGGCTCGAGTGAAGGACATAAGAAAAATGCATGCCAGGCGATAAGCCAACGGCCCTACTCGTGCAGCGGCGCGCCAGTCACCATGCCGGCGATCGTTAGCGTGATGACCAAGCCACACGAGGATGCCCTTCATGCCCACCCGACCCGCGTTCGTCCTTCACGAGCAGCCGCCCTCGGTGCGCCTCGAGAACGGCGATGCCTCCCGTGAGATCAGCCCGCTATGGCTGCGCGAGCGCACTCAATTGCCCGACCAGCTGGAGCCGATGACCCAGCAGCGCCTGTTCGATTCCCACGCCATCGACACCGACCTGACGCTGACCGAGGTCGCCCGGGTCGACGATCACCACGCGGCGCTGGCCTTCAGCGACGGCCATCGCGAGACCTACGATCTTCGCGTGCTGGCCGCCGAGCTCGATGACGCGGCGAGCTTCCCCGCGGCCGAGCCCTGGGATGCCCGACTGGACGCGGATCGCGTGCGCTTCGACTGGCAGAGGGTGCTCGCGGAGCCCGGCTACTTTCGCGCCTCGCTGGATGCCTATCTGCGCTATGGTCACCTGGTGCTCTATAACGTGCCCACCGACCCCGAGCGTATCCTCGAGGTCGGCAGTCACTTCGGCTACGTCAAGGAGACCAACTTCGGCCGCTACTTCGAGGTCTACTCGCGGCCGAGCGGCAACGACCTGGCCTATCGCAGCGTGGCGCTCGGCCCGCACACCGACAACCCGTACCGAAACCCGGTGCCGGGCATCCAGCTGCTGCACTGCCTGGTCAACGAGACCCAAGGCGGGCTCTCGACCCTGGCCGACAGCCTCAAGGTGCTCGAGCGGCTGCGCCACGAGTCCCCCGAGGGCTATGCGCTGCTCAAGACCACGCCGGTGCGCTTTCGCTTCGTCGATGCCGGCACCGAACTCGTCACCCACCGCACCATGATCCAGACCGACGACGACGGCCACCCGACCGGCGTGCATTACAGCCCGCGGCTCGACGCCCTGCCGCTGCTCTCCGATGCCGAGACTCGGCTCTTCCACGCCGCCCGGCGGCGGCTCGGCGAGCTGCTCGCGGACCCGACCTACGAGCGTCGCTTCGCCCTCAATGCCGGCGAGCTGATGCTGTTCGATAACAGCCGGGTGCTGCACGGGCGCACCAGCTATGACAGCAGCGAGGGGCGCCGCCACCTGCAGGGCTGCTACCTGGACACAGACGGCCCGCGCGAACGCTTCGCGAGCCTAGTGAAACATCATGATTCGATCGAGGAGGTCGCCTGAATGGAACAGGTCGCATTCCGTCAGATGAAGGACGGCACCCGGGAAGAGTACCTCTTCCTCGAGGGCCTGGAGGAACAGTTCAACGCGGGGCTGGTGGACCGCCTGCTGGATGCCCTGCGCCAGCTCGAGCACAGCCTGAGCGGCTACCGGGTCACGCGGCTGGAGCACTCGCTGCAGTCGGCCGCCCGGGCCGAGGCCGACGGCGCCGATGAGGACATGATCGTCGGCGCCCTGCTGCACGACCTGGGCGATGATCTGGCGCCCTACAACCACTCCCAGCTGGCCGCCTCGATCATCCGCCCATACGTACGCGGCGAGGTGACCTGGGTGGTCCATCACCACGGTCTCTTCCAGACCTACTACTTCGCCCACCACTTCGGCATGGACCCGAACGAGCGCGACCGCTATCGAGACCACCCCTGCTATCAGAGCTGCGTCGACTTCTGCGAGCGCTACGACCAGGCCTCCTTCGACCCGGACTACCCCACCCCGCCCCTCGAGCACTTCGAGCCGATGCTGCGCCGCGTCTTTTCGCGCACGCCCTTCGACCCGGCGGTGATCGGCGAGGAGCATCCGCTGGAGCCGTAAGGGGTCTCAGCGTCCGCCATCGGCGAGGTCTTCCGCGGGGCGCAGGGCCGCCAGCACGCGCTCGAACTCGGGCCCGGCGGGGCGGTCGCTGCGCCGGGTCAGCCAGTAGCCCTCGGCCATGGGCAGCGTCTCGGGGCTTGCGCATTGAAGCCGCCCGGCCTGCAGCGCCGCCCGGCAGAGGGGCAGCGAGCCCAGCAGCACCCCGGCGCCGGCCTCGGCGGCGCGCAGGGCCTGCGCCAGGCTATCCAGGCGCACCACCGGCATGGGGCCGGGGCCCGCCTCCACTCGCTGATCCCACTCCCGCCAGCCCAGCCGTGGCCCGGCCACGGCGATGCGCGGCAGGCCCCGCCAGTCCTTGACGCCGGCCAGCAGCGCCGGTGTTGCCATGGGCGCGAGCACCTCGCCGAACAGCCGATGGCTGACCCGCTCCGGCCAGTCGCCCTTCCCGAAGCGAATGTCCAGGTCGGCCTCCGCCTGGGCGTAGTCCGGCCAGCGATGCATGGTGGAGAGAACCAGCTGTCGCCTGGGCAGCTCGACCTGCAGCGCGGCCAGGCGCGGCACGATCCAGAGCTCGATCAGCGAGACCGAGGCCATCAGGCTCAGGCGGGTGCGAGGCGCCGCGAAGAGGCTGTCGGCGCTGTGGGTGAGCCGCTCGAGCGCCTGCTGCACGTGGGGCAGCCAGGCCTCGCCCTGCAGCGACAGGGTCACTCCCCGCGCCTGGCGCTCGAACAGCGACACCCCCAGCCGCTCTTCCAGGTGGCGGATGCGCTGGCTGACGGCGGCCTGGGTCAGCCCCAGCTCCCGGGCCGCAGCGGTGAAACTGCCCAGCCGCGCTGCCGATTCGAAGACCCGGACCCACTCCAGCGAGGGCAGCAGGGCGGTGGATTCAGCCATAAGAAATTTGCACCTCTCACCCCAAAAACCGTTGATTGTCGTTATGCCACTGGCGACGTCAAATGGCCAGGCATCCATCCATCACACTGTGTCATGGAGAGCCTCATGCTCGAGACCGCCGAACTGATCGACCACGGCCAGGCCGTACTGCTGACCTTCCAGCAGGGCGCGCAACGCCGCTTTCATGGCGTCTGGCTGCGCGACAACGCCCAGGACGCCGCCACCCGCTCCCCCGACAACGGCCAGCGCCTGATCAGCCTCGCCGACATCCCCGCCACCCTGCGGCTGACCGAGGCGCGGGTCGAGGGCGGGCGCCTGATCGTGGCCATGGCCCCGGAGGGGCGGGAGTTCACCTATGACGCCGCCTGGCTCTGGCAGCACGCCTATGATCGCGAACCGCCCGCCCAGCGCGGCTGGCTCGACGCGCACGCAGAGACCTGGGACGCTTCGCTGGCCGAGCGCCTGCCCTGCGCCGATATCACGGCCCTGAGCAACGACGACGACACCAAGCGCCGGTGGCTCGCCGACATTCGTCGCTACGGCATCGGCAAGCTCACGGGCGGCCCGATCGAGGATGGCGCCCTGCTCGACGTGGTGGCCCAGTTCGGCTTCACCCGAGAGACCAACTACGGCCGCTACTTCGAGGTGCGCAGCGAGATCGCCCCGACCAACCTGGCCTTCACCGGCCTCGGCCTGCCGGCCCACACCGATAACCCCTACCGGGATCCGGCGCCGACCCTGCAGCTGCTCTACTGCCTGGAGAACTCCGCGGCCGGCGGCGACAACCGGGTGGTGGACGGCTTCCGCGCCGCCCAGCGCCTGCGCGAGGAGGATCCCCGCGGCTTCGAACTGCTGGCCGGCTACTGCGCCCGCTTCGAGTATCGCGGCCTCGGCGACGTCTGCCTGCAGGCCCGGCGCCCGATGATCGAGCTGGCCCCGGACGGCGAGCTGATCGGCATTCGCTTCAACAACCGCTCCGCAGCGCCCTTCACCGACATCCCCTTCGACGACATGGCCGCCTACTACGCCGCCTATCGCCGCCTCGGCGAGCTGCTCGAGTCCCCGGAGCTCGGCGTGACCTTCAAGCTGTCCCCCGGCGAGGCCTTCCTGGTCGACAACACCCGGGTGCTGCACGCGCGCACCGGCTACTCGGGCGAGGGGTCGCGCTGGCTGCAGGGCTGCTACGCCGACCGCGACGGCCTGCTCTCCACCCTCGCCTGCCTGGAAACCGCCATCGAAGGAGCCGACGCATGACCCACACGCCGGATACCGTCGTCGAGACCCTCGCCACCCTCTTCGCCGAGCAGGGCGCCAAGAGCTACCTGGGCGAGGCGGTCACCATGGCCGAACACATGCTGCAGGGGGCCTGGCTGGCCGAGCAGCAGGGCGCGAGCGACGAGATCATCGTCGGCGCCCTGCTCCACGACATCGGCCACTTCGCCGGGGATCGCGGCACCTTCGCCCTGACCGACACCGAGGATCGCTGCCACGAGAGCACCGGCGCCGCCCTGGTCGAGGCGCACCTGCCGCCGGCGGTGGTCGCCTGCATTCGCGAGCACGTGGCAGCCAAGCGCTACCTCTGTGCGGTCGACCCGGCCTATGCCGACACCCTGTCCCGGGCCTCTCAGCACTCCCTGCGCCTGCAGGGGGGCCCCATGGCGGCCGATGAGGCGGAGCGTTTCGCCCAGCACCCCCACCTGGAGGCGATCCTCAAGGTGCGCCTGCTGGACGATGCCGGCAAGGAAGCCGGCCGCCAGACGCCGGAGTTCGCCCACTTCGCCCCCCGGGTGCGGCGCCTGATCGAGGCCCACCGGGCGAGCTGATCGCTGCCGGGCCGGTACACGGCGGCGTCCCACCGGACGCCGCCGCCCCCATCACCCTCCTCCTCTTCGCCTCAGGGCAGCGCCACCACCCACAGCCCAGCGAGCATCAGCGCGGTACCGAGCCACTTGGCCGGTGCCGCGCGCTCGCGCAGCCACCACACCCCGAGCACCACGCCGAGCGGGATCGACAGCTGGCGCATGGCGACGACCAGGCTCACCTCCTCGGTGAGGGCCATCGCCACCAGCACCAAGCCGTAGGTGGTGAGCATCATGATCCCGGTCAGCGCCATTGCAGATCGCTCTCCGTCCCAGAGCGCGGCGAGGCGGCACCGCTCGACGGGCAGCAGCAGCACCGCGGGCAGGCCCCAGGCCAGAGTCATCAGCGCCTGGAGCACCATGAAGTGACTGCCGGCGGCGAGACTGGTGTAGCCGCTCGCCATCATCAGCGCCAGGGCCCGGTTGTCGATCAGCGAGTAGCCGGCGGTGGCCACCGCCGCCAGCAGGGCGAAGCCGAACGCCGGGGTCAGGTAGGTCGAGGGCCGCAGCGCCCGCGGGCTCGTCAGGGGCAGGCAGAGCGCGCCGATCACGATCAGCCCCATGCCGGCAAGATCGAGGGGCGTCAGGGCGCGACTGCCCAGCACGACCACCGACACCAGGGGCACCAGCACCACCGGCAGGGCGCGGGCGATAGGATAGAGCACGCTGATCTCGCCGCGGGCATAGGCCCAGGCCAGGCCGCCCAGGTAGAGCATCTGGCAGAGCCCGGAGGCGACGAGCCAGCCCCAGAACGCCGGCGGCAGCGCGGCCGGCGACGGCCCCAGCCACAGCAGCGGCGCCAGCGCCAGCGCCCCGGCGCCCATTGACAGCACGAAGAAGGCCAGCGACGGCGCCCGCCCCTTGCCCATCAGGTTCCAGCCGGCATGCAGGCAGACCGACAGCAGCACGAGCCCCAGCGCCAGGGGACTCATGACGCGCAAGGGCCAAGCTGGCCCGCCGCCGCGGCCCGTTGTTTCATAACGCGTGAAAGGGCCGCCAGGGCCCCGGGCAACCAACAGGGTCGCATGACACTCTCCTTGCAAGAGGGGGCTGCCCCGGCCAAGGGCCAGGGCAGCATCGAGGGCGGCGATGGCCGCCGAGGGGGGCCTAGCTCGCGTGGCGCCAGCGCTGGGCGCGGGTCAGCAGCAGATGGCTGATCGCCGCATGGGCCAGCTTGACCGCCAGCGAGGTGAAGAAGATCAGCACCGCCATCGCTGCCGCGCTGGCGAAGTAGCCGGCCTCGTCGAGGTGCATCACCGCCACGGAGGCCAGGCGCGTATCGCTGGTGTAGAGGAAGACCACCGCCGAGACCGTGGTCATGGCGTTGACGAACAGGTAGACCGAGATATCCAGCACCGCCGGCAGCGAGACCGGCAGGGTCACGCGACGGAAGGTGGTCCAGAACGGCACCTTGAGCGACGCCCCCACCGCCTCGAACTCGGGGTCGAGCTGCTTGAGCGCGGTCACCGAGGTGAGGTGGCAGACGGTATAGAAGTGCACCAGGGTGTTGAGCACCAGGATGATCAGGGTGCCGTAGATCCAGTTCAGCGGGTTGTCGGCCTGGTTGAAGAAGAAGATGTAGGCCAGGCCCAGCACCATGCCCGGCACCGCCATGGGCAGCATGGCCATGAAGTGCAGCCCTTGGCGCAGCGCGCGGTAGCCGTCGCTCTTCTCAATCAGCCAGGCGTTGAAGAAGATCACCAGGGTGCCGATCGACGCCACCGAGAAGGCGAGCGTCAGGGAGTTGAACCAGGCGGCCCAGCCGCCGCCGGCCAGCGCTTCGAAGGCGTAGTGCTCGAGGGTCAGCGCCAGGTCGTAGGGCCAGAACTGCACCAGGGAGGCGTAGATGGCGGTGCCGATCACCGTCAGGATGATCGCCGCCACGCCGTAGCAGATCGCGGCGAAGGTCCAGTCCCGCAGGGGGCTCGGGCTCGGCTGCCAGGGCACCGCCCGGGCCGAGAGCTGGGCGACCTGGCGACGCTGGATCCAGCGGTCCACCACGAAGGAGACCAGCGCCGGCGCCAGCAGGATCACGCTGACCACCGCACCCATCTGGAAGTTCTGCTGCCCCACCACCTGGCGATAGACGTCGGTGGCCAGCACGCTGAACTGCCCGCCGATGATCTTGGGCACCCCGAAATCGGTGATCGCCATGGTGAAGACCACGAAGGCGCAGGAGATCAGCCCGTAGCGGGCGCCCGGCAGGGTGATGGTGAGAAAGCTGCGCCACTTCGGCGTGCCGAGCGCTTCCGCGGCCTCATAGAGGCGCGCGTCGCTGTTGGCCAGCGCCGTCACCAGGATCATCAGCGCATGGGGGAAGATCCAGAAGCACATGCCCATGACGATGCCGATGGGACCGTAGATGCTCTCCCCCATCAGCGCCTCCCGGAACCAGCCCTGGTTGCCGAACAGGTAGACGAGGCTGATGGCCGGCAGCAGCGAGGGCGCGAGGATCGGCAGGGTGGCCAGCATGCGAAACAGCCGCTTGCCCGGCATGCAGGTGCGGGTGATGCCGTAGGCGCAGAGGAAGGCCAGGCCGACCACGATCACGGTGCTGGTCAGGGCCACCGTCAGCGAGTTGACGATGGAGCCGGCCAGGGCCGGGGTCTGCACGTAGCGGGCGAAGTTGGCCAGGCCGATGAAGTCGCCGGCGCGATCCTGCACGCTCTTGACCAGCATGGCGGCCAGGGGAAAGAGCAGCCCCACCACCAGCAGGCCCAGCGCCAGCAGCAGCGCCAGCAGCCGGATCAGAGCCTCGCCGGAGAACCGCTCGGGCCAGATGGAGGCACCTGCGATCATGCCCGGGCCTCCTCGCTGGGAAAGAGGCGCATCGCCTCGGCCGGCAGGCGAGCGCCGAGGGTCATGCCCTGCTCGAGCCCCAGGCGCTCGCCGTCGCGCACGGCGACGTCCGCGGTCAGCGCCTGCCCGCTCGCCTCGAGGGTCAGGCTGACCCGCAGGAAGGCGCCCAGGAACTCGACGTGGTCGACCCGGGCCGAGAGCCCCTCGTCCTGCGCGCACAGCTGCACCGCCTCGGGGCGAATGGCCAGACGCACCCGCTCCTCGTCGGCGCAGTGGTGAGCCGCGCAGTCCAGGCGCTGCTCACCGAGGCGCAGGCCGTGACCGCCCTCGGGGCGACAGTCGAGGAAGTTCATGCTGCCGATGAACTCGGCCACGAAGGCGCTGGCGGGGTGGCGGTAGATCTCGGCCGGCGTGCCCACCTGCTCGATCACGCCGTGATTCATCACCACGATGCGATCGGCCATGGCCAGGGCCTCCTCCTGGTCGTGGGTCACCATGATGGTGGTCACCCCCAGGCGCGCCTGCAGCGCCTTGATCTGGCTGCGCAGGTGCACGCGCACTCGGGCATCCAGGGCCGACAGCGGCTCGTCGAGCAGCAGCAGGCCCGGCTCGGTGGCCAGCGCGCGGGCCAGCGCCACGCGCTGCTGCTGGCCGCCGGAGAGCGCCGCCGGGTACTTGCCCTCGCTGCCGGTCAGGTCCACCAGGGCCAGCAACTCGGCGACCCGCTGACGCATCAGATGGCGCTCGTCGCGACGGTTGCGCAGCCCGTAGGCCACGTTGTCGAAGACGGTGAGATTGGGAAAGAGCGCGTAGGACTGGAAGACGATGCCGAAGTCCCGGGCCTGGGGCGGCAGCCGCGAGATGTCACGGCCGCACTGGACGATGCGTCCCGCGCTCTGGGGCGCCAGGCCGGCGATGGCGCGCAGCAGGGTGGTCTTGCCGCAGCCCGAGGGCCCCAGGAAGCAGACGAACTCGCCCTCGCGGATGGCGAGATCGATATCGCGCAGGGCCGTGAACTGCCCGTAGCGCTTGGTCAGGCCGGCGATCTCGAGGTGAATGCCGGCATCGGCGACGGCGGCGTGCACCGAATCGGTCTGGGGAACGGTCAGGGTGGTCATGCAGGAGGACTCCAAGCCCCGACGCGCTGCGCCGAGGCGATGACGAGGATGGCGAGGGGATTACTGGCTGTCAGACTTGCCGTCGTAGCGGCGCTGCCACTCGCCGAGCAGACGCTCGCGGTGGTTGGCCGCCCAGTTGAAGTCGGGCTCGATCATCAGCTCGGTGATGTTCTCGGGATAGTTCTCGATGGGCTCGGCCACGCCGGGATAGGCCACCACCGCATAGCCCTCGTTGTAGAGCGCGTTGGCTTCCTCGGTGACGGCCCAGTCGAGCAGGGTCTCGGCGGCCTCGCGCCGGTCGCTGCCTTCGATGATGGCCGCCGCCTCCATGTCCCAGCCGACACCCTCCTCGGGGAAGACCAGCTCGAGGGGCGCGCCCTGGGACGCGAGACGCGCGCCGCGGAAGGCGAAGGAGACGCCCACCACGGTCTCGCCGGAGGCCGCGAGGTTGCAGGGGGCCGAGCCCGAGTGGGTGTAGCGGGCGATGTTCTGGTGCAGGCGGTCCATGTAGTCCCAGCCGCCCTCCTCGTCCCACAGCTGCATCCAGCTGGCCACGTCCAGGTAGCCGGTGCCGGAAGAGCTGGGGTTGGGCATGATCACATGGCCCTCATACTCGGGGCGGGTGAGGTCTTCCCAGGAGCTGGGCTTGGGCACGCCCAGGCGCTCGCCTTCGATGGTGTTGTAGCAGATCGACGCCACCCAGGCGTCCATGCCGACCCAGGCCGGATCCTTTCCCTCGCGGATGGCCGGATCGACGAACTTGGGGTCCAGGGCCTCCACGCCCTCGGGCGCGTAGCGGGACAGCATGCCCTCCTCTTCCAGCACCAGCAGGCTGGTGGCGGCCAGGCCCCAGACCACGTCGGCCTGGGGATTGTCCTTCTCGGCCAGCAGGCGCGCGGTGATGACGCCGGTGGAGTCCCGCACCCACTTGATCTCGATCTCCGGATGCGCGAGCTCGAAGCGCGCGGCGTACTTCTGCAGGTCGTCCGCCTCGACGGCGGTGTAGACGGTCAGCTCGGTGGCCGCCTGGGCCCCGGTGGTCATGGCGAGGCCCACCGCGGCGGCCAGCAGGGAACGGGAAAAGAGGGACATCGTCGTGCTCCAGTGCTTGGTGAAGATCAGATGGGCCAGTGCCTATCTGGTATATACCAAGAGTCTGGCGATGCCGCGTGACGCTTGCATGACAGTTCTTTGAACGTCGAGTGAAAAATGCAGACGATTGATTACGCGGTATTTTCCAGGTCCACCGTGATGCACAGCGCGTTGTGCAGCCAGTGCTCCTCGTCGTACTCCACCGGCCGATGATGGGCGTCGAAAATGGCACGACGCAGGCTCAGGCCGGCCGTCCCGGCGGCCACCCCCAGTTCCTCCGCTTCCTGGGCGCGCAGCGCCTCGGAGTAGAGACGCAGCGAGCGATGGGCCAGCGTCACCCCCCAGCGGTCCCGAAGCTGCCCCCACAGCGAGGCGGTGAAGTCCCCCTCGAGCAGCCGCGGGGCACGCTCCGGCACGACCCAGAGCGACTCCGAGAGCACCGCGCGGTCGTCCACGAAGCGGCGCCGGCGAATGTGATGGAAGGGATGATCGATGGGCAGGCCAAGCGCCTCGGCGGCCGGGCGATGGGGGCGGATATCGGTGAGCAGCACCTCGGTGCGCGGGCGGCGCCCTTGGGCCTGCACGTAGTCGTTGAAGCCGGCGTCCCGGGTCGGGTCGTAGTCGAGGGGCGGCGGCGAGACGAACCAGCCGCGGCGGTTGCTGCGATGGATGCGCCCTTCTCCCTCCAGCTGCGCCAGGGCCTGGCGCAGGGTCACCCGCGTGGTGCGAAAGCGTTCGGCCAGCATCCGCTCGGACGGCAGCCGATCATCACCGAAGGCCTCGGGAGTCTCCAGGAGGTCGCGCAGGCGGTCGGTGAGGTGGAGGTAGTAGGCGTCGCTCATGTCGGGGAGTCCTGCTGGCGGGGAAGCCGTGGCCGGTGGCCGGCCGGAGGCCGGGGCGAGGCTCGATTCTGGCACATGAGCACTATCCGGCGTCACCGCCCCGCCCTGACGCTTTCCCAACGAGAACGACCGGGCCTGAGCCCGGTCGTGTCATCCTTCAAGGCGGCGCCCGCTCAGCAGGCCTGGGGCATCTCGCCGCGGGCCAGCCGGGCATTGATGTCGTCGATCACCCCCGGCAGGTCGGCGATGGTGTCGATCAGGTAGTGGGGCCGCGAGGGCTCGAACTCCCGGGCGACCCGGGCGCGCCCCTCGGCCAGGGCCGCGGGCGAGAGCGCCTGGAACTCCTCGAGGGTCAGGCCCAGGGCATTGCCCGAGCAGGTCAGGCCCACCGTCCACATGCCGGCGCGACGCCCCTCGAGAATGCCCGGGGTGGTGTCGTCGATCTTCACGCAGGCGGCGACGTCCTCGATGCCCAGCGCGATGACACTGGCCAGCGCCTGGGCCGGATGCGGACGGCCGTTGGGCACCTCGTCGGAGGCCACCACGTGGTCGGCCTTATAGCCGCGCTGCGCCGCCATCTCCACGACCCGCTCCATGACCACGGCGGGATAGCCGGAGCAGGAGCCGATCTTCATGCCCTGCTCGCGCATGGCGGCGATCGCCTCGATGGCGCCGGGAATCAGCGCCGAGTGCTCGGGGATCTTCTCGACCTGCAGCGGCATGAAGCGCTCGTAGAGGGCGGTCACGTCGGCATCGGTGGGCGCATGGCCGAACACCTCGGCGCAGCGCGCGGCGATCTCGGGAACATCGCACAGGGCGCGGATGTGATCCCACTTGCCCATGCCCATGGGGCCGCGGGCCTCCTCCAGGCTGAGCGCGACGCCGAACTCGGCGAAGGCATCGACGAAGATCTGGGTCGGCGCGAAGGAGCCGAAGTCCACCACGGTGCCGGCCCAGTCGTGAATGGCGGCCTGCAGGCGGTCGGGGGCGTTGTAGTTCATGAGGCGTTCCTCTTTGTTTTCCGTTTCAGGGGCAGTGGCGTGTGTTCATTGAAGAGTGGCGTGTGTTCACTGAAGAGCGGCGTGTGTTCAGTGGTTGGTTGCAAAGGAAAGTGGCGGCTCAGGCCGCCGGGCGGGCATCGTCGACGCCCATGGCGTCGAGGGCCTCGCGCACGGCGCCGAGCAGGCGCTCGACCACCGCGACATCCAGGCGGCCGATGCAGCCGATGCGAAAGCTCTCGGCCTCGGTCAGCTTGCCCGGATAGATCATGAAGCCCCGGGCCTTGAGCTCGGCGTAGAAGCGGCCGAAGTCGAAGGCGGGATGGCCGGGGCTTACGAAGGTGGTGATGATCGGCGACAGCCAGCGATCCTCGAGCAGGGTGGCAAAGCCCAGCTCGCGCATGCCGGCCACCAGCCGCTCGCGGCTGCGCGTGTAGCGGGCCAGGCGCCCTGCCACCCCGCCCTCGGCGCGGTGCTCGGCCAGCGCCGTGTGAAAGGCGGCGACCACGTGGGTCGGCGGGGTAAAGCGCCACTGGCCGGTGCGCTCCATGTAGCGCCACTGCTCATACAGATCGAGGCTCAACGAGTGGGAACGGCCGGCGCTGGCCTCGAGCAGATCGCGGCGCAGGATCACGAAGCCGAAGCCGGGCACCCCCTCGATGCACTTGTTGGCCGAGGAGACCAGCACGTCGACGTTCAGCGCCTCGACGCTCAGCGGCACCGCGCCGAAGGAGCTCATGGCGTCGACGATCAGCCCCTTGCCCCGGGCCTTGACCACCTCGGCGATCTCGGCCAGAGGATTGAGGATGCCGGAGCTCGTTTCGCAGTGGACCAGGAAGACGTCGGTGATCTCGGGGTCGGCATCGAGCCATGCGGCCACCTCCTCGCCCCGGGGCGGCAGATAGTCGCCCTTGTCGAGCACCACGTGCTCGCGGCCCAGATAATCGAGGATCTTGGCGGCGCGCTGGCCGTAGGCGCCGTTGGCGAGCACCAGGGCCTTGCCGTGGCGATCGATGGCGGTGGCCAGCGCCGCCTCCACGGCGAAGGTGCCGCTGCCCTGCAGGGGCACGCAGGCGTAGTCGTTATCCGAGGCGCCGGCCATCTCGAGCAGCTGCGCCCGGATCTCGGCGGTCAGGCGGTTGAAGTCGTCGTCCCAAGAGCCCCAGTCGTGGAGCATCGCGGCCTTGATGGTGTCGCTGGTGGTCAGGGGGCCGGGGGTCAGCAGGTAGGGCGCGTGCTGACCGGGCGCGTCGACGGGGGGCGTGGCGGTGGCGAGGGACATGGGCGACTCCGACTACGTAATGAGGAGAAATGGTCAAAGAAAAGTGGTGCCCATCAGACCAGCCGCTTGACCATAGATAAAATCGATTTATCGTATCTTTGATAAAAGCTGAACTTATAGTGAAACCATGTCCCTTTCCCACGCGCAGCTACGCGCCTTTCATGCGGTGGCCGTCCACGGCAGCTTCACCCGCGCCGCCGAACGCCTCTGCCTCAGCCAGCCGGCGGTCTCCGACCAGGTGCGCAAGCTGGAGGAGCGCTTCGGCGTCAGCCTGCTGCGCCGCAGTCGGCGCTCGATGGAACTCACCGACGTGGGTGAGCGGCTGCTCGGCATCACCCAGCGGCTGTTCGCCGCCGCCGACGAGGCCGAGGCGCTGCTGGCCGGCGCCCGGGACCTGCAATCGGGCAAACTCACCCTGGCGGTGGACTCGCCGATGCACGTGCGCCGCTTTATCGCCCGCTTTCAGGCGCGCTATCCCGGGGTACGCTTCCAGCTGATGACCGGCAACACCGACGAGGCCCTCTCGCGGCTGTTCGAGCACCGCGCCGACTTCGCCGTGCTGGGCCGCACGGTGGAGGATCCGCGCCTGCTGACGGTGGAACTGAGCCGCGCCCCGCTGATCGCCTTCGTGCCCGCCGACCACGCCTGGGCCCGCTGGCGCTCGATACGCCTGGCCGATCTCGCCCGGGCCCCGCTGGTGCTCCGCGAACGCGGCTCCATGACCCGCCAGGCCCTGGAGGCGGAGCTGCGCGCGGCGGGGCTCGCGCTCACGCCGGCCATCGAGGCCGAGGGGCGCGAGGCCGTCTTCGAGCTGGTGGCGGCGGGGCTCGGCGTGGGGATCGTCTCGGCGGCCGAGGCCGGCCATCATCCCGGCATGCATCGGCTCGCCATCGAGGACAGCGGCCACTGCATGATCGAGACCCTGGTCTGCCTGCGTCAGCAGAGCGAACGGCGCCTGGTGGCGGGTTTCCTGGAGGTGGTGCGCGAGGCCCTCGCCGAGCCCGAGGGGTGAGGCTCAGTCCATCGTGTCTTGGCCTCGCTACGCCTGGGCGCCGGGCTGGCGGCGGTGGACCGCCTCGAGCAGCCAGTCGCCGATCGGCTCGAGCATCGCGCTGCGGTGATGCTTGACGCTCAGCCAGTAGCCGTAGTCGCGCCGCGTGACCCGCGGCCCCAGCGCGACCAGCTGGCCGTTCGCCAGGTGCTCCTCGACGAGGATCGACCAGCCGAGCGCCACGCCCTGGTGGGCGAGCGCGGCGTTCAGCAGCAGCGCGTAGTTGTAGTAGGCGAAGACGTCGTCGCGCGGCGCGAGGCTCAGCCCCGCGGTGTGGCACCACTGCCTCCAGTCGAGCCAGCGCGGGTCCTTGATGTCCTGATGCAGCAGCGCGAGGTCGGGCAGCGCCTCCGAGCTCAGCGTGTCGGTCAGGCCGTGCTGGTCGGCATAGGCCGGGCTGCACACCGGGAAGACAGCCTCGCTTGCCATCAAGCGCGCCTCGGCGTGCGGCGTTCTGGGCCCGAAGCGGATGGCGATGTCGGCGGCCTGCAGCTCCGGGTCGTCGGCGCGATCGATCGGCATCAGCTGGAAGGTGACCTCCGGAAAGGCCCGCTTGAGCGCCGGCAGGCGCGGCAGCAGCCAGAGGTGCGTGAAGCCGGAGCCGGCGGCGATCACCACCGAGGGCGACGGCCGCCGCCCCTCCTGCATCACCCGCTCGCAGGCCTCGCGCACCGACTTGAGGCCAGGTGCCACCTCCCGATAGAAGCGCTCGCCCTGGGCGTTCAGCGAAAGCCGCCCGCCCTGGCGATCGAACAGCGGCAGCCCGACCCGCTCCTCCAGCGCCCGGATGCGCTGCGAGATGGTCGGCTGGCTGGTGCGCTCAGCATCCGCCGCCGCCGTCATCGAGCCCAGGCGCGCGGTGGCCTCGAACGCGATCAGCGACTTCATGGAGGGGGGCTGGTGGCTCACGGGCGGGGCCTTAACGTCGCGGGAGGAGTGTCGGGTGAGGGCGAGATTTTCTCATATGCCGCGGTGTCGGGAACACGATCAACCCGATGAACGCGACGCTTTCCTGAACCAACGACGCCAACCGCCAACAGCTTGTGCTGCTCAACACATCCGAGCGCGCCGCCCTTGACGAGCTCAATAGGAAGATGAGGCATGGTACCGTCAATCTTGGACGGCCTACCGCCGAGACCGCATAGCACTTGATCTGTGCCCATCGTACGCTGTGCTGGAGTACTCGGCGGGATGATCTACCGGCTACAAAAACATAACCATACAAGTTATCTGTCCACGCTATCTTCAATGATAAGTAATGCTTTCGACTCTTGAACTTGGGATCGCAACAATCTTATTAGCACGCGAACTATACATAAACACATAATCCCCCAGCTTGCCAAGAAAGCCGAAATAGCACTCCTCACAGCCAGCTATAGCCACATACTTAACATTCTCCCCAGCATGCCCTCGACTAACATCTACTCTAGCGTTCCATATAGAAAGGGGGACAACCATTATCAAGCCAGTAATTACCAAAGAAAGACAGATATACGACACCACCTTGTTATTAAAAATATTATTCAACCCTGATGGATGAAATAATATCGAAGAGAGGTATCTTGTTAGATATGCGAACACTGTAATGCTTGCATAAAAATATGATCGCATATATTCAGGGAGATACAGAGCCTCCCCCAAAAAAACCAAAAAACAAACAATGACCCCAAAAAAACCAAGCCAGGGCTTACCATCCTCCATCTCTTGGAAGTCCTTTCCTCCTGGCATAAAGAAGACACTAAAACATATAATTATAAAAACCCATGAAAAAAGGAATACTATGCCACCTGAAGCAAGAAGAATATCTTCAATGGAAATATACAGAAAAGCATCCACCCCCAGATACTTCCAATAGAAATAAAGGTAAGCTACAGATGCTATCTGGAGAAAAAAGAAAAAGAAAAACAGCAAATCAATCGTATGTTTTCTATTCATAAGCCACCACTAAAGATGAAATCAAAAAACATCGGCCTGTTGAATTAACACTGGTGAATCATGCGTGGGCTTGTTCAGCCGCGTGCTCACCTGCCAGTGGGTGATCAGGTCAGCGGAAAAATGGTGCACCACGTGGCGGATCGTCTCGCGATCGGTAAGGTGCGTGTCGAGCCAGGGCTCTAAACTCTCGGCATCCAGGGCCAGCGGCATGCGATCGTGGATCTCCTTGGCCACGCCACGGGCCGGCTCGGTGAGGATGGCGCATCCCGGCTTACCATCCGGCCGTTCGCTCCAGATGCCCGCCAGCCAGATCGGCTCGCGATCCTCGCGGCACAGGAAGTGCGGCTGCTTCTTCCCGTCCACGGGCAGCCACTCGTACCAGCCATCCGCCGGCACCAGGCAGCGGTGATGGGCGAACGCCCCGCGGAAGTAGTTGGAGGTGGCCACCTTCTCTACTGTGGCGTTGATGGGCTCGGGCGCCTTCTCCTTCGCCCAGCGCGGCCGGTAGCCCCACCACACCTCATCCATCACCAGCGGCGCGTCATCGCTGGGATGGCGCACCGCGGTGATCCAGGTGCCCGGCGCCACATTGTAGCGAGGCGTCAGCTCCCGAGGCTCCAGCAGCAGGCGCAAGGCCTGGGAGAGCTTGGGATATGGGCTATAAAGAGCGAAGCGGCCGCACATTCTTATTTACGACACCTTAAGTAAGGGTTTTCTCATTAACCATAAAGAGCTTACCTTCCCTGTACGCAAGGTCAGACACCACCTTTTGATGGGGTGTCTTCACATCAAACAATCCGAGAACCTTTTCTAAATACTGCTCACTACCACCTCTTTCCTGAACCAGAGAAAAAAGATCAAGCCCAATCCTAGTGAACGCAGTATAATTAATAGAAATCTTATAAACTTCTTCCTTAAAGTCTATGCGACCAGCCTTACCACCATTCCTCAAAATAATTCTTGCACCTGACCGAAGATTACTAAAAGTTAACGACAGGCCTTGAACAAGGCCAATCTGCTCAAGAAGATTATAGTCCCCAAAAGCCATATCATCATGAAATTCCAACAACTCATCCTGAGGAAGAAGAATATGACTGGGTTCTTTTCCATTATCAGTGACTGCATGCCTAGCCACTTGAGAAAACAACTCTGCCTCCCGAGCGCTCATTGTTCGTAAAACATCCAACGTCCTAAGAGAGAAGCGATCAGGTGATTTTATTTGCCCAGCAAGAACTTTACCCCACAGGAGCTTCATGTAATCACTGCTAACATTTTCTATTATAGAGAAGTACAATGAAAGCCAATCTTCATCAACATCCTCTTCAGGAACATACTCCTCTTCCTTTAGTTCTTCAGCAGCGGCACTCAATACACTTTCGGTGTTAGCCTGTTTACGCATTGAAGATGCTACACCTGCGGAGTAGGCTCGCTGGGCCAGTGCTGTATACTGCTCCACGCTTTCAGAGGGCAGGCCCGTCTCAGAGGACAATACTTCTATATCCTCTCTGGAAAACTTAACCCCCCCCAAAGCTTTCCCATGGTTCTCTAATGCTCCAGAAACGACCTCAAGCTCTTTAGCGAAAGCTTTTGCATTCCTTACCCTAAAGAATGCATCCGTGGACCTACCCAGCCCTCTGGAAGTAACCTCAATAAGCTTTGTAATTGGCTGACTCAATCCAAACATATCACTAACTTCGATATTCACTTACTTCCCCCGCAGAAAACAGAAACTTTAAAAACTTCACGCATTAACAGCAATCGCTTTAGCGATACTGTCTGCGAGTAAAGACACGGCCAAAGAGCTATTATCAGCAGGCGCATGTCACATGCCTTCCAGAACTGTCACCACTTGGCCTTCGGTCTCCTGGGATACACCTCTAAGGAGAGTGAACAGTGCACGCTTCATCCCTACGCCTCCTTGCGTCTTCGTTGTAATGCCCTTTCCGGGTGGTTTCCCATCGATCGCGGCGGCCTTAAACCGCACTTACAACGTCCTGTCTGTGCAGGAATGCTATTTTAATTTTACAGTTACAAAACCCGTCCAATGCGAATCTCGCACCGACCCAGGATCTCTACATCCTTCATGTCCTGCGGCTTGATAAATTCCTTCTCATAGCGCGGGTTGTCGCTGATCAGCAACCAGGCGCCGCCGGCGACGCGCTGCACGCGCTTGATGCGCCGCTCACCGTGCACCAGCAGCAGGAACACCCTTCCGGGTGCGGGTCGCGGCTTCAGCTCGGCCTCTTGTCCGAGGCACCAACACCAGTCCCACCGTGTCAGCTGCGTGGGTGTGTCCGAAGAGAAAGCTAGAAACGCTATGTCACCACTCCCAAGCTCATTGCTGCTCACAACACTTAGGACGACAGTACCGAAAGCCTGAACGGCTGTCATTCCTGAATAGGAAATGACTGCCCAGATTAGGCATGGCGGCAGGAAGAGCGACAGCACGAGGAGAAAGGCCGTCCAAGGACGTCCTGAAGGAGCCTATGGAAGCCAGGTACTAGGTGTGGGTCAAAGTGTGGGTTAAGAAAATGCAGGCAAAGAAAAAGCCGCTGAAATCAGCGGCTTAATCGATATTCGTGGCGGAGGGGGAGGGATTCGAACCCTCGAAGCCTTTCGACTTACGCGCTTTCCAGGCGCGCTCCTTCGACCACTCGGACACCCCTCCGCATTGTTATCCTTCAGCTTTGGCGCGTGGCCTTTTGCTCAAGAACGGCGCATATACTAACGACTTAAGTCCGCGAATGCAAGCCAGTTTCGCGGTTTTCATGCGGCCCCATGCCGCCCGGCTCAGGCCTCGGGCAGCACCGCGTAGTCGCCCCGCGCTTCCAGGCAGAGAGTGTCTCCGCACCAGAGACGCTGGACCAGGGCGATGCGCCCCTTGCCGCGCCGCTCCAGGCGCTCGGCGAGGCTGGCGGGGCCGTCGTCCGCCTCGGGCTCGCAGACCAGCCGGTAGTCGCCGGTCACGGGCGCCAGGAAGCGCTGGGTGGACTCGGCGACCACCACGTCCCGGGCGAGGCCGCGGCGGCGCAGCCAGAGCGTGGTCCAGCACCAGCCGAGCAGGGTCGTCTGGGCGGCGAGCGCGCCGCCGAAGCCGGTGCCCTTGTCGTTGAGGCTAGGTGTGAGCGCCAGCTGCCAGGTGAGGCGCTCGTCATCGCGGGTCATCTCGCGGATACCGAGTGCGCCCACCATGGGAATCGCCTCGCCCAGCCAGGCGAGGAACGCGGCCATGTCGTCCTCGCCGCCGGCGGCGGGCAGCGGCAAGCGCGGGTGGGGAACGCCGATCTCGCGCATGGGTCAGTCCCAGCGCTCGACGAAGGCGTCGATGTCGTGCTCGGGCAGCGGCTTGTGGCGCCCGCCCAGGGTGCCCAGGTAGAGGAAGGCCACCACCTCGTCGTCCTCGGCGAGCCCCAGCCCCTTGCGCACGGTGGGGTCGAAGGCGTACTTGCCGCTGCGCCACATGGCACCGAGCCCCTGAGCGTGGGCGGCGAGCAGCACGCCGTGGGCGGCGCAGCCGGCGGAGATCACCTGCTCGATCTTCGGCACCTTGGGCTCGTCCGGGGTGACCTTGGCGATCACCGCGATGATCATCGGCGCGCGCTGCGGCTTCTTGCGGGCCGCGTTGAGGGTGGCGTCACTGGCGTGGGGGTCCTCGCGGAACTCGGCCTCGGCGAACAGCTCGCCGAGGCGCGAGAGGCCCTCGCCGGAGAACTCGATGAAGCGCCAGGGGCGCAGCTCCTTGTGGTCCGGCGCGCGCAGGGCCGCCCGGTAGATCGCCTCGAGCTGTTCGGGGTTCGGCGGCGGGCCCATCAGCTTGCCCATGGAACTGCGTTCGTGCAGCAGCGTCAGCGCGTCCATTGAGTCTCTCCCTTGGGTTTTTCAGACGAGAATCTTTCTCGTCACTCTATCAGCTGCCCGGGCGACTGTCGTGCCGGCGCCCTCCTCGTTAGGGCTATCGCAGATAGATACATCGCTCGGGGCTGATCTGGGAGCAAGCCTGTGAGGAGGCGCTGTGAACCCTTCCTTGGGCGCTACCGACGCCATCCCTGGCGTAGGATCTCCTCGTCAGATTGCCCCCAGCGCCCCTCGGCTTTCGTAACTGCGATAGCCCTGCCCGCCTCGTGCCTCTCTGCTGCGCGTCCTTATTGCCGAGAGAGCCGCAGCGGCTCGGGAGGCCGCTCGCCGGGGGTGGCGCGCCAGGGGCTGATGTCGAGCCCGCCGCGGCGCACGTAGCGCGCCAGCACCATCAGCCGCTCCGGCCGGGCGCGGGCCATCAGGTCGGTGAAGATGTGCTCCACGCAGTGCTCGTGGAAGTCCTGGTGCTGGCGATAGCCGATCAGGTAGCGCAGCAGCCCCTCGCGGTCGAGCCTGGGGCCGCGGTAGCGGATCAGCACGCTGCCCCAGTCGGGCTGGCCGGTGACCGGGCAGTTGGACTTGAGCAGGTGGGAATAGAGCGTCTCCTCGACGATCTCCTCCCCCGCCGTGAGGTGCTCGGCGCTCGGGGTGTAGTCGGTGACCTCGATGTCGAGATCGTCCAGGCACTCGCCGGGCAGGCGCTTCACCGCCAGTGCGGCGTCGTTCACGTCGAGCAGCTCGACGGAGACGGGCGCGCCGGCCGCCTGAGCCAGGTCGCGCAGCAGGGTATCGATCACCGCCTGGCGGCTCTCGAAACGGGTCTGGTTGAAGCCGTTGAGGTAGAGCTTCCAGGACTTGGACTCGATCAGGTAGGGCGACTCGGCCGGCAGGCGAAAGCGCGCCACGGCGACCAGCGGCTTGCCCCGGGCGTTGAGCCAGGAGACCTCGAAGGCATGCCACTCGTCCTCGCCGACGAAGGGCAAGGGGCCTTCCTCGATGCCCAGCGGCGCGCGGTTGGCGGCCCGGGGAATGGGATAGAGCAGCCCGGCATCGTAGTGCTCGGGATAGGCGGACTCACGCCCCAGCGGGGCGTGGGTGAGGGTGTCGGGTCGATGTTGGGTCATGTCTGTCAGCTCCTGATGCCCTTGCCATGCTTCAGCATCCACAGCGCGACGCCGTAGAGCACGCTGATGAAGGCCAGCACGGCCGCCAGCGCCCAGCCCACCGGGATGTCGGAGACCCCGAGGAAGCCGTAGCGGAAGACGTTGACCATGTAGAGGATGGGATTGAGCATCGAGACGCCCTGCCAGAAGTCCGGCAGCAGCGAGATCGAGTAGAAGACGCCGCCCAGGTAGGTCAGCGGCGTCAGCACGAAGGTCGGCACGATGGAGATGTCGTCGAACTTCTTGCCCAGCAGGGCGTTGATGAAGCCGCCGATGGCGAACAGCGCCGCGGTCAGCACCACCACGAAGACCGTGAGCAGCGGGTGGGCCACCTCGATGCGGGTGAAGAACAGCGACACCCCGGTGACGATCAGCCCCACGCCCAGGCCCCGGGCCATGCCGCCGAGCACGAAGCCGGAGAGGATCACCCAGTTGGGCATCGGCGAGACCATCATCTCCTCGATGGAGCGCTGGAACTTGTTGGAGAAGAAGGATGACGCCACGTTGGAGTAGCTGTTGGTGATCACCGCCATCATGATCAGCCCGGGGACGATGAAGTCCATGTAGCTGTAGCCGTCCATCTCGCCGATCCGCGAGCCGATCAGGTTGCCGAAGATGATGAAATACATCGTCATGGTGATCGACGGCGGGAGCAGGGTCTGCGGCCAGATTCGCGTGAAGCGCTTGATTTCCTTGTGAACCAGGGTCCATAGAGCGATGGCGATCTGCTGGGGATTCATGGGCGCGCCTCCTTCTGCTGGTCGTCTTCCACCATGGAGACGAACATCTCCTCCAGGCGATTGGCGCGGTTGCGCATCGACATCACCTGCATGCCCTGCTCGCTGAGCGCTGCGAAGACGTCGTTGAGCCGCTGGCCGCGGTGCACCACCACCGCCAGCTGGGCATCGTCCACCCGGCTGATCTCGAAGCCCTCGACCTCGGGGGCCGCCTCTACCGGATGGGCAAGATCGAGCAGGAAGGTCTCGGTATCGAGCTCGGCGAGCAGCTCGCGCACGCTGGTGTCGCGCACGATCTCGCCGTGGTTGATGATGCCCACGCGGCGACAGAGGCTCTCGGCCTCCTCGAGATAGTGGGTGGTGAGGATGATGGTGACACCCTCCTCCCGGTTGATGCGGCGCATGTACTCCCACATGCTGCGGCGCAGCTCGATGTCGACCCCGGCGGTGGGCTCATCGAGGATCAAGAGCTTGGGGCGATGCATCAGCGCCCGGGCGATCATCAGCCGGCGCTTCATGCCGCCAGAGAGCATCCGTGCGGGGCCGTTGCGCTTGTCCCAGAGGCTCAGGTCGCGCAGCAGCTGTTCGGCGCGGGGCAGCGCCTCGCGCCGCGACATCCCGTAGTAGCCCGCCTGGGCCAGCACGATGTCGATGACCTTCTCGAACTGGCTGAAGTTGAACTCCTGGGGCACCACGCCGAGGTGGTACTTGGCCCGGGCGAAGTCGGTGTCGACGTCGATGCCGAAGATCGTGATCTTCCCCGCGGTCTTCTGCACCAGCGAGCAGACCACGCCCAGGGTGGTCGACTTGCCGGCGCCGTTGGGGCCCAGCAGGGCGTAGAAGTCGCCCTGGGCGACGTCGAGGTCGATGCCCTTGAGGGCCTCGAAGCCATTGCCGTAGACCTTGGTCAGGCCACGGATGGACAGAGCCGGTTCGGCCATGAAAGATCCCGTACAGAAGATGAATGGGGTGCCGCGGCGGCACGCGCCGGAAAAAACCCGCTCGCGTCCCGGCACACGGGGCGCTGAGATGGGGGCGCCACGGCGCAATTCAAGCCGCCGCCCCTCCGCCGCAGGGCTATTGCAGTTGGCGTTATCGCTCGGGGCTGATCCGTCGACAGGTCCCGAAGTGTCGGACCAACGAGGGGGCGCTGTGAACCCCTCCCTGGGCGCTACCGACGCCATCCCTGGCGTAGGACCCCCTCTTCGACCTGTCCTCGGCGCCCCTCGCCAGATCCAACCTGCCTTCCGCCGCTCGAGCCGAACATCAGGCAGCGACCGGTGCCTGCCCGCCCCTAGCGGCCTACCATCTTACGCCACCGACGTGACAGTTCGCATGCTCATCGTTGCCGCGGGCGCCGCGGGCCGTGTTGACCCCGTGACGCCGGGGCCCTAGGCTGGAGCGCATTCCTGGGGGAGTCCTCGCGGACTGAGATTCCGGCAGCGTGCCTCGCGGCACGCCCGGTAACCCTTCGAACCTGATCCGGATCATGCCGGCGAAGGGAAGGAAGTGCCGTTCGGCCACGCTTCTCACCCAACGCAACCGCGTCCTCTCGTAGCGACGCTCGGCATCACGCCGGGCCATTCCATGCTAGGGAGAACGTCATGCTGTCGACCGCCCACGCCTTCTGGTGGCTCATCGCCTTCGCGGCGCTCTTTGCCGTGCCGGGCCTGCTCTATGCCCGCCGCCACCACGAGAGCCTCGAAGACTTCATCATCGCCCGCAACAGCCAGAGCGCCACCGCCACGGTGCTGACCCTGATGGCCTCGACGCTGGGCACCTGGATCCTGTTCGGCCCCGCCCAGGCGGCCACCTGGGGGGGCCTGGGCGCCATCGCCGGCTATGCGCTCGGTTCGCTGGCCCCCAGGCTGGTGATGATTCCGCTGGGGCGGCGCCTGCGCCAGCTCTCGCCGGGCGGTCACTCGCTCACCGAATTCGTGATGAGCCGCTACGGGCGCCCCATGTACGCCTTCACCCTGGTGATCATGCTGTTCTATCTCTTCATCTCGCTGGCCGCGGGGATCACCGCCATCGCCAAGATGGTCGGGCTGCTGGCGCCGGTCCCGCTCTGGGCGACCAGCTCGGTGGTGATGGCCGCCACCCTGCTCTACACCCTCTACGGTGGCCTGCGCGCCTCGATCTTCACCGACAAGGTGCAGATGATCGTGATCCTGCCGCTGCTCGCAGTGCTGCTAATCGTCGGCTGGCAGGCCGCCGGCGGCCTCGAACCCACCCTCGCCGGGCTCGAGGCGACGGCGCCGCAGCTGCTGGACGTCACCGACCTGGGCGGCCTCAAGGCCGGCCTCACCTTCTTTTTGGCCGTGATGCTGACCGGGCTCTTCTACCAGGGCAACTGGCAGCGCGTCTATGCCGCCCAGAGCAACCGCGCCGTAAGCCTGGGCTTCCTGCTCGGCGGCCTTCTGAGCGCGCCGATGATCTTCGTGATGGGCCTGTTCGGCCTGGCGTTCGTGGGACTGGGGCTGCCCGGCGACGGCTCGGTCGCGCTGTTCAGCGTGCTGCTCGCCGACATCCCGGGCTGGTTCGCGGTGGGGCTGATCTTCCTGGGCCTGGCGCTGGTGATGAGCAGCGCCGACACCACCATCAGCGCCGCCTCGAGCATGATCGCCGTGGACGGCGGGCGCCTGCTGCCCGGCGCCAGCGGCCCGCGGCTGATGCGCCTGTCGCGCTGGCTGATCCTGCTGCTGGCACTGCCGGTGACATTCGTGGCCGCCCAGGGCTACAGCGTGCTGTATCTCTTCCTGCTGGCCGACCTGCTGTGCTGCGCGGCGGCCTTCCCGGTGTTCTTCGGGCTGTTCAACCGCCGCTTCGACGGGCGCGCCGCGGTGCTGGCCACCCTCAGCGGCCTGGTCGCCGGCCTCACCCTCTTCCCGGCGCCGGGCGACGCCCTGACCACCCTGATGGAGTCCTTCCTGCTCGCCACCTTCATGCCGGTCGTGACGGGCCTGGCACTGCTGGCGCTGCTGCCGGCCAAGCAGCGCTTCGACTTCGCGGTGCTGAGCGCCGGCGCGCGACGCTTCGAGGGCTGAGCGCCGGCCGGCCGCCCTATTCATGAGCGACACGAAAACGCCCCTCACGGAGGGGCGTTTCGCGTTCTGGGGCTCGCTACTGATAGCGCTAAGAGTGTCGCCCCTCCGGGCGTTCGAGGCCGAAGTGGCCGCGCAGCGTGGTGGTGGTGTACGCCTCGCGGAACAGCCCGCGGCGCTGCAGTTCCGGCACTACCTGGTCGACGAAGTCATCGATCCCGCCGGGCAGCGACGGCGGCATCAGGTTGAAGCCGTCCGCGCCGCGGCCGCGGAACCAGCGTTCCATCTCGTCGGCGATGCTCTCCGGGGTGCCGATCATGGTGCAGTGGCCGCCGCCGGCGGCGAGGCGCCCGAGCAGCTGGCGCAGGGTCGGCCGCTCGGTCTCGATGATACGCAGGATGGTGGCGTAGCGCCCCTGGGGGCCGCGGAACTCGGCGAGCGGCGGCAGCGACGGCACCGGCGCATCGAGCGCCCAGTCGCTGCAGTCCTGCTCGATGAAGAGTTCCAGCTGGCGCAGCGAGGCCGCCACCGGCAGGCACTCATCCAGCGCCCGCTGCTTGGCCCGGGCCTCCTCCATGGTGGAGCCCACATAGGTGACGAGCCCCGGCAGGATCGGCACCGGCGCGCTGCGCCCGGCCGCCGCCACCCGATCCTTGATGTCCCGGTAGTAGCCCTGGGCGGTTTCCAGGTCGTAGGCGACCGCGTAGATCGCCTCGGCGTAGCGCGCCGCCAGGTCGCGCCCCTGGGAGGAGGCGCCCGCCTGCACCAGCACCGGATGGCCCTGGGGCGGGCGCGGCAGGTTCAGGGGCCCGTCGACCAGGAAGTGCTCGCCGTGGTGGTCGATCCGGCGCACCTTGTCCGGATCAGCGTAGCGGCCCTGGCGGTCGCGCTCGATGGCGTCGTCGGACCAGCTGTCCCACAGCGCCAGCACCGTCTGCACGAACTCCTCGGCGCGCGCATAGCGCTCGGCATGGGCCGGCATGGCCGGGTAGCCGTGATTGCGCGCCTCGCTGTCGAACATCGAGGTCACCACGTTCCAGCCCACGCGCCCGCCGGAGATGTGATCCAGCGAGCCCACCAGCCGGGCCGCGTGGAAAGGCGTGTAGAAGGTGCTCGAGAGCGTGCTGATCAGGCCGATGTGCCGGGTGGCCCGGCTCATGGCGGAGAGCGCGGTCAGCGGTTCGAGGTGCCAGTTGAAGCCGTCCTCCACGCTGCCGGCGCTCATGCCGTCGGCGAAGAACACCGCGTCGAGCTTGCCGCGCTCGGCGGTGCGGGCCAGCGACTCGTAGTAGGCGATGTCGCCGAGCCGTTCGGCGCTGGAGTCGGGATGGCGCCAGGCCGCGCGATGGTGGCCACAGCCCATCACGAACAGGTTGAGGTGCAGTCTCTCGTCGGGGTTGCGCGGCCTCATCATCCCTTCACCAGTCCGCCGTCGACGATCAGGTTCTGGCCGGTGACCGCCCTCGCCCAGGGCGAGGCGAAGAACAGCGCCGCGTCGGCGAACTCCTCCGGCGTGGTCACCCGGCGCAGCGGAGTATTCTGCGCGATCAGGTCGAAGACCGCCTCCGGGGTCGCGCTGGACGCATCGGTGGTGCGCAACAGCCCGCCGGAGACCATGTTCACGGTGATGCCGTCGGGCCCCAGGTCGTTGGAGAGCGTGCGGGTCAGCGAGAGCAGCGCGGCCTTGCCGGCGGTGTAGTCGTGATAGGGCACGACGGGGTTCTGGAAGAGATTGGTGCCGACGTTGATGATGCGCCCGCCACCCTGCTCGCGCATGCCGGCAAGCGCCGCCTGGATGGTGTTCAGCGCGCCCCGGTTGACGCCCTCGAGCTGCTGCTGGAGGTGCGCCCAGTCCAGGGCATCGGCGTCGGGGCGCGCGTCGCCGTTGAAGGTGAACTCCGGCAGGGCATTATTGACCACGGTGCTGATCGGGGCGCCGAAATGGCCGCACGCCTGCTCGAACAGCGCCCTGATCGCGTCGGCGTCTCGCACGTCGGCCTGGACGGCCAGCGCCCGCTGCGGCGCCTCCTTCACCAGCGCCTCGGCGGCCTCGCGGCTCCGGTAGTAGTTGACCACCACGCGGGCGCCCTGATCGAGGAAGGCGCGTGTCAGGTGGGCGCCGAGACCACGAGCGCCACCGGTGATGAGCACGACCTGCTGGTCGATGGGGAGAGAGAAGACGGCCATGAAAACTCCTTGATACGCGGCAAAGGACGCCGCGCTGGAGCCGGCCGACATCCCTTCGCCAGTGTGAACTGGATCAGGTTCGACGGGTATTATCTCAGCGGCCGCGGCCGCACCCCGTGTCTCGAGCCACCTTAGCGCATTCGGGAAAGCAGAAACAGCCGGGCTGGCGTTCCGACTCAGGATACGAGCCTTGGCCTGACCGGGGAGATACTGGGATCGGTTGGAGCAAAAGCGAGACGCGACGAAGTGTCATCAGCCAGGCTAGCGCCTTAGCTCATGATCGACATCTGGGAGGGTAATACAAGATTGGAGCGGGAAAGGAGATTCGAACTCCCGACCCTCGCCTTGGCAAGGCGATGCTCTACCGCTGAGCTATTCCCGCTAATCTATAGGTCGTGCTTGTGCGAAGTGGCGTCCCATAGGGGGTTCGAACCCCTGTTACCGCCGTGAAAGGGCGGTGTCCTAGGCCACTAGACGAATGGGACGCATGGAGCGGGAAAGGAGATTCGACCGGGCTGGCGTTCCAGATCCTGACCCGAGCCTTGGCTCGTTTACCACACTCTTGGAGCGGGAAAGGAGATTCGAACTCCCGACCCTCGCCTTGGCAAGGCGATGCTCTACCACTGAGCTATTCCCGCTTGGCCTTCTCGCACTGTGTTACCACCGGAAGTCGAAGGTGGCGTCCCATAGGGGGTTCGAACCCCTGTTACCGCCGTGAAAGGGCGGTGTCCTGGACCACTAGACGAATGGGACGCAAATTGTACCTTCAAACTGGAGCGGGAAAGGAGATTCGAACTCCCGACCCTCGCCTTGGCAAGGCGATGCTCTACCGCTGAGCTATTCCCGCACTCCGGTACCTTAACGAATCGAGTGGCGTCCCATAGGGGGTTCGAACCCCTGTTACCGCCGTGAAAGGGCGGTGTCCTGGACCACTAGACGAATGGGACGCATTGGCTCGCTCGTCGAGGTGCGGCGAATAATACCGACGACCCCGAAAGCTGTCAAGCACCTCTCGTCGCTCGTTGATATCGCGTGACCTGTCACGGCCCGCCACTGGAAACCCCCACCCTGCTAGATGTCAGAATGGCAGCAGGACGCCGAGCCCGCCGCCGGCGCCACGACGCAAAGAGGAGATAGCCCATGCGCAGCAAGATCGAAAAGAGCGACGCCGAGTGGCGTGAGCAGCTGACGCCCGAGCAGTACCGCGTCACCCGCGAGAAGGGCACGGAGGCCCCCTTCAGCGGGAAATACCACGTGAGCGATGAGCACGGCATCTATCACTGCGTGTGCTGCAACGCCCCGCTGTTCGAGAACGAGCACAAGTTCGAGGCCGGCTGCGGCTGGCCGAGCTTCGATCGTCCCTTCACCGACAAATGCGTCGAGGAGCAGACCGACACCAGCCACGGCATGCAGCGCACCGAGGTGACCTGCGCCCGCTGCGACGCCCACCTCGGCCACGTGTTCCCCGACGGTCCGCCGGAGACCACCGGGCTTCGCTACTGCATCAACTCGGTAGCGATCGAGTTCCACGCCGGCGAGTAGCCGCGAGACCCGCGACTGCCCTGCCCGGAGACGGCCGTCCATCTGCTATGATGACGGCCGTTTTTATTCACGCTCACGCAGGAGAGGCTCGATGCTCGGCTGGTTTCCGGGACACATGAACAAGGCGCGCCGGCAGATCCTCGAGGCGCTGCCGGAGATCGACGTGGTGATCGAGGTGCTCGACGCCCGGCTGCCCTACTCCAGCGCCAACCCCATGCTCGCCGAGCTGACGCGCCACAAGCCGGTGCTCAAGATTCTCTCGCGGGCCGATCTGGCCGACCCCGAGCGCACCCGCGAGTGGACGGCCTTCTTCGACGCCCAGGCGGATACCCGGGCCCTGGCGGTGACCACCACCCAGGCCCGCGAGCTCAAGCGCATTCCCAAGCTGTGTCACGAACTGGCCGGCCAGGTGCGCGCCGACCGCGACGTGCGGGTGATGGTCATGGGAATCCCCAACGTCGGCAAGTCGACCCTGATCAACGGCCTGGCCGGGCGCACCATCGCCAAGACCGGCAACGAGCCCGCCGTCACCAAGCGCCAGCAGAAGGTGCGCATCGGCGGCCGCGTGGCGCTGATCGACACCCCCGGCGTGCTGTGGCCGAAGATCGAGGATCAGGCGAGCGCCCACCGCCTGGCCGCCAGCGGGGCCATTCGCGACACCGCCATCGACTATGTCGACGTGGCAGTGGTCGCCGCCGCCGAGCTGGCCCGGCGCTATCCCGAGGCGCTCACCGCGCGCTACAAACTCAAGGCGCTGCCGGCCTACACGGCGCATCCCGATGCCGACCAGGTGGATGCCGACGGCCCCGTGCGGGTCGATCTGCTGGCCCTGAGCGGCTACGACGGCCATGCCATCCTCAGCGAGATCGCCGCCAAGCGCGGCGGCCTGCGCGCTGGCGGCGAGATCGACCTGCACCGCGGCGCGGAGGTGCTGCTCCACGAGCTGCGCGACGGCAAGCTCGGTCGCCTGACCCTGGAAACGCCGGCGGACATCCCGGTCGCGCCGGAACCCGACGAGCTCGCTGCTGAAGAACGGGCCCCGGACGAACGGACCCTGGACGAGCAGCCCTCCAAGGATGGTGGCGACGACGCCGAACCCGCATAATCACGCGACGCCGACGAACAACGACCGCCGCCCAAGGCGGCACACGGACATCACTGGATTCAGCGCCCATGGATACTCCCCCGATCAGGAAATCGCACAAGCTCGAGAACGTCTGCTACGACATCCGCGGCCCGGTGCTCGAGCACGCCAAGCGGCTGGAGGAAGAAGGCCAGCGCATCCTCAAGCTGAATATCGGCAACCCCGCGCCGTTCGGCTTCGAGGCACCGGAGGAGATCCTCCAGGACGTGATGCGCAACCTCTCCACCGCCCAGGGGTATTGCGATTCCAAGGGGCTCTACTCGGCGCGCAAGGCGATCATGCAGGAGTGCCAGCGCAAGGAGATTCCCGGCGTCGGCATCGAGGACATCTACATCGGCAACGGCGTCTCGGAGCTGATCGTGATGGCGTTTCAGGCGCTGCTCAACGACGGCGACGAGGTGCTGATCCCGGCCCCCGACTACCCGCTGTGGACCGCCGCCGCTCACCTCTCGGGCGGCCACGCCGTGCACTACCGGTGCGACGAGCAGGCCGACTGGGCGCCGGACATGGATGACATCCGCGCCAAGGTGACCGCCCACACCCGCGCTATCGTGATCATCAACCCGAACAACCCCACCGGCGCCGTCTACCCGCCGGCGGTGGTGCGCGAGCTTCTGGAGATCGCCCGGGAGCACGACCTGGTGGTGTTCTCCGACGAGATCTACGACAAGATCCTCTACGACGGGGTCGAGCACGTCTCCACCGGGGCGCTGGCCGGTGAAGACCAGCTGGTGGTAACCATGAACGGGCTCTCCAAGAGCTATCGCTGCGCCGGCTTTCGCAGCGGCTGGATGATCCTCTCGGGGAACCTCGCCAAGCAGCGCGCCGCCGACTTCATCCAGGGGCTGACCATGCTGGCCTCGATGCGGCTGTGTGCCAACGTGCCGGCCCAGCACGCCATCCAGACGGCGCTGGGCGGCTACCAGTCGATCAACGACCTGATCCTGCCCGGCGGCCGCCTGCTCGCCCAGCGCGACATCACCGTCGAGAAGCTCAACGCCATTCCCGGCGTCAGCTGCACCCGGCCCAAGGGGGCGCTCTACGCCTTTCCGCGGCTCGACCCCAAGGTCTTCAACATCCAGGACGACCAGCAGCTGGTGCTCGACCTGCTGCTGCAGGAGAAGATCCTGCTGGTCCAGGGCACGGCCTTCAACTGGCCCGAGCCCGATCATGTGCGCATCGTCACCCTGCCCTGGGCCGACCAGCTGGAGGATGCCCTGGACCGCTTCGCGCGCTTCCTGTCGCGCTATCGTCAGTAGCCGGGGCTATGCTTGCCCGTCGCTTGAAAACCGGCGGGCCAGCGCATATCTAAGCAATAGCTAAGCAACAGCTTGTCTACGCCGCTGCCGCGGCGCCTCGTAACGATGACTGGAGAGTTCCGGCAATGATGAGAATCCTGCTGTTCCTGGGCACCAACCTGGCGGTGATCCTGGTGGCCAGCATCACCCTGCGCCTGCTGGGGGTCGAAAGCTACCTGAACGCCCAGGGCATGAACTTCAATGCCCTGCTGATCTTCTGCTTCGTCTTCGGCATGGCCGGCTCGATGATCTCGCTGTTCATCTCCAAGTGGATGGCCAAGCGCTCGACCGGCACCGTGGTGATCGAATCGCCGAGCAACTCCACCGAGCAGTGGCTGCTCGACACCGTGGGTGAACTGGCGCGCGATGCCGGCATCAAGATGCCGGAGGTGGGCATCTTTCCCGCCCAGCAGTCCAACGCCTTCGCCACCGGCTGGAACAAGGACGATGCGCTGGTGGCGGTCTCCGCTGGCCTGCTCAACCGCATGCGCCCCGAGGAGGTGCGGGCGGTGCTGGCCCACGAGATCGGCCACGTGGCCAACGGCGACATGGTGACCCTGGCGCTGGTGCAGGGGGTGCTCAACACCTTCGTGATGTTCTTCGCCCGGGTGGTCGCCCACCTGATCGACGGCTTCCTGAAGAGCCGCAGCGACGGCGAGGGGGGCCTCGGGTTCATGGGCTACTTCGCGGTGGTGATCGTCGCCGAGATCGCCTTCGGCCTGATCGCCTCGGCCATCGTCGCCTGGTTCTCGCGCTTCCGGGAGTACCGGGCCGACACCGCGGGCGCCCAGCTCGCCGGCAGCGGCGCCATGATCAACGCCCTGGCGCGGCTCAAGGCCGAGACCGAGATGCCCGACCAGATGCCGGATACGCTACGGGCCATGGCCATCACCAAGGGCCAGACGCGCTCGCTGATGGAGCGGCTGTTCGCCAGCCACCCGCCGCTGGACGACCGCATCCGCGCCCTCAAGGAAGCCGCCTACCGGCAGTAGCCAGGTATTCTGACAGTTCCGGGGCCGAGCCCTGAAAACGAGTCCCCGTAAACGCAGCAGGCCCGCCGATTGGCGGGCCTGCTGTCGTTTTGGGCCGTAGCAAAGAGACCGTCGCGTCGCACTCCTCAGTCGGCGGCGATCCGGAACCCCGCCCCCGCCAGCAGCGGCCGCAGCTCACGCGCGCCCTCCCCCAGTTCGATCTCGAGGGAGGCGACCTCGCGGCGCAGCGGATAGCGGGCCCGGCAGCCATCGAAGCCCTTGGCCATGCCCTGGCGACGCGCCTCGCGATGCAGGCTATCGTGGTCGCGCCGCGGGTCGTAGACGGCGCGCAGACACAGGCGCAGCGCCTCCTCGGGCGACAGGCCGGCCTCGAGCACCAGGCGCGCTACGGGCGGCGCGGGCGCCAGGTCATCCATCGTCAGCCGCGCCGGCAGGCCGACATGGTGGGCCAGGGCGCGGTAGATGTGATGGGTGCCGCGCAGCTTGCCGTCCAGGCTATAGCCGGCGATGTGCGGCGTGGCGATCGCGGCGAGGTCGGCCAGGGCGGCATCGATGGCGGGCTCGTGTTCCCAGACGTCGAGCACCGCCGTGATGTCGCCCTGCCCCGCCAGCCGCTGGCGCAGCGCCCGACCATCCACGCAGTCGCCGCGCCCGGCATTGAGCAGCAGCGTGCCCGGCGCCAGGGCCGCGATGCGCTGGACATCGAGCAGGTGGTGGGTGGCATGGGGGCCTTCGCTCACCAGCGGCGTGTGCAGGCAGAGCACGTCGCACTCGTCGATCAGGGTATCCAGGTCGTGAAAGCCGGCCAGGCTCCGTGCGCCCTGCCGCTCCGCCTCGAGGCCCTCGGCTTCCACCCTGGGCGGGTCGCAGGCCAGGCAGTCGATGCCCATGGCGGTGAGCCGCTTGAGCAACCGCCCACCGACGTTGCCCACGCCGACGATGCCCACGCGGCGCTCGACGAGTCGGAAGTCGTGGCGCTCGGCCAGGGTCGAGAGACTTGCCAGCACGTAGTCCAGCACCGCCTCGGCGTTGCAGCCCGGGGCGCTTGAAAAGGCGATGTCGTGGCCGGCCAAGGCGTGCTGGTCCACGTGGTCGGTGCCGATGGTGCAGGTGCCGACGAAGCGCAGCGGCGAGCCCATCGACTTCGCCTCGGCGATCAGGGCCGCATCGACCCGGGTGATGGAGCGCACCACCAGCGCATCGGCCGAGGCGAGGGTCGCCGGGGCGATCTCTCGTCCCGGCACGCGGACTACCTCGCCCAGCGCGCCGAAGCAGGCCTCGGCGGCGGGAACATTGGCATCGACGACGATTTTCATGGCTGACTCCCGACTTCCATAACGCTGCGACTTGTTCAGTGTGCCCAAGCCCTTACAATACCGCCATACGCACACAGGGTGCGCCGCCGGCGCCGCCCTAAACCTCTGGAGCTGCCGTGATCGTCCGCTGGGAAACCGACCATGACTATGTGCTGGTGCATGTCCATCAGGACATGTTCGGCGACTGGATCTTCAGCCGCGCCTGGGGCCAGATCGGCACCCAGTTCGGCGGCCTGAAGCATCGCCTGGCCGACGACCACGCCCAGGCGATGATGTGGCTGGCCGACGAGTCCACCATCCTGACCTCCCGCGGCTTTCGCAAGGTGCTGGAGGTGGAGGCCGAGAGCGCCGAGGGGCGCGACGCCGTCAGCCAGCTCTCGCTGCTGGATTCGCTCTAGGGAACGCCTACCCCAGGTATCGACGCCCGCCGCGCAGGGCCGCGCCCTTCGCCTCTCCCCGCGCCGTCTCGGATACCATTTCGCCGCTCAGCTGACGCTGCAGGGCCTGCCAGGCCATCTCGTTCAGCCAGCCCCGCTCCGCCAGCCAGGCGGCCAGGCGCTCGGGTTGCATGCCGCGATCCAGCTCCTGCCCCGCCTCGTCCACCAGCACGGGAATGCGCACCCCGTAGCGCTCGACCAGGGCGTCATCGTCGCTGATCTCGACCCGCTCGAGCCGATGCGGCGCGTCGCAGAGGGTCGCGAGCAGCGCCTCGAGCTGCTCGCAGAGATGACAGCCCAGGGTGGTGTAGAGCCTGAGGCGGATCATGCGTCCTCCCGATGGCGAATCAGGAAGCAGTGGTGCAGGTCCGGGCGACGAGTGAAATCCGGATCGAACGTCTTCGCCGAGATATCCTCGACCCGATACTGCTCGGCCAGGTCCGCATCCAGCTGGAAGCGCCGCTGGTTGTTGGAGAACACCAGGGTGCCCCCCGGCGCCAGGCGCGCCATGGCGAGGCGCACCAGTCGGCCGTGATCGCGCTGCACGTCGAGGGTATCGGTCATCTTCTTCGAGTTGGAGAAGGTCGGCGGGTCCATGAAGATCAGGTCGAACTCGCCGCCGGCGGTCTCGAGCCAGCGCAGGCAGTCGTCGCGCACCACCCGGTGGCGGCTGGGGTCGAGCCGGTTGAGGGCGAAGTTGTCCCGCGCCCATTCCAGGTAGGTGTTGGAGAGATCGACGCTGACGCTGTCGCTGGCGCCTTCGCCCTGCTCGGCGCCCTCCTTCTGCGAGCCCAGCGCCGCCTGCACGGTGGCGGTGGCGGTGTAGCAGAAGAGATTCAGGAAGCGCTTGCCGGCGGCCATCTCGCCGAGCATTCGCCGCACCGGGCGATGGTCGAGGAACAGGCCCGTGTCCAGGTAGTCGCGCAGGTTGACCCACAGCCGAGCCCGCCCCTCGCGCACCTCGAAGCGCTCGCCGCTGGCCGCCTGCTTGCGGTACTGATCCTTGCCGCTCTGGCGCTCGCGACGCTTGATCACCACGCGGCTCGGATCGATGCCGAGCACCTCGGGAATCACGCCCAGCGCTTCAAACAGACGCTTCTGGGCCTGGCCGGCATCGACGGACTTGGGCGGCGCATACTCCTGCACGTGCACGCGATCGCCGTAGATATCGATGGCCAGGGCATATTCGGGCATGTCGGCATCGTAGAGCCGGTAGCACGGCTCGCCGGAGCGCTTGAGCCACTTCTTGAGCCGCTTGCGGTTCTTCTCCAGGCGATTGGCGAACATCTGCGCGCCCTCGGAGCGCGCCGGCGGCGCCTCGGCGGCAGCGGCGCCGGGGGCTCCCGCTGATGCGGCCTCGTCCCGCTCGGGAATCGCCATCAGCAGCAGGCGCGCATCCAGGGGCCCGTTCTTCAGCGAGTAGTGCTTGTGGGCGCGCAGGCCAATGCGGTGCCCCAGATCCGGGTTGGCGGTGAACACGGCCAGCCGCCAGCCCGGAAAGGCCGCCTTGACCCGTTCGCCGAGCTGGGCATAGAGCTGCACCAGTTCCGGCAGCTCGCCGAGACGCTCGCCGTAGGGCGGGTTGGTCATCACCAGCCCCGCTGGCGAGTCAGGCAGGCCCTCGGGGCGCGAAAGCCCGGTCAGGGCCGCGCCCTTGAGCTCGATCAGCGCCGGCACGCCGGCGCGCATGGCGTTGGCCTTGGCCGCCGCCAGCGCGGGGGGGCTCTCGTCAAAGCCGTAGAGCCGCGAGCGGCAGCGCTTGCGCCCGATGCTCGCCCGCGCCTCGGCCTCGCGCTTGAGCTCGTGCCAGCAGGGCTCGTCGTGGCCGGCCCAGCCGTGGAAGCCGAAGCGCTCACGACTGAGCCCCGGGGCGATGTCGGCGGCCATCAGGGCGGCCTCGATCAGCAGCGTGCCGGCGCCGCACAGCGGATCGACCAGCGGCGCCCCATCGCGGGCCAGTGCCGGCCAGCCGGCACGCACCAGCAGGGCGGCGGCCAGATTCTCCTTGAGCGGGGCATGGCCGACGTCGCGGCGGTAGCCGCGGCGGTGCAGGCTGTCGCCCGAGAGGTCCACGCCCAGCGTCAGCCGACCCCGGTGCAGGTGGGCGTACAGGCGCAGGTCGGGCTGTCGGGTGTCGATATCGGGCCGCGGCCGCGCCTCGGCGTACAGGCGATCCACCACCCCATCCTTGACGGTCTGGGCGCCGAAGCGGGTATGCCGGATCGCGTCGGAGCGGCCGTGGAAGTCCACGGCCAGGGTCTTGCCGGGGGCGAGGTGGTCGCGCCAGTCGATGGCCGCGGCGGCGGCGCGCAGCGCCTCGGGGGTCTCGATACCCTCCTCCCGGGCCAGGCAGAGCACCACCCGGTTGGCCAGGCGCGACCACAGGCAGACGCGGTAGGCGTTCTCGAGGCTGGCCTGGAAAAATACGCCGGCCACCGTGGTCTTGCCGGGGGTGGCGCCCAGCGCGGCCAGCTCGTCGGCCAGCAGCAGCTCGATGCCCTTGGGGCAGGTCGCCAGGAAATGAAGAGAGTCTGGGTATTGCTGTTCGGTCATGGAATATCCATCGGCGCGGCGCCTGGCCGGCATAGTGGCGTGACGGTCAGGTGAACGCGTTGTTACAAATCATCGATCGACAATCGTCATCATCTTGGGCTATCAATGACTGAGTAGCTACTGAATGACGCATGCGTTCCTGTCATCGGGTTAGGTGTCTTTATGCAGCTGTGTTCGCACAGCGGGGATCTTCAAGGATCAGAAGATCACATGACGTTTGGCGCCTTCCGAGCAACACGAATCCGATCTCGAGATCGGGTCTTCGTCGGTACCTTCATCAAGAGGTAGTCCAATGAAACGACAGAAACGTGATCGCTTCCAGCGTGCCTATGTTCATGGGTACAAGGCGGGTCTCTCGGGTCGTTCCCGCGATGAGTGTCCCAGCCAGGATATCAATCTACGCGAGTACTGGATGAGCGGTTGGCGTGAAGGTCGTGGGGATCAATGGTCCGGCATGACGGGTGTCTCCGGTATTCACAAGAACCCCATGGTGGTGTGACCCCGACTCCCCCGGGTCAACAGCCCTCGTCGATAACGACGACAAACCTCTCAAGCCCATGGCCCTGCCATGGGCTTTTTACGTACCGTTGTCACGAGCATGGTAACGAGCGGGCGCGCCGGACAACCTACCGCGCCTCACGCCTTGCTTGCCCGATCGCGCAGCGCCCGGGCACACTCGCCTACCAGCTCGGGCCCGCGATAGATGAAGCCCGAATAGAGCTGCACCAGGTCGGCGCCGGCGGCCACCTTGCCAAGCGCCGCCTCTTCGCTGTCGATGCCGCCCACGCCGATGATCGGCATGTTGGGCAGGCGGCGACGCAGCTCACGGATCACCGCGTTGGAGGGCTCGAGGACCGGTCGCCCGGAGAGACCGCCCTGCTCGTCGCCGTGGGCAAGCCCCGCCACCGCCTCGCGGGAGACCGTGGTATTGGTGGCGATCACCGCGTCGATGGCGTTGGCCTCGAGCGCGCCGGCCACCAGGCCGACCTCATCGACGCTCATGTCCGGGGCGATCTTCACCGCCAGGGGCACGCGCCGTCCGGTCTGGCGATCGAGCCGGCGTCCCTCCTCGCGCAGGGCCCCGAGCAGCGCATCGAGATGCTCGCCGAACTGCAGGTTGCGAAGCCCCGGGGTGTTGGGCGAGGAGATGTTCACCGCGATGTAGTGCGCGTGCGCGTGCACCTTGCGAAGGCAGGTCAGGTAGTCGTCCACCGCCTGCTCCACCGGGGTGGTCAGGTTTTTGCCGATGTTGATGCCGATCACGCCGTCGTAACGACTCGCCTGCACCCTGGCCACCAGATGGTCGACCCCGGCGTTGTTGAAGCCCATGCGATTGATGATGGCGCCGGCTTCCGGCAGCCGGAACATCCGCGGCTTCGGGTTACCGTCCTGGGGCCTGGGCGTCACGGTGCCCACCTCGACGAAGCCGAACCCCAGCGCCCCCAAGGCATCGAGATGGTCGGCGTTCTTGTCGAGCCCGGCGGCGAGCCCCACCCGATTGGGAAAGCGCAGCCCCATCACTTCGATCGGATCGTCGATCCGGCCGCCGCCCAGCCGCGAGGCCAGACCCAGGCGGCCGGCCAGGTCCAGGGCGGAGAGCGCCATGCCGTGGGCGGTCTCGGCATCGAAACGAAACAGCAGCGATCGGGCAAGCGAGTACATGGCGGCTCCAGGACAGTGGCGGGCGATGGGGGCTGGCGCGGGACCACCGTCGGCGCGGTGGCAAGCGGGGCGAGAGTATACCAGCCTCGCCACCTAGAGACGACGCGCCCGGGCCGGGCCCAACCGGCTGGTCCGGCACGCCCCGGCTCCATCATTCGCGCCATTTATGCTCTACTGGGCCTTCGACGAGTTCCTCACTCAGGACACCGCGAGGCGGCCAGCCCGCCTCGATGCACCATTGCCAGGAAGCGCCTATGACCGATACCACCGAGACACTCGAGCACCGCCTGTCGCGGATCCACCTGGCGCTGGAGAAAGAGCAACTGGAGCGGGTCGATGACGTGCTCTCCGACCTCGAACCCGCGGAAGTGGCCCTGCTGCTGGAGTCGCTGCCGCCGGCGGCGCGCATCAGCCTGTGGGAACGCGTGCCGGGGGAGATCGACGGCGAGGTGCTGCTGCACGTGCACGACGAGGTGCGCGGCACCCTGATCGACGACATGGATCACGCCGAGATCGTCGCCGCCACGACCGGCCTGGACACCACCGACCTGGCGGAGATCTTCGAGGATCTGCCCCAGCAGGTCGCCGCCGACATGCTGCGCTCCATGGACGCGCTGCAGCGCTCGCGCCTGCAGGAGACCCTCTCCTTCGAGGAGGACAGTGCCGGTCGCCTGATGCGCACCGACACCATCGCCGTGCGCGCCGACGTCAGCCTGGAGACGGTGAGACGCTTCCTGCGCTGGAAGGAGGCGGTCCCCGACAACACCCACATGCTGATGGTGGTGGACCGCAACGGCCGCTTCGTCGGCGTGCTGCCGCTGGCACGACTGATCGCCAACGATCCCGAGATGGCCGTGGCCGACCTGATGGACAGCGATGTGGACAGCATCCAGGTGACCATGAAGTCGACCGACGTGGCCACGCTCTTCCAGACCCACGACCTGACCTCCGCCCCGGTGGTCGACGAATCAGGCCTGCTGCTCGGGCGCATCATCATCGACGACATCGTCGACGTGATCCGCGAGAACTCCGAGCAGGCGCTGATGAACATGGCGGGCCTGGACGAAGAGGAAGACCTCTTCGCCCCGGTGATGCCCAGCGCCAAGCGCCGCGCCGTGTGGCTCGGCATCAACCTGCTGACGGCCTTCCTGGCCGCCTGGGTGATCGGACGCTTCGAGGCGGCCCTGGATCAGATCGTCGCCCTGGCGGTGCTGATGCCGATCGTCGCCAGCATGGGCGGCATCGCCGGCAGCCAGACCCTGACACTCGCGATCCGCGGCCTGGCCCTGGGGCAGATCAGCCGCACCAACAGCCACTGGCTGCTGCGCAAGGAGATCGGCATCGCCGCCCTCAACGGCGTGCTGTGGTCGCTGGTGGTGGCCGTGCTCGCGGTGCTGTGGTTCAACAGCATCGCCATCGGCGTGATCATCGCCGCCGCGCTGGTGATCAACATGCTGGCGGCCGGGGTCGCCGGCATCGTGATCCCGCTGATGCTCAAGCGGGCGGGTATCGACCCGGCCCTGTCGGGCTCGGTGATCCTGACCACGGTGACCGACGTGGTGGGCTTCATGTCCTTCCTCGGCCTCGCCACCGTGTTCCTGCTCTAGCGCCTGTGCCAGGCCTACGCTAGGCATCTGGCACCGATACGCCGCCCCCAGATGCACGAAACCCCGCCAGTGGCGGGGTTTCGTGTCTTCAGGGCCTCGACGGATCGGGCGCGACGGGGGCGATCAGGCGCGATTGCTCTCGGCCAGGTCGACCAGCTCGCGCACCGCCACGGCGAAGAGCGGGAAGCCGCCGTGGGCGCCGCTGCTCACCTCCTCGAGCAGGCGACACCAGCGCTGGTGCATGCCCTGGTGCAGCGAGAGCCACTGAGTGACTCGCTCGCTGGAGTCCTTGGCGCCATTCTCCATGCCCAGCACGCTGGTGGTCAGCGCCAGCTGCTGGCGATCGATGTCGTCGCGGAAGGTCTCGCGGGCCTGAGCCTGCCAGCTGTCGCGCACCTTGAGCTCAGTGATCCGCTGGATCATCCACGGCAGCTCGAGGCGATCGCCGATCTCGTAGAAGACCTCGGCCACGCGCTGGGGCTTCTCCTGAGTCTGGCGCGCCGTCTGGATGATGCCGAGCGCCGCATAGAGGCTGTTGGCGGCGGCCACGGTGGCTGCCAGGGCCTCGGGCACGCCGGCCTCGACCAGCGCCTTGCGACGGGCCTCCCAGGCTTCGTGCTCCTCGCCGCGCAGGCGCTTGCCGATGTTCTCCTGCAGCTGCGCCAGACGCGGCGCGAAGAAGTCGATGGCCTCCTGGGTGCTCATGCCGGTGCGGTTGCGCAGGAACCAGCGGGTGGCGCGGCGCAGCATGCGCATCAGGTCGAGCATCATGTCGTACTGCACGGCGCTCGAGACCTGGTTGTCCAGCGCCTCGATCTGCTCCCACAGGCGCGGCAGCTGGAAGCTGTCGCGAGCGATCACGTAGGCCCGGGCGATCGCGGCGCGGTCGGCGCCGGTGGAGTCGATCAGGCGGCGCACGAAGACGACGCCCATGTGATCGACCAGGTCGTTGGCCACCTGGGTCGCGACGATCTCGCGAGTCAGCCGGTGCTCATACACCTCGTCGCGATAGCGCTCGACGAGCACGCTCGGGAAGATACGCTCGACGAACTTGACGATGGTCGGGTCGTCCGGGACATCCGAGGCGATCAGGTCGCCCTTGAGCACGCTCTTGGCGTAGGAGATCAGCACCGAGAGCTCCGGCAGCAGCATGCCCTGCTCGTTGGCGGCGCGCTCCTGGAGCAGCTCGTCGTCGGGCAGGAACTCCAGCTCGCGATCGATCTGGCCGGTCGCTTCCAGTTCGCTGATGAAGCGCCGGAAGGGGCCGATGCCCTGCTTCGAGAGACGCTCGGCGAGATCCAGCGCCTGGGTCTGGCGATAGTTGTCCTTGAGCACCAGGTCCGAGACTTCGGCGGTCATGTCGGCGAGCAGCTTATTGCGCTGCTTCTCGGTCATGTCACCGCGCTTGACCACCTCGTCGATGAGGATCTTGATGTTGACCTCGTGGTCGGAGCAGTTGACCCCGCCGGCGTTGTCGATGAAGTCGGTGTTGACCCGCACGCCCTTGGCGGCGGCCTCCATGCGGCCCCGCTGAGTGAGGCCGAGGTTGCCGCCCTCGCCGACTACCCGGCAGTTGAGCTCGCGGCCGTCGACGCGCAGGCCGTCGTTGGCCTTGTCGCCGACCTGGGCATCGGTCTCTTCGCTGCACTTCACGTAGGTGCCGATGCCGCCGTTCCACAGCAGGTCGACCCGCGACTTGAGCATTGCGCGGATCAGCTCGTTGGGGGAGAGCTTGTCCTCCTTGATGCCGAACAGCGCCTTCATCTGCCGCGAGATGGGCACGGTCTTGGCGGCGCGGCTGAAGATACCGCCTCCCTCGGAGATCAGCGCGGCGTCGTAGTCCTGCCAGCTGGAGCGCGGCAAAGCGAACAGGCGCTGGCGCTCGGCGAAGCTCGCCGCCACGTCGGGGGTCGGATCGACGAAGATGTGCAGGTGGTTGAAGGCACCCACCAGGCGAATCTTGTCGGAGAGCAGCATGCCGTTGCCGAAGACGTCGCCCGCCATGTCGCCGATGCCGACCACCGAGAACTCGTCCTGCTGGGTGTTCAGCCCCAGGCCGCGGAAGTGGCGCTGGACCGACTCCCAGGCGCCCTTGGCGGTGATGCCCATCTTCTTGTGGTCGTAGCCGTTGGCCCCGCCGGAGGCGAAGGCGTCGCCCAGCCAGTGGCCGTACTCGGCGGAGATCTCGTTGGCGATGTCCGAGAAGGTCGCGGTGCCCTTGTCGGCGGCCACCACCAGGTAGGCATCGTCGTCGTCGTGGCGCACCACGTCCTCAGGCGGCACGATCTCGCCGCCCACCCGGTTGTCGGTGACGTCGAGCAGGGCACGGATGAAGATCTTGTAGCAGGCGATGCCTTCCTGCTGGATGGCATCGCGATCCGCGCCTTCGGGCATCCGCTTGCAGACGAAGCCGCCCTTGGCGCCCACCGGCACGATCACCGCGTTCTTGACCTGCTGCGCCTTGACCAGCCCCAGCACCTCGGTCCGGAAATCCTCGAAGCGGTCGGACCAGCGCAGCCCGCCGCGGGCGACCTTGCCGCCGCGCAGGTGCACGCCCTCGACCCGCGGCGAGCAGACGAAGATCTCGTGGGCCGGCCGCGGCTTGGGCATGCCGGTGATCCGAGAAGGCTCCATCTTGAAGGCCATGTAGTCCTTCTGACGGCCGTCGGCGCCCTTCTGGTAGTAGTTGGTGCGCTGTGTCGCCTGGATCATCTCCATGTAGCGGCGCAGCAGCTGGTCGTCGTTGAGGCTGGCGACGTCGTCGAGCAGCGCCAGGATGCGCGCGCTGCAGGCCTCGACCTCGCCCTCGGGCGGGCGCTCGTTGGGATCGAAGCGCAGCTCGAACAGGGTCACCAGCTCGCGGGTGATCTCCGGATGATTGACCAGGGTGGTGGCCATGTAATCCTGGGAGACGCCAAAGCGGATCTGCTTCAGGTAGCGGGCGTAGCCCCTGAGCATGGCGACTTCGCGCCAGTCCAGGTTGGCGCCGATGATCAGCCGGTTGAACGGATCGTTGTCCGCCTCGCCGATCCAGATGCGCTGGAAGGCCTCGATGAAGGGCTTGCGCATCTCCTGAAGGTTGACCTCGTTACTGGTGTGGTGCTCGAGATCGAAGTCGTGGATCCAGTAGCTGTGATCCTTGGCCTGCACCTCGTAGGGGCGCTCGCCGAGCACGCGCAGCCCCAGGTTCTCCATCATCGGTAGCACGTCGGAGAGCGGAATCGGCCGGTCGCGGTGGAACAGCTTGAGGTTGACGCCGCTGCCCTCCTCTTCCACCAGGCGGTAGAGGGAAAGGGCCAGCGGGGCGCCGTCATCCAGCTCGCTGATGTGCTGCAGGTCGTAGACCGCGGTGCGTGCCGAGAAGTCGTCGCGGTAGCTCGCCGGGAAGGCGTCGCGGAAGCGATCCATCAGCAGGTTGGCCTGCTCCTCGCCGAAGCCCTCGATAGCGGCACCCTGGAGATCGTCGCGCCAGTTGCGCGCCAGCGTCGCCAGCTTGGCTTCCAGACGGCGCAGGTCGTACTCCGTGGGCCGGTCGCCCTTGAAGCGCAGGATGAACTGAATGCGCGCCAGCACCGATTCGGAGAGGTAAGTGTTGAAATCGCCGAAGGTGGCGTCGAGCTCCTCGCACAGCAGCTGCTGGATGCGCTGGCGCAGCTCGGTGGAGAAGACGTCCCGCGGCACGAAGGCCAGGCAGGAGTAGAAGCGTCCGGAGCGATCCTCGCGGATGAACAGCCGCACGCGGCGCCGCTCGCGCATGTCGAGGATGCCCAGCGACGTCTGCGTCAGCTCGTCGGTATCGATCTGGAACAGGTCGTCGCGGGGATAGACCTCGAGGATGTGCAGCAGGTGCTTGCCGTTGTGGCCCTTGGGATTGAAGCCGGAGTTGTCCATCACCGTGTCGAGCTTGCGGCGCAGGATCGGCACGTTGCGCGGCGACTCGTTGTAGACCGTGGCGGTGAACAGGCCCAAAAAGCGCCGTTCGCCGATCACCCGCCCCTGATCGTCGTAGCGATCGATGGAGATGTAGTCGGGATAGGTAGGTCGGTGGATCCGCGCGTGGTGGGCGCTCTTGGCGAACGACAGCAGCTGGGGCACCAGCACGAAGCGGTCGCCCTCGACGCCCTGATCGGTGCGGATGCGCTCCTGATAGCGGGGCTGATCGAGGCGGAAGACCCCCAGCTCGCTCTGCTCGACACGATCCAGGCGCTGACGCCCCTGCTCCTCGTGGACGGCGTATTCGTCGTAGCCGAGGAAGGTGAAGTTGTCGTGGAGCAGCCACTCGACGAAGGCCGTGGCCTCCTCATGGTCCTCGACCTTGACCTGCTCGGGCCGCGAGGCCTTGAGCTCGGCCAGGGCCGCCCGGGCCTGATCGCGCATCGGTTCGAAGTCGGCCACCGCGGTGCGCACGTCGCGCAGCACTTCCTGCAGGCTGGCCTCGATATCCTCGAGCACCGCCGGGTCGGAGTGGCGATCCACCTCGATGGCGATCAGCGACTCGCGGTTCTCCGGGGCATCGGCCTGCTGGGTCGGCGAGACCCGCTCGAGGCGATGCTCGCTATCGCGCTGGGAGGCCAGCACGGCGTTATGAATGGCGTGCACGGTCATGCCGCGGCGGTTGAGCTCGATGCGCACGGAGTCGACCAGGAAGGGCATGTCCTCGTGCAGCACGGCGATGAAGGTATGCGTGGACTGCCAGCCGTGCTGCTCGAAGTCGGGGTTGAAGACCCGCACCTTGGGGTCGGCGGGATCGAACTGCTGCAGGAAGTGCCAGACGGAGAGCGTGGCACCGTAGATGTCGTCGAGACGGCGATCGGCCAGGTCGTCGAGCGGGATCGTGGCATAGAAGTGGCGGGCGAAGGCATGGACCTGGGCGGCCTTGTCCTCGTCCAGACGGCCTTGCAGCCGCTCCTCGAGTTGCTTGAGCAGATCCTCGCGGGTCTCCTCGTGTGCGACATGTTGCATCCATCACCTCGGCTGCCAGCGGCCGCCGGAAGCGGCCGGAAGAACTTGACGGGCGGCCTCCTGGCCGCATCGCCGTCCAGCTTACGTCACTTCCCGAGCCGCCCCCAACCACATGCCTCTTCACTCATAGAGCATGTCGGTTACGCATCGTGGCTTGACAACGCGCCCACCGCTTCGACCAAGGTCGAATCAGTCGCGACGCACCAGCAGGACCCCGCACTCGCAATGGTGGGTCCAGGGAAACTGGTCGAAGAGCGCGAAGCGCCGAATCTCGTGGGTGCGGGTCAGCGTCTCGAGATTCTCGGCCAGGGTCTCGGGATTGCATGAAATATAGACGATACGGTCATAGTCGCTGAGCTGTTGACAGCTCTCGTCATCGAGGCCGGCCCGCGGCGGGTCCACCAGCACGGTGGAGAAGGCGTAGTCGTCGAGGGCCATCTCGCTGACCCGGCGACCGCCCTTCTCGCCTTTCAGGGCCTGGGAGAACTCCTCGGCGGACATGCGCCCCACCTCGGCGTTGTCGATGCCGTTGGCCTCGAGGTTGATCCGTGCACTGGCCACCGAGGTGCGCGAGATCTCGGTGGCCAGCACCCGCCGGAAGTTGCCGGCGAGCGCCACGGTGAAGTTGCCGTTGCCGCAGTAGAGCTCCACCAGGTCGCCGTCCTGGCTGCCCTGGGTGACGTCCCGCGCCCAGGAGAGCATCGAGCGGCAGATCTCGGCGTTAGGCTGGGTGAAGCTGTTCTCCACCTGCTGGTAGACCAGCGACTCGTCGTCCACCGTCAGGCGCTCCCAGACGTGGTCGCGTTCCAGCACCAGGCGCTGCTTGCGGGCGCGGCCGATGATCATGATGCCGAGCGCCTCCTGCAGGGCACGGGCCTCGGCCTCCCAGGCCTCATCGAGACGGCGATGGTAGATCAGCGTCACCAGCGCCTCGCCGGTGAGAGTGGTGAGGAACTCGACCTGAAACAGGCGGCGGCGCAGCAGGTCGTTGTCGCGGATCGCGTCGAGCAGGCGCGGCATGAGGTCGTTGATCTGCCGGCTGGCCACCGGATAGTCATCGAGGCGCACGACCGTCTTCTTCTTCGGGTCCTCGGGATCCACCTCGAACATGGCGTAGAAGAGATCGTCCCCCTCGTGCCAGAGGCGGAACTCGCAGCGCTGGCGATAGTGGCTCGGCGGCGAGGGAAAGACTGCAAGCGACGGCGGTGCGAAGCGTGCGAAGTCGCGGATGATGCGCTCGCGCTTGGCCTCGAGCTGCTGGTCATAGCGGGCGGGGTCGACGACGGGAATGGCCACGGCGGCTCCTGTAGTAAGGGTCAGTGATGATAAGTGATGAATAGGGGGCGGTGAGCCTACAGCGAACGCGGGTGATTCAGCCCGGCTGCAGCCACCTTGGCGGGGCGAAGCCGAAGGCGGCAAGCCCCTTGCCCAGGCGCTCGTCGAGGGCCGTGGCGTAGCTCGGTCCGGCGGCCTGGCAGCGATCGGGGGCCGTCACCACCTGGGCCACGCGGCGCGCAATGGCCTCCCCGGAGTCGACCCAGGCCACCTCACGGGGGGCTGCCTCGGCAAGCCAGCGGCGCAGCAGCGGGAAGTGGGTGCAGCCCAGCACCACGGTGTCCAGGGGCGGCACTTCGACGGCCGACGCCTCCCAAAGCGGCGCGAGGGCTCGCCCGATCGCCACGCGGTCCGGGACTTCCCCGACCACCAGGCGCTCCGCCTCGCCCACCAGGGCATCGGCCGCGAGCCGGGTGACGCGGCAGTCGGCCGCGAAATCCTGGATCAGCCGCAGGGTATAGGGGCGTGACACGGTGGCGCTGGTCGCCAGCAGGCCGATGTGGCGTGTCCGGCTCACCGAGGCGGCCGGCTTGATGGCCGGCACGGTCCCGATCACGGGAATGGTCAGGCACTCGCGCAGCGCATCCAGCGCCAGGGTACTGGCCGTGTTGCAGGCCACCACCAGCGCCCGACAGCCGCTGGCCGCCACCGCCGCCTGGCAGACGGACCGAATCCGCTGCACCAGCCAGGCATCCTCGCGTCGCCCGTAGGGCAGCATGGCATTATCACAGGCGTAGGCCAGGGCGACGCCGGGCAGCCGGTGGCGCAGCGCCTGCACCACCGACAGACCGCCCACGCCGGAATCGAAGACCAGGATCGGAGCTACCATCGACCGAGCGTCCCTGCCAGGGGCGACGTCGGCGACGGGAGGAACAGCGATGGGACGTGCGCGAGACAAGGGGGCATGATCGGGGAGTGACCGCGGGCGATGCCGGGCATTCTACCCCAGAGTCGCGGCCGAGCCGAAGGGGCGAGGCTCCCTGGCGTGATTCACGAGCGCCCAAACGCTTTCGTTCGTAGCCGAGTGGACGCACGATGACGGGGCTCCGTCCATGGAGGCCCCGCGTGAATGGTCGGACTCAGGTCTGAGGGACGGGGGCGTCGCGCAGCTCGTGATAGAGCTCGGGATAGGCCTCTTCCAGGCGCGCGACATGGTCCTGGGCGCCTTCCGGCAGGGCCTCTGCCAGGGCCTTGAAGTCCTCGTCGTTGAAGTTCTCGCGGATCAGCGGGAAGAGCTGTTCACGCTCTTCCCTGAGATAAGCGCGGTGGCTCTCCAGGTAAGACTTGAGGTCCTCGGCGAACTTGTCCATGGGCACGACCGAATCCATGAGAATCATGTCGAGATCGTTGGAGAGGCGGTTCAGCCGAGCCTTCAACGAGCGATAATCCTTGGCGAGCTGCTCGGTGACCTCGGCACTCGACGGATCCAGCTCCTTGAGCCGCTCGCTGCAGACCTTCTCGAGGGGCCGGGTAAAACCCTCCTGGTAATCGAGGATGTAGTCCACGACCTCTCTGACCAGCTGGAAGTTGGGGCGCGCGCCCTGGGCCAGGGTCTTCTGCTTGAGCTGCAGAACGTGCAACATGCGCGCCATGTTGGCATGATCCTGACGCAACTGGTTCAGCTTGGGCATGTCGGCGGTCTCCTCCATGGCGATATGGGATACGAGCGGTGGATCAGAGAGCGGTGGTGCTGACAATGATGCCTAGGATGTTCTTCAGCGTTGGATTCGCCCCGGCACGTCAGGTTCACCGGGCGTAACGTGCACCAATAAAACGACCTGCCTCAGGCTAGTCCCCCGGGGCGAATCTTGCCTCTCATCCAGGGTCGTATTGCCTGCGATGACACATCCACTCTATCAGCCATGCGCCAAGGAGTCAGACATGGATCTCTTCCAGCGCCACGCCCCGGACGATGCGGCCCCCCTGGCCTTTCGCATGCGTCCGCGCCGCCTCGAGGACTACGTGGGCCAGCAGGCGCTGGTGGGTCCTGGCAAGCCATTGGCGCGCATGGCCGAGAGCGGGGTGGTGCGCTCGATGATCCTCTGGGGGCCTCCCGGCACCGGCAAGACCACCCTGGCCGAGATCCTCGCCGAGGTCTCCGGTGCTCACCTGGAGCACCTCTCGGCGGTGATGGCCGGGGTCAAGGAGATTCGCGCCGCGGTCGATCGCGCCCGCGACTTCCAGGCCCGGGAGCGCCCCACCCTGCTGTTTCTCGACGAGATCCACCGTCTCAACAAGAGCCAGCAGGACGCCCTGCTGCCCCATGTGGAATCGGGGCTGCTGACGCTGATCGGTGCCACCACCGAGAACCCTTCCTTCGAGGTCAACTCGGCGCTGCTCTCGCGGGCCCGGGTCCACGTCCTCAAGTCGCTCACCGAGGCCGAGCTCGTGGAGGTCATGCAGCGAGCGCTGAATGATGAGACGCGCGGCCTGGGCGCCCGACGGATCCAGGTGAACGATGAGGTGCTGGCGATACTGGCCCGCGCCGCCGCCGGCGATGCCCGACGGGCGCTGGGCCTGCTGGAGACCGCCTGCGACTTCACGCTGGCCGAGGGGAGCGGCGAGCGCTTGCCCCGCGAGGCGCTGGAGGACGTGATCGGCCACACCGCCAGCGCCTTCGACAAGCAGGGCGATCACTACTATGACCTGCTCTCGGCGATCCACAAGTCGATCCGCTCCTCGCGCCCCGACGCCGCCCTGCTCTACATCGCCCGCTTCATGCAGGGTGGCGGCGACCCGCTGGACGTGATCCGTCGCCTGACGGCCATCGCCTCGGAGGACGTCGGCAACGCCGACCCGCGCGCCCTGCCGCTGGTCATGTCGGCCTGGGATGCCTACCTGCGCCTGGGCGACTACGAGGGCCAGCGCGCCATTGCCCACGCCGCCATCCATCTGGCGGTGGCCCCGAAGAGCAACGCCATCGATCGCGCCTGGAAGCAGGCCAAGGATCTGGCGGCCTCGCAGCCGCGGCTCGAGGTACCCACCTACCTGCGCAACGCCCCGACCAAGCTGATGGAGTCGCTGGGCCACGGCGAGGGTTATCGCTACGCGCACAGCGAGCCCGACGGCTATCCGGCCGGCAGCGCCCACGACTGCTGGCCCGACGAGGTGCCCCACCGCCCGCTCTATCACCCCACCAGCCACGGCCAGGAGAAGCGCTACGCCCAGATCATGGCCTGGCGGGCGCAGCGGGACGCCGAGGCGGACGACGCCGGCGGGTAACGCCGGCGGGTAACGCCGGCGGCGATCGGGCGCCGCGCAAATGAAGACCCCCGCCGGAGGTGAGTGCCGGCGGGGGTCTTCGGTAGCGCTATCGGGCTTGCGCGTTACTGCGTCGAGCGGATCACATCGGTGCCCGCGGGGATATCGAAAGCGAAGCGGCTTTCGTCCACCCCCTCGTTCATGCGCACGTTATCGAAGCCGATGGCGGTGCGCTGACCGGTGCTGTCGGTCATCTGCAGCATGTCCAGCGCCTCGCCGCGGAAGGTCATCTTCAGCTCCTCGAACAGGGTGTCGGGATCCTTCGGCGCCAGGATAAAGGTCTCGCTGGCCCCCTGCTGCTGACGGGTAACCTCGTAGCTGTCGGTCAGCTCGTCGGCGCTGCCGGAGAGCAGCAGGGCCGGGGTATGGGTCACGCGCTGATCGAGCGGCTGCACCGTGGCCTGCTCGAGGTCGGGGTCATAGAGGATCACCTCCTCACCACCGGAGACCACCAGCTGTTCATAGGGCGCCTCCACCTCCCAGCGGAACTTGCCGGGACGCGACAGCCACATGCGACCGCGCGCCTCCTGCAGGCGCTGGCCGCTGCCATCGAGGATCTGCTGCTCGAAGTCGGCCGCATAGGTCTCAAGCGGCTCGAGGATCGCCGCCAGGCGATCGGCGCCTTCACTGGCCAGGGCCGATATCGGCACGCAAAGCGTCACGGCCAGCGCGGCGAGGGTCTTATTCATGCTCATCGTCTCTGTCTCCCTGGACGGGTCCATCATGGCATCCTGACACTCGGACCGGACAAGCCCCGACGGGTTGCACGCCCGTCGCAGGCTTTCATCGTTGCTGCATGATTGCGGTGCATCAGTCGCCCACCGGGGGCGGCGCCAGCACCTCGCGGGCGCCGTTGGTGCCCATGGTGGAGACCACGCCGGCCATCTCCATCGACTCGACCAGGCGCGCCGCCCGGTTGTAGCCGATCTTGAAACGCCGCTGAACGGCCGAAATGGAGGCTCGCCGCGACTCCGTCACGAACTGCACCGCCTCGTCGTAGAGCGCGTCCTGCTCGGCATCGCCGTCGCCGCCGCTCCCCTCGGCCTCGAGCCCGGCCAGGGCCTCGGCGGAGACGCCGCCGGAGAGGATCTCGTCGATGTACTCCGGCTCGCCGCGGCGCTTCCAGTCCTCGACCACCCGATGTACCTCGTCGTCATCGACGAAGGCGCCGTGCACGCGGGTCGGCATGCCGGAGCCTGCGGGCAGGTAGAGCATGTCGCCGTGGCCCAGCAGGTTCTCGGCGCCGCCCTGATCGAGGATGGTGCGCGAATCGACCCGCGATGAGACCTGGAAGGCCATGCGGGTGGGGATGTTGGCCTTGATCAGGCCGGTCACCACGTCCACCGAGGGGCGCTGGGTGGCGAGAATCAGGTGGATGCCGGCGGCACGGGCCTTCTGCGCCAGGCGCGCGATCAGCTCCTCGACCTTCTTGCCGACGATCATGAACATGTCGGCAAACTCGTCGATCACCACCACGATGTAGGGCAGCTTCTCGAGCACCGGCGGGGCCTGGTGCATCTCCCAGGGCTGCGGTTCCCACAGCGGGTCGGCCACCTGGGCGCCGGCCCGCTCGGCCTCGTCGAGCTTGGCGTTGAAGCCGGCGATGTTGCGCACGCCCATGGCGGCCATCAGCTTGTAGCGCCGCTCCATCTCGGCGACGCACCAGCGCAGGGCGTTGGCCGCCTCCTTCATGTCGGTGACCACCGGCGCCAATAGATGAGGGATGCCGTCGTAGACCGACAGCTCCAGCATCTTGGGGTCGACCATGATCATGCGCACCTCGTCGGGCGTCGCCTTGAGCAACATCGAGATCAGCATGGCGTTGACGCCCACCGACTTGCCCGAGCCGGTGGTGCCGGCGACCAGCAGATGGGGCATCTTGCCGAGGTTGGCCACCACCGGGCCACCGCCAATGTCCTGACCCAGCGCCAGGGTCAGCGCCGAGGCCTCATGCTGGTAACTGTCGGAATCGATGACCTCGCGCAGGCGGATCATCGCCCGGTGCGGATTGGGGATCTCGATGCCCACGGTGGGCCGGCCAGGAATCACCTCGACCACCCGTACGCTCTTGACCATCAGGGAGCGCGCCAGGTCCTTGGCCAGGTTGCTGATCTTGGAGACCTTCACGCCCGCCGCCGGCTTGATCTCGAAACGCGTGATCACCGGCCCCGGCCAGGTGTCGACCACCTCGGCGCGGACGCCGTATTCGCGCAGCCGCGTCTCGAGCAGCTCGGCCATCTCGGCGAGCTGCTGCTCGGAGTAGTTGCGCTGCTGGGGCTCCGGCGGCGTCAGCAGGCGCAGGTTCGGCAGCTCGCCATCGGGCTCCTGCAGATCGTCAAACATCGGCCGCTGGTTCTGCAGGTGCTCCACGGTCCACAGCGCCGGGCCCTCGGGCTCGTCGGCGGCCTCGCGCGCCTGCTCGGCACTCGCTACCCGGGGCGCATCGTCTTTCCGGGCAGGCGCGGCGTCGTCCACGCTCGGCTCGTCCTCCTGCTCGGCGGGCTCGGGGGGCGCCACGCCGGGATCGCGCCGGGGCGGCGCCTCGGCGGCATCGTGCGGCTCCTCGCGATCCGCTCGAGAGGCGTCGCGTGTCGCCTCGGGGTCTTCCCGAATCGCCTCGGGGGCTTCACGAACCGTATGAGAGGTGAGGAACGGCTCCGAGGCCTCCTCGTCGAACTCGGCGTCACCACTCTGCCAATCGGCGAGACGTGGCTCCTGTCGACGGGAATCGCGCGCGGGCGAGTGCGGCGAAGCCCCGGAGGAGGCGCGCGCCACGGGCGGCTCGTCGACGTCTTCGGCAGCGTCCTGAGTTTCTCTGCGCGAGGCGTCATGGGCGTCGATGGACGCATCGAGTACGCCGTCCAGACGCTCGTCGTCGCGGCACGCCCGCAGGGCCGGCCCCTGCCAGGCCGGCGTCACCTCGTCATCGTCGGGCAGCACCGGCTCGGGAATCGTCTCCGGCCGGCGCCGCGCGCCCGGCGCCTCGGCGTCATGGCCACCCGTATCGGGGCGCTCATCGAGCTCCCGGGGCTCGGCGGACGAACGCATCGCCTCGGCAGTGGGCTCGACTCGCGGCGCACGGGAACGCTCGGGCGCATCGACCTCGGCGGAGGCACGTGCGGGCGGCGAGTCGCGGCGAGACGTCTCGGGGCGTGGCGCCTCGAGGGGCGTAATATCGACCCGCGGCTCCTGCGCCATGCGCGCCGAGTAGGCGGCCTCTGGGCGCTTGGCCGACGGCGTGCGCTCGGGCACCTCCCAGGGGATATCGGTCTCACCGTCGTCGCCGAAGCCGGGATCGGTCGCCAGCGTCGGCGCGTCATCGCGGCGGCGGCCCAGCCGCCGCCACCAGGGAGGCCGCTCGTCGGTCTCTTCGGGGCTTGCGGACGGCGCCTCGGCATCCCTTGTCTCGCGGGTCTGCTGGTCGAGGTCACGCCGCTCGGCGCGGCGCTCCCGCGACAGCCCGAACCGGTCGACCACCCAGCGCCACCCCAGCAGGCCGCGACGGCCCAGCTCGTCCATCACCGTCAACCAGGAGAGACCGGTGAACAGGGGAAAACCACAGAGCATGGCCGCCACGGAGAGCAGGCCGGTGCCGCCCGCGCCCACTAGGGGCAGCAGCGCACCGACCAGGCCCTCCCCGAGGATGCCGCCCGTCGAGTAGGGCAAGGGGCCATCGGGGCGGTAGAAGTGCAGCGCCCCCAGGGTGGTGGTGCCCAGCAAAAGCAGCACCAACCCACCGCAGCGCACCGCCAGGGCAGTGGGATCCCACTCGAAGCGCACCTGACGCGAACGGATCAGCCACCAGGCGGCGAACCCCAGCATGCCCGGCCACCATAAGGCGCTGACACCGAACAGCGAGTAGAGCACATCGGCGAGCCAGGCGCCGAAGGCGCCCATCCAGTTGGCGACCTCGGTCTCCGGGCCGCTGCTCGACCAGCCGGGGTCGTCCCTACGGAAGCTGTAGAGCGCCAGCAACAGGAACACGCAGGCGGCCAGCAGGATGATCACCACGCCCTCGCGAGTCGCCCCCTGCAGCCGCAGGCCGACGCGCCTGGCCTTCTCCCTGGCATTCGCCGCCGCCTCACGACGCGACGAGGACCTTTTCTTGACACTCAAGCGGCCACCTCCCTTGCGCCCACATGGCGTATTGCGGATGTCATGGCATCAATCATACCGAGCAAGCGCTCACCATCACAGGGGCCGGCATGCCTTGAGCCCTGCTCCGCGGCGCGGCAGACTGAACGAGCCGTCAATGAGGAAGAGGCCCCATGCTGCCCTGGCTACCCGCGCACGCCGTACAATTTCCCCCCGTCGAGTCAGCGCTGCGCGATCCCGACGGCCTGCTGGCCGCGGGCGGCGCCCTGACCCCGGCCTGGCTGCTGGCCGCCTATCGCCACGGTATCTTCCCCTGGTTCGGCGATGATCAACCGATCCTCTGGTGGAGCCCGGACCCGCGCATGGTGCTGGTGCCCGGCGAGATCCGCGTGCGGCGAAGCCTCGCCAAGCGGCTGCGCAACGCTGGATTCACGATAACCGCCGACCGCGCCTTCGAGGCGGTGATGGTGGCCTGCGCGGCCCCGCGTGACGACCAGCCGGGCACCTGGATCACCGACGAGATGCGCACGGCCTACGGGCAGCTGCACGCGCTCGGGGCGGCCCACTCCGTGGAGGTATGGCGCGACGATGCTCTGGTCGGCGGTCTCTACGGCATCGCGCTGGGGCCGGTGTTCTTCGGCGAGTCGATGTTCTCCCGAGAGCCCGACGCCTCCAAGGTCGCCCTGGTACAGCTGGCCCGAGTCATGGCCGCCGGCGACGGTCGACTGATCGACTGCCAGATGCACACCGATCACCTGGCGAGCCTGGGCGCACGAGACATCGCCCGCCGAGAGTTCATCGACTATCTTGATCAGTGGCTGGGTGAACCCGCGCATGACCGTCGGCAAGCGGAGGCGATCGCGCCGGCCCCCAATTGGTCCTTCGAGACGATCGGCACCGTAGGATGACCGGGCCGGGGATTCGCGCGAGCAAGACGCAGAGGAGACGGCAGCTTTGAGCAGCAACGCCCCCCGACAGCCGGTCAGGGACCTGCGCTTCTTTCTGACCGTACCTCACGCCTGCAGCTACCTGGCGGGCCGTGAGGCAACCACGCTATTCCTCGACCCCCAGGAGGCGCCGAGCCGAGGCGTTTACGACGCCCTGGCGCTGCTCGGCTTTCGTCGCAGCGGCCGCCATCTCTACCGACCCCACTGCGATACCTGCAACGCCTGCATCTCGGTGCGCATCCCGGTGGAGGCGTTCTCACCGAGTCGTACCCAGCGCAAGCTGCTGAACCGCAACGCCGACCTCAGCCTGCACGTGCGCCCAGCCCTCTTCGATCCCGAGCACTATGCCCTCTATGCGCACTACGTCAGGACCCGCCATGCCGATGGCGACATGTACCCGCCGAGCCACGAGCAGTACCGCACCTTCCTGACCCTCGACCAGCCCTATGCCCGACTGCTGGAGTTTCGCCTCGACGGGCGACTGGTGGCCGTTTCGGCCTTCGATCAGCTCGAGCACGGCCTCTCGGCCATCTACACGTTCTTCGATCCCGCGCCCGAACTGGAGCGGCGCTCCCTGGGCACCCTGGCCGTCTTATCACTGGTCCTGCGCGCCCACGAGCTGGGGCTGCCGCATGTCTATCTCGGCTACTGGATCCGCGAGTGTCGCAAGATGGCCTACAAGCAGAGCTTCCAGCCGCTGGAGATGCTCGACGGTCGCCACTGGCGGCGCCTGATCACCACGCAATAGGCGCAATCGAACCAGGGTTCCTTTGCCATGACGAGCGGCATGCGGCACAATATCGCGCTATCCTGTCGGCACGGGTGGCCCTGCCGCGACACCGCGCCGCCCGTTTTTTGTCATCATCAGCGAGGAACCGCCTATATGGCACGTGAAGACCATATCGAAATGGAAGGCGTCGTCGTCGATACCCTTCCCAACACTACGTTCCGCGTCGAACTCGAGAACGGCCACGTGGTGACCGCCCATATCTCCGGCAAGATGCGCAAGCACTACATTCGCATCCTCACCGGCGACAAGGTCAAGGTCGAACTGACTCCCTACGACCTGTCCAAGGGCCGCATCGTCTACCGCGCCCGCTGAGCGCCGATCGGGCCACCAGGCCCGGGCGCCGCTCGAGTGTCGTCCGCCTTCGCGTCCGCCACCTCCTCCCGCATCACGCCCGAACGAACAACGCCCCGTCCGAAGACAGGGCGCTGTGATGGTTTGGCCGACTGATGGTTTAGCCGACCTGGCTTTCCTCAGGGCGCGTCGGCCAGCTCCGACTCCGTGGCCAGGTGCAGATCGCCGGCTTCCACGCTGACGTGCACCACGCCACCGTGCTCGGCGAGCTCGCCGAACAGGATCAGCTCGGCCAGCGGCTTCTTGAGCTTCTCCTGAATCAGGCGAGCCATCGGGCGTGCCCCCATGTCGGGATCGTAGCCCTTCTCGGCCAGCCACTCCCGCGCCGCATCGTCCACGTCCAGCTGGACACGCTTCTCGTCGAGTTGCGCCTGCAGCTCCACCAGGAACTTGTCGACCACGTTGCGTACCACCGAGGTGGGCAGGGCGTGGAACTGGATGATGCCGTCCAGGCGGTTGCGGAACTCCGGCGAGAAGGTCTTGCGGATCACCTCCATGGCATCGGTGGAGTGGTCCTGGCTCTGGAAGCCGATGGAGCGCCGCGTGGCCTGCTCGACCCCGGCATTGGAGGTCATGATCAGGATCACGTGACGGAAATCCGCCTCGCGGCCGTTGTTGTCGGTCAGGCGGCCGTGATCCATGACCTGCAGCAGCAGGTTGAAGACCTCGGGGTGCGCCTTCTCGATCTCGTCGAGCAGCAGCACGCAGTGGGGCTGCTTGGTGATCGCCTCGGTGAGCAGCCCGCCCTGGTCGTAGCCGACGTAGCCGGGAGGCGCACCAATCAGCCGCGACACGGTGTGGCGCTCCATGTACTCGGACATGTCGAAGCGCACCAGCTCGATGCCCATGATGTGCGAGAGCTGGCGGGCCACCTCGGTCTTGCCGACCCCGGTGGGGCCGGCGAACAGGAAGCTGCCCACCGGCTTGTCCGGCGACTTGAGGCCGGCCCGCGACAGCTTGATCGCCGCGGCAAGGCTGTCGATGGCCTCGTCCTGGCCGAACACCAGCATCTTGAGATCGCGATCGATGTTGGCCAGCAGCTTGCGATCGGAGCTCGAGACGCTCTTCGGCGGAATCCGCGCGATGGAGGCCACCACGGCCTCGACCTGATCCACGTCGATGGTATCGACGCGCACCTCCGGCGGCAGCAGCCGCTGATGGGCGCCGGCCTCGTCGATCACGTCGATGGCCTTGTCGGGCAGGTGACGGTCGTTGATATAGCGATCAGACAGCCGTGACGCGCTCTCCAGGGCCGCATCGGTGTACTTCAGCTGGTGGTGCTCCTCGAAGCGCGAGCGCAGGCCCTTGAGGATCCGGGTGGTGTCCTCTACCGAGGGCGCCATCACGTCGACCTTCTGGAAGCGCCGAGCCAGGGCGCGATCCTTCTCGAAGATGCCGCGATACTCCTGGAAGGTGGTGGAGCCAATGCAGCGCAGCTCGCCCGAGGAGAGCAGCGGCTTGAGCAGGTTGGAGGCGTCCATCACCCCGCCGGAGGCGGCGCCCGCGCCGATCACCGTGTGGATCTCGTCGATGAACAGGATGGCATTGGGCTGCTTGCGCAGCTCGGCCAGCAGGTTCTTCAGGCGTTTCTCGAAGTCGCCGCGGTACTTGGTGCCGGCCAGCAGCGCGCCCATGTCCAGCGAATAGACCACGGCGTCGCTGATCACCTCGGGCACGTCCTCCTCGACGACGCGCTTGGCCAGCCCCTCGGCGATGGCGGTCTTGCCGACCCCGGCCTCGCCCACCAGCAGCGGGTTGTTCTTGCGGCGCCGCGCCAGGATCTGCACCACGCGCTCGAGTTCATGGTCGCGACCGATCAGCGGATCGATCTTGCCCATCCTCGCCTGCTCGTTGAGGTTGGTGGCGTAGCTGGTCAAGGGGTTGGAGCCCGTTTCGGCGCCCCCCTCCTCGGCCTCCTCGGCCTCGGGCGAGGGCGAAGACGGGCTCTGACCATGGCCGGCCACCTTGGAGATGCCGTGGGCGATGTAGTTGACGGCATCGACCCGCGCCACGTTCTGTTGCTTGAGGAAGTAGACCGCCTGGCTCTCCTGCTCGGAGAAGATCGCCACCAGCACGTTGGCGCCGGTGACCTCGCTCTTGCCGGACGACTGGACATGGAAGACCGCGCGCTGCAGCACGCGCTGGAACCCCAGGGTCGGCTGCGTCTCACGGTCAGACTGATCCTCGGGAATCAGCGGCGTGGTGGAATTGATGAAATCCTGCAGGTCGGACCGCAGCTTGTCGAGGTTGGCCCCGCAGGCGCGCAGCACGTCCGCCGCCGAGGCATTGTCGAGCAGTGCCAGCAGCAGGTGCTCCACGGTCATGAACTCGTGGCGCTTGGAGCGAGCCACGGTGAAGGCCGTGTTCAGGGTCAGTTCAAGTTCTTTACTCAGCATGGCAGTCCCCTTCTCGCCGCTCAGGGCTTCGCGTCGGATCGTTCATGGTCCGGCATCATCAACATTCGGGTACAAACGGTAGCGTTGCAAGTTCGGCCTCAACGCTTGACCGCCGCACTTCCTCCTCGACCATGCCACTCAGTCCGCCGCCTCGATGTCGCACAGCAGCGGATGCTGACACTCTCTTGCATATTGATTGACCTGATGGCTTTTGGTTTCCGCGATGTCGTGAGTAAAGACACCGCAGGTCGCCTTGCCTCGTGTATGGACGGTCAGCATGATCTGCACCGCCGCCTCGCTGTCCATATGGAAGAAGGTCTGCAGCACCTCGACCACGAACTCCATGGGCGTGAAGTCGTCATTGTGCAGCACTACCTTGTACATGGGAGGACGTGCCACCTCCGGGTCGGCAGGCTGCACCGCCAGATCGCCGTCCTCTTCCTCGGGTCGCCCGGTATCTTGCAGGCCGGGGGAATCCGGGCCCGGCGGTCGCGTCATGCCTCCTGACGGGAAGGCCTGCCACATTCGCGCTGTCACCTCATCATCTCTACTGAACATAAGAGCCACTATCCATCTCGACAAGCCGCGCGCGGCGATCATCTCAACCGTGATTGGACGCCACCGCGCCGGCAGGGTTCATCACCAACGCTGGTTTACGGGCTACACGAACGCAAAGGGCCCTCGTCCGCCTGGAGGCGGACGAGGGCCCGGGTCCGGCATCGCGTCCTACATCTTACATGTTATCGGCGACGGCCTGGCCGAACTCGGAACACTTGAGCAGCTTGGCATCGTCCATCTGGCGATGGAAGTCATAGGTGACCTCGCCCTTGGAGATGGCCTTCTCCATGCCCTTGAGCACCAGGTCGGCCGCCTCGACCCACCCCATGTGGCGCAGCATCATCTCGGCGGAGAGGATCAGCGAGCCCGGGTTGACCTTGTCCTGGCCGGCATACTTCGGCGCTGTGCCATGGGTAGCCTCGAACATGGCCACGGCGTCTGACAGGTTGGCGCCCGGCGCGATGCCGATGCCGCCCACTTCCGCCGCCAGGGCGTCGGAGAGGTAGTCGCCGTTCAGGTTCAGGGTGGCGATAACGTCATACTCGGCCGGACGCAGCAGGATCTGCTGCAGCATCGCATCGGCGATGACGTCCTTGATGACGATCTCCTTGCCGGTCTTCGGGTTCTTCATGGTCATCCAGGGGCCGCCGTCGAGAAGCTCGGCACCGAACTCCTCCTTGGCGAGCTCGTAGCCCCAGTCCTTGAAGGACCCCTCGGTGAATTTCATGATATTGCCCTTGTGCACCAGGGTCAGCGACTCACGGTCATTATCGATGGTGTACTGCAGGGCCTGACGGACCAGGCGCTTGGTGCCCTCGACGGAAACCGGCTTGACGCCGATGCCGCAGTTCTCGGGGAAACGGATGTTCTGGACACCCATCTCCTCGCGCAGGAACTTGATGACCTTGTCGGCTTCCGGGGTGCCGGCCTTCCACTCGATACCGGCGTAGATGTCCTCGGAGTTCTCGCGGAAGATCACCATGTCGACGTCGGCCGGTTTCTTGACCGGGCTCGGCACGCCCTCGAACCACCGCACCGGGCGCTGGCAGACGTAGAGGTCGAGCTTCTGACGCAGGGCGACGTTCAGGGAACGGATACCCCCGCCCACCGGCGTGGTCAGCGGCCCCTTGATGGAGACGACGTACTCCTTGACCGCCTCCAGGGTCTCTTCCGGCATCCAGGTGTCGGCATCGTAGACGTGGGTAGCCTTCTCGCCGGCATAAACCTCCATCCAGTGGATCTTGCGCTCGCCGTCATAGGCATGCTGCACGGCGGCATCGATGGCGATCTTCATGGCCGGCGTCACATCGACACCGATGCCGTCACCCTCGATGAACGGAATGATCGGATCGTTCGGCACGTTCAGGGTGTTGTCGGCGTTGACCGTGATCTTGTGGCCACCGTCGGGTACGACGATTTTCTGAAACCCCATGGAGATCTCCCCTGTCTGGTCTGTTCGGTAAAGGACGCCAACTATCATCGGCCCTCACCTCGGATTACGCTACGGTACTTTTGTCGACAATCTTGCTACACTCTCTCCCCGCTCGTCGGGGCGCTTCGCGCGCGCCCGCTCCACGCCATCGAAGTGACCAGAGAGATCAACGTCCCATGTCCCAGACGCCCAAGATTATCTACACGTTCACCGACGAAGCGCCTGCGCTGGCGACCCACTCGCTGCTACCGATCATCGACGCCTTCACCGATGCTGCCGGTATCGAGGTGGAAACTCGCGACATCTCCCTGGCGGCCCGCATCCTCTCGCTGTTTCCCGACTACCTGACCGCGGAGCAGCGCGTCGAGGATCACCTGGCCGAACTGGGCGCCCTGGCCAAGACGCCGGAAGCCAACATCATCAAGCTGCCCAACATCAGCGCCTCCATGCCGCAGCTTCACGAAGCCATCAAGGAGCTGCAGGGACAGGGCTACCCCCTGCCGGAATATCCCTACGAGCCAAAGAACGACGAAGAGCGTGACATCCAGGCGCGCTACGACAAGGTCAAGGGCAGCGCCGTCAACCCGGTGCTGCGTGAGGGCAACTCCGATCGCCGTGCACCGAAGGCCGTCAAGGCATACGCCCGCAAGTACCCCCATCACATGGGCGAGTGGAGCCAGGCCTCGCGCAGCCACGTCTCGCACATGCACGGCGGCGACTTCTACCACGGCGAGAAGTCGATGACCCTGGATCGCGCCCGCAAGGTCAAGATGGAGCTGATCACCGAGAGCGGCGAGGCGCACGTGCTCAAGCCCGAGGTCTCGCTGCAGTCAGGCGAGGTCATCGACAGCATGTTCATGAGCAAGAAGGCGCTGCTCGAGTTCTACGAGCGGGAAATCGAAGATGCCCGCCAGACCGGCGTGATGTTCTCCCTCCACGTCAAGGCGACGATGATGAAGGTCTCGCACCCCATCGTGTTCGGCCACTGCGTGAAGATCTTCTACAAGGACGCCTTCGAGAAGCACGGCGAGCTGTTCGACGAGCTGGGCGTCGACGTCAACAACGGCATGGCGAACCTCTACGAGAAGGTCGACACCCTGCCCGAGACCCAGCGCGAGGAGATCATCCGCGACCTGCACGCCTGCCATGACCAGCGTCCAGAACTGGCGATGGTCGACTCGGCGCGCGGCATCACCAACTTCCACTCGCCCAGCGACGTGATCGTGGACGCCTCGATGCCGGCCATGATTCGTGCCGGCGGCAAGATGTATGGCGCCGACGGCCGCCTCAAGGACGTCAAGGCGGTGATGCCGGAGTCGACCTTCGCGCGCATCTACCAGGAGATGATCAACTTCTGTAAGTGGAACGGCGCCTTCGACCCCGCCACCATGGGCACCGTGCCCAACGTCGGCCTGATGGCCCAGAAAGCCGAGGAGTATGGCTCCCACGACAAGACCTTCGAGGCCCCGGCGGACGGTGTCGCCAACATCACCGACCTGGAGACCGGCGAGGTGCTGCTCTCCCAGACCGTCGAAGAGGGCGACATCTGGCGGATGTGCCAGGTCAAGGACGCGCCGATCCGCGACTGGGTGAAACTGGCGGTAGAGCGCTGCCGCGACTCCGGCATGCCGGCCGTGTTCTGGCTCGATCCCTACCGCCCGCACGAGAATGAGCTGATCAAGAAGGTCAGGGCCTACCTCGCGGAGCACGATACCGAGGGTCTGGACATCCAGATCATGTCCCAGGTCAGGGCCATGCGCTACACCCTCGAGCGCGTCGTTCGCGGCCTCGACACCATCTCGGTGACCGGCAACATCCTGCGCGACTACCTCACCGACCTGTTTCCGATTCTGGAGCTCGGGACCAGCGCCAAGATGCTCTCCATCGTGCCACTGATGGCCGGTGGCGGCATGTTCGAGACCGGCGCTGGCGGCTCGGCGCCCAAGCACGTCCAGCAGCTCCTCGAGGAAAATCACCTGCGCTGGGACAGCCTCGGCGAGTTCCTCGCCATGGGGGCCTCCCTGGAGCATCTCGCCAAGACCTTCGACAACGCCCGGGCCGCCCTGATGGCCGAGGCGCTGGACAAGGCCACCGGCGAGTTCCTCGAGCACAACAAGTCGCCCTCCCGCAAGGCCGGCGAGCTGGACAACCGCGGCAGCCACTTCTACCTAGCCCTCTACTGGGCCCAGGCCCTGGCGGCTCAGGACGAGGACGCGGACCTCAAGGCACTCTTCGCTCGCCTGGCCGAGACGTTGATTGCCAACGAGGCGACCATCCTCGAGGAGCTCAACGGCGTGCAGGGACAGCCCGTGGACATCAAGGGCTACTACCATGCCGACGCCGAGCTGGCGCGTGACGTCATGCGTCCGAGCAAGACCCTGAACGACGCCCTGGCGCTGGTCGCCCAGGGCTGAAGGTAGCGTCCCGAAGCGTCCCGCCGCCCCTTGCGGGCGGCTCTCTCGGCTCCCGTCCGCCCCTTGGCGGAGGGGAGCCGTCGCGTTGTAGCATCAGGCATTACGCGGCGTCAGGCGCTCGGCATAGTGGAAAGAGACGATGAACCTTTACCTGTTGAACAAGCCCTACCGCATGCTCTCCCAGTTCACCGACCGCCGCGCCGATGGAGCGGAGCATCGCGCCACCCTGGCCGATGTCATCTCGGTGCCGGGCATCTACGCCGCCGGGCGACTGGACTACGATTCCGAGGGATTGCTGCTGCTCAGCGACGACGGCGCCCTGATCCACCGCATCAGCCACCCCCGGCACAAGCAGCCCAAGACCTACCGCGTGCAGGTGGAGGGCACCCCCGACGATGCCGCCTTGCAGGCGCTGCGCGACGGCGTCACTCTCAAGGATGGCCCGACCCGGCCGGCGAAGGTCCGTCGGCTCGTCTCGAGCGAGCTTGCCGAGCGCACCCCGCCTCTGGATCCCAGGCGCCATCCCGTCACCACCTGGCTGGAGCTGACCATCAGCGAGGGCCGCAACCGCCAGGTAAGGCGCATGACCGCCCATGTCGGCCATCCGACCCTGCGCCTGGTGCGCGTGGCCATCGGCCCCTGGCGGTTGGACGGCCTGGCCCCCGGCGAGTGGCGCCGCGAGACCCTGCATGCCCCCAAGCCGACGGCCCAGCGCCGCCGCCCACCAAGGAGACGCCCATGAGCCGCTGGCATCCCTTCGTCACCGTGGCCACCGTGGTGGAACGCGCCGGTCGCTTCCTCATCGTCGAGGAGGACCGCGGCGGGCCCGAGACGCTGTTCAACCAGCCCGCCGGCCACCTGGAGCCTGGTGAACGCATCCGCGACGCCGCCCTGCGTGAGCTGCGCGAGGAGACCGCCTGGCAGGTCGGCATCACCGACTACCTGGGCATGTACGTCTACCGCTCCCCTGACGGCCTGACCTTCCACAGCCATGGCTTCTTCGGCATGGCGCTGGCACATCTCGGCAGCGAGCTGGACCCTGCCATCTTCGCCGTCCACTGGCTGACCCTCGAAGAGCTCGAGGCGCTGGAGCGCGAAGGCCGCCTGAGAAGCCCCCTGGTGATGCGACGCATCCGCGATGCGCTGGCGAGCCGCTTCTACCCCATGGATGTGATTCACGAGCGCTGAGCGGCCAAGCGGCCAAGCGGATGATGACACCCAGTAAGCGGCGCCGAGGGCAGCGCGAAGCGGGGGTCCTTTTCCAGGGAAGGAAAAGGTAGCGGTCAGGGAGGTATTCACTGCGCCCCCGCGATGGTCCGGCACGCCGGGCGCTGTCGTCGGGAATGCCGCGAAAGACAAGCATCGAGCCGACCACCGGCTCGGCGCCAGACGCTGACATCATGTATAATCCCACCCCATTTGTGACACTCAATCCGAGAGCGCCCATGACCGCCACCACAGGCAAGGTGATCGTCGGCATGTCCGGCGGCGTCGACTCCTCCGTATCCGCCCTGCTGCTGCTAGAGCAGGGGTACGAGGTCGAAGGCCTGTTCATGAAGAACTGGGACGAAGACGACGGCACGGAGTACTGCACCGCCAAGGAGGACCTGGCGGATGCCGAGGCCGTCTGCCAGAAGCTCGGCATCCCGCTGCATACCGCCAACTTCGCCGCCGAGTACTGGGACAACGTCTTCGAGCACTTCCTGGCCGAGTACCAGGCGGGCCGCACCCCGAATCCGGACATCCTCTGCAACCGCGAGATCAAGTTCAAGGTGTTCCTCGAGTACGCCGAGATGCTCGGCGCCGAGAAGATCGCCACCGGCCACTATGTTCGTGAAGGGCAGGTGCGCGGCCGTCTCGATGGCGACGAACGCCCGAGGCTGCTCAAGGGGCTCGATCCCAACAAGGATCAGAGCTACTTCCTGCACGCCGTGCCCCAGGCCGCCATCGCCCGCACCCTGTTCCCGGTGGGCGAGCTCGAGAAGCCCGAGGTGCGTGCCATCGCCGAGCGCCACGAACTGGTCACCGCGCGCAAGAAGGACTCGACCGGCATCTGCTTCATCGGCGAGCGCCGCTTCAGCGATTTCCTCAAGCAGTATCTGCCCGCCCAACCCGGCGTGATCGAGACGCCCGAGGGCGAGGTGATCGGCGAGCACATGGGCCTGATGTACTACACCCTGGGCCAGCGCCAGGGGCTCGGCATCGGTGGGCTCGCCCACCATCCCGACGCCCCCTGGTACGTGGCCGCCAAGGACCTCACGCGCAACGTGCTCGTCGCCGTGCAGGGCAAGCACCACCCGCTGCTCTACACCGATAGCCTGGCCACCGAGGCCATGGACTGGGTGGCCGGCGAGGCACCGGCCGCCGAAGCTCGCCTCACCGCCAAGACTCGCTACCGCCAGGCCGACGTGCCCTGCACGTTCCACACGCGGGAGGACGGCGGCGTCGAGGTGCGCTTCGACGATCCCCAGCGCGCCGTGACGCCCGGGCAGTCGCTGGTGCTCTACGACGGCGATATCTGCCTGGGCGGCGGCGTGATCCGCGCCACCTGGAACGCCAAGGAGCTTGGCCAATGACCGCCTCGACCCCAATCCACCGCGCCCCGGACACGCCCGCGGCCCGCCAGGCCCTGGCGCTGGCCGGGGTCTTCCAGGCCGCCAGCCAGGTCGACGCGCTCGCCCGCACCGGACAGACCGACCAGCGCGCCTGGGAGACCCTGATCCGCGCTACCCTGGACACCAATCCGGAGAGTTTCGAGGCGATCTACGGCGGCCACCCCAACAACCTGCGCCAGGGACTCGAGGTACTCGAGGGCGTGGTCGGACGCCAGCAGGTCAATCCGGTAGTGCTGCGCTACGGCTTCTCGCTGCTGATGCTGATGAACCAGCTGCGCTCCAACGACGCCATGATGGACGACCTGGGGACGCGTCTGACGCGCATCCAGGGTCAGGCAGAACACTTCGGCGCCACCCACGAGAACGTCATCTCGAGCCTCGGCGAGGCCTACCAGGAGACGCTCTCGACGCTCAAGACGCGCATCGTCGTCCAGGGCGACCCCTCGCTGCTGCAGAGCCGCATGATGCCGGAGCGCGTGCGCGCCATCCTGCTCGCCGGCATCCGCTTCGCCCTGCTCTGGCACCAGCAGGGGGGCCGGCGCTGGAAGCTGGTCTTCCAGCGCGGCGCCCTGAAGAAGGCCCTGGACCAGCTGGGCTGATCCGCCTTTTCATTACCCCCGTGACCACCCCTTGACCGGAATCCAACCCATGCAAGCCGCTCCTCTGCCCCTCTCCGCCCTCACCGCCCTGTCTCCCGTCGATGGCCGCTACGAGTCCAAGGCCGCCGCCCTGCGCGAGCACTTCAGCGAATTCGGCCTGATCCGCGCCCGGGTCATCGTCGAGATCCGCTGGCTCGAGTGTCTCGCCGAGCACCCGCAGATCACCGAGGTGCCGAGGCTCTCCGCCGAGGCCACCGCGCACCTCGAGGCGCTGCTGCGCGATTTCTCCCTGACGGACGCCGAGCGCATCAAGGAGATCGAGCGCACCACCAACCACGACGTCAAGGCGGTGGAGTACTTCATCAAGGAGAAGATCGCCGATCAACCGGAGCTGCATGCGGTCACCGAGTTCGTGCACTTCGCCTGCACCAGCGAGGACATCAACAACCTCTCCCACGGCGTGATGCTGACCGACGGCCTGAAGGCGCTGCTGTCGATGATGCACCAGGTCGCCGACGAGGTCGCCCGCCTGGCCGAGGAGCACGCCGCCCAGCCGATGCTCTCGCGCACCCACGGCCAGACCGCGAGCCCCACCACGCTCGGCAAGGAGATGGCCAACGTCGCCTATCGCCTGCGTCGCCAGCTCAAGCAGATCGAGGCGGTCGAGATCTTCGGCAAGATCAACGGCGCGGTGGGCAACTACAACGCGCACCTCACGACCTACCCCGAGGTGGACTGGGAAGCCAATGCCCAGAGCTTCGTCGAGGGCCTGGGCCTGACCTTCAACCCCTACACCACCCAGATCGAGCCCCACGACTACATTGCCGAGCTGTTCGACGCGGTCTGCCGCTTCAATACCATCCTTATCGACTTCGACCGCGACGTCTGGGGCTACATCTCGCTTGGCTACTTCAAGCAGCGCACCGTGGCCGGGGAGATCGGCTCCTCGACCATGCCGCACAAGGTCAACCCGATCGACTTCGAGAACTCCGAGGGCAACCTGGGGCTTGCCAACGCGATACTCGGCCACCTCGCCCAGAAGCTGCCGATCTCCCGCTGGCAGCGCGACCTCACCGACTCCACGGTGCTCAGGAACCTCGGCGTGGGCCTGGCCTACGGCATGATCGCCTACCAGGCCTCGCTCAAGGGCATCTCCAAGCTCGAGGCCAACCCGGCGCGCCTGGCCGAGGATCTCGACAACAGCTGGGAGGTGCTCGCCGAGCCGATCCAGACAGTGATGCGCCGCTACGGCATCGAGAAGCCCTACGAGAAGCTCAAGGAGCTGACCCGCGGCAAGCGCATCGACCAGACCGGTTTCGCCGCCTTCATCGACACCCTCGAGCTGCCCGCCGAGGTGAAGAGCGAGCTCAAGGCGCTCAGCCCGGCCAGCTACATCGGCAACGCCGAGGCCCAGGCGCGCAACCTCTAAGCCGAAAGCCGAAAGCCGAAAGCCGAAAGCCGAAAGCCGAAAGCCGAAAGCCGAAAGCCGAAAGCCGAAAGCATGATCAGCGGCCGGGGGCGGGTCAGAGCGAGGGTCCTTTGCCATGGATGGCAAAGGTAGCGCCCAGGGAAGGGTTCACAGCGCCCTCGCGGCGCCCTGCCCACGGAGCGCATGACTCGCTGCTGACGCTCGCTGTCACGGCTGGCCCTCGGCACACATGCTAGTATCCCGACAGGCGCCCGACGGCGCCTGTCGCCGTTTCACCCCTTCGCGAGCGCGAGACCATGTCACCAGACGAACCCCTCACCCTGCTCGGCGGCCTCTCTGCCACCGACTTCCTGCGCGACCACTGGCAGCGCAAGCCTCTGCTGATCCGCGGCGCCTTCCCCGACTTCGAGTGTCCCCTCGCCCCCGATGAGCTCGCCGGCCTGGCCTGCGAGGAGGGCATCGAGGCCCGCCTGGTCGAGGAGCGCGGCCGCGATGCAGAGGGGAATGAGCGCCCCTGGCAGGTCAGCCACGGCCCCTTCGATGAGGCCACCTTCGCCCAGCTCCCCGAGCGCGACTGGACCCTGCTGGTACAGGCCGTGGATCACTACGTGCCCGAGGTCGCCGCGCTGCTCGAGCACTTCACCTTCCTGCCGCGCTGGCGCCTCGATGACGTCATGGTCAGCTACGCGCCGCCCGGCGGCAGCGTCGGCCCCCACGTCGACCAGTACGACGTCTTCCTGCTGCAGGGCCAGGGCACCCGCCGCTGGCAGCTCGGCGGCCAGGTTCCCGACGAGGCGCCGATCCTCGACGGCATCGACCTGCGCATCCTCGAGCGCTTCGAGGTCGAGGCCGACCAGGACTGGGTCCTGGAACCGGGCGACATGCTCTACCTGCCCCCCGCCTGGGCCCATCACGGCGTCAGCCAGTCCGACGACTGCCTGACACTCTCGGTCGGCTTCCGCGCGCCCTCGGCGGACGAGGCCATCACCTCCTACGCCGACTATCTCGGCGAGCAGCTGCCGTCCTCGAAGCGCTACGGCGACGCCGGCATGGCGCCACCGGCGGATCCCGCCGAGCTCGACGATGCCGCCGTGGCCCGCATGCGCCGGCTGATCCTCGATACCCTCGATGATCCGGCCCAGCTGGCCCAGTGGTTCGGCCGAGTGATGACTCAGCCCAAGTACGCCGACCAGCTGGTGCCCACCGAGACGCCGACCGAGCCCGAGGCGCTTGTCGCCGCACTACAGGAGGGCGAGCAGCTGGTGAGAAGCCCCGGGTCGCGCTTCGCCTGGCGGGCTCTCGACGAGTCCCGGGCGACGCTATTCGCCGATGGCGACGGCGTCGTGTGCGCCCTGCCGCTGGCCCGCCTGCTGGCCTCCGACACCCCTCTGGACGCGGCCCTGCTGGCCTACGACGAGGCGCCCGCGCTGCTCGGCGCCCTGCGCGACGCCGGCAGCCTCGCCTGGCCCGACGAGTTCGAGGAGTGACCAGGAGCAAGGAGCAAGGAGCAAGGAGCAAGGGAACCATGATCCGGCCGGGAGGGGCCCATCGTGCATAAGAAAAGCGTGGAAATTCGTGAAGGAAGCTGGGAGGCCCTTGGCCCCGAAGCCACCGCGATCCGTCGCGTCGTCTTCATCGAGGAGCAGTGCGTCCCCGTCGAGGAGGAGTGGGACGGGCGCGACAGCGCCTGTCGCCACTTCCTGGCCCTGCAGGACGGCATCCCCGTGGGCACCGCGCGGCTGCTGCCGGACGCCCACATCGGCCGGGTGGCGGTGCTCAATGAGGCGCGCGGCTGCGGCATCGGGGTGGCCCTGATGCAGGCCGCCATCGAGGCCGCCCGTCGCGACGGCCACCCGCGGGTGGAGCTCGCCGCCCAGACTCATGCCCTGGCCTTCTACGAGCGGCTGGGCTTCGAAGCCGTCGGCGGCGAGTTCATGGACGCCGGCATTGCGCACCGCAACATGCAACTTCCGCTTCAGGATTGAGCCGAGTCCCGCCACGCCACCCTCGGCATTCGACTACACAAAAGGCGGCGCCCGCCGCCTTCCTGTAGTCGAGTTACAACGCCCTCTGCGGCCAAGGGTCAATTGTTCGCGCCCGCCATGCAGGGCCATAGTGGAATCCATGGCGAGGGAAGAAGGGTCGTCGCTCACCCGGCCTTACCGGCGCTGAACACCGCCCCTCCACTCTTCGCCAGGGTTCGACCAAGGCCGTAGAGACAACCTCTCGGCAGTGATGGAACCTGAACACACTTCGCAGGTGCAGCATAAGGCTTTCCGAATTCATAGGCTTGGCCGAGTGATGCAGCTGGCGACTTTGGCGAGGCGTAGCGACGGATGGCTGCGATCGCGAGATTCCACTCCTGACCTGAAGGATGGCCCCATGACGACATTCAAAGACGAACTCAAGGCACTGGCTCAACTGCGCGAAGCCCAGCAAGGCAAGTGGGACAACGTCAATCCTGAGCACGCCGCCCGCATGCGGGTACAGAACCGCTTTCAGACCGGCCTGGACATCGCCCGCTACACCGCGAAGATCATGCGCGAGGACATGGCCGCCTACGACGCCGACAGCTCCCAGTACACCCAGTCGCTGGGCTGCTGGCACGGCTTCATCGGCCAGCAGAAGCTGATCTCCATCAAGAAGCACTTCAACACCACCAAGCGCTCCTACCTCTACCTCTCCGGCTGGATGGTCGCCGCGCTGCGCTCCGAGTTCGGCCCGCTGCCCGATCAGTCCATGCACGAGAAGACCAGCGTGCCGTCGCTGATCGAGGAGCTCTACACCTTCCTGCGCCAGGCCGACACCTGGGAGCTGAACCACCTGTTCCGCGACCTGGAAGAGGCGAAGAAGGCCGGCGACGAGAAGAAGGCCGATGAGCTGATCGCCAAGATCGACGGCCACGAGACCCACATCGTGCCGATCATCGCCGACATCGATGCCGGTTTCGGCAACGCCGAGGCCACTTACCTGCTGGCCAAGAAGATGATCGAGGCGGGTGCCTGCTGCATCCAGCTCGAAAACCAGGTCTCCGACGAGAAGCAGTGCGGCCACCAGGACGGCAAGGTCACCGTGCCCCACGAAGACTTCATCGCCAAGATCAACGCCGTGCGCTACGCCTTCCTGGAGCTCGGCGTCGAGGACGGCGTAATCGTCGCCCGCACCGATTCCCTGGGCGCCGGCCTGACCCAGAAGATCGCCGTGACCGACGAGCCGGGCGACCTGGGCGACCAGTACAACAGCTACCTGGACGGCGACGAGATCGCTAGCGCCTCCGACATCGACAACGGCGACGTGGTGATCAAGCAGGACGGCAAGCTGGTCAAGGTCAAGCGCCTGGCCTCCGGCCTCTATCAGTTCAAGCCGGGCACCGGCGAGGACCGCGTGGTGCTCGACTGCATCACCAGCCTGCAGAACGGTGCCGACCTCTTGTGGATCGAGACCGAGAAGCCCCACGTCGGCCAGATCGCCGGCATGGTCAACCGCATCCGCGAGGTCTGCCCGGACGCCAAGCTGGTCTACAACAACTCACCGTCCTTTAACTGGACCCTGAACTTCCGCCAGCAGGTCTTCGACGCCTGGGAGCAGGAAGGCAAGGACGTCGCCGCCTACGAGCGCGCCGACCTGATGAACGCCAAGTACGACGAGACCGAGCTTGGCAGGCTTGCCGACGAGTGGACCCGCAACTTCCAGCGCGACGGCGCCCGCGAGGCGGGGATCTTCCACCACCTGATCACCCTGCCGACCTACCACACCGCGGCCCTGTCCACCGACAACCTGGCCAAGGGCTACTTCGGCGACGAGGGCATGCTGGCCTACGTGGCAGGCGTGCAGCGCAAGGAGATCCGCGAGGGCATCGCCACCGTCAGGCACCAGGACATGGCCGGCTCCAACATCGGCGACGACCACAAGGAGTTCTTCCACGGCGAGGCGGCACTGAAGGCCGGCGGCAAGGACAACACCATGAACCAGTTCGGCTGAGGACGCGGCCCGATCGCCCGGGGCAGTTCGCCTGAGACAATCCGCCTGGGCGATCGCTGCCCCTCATCGCAGAACCCGGGGAGGCCTTCATGGCCTCCCTTTTTCATGCTTACTGTTTTCTGCTGACAGTTTTCTGCTGATTGTTTTCATACTCCTCGCCTCGCCCCGGCGCTAGACTTTCCATCATCATGGTCAGAACGCTGGCCAAGCCTCCTCGCGATGGTTAGACTCATTAGCGAACACTGTCCATTAACCTTTGGCCGTCCCTGCATGACCGAGTGTTCCTCAAGGACATCAAGGAGATCTCCTCATGAAGCGCCTTCTTCCCGTTCTCGCCCTTAGCGTCCTGACGCTGGCCGGCTGCGCCAACACCTCGCCCTACTCCGGCAACGTCTACAGCGGCAACCAGGCCAAGGCGGCCCAGTCCGTCACCTTCGGCACCATCACCGCCCTGCGCCAGGTGCAGATCCAGGCCGACAGCCGTGCCGGCGGGCTGATCGGCACCGGCGGCGGCGCGGTGATCGGTGGCCTGCTGGGCAACCAGGTCGGCGGCGGCTCGGGCCGCACCCTCGCTACGGCGGCCGGGGTGATCGCGGGCAGCCTGGCCGGCTCGCGGATCGAGGAGTCCAGCAACCTGATCCCGGCCTGGGAGATCGAGATCCGCCAGGACAACGGCCAGAGCGTGGTCATCGTCCAGAAGGCCGAGCAGAACTTCCAGGTGGGCCAGCGCGTGCGCATCATCGGCAGCGGATCCAACGCCAGCGTCGCGCCCTACTGAGGGCGGTGATGATGCCGGCGACCGGGCCGGCCTGAATCTGACCGGCATAACTTGGCCGACATAAACCTGGCCGACATAAACCTGACCGGCAAAAAAAGGCCCGCGGAGTAATCCGCGGGCCTTTTTCAATGCGTCAGTGCTGGAGGTCTGACGAGCGCATCGGCGGGGGCGCTTCGCCCTCGCAGCAGACTCCGTCTGGTCTCAGTGCTGCACCTTGTTCATGGCCCAGCCGGCCAGCTTGGTGCCGACCAGCGCCAGCACGCCGATGACGATCAGCGTGAGCAGCAGATCGACCGGCTGTACCACGGCGGTGGCGACCAGCACCGCCAGCGCCGGACACCAGACCCAGCGGTCATCCTCGCTGCGCAGCACGGCGGGCAGCAGCCCATCGAGCCCGCGGTTGATCGAGGCATCCCAGCGTTTGAGCAAGAGCGTCAGGACGACGGCGAAGGCAATCAGCCAGATCAGGATCGGGGTCATGGCATTCTCCAGGAAAAAGGCGGACGAAAAAGGGGGGCAGAAATCTTGATCTGCCAGGGTATCCCTGCCCGATAGACCACGCAACAGTCCGAAGGTCCCTCACTGGCGAACCGGCCGGCGCGCCAGGGTGAATGCCGCTCAGGCTCGCCCGGCGCATCCTGAATTTCCTCAATGCCCCTGACAGCCGCTTGACCGGCGCGTTACCATGGCTGGCCAAATGCACTCACCGAAAGGTTCTTCAATGCAGATTGCGCAGAATTCCGTTGTCGCGTTCCACTACACCCTGACCAACGACGCAGGTGAAGTGCTGGACAGCTCGGAAGGCCGCGAGCCGCTGACCTACCTCCACGGCGCCGGCAACATCATCCCGGGCCTCGAGAAGCAACTGGAAGGTCGCGCGGCTGGCGACAAGCTCCAGGCACAGGTTGCCCCGGAAGAAGGCTATGGCGAGATTCAGCCCCAGCTGGTGCAGGAAGTGCCGCGCGATGCCTTCCAGGGCGTCGAGAGCGTCGAGCCCGGCATGCAGTTCCAGGCTCAGACTCAGGGCGGCCCGCTGATGGTCACCGTGACCCAGATCGATGGCGACACCGTCACCGTCGACGGCAACCACCCGCTTGCCGGCCAGTCCCTGAACTTCGACGTGGAAATCGCCGAAGTCCGCGAGGCCAGCGAGGAAGAGGTCGAGCACGGCCACGTGCACGGTGAAGGCGGTCACGAGCACTGATCGTCTTGCCGTGAGCATGCCCGCCGAGCGACGGCGGATACGGCATGACACGACGCGAAGGGGCAGCCACTGGCTGCCCCTTCGTCGTTTCGGGTCGCCCGGATGCGGGTCGCCCGGATGCGGGTCGCCCGGATGCGGGTCGACCGCCTCCAGGCCCCACCTCAGCGAACGGACTCCTGCCGGGCCCGCGCCACCACCTCATCCTTCGTCTCGAAGGCCCGCAGGGTGCGATAGCCGCCCCCTAGCCGGGTGGCGGTGGTCAGCAGGCAGGCCGCGGCGAACAGCGTGGCGAGCAGCACGAAGTGGTCGGGAAACAGGCAGAACACCACGAAGGCCAGCACGGTCTCGGTACCCTCGGTCAGCCCGTGCAGGTAGTAGAACGCCTTCTGCTGGAAGCGCGGACGTTCCAGGCCGTGACGCGTGGCCATGATGGCGAAGGCCAGAAAGGAAGTGCCCGTGCCGATGAAGGCGAACAGCAGGAAGGCCGCCGCCAGGGCATTGGCGGCCGGATCGGCCAGGGCGAAGCCGAGCACCACCGCCCCGTAAAAGACGAAGTCCAGGCCGATGTCGAGGAAGCCACCGGCGTCGCTGTCCTGGCCCGAGAGCCGGGCCAGGGCACCGTCAAGCCCGTCGCCTAGCCGATTGAGCAGGATCGCGGCCAGCGCCGGCAGGTACGCCTCCAGGGCTAGCAACGGCAGCGCCAGCATGCCGATCAGGAAGGCCGCCACCGTCACCTGGTCGGGACGCACCCGCCATCTTGCTAGGCACCGCGCCAGGCGCGTCAGCGGCGCCTGGGTGAGGGGCATGGTCCAACGATCGAGCATTACTGCCCCCCCTTCTCGGTCGTTTGCTCGGTCGATTGCTCGACCGCTGTCTCGGCGGCTTTCCCAGCGGCTGTCTCATCCCCCTTACCGCGCCGCCAGGCGAAGTAGCGCGACAGCCAGCCCAGCACACGCTCGGGCTTGTGGGCGTTCTTCCACACCCCCGCCGTCGCCTTGACCGCCTCGCTGTGGGTCGGATAGGGGTGGATGGTCCCGAGCAGCTTATTGAGCCCGATGCCCTGGGTCATCGCCAGGGTGAACTCGGCCAGCATCTCGCCAGCACCCGGGCCCACGATGGTCGCACCGAGCAGGCGGTCACGCCCGGGCACGGTCAACACCTTGACGAAGCCCTCGGTGCTGCCCTCGGCGATGGCACGATCCAGTTCGCTCAGGGCGTAGCGGGTCACCTCGACCTCCACGCCCTGCTTCTGGGCCTCGCGTTCGTTGAGGCCGACGCGGGCCACCTCGGGGTCGGTGAAGGTGACCGCCGGCAGGGCCCGATAGCTCACGCGAAAACGCTTTAGCTCGCCGAACAGCGCATTCACCGTGGCGTGCCAGGCCTGATGGGCGCTGGCATGGGTGAGCTGATAGGGACCGGCCACGTCGCCACAGGCCCAGACGTTGGGCAGCACGCTCTGCAGGGTCTCGTCCACGGCGAGGGTGCCATCACTGCGGGTCTCGACACCCAGCGCCTCGAGGCCCATCCCCGCGACGTTGGCCTGACGCCCCACCGCCACCAGCAGGTGGCTGAAGGGCAAGCGCTCGAGGTGCGCCTCGCCGTGCTCGTCGCTGTGTTCGACCTCCAGCACGTGGCCGCCGTGATCGTCGGACAACACGCGCCGCGCCCGGGTGGCGAGGCGCACCGACACGCCCTCCTCGTCCAGCCGCGCCTCGAGCTCGCCGGCCACGTCGCGATCTTCCCGGGGCAGCAGCTGCTCGCCCATCTCCACCAGCGACACCTGGCTGCCCAGCCGGGCGAAGCTCTGGCCCAGCTCGCAGCCGATCGGACCGCCGCCCAGCACCACCAGCCGCTCGGGCAGAGTCTCGAGCTGCCAGAGGTTATCCGAGGTGAGCACCTCGATGGCCTCCAGGCCCGGCAGCGGCGGCACCCGCGGGCGCGCCCCGCTGGCGATGATCACGTGGCGAGTGGTGATCACCCGTTCCGCGTCGCCTTCGCGGATCCGCACCCGCCAGGGATCCTCGAGAACGGCATCGCCTGCGATCACCTCCACGCCTAGCCCCTCATAGCGTTCGCGGCTGTCATGGGGCTCCACCTCGCGAATGGCCCGGTGCACATGGCCCATCACCGCGGTGAAATCCACCTCGGGCTCACCAGCGGTGACGCCGAAGCGGGGCGCCTCACGGATCTCGCTGACGATGCGTGCGGTGCGAATGAGGGCCTTGGAGGGCACGCAGCCGGTATTGAGGCAATCGCCGCCCAGCCGGTCGCGCTCGACCAGCGCGACTCGCGCCTTGACCGCCGAGGCGATGTAGCTCGCCACTAGCCCCGCCGAGCCGCCGCCGATCACCGCGATGTCCTGATCGAACCGCGCCGGACGCTCGAAGCGACGGGCCAGCTGCCGGCGCTTGCCGATGGCCACCAGGCCACGCGCCAGCCAGGGGAAGAGGCCGATCAGCACGAAGGAGCCGATCAGGCCCGGCGAGAGGATGCCGCCCAGCGACTCCAGGTTGCCAAGCTCACGGCCGGCGTTCACGTAGACCGCGGTGCCGGGCAGCATGCCCAGCTGGCTGACCCAGTAGAAGGTCGTGAGCCGCATGCGGGTCAGGCCCATCACCAGGTTGATCACGAAGAAGGGAAAGAGCGGGATCAGCCGCAGGGTGAAGAGATAGAAGGCCCCCTCGCGCTCGATGCCGGCGTTGATGCGCGCAAGCTGGGAGGCGAAACGCCGCTCCAGCGGCTCGCGCGCCAGGGTGCGGGCGATCAGCGCGGCGAGCGTCGCCCCCAGGCTGCTGGCGAAGGAGATGAGCAGAAGCCCCCAGCCGAGGCCGAACAGCGCCCCGCCGAGCAGCGTCAGCAGCGTTGCACCGGGCAGCGAGACCGCCGTGATAACGACATAGATCAGGAAGAAGCCGCCGGCGACGGTCAGGGGGTCGGCGGCCAGCCAGGCCTGGAAGCGCTGCTGCTCGGCCTGCAGGTTCTCGAGGGTCAGGACCTCGTGGGCGCCGGTGAGGAAATAGGCCGCCACCAGCAGTGCGATCAAGGCCGCGAGTATCAGGCGTCGTCGAGTCAAGAGAGGCTCCTGGTCGTGAAGATGAGAAGGTATCGAAAAGCGCAGGGACCGCATGGCATCAGCGGCGGCCCGGCATGAGAACGCTCCTCTGTCGCCTTGGGGCGAGGTCCCTTACACTGCGTATATTGTTGAACAGGGCTTGTACGGAACTCTAGGCAATCGATAGCCTCTAATCTAACACCTCTCACCAACGGAGCCATCCATGAATCTGTCCTCCTCCCCGACCCTGCGACACTTATCGCTGCTGGCCCTGCCGGCAGCCATTCTGCTGGGGAGCCCCTCTCAGGCCAGCGCGGAGTCGGACAGCGCGGTCTTCGCCGGCGGCTGTTTCTGGTGCATGGAAGAGGCCTACGACAAGGTCGGTGGCGTGACCGCCACCACTTCGGGCTATACCGGTGGCAACACGAAAGACCCGACCTACCAGCAGGTCGTGGCCGGCGGCACGGGTCACGCCGAGGCGGTCAAGGTCGACTACGATCCCGACCGGGTCGACTACGAGACGCTGCTGCACGTGTTCTGGCGCAACATCGATCCCTTCGCCGTGGATCGTCAGTTCTGCGACAAGGGCGCCTCCTATCGCAGCGCCATCTTCCCCATGGACGACGAGCAGCATGCCCTGGCCGAGGCCAGCCGCGAGGAAGTCGCCGAGCGCTTCGACCAGGAGATCGCCACCGAGATCAGCGACTTCGACGCCTTCTACCCGGCCGAGGACTACCATCAGAACTACTACGCCGAGAATCGGGTGCGCTACAACTTCTACAAGTCGGCCTGCGGCCGCGTCGACCGGCTAGAGGAGGTCTGGGGCGAGGAAGCCGGTGCCAGCGCGGCACCCTGAGCCTCGCGGCGCTCGCCGCACCAGAGCCAGGCGGCGAGCGCCAGGGTGGCCCCCAGCACCAGCCACGACGCCAGCGCCACCCCGAGCCAGCCGGCGGCCCGCCAGAACGGCTCGAGCCATAGTCCGCCGAGGCTGGCCCCGCCATAGTAGAACACCAGGTAGAGCGCCGAGGCGCTGCCCCGGGCACAACGGGCGTGACGCCCCACCCAACTCGAGGCCATGGAGTGGGCCAGGAAGAAGCCGAAGGCGTTGAGCGAGAGTCCGATGATGATCCAGCCAAGCGAACCGGCCAGGGTCATCGCCGTGCCGCCCGCAAGAATTAGAATCCCCAACATCATGCACGCCGGCTGCGACCAGCGCGCGGCCAGGCGCCCCGAGAGCGACGAGCCGAGCGTCCCGCCCAGGTAGGTCAGGAAGATCAGGCCCAACAGCCGCGCGCCCAGCCCGAAGGGCGCCTCCGCCAGGCGGAAGGTCAGATAGCTGTACTGGTTGATGAAGATCATGAAGTTGAGCCCGCCGAGCAGGTAGGCCCCCAGCAACTTCGGGGTCACCAGGTGCGCGCCGAGATCGGCCAGGGCCCCACCCAGCGCGAAGCGTCGCGGTGTGAAGGCCCGCGCCGGCGGCAACAGCTTCCAGAACAGCGCCAGCCCGACCAGCGTCATGGCTCCCACCGCCAGGAAACTCGCCGACGCGCCGCCGATCTCGGCCACCGCGCCACCGACCACCCGCCCGCCGATGCCGCCCAGCGAGTTGGCGCCGATATAGAGCCCCACCGCCGAGAGCAGCGCCGGGCGTTCGAACTCATCGCCCATCCAGGCGATGGCCACCGCCGGCAACCCGCCGAGCACGAATCCCTGCAGCGCACGCAGCACCAGCAGGGCCTCGAAGGTCGGCGCCAGCGAAAGGGCCAGCGAGAGCAGCCCGGATGCCAACAGGGTCAGGCGCATGATGGCGCCCCGGCCGATGGCGTCCGACAGCGGGCCAAAGACCAGCAGCGAGGCGGCAAGCGACAGCGTGGCGACGGACATCACCAGGCTGATGGCCAGCGTCGAGACCCCAAAGGCCTCGCGCAGCGCCGGCAGCAGCGGCTGAGGGGCGTAGAGGTTGATGAAGACCAGGAAGGAGCCCAGGCAGAGCGCCAGGGTGGTGCGCCACCAGGCGGGCGTGCGCGCCGCGATCATGCCGCCCGCTCAGCCCTCACCCAGGGCGTCGAGACGCCGGGCCAGCAGGACCGGCTCCAGGGTGCGGCGCGCCTGCCAGTAGTAGCGCTGCCAGTAGCGGTTGTCGAGGTCGGAGATCATCACGCCCCGGGAGGTGGAGGCGTGCAGGAAGCGGCCCTCACCGACGTAGATGCCGACGTGGCGATAGGCACCGGGAGGGCGGAAGAACACCAGGTCGCCGGGGCGCAGGGCATCACGCTCGACCTCACGCCCCTCACGCAGCTGCCCGCCGGTGGTGCGCGGCAGGTCGAAGCGGAAGGTATCGCTGAAGATATTCTGGACCAGCGCGGAACAGTCGATGCCCCGGGGACTCTCCCCGCCCAGCCGGTAGGGGGTGCCGACCCAGCGCTCGTGCTGTGCCAGCAGGGCGCGACGAATCAGCCGCGGGGGCGGATGGCGCAGGCCACGGGCCTCGAGGATGGGGTTATCCACCGGCGACATGCGAGGGTCGCCGGGCAAGCCCGGCAGGTCTCGGGCGAAGTAGTCACCCACCGCCGGGGCTTCATTACCCCCGGATGAGGCACAGCCCGCCAGCAGCAGGGCGACTCCCATGACTCCAACACGACACGCGCGCGCATCCAGCATCCTGCGACGTCCTCGTTCTCGGGGCCGCATCCGCTCCATCGATGCGACGCGTCCCTCGGCTCCTGCGGATGGTCGCTGTGGCAGTGTTCCCTGACGTTCCGGGGGCACTGCCACAGTGGCCTCTCGGCGGCACGCCGCGGGTCGATGGCCCGACAGCGACGCTGCGCCGAGCCGACTATAAACCAAAGCCGCGTCGCGGGGCGAGCCCTCAGTGGAGGGTACGATGATCGCCCGGCAGCGTATCGATATGCAGCGGCGCCCAGTGTCGCGGTCGCGCCCCGGGGAAGTCGAGGCTGGCCCAGGCGCCGGCCAGGGGGGGCGCCCCGGAGAGCCAGGCCACCAGCGCCTGGCGGAAACCGGCCAGGAAGCTCTCGCGCTCGGGCGTCTCGCCCATGAAGAAGGAGAAGCCGGCGTGCAGGCCCCGGGCGTACTCTTCCCAGCCCGCATAGTGCTCGCTGACCAGGCCGTGCGCCCGCTCGAGCAGGCGCAGGAAAGCCGGCTCCTCGAGCCAGCCGAGCTGACGGCCGGCGATGGCCAGGTCTACCGCCTGGGCGATGTCCCAGGCCGCCAGATCGATGTCGTTGCAGCCATCCTCGTCGTCCCTGACCCGCTTCAGGCGCAGCAGATGGGCGCCCTCCTCCTCGCTGCACTCGTCGCTCTCCAGGATCGCGATCTCCGAGGCCAACCGTCCCCGGTTGAGGGTGTAGGGGGCGTAGTTGATCTGGTACTCCTGGCGATCGCCCGCCTCGATCAGGTAGTCGAGGAACTCGGTGAGCTCGGCCGCACCGTGCAGGGCATAGTGGCCGTCGACCCATTCGCGGATGGCCGCGCACTCGCGCTGGCTTTCCGGCTGAGGCAGGCTCCAGGCCGGGCTGTTGAGCGGACCGACGAGGGCCATGGCCGTAAAGTGCCAAAGTGTCGGCCGCGGGCCCGGCTCGCACCACTCTCCGACCCGCCAGTCGAGCCAGTGGAAGAGGCTGCCGGGATCCTCCAGATGCCAGCGGATCTCGGCGAGCATCGGGGGCTGTTCGGGCTCGGGAAGCAGGCTCTCCCACTGGGCCCAGGCCTGCAGCAGGCGCCGGGCATCGGGATAGAAACGGCACAGCGAGCCCTGCAGGGATCGCGCCAGCGCGGCCAGGCGGGTGGCATCGAAATCGCCGCTGTCCATGGCCATCTGCAGGTGGAAGGCGAACTTCTCGGCCATGTGGATCGTCGCGGCGTGGCGGCTGGCCTGCTTCAGGCCGTCGCGACCGGCCAGCTCCTTGGGGATCGCATGACCGAAGGGCGTCTCGGCCGCCGGCAGCGCCCCGTGAGCGGCGTCCGCGGCCAGCTGGTTGAGGTGATGGGCCTGGGCCGGCAGCCAGTAGCGAGAGAGTGCGTCGACGCCCTCGTCGGCGTGAAGATCGAGGGTCTCGGCGAGGTAGTGTCGCGCCTCTTCACGCCGCGTCGCCGGCAGCACGGGCGGCGTCGTGCCCTGCCGAGCGGTGAACTCGGGCTCGCGCACCGCCGCCAGCGCCAACACCCAGTGGCGCGGATCGCGCCGCCAAGCGCGCAGGGCGTCCCGCGACGCCTCGATGAGCTCGTCGGGGACCAGCCCCTGCAGTGACGTCTTCCAGGGGCTGACCGGCGAGTGCAGCAGCAGCGACCAGTCGGCCTCGAGCGCGGGCAGCATGTTGCGCCCCTCGAAGAGGCTGCGGCCGCGCTGATAGCCCCGCACCAGAGCCGTCCAGTCGCTGTAGCGACGCAGCAGCAGGTCCGCGCCGTGGTGGGCGAAGTCCTGAGCCTCCTGCTCATCGAGCCATCCCAGACAGGCGCCGGCCCAGGCCAGGTCGACCAGGCGCAGCCAGTCCCAGGCGGCCCACTCCAGCGGCTCGCCGCGATCGAGGAAGCCGAGCAGCACCCGACCGTAGTCGCGCTCGACCCCGTCCAGTGCATCCTGCCACTGCCGGCGCGCCGCGCCATCGGCCTCGAGCAGACGCGCGGCGTCCAGATCCCAGCCCTGACGATCGCCCTGAGCAGCCAGCCACAGCAGGCTGCGCAGCAGCTCATCGCGATCATGGATCTGCCAGGCCTCGACAAGCCAGGCCTCGAGACGCTGCCAGTCGTGCGCGCCGGCCGGCAACTCGAGCACCGGCGAGAAGGCGGCGCGCAGCCGCCAGACCTGGTGCTCGGAAGCCGCCGGCCAGAGTGGCGCCTGACGGGGATGATGGGCGAGCCACTCCTGCAGCATCTCCCAGGTCACGCCGGCGCCGTCGTGTTCGAGCACCGCCAGCGCCTCACAGGCCTCATAGAAGCCGTCGTCGCCGCGCACCCAGCCATCGGCACTGCGGGCACGCAGCAGCGCCGACAGCCAGGCGTCGAGGCTCGAGTGGTGCGTGGCGATCTCTTCGGCCAGCTGCTGGGCCCAGCCTCGGGCGCGTGCCTCGGACAGCCAGCCGGCACTACCGGCCAGGGCGATGAGCTCGAGGCCTGCCAAAAGGCGGGCCGGAGCGACCTGACCGCCCGTGCCGAGACTCTCCAGCAGGCACCAGCCCAGCTCGCCACGGTCGACAACCCCCAGCGCCGAGAGTCGCGCAACCGCCGTCTCGGCATCCACCGTGAGGGGATCGGGAGCGAAGGCCCAGTCACACAGCACCAGCTGCTGGGCCCACCAGGCATTAAGGGGATCGACCAAGGCTCACCTCGCCATCATGCGGAACAGGAACGTGCGGTGCTGCAAAGCGCAGCAAGTCGGCGACATAGTGTACCGGAAAGCCGTGCCAGCGCCGATGGCCGTAAAGGCGTTGCACGAGAAAAACGCCCGGGGCGCAGGCCTGGCGGCAGCGCGCCCTTCCATCGTCCGCGACTGGCGTCGCATCTGGTATGTGATGGAGGGGCTCGAATATGGCATGGTGACCGGTAGCGAGGGCATGCTCTTGACCGAGCTTGCCCCTCTGCGGCGTAAAGGAATCGGGCCCGGGACGCGAAGGGTCGCGCCACGGCCCGTATGAGCACACTGGACTAAAATAGGTCTGCGTCGGCGACCCGTCATCGCCCGCAGCGTCTAACAAGGAGTCAGGACCCATGAACAACGCACAGCTCAACGACCTCAAGCAGCGCTACGTGGCCAGCGGAGCCGCGAGCCCGGCCACCCAGTTCGCCGACCGCGCCGAGAACGCCCTGATCTGGGACGCCGACGGCAACCGCATCATCGACTTCGCCGGCGGCATCGGCGTGCTCAACATCGGCCATCGCCATCCCAAGGTGGTGCAGGCGGTCAAGGACCAGCTCGACCGTGTCATGCACACCTGCCAGACCGTGATGCCCTACGAGGGCTACGTGAGGGTTGCCGAGAAGCTCAGCCAGGTCACCCCGGTACGCGGTCATGCCAAGGTGATGCTCGCCAACTCCGGCGCCGAGGCCCTGGAGAACGCCGTCAAGGTCGCCCGCGCGGCCACCGGCAAGAACAACGTCATCTGCTTCGACGGCGGCTACCACGGCCGTACCTTCATGACCATGGCCATGAACGGCAAGGTCGCCCCCTACGCCACCGACTTCGGCACCATGCCGGGCAACGTCTTCCGTGCCCCCTACCCGGTGCCCTACCACGGCGTCAGCGAGGACGAGGCCCTGCGCGGCCTGAAGATGGCGCTGAAGACCGATGCCAACCCCAAGGACACCGCCGCCATCGTACTGGAGCCGGTGCTCGGCGAGGGGGGGTTCTACCCGGCGCCGACCAGCTTCCTCAAGGCGATCCGTGAGATCTGCGATGAGCACGGCATCCTGATGATCATCGACGAGGTGCAGTCCGGCTTCGGTCGTACCGGCAAGCTGTTCGCCATCGAGCACAGCGGCGTCGAGCCGGACATCATCACCATGGCCAAGAGCATGGCCGACGGCATGCCGATCTCTGCCGTGGTCGGCACCGACAAGGTCATGGACGCCTCCGGCCCCAACTCCCTGGGCGGCACCTACACCGGCAGCCCGGTCTCCTGTGCGGCGACCCTGGCGGTCCTCGAGGTGTTCGAGGAAGAGGACATCCTCGGCAAGAGCCAGGCGCTCGGTGACAAGCTGGCCAAGCGCTTCGCCCAGTGGCAGCAGGACTTCGACTGCGTCGACTTCGGCCGCAACCTGGGCGCCATGGCGGCCATGGACCTGGTCTCTGATCGGGCCAACCACACCCCGGATGCCGACCTGGCCGCCGCGCTGTGCAAGAAGGCGCGCGAGAAGGGGCTGGTCCTGCTCTCCTGCGGCCTCTACGGCAACACCATCCGCTTCTTGATGCCGGTCACCATCGAGGACGAGGTTCTCGAGGAGGGCCTGGCCATCGTCGAGGAGTCTCTCAAGGAGCTGGTCGGCAGCAAGAGCGCCGCCACCGCCTGACGCGGGCCCCTGACGGGATATCCCCCCGGCGCACGACCCACCGCCCGGCTGTCTCCAGCCGGGCGGTTTGCGTCAGGGCTTGCGTCAGGCCTGCATCGGGGCCCGGTCCGGGAGGCCATCGGACCGATTCCCTGCTATGGTCGCCACAGCGCGGCTCGCGCCTTCGTCTTCTCGCTTGTCTATCGGTATGGCGCCATGATCTTTCGCACCCTCTCTCTGCTGCGCTCTCTGCAGGGGGCCCATCACACGGCCCAGGATGCCCGGGCTCGTATCCAGCAGGCCTGCGACTATCGCTGGCTAAAGGGACAGCTGGCCCACGGCATGATCGGCGCCCGCGAGGCCCGACTCAACGACGGCACGCCGGCCGTCTCGGTGGTATTGCCGTTCGTAGCCACCCCCGAACGGCGTCGCGGCGGCCGCTGGCCGGAGGACCCCGCCGAGCGGGAGGACTGCTTCGTGGAAGGTACCCACGCCTGTCGGGCCGCCGGCGCCCCGGGCTATCGCACCCTGGAGAGCCTCTCCCAGGGGCTGGCGCAGGGCGGCATGGCCATACTGAAGGACGCGGCACGCTTCCAGTACCTGATCGAACGAGAGGCCCTGCGGCTCACCTGGCGGCGCCTCGAGTCCCTGGCGCCGGATCTCGCCGGGCAACTCGGCCGCCACCTGACCACGCGCGACAGTGAGCGCCACGGCCTCTTCCTGCTCGAGATACGGCTACCCGCCGCGGCCAGCGACGTCGCGCTGAACGGCGACTGGCTGGATCGCTGCCTGGATCGCTACCGGCGCATCCTGCCCAAGCCGGCCGGCTGAGGCGCTTATCGCGACGCCGCGCCTCGACACGCGTCTCCTCTCCATCCGTTCGATCCGCGTGCGCCAGTCATCTGCGCGGGTCACGCGCCCACTCATCCCTCAGTCCACCACCTCTGCCACCAGATGCTCGGCCATTTCCTCGGGGGAGATCCGGCGCCCGGCGATATAGAAGACCTCGTCCCCCGCCGCCAGCAGGACATCGTCGTCGGGGTTGAGCACCGGGTATGGCTGCTCGCCCCGACGGATCGCAATCAGCGAGGCTCGGCAGCGGGCCCGCAGGCGAGTCGTCACCCGCTCGACCGACACCTGCTCCGAGAGGCCCGCCAGGCGAGTCGAGAACTGCGTTTGCGCCTGGTCGGCATCGACGAGCAGGCGCATGACCTCCTCGCTGCCGGGATCGACGGCGGCCTTGACCAGCATCTTCTGGTGCAGCGAGGGAATCACGTTCACCGTGGGGCAGTGGGTCTCGAGCAGCCGCCCCACCATCTGGTTCTTCACGTAGGCGGTGATCCGGCAGCGCGCGTCGACCAGCGCGGAGAGGTGCATGCAGACGAGATTCGTCTCGCTGTCGTCCTCGACGTCGACCACCACCAGGGAGGCATTCTTGACCGCGGCCCGCTCGTAGAGCGATTCGTCCGACAGGGAGGCGGCGCGGAAGTACTCCACGCCCTGCTCGAGGAAGGGATTGCGGGACGGAGCGCCGGCGCCGACGCAGAGCGCCACCACCTGCCCGGGCCGCGACTCCTCGCGGACCTGGTCGACCAGCGACGCGGTGTAGGCGTTGTAGCCGACGATGACGATATGATCCTTCTGCACGATCGATTGCTCCCCGTTGAGGCGCCGGGTGAACTGTGCGATCACCAGGGCGGAGGCCTTGCCCAGCAGGGTGGCGAAGAGCCCGATCCCCACCGGAATGATGAAGAACACGACCATCAGCTGACCGCCTCGCGTGACCGGAGAGGCGTCCCCGTAACCGACGGTGGAGGTGGTGACGATCATGTAATAGAGGAAGGCGGTCGGCGAGGCGACCAGTGCCGTTTCACCGACCAGTGATAGTCCGATCCAGGCGAGCAGCAGATAGCCAAGCAGCAGCAGGCCAAGCACCCCCCACCCCATATCGGCGACGCCGCGGATCAGCACGGCGCCGAGTCGTTTCAGTACGTACATGCGGGTCCCTAGAGATGGCCCCGCCAAGGGCGGGGCCATGGAGATAACCCCGCCAGCCGTGTCCCTCGAACAGACCCGGCCCGGCGGAGGACGCGTCAGGCCTTCTTGACCTTGGCGATGACCCACAGCAGCGCCACGGCGCCGACGATGGCGGTGACCAGCGATCCGACGAAGCCACCGGCATGCAGCCCCAGCAGATTGAACAGGCCGCCGCCGACCACAGCGCCGACCACGCCGACGCCGATATTGCCGAGCAGGCCGAAGCCGCCGCCGCGCATGATATGGCCGGCGATCCAGCCGGCCAGGCCACCGATGATCAGCCAGGCGATAATACCCATGGAACACGCTCCTTTTTTGCGGGGTGACCCGATCGGTCACGAAGACTCGATGGTGCCTCGGCGGCGAACGAGAGAAAAGCCCGACGCGCTCAGGCGGCGATCTCTCGCGGGCGAAACGCGCTAGAAGGTCGACCCGGGACGGTCGAGGAAGGCGCGCTCCACAGGGGTCGAGTCGCGTCCGAGGGCGGCATTGCGGTGGGGGTAGCGGCCGAAGCGGACCAGCACGTCGCGGTGGCGCTGCTCGTGGCGCAGGTTCTCCTCGAGCCCCGGCTGGGCAAACAGGCGCAGCGCCTCGTCGTGGATGACCAGCGACTCGCTGTGCATGTAGGGCATGAACAGAAAAGCGCGCCAGGCCACGTCGAGCAGGCGGTCCGCCTGGTGGGCGACGGCCTCTTGGGCCAGCACCAGGGCCAGTGGGTCCCAGGCGAAGGCCAGGGGCGAGCCGCGATGGATATGGCGCGGGAACTGGTCGAGCACGATCACCTCGGCCAGGCGCCCGCGGGCCGAGGCTCGCCACTGCCACAGCTCGCCGCGGCCGGCCGCCGTCAGCAGCGCCTCGAAGCGCCGCGCGATCTCGGCGTCCAGGCGCGCGTCCTTGCGAAACCACTGGGCGGGCTTGAGCTCCCCGAACCAGAAGTCGATCACCGTCTCGGGACGATGCTCCTCCATATGATCCTCCTCATGCACCGGGATGAAGCTGATACCATCAGAGGGTAGCCGTCCCCCTCCTCACCCACCACAAGGGAGCCTCATGACCACCTTCGAACTGCTGCAGATGCTCGGTTACGTCTTCAATATCCTCGGCCTGCTGATCTGCATCGGGGGGCTGACCCTGGCGCGGCGTCCCGAGCGGCGAGTGCTCGGCCGAACCCTGGCGATTCTGGGCTTCGCCATCGCCGCCACGCCCATGCTGCTGCAGCTGTTCGGAGTGGTCCAGCCGATCCCGGCGGGGGCCATGCCGCCGAGCTAGGTGCACCGCCAGCCGATGCCTCCGCCCTGCTTTACGCCCTTCAGCCCCGCGCGAGGCGGCGCGTTGCGTCATAGCGTCTCTTGTCAGGCGCCGACGCGACCCGCACATTAGGGCGACGAAAACCGCCTGCCAGGATACCCGATGCGCCCTTCCCTGCCCCGTGAACTCCATGACCTGCTCGAGCGCGGCCGCGACCGCCAGCTGCGCCTCGCGGTGACCGGCCTGTCGCGCGCGGGCAAGACGGCCTTCCTCACCTCGCTGGTCAACCAGCTGCGCCATGCCGGCCTGGAGACGCGTCTCGACCTGTTGCCCGCCGCCCGCGAGGGACGCCTGCTCGGCGCCCGCCGGGTCCAGCAGCAGGACCTGGGCGTGCCGCGCTTCCCCTACGACCAGGCCATGGCGGCACTGGACGCAGAGCCACCGCGCTGGCCAGACCCGACCCGCGGGATCAGCGAGCTGCGCCTGACGCTTCGCTATCGGCCCTCGCGCAGCGGCCTGTTTGGCGGTGAGACACGCCAGCTGACCCTGGACCTGTTCGACTATCCCGGCGAGTGGCTGCTCGACCTGCCGCTGCTGGGCCACGACTACCTGAGCTGGAGCGAGACCCAGCGCCACGACGGCGGCAGCGAGCGTGCCGCCCTGTTCGCCGACTGGCGGGCGGCGGTGGCCAAGCTCGACCCCGCCGAGGAGGTCGACGAGGCGCGCCTGGCCGAGATCGCCGAGCACTACGCCAGCGGGCTTCGGGCCGCCCGGGAGGCCGGCTTCGCCGACCTGCAGCCGGGACGCTTCCTGCTGCCCGGCGAACTCGAGGGCGCCCCGGTGCTGCAGTTCTTTCCACTGCCCGGCATCGCCGAGGCCGACCGCGAGACCCTCACCGCGCTGCCGGCCGAGAGCCTCTATGCCACCCTGGCCCGGCGCTTTCGCCACTACCAGCAGCACATCGTGCGGCCCTTCTACCGCGAGCACTTCCGGCGTTTCGATCGACAGATCGTGCTGGTCGACGTGCTCGGCGCCCTCAACGCCGGGCCCGAGCGCTTCGAGGATCTCTCCCGGGCGCTGTCGCGCCTGATGCAGAGCTTCGACTACGGCAAGCGCAGCCTGCTGACGCGACTCTTCGCGCCGCGTATCGATCGCCTGGCCATCGCCGCCACCAAGGCCGATCACGTCACGCCCGAGCAGCATGGCCGCCTGGTCGCCCTGCTCGAGGCGCTGCTCGCCGAGCCGCTCAAGGACCTGCGCTTCTCCGACGTGCCGGTCAAGGCTCTGTCGCTGGCGGCAATTCGCGCCACCGAGGGCCGCGAGGTGAATCAGCAGGGGCGTCGCTCGCCGGCCCTGCGCGGCACGACGCTCGACGGCGAATCGCGGCTGCTGTTTCCCGGCGAGGTGCCGGACCGCCTGCCCCGGGCCGACTTCTGGGCCCGCCAGGGCTTCGCCTTCACCGCCTTTCGCCCCCTGCCCCGCGAGCCCGGCACGCCGCTGCCGCATATCCGCATGGACGCCGCCCTGGACTGGCTGATCGGAGACAAGCTGTCATGATGCCCCCTCGCGAGCCCGACCCGCGCCCGGGGGAGCACTTCCCCCTCGACGAGAGTCACGACGACGTCGCCCCGCAGGACCCGCAACCCGGCCGGCAGTTCGATCATGAGGCGCCGAGCCGGCCTCCGGCCGAGACAGAGCGCCAGGCGCAGTGGGAGGCAGAGGCGCTGGACGCGGGCCTGATGCGCCCGCGCAAGCGTCGCTGGGGACTCGCCGCGCTGCTTGGCGGCAGCCTCGGCCTGGGCGCGCTGGAGGCCGGCCACACCCTCTATGCCGTAAGCCTCGGCGGTGACTGGCTGGCCGGCGCCTGGAGCCTGCTGCTGCTGCTGGCCCTCGGCCTCGGCGGTTCGGCGGTGCTGCGCGAACTCTGGCGCCTGCGCCGCCTGAGCCGCCACGCGCGACTGCGCGAGCGCCTGGCCGCGCTGCCCGAGGCCACCCCGGCCCAGGCGCGCACGCTTTCCGAGGCGCTCCGCCGCGACCTGGCCCTGGATGACGACCACCCCCACTGGCAGGCCTTCCTGGCGGCCCGGGAACCCCACCACGACGGGCGCGACGTTCGCGCGCTGCTCGACCACCACCTGCTCGCGCCGCGGGATCGCGAGGCGAGCCGTCTGATCTCGCGGATGTCCGGCGAGACGGCGATCATGGTGGCGGTCAGCCCGCTGACCCTGGTGGACATGGCGCTGGTGGCCTGGCGACACCTGGCGATGGTCGATCGGCTGTGCCGGCTCTATGGCCTGGAGCTCGGATACGCGGCGCGCCTGCGGCTGCTGCGCGGCGTGCTCTATCAGATGGCCTTCGCCGGCGCCAGCGAGATCGCCAGCGAAGCCAGCATGGAGATGCTGACGATGAACCTGGCCGGCAAGCTCTCGACCCGGGCCGCCCAGGGACTCGGCATCGGGCTGCTGGGTGCCCGCCTGGGGCTGCGCACCCAGCGCCTGGCGCGGCCGCTGGCCTTCACCGCCGAGGAGTCTCCCCGCCTGGCCGACCTGCGACGTGACCTGTGGCGCCAGCTCAGGCGCCTGGAGGCCAGCGAGCAGCGCACGCGGGAGAAGACCCGCCATCCTTGATCCGGATCATGACAGCGCCCCGTGAGATGACTAGGCTCATCGGTAGGAAGCCACCTCTCGTCTTCGCAAGGAGGACCGCGTCATGTTCCATTCCATCCTGGTACCTATCGACGGCTCCGAACACGCCAAGAAGGCCCTGTCCGTGGCCTGCCAGCTGGCCCTGCAGAAAGAGACGGCGCTGATCCTCTTGCACATTCCCGAAAAGCTCGCCCATGAGACGCTGCTGGTGTGGGGCATCGGCGCCGTCGACCTCAAGGCCTCCGAGGAGGAGCTCGAGGCGGCCGGCCGAAAGGTCATGGACCGCGCCGAGCAGGCCGCCCGCGACGCCGGCGTCTCCCATGTCGAGACGATGATCACCCAGGGCGATCCGACCCGCACCATCCTCGACGAGGCGCGGCGACGCGACGTCGATGCCATCGTGATGGGCAGCCGGGGCCTTGGCGATCTGAAGGGGCTGGTGATCGGCAGCGTCTCCCACAAGGTGGGCCACGCCGCCGACTGCAGCGTAATCACCGTCCGCTGAGCGGCGCCTGGCGAAGCGGGCGGCGCCGAGGCAACGGCGTCGTCACTGCAAGCGATTGATTCCCCATAGGGGCCATCCGCGGCGTTTGGCGGCGAGGTCGCGAATCCGTATAGTGGCCCCCCTACTCGCCAACCGATCGTGACCATGCTGCAGAACAATTCGGCGCTTGCTCAGCTCAAGCAACAGATCCGCGACAACACCCCTCGCGTAGAGGGCGTGATCAAGGCCACCGACCGGGGCTTCGGTTTCCTCGAGACCGACGACGGTGACTCCTATTTCGTGCCGCCCCCCGCCATGAAGCAGGTGCTGCATGGCGATCGTGTCGGGGCCGTCCTCCATGAGGAGGGCGACAAGAAGTCGGTGGAGCCCGACACCCTGATAGAGACCGGCATGGCACGCTTCATCGCCCGCGTGCAGAAGCGCGACGGTCGCCTGGCGGTGATTCCCGATCACCCGACCATGAACACCCCGCTGAAGGCGCGCATCAAGCGCAGCCTCGACGAGGCGAGCATCAATGACGGCGACTGGGTGGTGGCCCGCCTGGTACGCCACCCGCTCAAGCCCGACGATCGCGCCTTCTTCACCCAGATCGACGAGCTGGTGGCCAAGACCGACGACCCCGCCGTGCCGTGGCGCGTCACCCTGGCGCGCCACGCGCTCGAGCAGGAGTGCCCGGACGCCGGCGACGACTGGCCGCTGCGCGACGAGGGCCTTACGCGCGAGGACCTGACCGCCGAGCCGTTCTTCACCATCGACGGCGAGAAGACCCGCGATATGGATGACGCCCTGCGCATCCAGACCCGCGAAGACGGCGGCTGGTCGCTGACGGTGGCCATCGCCGACCCCACCGCCTACGTGGAAGAGGGTCACGCCGCCGACCTGGAGGCACGCACCCGCGCCTTCACCGTCTACCTGCCGGGCCAGAACGTCACCATGCTGCCCGAGCAGCTGGCCGACGACCTATGCTCGCTGTGGGAGAACAAGGATCGCCCGGTGCTGGCCTGCACCCTGGAGATCGGCGCCGACGGCAGCCTCGGCGACTACCGCTTCTTCGCCGCCACCGCCCGCTCACATGCCAAGCTCGCCTACGATCGGGTCTCCGACTGGCTCGAGGGCCAGGGCGACTGGGCGCCGGTTGATGCGATCGGTGAGCAGCTCAAGGCCCTGGCGGCCATGACCGAGGCGCGCAGCGCCTGGCGCGCGGCTCACGCCCTGGTGTTCAAGGATCGTCCCGACTTCGTCTTCGACCTGGACGACGCCGGCAACGTGCTGGACATCCGCACCGAGCATCGGCGCATCGCCAACCGCATGATCGAAGAGTCGATGATCGCCGCCAACGCCTGCTGCGCGCACCTGCTCGCCGAGCACGTCGGCCACGGCATCTTCAACGTCCACCGCGCCTTCGAGCCCGAGAAGGCCGAGGCCGCCCAGGAGTTCCTGGCCGAGCAGGACATCCAGGTGGAGCACGAGCAGCTCACCGAGCTCTCCCGCTACACCGAGCTCAAGCGCGAGCTCGAGGGCCGCGACGACGCCTGGCTCGACGCGCGCCTGCGCCGCTTCCAGGGCTTCACCAGCATGTCGGCGCAGCCCGGTCCGCACTTCGGCCTGGGCCTCGCCGCCTACGCCACCTGGACCTCGCCGATCCGCAAGTACGGCGACATGGTCAATCACCGCTTGATCAAGCGCGTGCTCAAGGGCGAGCAGGCCCCGGCCGAGGCCAGCCAGGCGCTCACCGAGCAGCTCACCGAGCGTCGCCGGCTGAATCGCATGGCCGAGCGCGACGTCAAGGACTGGCTCTACGTGCGCTACCTGACGCCCTCGGCCGAGGCCGGTGAGACCTTCGAGGCCGAGGTCATCGCGGTCAACCGCGGCGGCATGCGGGTACGCCTGACCGCCAACGGCGCCACCGCCTTCATCCCGGCCCCGCTGATGCACAGCGACCGCAAGAAGGTGGCGATCGACGACAAGGACGGGCGCATCCAGGTCGAGGGCGAGGAGCGCTTCAAGCTCGGCGACGTCATCCGCGTGACACTGACCGAGGCACGCGAAGAGACCCGCTCGCTGGTCGGCCGCCCCGCGGTCTGACCCCCACCAGCGGCACGCGGCACAGGACGGCGACCCTCGGGTCGCCGTCTTGCGTTGGAGGCCGTTACTGCCGTGCCAACGTTACTGCTGTCTCGACACCGGCGACCGGTCGTTGACGCCGGCAGTCGTTGGTTATTCGCCGACAGCCGAGCACAAGAAAGGGCACCCGAGGGTGCCCTTTGTCGATGCTTGACGTCGCGCGGCTTACCAGCCGGTAGCGACCTTCAGGGCATCGCCGATCTCGGCCAGGGAGCGCACGGTCTTGACGCCCGCCGCCTCGAGGGCGCCGAACTTCTCGTCCGCAGTGCCCTTGCCGCCAGCGATGATCGCACCGGCATGGCCCATGCGCTTGCCCGGGGGGGCGGTGACGCCGGCGATGTAGGAGACGACCGGCTTGGAGACGTGCTCCTTGATGTAGGCCGCGGCCTCTTCCTCGGCGGTGCCGCCGATCTCGCCGATCATCACGATCGCCTCGGTCGCCGGGTCCTTCTCGAACATCTCCAGGATGTCGATGAAGTTGGAGCCCGGGATCGGGTCGCCGCCGATGCCCACACAGGTGGACTGGCCGAAGCCGTGGTCGGTGGTCTGCTTGACGGCTTCATAGGTCAGGGTGCCGGAGCGCGACACGATACCGACCTTGCCTGGCTTGTGGATGTGGCCCGGCATGATGCCGATCTTGCACTCGCCCGGAGTGATGACACCGGGGCAGTTCGGGCCGATCAGGCGCACGCCCAGCTCGTTGCACTTCACCTTGACGTCGAGCATGTCGAGGGTCGGAATGCCCTCGGTGATGCAGACGATCAGCTTGATGCCGGCGTTGGCGGCTTCCAGGATGGAATCCTTGCAGAAGGGGGCCGGCACGTAGATCACGCTGGCCTCGGCGCCGGTCTGCTCGACGGCTTCCTTGACGGTGTTGAACACCGGCAGGCCCAGGTGCTCCTGGCCGCCCTTACCCGGGGTCACGCCGCCGACCATCTGGGTGCCGTAGGCGATCGCCTGCTCGGAATGGAAGGTCCCCTGTCCGCCGGTGAAGCCCTGGCAGATGACCTTGGTGTTCTTGTCGATCAGGATGCTCATTACTTGCCCTCCGCTGCCTTGACGACCTGCTGAGCCGCATCGGTCAGGCTGGTAGCAGCGATGATGTTCAGACCGCTGGAGGCCAGTTTCTCGGCACCCAGCTCGGCGTTGTTACCTTCCAGACGCACCACGACCGGCACGTTGACACCGACCTGCTCGACGGCACCGATGATGCCCTCGGCGATCATGTCGCAGCGCACGATGCCGCCGAAGATGTTGACCAGCACGGCCTTGACGTTGTCGTCGGACAGGATGATCTTGAACGCTTCCGCCACGCGCTCCTTGGTGGCACCGCCGCCGACGTCGAGGAAGTTGGCCGGGCTGCCGCCATTCAGGTTGACGATGTCCATGGTGCCCATGGCGAGGCCAGCGCCGTTGACCATGCAGCCGATGTTGCCGTCCAGGGCCACGTAGTTGAGGTCCCATGCCGCTGCCTCGGCTTCGCGCGCGTCTTCCTGAGACGGGTCGCGCATCGCCTGCAGGTCCGGATGGCGATAGAGGGCGTTGCCGTCCAGGCCGATCTTGGCGTCGAGGCAGTGGAGGTTACCCTCGTCGGTCACCACCAGCGGGTTGATCTCGAGCAGCGCCAGGTCCTTGTCGTGGAACAGCTTGGACAGGCCCAGGAAGATCTTGGTGAACTGCTTCACCTGAGCGCCTTCGAGGCCCAGGGCGAAGGCCAGCTCACGCGCCTGGTAGGGCTGAGCGCCGACCAGCGGATCGATCTCGGCCTTGAGGATCTTCTCGGGGGTCTCTTCCGCGACCTTCTCGATCTCCACGCCACCCTCGGTGGACGCCATGAAGACCACGCGCTGGGTACCGCGATCGACCACGGCGCCCAGGTAGAGCTCGTTGGCGATGTCGGTGCAGGTCTCGACCAGGATCTTGGTGACCGGCTGACCCTTCTCGTCGGTCTGGAAGGTCACCAGATTCTTGCCCAGCCAGGACTCGGCGAAGGTCTTGGCCTCCTCCGGATCCTTGATCAGCTTGACGCCACCGGCCTTGCCGCGGCCGCCGGCGTGGACCTGGGCCTTGACCACCCACATGTCGCCACCGATCTTCTTGCAGGCCTCCGCGGCCTCCTCGGGGGTGTCGACGGCGAAGCCCTTGGATACCGGCAGGCCGTAATCGGCAAACAGCTGCTTGCTCTGATACTCGTGAAGGTTCATCGATTCATGCCATTGGTTGCATGTGACTCGAACGGTGACAAGGCCGCCGCCTCGGGGCGGCGGGTGTCGTGTCACCACCGTTCGCTTCCGATACATGGCCGGAAGCGATGCGCCACCTGACGGTGGCGCTTGTTGTCCTTACTTCTTCTTCTTGCGGTTGGCCATGTGGATGGCATGGCCCTCGACGGCCAGCGCCGCCTCGTGCACCGCTTCCGACATGGTCGGATGCGCATAGCAGGTCAGCGCCAGGTCTTCGGCGCTGGAGCCGAACTCGAGCGCGATGACGCCCTGGGCGATCATCTCGCCGGCATGCTGACCGACGATGTGCACGCCCAGCACGCGATCCGTCTCGGCATCGGCGATGATGCGCGCCATGCCCTCGGTCGCATTGTTGGCCATGGCACGGCCGCTGGCGGCGAACGGGAAGGCGCCGACCTTGACCTCGATGCCGGCCGCTTTGGCGTCCTGCTCGGTCATGCCGACCCAGGCCACCTCCGGGAAGGTGTAGATGACGTTGGGAATGGCGTCGTAGTTCATCTCGGCCTTATGGCCGGCGATGATGTCGGCGACCATGATGCCCTCTTCGGAGGCCTTGTGCGCCAGCATCGGGCCGCGCACGCAGTCGCCGATGGCGTAGACGCCCGGCACGCTGGTGCGGCACTGGTCGTCGACGTGGATGAAGCCGCGTTCGTCGGTGTCGACGCCCACACCGTCGGCGATCACGCCCTTGGTGTAGGGCTTGCGGCCGACGCAGACGATCAGCTTGTCGAAGGTCATCTCCTGGTCGCCGTCGGCATCGGCGTACTTGACGACGACTTCCTCACCCTTGACCTCGGAGCCGGTCACGCGCGCATTGAGCTTGATGTCCAGTCCCTGCTTCTTGAGCAGCTTCTGGGTCTCCTTGGCGACGGCCCCATCGACCATCGGCAGGAAGTTGTCCATGGCCTCGAGCACGGTCACCTCGGAGCCCAGGCGGTTCCACACGCTGCCGAGCTCCAGGCCGATGATGCCGGCGCCGATCACGCCCAGACGCTTCGGGGTCTCCTGGAATTCCAGGGCGCCGGTGGAGTCGACCACCAGGCCTTCCTGCAGCGGGGTCGGCGGAATCTCCACCGGCACGGAGCCGGCGGCGACGACGATGCTGTCGGCCTCATAGGTGGTCGCCTTGCCGTCCTGGTCGGTGACCTCGACCTGCTTGGCGGAGGCCACCTTACCGGTGCCCTCGATGGCGGTGACGCCATTGGCCTTGAAGAGCCCTGAGATGCCACCGGTCAGGTTCTTCACGATCTTGTCCTTGCGGGCCATCATCTTCTTGACGTCCATGCTGACGTCACCGGCCTGGATGCCCAGGTCGTCGAAGTCGTGCTTGGCCTCGACGAACTTGTGGGAAGCCTCGAGCAGCGCCTTGGACGGGATGCAGCCCACGTTGAGGCAGGTGCCGCCGTGCACGACCTTGCCTTCCTTGCCGATCCACTTCTCGACGCAGGCGGTCTTCAGGCCCATCTGGGCGGCACGAATGGCGGCCACGTAGCCGCCGGGGCCCGCGCCGATCACGATCACATCAAACTTGTCAGCCATGTTGGCTCCTTTGTGGCTTGTTGCTGGAAGACGTTGCCGGCTTCGCGAATCAGATGTCCAGCAGCAGACGCGCCGGGTCTTCGAGCAGTTCCTTGATGGTCACCAGGAAGCGGACCGCGTCCTTGCCGTCGATCATGCGGTGGTCATAGGAGACCGCCAGGTACATCATCGGGCGGATCTCGACCTTGCCGTTCACCGCCATGGGACGCTCCTGAATCTTGTGCATGCCCAGGATGGCAGTCTGCGGCGGGTTGAGGATCGGCGTGGACATCAGCGAACCGAAGGTGCCGCCGTTGGTGATGGTAAAGGTGCCGCCCTGCATCTCGTCGATGCCGAGCTTGCCGTCACGGGCCCGCTTGCCGAAGTCGACGATGCCCTTCTCGACGTCGGCGATCTTCATGCTGTCGGTGTCGCGCAGCACCGGGACGACCAGACCGCGGTCGGTGGAGACCGCCACGCCGATGTCCTGATAGCCGTGATAGACGATGTCGGTGCCGTCGATGGAAGCGTTGACGTCCGGGAAGCGCTTGAGGGCCTCGGAGGCCGCCTTGACGAAGAAGCCCATGAAGCCGAGCTTGACGTCGTGAGCCTTGAGGAAGGTCTCCTTGTACTGGCCGCGCAGCTCCATCACCGCGCTCATGTCCACCTCGTTGTAGGTGGTGAGCATGGCGGCGGTCTGCTGGGCCTGGACCAGGCGCTTGGCGATGGTCTGGCGCAGGCGGCTCATCGGCACGCGCTTCTCGGGGCGCTCGCCTTCGACCACCGGAGCCGCCGCGGCGGCGGACTGGGCGCCGCCGGCCGGCTTGGCAGACTTCTTGGCGCTGCCGTCGTTCACGGCGCGCTGCACGTCCTCCTTGAGGACCCGGCCACCCTTGCCGGTGCCCTCGATCTTCGCGACGTCGAGGTCGTGCTCGGCGACCAGCTTGCGCGCGGCCGGGGCGAGGATCTTGTCGCCGACCTTCTCGTCGCTGGCACCGTCATCGGCGGAGGCCGCCGGTTTCTCTTCGCCGCTGGTAGCCGGCGTGGAGGCGCCGCCGGCACCTTCGGTGAAGACGGCCAGCACCTGCTCGGAGGTCACCTGGCTGCCCTCCTCGGCCTTGATCTCGGTCAGCGCACCGTCGGCCGGAGCGACGACCTCGAGGACCACCTTGTCGGTCTCGATCTCGGCCAGCACCTCGTCACGCTTGACGGCGTCGCCGACTTGCTTGGCCCAGCTCGCTACGGTGCCTTCCTGGATGGACTCGGGGAAGGTCGGGGCCTTGACCTCATGGGCCTGGCCACCGCCGGCCGGCGCTTCGGCCTTGGCCTCGCCCTTCGGCTCGTCCTGCTTCTCTTGCTGCTTGTCGGCCGGCGCCTCGCCCTTGGCCTCGCCCTTGGCCTCGCCCGCGCCGAGGCGACCCAGCAGCTGCTCGGACTCCACGGTGTCACCCTCTTCCACCAGCACCTCGGACAGAGTGCCGGCCTCGGGAGCCACGACCTCGAGCACCACCTTGTCGGTCTCGATCTCGACGATCAGCTCGTCACGCTCGACGCTATCGCCGGGCTTCTTGTGCCAGGCGGCGACGCTGCCTTCGGCAACGGATTCCGGAAAGGTGGGTGCCTTGATATCGGTAGCCATGTCGTATCCCTTGTATGTTCTTTCTCGTCCCGGTGGGACGCCTTACAGATTGAAGGCGTCTTCCACCAGCTGGCGCTGCTGTTCGGTATGCACGGACATGTAGCCCGCCGCGGGTGCCGCCGATGCCGGGCGACCGGCGAACTTGAGCTTGCCGCCCAGGCCGTCGCGCAGCAGGTCGGCCACCGCCCGCATGTGGTGCTGGCTCGAGTACCAGGCGCCCTGGTTGAGCGGCTCTTCCTGACACCAGACCACATCTTCGACGTTGGTGTAGTCCTTGATGGCCTCCAGCAGCTCCTCCTTGGGGAAGGGGTAGAGCTGCTCGATGCGCAGGATGGCCACGTCGTCGCGGGCATTCTCGTCGCGCCAGTTGGCCAGGTCGTAGTAGACCTTGCCGGCACACAGCACGATGCGCTCGACCTTCTGCGCCTCGAGGTTGCCCTGGTCGGGCAGCACCATCTGGAAGTTGCCCTCGGCCAGCTCGTCGAGGCTCGAGGTCGCCGACTTGTGGCGCAGCAGGCTCTTGGGCGTCATCACCACCAAGGGCTTTCTCAGCGGACGGATCACCTGGCGACGCAGCAGATGGAAGATCTGCGCCGGGGTGGTCGGCACACAGACCTGCATGTTGTGCTCGGCGCACATCTGCAGGAAGCGCTCCAGGCGCGCCGAGGAGTGCTCGGGCCCCTGCCCCTCGTAGCCGTGAGGCAGCAGCATGGTCAGGCCGCAGAGACGCTCCCACTTGGTCTCGCCGGAGGAGATGAACTGGTCCACCACCACCTGGGCGCCGTTGAAGAAGTCGCCGAACTGGGCTTCCCAGATCACCAGGTCGTTGGGCGCGGTGGTCGAGTAGCCATACTCGAACGCCAGCACCGCCTCCTCGGAGAGGAAGGAGTCGTGGATGGTGAAGCGCGGCTGGCCGTCGGCCATGTGCTGCAGCGGCACGTAGGCACTGCCGTCCTGCTGGTTGTGCACCACCGCATGGCGGTGGGAGAAGGTGCCGCGGCCGACGTCCTGACCGGTGAGGCGTATCGGGTGGCCCTGATCGAGCAACGTGGCGTAGGCCAGGGTCTCGGCGAAGCCCCAGTTGATGGCCATGCCACCGGCCTGCATCTTGCGGCGATCATCGTAGATCTTGGCCACCTGACGCTGCACGGTCACGCCGTCGGGCACCTCGCACATCTTGCCGGCGAGACGCTGCAGGCGCTTCATCTCGACCCGGGTGTCGGCATGGCCGGTCCACTCATGGCCAAGATAGGGAGTCCAGTCGACGAACAGCGACTTATTAGGCTTCTGCACCAGGGCGTTGGCCACGTGATTGCCGGCCAGCAGATCGTCGCGGTATTTCTCCATCATGGCCTTGGCGTCGTCGTCGGAGAGCAGCCCCTCCTTGACCAGGCGTTCGACGTAGTGGGTCCGCGAGGACGGATGGTCCTTGATCTTGCTGTACATCATCGGCTGGGTGCCGGACGGCTCGTCGGCCTCGTTGTGGCCGCGGCGACGGTAGCAGACCAGGTCGATGACCACGTCACGCTTGAACTGCTGACGGTAGTCAAGCGCCACCTGGGTGGCGTGCAGCACGGCATCGGGATCGTCGCCGTTGACGTGGAAGATCGGCGCCTGAACCATCTTGGCGATGTCGGTGCAGTACTCGGTGGAGCGTGAGTCCAGCGGGTGCGAGGTGGTGAAGCCGACCTGGTTGTTGATCACGATGTGCAGGGTGCCGCCGGTGCGGTAGGCACGCGTCTGCGACATCTGGAAGGTCTCCATGACCACACCCTGGCCGGCGAAGGCCGCATCGCCATGGACGTTGATCGGCAGCACCTTGTCGCCGACCGGGTCGTTGCGGCGATCCTGACGGGCCCGCACCGAGCCCTCGACCACCGGCGCGACGATCTCCAGGTGGGAGGGGTTGAACGACAGCGCCAGGTGGACCTCGCCGCCCGGGGTCATGACGTTCGAGCTGAAGCCCTGGTGGTACTTCACGTCACCCGAGCCCCGCTCCACCACCTTCTTGCCGTCGAACTCGTCGATCAGCTCGGAGGGGTTCTTGCCGAGGATGTTGACCAGCATGTTGAGGCGCCCACGGTGGGCCATGCCGATCACCACTTCCTTGGTGCCGTAGCTGCCGGCGCGCTGGATCAGCTCGTCCATCATCGGGATGAAGCACTCGCCACCCTCGAGGCCGAAACGCTTGGTGCCCGGGTACTTGGAGGCCAGGTAGCTCTCCAGGCCCTCGGCGGCCGTGAGACGCTCGAGGACGTGCTTGCGCACGTCGGGACTGAAGTTCGGCGCGCTACGTACCGACTCGAAGCGCTGCTGGAGCCAGCGCTTCTCTTCGGTGTCGACGATGTGCATCACCTCGCAGCCGATGGAGCGACAGTAGGTCTGCTCCAGCGCCTCGACGATCTGCTTCAGCGGCGCCTTGTCCAGCCCCATGAAGAAGGAACCGGTCTGGAACTCGGTGTCCAGATCCGCCTTGGAGAGCTGATGGAAGGAGAGATCGAGATCGGGAACCGGGGTCGGGCTGCGCAGACCGAGGGGATCGATGTCGGCCTTCTGGTGCCCGCGGAAGCGGTAGGCGTTGATCAGCTGGAGTACCTTGACCTGCTTCTTGCTCTCCCCGCTCTCGGCCGCCACGTGCGCGGTACGACGCTGCTGACCCAGCTGATAGAACTGGTCGCGAATCGGGGTGAGAGGAACATCCTGGCTAGCCCCGCCCTCGGGCCGCGGCAGCTGATCGAAGTACTGGCGCCATTCGTCGGGAACGGCGGAGGGATCATCGAGGTACTGCTCGTAGAGCGCTTCCACATAGTGGGCATTGCCGCCGCTCACATGGGAGGAGCGCCACATCAACTCCATTATGCCTTGTTGCATCTCTTGGTCACCCTGCACTGATGGGGTGGTATCGGCGCCGACACGACTCGACCGCATCGACATCGCTGATGCTCTGCCGGAGAAAGAGCATCATGAATTCCATGGTCAAGAGCCGGTGCCCAAGGCACCGGCTCTTTACATCACGCTCCGCACCGGACTCGGCTGCGGCGCCTTGCCGCAGCCCGAGAGCGGAGAACATGATAACAAGCTGGACGCCACGATTTAAGTGGCATCGGCCAGCAGCATCTCGCGAATCTTGCCGATCGCCCGCGTCGGGTTCAGTCCCTTCGGGCAGACCGCGACGCAGTTCATGATCCCGCGGCAGCGGAACACGGAGAACGGATCCTCCAGCTCGGCCAGGCGCTCACGGGTCGCGCCATCACGCGAATCGGCGAGGAAGCGGTAGGCCTGCAGCAGGCCGGCCGGGCCGACGAACTTGTCCGGGTTCCACCAGAACGACGGGCAGGAGGTCGAACAGCAGGCGCACAGGATGCACTCGTAGAGGCCGTCGAGCTTGTCGCGCTCTTCCGGCGACTGCAGGCGCTCGATGGCCGGGGCTGGCTCGTCATTCTGCAGGTACGGCTGGATACGCTCGTACTGCTTGTAGAACAGCCCCATGTCGACCACCAGGTCACGGATGACCGGCAGACCCGGCAGCGGGCGCAGCGTCAGCTTGTTGCCCTTGACCACCTCGGAGAGCGGCGTAATGCAGGCCAGGCCGTTCTTGCCGTTCATGTTCATGCCGTCGGACCCACACACGCCCTCGCGGCAGCTGCGGCGATAGGCCAGGCCGTTATCCTGCTCCTTGGCCAGGTGCAGGACGTCGAGCACCATGAGGTCGCGACCCTGGGTGTCGACCTGGAACTCCTGCATGAAGGGCGCGGAGTCGGTTTCCGGGTTATAGCGGTACAGGGATACCTGAAGCGTGGACATCGTGACTCCCCCTTAGTAGGTACGGACTTTCGGCTCGAACATCTCGACGGTCTTGGGCGCGAAGTTCACGTCGCGCTTGCCCAGACGCTTCTCGGCCGGGAAATAGAGCGAGTGCTTCAGCCAGTTGACGTCGTCACGGTCCGGGTAGTCGTAGCGGGAATGGGCGCCACGGCTCTCCTTGCGCTCCAGGGCCGCGATGGCGGTAGCTTCGGCCACTTCCATCAGATTATCCAGCTCCAGCGCCTCGACGCGCGCGGTGTTGAAGGTGCTGGACTTGTCCGGCAGATAGGCATTGTCGATGCGGCTGCGCAGCTCTTCCAGACGCTTGACGCCCTCCACCATGTTCTTCTCCTCGCGGAACACGCCGAAGGAGGTCTGCATGATGTCCTGCAGCTCGCGCTTGAGGTCGGGCACGGTTTCACCGTCCTCGGACTCATTCCAGCGGGTGATGCGCTTCATCGCCGACTCGACGTCGGACTCGGAGGCATCGAGGTACTCGATGCCCTCGTTGAGCGCCCCCTCGATGAACATGCCGGCCGCGCGGCCGAAGACCACCAGGTCGAGCAGCGAGTTGCCGCCCAGGCGGTTGGCGCCGTGGACCGACACGCAGGCCGCTTCGCCGCAGGCGAACAGGCCGTTGACGATCTGGTCGTTACCCTCGGCGTCCTGCATGATCGCCTGACCGTGCACGTTGGTCGGGATCCCGCCCATCATGTAGTGACAGGTCGGCACCACCGGGATCGGCTCCTTGGCCGGATCCGCGTGAGCGAAGGTCTTGGACAGTTCGACGATGCCGGGCAGGCGCTTGCCGAGCACTTCCTCGCCCAGGTGATCCAGCTTCAAGAAGACGTGGTCGCCCTTCTCGCCGCAGCCGCGGCCCTCGAGGATCTCCATGACCATGGAGCGCGCGACCACGTCGCGGCCGGCCAGATCCTTGGCGTTGGGCGCGTAGCGCTCCATGAAACGCTCGCCATCCTTGTTGACCAGGTAGCCACCCTCGCCGCGGCAGCCCTCGGTCACCAGGGTACCCGCGCCGTAGATGCCGGTCGGGTGGAACTGCCACATCTCCATGTCCTGCATCGGGAAGCCGGCGCGCAGCGCCATGCCGATGCCGTCACCGGTGTTGATCAGGGCGTTGGTGGTGGAGGCGAAGATGCGCCCCGCCCCGCCGGTGGCCATGACGGTGGCCTTGGACTTCACGTGCACCACTTCGCCGGTCTCGATGTCCATGGCGATGCAACCCACCACGTCGCCGTTGGCGTTCTTGACCAGATCGACGGCGTACCACTCATTGAGGAAGGTGGTGTTGTTCTTCAGGTTATTCTGATAAAGCGTATGCAGCAGGGCGTGACCGGTGCGGTCGGCCGCGGCGCAGGTGCGGGCCGCCTGGCCGCCCTTGCCGAAGTCCTTGGACTGACCGCCGAACGGACGCTGGTAGATGCGGCCGTTATCGAAGCGGGAGAACGGCAGGCCCATGTGCTCGAGCTCGAACACCGCCTTGGGGCCCTCGGAGCACATGTACTCGGAGGCGTCCTGGTCGGCGATGTAGTCGCCGCCCTTGACGGTGTCGTACATGTGCCAGCGCCAGTCGTCGTTCGGATCGGCGGAGGCGATGGCACAGGTGATGCCGCCCTGGGCGGAGACGGTGTGCGAGCGGGTCGGGAAGACCTTGGACAGCACGGCGGTCTTCTTGCCGGACTTGGCCAGCTCCAGGGCGGCCCTCAGGCCGGCGCCGCCGCCACCGATGATGATGGCGTCGAAAGACAGGCTACGCATGTTGGACATGAATCAGGCTCCCCACAGAACGGTGATGCCCCAGACCAGGAACACGAAGATGGCCAGGATGATGATGAGCTGCGTACCGATGCGAATACCGGTCGGCTTGAGATAGTCGGTGGTCACGGTCCACAGCCCGACCCAGGCGTGGGCGGACAGCGAGATGAAGGCCAGCAGCGAGAAGATGCGCATCCAGGTCTGGGCGAACAGCCCGCTCCAGGCCGCGTAATCGAGGCCCGAGCTGAACAGCAGGAAACCGACGATAAAGAGAGAGTAGAGCGCCAGGATGACGGCAGAGACGCGCTGCAGCAGCCAGTCGGAGAGACCACTGCGTCCGAAATTCGTGATGTTGGTTACCATACCCAGACTCCAGCCAGAATGATCAGGACCGCACTCACCACCACGGTGATCTGTGCCTTCTTGACGCCACCCTCGAGGGTCACGCCGATATCCATGTCCATCAGCAGGTGCTTGATACCGGCCACGAAATGGAAGGCCAACGCGGAGAGCAGTCCCCAGGCAATAAACTTGGCCAGGAAGTTGTGGGCCAGGACATCGCTCACGGCGGCGAAGCCGGCCGGCGAGGACAGTGACACGTCCAGCGCCCAGAAGGCGAAGATCAGGCCGATGAAGAGGATGACGCCGGTGATGCGGTGAGCGATCGACGTCAGGGCGGGGAGGGGGAACTGTATCGTGGACAGATCCAGATTTACGGGTCGTTTGCTATTCACGGCTCTACACACTCTCTTGGCCCGCTCTTCATCGTCCGACAAGGCCCGAGCGGGCGGTGGTTACGGGAAGGGACACGGTCATGGCCGAGTTGGACACGACCACCGACTCCTGCCAGTCGCGCGCTGAGATTATAGGGTCATCACCCCTCCATGACAAATGGACACGCGCCCCAGTCGACCATGGTGGAAGGCCGAGTTATCGGCCTTGGCGCGGTCTTTCACGGGATCCGAGGCATTGACGGGAACGCTCGCGCCTGGAAATGGTGCAAGGCACCATTTATTGTACAAACACTATCTATAATATCACCAACTGTACAGCCATGGGCGCACAATAGTGGAATTGACAATCTCGAGGACGCTTCTATAGTGGGCGAACCTTTTCGCCGGCAACTGCAGCGAAATCACCCAACATCGCCCCCATGAATTCGAGAGGAGGCCAGCCATGGCTGACAGGAAAGCGACATTGACGGTAGACGGCCTGGACGACCCGATTGACCTGCCGATCTATTCCGGTTCCCTGGGCCCCGACGTCATCGACGTCCGCGGCCTCGGCGCCCAAGGCCTCTTCACCTACGACCCCGGCTTCATGGCCACCTCTTCCTGCCAGTCGGCGATCACCTACATCGATGGCGGCAACGGCGTGCTGCTGCACCGCGGCTACCCGATCGACCAGCTGGCCAAGCACTCCGACTTCGTCGAGACCTGCTATCTATTACTGTTCGGCGAGCTGCCCGACGACGCGCAATACGAAGACTTCAAGGCGCGCGTGACCAACCACACCATGGTCCACGACCAGATCATCAACTTCTTCAAGGGCTTCCGCCGCGACGCCCACCCGATGTCGATCCTGTGCGGCGTGGTCGGTGGCCTGGCCGCCTTCTACCACGACCACCTGGACACCTCCAAACAGGAGGATCGTGAGATCAGCGCGATCCGCCTGATCGCCAAGATGCCGACCATTGCGGCGATGTCCTACAAATACAACGTCGGCCAGCCGTTCAACTATCCCCGCAACGACCTGACCTATGCAGAGAACTTCCTCTACATGATGTTCAGCAACCCGTGCGAGGAGTACCGGATCAACCCGGTCTACGCCAAGGCCATGGACCGCATCTTCATGCTCCATGCCGACCACGAGCAGAACGCCTCCACCTCCACGGTGCGTCTGGCAGGCTCCACCGGGGCAAACCCCTTCGCCTGCATCAGCGCCGGCATCGCCGCGCTCTGGGGCCCGGCACACGGCGGCGCCAACGAGGCCGTGCTGAACATGCTCGACGAGATCGGCGACGACTCCGAGGAGAACATCCAGCGCTTCATCGACAAGGCGAAGGATAAGGATGACCCCTTCAAGCTGATGGGCTTCGGCCACCGGGTCTATCGCAACTTCGATCCGCGCGCCAAGGTGATGAAGGAGACCTGCGACGAGGTGCTGGCCGAGCTGGGCCTGGCCGACGACCCGCAGCTGAAGATCGCCAAGCGCCTGGAGCAGATCGCCCTGGAAGACGAGTACTTCATCGAGCGCAAGCTCTACCCGAACGTCGACTTCTACTCCGGCATCATCCTCAAGGCCATGGGTATCCCGAAGAACATGTTCACCGTGATCTTCGCCGTTTCCCGCACCATCGGCTGGATCTCCCACTGGAACGAGATGCTCAGCGACAGCTACAAGATCGGCCGTCCGCGCCAGCTCTACACGGGCCACGACAAGCGCGACTATCCGGCGAGCTGAACTGCACTCGCGCCAATACCAAAAGGCCGCCCCTCGGGCGGCCTTTTTTGCATTTGCCGATCCCGACACCCCGCCTCCCCGGATACCGGCTTACTGGCAACGCCCCACTCCGCTCAGGCACGCCACCAGCCTCGCCCGCCGACGCCCCCGCCCCAGCCGAGCCAACGGGCGCCAAGTCCGCGGCGCGCTTATGCCTGCCGACGCTCATCGGGGAGATGGCGCCTCGCCTCACCCTTGCCTCAAGAGCACACCCAGATACCCCTGGAGACGCCAGGGGCCACTCCCGCCTCAGCAGGCCGTGGGTATCCATCACACCGCCCGGCCGGCCTTGTGCGCGCAGCGCAGCGCTCTATTCCCCTGCTACCAGAGAACTAGAATCCTCATCACTTCCGGTTGACTTACCTACTGACATGCGCCTTCCCGTGGGTGTCGCCCGTTTTCCACACATTCTGTGGATAACCCTGTTCACAACCTCTCGAAAAGGTCGCTGGAACGCCATGAATAGCGGCACCGCCTTAGATTGATCATTTTTTGACCTATCGTAAGTCATTGAAATAAAAGACTTATATAAGAAAGGCGGCAACCAAGCGCCTCACCGCGGCGTCTATGCACAGTCGCGAGGCCCCAAGGAGGTAAAGTGGACAAGTCAAGGGTATTTTGCACTGAAATCGTCGCGATTCATCGCCGGACGAAGAGCCGAGATAGACGGAGACAGCAGTACGGCCAGACCGACAAGATAGCCAGCTGACGAGGAAATATCGGGGAAGGTGAAGCAAGAGGTGGCGTCCCATAGGGGGTTCGAACCCCTGTTACCGCCGTGAAAGGGCGGTGTCCTGGACCACTAGACGAATGGGACGCAATATCTTGAAAGATGGCTACCATCTGAAGCGATGGTGGAGCCTAGCGGGATCGAACCGCTGACCTCGACACTGCCAGTGTCGCGCTCTCCCAGCTGAGCTAAGGCCCCGATCTCTCGAAGACGGGGCGCATGTTACTGATAAGCCCCGCCTTCGTCAACAGGAAATCACGCGAGGTCGCGAAATTCCTTCTCGAAGCGCTTGGCCTGCTTCTTGGAGACCCCGCCCAGCACCTCGATGGCGTGACGCAGGCGCGCCCGGGTCACGTCGGATCCGAGGATCGCCATGGCATCCATCACCGAGGTGCTCGACGACGAGCCGGTGACGGCGATGAACACCGGCGCCAGGAAGGCCTTCATCTTCAGGTCGAAGTGCCCCGCCAGCGCCTTGACCTCACCGAGCAGCGCCTCCTTGTGCCAGGCCGGCACCAGCTCGAAGCGCCACACCAGGAACTGCAGCAGCTTCAGCAGCTCCTCGCGGGAGAGCTTCACCGCATCGAAATCGGCCTCCTCGATGACCGGCAGGCCCGAGAAGAAGTGCCCGGCCAACGGCGCCACCTGGGAGAGCGTCTCCACACGCGGGCGGACCTGGGGCAGGATCTGGCCGACGTACTCCTCGTTGAAGGCCCACTCCATCAGCGCCTTGAGCAGCGCCGCATCGTCCAGATCCTCGCGGATGTAGACCCCGTTGAGCCAGGTCAGCTTATCGAGGTCGAACACCGGCCCACCCAGCGAGACCCGCTGGATATCGAAGTGGGCCATCATCTCGTCGAGGCTGAACTTCTCGCGCTCGTCGGGCATCGACCAGCCCATGCGTCCCAGGTAGTTGGTCACCGCCTGGGGCAAAAAGCCCATGCGCCGATAGTAGTTGATGGAGGTCGGGTTCTTGCGCTTGGAGAGCTTCGACTTGTCCGGGTTGCGCAAAAGCGGCATGTGGCAGAGCACCGGCATCTGCCAGCCGAAGTACTCATACAGCAGCTGATGCTTGGGCGCCGAGTTGATCCACTCCTCGCCGCGCAGCACGTGGGTGATGCCCATCAGGTGATCGTCGACCACGTTGGCCAGATGATAGGTGGGCATGCCGTCCGACTTGAGCAGAATCTGGGCGTCCACCTGGGCCCACTCGACCTCGATGACGCCGCGCAGCATGTCCTCGACCACGCAGGTGCCGGTGGCCGGCACACTCATGCGCACCACGTAGGGCCAACCCTCCTGCTCGCGACGCGCCTGTTCCTCGGCGGGCAGCGCCAGGTCGGCGGGCTTCAAGGCCAGGTGCATGCCGGCCGCCTTGCGTGCCTCGCGCAGCTCGTCGAGCTCCTCGCTGGTGCGGTAGCACTTGAAGGCATGGCCGGACTCAATCAGCTGCCGGGCGTACTCGCCGTAGATGTCGCCGCGCTCGCTCTGGCGATAGGGACCGTGGGGGCCGCCGACGTCGGGGCCTTCGTCCCACTCGAGCCCCAGCCAGCTCAGGGAGTCGAGGATCATCTGCTCGGACTCGGGGGTCGAGCGCACCCGGTCGGTGTCCTCGATGCGCAGGATGAACTGGCCGCCGTGCTGGCGAGCGAAGCAGAGGTTGAACAGGGCGATATAGGCGGTGCCCACGTGGGGATCGCCGGTGGGTGACGGCGCGATACGAGTGCGTACGGTCATGTCGTCCTTGGTCCTGTCGATGGAGGAAGGCCGCCCTGACATAGCGGGCGAATGCCCGCATTATACGCACCTGGCCAGCGCCGGGGCAGCCGTGGTCGGGAATCATTCCCCGGCGGCGCGGTCCACGCTGAACCCGTCATCGGCACATAAGGAATGCCATGCTCACGCGACTCCCCGACGACTTCACCGCCGTGGTGACCGGCGCCTCCGGCGGCATCGGCTGCGCCGTGGTCGAAGCCCTGCTCGCCAGTGACCGCCCCGCCCGGGTGATCGCCGTCAGCCGCCACTACCAAACGCATCCGGACCCCCGCGTCGAATCCCTCGCCCTGGACCTGGGCACCGAGGACGGCAACGAAGCCCTCGCCCAGGCGCTGAACGGCGCCCCCGTGCACCTGGTGTTCAACGCCATCGGCATGCTCCACGACGACGCCCGTGGCATCGGTCCGGAGAAGAAGCTCGATGAGCTGGACGCCGAGGCCATGGCTCGGCTCTATCACGTCAATGCCATCATCCCGGCGCTGCTGCTCAAGGCGCTGCAGCCTAGCCTCAAGGGGCGCCACCCGACGCTGTTCGCCAGCCTCTCGGCGCGTGTCGGCTCGATCGGCGACAATCGACTCGGCGGCTGGTACGCCTACCGGGCCAGCAAGGCCGCCCATAACATGTTGATGAAGACCGCCGCCGTGGAACTTCGCCGACTCAACCCCCAGGCGGCCATCGCCTGTCTGCACCCCGGTACCACGGATACGCCGCTCTCGGCGCCGTTCCAATCCCGTGTGCCCGAAGGCAAGCTGTTCACCCCCTCCTTCGTGGCCGAGTCACTGCTGAACGTGCTGGAGACCTGCACGCCCGACCAGAGCGGCATCTTCCTGGACTGGGCCGGAGAGCGGGTGGCATGGTGACGCGCCGAGGTTTAAGGCAGAATTAGCGTTGATACTCGCCGTTGCCTGGGCAATAGCGAGCCTGGAAGACTCATATGACGCTTTGTGACAATAGGATGACGTAATGGAAACACTCGGCCCTCGCATCAAGAAACTTCGGCTGGAGGCCAAGCTCAACAAGGCGGCCCTGGCACGCAGGGTCGGGGTGTCAGACGTCACGATCTCCTACTGGGAATCGGGCGCCATCAAGCAGATTGGTCACGAACGCCTGGTCGCCCTGGCCCAGGCGCTCAACTGCCCGTTGTCACGGCTGCTGGAAGACGAAGGATCTCACGCCTCGCCTCTCTACCTGCGCCGCCGACTGCCGCTACCCTGGCAGGATGGCAAGCAGCGCGTCATCGAACTGCCGATCGACATGGTGCCCGGGCAGCGCTGGGACGGCGACTGCCACCTGGTGACGCCGGCGCCGGACGAAGCGTTCGACTTCCTCATGGAGGGCGATCTGGTGGCCATCGCCACCAGCGACATCTTCCGCCAGCCGGGCCTCTACCTCATCGAAGACGATGGTGAGCTGGCTATCCGGCGGGTCACGCAGGGACCCACCGGGGAGCTGATATTCCAGCGCCAGGACAGCGACGAGCTCATCCCCTACGCCCCCAGTTGCCGGCTAGTCGGCAAACTGGTGGCTCATTGGCGTGCCCAGCCCCTCTAAGGCACTACCCGATCAAGCAATACCCGATCAAGCAATACCCGATCAAGCAATACCCGATCAGGCGCTACCCGATCAGGAGCTACTCGATCTCCATCACATCGACGCGATCCTGGGTGCGGCGCGTTTCGTCGCCGATCAGGAAGCGTTTGGTGTAGCGGGCTACCTGACCCAGGCCATGGCGCGACTGCGCGACCAGCGGCCCCTGCAGGTGCTGGTTGCCATCGCCCAGCCTGGCTCGCACCTCGGCCGGCTGGACACTGCCCTCCTGCACCTCGACCACCACCAGATAGTCGCCGTCGGGCAGACCGCTACCGGGGCCGAAAGGCCCGGCAACGAAGCCTCCCTCGGCCACTGACACGCGCTCACGCCAGCGCACCCCGCTGAGCTCCCGCTCCACCAGCACCTGCAGGCGTGTGTCGGCGGGCAAGTTGGTCTCGCCCTCGACGGTCAGGCGCCGGTCGCTGCCCAGGCGCGACGCCAGATCGATCGTGACCGGCTCATCGAAGGGGGCCACCTCGGGGGTCGGCTCCGGCGCGGGATCGGGCGTCTCCTCCGCCATCTCGGCCACCGGGGCCGGGTCGTCGGGCCCGTTGGCCATCTCCTCCTCGCTGCCACCGCAGCCCGCCAGCCACATCAGCACCACGCCTATCCCAATCGCTCGAAACCTCGCTTGCATGCACGCCTCCCGCCTTGTCGATATATCACCAGACTATCATCCTCGGTCTCGGCGGGGATGCTCATTGGCGCTCCGCACAGTCGAGGCAGCGCGTCGTGTAGGGCAGCGCCCGCAGGCGACCGTCGCCGATGGGCCCACCGCAGCGTTCACAGGCATCACCTTCCCCCGCCTCGATACGCTTCAGCGCATGCAACACCTGGCGAAGTTCGTCTTCCGCTTCCTGCTTCAGGGCCTCGATGACCTCGTCATTGGCAAACTCGGCCGACTGATCCTCCGCGTCCTTGTCCAGCGGACCGCCCTTCTGCTCCTTATGGGCCTGGTAGCGATCGAACCGCGCGATCAGCTCCTCACGCAACCTCTCCAGTTCCTGCTTGCGATCCGCCATGGTCGCTCTCCTTATCATCGCATCGTGGGCGCCCCGACCCTCTCGCTCGGCACCGCCAGGCTTCTATCCTCAAGGTCCACCCTCGACCATTATCACGCTTTACCCTCGATACGCAGCGGCGGGATGGTTCGTCCTTATCTGTCTTATTGATCGCCCTTCTGGGCAGTCGTTCTCAATGGCCGTTCTCAATGGTCTTTCTTTATAGCAGGCACCTCTCGCCAGGACGCTACGACGATCGCGCCCTGACGCGTCGCGCATCGAACGAATGATCCCTAGCTCATGCCCAGGGCGTCGTAGCCCGCCTCAGTCAGCGAGAGCCGCTCGGGCGCCTCGTGTCCCCGGCTGCGCTCGACCATGATCAGCCCCTCGGCCTCCAGGGCGTCGACATCCTCCATCAGCGCCTCCTCAAGCGTGTCGTCGCCGGGGTGACCGAAGGGCGCAGCCAGCACACCGCCGTGCTGCAGCACACGGGCCAACAGCTCTCTCTGGTATTCGGTGAGGTCGATGCTCATCGGCTTCTCCTGCATTGCATTGGTCGAATGCTCATACCGCCAGTATGGACGACGGGCGCGGCGCTGGGCCAAGGTGGCGCCAGGGGCCTGCCCTAAGCGCCGCGACTCATCACAGGAGTTGACGCCGGACGCCAACCATGACACCGTGTGTCCAGTTGGTTAGCAAGACGCATATTGTCAGTAGTAGTCGAATCCTTTCGGTTGTCTGGTTATATCCCCTTGTTTTACCCACTAGCATTCGGGGCTACACCCGGTAATTTCGTATCCGGCGCACTGCGCCAAAGAAAGGAGTCATGACATGGCTACTGGCACTGTTAAGTGGTTCAACGACGCAAAAGGCTTTGGCTTCATCACCCCGACCGACGGTGGCGATGACCTCTTTGCCCACTTCTCCGAAATCAAGGCTGAAGGCTTCAAGTCCCTCCAGGACGGCCAGCAGGTCTCTTTCGACGTGGTTCAGGGCAAGAAAGGCCTGCAGGCTTCTAACATCGAAGCCATCTGATCGCCGATCAGACAGACCTATCGAGCCGTAAGGCTACGAGCACCAAGGCCCGCTGATGCGGGCCTTGGTGTTTCTGCGCGTCCGGTTTCCTGACGCACCCTTCGCACGAGACAGAACCGCCCGGGGAATTGAGCAGAAAGTGACCGGGGCTGGTAGAATATGCACCCTTCCGACCGACACCCCGTTATGCCGATGCAACCGCTCGACCGCACCTTCTCCGTGGCCCCCATGATGGATTGGACGACCCGCGACTACCGCGCGTTCGCCCGCACCCTGAGCCGCCGCGCCCTGCTCTACACCGAGATGGTGACCACCGGCGCCATCCTTCACGGCAGCCCACGCTCGCGTTTCCTCGGCTTCGATGAGATCGAGCATCCGCTTGCCCTGCAGCTGGGTGGAAGCGACGCCTTTGAGCTCGCCGAGTGTGCGGCGATCGCCGAGGCGTGGGGCTACGACGAGGTGAACCTCAACGTCGGCTGCCCGAGCGACCGGGTGCAGAACAACCTGATCGGCGCCTGCCTGATGGGCCACCCGGAGAAGGTCGCCGCCGCGGTGCGCGCCATGCAGGCGGCGGTGTCGATCCCGGTCACGGTGAAGTGCCGCATCGGCATCGACGACCAGGACGAGGACGAGGATCTGTCGCGCTTCATCGCCACGGTGGCCGACGCCGGCTGCGACACCTTCCTCGTGCACGCCCGCAAGGCGTGGCTAGAGGGGCTCTCCCCCAAGGAGAACCGCGATGTGCCGCCGCTCAACTACCCGCGGGTGCATCGCCTCAAGGCGAGCCGCCCGGAGCTTCACATCGGCATCAACGGCGGCATCAAGACCCTGGACGAGTGCCGCGAGCAGCTCGAGCGCGTCGACAGCGTGATGATCGGCCGCGAGGCTTACCAGAACCCCTGGCTGCTGGCCGGCGTGGACGCCGCGCTCTACGGCGAGCCGGGCCCGGCCGAGAGCCGCCACGCCGCGGCTCGCGCGCTGCGCCCCTATATCGCCCGTCGCCTCGACGAGGGGGCGAAGCTCAACCACATCACCCGCCACCTGCTGGGCCTCTTCCAGGGCCAGCCGGGCGGGCGCAAGTTCCGCCGCCACCTCTCCGAGAACGCCCATCGCGAGGGCGCGACCCTGCAGGTCTTCGATGATGCCCTGGGCCTGGTCGCGGAGCGCGAAACGGCCGAGATGGCGTAAGCCTGCGCCTGCGCCCTGCCGGGCCACCCCCAGGAACGCGACAACGGCGCCGAGCGATCGGCGCCGTTGTCGTGTGGGCGCGCGTCAGTCGCGAGGCGCGGCCAGAACGATCAGTAGAGCGCGTCGGGCGGCGGCTCGAGGCTGGAGTGGAAGTCCTCGATGGCGCTCTCGGCCTCCTCGATGGCGTCGAAGCGGGCGATGTGGAAGAGCGCCTCGCCCTCGTTGGCCAGCGGCAGCCGACTCATGCCGATGACGATGCCGTCCGCCACGGCGCGCACCTCGCCCTCGGCATTGCCGAAGGGATCGGCCACCCGCCCCAGCAGCTCGCCGCTGGCCACTCGCGCCCCGAGGCGCACCTGCGGGCGCAGGATGCCGTCGATGGGCGCCCGCGCCCAGCTCGAGCCGTTGGAGACCTCGGCGGCCGGTACCGGCCGACGGCGGTGCTCACCGGGCAGCATGCCGAGCCGGCGCATCACCCGCAACACGCCCCGCACCCCGGGGGTGATCGCCCACTGATCGAAACGCAGCGCCTCCCCCGCCTCGTAGGTGAGCACCGGAATACCGCGGTTCTGCGCGTAGTGGCGCAGGCTGCCCTCGCGCAGGTCGGCATTGAGGATCACCGGCGCCCCGAAGGCGTTGGCCATGCGCTCGGTCTCACCGCCGGGGGTGAGCTGGGCGCGAATCTGCGGCAGGTTGGTGCGGTGGATCGCCCCGGTGTGCAGGTCGATGATGTGGCTGGCCTGATCGACGATCTGCTCGCGAAACAGCGCCGCCACGCGGCCGCCCAGCGAGCCCGACTCGCTGCCCGGGAAACAGCGATTGAGGTCGCGCCGATCCGGCAGGTAGCGGCTGTGTTGCACGAAGCCGAAGACGTTGACGATGGGCACGCCGATCAGCGTACCGCGCAGCCCCTGTAGCTGCTTGGAGCGCAGCAGGCGGCGTACGATCTCCACGCCGTTGATCTCATCGCCATGGATGCCGCCGCAGACCAGCAGCACCGGACCCGACTGCCGGCCGTGGACCACTTCCAGGGGGATATAGAGCGGCGCATGGGTATAGAGGCGCGCCACGGGCACGTCGATCTGGGCACGCGACCCGGGCGCTACCCGCGTGCCGGCGATCTCGAAGGGGGAACGGGCCATGCGGCGCTCCTTGCGTTACGAAACGGTTTTTCAGGCGTTTCTTATACGCTCCTGATCCGAGGAAAACGACCCCCAACGGCCTTACGCGGCGATGACATTTGCATACATACGTGAATGTAAAAAACCGGCCACTCGGGTAGAATGAGGAAAACCGTGACACTTTGAGAGCCCACCGCCATGGCCAGACGCACCAAGGCCGAAGCCGAAGCCACCCGCGAGGCACTGCTCGAGGCCGCCGAGGAGGTGTTCTTCGAGAAGGGCGTCGCTCGCACCTCACTGGAGCAGATCGCCCGCCATGCCGGAATGACCCGTGGCGCGGTCTACTGGCACTTCCACAACAAGGCCGATCTCTTTCGCGCCATGCTCGATCGGGTGCGCATGCCCTTCGAGGCCCTGGTGGCCGAAACCGGCGCCTCCCACCCCTCGCCGCTCGAGACCGTTAGACTGGGCTTCCAGCAGAGCCTGCTGCGCATGGAGCAGCCCCGCCATCGGCGTGTTCTCGCCATCCTGATCCACCGCTGCGAATTCTTCGGCGATATCGACCCCTGCGCCGTGCAGGCAGAGATGGCCGGCGAATGCCTCGATGCGCTGGAGGGCTACTTCGGCGAGGCCCAGCGCCTGGGGCTGCTCAAGGAGGGGATCGCCACCGAGACCGCGACGCGCCTGATGCAGGCGATCATCAGCGGTATCTTCCACGATTGGCTGCGCGACCCCGACGCCTACTCCATCCATGAGCGTGGCATGGCACTGATCAATGCCCAGCTAGCCCTGATCAGCCGCGACGAGACCGACACCTCACGCTGACGCGCCATCGTGATGGCTCGGGCGGTGCAGCAGGTGCAGCCGCCTGAGCCGCGTGCGAGCATCCAGATAGTCGCTCTCCGGCACCGCGCGGTATCTCCCGTCGCCGGGCAGATACTTCACCAGCACCCGCTGCTCCCCGACCTCCGGCACGTCTCCCGCCTTGGTCGCCAGCCCCACCTCGTGGCTCGCATCCCCCTCCAGCACCGCCGCCACGACCGGCGCCTCATCGGCCGAGACGGACGTGACGCGCACCCGCTCTCCCAGCAGGCAGCGCGGCAAACGCTCATGGCCGTGAGGCTCTCGACGGTGCAGACGCTTGTGCAGGCGCTGACACAGCCAGGCCGCCAGCGGCGAGGCCAGCGCGAAGGCCCCCCAGATCACCAGTATGCCCAGCGGAATGCGGAAGAAGCCCAGCGGCAGCCAGCGCAGCACGGCAAGCTCCAGGATCAGGGTCAGCCCACCGGCCAGGGCGATCAGCACCGTCAGCGCCAGCGAGGCCGGCACGCCGATGAAGCCCAGCGAGACCAGCGCACTGGCCAGGGTGTCGTTGCGCAGGCTGTCGTGCTCGAAGAGCTCGACCGGCGCCAGGCGAAGCGCCACCAGCAGCCAGTAGCAGGCGACCAGCGCCAGCAGCGCGCCGAAGATTGCCACGGGAAAGCTCAGCAGGGTCTGACGTAAGATATCCATGTTGGCTCCTCGCGATAACGCTTAGCCGACGAATGAGTTTCTTTCCCTCATCGTAGACCATCGAGGCGACCCGGACCTGATCCGAATCAAGGATGCATTCGCACATCCTTATGAAAACGCCCGTCGCCATCGACATGAACACGACCGTCGCCATCGACATGAACAGGGGCGCCCGCATGCGGGCGCCCCTTGGCGTTCGGCAGGACGTCACATCCCGCCGGGTCGAGTCGGCATCAGGCGTTGCTGCGCGGCTCGGCGTCGGCCATCTCACCAGGCGCCTCGTCGCCGCCGTGCGGTTTACGCTGCAGCCGGGCGGAGAGCGCGGCGATCATGGCGTAGAAGGTCGGCACGAACAGGCTGCCGAGCGTCGCCACCGAGGCCATGCCGATCGCCACCGTGGTGCCGATATGGTGGCTGCTGGTATCGCTCGCGCCGGTGGCGAGCATCAGCGGCAGGGTGCCGAAGATGAACGCCAGGGAGGTCATGACGATCGGCCGGAAGCGCAGCTCCGCCGCCGTGATCGCCGCCTCGCGGATCGACTTGCCCATCTCGCGGCGCTGCAGCTCGGCGAACTCGACAATCAGGATGGCGTTCTTGGCCGCCAGGCCCACCACCACCAGGATGCCGATCTGCACGTAGACGCTGGTGTCCAGGCCGCGCAGGAAAATGCCGCCGATCCCGCCCAGCAGGGCGAAGGGCGTGGCGGTCAACACCGCCAGCGGCAGCGACCAGCTCTCGTACTGGGCGGCGAGGATCAGGAACACCATCAGCAGGCCGAAGACGATGGCCAGCGTCGCGGCGCTGCCCGCCTGGCTCTCCTGATAGGCGGTGCCGGTCCAGCCCATGCCCCAGCCGTCGCCGAGCTCTTCCGCGACGATCTCTTCCATGGCGGTGATTGCCTGCCCCGAGCTGTAGCCCGGCGCCGGACCGCCCTGGAACTGGGCACCGGTATAGACACCGAAGCGGGTCACCACCGCGGGCGCCGTCTGGCGCTCGAGAGTCACGAACTCGGAGAGCGGGATGCGCTCGCCGTTGCCGCCGCGGACGAAAACGTTGGCGACGTCCGAGGGCGTCTTGCGAAACTCCTCCTGGTTCTGCAGGTAGACCTGGAAGTTGCGGTTCTGATAGCTGAAGAAGTTGACGAAGCCGTTGCCGAAGGTATTCGACAGCGTGGCGTTCAGGTCCGTCAGGCTGACCCCGTAGCTCAGCGCCTTCTGCTGGTCGATCTCGGCGCGGAAAGACGGCACGTTGACGTTGAAGGTGGTGAACACCTGCTTCAGCGCCGGATGCTCGCCGGCCGCCTGCATGACCTTCAGCGACGCCTGGAAGAGCTCCTGGGGCGAGGCGCCCTCGAAGGACTGCAGGTAGCCGGTGAAGCCACCGGTGGTCGAGAGCCCCATGATCGGCGGCATGTTGAAGGCCATCGCCGAGCCGCCCTCGATCTGGGCACCAAGCTGCATGATGCGCCCGATCAGCCCGCTGGCGGTCAGCTCGCGCTCGGCCCAGGGGTCCATGGTCACGAACATGATCCCGCGGGCCGTGTTCACCGAGCTGGACAGGATGTCATAGCCCGCCACCGCGGAGGAGAAGCGCACGCCCGGAATCTCCTCGATGGCCGCGCTGAGCTTGCCCATGTACTCCCGGGTCCGCGACAGCGAAGCGGAGTCCGGCAGCTGCACGGCGGTGAGCACGATGCCCTGGTCGGTCTCCGGCACCAGGGTAGAGGGGGTCGCCTGGTAGAGCCACCAGGAGCCGCCGATCGTCAGGCCGGTGAGCAGCAGCGCCAGCCCCCAGAAACGCACCAGCTTCTTGACGATCCACATGTAGACCGCGGTGATGCCCGCGAACAGGCGATCGAACAGGCGCAGCGGCGTGCGCAGCGCGCGGCTGAAAGCCGTTTCCTTGCGGTGCAGGTCGTGCTTGATGAAGATCGCCGACAGCGCCGGAGTGAAGGTCAGCGCCATCAGCGCCGAGAAGCCCACCGAGATGGCGATGGTCAGCGCGAACTGCTGGTAGATCTGTCCGGTGAAACCGCCCAGGAAGGCCACCGGCACGAACACCGCCGCCATGATCAGCGAAGTGGCGATGACCGGCCCACCGACCTCCTTCATGGCCTGGATCGTTGCCTCGCGGACGCTGATCTCCTCGTCCTCGCCAAGCACCCGCTCGACGTTCTCCACCACCAGGATGGCATCGTCCACCACGATGCCGATGGCCAGCACCAGGGCGAACAGCGTCAGCAGGTTGATGGTGAAGCCAAAGACGAAGAAGCCGGCGAAGGTCGCCAGCACCGAGACCGGCACCACCGACATGGCGATCACCGTAAAGCGCCAGTTCTGCAGGAAGATGAACAGGATGACGCCGACGATCAGGAAGGCCTCGATGAAGGTGTGAAAGACCGTCTCCACGGAGGCATCGATGAACTGGGTGGTGTCATAGGGCACCACGTACTCGAGCCCCGGCGGGAAACGCTCTCCCAGCTCCGCCATCACGTCCTCGACCGCCTTGGCGGTCTCCAGGGCGTTGGCGCCGGGCTGCTGATTGATGATGATCGGCGCCATAGTGCCACCGTTGAGCCGCGCCTCGACGCCGTAGAACGACGCGCCGAGCTCGATGCGCGCCACGTCGGCCAGGCGCAGGGCCGAGCCGTCCGGGTTGGTGCGCAGGAAGATCTCGCGGAAATCGTCGGTGCTGGAGAGCCGCCCACCGGCGGTGATGGTGTAGGTGAAGGCCCGCGGGTCCGACTGCGGCGTGGCGGCCAGGCTACCCGCCGGCACCTCGGTGTTCTGCGCGCGGATGGCCGCGGCGACCTCGGTGGGCGTCAGGTCGTATTGCGCCAGCCGGTCCGGGTCCATCCATACGCGCATGGCGAACTCGCCGCCGCCGAGCACCTCGGCATCGCCGACCCCCGGCACCTGGCGAAGCTCGTCCAGGACGTTGAGGGTGGCGTAGTTCTGCAGGTAGATGCGGTCGTAGTCCTCCTCGGGCGAGGTCAGCGCCACCAGCATCAGGATCGAGCTGGAACTCAGCTCCACGGTCACGCCCTGGGCCTGCACCGCCTCGGGCAGCTGCGACAGCGCGCCCTGTACCCGATTGTTGACGTTGATGGTGTTGATGTCGCCGTCGGTGCCGATGTTGAAGGCCACCTGCAGCTGCATCGAGCCGTTGTCGGCGCTGGTCGAGGTCATGTAGAGCATGTCCTCGACGCCGTTGATCGCCTCGGCCAGGGGCGCGGCCACGGTCTGGGCCATGGTCTCGGCGTCGGCCCCCGGGAAGGTGGCGTTGACCGAGACCGTGGGCGGCACCACGCTCGGGTACTGCTCGATGGGCAGCACCCGCATGCTCATCAGCCCGATCAGCGTCAGGATGATCGCCAGCACCGTCGCGAAGATCGGCCGCTTGATGAAGAAGTTGGAGAAATTCATGGCCCGGCGTCTCCCTCGGCCTCGGCCGCGGGTTCGACGCTCGCCTCACCGCCCTGCTTCTGTTCCTGGGCGGCAGCTTGCTGACCGGCATTCCCGGCGCCCTCTCCTGCGCCCTTTCCAGCGCCCTTTCCAGCGCCCTCTCCAGCGATCTGCTCGATACCCGCGAACGGCTGGGGCTCGATGGCGGTGCCGGGCTGCAAACCGGCGGGATCGCCCACTACTACTCGCTCACCGGGTTCGACGCCGTCGAGCAGGATCTGCCAGGGGCCGGCGATCTCGCCCAGCTGCACGGTGCGCGCTCGCGCCTTGTTGTCCTCGTCGAGCACGTAGACCTGCGGACCCATCAGGCCCTGCGTCATGGCGATCTCGGGCACCGCCAGCACGTTGAAGCGCTTCACGCCCTCGAGGTGCACGCGCACGAACTGGCCAGGCAGCACCTGAGCATCGGGATTGGCGAAGGTCGCGGTGGCCTGCACGGTGCTGGTGGCCTCGTTGACCCGCGAGCCGAGGAAGTCCAGGTGACCCTCGAGGCGCTCGCCCTCGACGCCGGCCGGCAGGTCGAGCCAGGCGGTGACCGCATCGATGGGCTGGTCGCTCAGCTGGCGGCGCAGGGCGAAGGCGTCGTTCTGGGGCAGCTGGAAGCGAACCTCCAACGGGTCCAGCGGGGTGATGGTGGTCAGCGTGGTGCCGGGCTGCACCAGATTACCCAGGTTGACCTCGCTGAGGCCGATCATGCCGGCCACCGGTGCGGTGACCTCGGCGTAGCCCAGGTCGATGCGCGCATTGGCCAGCGCCGCTTCGGCCTGGGAGACCGAGGCGCGAGCCACGTTCAGCTCGGCCTGGGCCTGATCGACCTGCTGACGGCTCACCGAGTTCTGGCTGAGCAGCTGCTGGAAGCGGTTGGCATCGCGCTGGGCGCGCGAGAGTTCGGCGCGGGCGCTCTCGAGGTCGGCCTCGCGCTGGGCCACCACGGACTCGTAGAGGTCCGGCTCGATGGAGTAGAGGCTCTCGCCCTTTTCCACCATCTCGCCCGGTTCGAAGTGACGCTGCTCGAGGAAGCCGGTGACGCGGGCCACCAGGGTGACCTCGTCGTCGCTGCGCAGCTTGGAGGGGTAGGACTTGTCGAGCGGTAGATCCTGGCGGGCCATCTCCATGACCTGCTTGGGCGCCGGGGGCGCATCACCCTGACCGGACGCCTGCTGCTCGGGAGTCTCTTGCTGACCGCAGGCGGCGAGCACGAGGCTCGCGGCCAGTGCCACCAGGCCGGCCCGGCCTCGTTTGATGAAGGTTGTCATGGGTGCTTTCCATTAGGCGCGTCGGGGGAAGAACGAATTTTACATTCATCCATGAATGTTTGTAAATTTCCGGGTGCCGATCACTACTCCTCGAGACGCGGGGGCGCCCCGATATCCATGACCGCATCGTTCGCCTCGGCATTCTCGGGCAGCGTGAAGGAGACGCCGCCACCGTCCAGCCAGGCGTTCACCTCCTCGACCGCCGGCACGTCCAGGGTCCCCGACTGCTGGCGCAGGGTCAGCAGGTTGATCACGTAGTCGTAGCGGGCGCTGGCGAAATCGGCGACGGCGTTATAGAGGTTCTGCTCGGCGTTGAGCACGTCGACGATGTTGCGGGTGCCCACCTCGTAGCCGGCGCGGGTGGCGTCCAGCGCGCTCTGGTTGGAGACGATCGCCTGGGCGCGCGCCTCCACGGTGGAGACGTCGTTGCTGACCTGGGTATAGAAGGAGCGCACCTGCTGGACGGTGTCGCGACGCTGGGACTCGAAGTCGTACTGGCTGGCCTCCAGCAGGTAGGTGTTCTGGCGGATGCTGGCCGAGGTGCGCCCACCGGTATAGAGCGGCAGGCTCGCCTCTAGGCCGACCTGGCTATCCGAATCGTGGCCACTGACACCGTCGGCGTCGCTGTCCGCGTAGCTGTAATTGGCGAAGGCGTTGACCGTGGGCAGGCGACCGGCACGGGCTATATCGACGCCGCTGCGTGAGACCTCGACCCCGGCCTGGCTGGCCAGCACCTGGGGATTGTTCTGCATGGCGAGCGCCACCCACTGGTCGCGATCGCTCGGCGTCGGCGCCACGATGGGGATCTCGTCGCCCAGCGAGTCGATGCTGGCGTAGCGCTGCCCGGTCAGGCGCTCCAGGGCCTCGAAACGCACCTGCAGATTGCTCTGCGCCGTGATGCGCTCCGCCCGCGCCTGATCGAAGGCCGCCTGCGCCTCCTCGACCTCGGTGATGGCGATCAGCCCCACCTCGAACTGCTCGCGGGCCTGCTCCAGCTGGCGACCGATGGCGCGCTCCTGGGCGCGCCGCGCCTCGAGCACCTCGAAGGCGCGCAGGATCTCGAAATACGCCGAGGAGACATCGATCAGCACCTGCTGCTCGGTGGCAGCCAGGCGGTAGAGCTGCTGATCGATCTCGCGCTCGGACTGCTCGACCTGACGGCTATTGATAGCGTCGTAAAGCGCTTGGGTGGCGCGCAGCTCCAGCCCAACGCTGTTGACATTATCATCCTGTGACGAAGATCCACTTGCCAGTGCAGCAGCAATTTGTTGCTGACTCGGCGAGAGACCACTGAGGTTAGAGCCTGACCCGGAATTCGACTGACTTTCGTAGTCGCGGCTGTGTGTGGCGTTACCTGTTATTTCAACCTGGGGCAGCAGATCGGCCTGCTGGACGTCTCGCCCCGCCTCGACGCTGCGAGTCTGCGAGCGGGCTGATGAGAGTTCGGCGTTGCTCTGCAGGGCATCGCGGGCGATGGTCAAAAGATCCGCCGCCTGCACCGGCGCGGTGACGGCTGCCGCGACCAGGGCCGGCAGCAATGCACGGCGGGCAAACCGCGTGCCGGTGCAGCGAAGGGAACGGGGACGCATCATCGGTAGATCCTCGGTGTCTTGACGGGTAGCTTTACATACATTGTCGCATGTTTATCGATCGAGTCCACTGCCGGCCGCCTACGACCAAGGAGTCTGGCGATGATCCGACCGCGTCCGCTACGCTGCCATGCAGCATGAGCCATTGACGGCAGTGACACCACACCAACGAGATCGGCCATCGACAGGCCTCACCCCAATGTCCCATCGACTCACCCACTCAGGAAGAAGCCCATGGATGCCTTGGAACTCATCGCAGTGCAGGAGCTTGAGGTCGCCGTACGGATCTGGCATCCCGAGGCGCCGCGCACCCTGATCGCCTGGCATGGGCTGGCTCGCCACGGCGGCGACTTCGACGACTTTGCCCGGCAGCTCGGTCCCAAATGGCGGATCCTGGCACCCGACACCCCGGGCCGAGGCCTGTCCGACTGGTCGCCTGCGCCATCCTGCCACTACGTTTATTCACACTATATGACCATAGCAGCTGCGGTGATGGATCACTTCGGCCTGGAACGCGTGCCCTGGGTGGGTACTTCCATGGGCGGCCTGCTGGGCATGCTGCTGGCCGCCGAGCCGGAGAGCGCGGCCCGCATCGAGCGCCTGGTACTCAACGACGTGGGCCCGGAACTCGCTCCCGAGGGCCTGGCGGAACTTGCCGGCTACTTCGGCGTGCCCCATCGCTTCCTGCATTTCGGCGAGCTCGAGGCCGAACTCAGACGCCACTACGCCGGCTTCGGCATCGAGGGGGACGACGCCTGGCGTCGCCTGGCGCTGCACAGCGCCAGGCGACTTCCCGACGGCAGCTGGACCTATCATTTCGATCCGCGTATCGCCGAGCAGTTCGTCCACGACACGCCCCGTGATACCTGGGCGGACTGGGCCGCGATCCGCTGCCCGCTGATGGTCGTGCGCGGCCAGCACTCGCCGCTGCTCAAGGCCGAGAGCGTGACGCGCATGGCCGAGGCCCAACCCGAGCTCGTCAGCCACGAGGTGCCGGGCTGCGGCCACGCGCCCATGCTCGACCGCCGCGACCAGGTCGCGCCGATCGCCGCCTTTCTGGCGGACTCGCCTGCCGGAGAGCCGGCACGACCCGGCGACGCGCGAGCGCCATGGTGGCAGCGCCTCATCGAGCGCCTGGGTCCGGCCAGGCACCGCTAGCGGCTGCCCAGCGCCTTACAGCAGCCAATCGACCGGCAGCAGCGCGACCACGGAAACGATCATGCGCCTGAACAGGCCCGAGTTGGGTTCGACGTCGTGACGGATCACCTGGCCGTCGCGACGCTCCAGCCAGTAGAGCTCCCCGTCGGGATCCAGGCGCACCTCATAGGCGTTCAGCGGCACTCTCTCATCGAAGGCGACATCGATTTGCCGGGCCAGCGACGGGTCCTCGATGATGAACCCCAGTTCGGTATTCAGGTTGGCCGAACGCGGATCGAAGTTGAACGACCCCACGAAGATCCGTTCGCCATCCACGGCGAAGGTCTTGGCATGCAGGCTGGCCCCGGAGCTGCCGAACGGCCCCGCACTCGGGTTGCGCCCCTGCTTGCTCGCGCCGCGTCGCAGCTCATAGAGCTCGACCCCCGCTTCGAGCAGCGCCTTGCGCCGCTTGGCATAGCCGGCATGCACGGCGGCCACGTCGGTGGCCTCCAGGGCATTGGTCAGCACCTCGACCTCGACCCCGTCTCGCTCCAGACGCCGGAAAGCCTCGGTGCCCGCCTCGGCCGGCACGAAGTAGGGCGAGACGAGCGCGACCTTGCGCTCGGCATCGGCGAAGATCAGCTCCAGGTCGTGGCTCAGCAACGCCCGCCCGCTGGCCTCGCCAAGCCCCTTGGACGGGTCATCGCTGAGCATGCGCACCGGCGCCCAGACCAGGCCGAGCTCATTGGCCAGCAGCTTCTGCACGATCTCCGTCTCGCTCACGGACGTCAGGTAGGCGTCCGCCTCGGGATCCCTCACGACCTCGGCAAACGCCTGCTCGAGCCGCACCCGCCCCTCCGGCCCGACGCTTGGGAGAATGCGCGTCGCGGGATAGGAGGAGCCGCTGCTCCAGTAGCGGTCGAAGTCGCTCGAGACGTCGTCGACCACCTCGCCGACGGCCAGCACGTCCAGGTCCGAGAAGGTCACGTCCCTCGCGGCACCGAAGTACGCGTCGCCGATGTTGCGCCCGCCGATGATCGAGGCCTGATTGTCCGCGGTGAAGGATTTGTTGTGCATCCGCCGATTGGCCCGGGAAAAGTCGGTCAGATAGCCGATCCACTTGGGGGTGCGCACGACGAAGGGATTGAACAGCCGCACCTGGATATTGGGGTGACTGGCGAGCGCGGCGAGCTCTTCATCGATCCCCCCGGTGCCGCTGTCGTCGAGCAGCATGCGCACCCGCACCCCGCGCTCAGCGGCCTCGTAGAGGGCCTCGAACAGCAGCATGCCGGTGATGTCTGGGTGCCAGATGTAATACTGGACGTCCAGGGTGCGCTCGGCGGCATGCGCCATCACCATCCGGGCGGCGAAGGCATCGATGGGCCTGTCCAGCGGGTAGATGCCGCTCAGGCCGGGATGGGCGTCGACCGAGGGCGCCAGGCCCTCGCCGAGCGAGGTGTCACGACTCTGCGCCTCGTCCAGCGCCGACGATTCTAGCCGCCCCTCGAGAGACGGCAAGGTGCAGCCGCCGAGCAGCGCCAGCAGGCCCAGCACCAGAAGCAAGCGCGCCAGAGGGTGCTGCATCGAGGCTCGAGCCGGGAAGAAAGGTGCGATCATCGTGTCGATCCTGTCAGCCTGTGGGCATCATGAGAGAGACCATCATGATAGTTGATCAAGGCCTCATGGACCCCGACCCTATCTTGCCGTCACCAGAGGAGAAGTGCGCGACGGCGCAAAACACAGTGCACGCTAATATAACGCCTTCTGGACTGATACCATCGAGTCCCATGACTCGCCGAATCACCCCGACGCCGTGACCGAGCCCATGACAGACACCGCGACAGAGCCCGTGAAGAATGAGCCCGGTCACATCGACCCTCAGGGCGAGCGCCTGGCCATCCGGGGCGACTGGACGCTCGAGCACCATGGGAGCCTGAAGCGCGAGGTCGAACGCCTGGCCAAGGACCGCGAGCCCTCTGCCCAGGGGATCGACCTGACGCCGCTGGCCGCCCTGGACACCGCCGGCGCCGTGCTGCTGATGGAGCTGACCGGCGCCGAACGGCTCGCCGCGATCGACGACTGGGCGCCGGAACTGCCGGCGACGCGCCGCGCCCTGCTGCGCACCCTGGGCGAGGCGATGGTCGACCGCCCGGCCCCGGCCGCGCGATCCCGCCGGCCGCTGAGGGATGGCCTGGCGCAGACCGGCCAGCTCGTGGAGGGGCTCTGGCACCAGCAGATCAAGCTGCTCGGTTTCATCGGCCAGGTGCTCGCCACCCTGGCCAGCACCGCCTGGCGGCCGAGCCGCTGGCGCCTCACCTCGGTGGTGGCCCAGCTGCATCAGACCGGCCTCAACGCCCTGCCCATCGTCGCCCTGCTGACCTTCCTGGTGGGCGCCGTGGTGGCCTTCCTGGGCGCCACGGTGCTGCGCGACTTCGGCGCCACCATCTATACGGTCAACCTGGTCGCCTTCGCCTTCCTGCGCGAGTTCGGCGTGCTGCTCGCCGCCATCCTGCTCGCCGGCCGCACCGCCAGCGCCTTCACGGCCCAGCTCGGCGCCATGAAGGCCAACGAGGAGCTCGATGCCGTGCGCACCCTCGGCCTCGACCCGATCGAGCTGCTGGTGCTGCCGCGGGTGCTGGCGATGATGCTGACGCTGCCGATCCTCACCTTCGTCGGCATGCTCAGCGGCATCCTCGGCGGCGCCCTGATCTGCGGGCTGGCGCTGGATATCTCGCTCATCCAGTTCGTCTCCATCCTGCAGCGCGATATCCCCCTCAACCACTTCCTGGTGGGCTTGGCCAAGGCGCCGATATTCGCCTTCCTGGTCGCGGTGATCGGCTGCCTGGAGGGCTTCAAGGTCAGCGGCAGCGCCCAGTCGGTGGGCGAACACACCACCTCCAGCGTGGTGCAGTCGATCTTCATGGTGATTTTGCTGGACGCGGTGGCGGCGCTGTTCTTCATGGAGATGGGCTGGTGAGCGAGTCGATGCGAGCATCACGGCGCCAAGCGCCACGAAGCCAGGGGCCCCGTCACCAGGAACCCCTGGGCCAGGAACCCCTGGATCGAGCGCCGCTGATTCGCGTCCGCGGGCTGTCCAACCGCTTCGGTCGCCACGTCGTCCACGAGGACCTCGACCTCGATCTCTACTCGGGGGAGATCCTCGGCGTGGTGGGCGGCTCTGGCACCGGCAAGTCGGTGCTGCTGCGCAGCATCGTCGGCCTGCTGAGGCCCAGCGAAGGGCGCATCGAGGTGTTCGGCGAGGACCTGCAGCGGCTTTCCTCATCGGCCCGCTCGCGGCTGGAGCGCCGCTTCGGGGTGCTCTTCCAGCGCGGTGCGCTCTTCACCTCGCTGACCCTCGAGGAGAACGTCGCCCTGCCGCTGATCGAGCATGCCGGGCTCAGCCGCGCCGATGCCGAGGCCCTGGCGCGGGTCAAGCTGGCCCTCGCCGGGCTGCCCGGGCAGGCCGCCACCCAGTATCCCGCTGCGCTCTCGGGTGGCATGATCAAACGGGCCGCGCTGGCCCGCGCCCTGGCGCTGGACCCGGAGGTGCTGTTTCTCGACGAGCCGACCGCGGGCCTCGATCCGATCGGCGCGGCGGCCTTCGATCGCCTGATCCTGACCCTGCGCGACGCCCTGGGCCTGAGCGTCTTCCTGGTCACCCACGACCTGGACACCCTCTATACCGCCTGCGATCGCGTGGCCGTCCTGGCCAATCGACAGGTACGCGTCGCCGATCGTCTCGCGGTGGTCGAGACCACCGACGACGCCTGGATCCACGACTATTTCCACGGCCCCCGTGGCCGCGCCGCCCGGCGGGCGGCCCACCCGGCAGAGGACGCCTGACGATGGAACCCCGCGCCCATCATGTATTGATCGGACTGTTCACGGTGATCACCCTGGGCAGCGCGCTGCTGTTCGCCCTGTGGCTCGGCAAGTCGAGCGTCGATCGCGACTACGCCTGGTACGAGATCGGCTTCAATCGCGACGTTGGCGGGCTCTCCGAGGGCAACGCGGTGCTCTACAGCGGCATCGAGGTCGGCGACGTGGTGCGGCTGCGCCTCGATCCCCAGGATCCGCGACGGGTACGGGCGCTGATTCGCGTCGACAGCGAGGTGCCGATCAAGCAGGACACCCGCGCCAGCCTGGCGCTGGCCAACATCACCGGCACCAAGAATCTCCAACTCTCCGGCGGCAGCCCGCAGAGCCCGCGCCTGACGGGCGACCGCGGCGATCCCCCGCTGATCCAGGCCGAGCCCTCGCCACTGAGCTCGCTGCTCTCCGGCAGCGAGGCGCTGTTCGCCAAGGTGGATCGGCTGCTGACCAACGCCAATCGGCTGCTTTCCGATCGGAACACCGAGAGCCTGACGCGGACCCTCGGCCATCTGGAGACGCTGTCGGGCACACTGGTCGATCAGCGTGACAGCGTCGGCGAGGCCATGACTGGGATCGGGCGCGCCAGCGAGCAGCTGACGACGACCCTGCAGCGCTTCGACCGCCTGGGCGAGCGAGCCAACCGGCTGCTCGACGACCAGGGAGCCGCCGCGCTGCAGGACGCCCGGGGCGCCATGCAGTCGCTGGCCGCTATCGCCGCGCGGTTTGATCGCCTGACCGCGCGCCACGAGGGCTCTCTGGATCGCGGTCTGCAGGGCGTCGGCGAGCTCGACCCGGCGATGCGCGAACTGCACGCCACGCTGCGCACCCTGAACCGCCTGATCCAGCGCCTCGAGGAAAATCCCGCCGAGACCCTGCTGGGCCGCGATGAGATCCAGGAGTTCCGCCCATGAACCAGACTCGCGTTTTATCCGTCGCCGCCCCCCGCCGTTCTGGACTTGCCCGGCCGCGACGCCTGCTGTCCCTGAAAGCCCCGATGATGCCCCTGATACTGGCCGCGCTATTGGCCGGGCTGCTCGCCGGGTGCAGCGTCATTCCCAAGAGCGAGCCGGTGCGACTGTTCACGCTGCCCGCCCCGACGCTACCGGCCTCCAATGAGACTATCCGCGAGCTGACCCTGCGGGTCGACACGCCCGGTGCCAGCGCGCCGCTGGATGGTCGACGCCTGCTGATCATGCCCACCCCCGGGGAGTTCCAGGCCTACGGCGGGGCGCGCTGGCGCGACGACGCCCCGCGGCTGCTGCGCGATCACCTGATCGAGGCTTTGCGCCGCGATGGCCGCCTGGCCGCCGTGATCGACGATACCGGCCGGGCGCGCAGTGAGGCGGCGCTGACTAGCCACCTGGGGGCCTTTCACGTCCGCTATCGCGAGGGCACGCCCGAGGTAGTGGTGCGCCTCGATGTCCAGCTGCTCGACGACCGCAGCCGCGAGGTACGAGCGAGCCGTCGCGTCGAGGCGGTGGTGACAAGCAACGACGAGAGCCTCGACGCCGTGGTCGCGGCCTTCGGTCGCGCCGCCGATCAGCTGGCCGTCGAGGTGGTCGACTGGACGCTGTCGACGCTCGATTAATGGCAATTCAAGCAAATGTCATCACTGCTTGATATTGCTCAACTGAGCCACCGCCCTTTCGCGCACAATGGGAACGTTTTCTAACAGGAGAGCACGCATGGACAAGGGCGTCGTCAATCGCCGACTCAAGATGATCGTGATCGTGGCGGTTGTCATGCTTCTGGCTTGGTTCGGCTGGTGGGTACTGAAGCCGGAAGCGGAGCACCCCGGCCTGGCGGTGGGGAACGGCCGAATCGAAGCCACCGAGATCGATGTGGCCACGCGCATGCCCGGCAGGCTGATCGAGGTATTGGTCGATGAAGGCGAGTTTGTGGAAGCCGGCCAGGTCGTGGCGCGCATGGATACCGCCACTCTGGAGGCGGAAATGGCCCAAGCCCGGGCGCAACGGCATCAAGCCGAAAGCGCCCTGGAGACCGCACGCGCCATGGTCGCACTGAGAGAAAGCGAGCTGGCCGCCGCGGAAGCCGTGGTCAGCCAGCGCCAGGCCGAGCTCGAGGCGGCGCGCAAGCGTTACGAACGTGCCGCCAGCCTGGTGGAACGTAACGCCATTTCGCGGCAGCAATTCGATGACAGCCTCGCCGTGTGGCAGAGCCAGCAAGCTGCCCTGGCATCAGCCAACGCCCATGTACTCTCCGCGCGGGCCGCCATCCGTGCTGCCGAGTCGCAGATCACCGAAGCCCAGGCCCAGGTGGAGGCGGCCGTGGCGACGTTGGGACGCATCCAGGCCGATCTCGACGACAGCGAACTCACTGCAGATCGCCTTGCTCGGGTACAGTACCGGATAACGGAGCCGGGGGAAGTGCTGGGTGCCGGGGGCAAGGTACTCAACCTGGTCGACCTCACCAACGTCTACATGACCTTTTTCCTCCCTACCCGGGAAGCGGGCCGCGCGGCCATCGGCGACGACGTCCGTCTGGTGCTGGATGCGGTGCCTGACTATGTGATTCCCGCCCGCGTCAACTACGTGGCCAGCGTCGCCCAGTTCACGCCCAAGAGCGTAGAGACCGAGAGTGAACGCGAGAAGCTGATGTTCCGCGTTCGCGCCAGGATCGATCCCGAGCTACTGCGCCGCCATATTGAGCAGGTCAAGACCGGGCTGCCGGGCATGGCCTATCTCAAACTCGACCCAGAGACTACCTGGCCAGCACATCTCGAGATCCGGATCGCGCCATGAGCCAGTCTGCCACGTCGTCGATCGCCTTCATCAGTGATGTCACGCTGCGCTACGCTGACACCCTCGCCCTGGATGGCGTCACCTTGACGCTTCCCGCCGGGCAGATGGTCGGCCTGATCGGCCCGGACGGCGTGGGTAAGTCGAGTCTGCTGGCACTGCTCGCCGGTGCGCGGCGCTTGCAAGAGGGTCGAGTGGAAGTGCTGGGCGGCGACATGAGCGACGTCCACCACCGCCGGATCAGCTGCCCACGCATTGCCTACATGCCCCAAGGGCTTGGCAGGAACCTCTACCCGACCCTTTCAGTACGCGAGAACCTCGAGTTCTTCGGACGGCTGTTCGGCCAGAGCAGTGCCGAGCGAGCACGACGCATTGACGCTCTGACTGAGGCGACCGGGCTTGGCCGTTTTACCGAGCGCCCGGCGGGAAAGCTGTCCGGCGGCATGAAGCAGAAGCTGGGACTCTGTTGCGCGCTGATCCACGACCCGGATCTGTTGATTCTGGATGAACCCACCACGGGCGTCGATCCACTGTCGCGCAGCCAGTTCTGGACCCTGATCTCGCGTATACGGGACACACGGCCCGGGATGAGCGTGATCGTGGCCACCGCCTACATGGACGAGGCTCAGCAATTCGACTTCCTGGTGGCCATGGATGCCGGACAGCCGCTGGCCAGCGGCTCGCCCGCAGAACTGCTGGAACGCACCGGGACCCATGATCTGGAGAGCGCCTTCATCCGATTGCTGCCCGACGCCAGGCAGCGCCAGCACCGGTCGGTGACCATCCCGCCGCAAAGGCAAAGCGATACCATCGCCATCGAGGCGCGCGGCCTGACCAAGCGCTTCGGCGACTTCACCGCCGTAGACCGAGTCGACTTCCGTATCGCCCGCGGTGAAATTTTCGGCTTTCTGGGCTCCAACGGCTGCGGCAAGAGTACCACCATGAAGATGCTGACCGGCCTGCTGCCGGCCAGCGAAGGCGAAGCCGACCTGTTCGGTCAGCCGATCGATCCGCGAGACCTGGCGACCCGACGCCGGGTGGGGTACATGTCCCAGGCGTTCTCTCTCTATGGCGAGCTCAGCGTGCGCCAGAACCTTGCCCTCCATGCACGCCTCTTCCAACTCCCCCAAGCCGAGCGGCAGGCTCGCATCGAGGAGATGCTCGACCGCTTCGACCTGAACACAGTGGCGGAAAGCCTGTCTGGCGGGCTGCCGCTGGGCATCCGCCAGCGCCTTTCCCTGGCGGTAGCGGTCCAGCACCGACCCGAGATCCTGATCCTCGACGAACCCACCTCAGGCGTCGACCCGGTGGCCCGGGATGCCTTCTGGCGCGAGCTGGTCAGGCTCTCGCGGGAAGAAGGCGTCACCATCTTCATCTCCACCCACTTCATGAACGAGGCCCAGCGCTGCGACCGCATCTCGCTGATGCATGCCGGGCGGGTGCTGGCCTGCGATACCCCCGACGCCCTGCGCAAGCGTCGCGGCACCGATACCCTGGAGCAGGCCTTCATCGCCTGGCTGGAGGAGGCTGCCGACGAACCCTCGGTCGACACTGCCGCCCCTGCTCAGCCAGCAACGCCCGTCGAGCTCACACACCGCAAGCCGTCCGCCTTCAGCCTCAAGCGCCTGATGAGCTATACCCGCCGGGAAACCATGGAGTTGCGCCGCGACCCGCTGCGCGGGACCCTGGCGCTCCTGGGCAGCGTGATCCTGATGTTCATCATTGGCCACGGGATCAGCCTGGACGTGGAGAACCTGCGTTATGCGGTTCTTGACCACGACCAGACCACCACCAGCCAGGCCTACGGCCTCAACCTGGCTGGCTCCCGTTACTTCACCGAACGCCCGCCGCTGTCCAGCCAGGCCGATATGGACACCCGGATGCGCAGCGGCGACATCAGCCTGGCCGTGGAAATTCCACCCGGCTTCGGACGTGACCTCAAGCGCGGTGCCACTCCCGAGATCGCCTTCTGGGTCGACGGCGCCATGCCGACTCGGGCCGATACCATCAAGGGCTACGCGCAGGGGCTGCACCTCCACTATCTGACGACCCTGGCCCGGGAGTCGGGGACCGCCGAGGGCTCCCCGGGGGTGGAGATCGCCCTGCGCTATCGCTACAACCCCGATGTCCAGAGCCTGCCCGCCATGGTCCCGGCCGTCATCCCGCTGCTGCTGATGATGATTCCCGCCATGCTGACGGCACTGGGCGTCGTGCGCGAGAAGGAGATGGGCTCGATCACCAACTTTTATGTCACACCGGTGACACGCACCGAGTTCCTGCTCGGCAAGCAGTTGCCCTATGTGGCCATGGGCATGATCAACTTCGCCACCCTGGTAGCGCTCTCGGTGTGGGTCTTCCGGGTGCCGGTCAGCGGCAGCCTGGTGACCCTGAGCCTGGCCGCCCTGCTCTACCTGCTGTGCGCCACCGGCATGGGACTGCTCATCTCCTCGCTGCTGAACAGCCAGATCGCCGCCATCTTCGGTACCGCCGTGGTCACCCTGGTTCCCGCAGTGCAGTTCTCTGGCATGCTGCACCCGATTTCCGCCATGGAAGGCGTCAGCGCCCTGATCGGCCAGGCCTATCCCACCTCACACTTCCTGATCATTACCCGCGGCGTGTTCTCCAAGGCCCTGGGCTTCGCCGATCTATGGACCTACTTCTTGCCGCTGCTGGTGGCTATTCCGCTGCTGACCCTGGCCAGCGTGGCCGGTCTCCGTGATCAGGAGCGCTGAGATGTCATCACTGGAGAAAATCCTGCAACTGGGCATCAAGGAACTGCGCAGTCTGGCTCGAGACCCGGCCATGCTGCTGCTGATCCTCTATGCGTTCAGCATGAGCATCTACATCAGCGCCACGGCGGTTCCCGAGTCGCCTCATCGCGCCACCATCGGCGTGGTCAACGAGGATGCCTCAACGCTCTCCTGGCGACTGATCGACGCCTTCCAGCTGCCCTATTTCCTGCCCCCTGAGCCGATCACCCGGGAACAAATGGACAGCGGCATGGATAGCGGACGCTACACCTTCACCCTGGATATTCCACCCGACTTCCAGCGCGACTTACTCGGTGGCCGGGGCGCCGAGATACAGTTGAATGTCGATGCCACCCAGGTCTCTCAGGCCTTTACGGGCGCCGCACATATCCAGCAGATCATCTCCAGCGAGGTGCGAGAATTTCTGACCCGACATCGCGCCGAACTCGCCATGCCAGTGAAGGCGGTCGTCCGTTCTGCCTACAACCCCAACCTGAACCGGGCCTGGTTCGGCGCCATCAACGCGGTAATCGACCAGATCACCATGCTGTCGATCATCCTGACCGGTGCCGCCCTGATACGCGAACGAGAACACGGGACCATAGAACACCTGCTGGTGATGCCGGTCACCCCGATGGAGATCATGCTGGCCAAGGTGTGGTCCATGGCCCTGGTGGTGCTGGTAGCCTCGTCACTGGCCTTGCGCCTGGTCGTGCAAGGCTGGCTCGAGGTCCCCGTGAGCGGTTCGGTGGAGCTGTTCCTGTTCGGCGCCGCGCTGCACCTCTTCGCTACCACCTCGATGGGCATACTGTTAGGCACCATCGCCCGCTCCATGCCTCAGCTGGGGCTGCTGATCATCCTGGTGCTGATCCCCTTGCAGATCCTCTCCGGCGGTATGACCCCGCGGGAGAGCATGCCAGAGCTGGTGCAACAGATCATGCTGGTCGCACCCACGACCCACTTCATCCAACTGGCCCAGGCGGTACTGTTCCGAGGCGCCGGTATCGCGGTGATCTGGCCGCAACTGCTGGCGCTGGCCGCCATCGGTGGCACTGTCTTCCTGCTGGCGCTATCGCGTCTGCGGCGCTCGCTACAGTAGCGTTCAGCGCGTTTCAGATTCCAGCCTCGCCACGGCCCGCTCGACCGCCCCGCGGTAGCCGCTTCCGAACAGCAGCAGGTGGTTGAGCAGCGGATAGAGCTGGAAGAGTGTCTCGCGCCTCGGCCAGTCGGCCGGGGCGCGGCCGTTCCAGTAGGCCTCGAAGAAGGCGTCACCCGGCGCGCCGAACAGCGTCAGCATGGCCAGGTCTACCTCCGGGTAGTGACGATAGACCGCCGGGTCGATGATCGCCGGCCCCTTGGGTGTGAAGAGCACGTTGCCCGACCAGAGGTCGCCATGCACCAGGCTCGCCGGGGCATCCGGCAGCCAGGCCTCGAGCCCCTGGGCGATGGCCTCGAGGCGACGGCGCAGCCCACTATCCATGAGGCCGCGCTGGTGGCAGACCTCGGCGAGCGGCAGCAACCGCCGTTCGCGCTGGAAGGCGCGACCGTCGACGAGTGGCGCATTGGGCTGGGGCGTCAGGCCACAGGCGTTGTCGTGAGGCCAGCCATGGGCGTCGCCGACATCGGCGTGCAGCGCCCGCAGGCCCTCTCCCAGGCACGCCGCGTCGCCCCCGGAGCGTCCGCCTCCGCTCTCCAGCGCCTCCATCACCAGCCAGCCATCGCCCTCGGCCAGCACCTCAGGCACGATCAGTCGCGTGCCGGCCTGGCGCAGGGCGCGCAGGCCGTCGGCCTCGCCGGCCAGCCGCGCGGGATCATCGCGCTTGATCACCACCGCCCCCTGGTCGGTCATCAGGCGCTGGACCTCGGCAATATCGCCACCGCCGAGGGGAACGGGCTCTCCTCGCGGCGTGAGGGCCGCCGAGTCCAGCAGTCGCGCCAGTGTTCGCTCCATGGGGTCATGCCTCCTTTTCCGTACCGATGGCCCCGAGGGTCGCCAGCCCGGCCGACGTTGTCAAAGCACCCGGCGCTTTCAAAGCAATGGGAAGGCCAACAAAAAAGACCGCCCCGGAGGGCGGCCAAAGAACACAAGCGCGGGATTAAGAACGGCAAAGGCTCGGCGGATAGATCGGAGGAAAGTTACTCCGGCATCAGCACCCCATCGATCACGTGGATGACACCGTTGCTCGCCTCGATATCCGCCTGGATGACGGTGGCATCATCAATCATCACGCTGCCGTCCATGGTGGTGATGGTGATGTCCTGGCCCTGGACGGTGGTGGCACTGTCAGCCGCCATGGCGTCCTCAGCCATGATCATGCCGGGCACCACGTGATAGGTGAGCACGGCCTGCAGGGTCGCCTGATTCTCGGGCTTGAGCAGGTCCTCGACGGTACCCTCCGGCAGCGCGGCGAAGGCCTCATCGGTGGGGGCGAAGACGGTAAAGGGACCATCACCCTTGAGGGTCTCGACCAGCTCGGCAGCCTGTACCGCGGCAACCAGCGTCTCGAACTGTCCCGCGCCCACGGCGGTATCGACAATGTCCTTCTTCATGCCGTGATTGTCGGCCTGCACGCCGCTGGCGAGCATCAGGCCCAGCATGCCGGCACCGATGGCGCGGGCCATGGGCGTGGTAAGAGGGGCAGTGATGGAGGTGGTTAGGGTCTTCATGGGGCACTTTCCTCTTGTTTTACCGCGGACGCTTCTCGCCCGGCGGAAGTAACTCACTATTGGCTTGGAACACCCGGCGGAGGCCTCTCCGCCTCAACCTATACAGAAATTAGACCCTGTATAGATATTGGACAAGTATTATTTTTCTCCGGGGCCTCTTTTTCTCCGCAACATTCTCGGCAACATCATGGCTGACGACGCCGGCGCGATATGGCACAAGGAGAGGCATCCCCCAGCAGAGAGGAGTCACGACCATGTACAAGCTGGCCTTCTTCGTGCCGATGGCGGACGCCGAGCGCGTCAAGGAAGCCGTCTTCGCCACCGGCGCGGGGCGCATCGGCGATTACGAGGCGTGCTGCTTCCAGACCCCGGGCACCGGGCAGTTTCGCCCGCTGCCGGGCGCCGACCCGCACATCGGCCGGGTCGGCGATCTGGAGCGCGTCGAGGAGTTGAAGGTGGAGCTGGTCTGCGAGGATGCATTGATCCGCGAGGCGGTGGCCGCCCTGCGGCAGGCCCACCCCTACGAGGAGCCGGCCTTCGACGTCTGGCGGCTGGAGACCTGGTGAACGACATGCACCCTCAGAGGAGGCAAGGCATCCCGGTTAGATCTGACAAGGGGCTCCGGGGGCAGGTCGAAGAGGGGGGCCTACGCCAGGGGTGAGGAGCATTGCTCCGAACGGGCTGGCCATGGATGGCCAGCACCGGACCTGCAAGCGGAGCGGGACGCGAGAGCGCAGCAGGGCGTCGGTAGCGCCCAGGGAGGGGTTCACAGCGCCCCCTCAAAGACCTGTCGACGGGACGGATAGGATAGACAGTTAACTGCGATAGCCCTGCCAAGGAAGCCGGCGGCTGGAGACGCGCCGCGGCTCGGCCTATGATGCGAGGCCGCATGTTCCGTTCACACTCAGGAGGTTACCCCCATGCCCATCGCCATGATCACCGGCGCCACGTCCGGCTTCGGCCGCGCCGCCGCCCGGCGCTTCGCCGACGCCGGCTGGTCGCTGATCCTCACCGGTCGCCGCCAGGAGCGGCTGGACGCCCTGGAGCAGGAGCTCGCCGAGCGCGTCGAGATGCTGACCCTGGCCCTGGACGTGCGCGATGCCGAGGCGGTGAAACACGCCGTCGAGTCGCTTCCCGAGGCGTTTCGCGGAGTCACCTGCCTGCTCAATAACGCCGGGCTGGCGCTGGCGCCCCAGCCGTCGCAGCAGGTCGACCTGGCCGACTGGCACACCATGATCGACACCAACGTCACCGGCCTGGTCAACGTGACCCACGCCATGCTGCCGCTGCTGATTGCCACCGGCGCGGGGGCCAGCATCATCAACATCGGCTCGGCGGCGGCCAAGTGGCCCTACGCCGGCGGCCACGTCTACGGCGCCACCAAGGCGTTCGTCGAGCAGTTCAGCTACAACCTGCGCTGCGACCTCAAGGGCACCGGCGTGCGGGTCACCGATATCGCCCCGGGCCTGGCCGAGACCGAGTTCACCCTGGTGCGCACCAAGGGCGACGAGGCCGCCTCCGAGGCGCTCTACGGCGACACCACGCCGCTGCAGGCCAAGGACGTCGCCGAACAGATCGTCCATGTGGCGACGCTGCCCGCGCATATCAACATCAACTTCCTGGAAATCATGCCGACGCGGCAGAGCTGGTCGCCGACTCACGTCGAGCGCGACTGAGGCCGTCGAGAAGAACGGTAGATCGAGCAGCGCCCCGGGGCGGGGCGCTGCCGAACCTAGGCGCGGTCGATCTAGACGCTTGCGAGCCTGGGCGCCTCCGAACCTAAGCGCTGCCGAAATAGCGCTCGCGATCCTCGGCGGTGATGTCGCTGACGTGCAGCGGAAAGGCCGCCTCCCGCCGGTCATCGTAGAAGTGGCGCAGGGTGCGCTCGATGGTCGGGAAGGCGAGCTCGTCCCAGGGAATCTCGTGCTCCTCGAACAGCGCCACCTCCAGGCTCTCGGGGCCGGCGTCGAAGCCGCCGGCGAGATCGGCCCGGAAGATCATGTAGACCTGGTCGATGTGCGGCAGGTTGATCAGCGTGTAGAGGCCGTGAATCTCGATCTCGGCACAGGCCTCCTCCCACGTCTCGCGGGCCGCCGCCTCGACGGTGGTCTCGGCGTTCTCCATGTAGCCCGCCGGCAGGGTCCAGAAGCCCTTGCGCGGGGAGATGGCGCGGCGACACAGCAGCACCCGGCTGCCGCTCACCGGCAGGGTACCGGCGACGATGCGCGGATTCTGGTAGTGGATGGTGCCGCACTCGTCGCAGCAGTGGCGAGGACGATCGTCCCCGTCCGGAATCGCGAAGCGCACGGTATGGCCACAGTGACTGCAGAAGTTCATGGCGCTCCCTGGCAGGCCGGAGGGCGGCATGGCGGCCGCCCGGTCAGGGCTTGACGCCGCTCATGGCGGCCGAGTAGAAGGAATCAAACCCGATGGAAGCCCCATGTTAGAGAACCTTCGTGAACGCCTGCAAGCACACCGCCCGCGCCGGATCAGACTGCGCCTGCCCGAGGCGGCGGTGCTGCTGCCCATTGTCGACCGCCCCGAGCCGACCCTACTGTTCACGCGACGCGCCGGCCACCTCAATACTCACAGCGGCCAGGTAGCCTTCCCCGGCGGCAAGCGCGAGCCGGGCGATGCCGACCTGCTGGCCACGGCGCTGCGTGAATCCCGCGAGGAGATCGCCCTGCCCTCCGAGCGCGTGGAGCTGCTCGGACGGCTCTCGGATGTGATCTCGCTGCACGGTCTGCGGGTCACGCCCTGGGTGGGGCTGATTCCGCCCGACCTGCCGCTGATCGCCGATCCCGGCGAGCTCGATGCCATCTTCGAGGTGCCGCTGACGCACTTCCTGGAGGATCAGCGCACCCACACCGACGTGATCCGGGTGGACGGCCGTGACTACTACGTGCCCAGCTACCGGGCCGATGGCCAGGTAATCTGGGGACTCTCGGCGATGATGCTGGTGGAGCTGCTCGCCGAGGGCTTCGCCATGCCCATCAGCCTCTTCGAGCGCCCGCCGGGCGAATTGATCCACCTTCCCGAACGCGGAGTCTCCCGCCCATGATGCCGACACGCGAGGCCTTCGCCACCGCCCTGCCCCGCGCCCGCCTGGCCGAACTGGTCGATGCCCTGGTGGAACAGGGCTTCTACGTCGGCGAGGACTTCATCCCCGCCGAGCTGTGCGCGGCGCTGCACCACGAGCTCGACGCCATGGCCGACCACGAGGCGCTGGAGGCCGCCGGCATCGGCCGCGGCCAGGAGCACGCCCTGCGCCGGGACATCCGCGGCGACGCCATCCGCTGGCTGGACCGCGAGAGCCAGGCCCGCCGCCAGTATCTGGAGGCCATGGCCGAGCTGCAGCAGGAGCTCAACCAGGCGCTCTTCCTGGGGCTCTTCGAGTACGAGGCGCACTTCGCCCACTACCCGCCCGGCGCCTTCTATCGCCGCCACCTCGACAGCTTCCGCGGCCGCGCCAACCGCGTGATCTCAACGGTGGGCTACCTGAACCCCGATTGGCCCGAGGACGGCGGCGGCGAGATGGTGATCTTCGCCGCCGACGATCCCGAGCGCGAGGTGGCCCGGGTGCGCCCGCGGGCAGGTACCTTCGCCTGCTTCCTCTCCGACCGCGTGCCCCACGAGGTGCTGCCGACCCGCCTGCCGCGGGCGAGCATCGCCGGCTGGTTCCGGCGCAACGCCTCGCTGGGTGGCCTGGTGGACCCGGCGCGCTGATGGCGAGCGCGGCCGACAAGGGGGAGAACGAGCGACTCAGGGCGCGCTGCTTGGCACTGGAAGCGGAAAAAGCCGAGCTCGAAGCGGACAACGCAGCGCTGGAAGCGGAAAAAGCCGAGCTGGAAGCGGAAAAAGCCGAGCTCGAGGCACAGAACGCGGCGCTGGAGGAGGAGAAGCGCCACTACCGGTGGCTGGCCGACAGCACCACCGACCTGATCTCCCGCCACGCCCGGGACGGCACCTTCCTCTACGCCTCGGCGGCGGCCCGGGAACTGCTCGGCTACGCGCCCGAGGAGCTGGTCGGCGTCTCGGCCTACGACCTCTTCCATCCCGCGGACCTCGCCGACCTGATCAACAAGTCGCCGCGCATCTACTACCACGACGGCTTCTACCAGCAGACCTACCGCTTCCGGGCCAAGGACGGCCACTACGTCTGGTTCGAGACCACCAGCCGCACCCGCCGCGACCCCGCCACCGGCGAGCTTCTGGACGTGCTCTGCGTCTCCCGGGACGTCAGCCGGCGCCTGCAGGCCGAGGCCCACCGTGAGCGCCTCGCCCGGGTGGTGGAGTCGACCACCGACTACGTGCTGTTCCTCGACGGCGACGAGCGCATCTTCACCGCCAACGAGGCCGCCCGCCGCCTGCTGGCCCGCGCCGCAGACAAGCGGCCCGACACGCTGCATCTCGACGCGGCCTATACTCCCGAGTCGCTTGCCGTGCTGCGCGAGGTCGTGCTGCCCGCCGTGGCGCGCTACGGCTCCTGGAGCGGCGAGCTCGCGATGCGCGGCCCGCGCGGCCCCGTGCCGGTGCTCAGCGTGGTGATGGCCCACCATGGCCCCGCCGCCGCGCCCGATCATCTGTCGCTGATCAACCGCGACATCGGCCTGCGCAAGGCCGCCGAGGCCCAGGAGCGCCGCCACCAGGAGCAGATCGCCCACGCCAACCGCCTGGCGACCACCGGCGAGCTCGCCTCCAACATCGCCCACGAGCTCAACCAGCCGCTGGGCGCCATCGCCAACTACGCCAGCGGCGCCCTGCTGCGCCTCGAGGCCGATCCGACGGGCCCGGCCGGCGAACTGACCGTGCCGCTGGAGCGGATCAGTGAACAGGTCCAGCGCCTGGCCGAGCGGCTGCGCCACATCCGCACCTTCGTGCGCAAGGGTCAGACCCGGCCGCGGCCGGTGGCGCTGAGCGAGGTCGTCGAGGCCGCCTGCCGGCTCTGCGAATGGCAGTTCCAGCAGGCCGGCATCGCCCTGGACGCTGCGCTGCCCGAGGCGCTGCCGCGGGTGCAGGCCGATCCGGTGGCGCTGGAGCAGGTGCTGGTCAACCTGCTGTTGAACGCCCTGGAGGCGAGCCGCCCCCATCCCGGCGCCGACCGGGTGACGCTCAGCGCCCGGCAGAGCGGCCCGCGGGAGGTGCGTTTCACCATCAGTGATCGCGGCCCCGGCGTGGCCGAGGCCGAGCGCGAGCGGATCTTCGCGCCCTTCCATTCGGGGCGCCCCGAGGGCCTCGGCATGGGGCTCGCCATCAGCCACTCGCTGATGGAGGCGATGGGCGGGCGGCTCGAGCTGGCCCCGGCCGGCGGTTCCGGCGGCGCCACCTTTGCCGGTACACTGCTCGCCGAGCCCGGGCCGCTGCCGCCGGCCCGCTGAGCGGCTTAATTCACTCCGCTTACGTTCACCCGGCTTCCGTTCACCCGCGTCCTTTGCTCACCCCACCTGGAGGGGCCCGTGCCCGACAAGCCCTGTATCGCCGTGGTCGACGACGACCAGGCCCTGCGCGACTCCCTGACCTGGCTGCTCGACTCGGTGGGCCTTTCGACCCTGGCCTACGGCGACGGCGAGGCGCTGCTCGACGCCGCCCCCGAGCGCCACGACGTCATCCTGCTCGACGTGCGCATGCCCGGCCTCTCTGGGCTGCAGGTGCAGCAGCGGCTCGCCGAGCGCGGCGACGACACCCCGGTGATCTTCATGACCGGCCACGGCGACGTGCCCATGGCCGTGCAGGCGCTCAAGGCGGGCGCCTGCGACTTCATCGAGAAGCCCTTCAACCACCAGCAGCTGATCGACACCGTGCAGCAGGCCCTGGCCCAGCACCGTCGCCACCGCCAGGCTCAGGCGCGCCTCGAGGCGCTGCGCGAGCGCTACGCCGGCCTGCGGCCCAAGGAACGCCAGATCCTCGTGCACGTGGCCGAGGGCCTGACCAGCCGCGAGATCGCCGCCGAGCTCGGCATCAGCGCCAAGACGGTGGAGGTCTACCGCCTGCGCGCCATGAAGGCGCTGGGCGCGGCCAACCTGGCCGAGCTGGTGCGGCTCTGCGTGGCGCTTGAGCTGGTGAGCCGCTATCCCGAGGGGAGCTGATCCGAAACGGTCTGATCAGAGAGAGCCTGATCCGGAAGGGTCTGACTCGGGAGGGCCTGATCCAAGATGGCCGGGCCCGAAAGTGAAGGCGGCACGACCGCCTCCCGGCCGTCGCCCAGCTTGATGATGATCTCCACACGACGGTTGCGGGCACGCCCCTCGGCGATGTCATTCGAGGCGATCGGTCGCGTGTCGGCGTGCCCGGTCACCGTCACCCGTCCGGCCGCCAGCGCCTCATTCTCCAGCAGCAGGTTCGCCACCACCGCCGAGCGCATCGCCGAGAGGTCCCAGTTGCTGGCATAGCGTGAGCTCCGCACCGGCACGTTGTCGGTGTGGCCGCGCACGGCGATGCTGCCCGGGGCGTCCGCCAGGGTGTCGGACAGATCGCCCAGCAGCTCGGCAAAGGAGGGCGTCACCGCCGCCGACCCCGAGGGAAAGGAGCCCTGCTCGTTGACGCGAATCACCACGCTGCTGGCATCACGTTCGACGTCGACGCCGCCCTCATCGATGGCAGTTTGCAGCCGATCTTCCAGGTTTCGCTGCAGCGCCTTCAATCGCTGCTCCAGCCGCATTCGATGGGTATCGAGCATGGGGCGCTCGCGCGTCGTCGTCTGGCGCACCTCGTCTCGCAGGGTCGGCTCAGGCTCGGCCGGCGAAAAGCGATCCATCACCGCGCTGGTCCCCTTGGGGATGGTCTCGGCCGGCACCTCACGCTGAACGCCAAACGCCTTGGACATCTCCCCGGCCAGCTGCTCGAAGCGTTCAAGATCGATCTCGGCAAAGGACAGCAGCAGCACGAAGAAGCAGAGGAGAAGCGACATCAGGTCGGCGTAGGTCACCATCCAGGCCGGAATCTCGTTCTTGCTACGCGATCTCTGCCTAGCCATTGGACGTGCCCTGCTGGGCCGCCGAGTCACCGGACGTCGCGGCATCGCCTTCGCCGCCCTGCTTGCGCCGATCCCGCACGTCATCCGGCAGGTAGGTGAGCAGCATCTGCTCCACGATCCGCGGATTCTTGCCGTCCTGGATCGCCATCAGGGCATCCGTCCACAGCGACTGAAGCTTCTCCTGATGATCCATGCGGGTTTCCAGCTTCTCGGCGATGGGCTTGGCGACGATGTTGGCCAGCAAGACGCCGTAGAGCGTGGTCAACAGCGCCACGGCCATGGCCGGGCCAATGGAAGAGGGATCGTCCATGTTCGAGAGCATCTGGATGAGGCCGATCAGGGTACCGACCATGCCCATGGCCGGCGCCACATCGGTCAGGAGGCGAAAGGCCTTGGCCCCCGTCTGGTTGCGATCCAGGGTCATCAGGCGCTCCTTGTCGAGCATCTCCTTGATCACCTTCTGATCGAACCCATCTGCCAGCATCTGCAGGCCCTGCTGGAGGTAGCGCGAGCGCGTCTCGAAATCTTCCAGCGCCAGCAGGCCACCCTTGCGCGCCAGGTGGGCGACCTCGAGCATCTCCTCGATGGTCTGGGACGTATCCGGCAGCGTATTGCGAAAGGCGCGGCTCGCCGCGGTCAGCGCCATGCGGCACTCGCTGAAGCGCAGCTGTGACAGCACCACCATCAGGCTGCCGCCAAACACGATCAGCAGGCTAATGGGGTTGATAAATATCATCGGCGAGTCGCCGAGCCCTATCGCGCCGGCGATCAGGGCGGTGGCGCCCAGCATGCCGATGATGGTTGCAAAATCCATGGCCTTTACTCCGCTGCTCTTGTTTTCCCTGGCGCCTGTTGCCTGGCACGGCCCCTAAATTAACATGCCCTTTAGCGGCACCACAGCATACACCATCCGGTCTGACGTGCTGCCTCCCGTCCCGGCAGCCCTTACGAGGTTGGCAACGACATCCCTACCTACACTGCCATCAGGCATCCCGCGAAACGTGGATGCGTTGACTGAGCAAGGGAGAGGCCGAGATGAACAGGACGGACGTCAGGACCCTTCAACGGTTTCTCGCCAGGAGCGGCACCTACCGAGGCAGGATCGACGGCCTGCGCGGCCCGAAGACCCACGCCGCGATGAAGGACGCCTTCCACGCCCATGCCGACCTGGTGCCGGCAGAGGTCGACGCCTGGAGCGACAGGCGACGCGCCGTCACCTGCCTGCAGATCGCCTGTCGCCTGCACAAGATCGAGGTCGGTCCGATCGATGGCCTGTGGGGCCCGCAGACCGAGTACGCGGCCGAGGTGCTGGCCACCATCCAGGAGACCGGCCAGCCGCCCACCCCCTGGCGGGATCACCAGCCGCTTGATACCAACCCCAACGGCTGGGTCCGCGAGGCGGAGCTCAAGACGGCGCTGGGCTCACCGACCCGCAGGCCGCCGATGGTGGTGGTGCCCTGCCCCTGGCAACTCTGCCTCGCCTGGGACCTCGGCACCCGCGCGAGCGGGATCGGCTGCCACGAGATGGTGGCGGAGAGCCTGACCCGCATCCTTTCGAGAGTGAACGATCACTACGGCCCCGAGCGACTCAGAGAGCTGGGGCTGCACCGCTACGGCGGCTGCTACAACAAGCGGCGCAAGCGGGGCGGCACCGCCTGGTCGACCCACGCCTGGGGCATCGCCATCGACTGGGACCCCGCCCATAACAAGCTCAAGTGGGGGCGCGACCGCGCCCGAATGGCGCGGCCGGACTACGACACCTGGTGGCAGATCTGGGAGGAAGAGGGCTGGGTCAGCCTCGGCCGCACGCGCAACTTCGACTGGATGCACGTGCAGGCGGCCAAGCTCTGAGCCGACGCGCGCGTCAGTCGCGCAGTATGGTCATGCGGCGGGTCTCGTCCTCGGGGAAGACGCGGCCGGTCTTCAGCGCGGCGAAGAGGTGCAGGAAGACCACGCCGGGCTCGCCGAAGACCTCGCCCGAGCGGAAGTAGGAGTGCCCCTTGGGGTAGTCGTAGCGGGTGTTGACGTCGTCGCAGTCCACGGCGAAGACGTTGCGCCCCACCTTCGCCATGTCCTCCGGGCCGGAGTGGCCGAGGCGCCGCGAGGCAATGCGGTTGCGCAGGTTCGAGGCCTTGCTGGCGCGCAGCGCCAGGTCATCGGAGGCGAAGTAGACGGTGACGTTGCGCGAGGCATGCGTGATGGGCTCGCCGGCGTTCCCCTCCTCCAGCGACTCGTTGACGATATCGGCGGCAATCAGGAAGGTGTTGCGAAACAGCAGCGGCACCCCACCCGGCAGGTAGTACTTGCGCCACAGCCGCAGCGTCTCTCTCAGCACCCGGTTGCCCATGGAGTGAGCAAGCACGTTGATACGCTTGAGACAGGGTGTGGGGTCCGTCGCGAACTGATCGCCCTCGCGCCAATCCAGGAAGCGCTGCAGCACCCGGGCGAAGGAGAAGGCGCTCATGTCGGCCGACTCCTGGTCGTCCCAGTAATCCTTGACGACACCCAGGTCGTTGTCGCAGGGCCAGATCAGCGGCACCACCAGCACCTCGCCGGGGGCGCTGGCATCGCACAGGGCCTGGAACTCACGTACCGCGACGAACACGTCCTCGGGCAGGTTGGAGAAGCCGTGGAGATAGATCAGCACCTGCCGGGCGTTGGATTCCTTGAGGCGGCGCAGAAACGCCGTGCTGCCGACCTCCTGATACTGCCCCAAACCTACCTCCTCGCAGTAGAAGACGGAGTTGCTGGCCGCGTTGTTCTTGAGATCGAAGGCGAAGGGGCGATTGGCCCGGGTGCGGATGCTCTGGGTGGGAAAGCGATTGGTGATGAACAGCATGAAGGGCCACCTCGCGGTGAGCGGCAGGTGGCCCTGCCCGGTCCCTTCAAGCTAGCACAGCGCACGCGCTCGGCCAGGCGGGGCCCGGCCGAGCGCGTGGCTCTCGCGGCCTCAGGCCTTGAGGACGTAGCGCAGGATCTCGACCACCTGCTCGGTGGTGGTGGCCCAGGCCATGGCCGAGGCGTCGACCTCCTTCAGCGGGTGGATGATCGACTCGCCGTGGAGGGTGACGTAGGGCTTGCCCAGCGCCGCGCAGTAGCCGGCATCGAAGGCCGCGTTCCACTGCTTGTACTGGTCGCCGAAGCGCACCACCACCAGATCGCTCTGCTCGATCAGCGTCTTGGTACGGATGGCGTTCACCTTGGACGACTTGTGGTCGCGCCAGAAGCCCTCGCTCTGCGGGCCCAGGTGATCGCCGGCGGCATCGCTGGCGTCGTGATCGGTGACCGGCGCGGTGAAGACGACATCGAGGCCGGCGGCCTCGGCGCCGCGCTGGATCTCGTCGCGCCAGTCGGTGTGGATCTCGCCGGAGAGATAGACGTAAAAGCTCATGCGGGTTCCAGGACAGGGAAGTGTGACCGCCATGGTAGCCCAGCCGTGGTGCGAGTGGAAATCCCTTCCATATATGAGAGGCGCCTCACCGAGCCCGCCTGTAAGGCCGGGAGCCGCATCGCGACAGAGCGCCATGCACGCAGACGCGAGAGGAGACCGATCATGAATCTCAAACGCTGGTGGATGGCCTTCGCCCTGTCGATCGGCCTGGCCTGGTCGCTGGGCGCAGCCGCCGACGGGCGCATCTTCACCCGGGATGGCCTGGCCATCGGCGGCACCGACCCGGTGGCCTACTTCACCCAGGGCGAGCCGGTGGCGGGCTCCCCCGAGTTCCAGTGGGAGTGGCACGAGGCCACCTGGCAGTTCGCCTCGGCCGAGCATCGCGACCTGTTCCAGGCCGACCCCGAGGCCTATGCCCCGCAGTACGGCGGCTGGTGCGCCTGGGCGGCGGCCAACGGCGAGGCCGCCTCGACCGTGCCCGAGGCGTGGAAGATCGTCGACGACAGGCTCTACCTGAATTACAGCAAGTGGATTCAGTGGCGCTGGGAGCGCGACATTCCCGGCAAGATCGAGGCGGCCGACGCGCACTGGCCGGATATCTTCGGGGGGTGAGGCAATGGGGGCAGAGACAGGCGCATTTTTCTATTGAGCGCCTCGCCATGGCTCAGGCAGGATGAAGACTCAGGAGAACACGCCAGGGACGGATCCATGGCCTACCCCCGGAGGAGCCAAATGCAACCGCTGAGCTATTACTACTACAACGTGCTGGAAGGTCTCGAGAAGCCGAGCGACGTGCCGTCGACTCTCCTGCAGGAGGGCTACGACATCCTCTACCGCCTCGGTGGACGCGTCGAGATGGACCTCATCGCCAAGGCCGAGGAAGGCGACGCGCAAGGCGAGCCCTTCCACTGGTACGAAGCCCTCGATGCCGAGCAGCGGGCAAAATTGCACAAGGCGCTGGAGGACAACAACCCGGCGAAGATCCTCAAGGTCATGCAGCGCAACGGCTACGCCGGCGTGCTCTACCACCACGCCAGGGCGCACTTCCAGACGGCTGCCGACGTCGCCTAGACAGACGCTTCGGTACCGCAACGAAAAGGGCCCGCGAGATCGCGGGCCCTTTTGTGTATTGGTGGGTCGTCGTCGACGCTCGTTTGAGCAGGCGGGGAGCGTTCGAAGTGCATAGTGCCGTCGGTCAGTGAGCGGCACAGCAACTCGATTGAATCGCATCGAAAGAATATTGGGCCACCCCACGGTCTTTAAACTAAGTAGCAGCCTCGTTATCGAAGCCGCATATGAGAACGAGACCATAAACGGGCACAAACAATAGTTCAGCACTACTAAAACACGTCATTCAAAGAAAAATAATTGCCAGATAAAACAGCGGAGCAAGAGGAAAATTTTGGATTATATTAAAAAACTCGTCATGCAGCACTCCTCTTAACCAAGAAAAAACCAGCTTTAAATAGAGACTTTTTATAAAAAGAAGATTTTTTATCCAGAAAATCGTCTACTATCTCGATTAACTCATCAACAAAATCTACCGTGGTTTGAATCTTGTTTTCCATTATGTAGTCAACTTTAGTCATATCGTTCACCAAATGGAACTGATGTGCTGATGTCACTACGATATAACTGCTAGTGGTTCTACTTAGCAAAGAAGCTATTTGCATTCCGTCTTTGGCCACGTCAGGTTCCGTAATCCCTTGCACATCTAATATTACAATATCATAAGGTTTGTTCTGCAGCTTATTGAGCAGTGGAGTATCTATTTTTGAGTACCTTTCAATTTTACCAAAACCCGCATTTTTGGCTATACCCAACATTCTTGGGTTGAAATAGATATCTTCATCATCCACAATGCAAATATTTACATTGTTTATTCTCATCAGAAACTTACCAAACCCTTTCAGTGGCTTATGCTTCATGCTCTTAAATTCCTGATTATAAATACCTGCTTTGCTTTCTCGTCATCCATGAGCTCTTGCTCATGCACAAGCTCTAAGAGGTCAGAAGTTCTTTTGCTAAGCTCGTTATAGTGCTGGATAAGTACTTGCGCCCAATATAAACCATAACCAAAGCCTTCAGACTCCTCTTTTGATTGAAAGCCTTTTTCAAAAATAACCCCTGGATCGATAATTGGCCTAGATACATTAGTGAACCTTAGCTCAATATCATGGTTTTTGTTTTCCTTGGCACTAATAGTTGCAGTGCTTTCATCAATACTATATTTCCAAATATTATCCATCATTATCGAGACTATATACTCAATCATGTGTGAGGCAAAGGTTATATTGGTCTTCTCATCAACATCAAATTGGAAATTAATATTTTTAGACCTGCGAGTATTAACAATCAAAGAAAACACTTTTGAGTACTTATCCAAAACCTTTAAAAGATTGACCTTTTTATCCAGGTTTGCGGAGTAATGAGAGCTTGGATGGAACTCATTGACTCCTGCAATCATTTCTATAAATTGATCAATTATTACCGTCGCACCAACAATTTTACTAGCGGGGTTTTCAAGATCAATCCTTTTAGTGCTTACCGTAGGGTCTATGAGAGACGCTTCTGCAACAATCGCTTGAAGAACTTTGTTTAACTCATGCCTTAAATTATGAGATATATGCCTTAAAGTAACAGATTCTTCTTTCTTCTTGATAACACTCCCAGTATTGTAAAACGCAACACCGTATTGGCAAAATTCAAATGTGCCCACCTCCGATTTTTCGCAATCTTTAGAAGGGCAACGAATACAAATACCTAACATAATATCCCCTGATGACGAGGAGCTGCATGGAGGAAAATAGGGGACAGAGCCTCATTTCACTCTTCAACGTTTATTGGATCTGCTCCAATTGTTTATATTTTTTGCTGCTTCATACTCAAAAACTCTACTGAAAGCTTTTTCAAGACCGCCTTCATTTGATTCGTGGTATATTTTGCAGGTGGGAAATTGGCTGCTAGAGCATAAGCTTACTTCAGAGGGTATGATTCACCAGAAATCAATAAAAACCTGTCAACTCTATTCAAAGTTTGCCGTCAATGACGGACTCACGCTTTGCATTTTCCCACTCCGCTCAGTAGCTGCTTCATCGTTAATACTGGAGCTGTCGTTTTTCTCCTCCTTGATCAATGCACCTAACAAACACTAAGAGGAATTCACTTAGCCAATTAATATGGTTTTATATTTATAATTGGCTAAACTCGCAACCCTTCTCTCCGAAACATATCTACAATGGTAATACACTCTACTCCAACTGCTTTGCAAACATTGGGGATCTTAGGTCTAACTGGTGAATTACTAAACTTCTCCTCAGTAACCACTGAACACTTATTACATAAGGCAGTAGCTATTATAAATGGATCGCCACTTGATTTGTTTTTCTTTAAATCGAGCAACCCAGGATATTTTCCTAATATATCGGTAGCCGCCCTTTGAACTTTTTGATCAAGGGGATAAAAAAATTCAGATTGGCCTTGCGCCCATTCAAGAACCTCATCATCAAAAGCACTTAACTCCTCTAACACATCCTCTGCTGATATTATTACTCCAGCTTCAGAAATCTCTGTTAACTTAGCCCATGCCGTTGGAAAAACGTCTTTAGGATAAGTATGCCTCATTTTTGTTAAAGAGCAAGTATCGATTACATATCTTGCATCGTTCATACTAGCTCTCCACACTTAATTCAATCTTTGGAAAATGCTTTGCTTTGACACCAAGGTAATCAGAAGCATCGCTTGATGTGATCAATGAAGAATTCATCGCATCAAAAACAAGCGATACAAACTGTTTTCCTTTAGAACTCACAGTATCAACTGAAGGTGTAACAAACCCACCTTTACTCTTTTTCTTAGCAATCTCTGCATCTTGCCGATATCTTTCTCTGTTTTCTTCATAAAACGATTGAGTGGTTAGATTATGATCTAGTAATTTTCTCAGAATCACTTCCCTACTAACACCAAAGTCTCTCGAAATAGGAGAAAGTATCTGATCGTTCCATCCTTCAGGTTCAGTGTTTCTAATAGCAGGATAAGATAGCAAGTACTCATCAGGAACTAGAGCTTGTGATGCCACTTTATTACAAAACACCTCAAGTTTTTGCTCATGAGGTGGCATACTAGTATTGCTGCTCAAGTCGCACAACCCACTTGATCGCAGAAGAATATGGGTGAGCTCATGAAGAAGAGTAAATGTTCTGGCTGAATAAGCGTCTTTCCTATTAACCACTAGCAGAGGTTTGTAATCGAAAAACACTGAATAACCACGCATTTCATTCAAATCAATCTTAGTTGACTGCAAAACAAGGCAACCAAGTTCAGCAATTAATTCCCGCCACATGTTAAATGCTTGGCGACTGGTTCTTGCAGTTTTCTGTTTAGAAAACGACATTCCTATTGATTTCCGAATTCGCTTTGCCACTTCGCTCGGACTTTCTTCTAAAGAGCAAAACAACTGGAAACTTTCTTGATTTTCACCAAGCTCAGACTCAAGCTCCACAGCAATCTCTCTTGAGTTTAAATTACTCCTTAGGTCAATATATATTTCCGGATTAATATCTAAAGCAGTGCTTCCGTGATGCCTTCTAAAATCCTTTACTGGTGATTTGAATAATTCTGGCGGCTCAGGAAGAAAAAACGCCCCAAAGTTTATCTTATAAGATTTAGCAACACCTCTTAACTGCCTTACTGTTGGCCGCTCAACACCTGCCTCCCAATTCTTAAGCTTTTCCTCTGTAATTCTTAATTTCTTGGCGGCATAGGCCACATCCATCCGTATACTTTCTCTAGCCCATACTAAAAGTTCTGGGTTGATTTCAGCTCGATGACTAATAGTCATTAACCCACCCCTTTACAATTAATATAAAAATCAACATGAAGCACGCTCTTATATTTTAAATAGCGCTACGACACAAATTCCCATCAAAGGTTTTCTTCCGAAAGCCAATGCAAATTTTTAGTCATTTAACAAAATAAGGAAAAACCATATAAGTGCTAACGTACCTACCGCTATTTTCGAAACGACATATCTAGGGTGATAGCAGCTTGTAATGCCGTAATGCCAAAGCCTGGCGAGAAACATTGCCCACACACGCGTGGGCCAACGTAGCTGGCATTAAAAGTACGAGCCACGCTACCGCCACGACAGGCCCGTGAGGTGCCGCCTTCCTGGCCGCTATGGGAAAGAAGCGTCTCCATCCTGAGACAGCAGACATCCGCGCGGAAACATCTGGTAACACATAGGCTACCAAAGATTTCTTCGGCTGTGTGAGAAGTGGCTAATGCATAGGTCTTAGAAGGGAGTGTTTCAGCGTGCGGTGGTTGCCAGCTTAGAAGAAGGTGGCGCTAGTTGCGGCGGGCGCTGAGCAGGTGCGCGGAGACCTCGAACACGGCGCGGCCGCGAGGATCGATGACGTCGCCCAGTTCGACCTGGGCCTCGCTGAGCACCCGCTGGATGGTGGCCTCGTCGAGGTGCACGCCCATCACCGGCAGCCAGCCGCGCAGGTCCGCCTCGAGCAGGGAGGTGATGCTGGGGAAGTCGGCAATACCCTGACGGGTGGTCACCGCCACGTCCTCGAAGCCGGCCTCGCGGGCCATGGCCGAAAGCGCCGCGGCGTCGCCGAGCACGAAGGGGGCGCGCAGCGCCTCGGCGGCGGCGGGGCCGGCGATGCGCTCCAGCAGGGCGACCTCGCGGGCGTAGGTGGGGTTGCCGTCCAGGCCTTCGAACACCGCCACGGCGAGCCGCCCCGCCGGCACCAGCACGCGGTGCATCTCGCCAAGCGCCGCCCGCGGGTCGATGAAGAACATCAGCCCGAACTGGCACAGCACGGCGTCGAACGCTTCGTCCTCGAAGGGCAACTGCTGGGCGTCGCCCTGGCGCCAGAGGATCTCCGGGGCGAGCTCGCGGGCCACCTCGAGCATGCCGCCCGTCGCATCCAGGCCGACCACCAGCCCGCAGGGGGCGGCGCGGGGCTGGGCCTCGCGGGCGAGGATCCCCGTGCCGCAGGCCACGTCCAGCACGCGATCGCCGGTCGCGACCCGCGCCAGGTCGAGCAGCGGCGTGGCCCACTGCCGAAAGAGCGCTGGCACGAAGAGCGCCTCATAGGCGCGGGCCGCCTCGATCTCCTGAGTCATCGGTGTGTCATTCATCGTGCGCCCTCCCCTATCTACCCCCGATGAGAACGGGGGCAGGCGGGCTGCGGGCGTCGATAGGAAGCGGCGGACGTCACGTTGCCCGCCCACATTCCGAGTATAGCCCGGCCCCGAGGAAGGAAACGGTGGCGGGACCGAGCGGCTTACTCCAGAGTTACTGCCGACTCACCGCGGGCTCGGCGCCAGGGCATCGCCGACGGCGAGCGAGCGGCCGCTGCCGGCCAGCAGGATGGCGTTCTGGCCGAAGTAGCCGCCCGGGGCGAGGCGGGTGTTCATCTCCACCAGGGTGCGCAGCGGCTCGCCGGGCACGGCGATCTCGCCGGTCGCCTGGTCGACGGTGGTGATCTTGCAGCGCTGGCAGGGCTTGCGCAGGCCCAGGCGCACCGCGCCCTCGTGCAGGGCGAACTCGCCCCAGCCGTCTTCGGCGAAGGGCTCGGCGGCGTCCACCACGATGCTGGGCCGGAAGCGCGCCATGGGCACGGGCGCTAGGCCCTTGGCCGCGAGGCGGCGGTTGACCTCGTCAAGCGATCCTTCGGTGACCACCAGGAAGGGGTAGCCGTCGGCGAAGGCGGTATGGGCTCGCTCGTCGGGGGCCAGGTAGTGGGCCTCGACGTCGCGACGCTGGTCCGGGGCGAAGCGTACCAGGCGCAGGCCGCTGCCCTTGACGTCGCCGAGCACGGCGCCGAGCCAGGCGGCGGCCTCAGCGCCCTCGTCCAGCGCCTGGCACTGGTCGTCCCAGACGTGCACCGGCAGGCGCGGCTGGTCCGCGCGGTCGAGCGGAATGGCGAGCGGCGCGGCGTCGGGATGCTCGAGCACCAGCGCCTCGTCGGTCAGGCGCACGCCGATCTGGGCCATACCGGGGAGCTGGCGCTGGGTGACGAAGCGGCCGATGTCGTCGACCACCATCCACTGCCGATCATGGGCCAGGCCGCGCTCGGTCAGCTCGGCGCGCTCGAGGGGAATGCCGCGCAGCGACTTCACCGGGTAGATATTGAGCTGGGTGATCTTCACGGGTCGTGCCTCTCGCCGATGGGGCCCCTATCGTGCCGTGCCGGGGCGGCCGGGCAAAGGGGCTCGCGGCGCGGGTGCGTCAACGGGCGGGTCGGCGTGGGGCGACGAGGCGGGTGTCGACGTGCCCCCGAGGAAGCGGCCTCAGAGGCGCTGGGTCTCGATCACGTAGCCGATGATCGGGTAGCCGGCCTTCTTGGCGGCCTTCTCGGCCTCGAGCTGGGCCTCGATCTTGGAGATGCTGGTGGAGGCGTGCTCGAACACGGTATCCATCTCCAGCGGCTTGGTGCGCACCGCCAGCTTGACCAGGTGGCCGGTCTTCGGCGCGCCGGCGGCCTTGCTGCGAGGCGCCTTGGGTGCCGCCGCGGCGGCAGGCGCCGACTTGGCATCGCGGCCCTTCACCGTGCCCTGCTTGGGGCTCATGAAGTCCTCGATCTGGCGACGCATCACCTGTTCGAATTCGCTCAGTTCTGTTTCCATCGTTGCTCCGTAGGCCGCGCGCATGCGGCAGGTTGATTCATCGGGGCGGCGTCACCCCAGCGATACGTCCAGCATCATCATGATCGTGAAGCCGGCCATGGTGGCCATGGTCACCAGGTCGATATTTTCATATTGACGCTGAGATTCCGGAATCAACTCCTCGACCACGACAAAAATCATCGCCCCGGCGGCGAAACAGAGCGCGTAGGGCAGAATGCTCTGCATGTTCAAGACGAACAGCGCCCCGATGACGGCGCCGATCGGCTCGACGGCGCCGGAGGCCTGCCCCATGAAGAAGCTCTTGCGCTTGCTCATGCCCTCGCGCCTCAGCGGCATGGCCACGGCCGTGCCCTCGGGAAAGTTCTGGATGCCGATGCCGATCGCCAGTGCCAGGGCGCCGCCCAGGGTAGCCGAGGGAAGATCGGCGGCCACCGCGCCGAACGCCACGCCCACGGCCAGCCCCTCGGGGATGTTGTGCAGGGTGATCGCCAGCACCAGCAGTGTGCTGCGCTGCCAGGTCGTCTTGATGCCCTCGCTCTTGTCCATGCCGAGGCCGGGATGCAGGTGCGGCAGGATTCGGTCGGCCAGCCGCATGAAGATCCCGCCGCTCATGAAGCCGATGACGGCGGTCAGCCAGGCGACCTGCCCCAGCTGCTCTGCCATGTCGATTCCCGGGGCCAGCAGCGACCAGAAGCTGGCGGCAATCATCACGCCGGCGGCGAAGCCAAGCATGCAGTCCATGAACCGGGGATTGACGGTGCGGGTGAAGAATACCAGGGCGGCACCGGCCGCCGTGACGCCCCAGGTGAAGAGGGTGGCGAGAAGCGCTTGCCAGACCGGATCCAGTTCTACCAGATAATCGACCACGTGTGACACACCGTTCGCTACGAGAAAGTTCGACCCCTTGTCGATGCGCGCGCCGCCCGAGCCCCCTGGGGGGCTCGGGCGGCATCGTTTCGACTCGGCGTCTCTGCCGACAAGTGGCCCTGCGAAGGGGGGCATGGTACCCCCCTGCCGCGGGGCTGAACACCGCCGACGAGGCGCGAACGTCAGCGATCGCCCCCTCGAGGCTCAGGACACCTCGAGGGCGATCTTGAGCACGCCGTCGCGCTGGTGAGAGAAGAGGTCGTAGGCGTCGACGATCTGCTCCAGCGGGTAGCGATGGGTGACCATGGGGCCGAGATCCAGGCGGCCGCTGTCGATGATCTGCATCAGCCGGCGCATGCGCTCCTTGCCGCCGGGGCAGAGCGAGGTGACGATCCGGTGGTCGCCCAGGCCCGCGCTGAAGGCGTCCAGGGGAAGGGTCAGGTCCTCGGAGTAGACGCCCAGGCTCGACAGGGTGCCGCCGGGCTTGAGCACCCGCAGGGCGGACTCGAAGGTCTGCTGCAGGCCCAGCGCCTCGATGGAGGCATCCACGCCGCGCCCGCCGGTAAGCTTGAGGACCTCGGAGACCACGTCGACCTTGCGGTAGTCGATGACCACGTCGGCGCCCATCTTGCGGGCCATCTCGAGGCGCTCGTCGACCCCGTCCACGGCGATGATCAGTCCGGCGCCGCGCAGCCGGGCGCCGGCGGTGGCGCACAGGCCGATGGGCCCCTGGGCGAAGACCACCACGCTGTCGCCGATCTTGATGTTGGCGGATTCCGCCCCGGCGAAGCCGGTGGACATGATGTCCGGGCACATCAGTACCTGGTCGTCGGTGAGGCCGTCGGGCACCGGCGAGAGATTGGCCTGGGCATCCGGCACGCGCAGGTACTCGGCCTGGGCGCCATCGATGGTGTTGCCGAAGCGCCAGCCGCCCATGGGCTTGTAGCCATGGCCGCGATGGCCGCCGTCCTGGGCGCTGCAGCCGTCCTGGCAGGCGTAGGAGGTGAAGCTGGGGCAGATCGCCCCGGCGATCACCCGCTGGCCCTCGGCATAGCCTTGGACATTGGCACCGAGCTTCTCGATCACCCCCACCGGCTCGTGGCCGATGGTCAGGCCCCGCTCCACCGGGTACTCGCCCTTGAGGATGTGCACGTCGGTGCCGCAGATGGTGGTGGTGGTCACCCGGATCAGGGCATCGTTGGGGCCGATCTCCGGCAGCGGCTTGTCGTCGATCTCGATGCGGCCGGGTTCGACGAAGACGGCGGCTTTCATCATGGTGGGCATGAAGGGCTCCTGGCATGCATTAGAATACAAGCGGTTAAGCTATAGCAGCCACACGCCGCTCTTGCCCTTGATGCACGTCAAGGAAGCATCGACGCGTCTCCCGTGTTACCACCTGATCTCTGCCAACCTCAAGGACGTCGAATGTCAGCGGCCGATACCCTTCGCCTGATCCTGCTTTCCACCCTGTGGGGCATGTCGTTCATCTTCATGCGCGTGGCGGTGCCCGAGTTCGGCCCCGTGCCGCTGATCCTGCTACGCATGGGCGTCGGGGCGCTGCTGCTGGTGCCGCTGCTGCTGAGCGCCCGCTACCTGCGCCTGGTGTGGGACCACGCGGGCCGGCTGCTGCTGCTCGGCCTGATCAACCACGTGCTGCCCTTCTCGCTGCTGGCGCTCGCCACCACCCGGCTGGAGGCGGGCTTCACCTCGCTGATCAATGCCACCACGCCGATCTTCACCGCGCTGATCGGGGCACTGTTCTTCGCCACCCCGATTCAGCGCCAGCAGTACCTGGGGCTCGCCCTGGCGCTGTTCGGCGTCTATGTGCTCTCGGCGGACCGGCTGGACTTCGCGCTGGGCGGCGATGGCTGGTTCATCCTCGCCGTGCTGGGCGCCACCTTCTGCTACGGCGTGGCCGGCAACTACGCCAGGAGCCACCTCGCCCACCTGCCGGTGCGGGTGCTGGCGGCCGGCAGCACCAGCGCCTCGGCGTTGATCCTGCTGGTGCCGGGGCTCGTGCTGTGGCCGGCGGAGCCGATCAGCGGCCTGGCCTGGGGCAATGGCCTGGCGCTCGCGGTGCTCAGCACCGCGCTGGCCTTCCTGCTCTACTTCGGCCTGATTGCCAGTGCGGGGGCCACCGCGACCTCCACCGTCACCTTCCTGGTGCCGGTCAGCGCCCTGCTATGGGGCTACCTGCTGCTCGACGAGGGGCTCAGCCTGCAGATCCTCGCCGGCATGGCGATCACCCTGGCGGGCACCGCCATCGCCACGCGGATGATCCGGCTGCGCCGCCGGGCGATAGCATAGACTGACCGGGAACAGACCCCGCGGACAGGAGACGCCATGGCCACCGTCGAGATCCGTTTCCACGATCGGCTGAACGACCTGCTGCCGCCGGCTCGGCGCGGCCGACCGCTCACCCCTGACGTGACGCGGCGGGCCGCGATCAAGGACCTGATCGAGTCGCTGGGCGTGCCCCATACCGAGGTCGACGTCATCCTGGTCGATGGCGACTCGGTGGGCTTCGGGCACATCCTTTCCGGCGGCGAGCGGGTCGAGGTCTACCCCTGGCCCCGCGCTCCGCGAGCGGCCCGCCACCTGCGCCCCGCTCCCCCAACATGCCCGCGCTTCGTGCTGGATGCCCACCTCGGCCGGCTCGCCCGCTACCTGCGCCTGCTCGGCTTCGACTGCCACTACCGCCCCGACATCGGCGATGCCGAACTGGCCGCCATCGCCGAGCGGGAGACCCGCGTGGCGCTGACCCGCGACCGCCCCCTGCTCAAGCGCAAGCGGATCCGTCTCGCCCACTGGGTACGTCACACCGATCCCTGGCGTCAGGTCGAGGAGGTGTGCGACGAGTTCGACCTCGTCCCGGCCCTTGCCCCCTTCACCCGCTGCGCGCGCTGCAACGGTCGGCTGGCCAGCGTCGACAAGGCGTCGGTGATCCACCGGCTGGAGCCGCTGACGCGGCGCCATGTGGAGACGTTTCTCGAGTGTGAGGCGTGCGGCCGGCTCTACTGGCACGGCAGCCATGTCTCGCGGATGGAAGCACGGGTGGAGCACCTGAGGCGACGAGACCTCAGTGAGAGGGCGAGGGAGAGAGAGAGGAAGAGGGAGAATTGACCGACTCGACCGCCGACTCTTGCACCGGCTCGCCTACCGACTCTCTTAACGGCTCCCCTAACGACTCTCTTACCGATTCCCTCACGACCAGGCAGGGATCGAGCCGCAGCACCGGCTCCAGGGGCCTTCCGTGCTCCAGGCGCTCGATCAGCTGGGCGCTGGCCATCGCGCCCAGCTCGTAGACCGGCTGGTGCACGGTGGTCAGGGCCGGAGTGAGATAGCGCCCCAGCTCGATGTCGTCGTAGCCCACCACCGACAGGTCGTCGGGCAGCGAGAGCCCATGCTCGCGGGCCGCCCGCATGGCGCCGATGGCCACCAGGTCGTTGAAGGCGAACAGCGCCTGGGGAGGCGACGATCCTGCGAGCAGCCGTCGCATGGCGTCATGGCCACCGTCGGCCATCAGGTTGGTGGCGACGATGCGCGATGCCGGCGGGCGAAGCCCCGCCGCCTCCAACGCGGCCAGGGCGCCGGCCAGGCGCTCGCGTGAACGCGGGTGCGAGGCCGGGCCGGTCAGCAGCGCGATGTCGGTCAGGCCGCGCGAAAGAAGATGCTCGATGGCGAGCCTCGCGCCCAGGCGCGAGTCGTCGTTGACCACGGCGATGTCCTCGCCGCTGGTCGGATCGGCATCCATCAGCACGGTGGGCAGCGGCTGGCGCGCCAGCGCCGCCAGGAAATCGGGCCCGCTATGGGCGGTCATCACGATCAGGCCGTCGACGCGCTTGTCGCGCAGGGCCTGCAGGTAGGAGAGCTGCCGGGCGTCGGCATCGCCGGTGTTGCACAGCATCAGGCTGTAGCCGTGGGCGAAGCAGTGATCCTCGACGCCGCGAATGATCTCGGCGAAGAAGGGGTTGTTGGCGGCCGTCACGATCATGCCGATGGTGCGGCTGCGGTTCGACTTCAGGGCCCGGGCGATGCTGTCGGGCCGATAGCCGAGTTCGGCGATGGCGCGCTGCACCCGCACCTGGGTGGCGGGGGCAACGCGCCGCGTACCGTTGACCACGTGCGATACCGTGGTCACCGATACGCCCGACTGCCGGGCGACGTCCTTGAGACGAATCATGGCTTGGCCGCCGTTACGCCTGGGTCACCCGTGTTATTCCTCAGCCACCAGCTGAAGCGGCACCGGAATGTTGGCGTCCACTTCCTGACCGTTGAGCAGGCGATCGGCGGCGATCACGCCGAACTCGCCGATGCGCGACGGCTGCTGGGCGATGGTGGCACTCATCTTGCCGTCGTTGACCGCCTGGATGCCGTCGTCGGTGCCGTCGAAGCCGACCAGCACGACGTCGTCGAGGCCGCCCGCCTGCAGCGCACGCTGGGCGCCGAGGGCCATCTCGTCGTTCTGGGCGAACACCGCGTCGATGCCCTGGTGTGCCTGGAGCAGGTTCTCCATGACGTTGAGGCCTTCGCTGCGATTGAAGTTGGCCGGCTGGGTGGCCACCAGCTCGATGCCGTCCATCATCCCGATGGCGTTCATGAAGCCTTCGCCGCGGTTGCGCGTCGCCGAGGCACCGGGCACGCCCTCGAGCTGCACGACCTGTCCTTCACCGCCGAGCTGCTCGATGATGAACTCGCCGGCCAGCTCGCCGCCTGCCACGTTGTCGGAGGCGATGTGCGAGACCACGTTGCCGCCGTTGGCGCTGCGATCCAGGGTGATGACCGGCACGTTGCGGGCATTGGCGGTGCGCACCCCGGAGACCACGGCATCGGAGTCGGTGGGGTTGATCAGCAGCACGTCGATGTCGCGCGACAGGGCGTCCTCGACGTTGGAGAGCTCACGCGCGGCGTCGTTGCTCGAGTCGAGCACGATCAGCTCGTGGCCAAGCTCCTCGGCCTGGGCCTGGGCGCCCTCCTGCAGGGTCACGAAGAAGGGGTTGTTGAGCGTCGAGATCACCAGGGCGATACGGTCGGCCATGGCGTTCTGGGCGGTTCCCAGACCCACGGTGGCGGCGACGGCGGTGGCCAGAATCAGCTTTTTCATGTGGCAAGGCTCCTGAGGTCTTGTTGTCGGATGTCCGGACTCGGCGCGAATCAGGACGAGGACTGCGAGCGGCTGTCGATCAATACCGCCAGCAGGATGACCGCACCCTTGGCGATCATCTGGAAGTAGGACGAGACGCCGAGGATGTTCAGGGCGTTGTTGAGCACCCCGATCACCAGCGCCCCGACCAGCGTGCCGAAGATGCGCCCGCGACCGCCCATCAGGCTGGTGCCGCCGATGACCACGGCGGCGATGGCGTCGAGCTCATAGGTCATGCCGGCGGTGGGCTGGGCCGAGCCCAGGCGCGCGGTCAGCACCACGCCGGCCAGGGCGGCGCAGGCCCCGGCGATGGCGTAGACGCTGACCTTGATGCGGTTGACGTTGATGCCCGACAGCCGCGCGACCTGCTCGTTGCCGCCCACGGCGTAGACGTGGCGGCCGAAGCGAGTGTGGTGCAGCACCGCCCAGCAGAGCACGAAGACGAAGAACATCAGGTAGATGGGAATGGGGATGCCCATCCAGTAGCCGCCGCCGAGCTGCCAGAAGGCATCGGCGACGTCGCCGCCACCGATCGAGATCGGCCGGCCGTCGGTGTAGACCAGGGTGGCCCCGCGCACCACGGTCATGGCGACCAGGGTGACCACGAAGGCCTGGATCCGGCCGAAGGCCACGAACAGGCCGGAGACCATGCCCATCGCCGCCCCGGCGGCGATGGAGCCGGGTACGCTGATCCAGGGGGCCAGCCCCGAGGCGGTCATCGAGGCGGCGAAGGCACCGCTCAAGGCCAGCACGGCGCCTACCGAGAGGTCGATGCCGGCGGTCAGGATCACGAAGGTCACGCCCATCGCGATGATGGCGTTGATGCTGGTCTGGCGCAGGACGTTGAGCAGGTTGTCCCCGGTCAGGAAGTTGTCGCTCATGGCGGCACTGACCACGACCAGCAGCACGAGGGCCAGGAAGGCCTTGTTATCGATCAGCAGGCGCACCGCCGATCGCTTCATGGGAGTAGCAGTCATGGTCTCTCAAGTCTCCATCGACGTGGCGACATGTGCCGCCGCGGTCATGATCTTTTCCTGGGTGGCCTCATCGCGGTCGAACTCACCGCTGATGTGCCCGTTGGCCAGCACGAGGATGCGATCGGACAGGCCGATCAGTTCCGGCATCTCAGAGGAGATCAGCAGGACGCACTTGCCCTCGCGCTTGAGCCGGTTGATCAACAGATAGATCTCACGCTTGGCGCCGACATCGACCCCGCGCGTGGGCTCATCGAGGATCACGATCTCGGGCTCGGGCATCAGCGCCTTGGCCAGCGAGACCTTCTGCTGGTTGCCGCCGGAGAGGGTCTTCACGGGCTGGCCAGCGTCGCTCAGCTTGATGCGAAAGGCCTCGATGTAGTGGTCGATGGCGCTGGTCTCGCGGCCGTGGCGGATGACGCCCAGCGGGCCGCAGAAGGCCGGCAGCGCGGTCAGCGACATGTTGTCGGCCACCGAGTGCTCGAGCACCAGGCCCGACTGCTTGCGGTCCTCGGGCACATAGACCAGGCCGGCCTTCAGGCCCTGCTGGGGCGAGGTGAAGCGCACCTCGCGCCCCTTGACCTTGACCCGGCCGGCGCGGCGCGCCACGTCGCCGCAAAGCGCCCGACACATCTCGGTGCGCCCGGCGCCCATCAGGCCGCCGAAGCCGAGCACCTCGCCGGCGCGGGCCGTGAACGAGACGTCCTCGACGCCCGGCGCCACCAGGTGCTCGACCTCGAGCACCACGTCGCCGGCCTGGGGCGGCTCGTAGGGATAGCGGTCGGCGAGCTCCCGGCCGACCATCTGCTGGATCAGCCGATCCTCGTTGGACTCTGCCGTAGGGCCCTGATGCACCAGGCGGCCGTCGCGCAGCACGGCGACGTCGTCGCACATGCGAAATATCTCGGCCAGCCGGTGGGTGATCAGCACCAGCGACTTGCCGGCGGCGCGCAGGGTAGCGACGACCCGCTCGAGCACCGCGGTCTCGATGTCGGTCAGCGCATCGGTGGGCTCGTCCATGACGATGATCTCGGCATCCAGCGACAGCGCCCGGGCGATCTCGACCATCTGCTGCTGGCCGATGCTCAGCTGCGACACCGGCGCGCGCGGATCGATGGGCTGCTCGAGCTCCTCGAGCAGGGCCGCCGCCTCGCGAAACAGGCGCCGCCAGTCGACGCTGCCCCAGGCGGTCAGCGGCTCACGGCCGAGGAAGATGTTCTCGCCGGCGGAGAGGGTCGGCACCAGGTTGAGCTCCTGGTGGATGATGGCGATGCCGGCATCCATGGCCTGGCGCGGGGTGGTGAAGCGGACCTCTTGGCCGTGCAGGCGAATCGCCCCGGCGTCGGCCTGGTGGACGCCGCTCAGCACCTTCATCAGGGTCGACTTGCCGGCCCCGTTCTCGCCGGCCAGCGCCAGCACGTGGCCGGCATAGAGGTCGAGGTCGACGTCCTGCAGCACGGTGACCGCGCCGAACGACTTACCGATGCCCTGCAGCGCCATGCGCGGCAGCGCGGCCTCGATCGCGTTATCCGAGGAGCTCAAAACGGCACCCCGCTGCGCAGCACGACGTTGGCGTAGGGCGTGCACTCGCCGGTGCGCACCACGAAGCGCGCCGCGGGCAGCAGGCGCTTGAAGGCCTCATGGGAGACCCGCTGGCGCGCAAGCGGGCCCTTGTCTCGGCCGTCCAGGGCATCGAGGCGCGCCATGAGCTTGCCATGCAGGTCGGGGCTGGCCTCGCAAAGCTCGCTGGCCAGGGTTACCCCTTCCAGGCAGAGCTCGTCGGCCAGCGCATCGAACACCTCGAGGAAACCGGGCAGGCCGGGACGCAGCGCCAGATCGACCCGGGGCACGCCCGGCGGAATCGGCAGCCCGGCATCGGCGATCACGAAGGTATCGGTATGGCCAAGCTCGGCGATGAGCCTGGCGAGGGGGGCATTGAGAAGGCCTTGGCGTTTCATGGCACATCCAGGCGATGTATCGCGATAATGAGCTTCAGCGTAGGACGCAAACGTTTGCGGTCGCGATTATCCATAAGTCTATGCCAGACGCAAGACGGCCGTGGCGATTGCGCCACGGCCGGATCCGACGATACCTCGGCGCCCTCTCCTCGGGGGCGGCGATCCCCCCGAGATCCCCTGCCAGGGATTGAACCTGCCCAATCGCCTGAACGCATTCCGCGCGCCGCAGAAACGCCCGGGCAGTCGGCGAAGGAGCGCGTTACCTTACAAGCTTGCCTCTCATGGCCGCGCACTCGCCTTGCGCTGCACGGCCATGGTGGCGCTGGGGGCCTCTCGGGATCCCCCAGGCCGACCTCAAGCACACCATCGCGCTGACGCGAGCGTCCAGGCGGCCTGGGGAACGAGGGGCTCAATCCTGTTTCATCTGTCTGCCGATAATGCGCATCGTCCCGATGAGAAAGTGCAAGGAACGGCGCACATCCGGATCCTTCAGGGAACTCATCAATTGGAACAGACCCGGCGGCTTGTCCAAGGCTTGGGTTTGGGCATTCGCCATACGCATGGCGTTGCCGGTCGTCCAGCCCAGGGCCAAGACCTCCTCACCCACCTTGGTGGTCTTTTCCAATGCCGCTTCGTCTAAAAACTCGATGTTGTCCGAGATGACCGATAACAAATCAATGATATTGTTCAACCGGCCAGCCTGCACTAATGGTGCTGCCTTATCGATCAAGGCCTTGAGGCCGTCGATAGTGGCATCGTCATTAAGGGCCGTCTCGGATGCAAGTTTTTCCAAGCCCATGGCCAACTGCTCTTGATCAGACATGAAAGTCTCCTGGTTAATCAAACCATGCCACGTGCAACGGCCCAATAAATACCGCGATTGAACGTTTTTCGCATCAAGCCCCCCAGCTTGGTAGGTGGCGCGACCTGGACATCGCTCTTGTAGTCGTACCAGAGCGGCATGCCGGCCTCCAATCCCATCTGGGCGATTGCCTGAACCTTCCCGTCATAGATAGCAGAGGTATACCCACGACGGATTTCCGAGGCTATATTTTCCACAACGATGGGCGACTGGTTATGACATGAGCCTCCTGCCTTACTCACAGGCAAGTCAACGGTATCTCCCATGACATAGACGTTATCGGCACCGTACATCTTCAACGTTTCGAAGTCGGTGGGCAGCCAGCCTTCATTATTCTGGGCTTGTGATTTCCCTGAATTTATGACGGCATCGACCGCCCGGATAGGCGGCGTCGCCATCAGAATATCAAACTCCTGGGAAGCCCCTTCCTCCGAATAGGCTATCTTGGACTCGGGATCGACCTTGTCCAGGGTAAAGCCACGTTGATACTTGATGTTCTTGCTATCGAAAATGCCGGGTAATATCTCGCAGGTCGGCTTTTGCAAGAACAGGCAGTTGCGCAAAAGCTGAGACACTGTCGGGTAGCTATATATGATCTCCACGCGATCTCGCACACCGCGCTTACGCAAATACTCATCGAGCATCAAGGTGGTTTCGATGGGCGCGATGCCGCACTGGTGAGGAACATTAGGCGTCTTCGGGAAATTGACCGTAATAAAGATACGCCCCTCATTAATGCTACTCAGCTTTTTGGCGAGTTGCTGGGCCGGCCTCGTCTGATAAAAATGATCTCCGGCCTCCTTCAACCCTTCGATGCGTTCTGGCGAGGGGATACAGCCAGTTGAAATGACGAGATACTCATAATCGTAGCGCTTGCCGCTATCACAAGAGACGCGACTTTTATCGAATTCGAAACTTTCGACTCCATCTACATGAAAGACAATCTCGGGCCGCAACAGCGAGCGCTGCTTGCGAACCAGTTCATGAGGATGATAGCTATTGAAAGCCACATACATGTTGGCCGGCTTGTAAACATGATCGGGGGAATTCGAGAGCATCATGACCTCAATTTCATCCTTGAGAATTTCAGGATAAAACTTTGCAACCAGATGATTCGCGGTCATCGTACCACCAATCCCACCGCCGACAACGAGAATACGCTTTTTTGTAGTAGACATGGCCATTCCTTCAATAATCAATTAACACTATCACGCATAAACCTACTGCTTCCTGCCAGCTAAATTATTTAGCCAGCATTTCAGCCATGCTCTCGAAAAAACATTCGATCACGGCAGCGGGATTTAATCGAAAGAATAGGAACGCCGCAGGCTAGCTGTAAAGAGAGGTTTACTAAGCAAATGGCTTAGAATGCCTAACTCGAGACTGATCCGGTGGCTCCCGAAGCGGGGGAAACCGACAATTAGGCTGCGTAAAAATCGGCAAGTGGCGGCTCAGAAACGGCAAGATTGGGGAAAGACGCTCTGAGTTCACACTCGAGTTTATGGGGTGTGATTGAGCCCCTTGATCGGACTCGAAGAAGCGCTGCGAAAATCGACGATGCCTCGAGGGCAACCTTGAGCACGCCATCGGGCTGGTGGGAGAAGCGGTCGTAGGCGTCGACGCTCATCTGCAGCGGGTAGCGGTGGGCGATGCGCTCGACAAACAGCGCGGCCGTGGCGGGAAGGCCACGGCCGCGCTGTGTCCGGACAGAGGCAGCAGAATCAGAAGTTCGGCTTGCGCTTCTCGACGAAGGCGCTCATGCCCTCGCGCTGCTCCTCGCCGGCGAAGCACAGCGCGAACAGGCTGGTCTCAAGCGCCAGGGCGCTGTCCAGGTCCTGGTCCAGGCCGTCGTGCACCGCCTGCTTGGCGCCGCGCACCGCCTCGGGGCCGTTGCCGCCGAGCTGCTTGGTGAGCTCCTCGGCGTAGGCCTCGAGCTCGGCCTGGGGCATCACGCGGTTGACCAGGCCGATGCGCAGCGCCTCCTGGGCATCAATCTTGCGGCCGGTGGTCACCAGGTCGATGGCCATGGCCGGGCCGACGCGGCGCGGCAGGCGCTGAGTGCCACCGAAGCCGGGAATCACGCCGAGCAGCACCTCGGGCTGGCCGAAGATGGCGTTGTCGCTCGCCACCGCCCAGTCGCAGGCCAGGGCCAGCTCGCAGCCGCCGCCGAGGCAGAAGCCGTTGACCAGCGCGACCACCGGCACCGGCAGGGTCTCCAGGCGCTTGATGGTCTTCAGCGCCTGGCCGGCGAAGGCGCGGGCCTGCTCCGGGGTCTTGTCGCGCATCTCGGCGATGTCGGCACCGGCGACGAAGGACTTCTCGCCGGCCCCGGTGATCAGCACGGCGCGCAGGTCGTCGCGCTGCTCCAGGTCGTCCAGCACGCCGGCCAGCTCACTGATGACGGCGCTGTTGAGGGCGTTCAGCGCCTTGGGGCGGCTGACGGTCAGGCGGACGATGCCGGCGTTGTCGGCGACCTCGATCAGGGTCTCGCTCATGGAATGGCTCCTGAGATTGTTGTTGAGAGGGAAGGCGTTTTTGAAAGCAGACCGCCCAACCCTAGCGAACGCTTGGTTGGGCGGCAATCCCCTCTTTGTCGAGGCGAGTTATTCGTAGACGTGAAAGCCGCGCCCGGACTTGCGCCCCAGATAGCCGGCATCGACCATGCGCTTGAGCAGCGGGCAGGGCCGGTACTTGGGATCGCCGAAGCCTTCCTGCAGCACCTCCATGATCGACAGGCAGACGTCCAGGCCGATCAGGTCGGCGAGCGCCAGCGGCCCCATGGGATGGGCGGCGCCGAGCTTCATCGCCTCGTCGATCGCCTCGGGGGTAGCCGCGCCCTCCTGCACCAGGAAGGCCGCCTCGTTGATCATCGGCACCAGCAGGCGATTGACCGCGAAGCCCGGGGAGTCGCCCACCGGCACGGCGGTCTTGTTGAGCGCCTCGGTCAGCGCCTCGATGCGCGCCACGGTGGCGTCACTGGTCTGCTCGGCGCGGATCACCTCGACGAGCTTCAACACCGGCACCGGGTTGAAGAAGTGCATGCCGACGACCCGCTCGGGACGCTCACAGACGCCCGCCAGGCGCGTCAGCGACAGCGAGGAGGTGTTGGAGGCCAGTATCGCGTCGTGGGTAAGGCGACTCAGGTCGCGGAACAGCTTCTCCTTGAGCGCCGGCTGCTCGGGCGCGGCCTCGATGATCACCTCGCACTCGCGCAGGGCGTCCAGCGCGGTGGTGGTGTCCAGGCGCGCCATGGCGGCCGCCTTGTCGGCCTCACCGAGCTTCGCCTTGGCCACCAGCTTGGAAAGCCCCTTGTCGATGGCCGCCGTGGCGCGGCCGAGCTGCTCGTCGGCCACGTCGTAGAGCTTGACCTCGAAGCCGCTCGCCGCCAGCACCTGGGCGATGCCCTGGCCCATGGTGCCGGCGCCGACCACGCCGATCGGTTGCTCACTCATTGCACTCTCCTTGGTGTCATTGGCAGGTCTAACGCAGCGGTCTGACTCGCTTGAAGCTTTGCCGGCAACAGGCCTCCAAGGAGGCGCTGTAAACCCGTCCCTGGGCGCTACTTTTGCCTTCCCTGGCAAAAGACCTCCTCTTCGGCCTGTTCCCGGCGCCTCTCGCTGCAGAAAGCACTGAACCGTGCTTCCTGTCGGATTACTGCTTGCGCGCCTCGTCGCGCAGCACGAACTTCTGGATCTTGCCGGTGGAGGTCTTGGGCAGCTCGGTGAAGATCACCGTCTTGGGTACCTTGAAGCGGGCCAGGTGCTTCCGGCAGTGCTCGATGATCTCCTGCTCGGTGACCTCGCCGTAGCCCACCTTGAGCTTGACGAAGGCGCAGGGCGTCTCGCCCCACTTCTCGTCGGGCTTGGCCACCACGGCGGCCTCCTCCACCGCCGGATGCGAATAGACGGCGTCCTCCACCTCGATGGTGGAGATGTTCTCGCCGCCGGAGATGATGATGTCCTTGGAGCGGTCCTTGATCTCGAGGTAGCCGTCCGGATGCCAGACCGCCAGGTCGCCGGTATGGTACCAGCCGCCGTCGAGGGCCTGCTCGGTGGCCGCCTCGTTCTTGAGGTAGCCCTTCATGACGTTATTGCCGCGCATCAGGATCTCGCCGATGGTCTCGCCGTCCTTGGGCACCGGCTCCATGGTGGTCGGGTCCGCCACGCAGAGCGCCTCGAGCATGTGGTAGCGCACGCCCTGGCGGGACTTGATCCGGGCGCGCTGCTCCAGGGAGAGCTCGTCCCAGGCCTCGCGCCAGGCGCACACGGTCACCGGGCCGTAGACCTCGGTCAGGCCGTAGACGTGGGTCACCTCGATGCCGAGCTGCTCGACGCCGGCGATCACCGAGGCGGGCGGCGCCGCGCCGGCGGTGGTGACCTTCACCGGGTGGTCGAAGTCGCGCTTCTGCTCCTCGGGCAGGTTGACCAGGCCGTTGAGGATGATCGGCGCGCCGCTGAAGTGAGTCACCCCCTCGTCGGCGAGCAGGTCCATGACCCGCTTCGGGTCGACCCGGCGCAGGCAGACACTGACGCCGGCCCGGGCGGCGATGGTCCAGGGGAAGCACCAGCCGTTGCAGTGGAACATCGGCAGCGTCCACAGGTAGACCGGATGGTGGGGCATGGCCCACTCGAGGATGTTGCTCACCGCGTTCAGGTAGGCGCCCCGGTGGTGGTAGACCACGCCCTTGGGCTTGCCGGTGGTGCCGGAGGTGTAGTTGAGCGAGATCGCCTGCCACTCGTCCTGGGGCAGCGCGTAGGCGTAGTCGGGGTCGCCCTCGGCCAGCAGGGCCTCGTACTCCACCTCGCCGATGCGGCGCGCCTCGCCCTCGAAGAGGGCGTCATCGACGTCGATCAGCAGCGGCGGGTGCGCAAGCCCGGCCACCGCTGCCTCGATCACGTCGGCGAACTCGGGGTCGACCAGCACGGCCTTGGCCTCGCCGTGCTCGAGCATGTAGGCGATGGCCTCGGCGTCCAGGCGGATGTTCAGGGTGTTGAGCACGCAGCCCGCCAGCGGCACCCCGAAGTGCGCCTCGAACATCGCCGGCACGTTGGGCAGCATGGCGGCCACGGTCTGGCCGGGCTTTATGCCACGGCGCTCCAGCGCCGAGGCGAGGCGCCGGCAGCGCTCCCAGGTCTCGGCCCAGCTGCGGCGAATCTCGCCGTGCACCACCGCCGGGTAGTCCGGATAGACGCTGGCGCTGCGCTCGATGAAGGTCAGCGGCGAGAGCGCCACGTGGTTGGCCGGCGTCTGGGGCAGGCCCTGCTCGAAGATGCTCTGGGTCATGATGGGCTCCACGGAGGTTCCGGTGGGTCGTCGCCGGCGCGGGGCCGGCGACGAAGAGGCTCACGGTTCGGGGCTTACTGGGCGCCGGGCTCGAAGGCGACGAGGCTTTCCATGCCGGCCTCGATCACCGCGCGCTGGGCGCGTCCCACGGGCAGCCACTGGCGCAGGGCGAAGTCGGCGCTCGCAAGCTTGGTCGTGTAGAAGGGGTCCGGCCGTCCGGGATCGTCGCTGCCGGCCTGGCGGGCGGCGGTGGCCGCCAGCGCCGAGCGTCCCATCTGCCAGGCGCAGAGCACGTGGCCGGCGAGGCTCAGGAAGGGGGTGGCGTAGGCCTGGACGGCATCGGGGCCGCGCTCGGGATCGCTGCCCTGCTCGAGCAGCACGGCGAGCGCCGCGGTGAGGTCGGCGGCGCCGGCGGCCAGCGCCTCGCCGAGCGGCGCCAGGCCGGGCGCGGCACACAGCGCCCGGGCGGTGCCTTCCACCTCATCGATCAGCCCCCCCAGCGCCCGGCCGCCGTCGCGCTGCAGCTTGCGCCCGGCCAGGTCCAGGGCCTGGATGCCGTTGGTGCCCTCGTAGATGGGCGCGATGCGGGCGTCGCGCAGCAGCTGGGCGGCGCCGGTCTCCTCGATGAAGCCCATGCCGCCATGCACCTGCACGCCGAGCGAGGCGATCTCCACCGCCTGGTCGGTGGAGAAGGCCTTTACCACCGGGATCAGCACCTCGGCCCGCGCCTGGGCGGCCTGGCGGTCGCTTTCCTCGTCGGCGTGGCGCGCCACGTCGAGCTGGGCGGCGCAATAGAGCGCCAGCGCGCGCAGCGCATCGGTGCGGGCGCGCATGGAGAGCAGCATGCGCCGCACGTCCAGGTGGTCGCTGATGGCGCACTCGCCCCCGCCGCGGTGGGCCGGGCGCTTGCCCTGCACACGGTCCAGGGCGTAGGCGAAGGCGTGCTGGCAGGCCCGCTCGGCCACGCCGATGCCCTGCACGCCCACCTTGTGGCGCGCCTCGTTCATCATGGTGAACATGTGGTTGAGGCCGCGACCCTGCTCGCCCACCAGGTAGCCGATGGCACCGGCGTTCTCGCCGAAGCTCAGGGTGCAGGTCGGCGAGCCGTGGATGCCCAGCTTGTGCTCGATGGAGGCGCAGGTGACGTCATTGCGCTCGCCGAGCGAACCGTCGGCCTCCACCAGATATTTCGGCACCAGGAACAGCGAGATGCCCTTGTTGCCCTCGGGGGCGTCCGGGGTACGCGCCAGCACCAGGTGGAGGATGTTCTCGGCGGCGTCGTGCTCACCCCAGGTGATGTAGATCTTCTGGCCGAAGAGCCGGTAGCTGCCGTCCTCCTGGGGCACGGCGCGGGTGCGCACCTTGGAGAGATCGGAGCCGGCCTGGGGCTCGGTGAGGTTCATGGTGCCGGTCCAGGTGCCGTCGACCAGCTTCGGCAGGTAGGTGGCCTGCTGCTCATCGCTGCCGTGGTGGGCCAGCGCCTCGATCGCGCCTGCGGTGAGCATCGGGCAGAGCCCGAGGGCCATGTTGGCGCCGTGCAGCATCTCCTGCACCGCACTGGCCACCACCTCGGGCAGCCCCTGCCCACCCCGCGCCTCGGACACGCCGATGCCGTTCCAGCCGCCCTCGGCGTAGGCCTGGTAGGCTTCGATGAAGCCATCGGGCACGCTGACCGAGCCGTCGTGGCGGCGCGTGCACCCCTGGCGATCGCCGCTGGCATTGAGCGGAGCCCAGACGTCGCCGGCGAGTTTCGCCGCCTCCTCGAGCACCGCCTCGACGAGATCGGGGCTGGCCTCCTCGAAGCCGGGCAGGGCCAGCGAGCCGTGCTCGAGCAGTTCCTCCAGCACGAAGCGGAAGTCGCGGACGGGAGCGGCATAGGGGGTCATGGAGCACCTCTGGGAAAAATGATAGCAACGATAGTAGATTCACTACTTTTCGTTGGCCATTAGCCCAAGGTCGATGCCGAAACTGCTCGCTCTTAGCGTCGGCCGATCTCGACGACGCTCGATCGCGAAACCATGTAAGCCCGCTGCGGGGCAGCGGGCTCGGCGGTTCATCGAAGGGGCGGCATCACGCCTGCGCGGGGGGCGCCTCCTCGGGATCCGCCTCCTCGTCGTAGTAGGCGATATGCGCCTCATCTTCCGGCGGCGGGCCCATCAGCGCTTCTGCCACCTCGACCTCGGCCACGGCGCCGGAGAGATCCTCCACGTGCTCGTGCTCCCGGGCGCCCTGCACCCACTCCTCGGTCACCGCGAGCTCGGCGCCCGCCGAGGACATCGGGGTAGAGGCAGAGAACGGCGCCACCGGCACCGGCGCCGGCCGCACGCTGCGCCGCCAGCCGAAGAAGAGCACCAGGAAAAGCCCCATGGCCCCGAAGGACCAGAACAGGCCGGTATCGCCGAGCAGGCTCATCACCGGCGAGACCAGCGGCGGGCTCACCGCCGAGCCGATGGCATTGATCATCAGCAGGCCCTGGCTCATGCGCACCAGGGCACCGGCCGGGGCGCGGTCGGCGGCGTGGCCCACCGCCACCGGATAGAGCGAGAAGATGCCGCCGCCGAGCAGGAACAGCAGCACCGCCAGCACCGCCGTGTTCATCGGCAGAAAGATCACTGCCGCGGAGATCAGGGTGCAGAAGGCGCCTATCAGGATCAGTACCAGCTGGCGGTCGTGGCGATCCGACCAGCGCCCCACCGGGTACTGCAGCAGCATGGCACCGAGCACCACCACCGCCATCATCTGGCCGACCCGGTCGACCGTCAGCCCGGTACGCTGCAGATAAAGCGGCAGCAGCGAGTAGGCGGCGGCCACCGCCAGCCCCGAGCCGAAACTACCCATCACCCCGGTGGGGGTCAGGGTGATCAGGCGCAGCGGCGAGAGCGGCTCGGCCTTCTCGATCAGCGGCGAGACCCGCGGGATCATCGCCATGGGCAGCACCGAGAGCGAGGCCAGCAGGCCGATCACCATGAACGACGCCGGCCCGCCCATGGCCTCGGTGACACCCAGCAGCAGCTGGCCGAGCACGCCGGCGGCGTAAAGCGCGATCATGTAGAGCGCCAGCAGGCGGCCGCGCACAGAAGCATCACCGGAGGCCAGCAGCCAGCTCTCGATGACCAGGTACACTCCCACCGTGGCCCAGCCGCCGATCAGACGCAGCGCGAACCAGGCCCAGGGCTCGTCCACCAGGCCCTGCAGCAGTACGGTGACCGCCACCAGCGAGGCAAAGCTGCCGTAGGCGCGGATATGGCCGATGCGCAGCAGCAGCCGGTCGTTGAGCATCGCGCCCAGCGCCAGGCCGACGAAGTAGGCGGAGGAGACCCAGCCGATCACCACCGGCGATTCGCCGGCGGCGTCCAGGCGAAGGGTGATGACGGTGGCCAGGAAACCGTTGCCGATCCCCAGAATGAAGAGCCCCAGCAAGGGTGCCAGGGCCATGAGCAGCAGCTGCCGGGACATGGGCAAGGATCTCGAAACGAACGGTGTGGGAGGGGCGCCGCTGCGGACGCGCAGGAGGCACTTGTAATAGCGAATATACGCCCGGCGCCGAGCGCCGCCAATCCCCTTATCGAGGCCGAATCAAGGCCTTTTCCCTAATGATAACGACACGTTATCGAAAGGTGCCCTGTCATGTGCGCTGCAGCAATACCACGTCGGCGGCGGGGAAATGCAGCCGCAGATCGTGGCGCCGGGCGAACCAGGTGAAGGTCGCCTCGCTGAAGAAGCAGACGTGGGTGGGGTCGAGGATGTAGTGCCAGCCGGCGAAGGCCTCGGGGCTCGCGACGCGCTTGGTCATCAGCCCCAGCCAGCCGCCGGGTTCGAGGAGCTCGACCAGCCGGTCGAGCTCCTCGCCGGGGGCGAAGAGATGCTCCACCACCTCGGTGGCGGTGATGAAATCGTAGCCACGCTCGAGCACCGCGGCATCCGGCGCGTAGAAGGGATCATAGATGGCCATCGGATGGCCGGCCTCCTCGAACATCACCGAGAGGGTCGGCCCCGGGCCCGCGCCGAAGTCGAGCCCGCGAGCGCCCGGGGCGAGCCGCTCACGCAGCGGGTCGAAGAGTCGCGACAGGAAGCGCCGATAGCCCGGGTCGTCGGGAGAGTTCTCGTGCTGGTCGTAGACCGCTCGCTCCGCCGCCGGGTCGAGGCGCTGCGCCGGCGGCACGAAGACCAGCGCACAGCACCCGCAGCGCTGGTAGTCACGCCGTGCGTCGCGGTGAAAGGGCGCGGCATCGACCGACGCACATAGCGGACAGATCAGCATCATCGTATTCTCTTGCCAGGCCATCATTCCGAGGAGACATGCATGCTGTCAGGTCTGGACCATCTGGTCATCACCGTGACCGACATTTCCCGCGCCGTGGACTTCTATTCTCGCGTCCTCGGGCTCGAGGTCCGCTACCGCGACCGTGAACGCGTCGACCTGATGCTGGGCGACATGGCCCTGCGCCTGCACTGGACCGCCACCGACATCACGCCCCGCGCCGCCACACCGACGCCGGGCAGCCTGGATCTCTGCGTGCGCAGCCTGCTGCCGCTGGATGAGGTGCAGCGCCATCTGGAGGCGCTGGACGTGGAAGTAGAGCTCGGCCCGGTGCCGCGCCAGGGCGCCACGGGCGAGCTCGCCTCGCTCTACCTGCGCGACCCCGACGGCAACCTCATCGAGATCAGCCGCCCCGTGAAGCCCCAACCTGCACCCGGCCACTGACGCCAGGGCCGACCCGGTGTCATTGTCGACGCCGGTCGGTATCATTGGCGACAGTCAAGCCACCATCAGGGACGAGCCATGAACGACAACCTGCATCGAGATGACGACCGGGCCGTCGCCGAACAGGGCGGCGCCCCCGACACGACCATTCCCATCGTGGTGTACGTGCTGCACCTGGCCGGCATGGTCACCGGCGGGCTGACCTCGCTGGTGGCCGTGGTGATCGCCTACGTCTACCGCGGCAACGGGCCTGCGTGGCTCGACGAGCACTACCGCTATCAGATCCGCACCTTCTGGCTGGCCCTGCTCTACTTCGGCATCTCCGGCCTGCTCACCCTGGTACTGATCGGCTTTCTGACCTGGCTGGCCGCCGTGGTGTGGCTGGTGATCCGCTGCGTGAAGGGGCTCAAGACGCTGAACGAGCGACGTGCGCCGGACAACGTCGACACCTGGTGGGTGTGAGCCATGCGCGACGATGAACCCCGCGCGGCTGCCGGCCAGGCGCGCGCCATCGCCACCCTATGGCGCGGCCTCGCCAATCGGCGCCTGACGACCCTGTGGCGGCTGGCCCGGGTGATCGGCCCGCTGGTCGAGCGCTTCAGCCGCCGCGAGCGCAAGGTCACTCGCATCAACCTGGCCGAGGCCTATCCCGCGCGCAGCGACGCCGAGCGGCGGCGGCTGGCGCGCGAGAGCCTGACCCACTCAACCGCTACCATGCTGGAGCTCGGCTTCGCCTGGATGGGCGACCCCGAGCGGGTCGAGGCGTCGATCGTCGAGGTCCACGGCCGTGAGCTTCTCGACGGCGCCCGCGCCGAGGGCCGCGGCGTCATCGTGCTGGCGCCCCACTTCGGCAACTGGGAGGTGCTGAACTTCTGGCTCTCCGGGCACTTCCCCTTCACCGCCATGTACGAGCCCCCCAAGCTCGCCCCGCTGGACCCGATCATCCGCCAGGGCCGCGAACGCCGCGGCGCACGGCTGGTGCCGACCAATCCCCGCGGCGTGGCCGCCCTGCTCAAGGCGCTAAAGCGCTGCGAGGCGGTGGGCATCCTGCCCGACCAGGTGCCCAGCTGGGGCAGCGGCGTCTTCGCGCCCTTCTTCGGCCGGCCCGCCTACACGGCCACCCTGCTGCCCAAGCTGGTGGCCCGCACCGAGGCGCGGGTCGTCACCGGCGTGGCCCTGCGGCTGCCCGGCCGGGGCTACGCCCTGCACTTCCTGGCCGCCGACGAGCGGGTCTACGATCCCGACGAGGCCGTCTCGGCCACCGGGGTCAACGCCTGCGTGGAGTCGACCATCGCCCTGGACCCGGCCCAGTACCAGTGGGAGTACAAGCGCTATCGCAAGACCCCCGAGGAGGCCGAGGGCAGACCCGGCTGGAAGCGCTTCCGGCTCTATTGATCCCGGCCGTTGCCGTCCGACCTGAAGGTGGCCCCATGCATCTAGCACCAAAGCGCCTTCCATGATTCGCGCCACGCCGCTCAGGACGCTAGCCCGGCTCGCCCTCTTCCTGGCGGCCCTCTATGTTCTCTATCTCGTCACCGCCAACGCCCTGCTCAACAGCGACTGGGGGCGCCGCCAGCTCGAGCGCACGGCGAACATCACGCTGAGCTGGGAGCGGGCCTGGACGGCCTTTCCCGGCCAGCTGCGGGTGAGGCAGCTCCAGCTTTCCGGCACGGCCGCCGAACACCGCATCGCGCTGGAGGCGGAGACCGCCACGCTGGAGGTCTCCCTGGCCCCGCTGCTCGGCCGTGAGGTCCGGCTTCGCCGCCTCGATGCCGAGGGCATCCGCCACGTCAGCCTGGATGGGTACCGCCTCCAAGGGAGCGGCCGCCTGCACCTGGCGGGCCTTCACTGGGACGCGGGCACGTTGGCCGCGAGGAAGCTTCGGCTGTCCCTGGACGACGGCGCCGTGCTGAAGGACGACACGCGGCTGGTGAAAGGCGTCACCCTGGAGGCCGACCTGACCCTCGCCCCGCTGGCGCTGGCCGAGGCCACCGGCGCCGTGGCGGGACGCGCCGTCTCGGGCACCGTCACCCTGGCCGGTCGCAGCGATGCCTACACCGTCTTCAATCCCTACCTCGCCTCGCTTGGCTGGCTGGAGGTCGGTGGCCGCGGCGACCTGCAAGGCGAGGTCACGATCGAAGGCGGCGAGATACAGCCTGGCAGCCGCCTGCGCCTCGACTCCCCGCAGCTGAGCGTGGGTCTCGACGAGCGCCACTGGCTGGAGCGGGGGGCGCGCTACCGCATCGAGGGCTCCGGCTCGGTGGTGGCCGAGATGCAGGAGCGCACCCGCCTCAAAGTCGATCTCGACGGCATCGAGATGGCCGATAGCGCCGCTCCCACCGCGTCTGCGCCCCTGCTGCGCGGCGACGGCTTCCGGCTCGACCTCACCGCCCCTGCCCTGCGCCTTCAGGCGCCCTACGACCAGGATCTCGAGGCGCGTCATGTTCGGGCCCGGCTGCGCTGGCTCGACACCGACGTGGGCGACATTGCCGCCCTCGACCGCTATCTCCCCGCCGAGGTGCCCCTGACACTGGAAGGGGGCGTAGCGCGGCTGCATGGCGAGCTGACCTTTGATGGCGAGCGTCTGAGCGGTGGGATCGACCTCTCCGGCGAGGCCTTGGCCATGCGCCTCGGCGAGCAGCCGCTGCGGGGACGACTCGGCCTGCACCTGCCGATTGCCGAGCTCGACCTCGAACGCGGCAGGGTGGACATCTCCGGCACGCGCCTCGACATCGACGCCGCCGCCCCGGGCGAGACGCAGCCGCTCACCACCGAGCTGCGACTGCCCACAGCCCGGTTTCAGTCACCGCTGGCCTGGCGAGCGCTGGATGACGCCCCCCTGCTCGGCGGCGCCACGCCCTGGTCGGCGGAGGTGGAACTGCACGGTCGGGTGGCCAACCTCGGCGTACTCGACCCCTTGCTCGCCCCCCTGCTCACTGGACGATTCGGCGGCGGACTGGCCCTGGAAGGCGGCGGCCGGCTCGACGGGACCCTGCACCTGCGGGACGGGCAGCCGCTTGCGGGCAGCCAGCTGGCGGTGCGTTCCGAGGCGCTGGGGGCGCGCTTCCTGGGTGTCCAGGCGCGCGGCGATGGTCGGGCGCACCTCACCCTGCGCCCCGATGATCCCTATCCACAGGCCGACGTCACGCTCGTCTTCAATGAGGTGGACCTCACCCGCCTCGCGGATGGCCGTCGGCTCTTCCAGGCCGAGCAACTCTCCCTCACCGGCACGGCGAGTGCGGGACCGCAACCTTCGCGCTTGCCCTCATTGACGGTGGCGTGGCACGACGCGCGCCTTCCCGACGTAGCGGTGCTCAACGACTACCTGCCGGAGGCGGTGCCGCTGCGGCTGGCGGCCGGATGGGCCGACAGCCGCGGGCGCATCATGCTCAAGGACGACCGGGGCCGTGGGAGCATCACCCTGGCCGGCGACGAGGTCAGGGGCCGCCTGCTGGAAAAGGACTTCCAAGGCGAGCTGGACGTGACCCTGGAGCTGCGCGAGATCGTTCTCGACCGCCAGCGAGTCGACCTGTCCGGCAGCCGGCTGGCACTGACCGCCTCGTCGAGTCGCGGAGAGACGCTTCGCACCCTGCTGGTGCTGCCCCGGGCGCGCCTCGAGGGCGGCTTCGACTGGCCCGGCAGGGAGGCGCCACGCCGCCCGCTGGCCGGCACCCTGCAGCTGGATGGCCAGCTCGACCGGCTCGGCTTCCTCAATGCCTTCCTGCCCGACGAGCATGGCCTGGGCGTCGAGGGAGGCGGACGCCTGAGCCTCGACCTCGACCTGGCGAACGGCGAGGTGATGCCGGAAAGCCAGCTTCGCGTGCACTCCGAACGGCTCGCCGTGCGCTTCCTGCACTATGAGGCCTTCGGCGACGGCTCGCTGGTGCTGGAGACCACCGACCCCGGCGCCAAGCTGCACCTCTCCCTGCCCCGCTTCGGCCTACGGCGCCAGGAGGGGAGCGACTCTCTGATCGAGGGCCGTCTGCTGGAGATCCGCAGCCGGGCGCGGCGACTCGACCCCAGCGAGGGCCTGGAGGCACTCAGCACGCGCATCGACATGCCCGATGTCGCGATAGCGGACCTCGCCGCCTTCAACGACTACCTGCCGAAGGATGCCGGCATCGCCTTCCTCTCGGGCCAGGCGACGATGGCCACTCACCTGCGGCTGGAGGGCCTGGGGGCCGAGGGCAGCCTAACGCTTCACGCCTCCGACGCCCGCCTCGCCTTCGATGAGCAGATCCTGGAGGGCACCCTGGCACTGGAGACGCGCCTCTCCGATGGCGACCTGGAGACGCTGCGATTCGACGTCGCAGGCTCGGAGCTTCGCATGAGCGACGTGCGCCTGGAGAACGCTACCGGCGATCAGACCCGCGGCTGGTGGGCGCGCCTCGAGGTCCCCGAGGGAGAGATGCGCTGGGTGGCACCGCTCGCCCTCGACGCCCGGCTCGACCTGGCCATGCGCGACAGCGGCCTGCTGGTCAACCTGTTCCTCGACGCGGCCCGGGAACGGCGCTGGCTGCGCGACCGGCTGACCCTCGGCGAGGTGCGCGGCGAGGTGCGAATGATGCTCGACGATGACACCCTGCGCCTGGAGGATCTGGCCGTGCGGGGCGGCCGTCGCCTGGAGCTGCTGGCCAACGTCGCCCTGCGCGACGCCCATCTGGCGGGCCGCGCCCTCGCCCGTGTCGGGCCCTTCCGGCTGGGCATCGAGCTGGATGGCGAGCGCCGGCGATGGCAGCTGCGCAACGTCCGCGACTGGTATGCCAGTGGCCAGCCCGCCAGCGAGATGACGCTTCCCGAGCGGAGGGAGTGGTTCGAGCTTCTGGACGCCGAGCCGGAATGACGCGCTACCTCCCCGCCAGCGCCTTCGGGGCGGGAGGGCCTACTCACGCCCGTAGCGATCGTCCAGGCGCACGATGTCGTCCTCGCTCAGGTAGGAGCCGGACTGCACCTCGATGAGTTCCAGCGGGATCAGGCCGGGATTCTCCAGGCAGTGCACGCGTCCCATCGGAATGAAGGTCGAGGCATTTTCACCGACCAGGAAGACCTCCTCGTCCAGGGTGACCCGGGCGGTGCCGCGGACCACCACCCAGTGCTCCGCCCGGTGGTGGTGGAGCTGCAGGGAGAGCCGTGCACCGGGGCGCACGGTGATGCGCTTGACCTGGTATCGCGGCCCGGCGTCCACGGTCCGGTAGTGGCCCCAGGGGCGATGCACGGTGGTCGTGACGCGGGTCTCTCCCCGGCCCTCGGCCTCCAGTCGCTCGACCAGGCCCCGCAGCTGCTGGCTGCGGGCGCGGTCGGCCACCAGCACGGCATCGTCGGTCTCCACGATCACCAGGTCCTGCAGCCCCAGGGTGGCCACCAGCCTCGACTCGGCGTGGACCATCAGCCCGCGGCTCGCCTCGCAGACCACGTCGCCGCGCAGGACATTGGCGTCGGCATCATGGGGCAGCGTCTCCCACAGCGCCTGCCAGGAGCCGATATCGCTCCAGCCGGCGGCCAGCGGCACCATGGCCGCCCGGTCGGTGCGCTCCATCACCGCCACGTCGATGGAGTCGGCGGGACTCTCCAGGAAGGCCCGCGCCTCGGGCCGCAGGAAATCGAGGTCGACCACGGCCCCGTCCATGGCGCCGCGGCAGGCGGCCAGCGTGGCCGGCGCCAGGGTCTCCAGGGCATCGAGGTAGTCCTCGGGGCGCAGCACGAACATGCCGCTGTTCCAGAAATGGTCGCCGTCGGCCAGGAAGCGCTCGGCGGTGGCCGGGTCGGGCTTCTCCACGAAGCGCGCCACCGCAAAGCCATCCTCGCCCAGCGCCTCGCCGGCCTGGAGATAGCCGTAGCCGGTCTCGGCACGGGTCGGCACCACGCCGAAGGCCACTAGGTGGCCCGCGCCGGCGAGCCGTTCGGCACGCTCGAGCGCCGAGCGAAAGGCCTCGTCGTCCGCCAGGTGATGGTCCGACGGCAGCACCAGCAGCGACTCCCGGCGCCCTTCCCGGCGAGCCAGCAGGGCCGCCAGCGCGATGGCCGGGGCCGTGCCGCGCCCCTCGGGCTCGAGCAGCAGTCTCGCCTCGGAGGCGCCCGCCTGGCGCAGCTGCTCGGCGGCGAGAAAACGATGCGCCTCCTGGCAGATGACGATGGGTGGGGCCGTGTCGAGCCCCTCGAGCCGGGCCAGGGTATTGGCCAGCAGGCTGCTCTCGCCGTCCAGGGAGAGAAACTGCTTGGGCCGCTGCCGGCGCGACAGCGGCCAGAGCCGGACACCGCTACCGCCGGCCAGGATCACGGGGGTGAACACGGGCAAGTCTCCTTGAAGGCCGGGAAATGAAAGATCAGGAACCCGACGGCGCCAGCAGCTCGAGGGCGAAGTCGACGTATACCTCGTGCTTCACCGTGCCGTCGGAGCGCCAGGCGCCGCGGCCCATATCGAAGTCGGTGCGGTCCAGGGCCAAGCGGCCGGTCACGCGGACCCGCTCGCCCTGCCGGGTCCAGCGCACCGGCACCGTCAGCGGATAGGTGTCGCCGCGCAGCTCGAGCTCGCCCTCGACGCGCCACTCGCCCTCGGCCGGCGCCTGGATCTCGGTGCTGCGAAAGACGATCTCGGGATAGGCCTCGACGTCGAACCAGTGACGTCCATGCAGCAGGCCATCGACGATGTCGTTGCCGCCGGTGATGCTCTCCGACCGGAGCGTCAGCGTAAGCTCGGCCTCGGCGGGCCGGTCGAGCTCGCCCTCGAGGTCGATGTCGAAGTCCTCGACGCGGGTCATCGCCTCGCGGCCCTCGGCCGTGGCGATCAGCGCGATCCGGCTGGCATCGCGATCCAGCTCCCAGGCCTGTGCCTGAGTCTGGGTCTGAGTCTGGGCCATGGCCGGCCCCGTCAGGCCAAGAAGGCCAGACAGCAGGACGACGGACAGGGCGCCCGCTCTCTTCGGAATACGTCGTGTCATCTTGCCTCCCGGACCCGTCGGTCCGCGCTCAGGGGATCGTGGAAGTGTCCGGCGCCTCGTCGGCGCCAAACGCCTCATGCAGCCAGCCGCGCAGGTCCTCCTGGCCGGCGACCCCGCCCTGGGCATAGTGCTCGGGGCCGGGCGGATGGGTACCGGGGACGAATCCGCGGGCCAGGAAGGGCTCGAGCAGGCCGGCATCGCCGCTGATCACGTGTACCGGCACGCCCCCGCGGGCGCTGTCGCCGGTGATCAGGGGCGCCGCCTGGTGATCGCCCAGCAGGATGACCAGGGTCTCGTCGTCCACGAAGTCCGCGGTCCAGCGGGCGCCGGCCCCCAGGGCATAGTCGAGCGACCTGGCGTAGTGGTCGCGCACGCGCTCAAGGTCCTGCCAGAGCTCGTCGGGTGGCTCCCCGGCATCTTCCCAGCGCGCGAAGACGCTGCCGTCGCCGACCCTGTCCCAGTCATCGAGCACCGGCAGGATCGGGGTCCAGGGCGCATGGCTGCTGATCAGCGCGATCTGGGCGAACAGCGGCGACGCCCCGGCGTCCGGGCGGATTCGCGTCTGGAAATGGTGCAGGGTGTACTGGTCGGGCATGGTCACCCAGTTCAGGGGCGGGCCCGCGTAGTCGATGTCCGCGGCGGCGTGGATCTCGTCGAAGTCGTAAGCGCGCCCCTCCGGCCAGGCCATGGTGATGGCCGGCATCACCGCGAGGGTGCGGTGGCCCGTGGCGCGGAAGTCATCCACCAGGGTCGTGCGCTCGCTGTCCAGCATCAGCCGGTACCAGAGCGAGTTGTCGATCCGCAGGCCGCTGAGCGCCGTGGCGTGGGCCAACCAGGACTGGCCGCCGCGGATCGGCGCTTCGAGGATGCCGGAGGCCGCCGAGAGGCCAGCGGCGTCGAACCGCTCGGCCATGGCGTCGAGGCGCGGCTCCAACACCCGGGCGTAGCGCTCATCGAACAGCGCCGAGATGCCATAGGACTCCACGAAGACCAGCAGCACGTCGCGTCCCGCCAGCCCCGGCATGGCGGTGACCCGGTCGGGCTCGGCAACCATCCGCGCGGCGAAGTCGCGGTGGGCGCGCCTCGTCTCGACCAGCTGCCGCCCCTGGAACCGCAGTGTGTCCACCAGCGGCGCCCGGGCCCCGGGAAGCGGCCGGACCTGCTGGAGCTCGGCGGCGATCAGCGCGCCGCTCGCCACCATCAGCAGCAGGGCGCCGACCACTGCCGGGCCACCGCGGGCGGTGCCCTGCAGCTTCCCGGCCAGCCTCGCCAGCAGCCAGGCCGCCAGGGCCAGCAGCGCCACGGCGCCCAGGACGACCAGGCAGGCCACTGGGAACCCCAGGTTGCCCTCGAGCAGGTTGAAGACGGCCGGCAGCAGGGGGAGGTCGAGGTAGAGGTTGAGGGATCGCCCGAAGGCCAGATGGGTCGCGAGGTCTCCCAGGCCGACCAGCAGGAAGGCCATGACCAGGGCCACCACCCCCCAGCGCAGCCCGGCAAGGAGGCCGGAAGACGGCAGCAGCGCCAGCAGCCCCGTCAGCAGGCAGGCCTCCAGGGCCAGCCAGCGGGAGGCCGGGTCGCCGTACAGCAGCCACACGGGTGTCAGCAGCATGGCGTTGAGCAACGCCAGGCCCAGGAGCCAACGGCCTAGGGAACGTAACGGCATGGCAGCAATCATCCGCACAAGATGGACCCAGAGATTCCCAGTGTATAATCTTTGTAAAGAAATATCCCGACGCCCTGCCGCCACCCCTAGCCTCCTCACCGGGAGACGCGCGCCAAGGAGGAGCCTCCATGACCCCACTGCGCTGGCTGGCCACCGGACTGCTTGCGACTGGCCTGCTCGTGGCCGGCACGGTCCCGTCGACGTGGGCCGACGCTCCCCTGCCCGAGACCGTCATCGAGACCTTCGCGGAAGTCACCGAGCGCGCCCGCCGGCTCGCGGCATCCACCTTCGAGGAGGCGGACGGCCATCGGCCCGAGGCGTTGCGGGAGATCGACTACGATGCCTACCGCTCCATCCGCTTTCGCCCGGAGGCGGCCCGGTGGCGCGACGAGGGACTGTTCTCGGTGCAGCTCTTCCACCCCGGCTTCCTGTTCGAGCGGCCGGTCCGCCTGAATCTGGTCGAGGACGGCGCGCGTCGCCCGGTGCCTTTCCGGTCGTCCTGGTTCCGCTACGACGGCGCCGCTGCCTCCCTGGCAGAGGCGGATCTCAGTGGCGCGAGCTACGCGGGCTTTCGCCTGCACTATCCCCTCAACCGCGAGGAGTACCACGACGAGTTCATGGTCTTCCAGGGCGCCAGCTACTTTCGGCTGGTGGGGCGCGACCAGGGGTACGGCCTCTCGGCGCGCGGCCTGGCCGTCGATACCGCCACCCCCCAGGGCGAGGAGTTCCCGGCCTTCCGGGAGTTCTGGCTGTTCAAGCCCGAGCCGACGGCGACCCACCTTGACCTCATCGCACTGCTCGACAGCCCCTCGCTGGCCGGGGCCTACCATTTTCGGGTGCGTCCCGGCGAGCACGTCGAGGTGGAGGTCGAGGCCCGGCTGTTCGCCCGGCGCGACGTGCAGAAGCTCGGCATCGCCCCGCTGACCAGCATGTTCATGCACGGCGACGTCAGTCCTTTTCCCGCCGACGACTTTCGGCCCCGGGTGCACGACTCCGAGGGCCTGCTGATGCGGACCCACGCCGGGCAGTGGATCTGGCGCCCCCTGAACAACCCGCTCGAACTGCGTATCACCCGCCAGCAGGACGTGAATCCGGCGGGCTTCGGCCTGGCCCAGCGCGACCGAGACTTCGACCACTACCTGGACATGGAGTCGCGCTACGAGCGGCGCCCCAGCCACTGGGTCGCCCCGCTCGATGACTGGGGGCCGGGCAGCGTGGAGCTGGTCGAGATCCCCAGCGATTCGGAGACCAACGACAACATCGTGGCCTACTGGGTCCCCGAGGCGCCGCTAGCGGCGAATGCCTCGCGCACCTATCGCTACCGGCTCTCGACCTTCGATGCGCGGCGTCCCGAGCAAACCCTGGCCGGCGCCGTGCGCACCCGGCAGGGCTGGGGAGCCGTCCCAGGGCAGAGCGACCCGCCGCCGCGCAGCCTTCGCCAGTTCATGGTCGACTTCCGAGGCGGCGAGCTCTCGAGCCTGGACGCCAGCCATCCGGTCGAGGCCAGCCTCGAGGTCTCGAGCGGCGAGGCCCGCCAGGTCCGGGTGCAGCGCCTTCCCGACGGCGAGACCTGGCGCGCCTCCTTCCGGCTGCAGCCCGAGGGGACGACCCCTGCGGACATGCGGCTCGCCCTGACGCTGCGCGACAGGCCCATGAGCGAAACCTGGAACTATGTCTGGCACCCCGATGAGCTCCGCTGACGGCTCGCTCCGGGCGCCGTGGCTGGCCGCCCGCCAGGCGCTCGTCGCCCTGCTGGTGCTCGCCACCACCGCCCTGGGCGGCTGGGCCATGTTCGACATCCTGAACGTCGACGGCATCACGGTCCTGCAGGGCATCGTTCTGGGCCTGTTCGTGATCATCTTCGGCTGGATCACGGTGGCCTTGTGGACCGCCATCATCGGCTTCCTGCTGCGGCTGACCCGACGGGATCCGCTGACCCTTGAGCGCCTCGACTCCCCAGCGCCGACGAGCGATCCGGGCGAGCACTGCACGGCACTGGTGATGCCCATCCATAACGAGGACCCCGAGCGCGTCGTGGGAGGGCTGGAGAGCACCTGTCGCTCGCTGCTCGACCAGCCCCATGTACGGGGCTTCGAGGTCTTCGTGCTGAGCGATACCCGGGACGAGGCGATCGCCCGCCGGGAGCAGGCCGCCATCGCAGGGCTGCAGCGGCGCCTGGCCCCGGAGCTGGCGGTGCACTATCGCCGTCGCGACGACAACCGGGGCCGCAAGGCCGGGAACCTCGCCGACTTCTGCCGCCGCTGGGGACACCGCTACGACTACCTGGTCGTGCTGGACGCGGACAGCCTGATGGGGGGCGAGACCCTGGTGTCGCTGGTGGCCAGGATGCAGGCCCATCCCGGGGTCGGCCTGATCCAGACGGTGCCGATTCCGGTGGGCGCCTGCAGCGTGTTCGGGCGCTTCACGCAGTTCGCGGCTGCGCTGCACAGCCCCCTGCTCGCCACCGGGCGCTGCTTCTGGCAGGGGGATGCCGCGAACTTCTGGGGCCACAACGCCATCCTGCGCACCCGCGCCTACATGGCCTGTTGCGGCCTGCCGACGCTGTCCGGCACGCCGCCGCTGGGCGGCGAGATACTCAGCCACGACTTCGTCGAGGCGGCACTGATGCGCCGGGCCGGCTGGCGGGTCCACCTGGATGTCCATCTCGACGAGAGCCACGAGGAAGTGCCGAGCCACCTGCTCGCGTTCGCCAGGCGCGACCGGCGCTGGATCCAGGGCAACCTGCAGCACCTGCGGCTGCTCGGCGCCCGCGGCCTGCATCCCATGAGCCGGCTCCACTTCCTGTCCGGGGCGCTGGCCTACCTGACCTCCCTGCTGTGGGGGCTGATGCTGGTGGTCAGCAGCGTGGATGCCATCGGCCGGGCCCAGGGGCGCCATGAGTTCTTCCGCACCGGCGACCAGCTCTTCCCCGACTGGCCCATCGCCACGTCGAACCTGATGCTGCCGCTGCTGATCAGCACGGGCGTGATCCTGCTGCTGCCGAAGGTGCTGGGTTGCCTGCTGAGCGTCATCCAGCGACCCGGCGCCTTCGGGGGCCGGGCCAGACTGCTGGCGAGCACCCTGCTGGAGATCGCCCTCGCCATCCTGGTCGCGCCCCTCATGATGCTGCTGCACAGCCGGTTCATCCTGGGCGTGCTCGGTGGCCACGAGGTGCGCTGGGACGCCCAGGACCGCGAGGGGCGACCGGTGCCCTGGGGAGAGGCCTTTCGCCACACCTGGCTCGCGACCCTGATCGGCGTAGGCTGGGCCGCCTCGACCTACCTGCTCGCCACGATGTTCTTCTGGTGGCTCGCCCCGGTCTGGGGAGGCCTGCTGATCGCGGCGCCGCTGGTCAGGGTGACCAGCAGTCCAACCCTGGGCCGCTGGCTCACCCGCGCCGGCCTGCTGAGGGTGCCGGCGGAGGCGACGCCCCCGCCGGTGCTGCGGCGGTGGGCCTTGGCCCCGCCCGGCCCGTCCATGGCCAGCACGCCTGTGGCCCGCCCAGCGCCCCCGCCGCCGGAAGCGCCCGGGGAGATGCCGCTGCAGTCTTTCGTCGCCTGGCCGCCGGCGAGCGCCAGGCCCATCATGGCCATGAACCATACGGCACGGAGCGCACCGCCCCATGAATGATCTCCCCCCCTGTCCCCGCTGGCTGGACCTCACCAGTCACGAGCTATCGTTCCTGCCGCACAGTGCGGTGGCGGTGATGGTGATGGGCGCCATCGAGCAGCACGGTGCCCACCTGCCGCTTTCCACCGACCTCGACATCGGCGAGGGGCTGCTGGAGGAAGCACTGCCCCACCTGCCCGCGAGCTTCCCCCTGGTGATCCTGCCGCCCATGGCGGTAGGGGCCAGCGACGAGCACCTGAGCTTTCCCGGGACCCTCAGCCTGCCCCCGGAGCTGGCCATCGCCACCCTGGAGGCGCATGGCGACGCCGTGGCCCGCGCCGGCCTGAAGCGTCTGGTGCTGATCAACAGCCACGGCGGCAACAAGGCGGTGATGGACCTGGCCGCCCTGCGCCTGCGCCGCCGTCACGGCATGATGGTGGTCAAGGTCAACTACACCCGGATGCCGCCGCCGGGCATGCTGCCCGCCGGTGGACTGCCCACCGAGGAGCTGCGCCACGGGCTCCATGGGGGCGCGCTTGAGACCGCCATGATGCGCCACCTGGCCCCGGACAAGGTAAGCCTCGAGCACCTGGATCACCCGCCCTCTCGGGGCGAGGCCATGGCGGAGAAGGACTGGCTGCTGGGCCCGGAGGGAGAGGCCGCCTTCGCCTGGCTGGCCGAGGACCTGCACCCCGCGGGGGTGGTCGGCAATGCGCGACTGGGCACGGCAGAACTCGGCGCCCGCCTGGTGGCCCACTACGGGAAGCGTATCGCGCGCATCCTTCGCGAGACCCAGAGCCTGGACACCCTGGAGCGATAGCGCGCCCCGCTTCGTCCCGAAGCGCGCCCGGCGCGGTCAGGCGGTCGAATCCCGGTCGCCGGTGAATACGGCATCGAGCAGATGGCCGGCGCGCTCCGACTTGGCGCTCAGGTAGCGCCGATTGTGATCGTTGAGGCTGCCATAGAGCGCCTGGCGCTCGACCACCTCGATACCGCCCTCGGCCAGGGCCGCCATCTTGCCGGGATTGTTGGTGAGCAACTGCACGCGGCGGATGCCCAGGGCATCCAGCATGTCCACCGCGACGCCGTAGCGACGCTCGTCGTCGCCGAACCCCAGGACCTGGTCGGCATCCAGGGTGTCCAGGCCGCCGTCCTGCAGCGTATAGGCTCGCAACTTGTTGGCGAGCCCGATGCCGCGCCCCTCCTGGGCCAGGTAGAGCAGCACGCCGCCGCCCAGCGCCTGGATGTCGGCCACGGCATTGCGCAGCTGATCGCCGCAGTCGCAGCGCAGGCTGCCGAAGAGATCGCCGGTCAGGCAGGCCGAGTGCAGGCGCAGCGGCACCGCCTCGCCCACCTGGCCAGGCGCGTTGATCACCACCGCCACGTGCTCGCGCAGGCCGTCGGGTTCGCGAAACAAGATGAAGCGACAGTCGCGGGCATCCTCCAGGGGAATCTGCGCCTCGCTGATGCGCTTGAGCATGCCGACGCCCCCCTCCAGGCACTGCTCGGCCTCATCCGCCCGGACCGCCAGCCAGGTGCCGTCGTCCAGCCGGGCCTGCACGGCTGGCCACTCGGCCTCACTGACCCGGGCCACCAGTGCCGCGGGGATCAGCAGCGACCGGCGCATCAGCGCCAGCGCCGCTCGATCTGCCGCCTGGGCCGGCTCCAGGGCCCGACGCCAGCGAGCCAGCGCCTCGCCACCGCCCCTGGCCTGCGGCGCCAGGCCGAAGGCCAGGTCGACCAGCCGCTGCCGATCGGCGCCCTCGGTCAATGGCAGGCGGGCCAGCCGAGGGGCTTGCGGCTCCCCCAGCACCGCCAGGCGATGACGACTCAGGACCAGCGCGGGCGTGTCGCCCGCGAGACCGGCCAGGCGTGACACGGTCTGTTCACCGGCCCCCTCGATGGCCTGGACCAGCACGCGGGAGTCGCCGTCGATGACGACCACCGGCATGCCGCGTCGAAGATCGAAGATGGCCCGTTCAACCTGATGCATGATGCCCTCCTTGCAGACCTTGTCCCACCGTGTCGGACTGCGCATGATGAATGCTTTCCACTGACCCGGAGCCCTCATGACCCCGCCCTCTTCCGCGCCCCTGGACCTGGAGGCGGCCTGGCAGGCCCTCTGCCAAGCCCTCTCGACCGGCCGCGACGCCTCGGGGCATGAGGCGGGCCCGCTGCGCCTGACGGCCCACGAATGGACGTCTGACGTGCCGGTGAGCGACGACGCCCGGGCACTGCTCGACAACCTGGCGCCGCTGGCAGGGCATGTCGGTCGCCTGGCCCTGGCCCAGCTGGGTCAGAGCCTGGATGGGCGCATCGCCACCGAGAGCGGACACTCGTACTACATCAATGGCCTCGAGAGCCGGACGCACCTGCATCGGCTGCGGGCGCTGGTGGACGCCGTGGTGGTCGGCGCCGGCACCGCCTGCGAGGACGACCCGTTGCTGACGGTGCGCCATGTGAGCGGACGCCAGCCGGTGCGGGTGATCCTCGATCCCCGGGGCCGGGTGCCGGCGAGCCTGCGCCTGCTTAGCGAGGCCGAGGCCGAGGCGCCGACCCTCCATCTGGTCGGCGAGCAGGTCGAACTCGTCCCACCGGCCTCCGACCATGTCACCCGCCTGCGGCTGCCGGTGGGGACCGACGGCTTCGACCCCGCAGCGGTGCTCGATGCGCTGGCCGCGCGGGGGCTCGAGCGCGTGCTGGTCGAGGGCGGTGGCATCACGGTGTCGAGGTTCCTGGAGGCCGGCGTGCTCGATCGCCTGCACCTGCTGGTGGCCCCCCTGCTGATTGGCTCCGGCCGGCCGGGACTGGCCATGACGCCCATCGCCACCCTGAGTCAGGCGCGGCGCCCCGTCGCGCGGTCGTTTCGCTGCGGCGACGACACCGTCTTCGACCTGGACCTCACCCGACCCTGATCCGACGCCGGAGGGCGCCACGGGGCCACGGCGCGATGGGCCCGACAGGCACAGAGCACCGGGCAGGCTCGCCACCAGCACCAGCAGCCCGTAGGCCATCGACACCGCCACCCCCTCGGCCGGCGCCAGGCCGGCCAGCCCCCAGACCAGCGCCGCCGCGCCCTCGCGAAGTCCCCAACCGGCGAAGGAGAGCGGAATCACCATCGCCATCAGCACCGGCGGCACCAGCGCCAGCAGGGTGACCACGGGCAGCGTGACGCCAATCGCCCGGGCCGCGCAGACGAACACCAGCGCATAGCTCAGGACCACCAGCAGGGAGCCGGCGAGCTGCCGCGGCCATACCGACGAGGCCAGCAGGCTGCGGCGCACGTCGCCCCCCAGCCCGGCCAGTGCCGCCGGCGGGCGGCGCAGCAGACGTCGCGTCACGGCAACGCCGAGCAGCACCAGCAGTGCTGTCACGCCCAGCATCCGCGGCGATGACAGGCTCGTCAGCGCCTCGCCGAGCAGGCCCTGCCACAGCGGCGACAGGACCACGACGATCAGGGTCAGCAGCAGCAAGGCCAGCTGGCCGGAGGCGCGTTCGATGATCACCGCCCGCCAGGCGCCGCCTCGCCGGCCGCTGTCCCGGGAGTGCCGCCAGGCCCTGGCGGCGTCCCCCGCCACCCCGCCGGGCAGCACCTGGTTGAGGAACAGGGCCAGGTAGTACTCCCGCAGGGCGCGCCCCCAGCCCAGGGGCAGGCCGAGACGCGACGAGGTGAGCCGCCAGCGCCAGGCGGAGAGCAGCACCTGCGGCAGCGTCAGGGCCAGGGCCAGCAGCAGCCAGCCCGGTGCCAGCGGACCGACCGCGTCGACCACCTCTCCCGGCTCGAGCCACGCCCACAGCCCGCCGAGCAGCAGAAGGCTGGCCAGTGGCCGCCACAGGCGGTGGGCTCGACGGACATCCATGTTCACGCTCGACCCGCCGGGGACGCCGGCCAGGCGAAGAGGTCACGATGCCCCACGGTCAGGCCCAGCTCACCGGCTTGGATATCCGCCAGGCGACGGTCTCGCCAGTCGCCAAGACGCAACGCCTGAGTCGGCGCCTCCTCCAGGGCGGCGTCGTGCCAGCCCGTGATCAGGGCCTCGGCCAGCGAACGCTGCGAGGCGTCGCCCGGCGCCAGGTGCCACGGCGTGGCGGCGCTCTCGACCCGAAAGCCGGCGGCCGTCAGCTGGCTGGCCATCACTGCGGGCGCCTCGCCGCCCAGCGCGGGGCCCAGGCCCTTGTCACGGAGCTGGTGGGCCTGAAAGAGGGTACGTACGGCGATGTCCTCTCCGTCTTCGACACGCTCGCCCCGACGATCGAGAAAAGCCCAGTCGCCGTCCACGCTGAGGGTGATCAGCAGGGCCTGGCCGCAAGAGGCGCAGGCGCCCACCAGCAACGCCAACCAGTGCTTGGGCATCAGGTCGATCAGGGCCGAGGCAACCACCAGGTCGACATCGGCCAGCAGCTCGCGATCGACCGGGAACAGGCTTCGGCAGGCGGTCTCCAGGGTAAGCGCCTGCCCCGCCCCGTCGCGCAGCAGGGCGCCTCGCCGGCGAGCATGGGCCAGCAGCTCGGCATCGTGGTCGACCAGTCGCCAGCGCTGTGGGCCCGGCAGGCGAGCGGCCAGGAAGCGCTGGTTGCTGCCGCTGCCGCTGCCCAGGTCGACGATGCCGTGGGGGGCGTCGCGCTCGCTCAGCCAGTCCGCGGCCAGGCCGGTCAGGCGGTGGCTGCGCGACCGGGCATCGAGCCCCTCGCGAAGCGACAGCCACGCCGCGGAGAAGACATCGTGGTCGTGGGACGCCGTCATGACGAGCCCCTCCCCTCGAGACGCGCCGCGTCGCCAATCGGCGCCTCGGGGATGGCGTTCAGGGCGGCCATGAAGTCCCGTGCCGCCGCTGGCCAATCGGCCAGCCCGTTCCTGGCCTCGCGGGCCCCCCGGCGCAGCCGGTGCCTGAGGCCGGGATCGTCCAGCCAGCCCGACAGCGCCTCGCGAAGGGCGCCGACATCGCCGGGCGGCACGGCGATGCCCGCCGCGGGGGGCAGGGTATCGGCCAGCGCACCGCCGGTGGTGGTGATCACCGGCAGGCCCCTGGCCAGCGCCTCGGTCACCACCATGCCGTAGCCCTCGTACCAGGAGGGCAGCACGAAGAGAGCCGCCCGGCGGTAGGCCGCCTCCAGCTCGCGGTCGTCCTGTTCGCCCATGAAGCGCAGCCGGTCGGCGAGGCCGAGACGTCGCGTCTCGGCCAGCAGGGCGTGTGCGTGCCCGGGGTCACGCCGGTGGCTGCCGATCACCTCGCAGGCCCAGGCGCGGTCGGTGAGCGCGGCCAGCGCCTCGACCAGCAGGCCGAGCCCCTTGCGCGGCGTCAAGGTCGCCACGCAGAGCAGTCGGCCGGCCGACGCCGGGACCTCGGGGTCCAGGGCAGCGTCGGCGAGGGGAGCCCTGTCGACGCCCGGTTCGGCGACCCGGATGCGCTGGTCGGGAACGCCGTACTCCGACAGGCCCCGGGCGGTGTGATGGCTGGTGACGATCACCCGGCGGGCCGCCGCCAGCGCCCAGGCCTCGCGCTCGCGAAACCAGGCCTTCCGGGCGACGTCGAGGCCCGTCTCGTCGGCCAGGGGGTGGTGGACGAGGGCGACGATCCGCAGACGCTCAGCATGCCGTTCGACCTCATCGGGCAGTCCGCCCATGGCCAGGCCGTCGATCACCACCAGGGCGTCGTCGGCAAGACCCGCCAGAGTCGTCGCCAGACTGTGGCGAGCCTTTCGATCGGGCAGCGGAAATCGCCCCTGGAGCCCCACCACCTCGACCCGCCACGCCTGCCGGCGCAGCTCCGCCACCATGCGGGCGTCGTAGAGGTACCCGCCGGTCTTCTGGTCGGGGTTACCGGCGACGATCAGCACCAGGTCGGGCGTCGACTCCTGTGGCATCGTCGACTCCTGTGACATTACAGCGCGCCCTCGTAGCTGGCCCAGGCGACGTGTGACTCATGCAGGGCCACGCAGAGGGAGTCGAGCCCCAGGGCGGCCTCGCCGAGATGGCCAAGCTGGATGGCCGTGGCGAGGCGCTCGAAGAGCACCCGCGCCATGAACTCGGTGGTGGTGTTGCGGCCCTGAAACTCCTCGACCTCGTCGAGGTTCTGGAAGTTGAATTCGGCCAGCACGCGCTTCAAGGCCTCGCCGGCCAGGCCGATGTCCACGACCAGGCCGTCGTCGTCGAGCTCGCGGCGCTGAAAAGTCACGTCGACCACGTAAGTGGCACCGTGCAGGCGTTGGGCGGGGCCGAAGACCTCGCCGCGAAAACTGTGGGCGATCATGAAATGGTCGCGAACGTTGAGGCGGTACATGAGTCAGGCTCCTCGCATCAGGAAGGGGTCGGGTAGTGCAGGCGATGGCAGAGCACGTCGCCGCCGCCAGCGGCCAGGCGCGGCATCAGCGACGGCAGCTCGTGAAAGTCGCTCTCGCCGCTGATCAGGGCGTCGAGGCGCGGGTCGTCCAACAGGTCCAGGGCCAGGGCCAGGCGGCGACGATAATCCCAGCGGGCCGCGCGCTCGGGGGGCAGGTGCCCGACCTGGCTCGCCTGCAGCGTCAGGCGCCGCGAGTGGAAGGCCTCGCCCAGCGGCAGCGCGACCTGGGCACTGCCGAACCAGCTCATCTCCACCACTTTCGCCCGGGAACCGGCAAGGGAAAGGGCCAGGCGCAGCCCCTCGGCCCGACCGCTGGCATGAATCACCAGGTCGTTCTCGCGCCGAGCCGAGTCCGGGAGCGAGAGCTCGAGCCCCAGGGCCTCGGCCAGGGCGTAACGGCCCGGCATCACGTCCACCAGCTGCACCCGAGTGCCCGGCATCGCGGCACATAACCAGGCCGCCAGGGCGCCGACCACGCCGGCGCCGACCACGGCGATCCGGTCTCCCACCCCGGGGGCGGCATCCCAGACCGCATTGATGGCCGTCTCCATGTTGGCCGCGAGCACGGCTCGCGCCGCCGGCAGGCCGTCCGGCAGCGGCGTCACGGCATCCGCCGACACCACGAAGCGATCCTGGTGGGGATAGAGGCAAAACACCTCGCGACCGATCAGGGAGGGCTCCCCGGCTTCGACGACACCCACGTTGATGTAGCCGTACTTGACCGGCCCGGGGAAGTCGCCTGCCTGGAAGGGGGCACGCATGCGCTGCCATTCGCTTTCCGGCACCCGCCCCCCGAAGACCAGCGCCTCGGTGCCTCGGCTGATGCCGCTATAGAGGGTGCGAACGGCCACCTCGCCGGGGCCGGGCCTGGCCAGAACCTCCTCTCGCAGGGCCCCCTGGCCGGGAGCCAGGGTCCAGAAGGCGGTAGCGGTCTCGTGTGGCATGGCAAGATCCCTTTGGCAATATTCGGCGGGTGTTACGGGATACAATCCAGGGGCCCCGTGCTGGCCACCTGCCCCGGGCCGGTATCGCGCATGGCGACACGCCCTAAACTTCTACAATATTGATACACTAGCACGCCGATGAACAATGCAGTATCGTCATTTATCGACCGCATCATGCCGCGATAGAGGCGCCTATGACGATCGCTCGTGACCTTGGAACAGGGGCCCTGGGCCTGGTGATTCCGGCCTCACTGCTCACTGGCTGGCTAGAGGCGAGCCTGCCGGTCCCACTGTTGGCGATGGTCTGCTACCTCATCATGGCCGGGCTAGTCCTGGCGAACCTGCCCGCCCACTGGCGTGAACTGGGCTGGGCCAACCGCGTCACCCTGGGGCGAGGCGCTATCGTCGCCCTGCTGGCCGGCACCCTGGCCGATCCGGATCTGCTGGCCCGCTCCGCGTTTCCCCTCGCCATCCTGGCCCTGCTGGCCCTGCTGCTGGACGGCGTGGATGGCTGGGTCGCCCGGCGCACGTCCACCCAGAGCGACTTCGGCGCCCGGTTCGACATGGAGCTCGATGCCTTCTTCATCCTCGTGCTGTGCCTGGCGCTACTGCTGCTCGACAAGGCAGGCCCTTGGGTCCTGGCCATCGGCGCCATGCGCTACGCTTTCGTTATTGCCGGGCTCAGGATGACCTGGCTGACCGAACCGCTGCCGGAGAGTCGCCGCCGCAAGGCGGTATGCGTCTGGCAGGTGGCCGCCCTGATGATCGCCCTGCTGCCCGTGACCGGCACCACAGCGGCGAGCTGGCTGGCGGGCAGTGCGCTTTTGGCCCTCAGCTGGTCGTTCATCACCGATATACGCTGGCTGTATCGCCGCGCCTCGGCGTGATGGCCACAGGACGGCAAGACCCCGTGCCCCTGATCCCTGACCCTAGCCCCCCGGAGGATGCCCCCATGCCCACGCCTCGCCACCCGACACCCTGCTCCCCCCTGCCGATCGCTACCGGACTGGTCCTGACGCTGGGCGTCCTCACGACGCCCATGGCCAGCGCCGAGCCACATACCTACGAGATCGATCCCGACCACTTCTCCATCGGCTTTCTGACCGAACACATCGGCTACGCGGATACCCTCGGCATGTTCCTGGAGGGTCGTGGCGAATTCGTCTATGACGAGCAGACGCAGCGGCTGCACTCCGGCAGGGTCGAAATCACGGCCGACAGCGCCTTCACCAATCACGACGATCGCGACGACCACCTGCGCAGCGATGACTTCCTCGACGCGGGGCGTTACCCGACCATCGTCTTCGAGGCCACCGGCCTCGAGACGCACAGCGACCGCCAGGGCACTCTCGAGGGCGATCTGACCCTGCTGGGCGAGACCCACCCGGTGACTCTGGAGGTCACGCTCAACAAGGCCGCGACCTACCCCTTCGGCCACGAGCAGCACACCCTGGGGCTGTCGGCACGCACCACCCTCCAGCGCAGCGACTGGGGAATGACCTACGGGGTCGACAACGGCCTGGTCGGCGACGAGGTGGAGCTGATCCTCGAGCTGGAAGCCATTCGGCAGTAGCCGACTCCCACCGCAGGCAGGCTGGTAAATCTCCGCCAGAATGCTACAGTCAAGGCTTCGCTTGACGGGGTGCCGGTAGAGCCGGCTGAGATGGCGCAGGGTATCGAGAGTCTGTCGCAACAGACTCGAGACACCGAGCGCTGGTCCCGTGAACCTGATCCGGCTAGTACCGGCGTAGGAATCAAGCGGTGACCAGCGCCATCTCGGCACCTTCCCCGGTCACCCTCTCCCGCCCCGCTTCCGGATCGCCCTCAGACCGGAGACAAGATGGGCTACCGATTCGACGATCTCACCGCGGCCTGCCAGGACGACTGGCGCGCCTACATCGAGCACGACTTCGTTCGCCGGCTCGGCGACGCCACCCTCGAGGAAGGCGCCTTTCGCCACTACCTCCAGCAGGACTACCTGTTCCTGATCCATTTCGCCCGGGCCTATGCCCTGGCCGCCTACAAGAGCCGCGACCTCGGCGAGCTACGTCACGCCTTCGACGGCTTGAAGACCATCCTCGACGTCGAGCTGGGGCTGCACGTGGACTACTGCCGCGCCTGGGGCATCTCGGAGCAGGACCTTTCGCGCCTGCCCGAGGCCCGCGCGACGCTGGCCTACACCCGCTACGTGCTGGATACCGGCCACCGCGGCGACCTGCTCGACCTGCACGTGGCGCTGGCCCCCTGCCTGGTCGGCTACGGCGAGATCGCCCAGTGGCTCAACGGCCGCGCCACCACGGTGCGCGGCGACGCGAATCCCTATGACGCCTGGATCGCCATGTACGAGAGCGAGGCGTTTCAGCAGGCCATGGCGGACGAGCGCGCCTGGCTCGACGCCCGCCTGGCGGAGGTGACGCCGGCGCGCTTCGCCGAGCTTACCGCGGTGTTCCGCGACGCCACCCGGCTCGAGATCGACTTCTGGCAGATGGGGCTCGACCAGCGCCTCTGAGCTGGCCCCAGCTGTCATCCCGGGCTGGTTCTGGTCAGGCCGCCCACCCACGGGATAGAAGGGGAATCGCGAGATTGCCCGACCACCAACGCTTGACGGGGCGCCGTTGATGACGGCTGAGACCATGCGCTTGCCAGCATGGATCCCGTTGAACCTGAACTGGCTAGGACCAGCGTAGGGATCAAGCGACAGGCCGCACGCCCCGGCACCGTGGCCCCTGTCCTTCCCGCCTGTGTCCTCCCTGAACAAGACCCCGACAATCCAAGGGAGAACACCATGAGCAAGACCGCCCATTTCCTCGCCGAGAGCGCCCGCGTCGACGAGGCCGCCGTAAAGCCGCTGCCCGGCTCGCGCAAGATCTACGTGGAGGGCTCGCGCCCGGACATCCGGGTGCCGTTCCGCGAGATCAGTCTCTCGCCGACCAGGACCTCCGGTGAGGACGAGGCCAACCCGCCGCTGCTGGTCTACGACACCTCCGGCCCCTACACCGACCCCGAGGCCGAGATCGACCTGCGCCGGGGCCTTGCCGAGCTGCGCCGCGACTGGATCGAGGAACGCGGCGACACCGAGCGCCTCGACGGCCCGACCTCCGACTACGGCCGGCGCCGGGCCAACGACCCGATGCTTGCCAACCTGCGTTTCGATCTGACCCGCACGCCCCGTCGGGCACGCCGTTCAAAAGATGGCAAGGCCGTGAACGTCACCCAGCTCCACTACGCCCGCCAGGGCATCGTCACCCCGGAGATGGAATTCATCGCCATTCGCGAGAATCAGCGCCGCCAGGCGCTGGGTACTGCGGAGGTCGAGCGCATCCTCGGCCACCAGCACGCCGGCCAGGGCTTCGGCGCGCGCCTGCCGGAGGAGATCACCCCGGAGTTCGTGCGCGACGAGGTCGCCGCGGGTCGGGCGATCATCCCCTGCAACATCAACCACCCGGAAACCGAGCCGATGATCATCGGCCGCAACTTCCTGGTGAAGATCAACGGCAACCTCGGCAACTCGGCGGTCACCTCCTCCATCGAGGACGAGGTCGACAAGATGACCTGGGGCATCCGCTGGGGCTCGGACACCATCATGGATCTCTCCACCGGGCAGAACATCCACGAGACCCGCGAGTGGATCATCCGCAACGCCCCGGTGCCGATCGGTACCGTGCCCATCTACCAGGCGCTGGAAAAGGTCAACGGCGTGGCCGAGGACCTCACCTGGGAGGTGTTCCGCGACACCCTGATCGAGCAGGCCGAGCAGGGCGTGGACTACTTCACCATCCACGCCGGCGTGCTGCTGCGCTACGTGCCGCTGACCGCCAAGCGTGTCACCGGCATCGTCTCCCGGGGCGGGTCGATCATGGCCAAGTGGTGCCTCTTCCACCACCAGGAGAGCTTCCTCTACACCCACTTCGAGGAGATCTGCGAGATCTGCAAGCAGTATGACGTCGCCTTCTCGCTGGGCGACGGCCTGCGCCCGGGCTCGGTGGCCGACGCCAACGACGAGGCGCAGTTCGCCGAGCTCGAGACCCTGGGCGAGCTGACCCGCATCGCCTGGCAGCACGACGTCCAGGTGATGATCGAGGGGCCGGGCCACGTGCCCATGCACCTGATCAAGGAGAACATGGACAAGCAGCTCGAGGCGTGCGACGAGGCGCCCTTCTACACCCTGGGGCCGCTGACCACCGACATCGCACCGGGCTATGATCACATCACCTCCGGCATCGGTGCTGCCATGATCGGCTGGTACGGCTGCGCCATGCTCTGCTACGTGACGCCCAAGGAGCACCTGGGCCTGCCCAACAAGGACGACGTCAAGACCGGCATCATCACCTACAAGATCGCCGCCCACGCCGCCGACCTCGCCAAGGGGCACCCGGCCGCCCAGCGCCGGGACAACGCGCTCTCCAAGGCGCGCTTCGAGTTCCGCTGGGAGGACCAGTTCAACTTAGGGCTAGACCCGGATACCGCCCGCGAGTACCACGACGAGACCCTGCCCAAGGACTCCGCCAAGGTGGCGCACTTCTGCTCCATGTGCGGGCCGAAGTTCTGCTCGATGAAGATCAGCCAGGAGGTCCGCGATTCGTTCTTGAAGCGCGAGGCCAAGGAGAAGGGCCTCGACGGCGACCCCGAGTGGGTAGAACGAGAGACGGTAGAGCGTGGCATGCAGGAGCAGGCCGAACGGTTCCGCCAGGAGGGCGCCGAGCTCTACAAGGAAGTCTGACGCGACGCCGCGACTGTCGCTGTTCCGGACGGTCGCCGGCTCCCCTCACACACTCGAACGCCCCCGCCGGCTGTCCGGCGGGGGCGTTTTTCGTGGTGTCGTGGCGAACCGTAGACGCGGCGTGTCGCCACCCGATCAGAAGTGGAACGTCATCCCGACGCTCGCGGCATCGAAGGTGTAGCTCGATTCGTCCAGGTAGCGGACGTAGTCGGCCCCGAGGGCCAGATTCGGTGCCACGTCGAACGCGGCGCCGCCGCCCCAGGAGAAACCGCTCTCTTCCTCGATATCGACATCCACCTCGGTGAAGCCGGCCAGACCGTAGAGGCGGAAGTCCGGGGTGATCGGCAGGATGCCCTTGGCGTAGGCGCCGGCGAGGTAGTCGAGCTCGACGGGACCGTCGGAACCGCCGCCGCCGAGGTGGCCTTCCAGGGCGAAGTAGTCGTTGAAGGCCACGCCGCCGCGCAGGCGCAGGCCGGTGCTGTCGGCGCTGCCGGAGCCGCGATCAGGATCCAGCTCCCAGAACAGGGCATCGCCACCCAGATAGGGGCTCGGGTCGTAGTTCATGACGCTGCTCTGAGCCAAGGCGCTGGTGCCGGCCAGCAGCAGGGCCGCGGATACCGCAGAGATCGTAAGGGTCTTCATGGCAGGCCTCCAGTTAGAAAACACTGTTTTCATACACGACTTCATTCTGGCCCAGCTTAGACCAAGGTGCAATGCTCACCTCGAGGTGACGGCAGCGGCGTCACGCAAAGAATGAGAAGCGCCTGCGTCGCCGTCTCGCGATCCACGTCACTGTTTCTCGCCTCGCAACGTGTTAATTTCGCGAGAATAAGGCGCCGTGCCCGTGCGCTCACAGTCGATCGCACGCCCCGCGCCACTCGATACAGAAGGATGTGCCATGAACGACCCGGTACTGGTCATCAACTGCGGTTCCTCGTCGATCAAGTACGCCCTGGTGCCCGCCTCGCCCGGCGCGCCCCGCCTCTCCGGCCTGGCCGAGCGCCTGGGCAGCGAGGATGCGCGCCTGACGGGCGTCGATAGCCAGGGCCGCTCGTTCTCGCGGCCGCTGCACGGGGCCGGCCACGCCGACGCCATGGCGGAGATCCTCGAGGGTCTCGAGGGACAGCATCCCGTGGCGGTGGGGCATCGCGTCGTCCACGGCGGCGAGCGCTTCACCCGCGCCACCCGCCTCGATGCCGCCGCGAAGCGCGCCATCGAGGCCACCGTGGCCATGGCGCCGCTGCACAACCCGGCCAACCTGGAGGGCCTCAAGGCCACCCAGGCGCTGTTCCCCGACCTGCCCCAGGTCGCGGTCTTCGATACCGCCTTTCACCAGACCCTGCCCCCGCGGGCCTATCGCTATGCGCTGCCGGAATCGCTCTATCGTCGCCACGGCATTCGCCGCTACGGCTTTCACGGCAGCAGCCACGCCTACGTGAGCGCGCGGGTCGACACCCTGAGCGAGCGCCGTCATGGCGGCTGGCTCATTGCCCACCTGGGCAACGGCTGCTCCACCTGCGCGGTGTGGCAGGGGACGAGCGTCGACACCAGCATGGGCCTGACGCCGCTGGAGGGCCTGGTGATGGGCACCCGCAGCGGCGACGTGGACCCCGGCCTGCACGCCCACCTGGCTCGTCAGCTGGGCTGGTCGCTCGAGCGCATCGACACCCTGCTCAACAAGGAGAGCGGGCTGTTGGGCCTCTCCGGGCTCTCCAACGACATGCGCCGCCTGCACCAGGCCGCCGCCCAGCACCACGCGGGCGCCGAGCTTGCCATCGAGGTATTCTGCTATCGCCTGGCCAAGTCGCTGGCGGGACTGACCTGCGCCCTGCCGCGCCTGGATGGCATCGCCTTCACCGGCGGCATCGGCGAGAACGACAGCGAGGTGCGTGCCCGGGTGGTCGAGCTGCTGCGCCACTTCGGCCTGCGCCTGGACGCCAGGGCCAATGCCGATACCGTGGGCGGCCGAGAGGGCCGCATCGATCTCGCCGAGGACGGCCGCACCCCCCAGCTGTGGGTCATACCCACCGACGAGGAGGGACGCATCGCCGAGGAAACCCGCCACCTGCTTCAGGAAGAGTCCACCCCCCATGACCCAAATTGAGCGCCCGAATGAGCGGCCGAGTGAGCGCCGTCCCGATCCCCGCAACCTGCTGCTGGTGCCCACCGACAGCGGCGTCGGCCTGACCTCCGCCTGCCTGGGTCTGATCCGTGCACTGGACACCCTGGGGCTCAAGGCCGGCTTCATGAAGCCGTTCCGCCAGGACGAGATCAACGGCCAGGGGCCCGATCGCTCCTGCGCCCTGGCCGCCAGCACCCTGGGCCTCGACCCGCCCGCGCCGCTGCCCCAGGCGCGGCTCGAGCGCCTGCTGCGCGAGGAGCGCGTCGACGAGCTGATGGAAGAGGCCGTGGAGCGACATGCCCGGGTCGCCTTGCCGGAGGCGGGCGACGCCCCGGAGCTCGTGGTCATCGAGGGGCTCGCCCCCAGCCCTCACAGCAGCTATGCGAGCCGGCTCAACGAGGCGCTGGCCCACGCGCTCAATGCGCGGGTCATCCTGGTGGCCGACGGCGACCTGAGCGACCCGCGCGACCTGGCGGAGCGCCTGGACCTGCACGCCCAGCCCTTCGAAGGCGTCGACTCCCCGCGCACCCTCGGCTGCATCCTGATGCGCCTGCGACCGCTGCCCGACGACGAGGCCACCGCGCCGCCGGCGGCGCCCGAACTCACCACCGGACTCGACGACCCGCAGCTCGCCAGCCTGCGCCACCACCTGCCGGCGCTGGACGGCGACCGTTTCCGCCTGATCGGCGCGATCCCCTGGCACGCCAGCCTCTCCGCTCCCCGGGTGCTGGACGTCGCCCGGGCCCTTCAGGCGCGTATCCTGCATCAGGGCGAGGCCGACCGTCGCCGTGTGCTGGGCACCAGCCTGTGCGCCCGCAGCGCCTCCCATGCCCTGCATGTGTTCCGCGCCGGACGGCTGCTGGTCACCCCGGGGGATCGCGACGACATCCTGCTCGCCGCCTCGCTTTCGGCCATGAACGGGGTGCCGCTGGCGGGCCTGCTGCTGACCCACGGCGAACTGCCGGACGAGGCGATGATCGAGTTCTGCCGCCCGGCGCTGGCGAGCGGCCTACCGGTGCTGGCCGTCGACTCCGACAGCTACGCGACGGCCCAGCAGCTTGACCGCATGGCCAACGACATCCCCATCGACGATCCCGAGCGCGCCGAGCAGGTGACCCGCTTCGTGGCCGATCACCTCGACCTGGCGTGGCTCAAGGAGAACCTCAGCCGCGGCTACCCGAGCCGGCTCTCCCCGGCCGCCTTCCGCCATCGGCTGGTGCGGCTGGCCCAGCAGGCGAGCCGGCGCATCGTGCTGCCCGAGGGCAGCGAGCCGCGCACCGTGGAGGCCGCGGTGATCTGCCAGCGGCGCGGCATCGCCCGCTGCGTGCTGCTGGCCCGGCGCGAGGAAGTCGAGGCGGTGGCCCGGAGCCGTGGCCTCGAGCTGCCCGAGGATCTCGAGATCCTCGACCCGGCCGAGCTCCGCCTTTCCTACGTCAAGCCGATGGTCAAGCGCCGCCCCGGCAAGCTCAACGCCCTGACCGCCGCGGACCAGCTCCAGGACAGCGTGGTGCTCGGCACCATGATGCTCGCCGAGGGCGCGGTGGACGGCCTGGTCTCGGGGGCGATCCACACCACCGCCAACACCGTGCGCCCCGCCTTCCAGCTGATCAAGACGGCTCCCGGCTATCGCCAGGTGTCGTCGATCTTCTTCATGCTGCTGCCCGAGCAGGTGGTGGTCTATGGCGACTGTGCGGTGATCCCCGACCCGGACGCCGAGGCGCTGGCCGAGATCGCCATCCAGAGCGCCCGCTCCGCCGAGGCCTTCGGCATCGAGCCCAGGGTGGCGATGATCAGCTACTCCACCGGGGCCTCCGGCAGCGGGGCCGACGTCGAGAAGGTGCGTGAGGCCACACGTATCGCCCGGGAGCGCGAGCCGTCGCTCTGCATCGACGGGCCGCTGCAGTACGACGCCGCGGCCATCGAGAGCGTGGGCCGCCAGAAGGCGCCCGACTCGCCAGTGGCGGGACGCGCCACGGTGTTCGTGTTCCCCGACCTCAACACCGGCAACACCACCTACAAGGCGGTGCAGAGAAGCGCCGGGGTGATCAGCGTCGGCCCCATGCTGCAGGGGCTCAACAAGCCGGTGAACGACCTCTCGCGAGGGGCACTGGTCGACGATATCGTCTACACCATCGCCCTGACCGCCATCCAGGCCGCCGGGGACTCCTGACGCCGCGGGCCTCCTGTCGGCTTCGGTCATCCCCCCATGCCGCGGGCGCCCACTCGATCGCTCGAGGGGGCGCCCGCGGCTGGCTTCACTCCGTATGTCGCCTAGTGCGCCAGGATCTTCGACAGGAACTCCTTGGCACGATCGGTCTCGGGGTTATTGAAGAAGGTTTCGGTCGCAGCGACCTCCTTCACCTCCCCCTGGTCCATGAAGACCACCCGGCGCGCCACCTTGCGGGCAAAGCCCATTTCGTGGGTGACCACCATCATCGTCATGCCCTCCCTGGCCAGCTCGACCATGACGTCCAGCACCTCGCTGATCATCTCGGGATCGAGCGCCGAGGTCGGCTCGTCGAAACACATGGCGATGGGATCCATCGCCAGGGCCCTGGCGATGGCCACCCGCTGCTGCTGTCCGCCGGACAGGGCAGAGGGATACTTGTCCGCCTGATCGGACAGACCGACGCGCTCCAGCAGGCTCTCCGCCTTCTGGCGCGCCTCATCGCGCGAGCGGTTCAGCACCTTGATCTGGCCCATCATCAGGTTCTCGATCACCGTCTTGTGCGGGAATAATTCGAAATGCTGGAACACCATGCCGATACGCGCCCGCACCAGGGGCAGCTTGGTGCCCTTGGCAGTCACGTCGGTCTCTTCGACCACGATGCGTCCGCTGTCGACCGGTTCCAGCGCGTTGACACACTTGATAAGGGTGCTCTTCCCCGAGCCGGACGGACCACAGATGACGATCACCTCGCCACGCTCGACCTCGAGCGAACAGCTCTTCAGGACGTGGAAGTCGTCGTACCACTTGTCGATGTTGTCGATTTTTATCATGCGACCTTCTTTTTCTGCAGGTGCTTGACCAGCATGGAGCCGGAGAAGCAGATGACGAAATACACCAGCGCCGCGAAGAGGTACATCTCTGCCAGCCGCCCCTCCACTTTGGCCACCGTGCTGGCCGAGGTCATGAAATCGCTCAAGGCCACGACGTAGACCAGGGAGGTATCCTGGAAGAGGATGATCGCCTGGGTCAGCAGGACCGGGATCATGTTGCGAAACGCCTGGGGAAGGATCACGTACTGGAGGTTCTGGCGCGGCGAAAGCCCGATGGCCAGGCCGGCATAGACCTGTCCGCGCGAGACCGAATTGAGCCCGGCACGCATGATCTCGGCATAATAGGCCGCCTCGAACAGCGAGAAGGCGATCAGCGCGCTGGTGAAGTTACCCACCGGGCGGCCTATCAGCAGTGGTACCAGGAAGTAGAACCAGAAGATCACCAGGATGAGCGGGATCGACCGGAAGATGTTGACGTAGATGGCGCTGAACCAGCGTAGCGGCGCCGGCCCCCAGATTCGCATCACCGCCAGGATAGTGCCCCAGGCAAGGCCTGCCAGCAGGGCCAGCAAGGTCAGCTGGAAGCTGATGAGCAGGCCATCAAACAGGAACGGAAGCGACTCAATAATGACCTGGAAATCAAAATCACTCATCTAGTTAGCCCCCACCGAGCCTGGGATACGCGTCTTCTGATCGATCAGGCGCATCAGCAGCACCACCAGAAGCGTGATGACCAGGTACAGCACCGTGGCGGCAGTGAACGCCTCGAAGCCCTGGAAGGTATAGTTCTCGATCTGCCGCGCCTGGGCGGTCAGTTCCAGCACGCCGATGGTCAGCGCCAGCGATGAATTCTTGAAGATGGTCAGGAATTCGGAGGTCAGGGGCGGCACGATGATCCGATAGGAGATCGGAAGCCGGATGTACAGATAGGTCTGAAGAGGGGTGAGCCCGATGGCGAGCCCTGCGTTCACCAGGTCCTTTCGGATGGTCTGGATGCCGGAGCGGACCTGCTCGGCCACGCGCGCCGCGGTATAGGCGCCCAGTGCCACAACGGCCGTCACGTATTCGGGATTGGGCATATCGCGCTTGACCCAGAGACCCAGTTCTTCGGGCAGCAGTTCAGGCACGACAAAGTACCAGATGAACAGCTGTACCAGCAGCGGGATATTGCGGAACAGCTCGACGTAGGCCGCCGCCAAGGTCCGCACAAGGCGGTTGGGCACGGTACGCAGGATGCCGATCGCGGAGCCCAGCACGAAGGCAATGACCCAGGCGGCGATCGCGACCAGCAGGGTCCACTGCAAGCCGGAGAACAGCCAGCCCAGGTAGGGTTCCTGGAACAGGACCGACCAATTCCAGTTGTAGTTCATTTGTCTTCCTTATTTGCGCTTTTTCAGCGGCCGGGGTCGCGACCGCGACCCCGACAGCATGACGACAAACGCTTACTTCCACCTTTAAAGCCGTTCATATATCCGGCACAAACCACTCAAAAGGCAGTGTTCAAAGGATGTGTCACTTCGGCAGGGCGTGGATCTTGAAGTTGGCGCGCAGGAGGTCAGACATGGGAACGTTCATGGGCTCGAACCACGTGCTGTAGATCTTCTCGATCTCACCGGTGCGGAACAGCTCGGCCAGCCGGCGGTTGACCACCAGGCGGAACTTGCTGTCGTTCTGCGGGAGCATGATGGCGTAGGGATCGTAGGACAGGAAATCGCCCACCACCTCGTAGGTCTCGGGATCCCTGGCCTTCTCGATCAGGCCGTAGAGCAGGATGTCATCGGTCGAATAGGCATCCACGCGGTCGGTCTGCAACGCCAGGAAACCTTCGGCATGATCCCTCACGGACACCACGTTCACGTCCTCGATACCACGCTCCTCGATGGCTTCTTTGACCACGCGCTCATTGGTAGTGCCCTGGGCGAGCGCGATGGGCTTGCCTGCCAGGTCTTCCACCGTGGCGATGCCGCTCTCCTTCTTGGTCAGCAGTTTCGTGCCGGTGATATAGGTGATAGCGGCGTAATCCACCTGCTGCTGGCGGGTCAGGTTGTTGGTCGTCGAGCCGCACTCCAGGTTGAGCGTGCCGTTGGCCATCAGCGGAATGCGGGTCTGGGGGGTCACCGGTACCCACTTGATGTTCAGCTCATCGACACCGATCTCGTTCTTGATCTCGTCCACGATCTGCATGCAGATGTCTATCGTGTAGCCGACCGGCTGCTGGTCATCGCCTATATAGGAGAACGGCACCGAGGTCTCGCGGTGGCCGATCGTGATGACACCGCTCTCCTTGATCTTGTTGAGCGTGGGGCCCATTTCCTGGGCACTGGCGGTGCCAGTGGTCAAAAAGCCTATTGCCGCGGCTGTCAGCAATGTTCCAAGACGTTTCACCTTCATTTCCATCCCCTTGCTCGATTGAGCATGCAGTCGTTTGTTGTTGGGTTTACTGCCATTCCTGTCCGAGGGCCCAGGCGACTACGAGCAATCTCGCGTCACTGACGGTCTTCTCCACCCTAGTTCAAGATTCCCGAATGCGACTCATGCCAAGATGTTCAAGGGTTATTCATTAATAGCATAGGCGACAAAAAGCACTTCGTTTTAACGAAAACGAAGAATTATCGTTGGCCGCATCTCCATGCATGGGTTTATGCAGCGACGACGAAACCTAAAAGGGCTGCCGACGAGAAAACCGTCATTTGACAGCATGCCGTGGCGCCGAGCCTATGCCCTCATGCAGCGGGCGCCCCACTCGATCGCTCGAGGGGACGCCCGTTGATGGCCTGCCGCGTTCAAGGCGTGGTCAGATGCTCGCCACGCCGAAGTAGATGAAGGCCAGCACCAGCAGCAGCAGGAAGACCGTCTCCGCCACCATCAGCACCACCGGCTTCCAGCCGACCACGGCGAGCTTCTGGAAGGAGGTCTTGATGCCCAGGGCGGCGATGGCCGTGACCAGGCACCAGCGCGACAGGTCGGTGAAGCCCTCGGTGACCACCGGCGGAATCCAGCCCAGGCTATTGATGATCACCAGCGCCACGAAGGCAACCAGGAAGGTCGGCAGCATCGGTACCTTGCTGGTGCCCTCCTCCTGGCGCCGCTCGCGACGGAACAGGAACATGAAGACCATCACCGCCGGCACCAGCATCGCCACCCGCAGCAGCTTGACGAAGGTGGAGACGTCGCCGGTGCCCTCGGAGATCATGTAGCCGGCGCCGACCACCTGGGCCACGTCGTGGATGGTGCCGCCGAGGAAGATACCCGCTTCGGTGTCGCCGAGGCCCAGGAGTCCGACGATCAGCGGATAGATCACCATCGCCATGGTGGAGAGCGTGGTCACCCCCACCACCGTCATGATGGTGTTGCGCTCGTGGGTCTCATGACGCGGCATTACCGCCGACAGGGCCAGCGCCGCCGAGGCACCGCAGATGGCCACCGAACCGCCCGTCAGCAGCCCCATGTCCTTGTCCAGCCCCAGCAGGCGCGCCAGCAGGGCGCCCAGAGCGATGGTCAGCATCACCCCGCAGACCACGGTCAGCACCGGCCCGATGCCGAGCTCGGCGACCTGCTCGATAGTGATACGCACGCCCAGCAGCGCCACGCCGATGCGCAGCACCTTCTTGGCCGCGAACTCGACGCCGGCCAGGCACTTCCCCTCCTCGGCGAGGAAGTGCAGGGTCATGCCGAACAGCAGCGCATAGAGCAGCGTGGGGCCGCCGTAATGATCGGCGATGAAGGTCGTTGCCAGGGCGATGGTGACGCAGATCATCATTCCGGGAAGCACCCGCTGGAGGGGTTCCAGGCGACGCGGAAGGACCCGCTTATCGGCCTGAAGGGTCGACGGATCGGTTGCCGCGTTGGCGTCTCGACGAGTCATGTCACCACCTCAATAAGCTATGGAACGAGCGTCGCCTCCTGCGACGGACATCGGCCCTTCGTTGTTGGAATGTGGTGGCCATTGGCATTCGGCAAGGGAGCCGATGACGGCCTCATGAGCCACCCATGTCGGTCACGGCACCCCCTCGCCGGCCGACATGAGCATCATGGTGACGGCATGGCGAAAGCGAGGTTAGGACCAGTTGAGGGCGAGAGGTAAGACCACGGATGGGGCCGACATCAACGACGGCGCCCGGCACGTGGCCGGGCGCATTAAAGGAAATATCAGAGCGAAATAGAGCGTGCGACACGGCGTGTGGCGACAGGCATCGCCGGCACGACACCGCTCACTCGGCGACTAATCTTGCCGGGGCGGCACCACCACCACCGGTACCCGGGCGCGCTTGATCACGCCCTTGGTGACCTTGCCGGCGTAGGTGGCCGTGAAGCTGCGCTTGTTGGCCGCCATCACGATCATGTCGCTGCCGGTGCGCGTGGCGTAGTGGGTGATCACCGACGCGGGATAGCCCTCGAGCACGCTGCGCGTTACCTCACGCTCGCCGAAGGCCGCGCGACGCTCGGGATGACGGGCCCAAAAGGCCTCGAGGTGCTGATCGAGCTCCTGGCGCGCCTGGTCGAGGCGCTGAGTCATCAGGGTCTCGAGCATCTGGCGATCCTGTATGTTGATCTTGAGGGTGTTGAGCACGTCGTCGGAGAGCGACTTGACCGCGTGCAACACGTGCAGCTCCGCGCCCGTGGCCTGTGCGAGTCCCACCGCCTGGGCCAGCACCGGGTCGCAGTCGCCCCTGAGGCCCACGCAGCAGAGGATGCGTCGAATGCCATGCGTCATGATTTTCCTCCTTCAGCGCGGCATCGAGGACACCGCGCCGATGTCAGCAACGGATCGCGGCTAGTAGCCCAGCAAGCCGGGCAACCAGAGCGATATCTGCGGAAAGTAGGCGATGATGAACAGCGCCACGATGGAGCCCGCGGCGAAGGGCAGCGCCTTCAGCGAGATCTCCTCAATCGAGGCGCCGCCTATCCCCGAGGCCACGAAGAGGTTCTCCCCGAGCGGCGGCGTCTGGAAACCAATGGCCAGGGCGCAGACCACCACGATGCCCACGTGCACCGGGTCCATGCCCAGCATGTACATGATCGGCAGCAGCACCGGGGTGAGAATCATGATCGCCGCCAGGGTCTCCATGAACATCCCCACGAACAGCAGGAAGAAGATGATCATCGCCCAGATGAGGTAGGTGTTGTCGGTGAAGCCCAGCATCGCCTCGGCGATGAGGCCGGGGACTCGCTCCTCGACGAGCAGGCGCCCGAACACGGTGGCGGTGAACAGGATCAGCAGCACTCGGCCGGTGATCCAGGTGGTGGTCTGCAGCGTGCGCAGGGCCGGTTTCCAGGCCAGCTCCCGGTGCAGGAAGACCCCCACAATCAGCGTGTAGAAGATCGCCACGATGGCCGACTCGGTGGGCGTGAACAGCCCGCTGTAGATGCCGCCGAGGATGATGATCGGCGCCAGCATCGACCAGATGCCCTTGCGCAGGGTGCCGCGGATCTGCGGCCAGGACCAGTGATCGGTCAGGCCGCGATAGCCGCGCTTCTTCGAGATGAAGTAATTGATGGTCAGCAGGCAGCCGGCGATCACCACCCCCGGCATGATGCCGGCGATGAACAGCTTGGGAATCGACAGCGTCTGGAAGGCGCCGTGTTCGGCGACGGCCTCCGGTGGCGGCTGCAGGCCCATGCCGGAGATGCCGAAGATGACCATCGGGATCGAGGGCGGAATCACCACCCCGAGCCCGCCCGAGGAGGCGGTGATGGCCGAACCGTAGCCGCGATCGTAGCCGCGGTTGGCCATGGCCGGAATCATCAGCATGCCCACCGCCGCCGTGGTCGCCGGCCCGGAGCCGGAAATCGCGCCGAAGAACATGCAGGCGAACACTGTCGCCGCGGCGAGCCCGCCGGTCACGGGCCCGGCGAAGGCCTCGGCGATATCGACCAGGCGCTTGGAGATGCCGGCGGCCTCCATCAGCGCCCCGGCCAGGATGAATGCCGGCAGCGCCATCAGCGGAAAGGAGCCCACCGAGGTGAAGGCAATCTGCACGAACGCCATGGGGTTCTCGCCCAGGCTGATGAAGGTCGTCAGTGCCGCCACGCCCAGCGACACCGTGATGGGTGCCCCGAGGATCAGCAGCAGGAAGAAGACGCCGAACAGTACGTAGACAATCGTGGCATCCATACTCAGTGCTCCCGTCGCGTCGGGTCATCACCCGCCGCGTCATCGTTGTGCTGGAGTTTCTCGACCTCCTGGGACTCGGGGTCCACGAGGTCCACCTTCTTGACGAACTTCAGGTAGTTGTTCTGAAGGATTCGCAGCGTCATGGCGACGAAGGCGATGGGCAGGATCAAGTAGAAGTACTTCATCGGAATGCCCAGCGTCTGGGACTTCCAGAAGAGGTTCATCTTGTTGAAGACGAAGTCGTAGCTCAGGTAGATGAAGACGGCATTGAAGCCGATCCAGATCAGGTCGGTGAGCAGGGTGCAGAACGTCTCGACCCAGCGCGGAAAGAACCTGAACTGGAAGGTGACGCGGTTGTGTGCCGACATCTTGGTGGCATAGGCCGCCCCCAGATAGGCGAACCACACGAAGGCGTAGGTCGCCAGCTCATCGCCCCAGGGCAGCGAATAGCTGAAGAGGTTCCTGAGCACGATCTGGGCGAACAGCAGTAAGACGAAGGACACCAGGAGGAGCTGACAGAGGACGCTCTCCAGGCTGTCGATGATCTTGAAGAGTAGCGATTTCATGAGACTGGCCCCTTGCGATCAGGCTCCCGATGGGCAGTTCCCCGCACCGGCCGGGAGCCGATGCGGGGGGACACTGCATGTCGCGGTGGCGACGATTACGACTGCGGTGCGGGATCGCGCCCCAGGGCCTCGAGTGCCTGGTCGAGCTTTTCCTTGCCGCCGATGCTGTCGTAGAAATCGGGCCAGATGCCGGTGGCCATCTCGATCCACTGCTGCTCGTCGTTGGCGGGCTGGGTGATCTGCATGCCGTGTTCTTCCACCAGACGCTTCTTGATGGCCTCCTCGCTTTCCAGCAGGAAGTCATAGCTGTGGTCGGTGGCTTCTTCACCGGCTTCCAGCACCAGCTCCTGCATCTCAGGGCTCAAGCTCTGGAATTTGCCCTCGCTGATGATCAGCGGCTGCAAGGAGAAGACGTAGCAGCTATCGGTGACGTGTTCCTGGACCTCGTAGAACTTCATGGTGTCGATGGTGATGTAGGGGTTGTCCTGACCGTCGACGACCCCCTGCTGCAGCGCGGTGAAGGTCTCGGACCAGGCCAGCGGAGCAGGATTGACGCCCCATGACTGGTAGGAAGCGATCATGATCTCGTTCTTGGGCACCCGGATGTTCAGGCCATCCAGATCCTCGGGCGAGGCTACGGGACGTGCGGAGTTGGTCAGACGGCGGCAGCCGGAGTAGGCCCAGCCCAGAATGCGCACGCCGGCATCGCGGATGGTGTTCTGAGTGAGTTCCTCGGCGATCTCGCCCTGGGTCAGCGTCTTGGCATCCTCGGGGCTCTGGATCACGTAGGGCAGGGTCAACACCCCGACGGTCGGCGAGAACGGCGTGATGTTGTTGATGGCCAGCACCGAGAGATCGAGAATCCCCATGCTGGCGTTGTTGACGGTGTCCTGCTCACTGCCGAGCTGGCCGTTGGGGAACAGGTCGATGGTGACCTCTCCCCCACTCTTTTCCTCGACGAATTCGGCAAAGGTCTTGCCCAGCTCGTACTGGGTACCGCCGGCGGCGTCGCCCAGAGCCATCTTCCAGGTGTCGGCCATGGCATGGCCGCTCACGGCCAGGGTCACGGCGGATACTGCCATGGGGAGGAGGTGTTTCTGGATACGCATTGTGATCTCCACTGCTTGTTATTGTCGGAAAGACAGGATGCCTGCGTGACGCAAGGCGCTCCTGGATGACGGCGAGCCCAGGGTGTCCATCGAGGGCGGTCCAAAGCGACGATTCGAGGTGATTTATTGTGATTATCACCGCGCCTGCCTCGGCTCCGCGATCTCGCCCATCGCCGATCATCGGGATACATGCTATGCGCCATATCCTCACCTCAACGTTCTACGCACTCCCCCCGAGCGCCACTAGAACCAGTCTCCCGACATCGATTGGTCCAGTCCGCCGGGTGAGATAACGATGACCGACGCGACGGGCTTGCCCCGAGTCCGCCGCCATGATGCCTCAACGCTATGGCATAATCTTTAGCTGCCTTTTCATGAGCCTTGGCGAGACACAATTTCAATGAGCCAGCTTCTCTTCCATCTCGACTCCGATCTTCCGGAGAGCTTGCAGAAACAGCTGCGCGAGCAGATCGCCCATGCCATTCTCGACGGTCACCTGCCGCTGGACGAACCGCTGCCCTCGAGCCGCAAGCTGGCGAAGGAGCTGCATGTCGCCCGCAATACGGTGATGCTGGCCTACGAGCACCTGCTCGATGACGGCTATCTGATCGCCAGGAAGCGCAGCGGCTACTTCGTCAATCCCGAGATCCTCGAGGGCCGGGCCGAGAAACCGGTGCGCCTGAACGATATCGACGCCGAGCGCCTGCCCTGGGAGGAGCTGTTGACCATGCACCCCTCCCGGCAGCAGACCATCAACAAGCCCAGCGACTGGCATCGCTACGACTACCCGTTCCTCTATGGCCAGATAGACCCCGAGCTCTTCCCGACCCAGCACTGGCGAGAGTGCAGCCGTGACTCCATGAGCGTGCCGGCGATCCGCAGCTGGTCGGTGGACCACCTCAATGACGACGACCCGCTGCTGATCGAACAGATCCACAAGCGACTGCTGCCGCGCCGCGGCGTGTGGGCCAAGCCCGAGGAGATCCTGGTCACGGTCGGCGCCCAGCAGGCGCTGTGGATCGCCTGCATGCTGCTGCTCAAGGCGGGCCGGCGTTTCGGGATGGAGAATCCCGGCTACGTGGACGTCTACAACATCGCCCGCACCTTTACCGACGACATCCACCTGCTGCCGGTCGACGAACAGGGCATGCGCCTCGACCCGACGATCGCCGATTGTCAGCTGCTCTACGTAACGCCGAGCCATCAGGCGCCGACCACGGTGACCATGCCGCTGGAGCGTCGCCGCAAGCTGCTCGACATGGCGGAGATCGACAACTTCCTGATCATCGAGGACGACTACGAGAGCGAGACCAACTACCTGGACAATCCCACGCCGGCGCTGAAGAGCCTGGATCGCCACAACCGGGTGATCTACGTGGGCAGCCTCTCCAAGACCCTGGCGCCGGGCCTGCGCCTGGGCTACATGGTCGGCCCGCCGGCGCTGATCCGCGAGGCTCGGGCGCTGCGCCGCCTGATGCTGCGCCATCCGCCGACCAACAACCAGCGCGCCGTGGCGCTGTTCCTGGATCGCGGCTACCACGATGCCCTGCTGCGCCAAATCCACCAGGTGTTCCACAGCCGCTGGCAGCGCATGAGCGAAGCGCTGGCTCGGCACCTGCCCGACGCCTCCGTGCCCTCGACCTACGGCGGCTCGTGCTTCTGGGTGAAGGGACCCGAGGGGCTCGACTGCCGCGAGCTGCGCCGCCTGGCGGCCGAACAGAGCATCCTGATCGAGTGCGGCGACATCCACTTCTTCGACGGCCCCCACCGCGAGTACTTCCGGCTTGGCTTCTCGGCGATCCCCGAGGCGCGCATCGAGGCCGGCATCGAGCGCCTCGCGGCGCTGATTCCCCAGGCGATCACCCCCTCATGAGCCCCGCCATCCTCGCGCCGTAGAAAGCCGTCTCCTGACAGGCCTTCTCCAAACGGGTCGCCGCCACAAGAAAGCCGCCTCATGGGCGGCTTCGAGCGATGGGCAAGACGCGGCTCAGATCACCTCGTCCTTGAGGTGGTACCAGCGGTAGAGGAAGCGCTGGCCGACGCGCCGGAAGGGCGCGAAGGCCTGGGACTCGACCTTCTCGCGCAGGTTCGGGAACGGCAGCTTGGAGGTGAAGATCGGCAGGTCCAGCGCCTGGCCATGCCCGGCGATCCACTGCGCCAGGCGCTTACCGGCCTGGGCCGAGTACATCACGCCGTTGCCGCCGTAGCCCAGGGCGTAATAGACCGTCTCCTTGGCATCGGGCTGATGGATGCGCGGCATCATGTCGTGGCTGACATCCACCCAGCCCCACCAGGAGTAGTCGAGCTCGATGCCCTTGAGCGCCGGAAACTTGCGGTGCATGTCGCCAACCAGCACCGACTCGTACTTCTTCTGCGGCGCATCGCGGCCGGTGATGGCACTGCGGCTGCCGATCTGCAGGCGATTGTCCGGCAGCAGGCGATAGTAGTGACGCAGGATCCGGGTATCGGTGATGATCTGGTGGGTGCGAAAGTTGCACGCCGCCAGCTCCTGGTCGGTCAGCGGCCGGGTGACGATGGAGTTCGAGAGGATCGGCAGCAGGCGGTTCTTGAGCTCGCGATGCAGGCTCTGGGAGGTGTAGCCGCCGGTGGCGATGCCCACCGCGCGTGCCTTGACCACCCCACCAGGCGTCTGCAGGTAGTGCACGCCGCCGCGGGTCTCGAAGCCCTGCACCGGGCTCGCCGGGTGGATCTTCACGCCGAGCGCCCGGGCCTTGCGGTGATAGCCGAAGGCCAGCTTGCCGGCGTGGATGCCGATGCCCTCGGGCTCGTGCATGGCCCCGGCCGCCTCCTGGTCACCCAGCCATTCGCGCTTCACCGTATCAGCGTCTAGGATCCGGGCGTCATAGTCGAAGGTCTCGCGCAGCAGCTTCGCCTCTTTCTCGAGGGTCGGCATCACCTTGTCGCGGTGGGCCACGTAGAGGTGACCGCCCGGCTGGGGCTCGCAGTCGATGTCCTGGATCAGCTCCTTGAAGGTCGCCATGCCGTCGAGGCACTCGCGATGCAGCTTCAGGGCGGTATCCAGGCCGTAGCGCTGGATCCACTGGGAGCGCTTGAGGCGACCGGAGGCGCACTGGGCCTGTCCGCCGTTGCGGGTCGAGCAGCCCCAGCTGGTGCGGTTGGCCTCGAGCACGGTGGCCTTGATGCCGTACTCCTGGGCCAGGAAGATCGCCGCGGTCAGACCCGTGAAGCCGGAGCCGATGATGACCACATCGGCATCCGTGTCCTGGGCGATGGGCCCGTCATCGGCCGGCGGCTCGCCGGCGGTGCCGATCCAGTAGGTCGGCGCATAGTCACGACCCGCCCCCGGGGTGGCGCTCTTCAGGGGGTCATAGGCCGGATCATATGGCTGGGAGGGTGAGGTCTGGCTCGCCTCGGTCTCCGCCCCGCTTCTTGGCATTGTTGTCTCCATGATCGGACTCCTAGCAGTCTGGATGCCGTGCTCGAACCCGAGGCAATCAGGCGTTGACGGGGGGACGATTCTTGCGGAAGGCGTTCTTCACGGCGATCTTGCCGTCGCGGAAGGTGAAGGCGTCGATCATGCGCGCCTCGGAGCGTACGCCGTCGACGGTGGTGCCCTGGTAGGTGGACTCGGAGAAGCCCTTGTCGCCGATCACGTGGTGCTCGGCGTCGGTCCAGCTGGCATCGGGGGCGGTCTTCCAGGCGTTCTCGAGGGCCTGACGCACCTCGGCCTGGCCGACGAAGCTCTTGCCCTGCAGTTCCGGGCCGGCGATGGCGCGGAAGACGCAGTCGTCGGTCATCATGCTCATGACGGCATCGATGTCGTGACGGTTCAGGGCGTCGCTGAAGGCTTCGAGAAGTTCGGTAGTCGGCTGGCTCATGGCGGGCTCCTGAGGGTTGTCGTTGTTGGATCTGTCGTTAAGTGACCGATGCGTTGATGCATCGAGGCGGCATCTCGGCCGCGAACGAATCCAGCCTACTGACAAAGCCGAGGGGGCATTAGCGCCAGATACACGCCAACTGTTGGACCAGCGCGCTCGCCATGCTCGGCGACGCTCGCCGCGCCATCCGACCGGCAAAAAAAACCCCCGGCGAGGCCGGGGGAACACGTTGCAGCACGTTCGGTCATCCCTACGATCAGACGTAGTCCTGATACTTCTCGAGCAGACGCACCGGCTTCTTCAGCGCATCGCGGCGGAAGGGGTCGCCCAGCTCGCGGGTGCACATGATCTCGATGATGCAGGTCTTGCCCTCGTTCATCTGCAGGTCCACCGCCTTCTTCAGCGCCGGGCCCACGTCCTCGAGGCGATCCACGGTGATGCCCTCGGCGCCCATCGACCGGCCGATCTCGGCGAAGCTCTGGTTGTCCAGCTCGCCGGCCACGAAGCGGCGGTTGTAGAACTCCACCTGGTTCTTCTTCTCGGCGCCCCACTGGCGGTTGTGGAACACCACCGCGGTCACCGGAATCTCGTGACGCACCGCGGTCATGGTCTCCATCAGGCTCATGCCCCAGGCGCCGTCGCCGGCGTAGGCGATCCCCGGGCGCTCCGGCGCGGCCACCTTGGCCCCGATCATGGTGGGAAAGGCGTAGCCGCAGTTGCCGAAGCTCATCGGCGCGAAGAAGCTGCGCGGCTTCTCGAAGCGCAGGTAGCTGTGCGCCACGGCGTTGATGTTGCCGATGTCGGTGGAGACCATCGCGTCCTCGGGCATGGCCTTCTCGAGCTCGCGCAGCACCTGGCGCGGGTGCAGGTACTCGCCGCCGGAGAACGGCGTCTCGCCCTGGGCCTCGTCGATGGCGTCGAGGCTGAACGGGTCCTTCTCGTGGGTCCACTCGTCGAGCTCGCGCTCCCAGGCGGCCTTCTCGCTGGCGATCTGGTCGGCGCGCTTGGCCTTGGTGGCGTCGCACACCAGGTCACGGCCGGCCAGGCGCTCGGTGATCGCCTCGGCGGCGTCCCTGGCGTCGCCGCAGATGCCCACCGCGATCTTCTTCACCAGGCCCAGCATCTTGTGGTCGGCGTCGATCTGGATGATCTTGGCGTCCTTCGGCCAGTAGTCCAGGCCGTGCTGCGGCAGGGTGCCGAACGGCCCCAGGCGCGTGCCCAGCGCCACCACCACGTCGGCCTGACTGATCAGCTTCATGCCGGCCTTGGAGCCCTGGTAACCCAGCGGGCCGCACCACAGCGGGTGGCTGGCCGGGAAGGAGTCGTTGTGCTGGTAGCTGTTGACCACCGGCGCACCCAGCCGCTCGGCCAGCGCCTGACAGGCGTCGACGCCATCGGCCATCACCACCCCGCCGCCGGAGACGATCACCGGGAACTCGGCGTTGGCCAGGAGCTTTGCGGCCTCGTTGAGGGTGCGGGTGCCGCCCGGGCCGCGATCGAGGCGCGCGGGCTCGGGGATCTCGCACTCGATCTCGCCGTAGAAGTAGTCACGCGGGATGTTGAGCTGGGTCGGGCCCATCTCGGACATCGCCCGGTCGAAGCAACGGCCGGTGTACTCGGCCATCCGCGACGGGTGGGTCACGTGGCCCTGGTACTTGGTGAACTCCTGGAACATCGGCAGCTGATGGCACTCCTGGAAGCCGCCCAGGCCGATGCCGGTGGTACCCGTCTCGGGGGTGACGATGACCACCGGGGTGTGCGCCCAGTAGGCCGCGGCGATGCCGGTCACGGCGTTGGAGATGCCGGGGCCGTTCTGGCCGATCACCGTGCCGTGACGGCCGGAGACGCGGGCATAGCCGTCGGCCATGTGCGCCGCGCCCTGCTCGTGGACCACCGGAATCAGGCGGATGCCGGCCGGGGCGAAGATGTCCATGGCGTCCATGAAGGCCGAGCCCATGATGCCGAACATGTCGGTCACCCCGTTGGCGACCAGAGTCTCCACGAAGGCCTCCGAGGGGGTCATCGTCTGCTTGCCTGTCACGACCTGGCGAGTGTCTGTGGTGTCTTGGGTGCTCATGGGGTGTCCTCCGAGCCCGTCATCCGGGTTGTATTATATGAGATGATTTATTCCGGCTTTCGGAATACGGACAGACTCTAGGCAGTCACTCCACCCTCGTCAAGAACAAATTCCATAAAACGATACGATTTGATTCTTTTTACGAAACTGATCTATGCTCACTGAACACTCCGGCAGCAACGTCCCCTGCCAGCGGGTTCGATCAGGGACGCCCAAGGTCAACGGTCCCCGGGCCGAGGAGACGGTGATGACAGACCCCATGAATGCCCAGCCCGACATCCAGGTGTCGGTGCGCGAGCTCTTCGGCATCGACAGCGATCTGAAGGTCCCCGCCTTCAGCTGGCGCGACGAGTACGTGCCCGAGGTCGACGAGGCCTATCGCTTCAACCCCGACGTGACCCTGGCGATCCTCGCCGGCTTCACCCGCAATCGCCGGGTGATGGTCCAGGGGCTGCACGGCACCGGCAAGTCGACGCATATCGAACAGGTGGCGGCGCGCCTCAACTGGCCCTGCATGCGGGTCAACCTGGACGGCCACATCAGCCGCCTCGACCTGGTCGGCAAGGACGCTATCGTGATCCGCGACGGGGTGCAGGTCACCGAGTTCCAGGAGGGCATCGTGCCCTGGTCGCTGCAGCGACCGGTGGCCTTGATCTTCGACGAGTACGATGCCGGCCGCCCGGACGTGATGTTCGTCATCCAGCGCATCCTCGAGCGCGACGGTCACTTCACGCTGCTCGACCAGAACCGGGTCATCCATCCCCACCCCTACTTCCGGCTGTTCGCCACCGCCAACACCGTGGGACTGGGTAACCTGTCCGGGCTCTACCAGGGCACCCAGGTGCTCAACCACGCCCAGATGGATCGCTGGAACATCGTCGCCAAGCTCGACTACCTGCCCCGCGAGGAAGAGGCGGCCATCGTGCTCGGCCGGGTGCCCAGCAAGGACACCGAGAAGGGACGCAAGCTGATCGCCTCGATGGTGGCGGTGGCCAACCTGACGCGTCAGGGCTTCGCCGCCGGCGACCTCTCTACCCTGATGTCGCCGCGCACGGTGATCACCTGGGCCGAGAACTGCGAGATCTTCCGCAACCCGGCGCTGGCCTTCCGGCTCTCCTTTCTCAACAAGTGCGACGAGGCCGAGCGGCCCACCGTCGCCGAGTACTACCAGCGCTGCTTCGGCGAGGAGCTCGACGAGTCGTGGATGCGGGAGGCGACCGCGTCATGACCCAAAGCTCCCAGCAGCAGGCGCGCCGTCAACAGCGGATCGAAGAGCTCTGCGCGGCCAGCCTGCGCGCCCTGACCGGCCGGGCCGACCTGCACTACCGCGGCCGGCGCCTCTATCAAGGCGAAAGCCGCCTGCCGACCCATGCGCCGCACCTGCGCATCGACCCCGAGCAGGACGACTTCGCCGACTGCCGGGCCGCCGCCGACGGCATGGCCCTGCGGCTGATCCACTCCGACCCGGCCCTGCACCGCGCGCGCTGCCCGGCGGATCCGGTCGAGCGGCTGGTCTTCGAGCTGCTCGAGCAGCTGCGCGTGGAGACCCGGGTCCCCGCCGACATGCCGGGCATGGCCGTCAACCTGAACCGGCGTTTCCGACACTGGTCTCGCGACTTCGTCGACTCGGGTCTCACCGAAGGCTCCCTCGGGATGCTCCTCTATACCGTCGCCGAAATCTGTTGGTCGCGCCTGATGAGCCGGCAACTTCCCGAGGAAATCGAAGACCATATCGAGATCATGCGCGGCTCACTGGTCGCCGAGCTCGGAGCATCGCTGCGCGGCATTCGACAGCACCGTCAAGACCAACGTCGCTATGCGGATCATGCCTTGGAAGTTGCCAGGATCGTCGGCGAACGGGTGCGCGCCGCTCGGGAACAGGCCGAGGGCGACGAGGACGAGGCGCCGGAGGAGGCGCCCAGCGATGCCTTCGCGCTGCTGCTCGACCTCGAAGACGGCGAGGGCAACGAGGACGGCATCTCGGCCGCCACCACCGGGCACAGCAAGACCTTCGAGGACGCCGCCCTGGCCTATCGAGTCTTCACCACCCGCTTCGACCGCGAAGTCGCCGCCGGCAGCCTGGTGCGCCGCGCCCTGCTGCGCGAGAACCGCGAGCGGCTCGACCAGGCCACCGCCGAGCAGGCCATCAACCTGCCGCGCCTGGCCCGGCGGCTGGGCAGCGTACTCTGGGAGCCGCGCGTCGACGGCCGCTCCTTCGGCGAGGAGGAGGGGCGCATCGACGGACGGCGCCTCGCCCAGCTGGTCAGCTCGCCCACCGAGCGGCGCCTGTTCTATCGCGACCAGGTGAAGCTCGGCACCGACTGCGCCGTCAGCCTGCTGATCGACTGCTCGGGCTCGATGAAGCACCACACCATGCCGGTGACGATGATGGCCGAGAGCCTGATCCGCGCCCTGGAGATGATCGGGGCGAGCGCCGAGCTGCTCGGCTTCACTACCGGCGCCTGGAACGGCGGCCGCGCCTACAAGGCGTGGATGAGCGGCGGGCGTCCCCGCGGCCCGGGACGCCTCAACGAAGTGTGCCATATGGTGTTCAAGGACGCCGAGCGCAGCTGGCGGCGCGCCCGCACCGACATCGCCGCCCTGCTCAAGCCCGACCTGTTCCGGGAGGGGATCGACGGCGAGGCGGTGGACTGGGCCTGCGAGCGACTGCTCGCCCGCCCCGAGAACCGCCGCATCCTGATCGTGATCTCGGACGGCTGCCCGGCAGACAGCGCCACCAACCTGGCCAACGACCCCTACTACCTGGACAACCACCTCAAGGAGGTCGTCGCCCGGCGCAGCCGCGAGGGCCAGGTGGAGGTGCTGGGCCTGGGCGTGGGCCTGGACCTGAGCCCCTTCTACCGCCGCTGCCTGGCCACCGACATGGCCCAGGCGCTGGACACCCATCTGTTCGACGAGATCGTCGAGCTGATCGGCGGCCGCCACCGGCGCTGATCCTCGACGCCTGACTTTCCAGAGGAGAGCCCCATGCCCGTCAAGGTCATCGACATCGGCCACGATCCCGAGACGCAAACCCACCGGCGCCTGGCCGACCTGCCGGACCGCGTGGTCGAGGGCGACCCGCACCACGACGCCACGCTGAACTTCGCAAGCCCCGATGGCCAGCTGATCGCCGGTACCTGGACCAGCACCCCCGGCAAGTGGCACGCCTTCACCGATCGCGACGAGTTCTGCTATATCCTCGAGGGCCACGTGCGGCTGATCGCCGAGGACGGCAGCGCCCAGACCTACCGCACTGGCGACGCCTTCCTGATCCCCGACGGCTTTCGTGGATACTGGGAGGTGATCGAGACGACCACCAAGCACTTCGTGATCCGCCACCACGGCCACGACTGACGACGGAGAGAGCGCATGGCCAAGACCCGCATGGTGACCCAGTTCGGCATGGGCACCTCGATCCGCAGCCGCGACTACACCGAGGCCGCCGCCCGGGCGATCCGCGATGCCCTGTGGCACAACTCGCTGAACGTCGCCGACGCCTTCGACTTCCCCAAGGAGGCGATGCTGATCGACGTCGAGATCGGAGTACAGGACCCCGCCGCCGTCGACCCGGCGGCCCTGCTTCGCATCTTCCCCTACGGCCAGCCATCGGTGCGCCTGGTCAAGGGGGGGCTTGACGTGGATAAACCCGACGGCAGCGGCACCAGCGTGATCGCCAACGCCGCCATCATCGTCTCCTTCGACATGGAGCCCGATCATGACTGAGCGTCGCATCATCCTGGAAATGGGCAGCGGCAACGACCTCTACGGCGAGGACTACACCAAGGCGGCCTGTCGCGCCGTGCACGACGCCCTGCACCACTCCTCCATCGTGCTGTTCAAGTCGCTGGGCATCGACCACCGCGAGATGCGGGTCCAGGTGACCATCGGCGTGCAGGAACCCGAGCGCGTCGATGCCGCGGTGGTGGCGGCCGAGCTGCCTCGCGGCCGCGCCGAGGTGAGCGTGGTGCACGGCGGGCTCAACGTCCACGACCCCGTGCAGGAGACCACTCACGTGGTGGCCACCGCGGCCATCGCCGCCCTGCTGCCCCTCGAGGAAGGTGCCTGGCGGCTCTGCGACGGGGCCGAGTAGGAAGTAGAGATTAGAGCGTCTTACAGCATCTCCGAGAGGATCAGCCCGCCGCCGATCACCAACAGCGTGACGAAGGCGACCCGGCGCATGGCCAGGGGCGACAACCGGGGCGGCCAGCGCCGCCCGGCATAGGTGACCAGCGCCACCACGGGAATCGCCCAGGCGGTAAGGGTGAGGATCTCGAGATTCAGCCCGCCCGTGGCGGCGACGAACAGGGTGCGCATGCCCGAGGTGGCCGCGAACATCAGGATCAGCATGTTGCGGATTGCCACCGGCGGCAGCGGCTGGCGATAGCACTGGTAAATCACCGGCGGCCCGGCGATGCCGAAGAGCCCGCCGCAGAGCCCCGAGAGCACGCCGCTGATAAAGAAACTGCCCCGTGAGGAGAGGGTCTCGCGCTGGCGGGGGCGCAGTACCAGGCTCAGCCCGCCGTAGCAGACCAGCAGGCCCAGGGCGATGCGCAGCACGCTCTCGGCGCTGCCGCTCATCACGTCGAGCAGCAGCACACCGATCACGGTCGCCGGTACGATGCCAAGCACCGTGGCCCCGATCACCGCCATGTCGAGATGCTTCAGCTTGCCGGGCAGCGCCACCGCACTGTTGGCCAGCATCATCAGGCTGACCACCGCCGCCACCGAGGCCACGGGCGCGACGGCAAGCCCGCTGGTCGCACCCATCACGATCATGCCCAGCCCGAAGCCGGTCACCGTCTGGAAGTAGCCGGCGATGGCGGCAATGGCGATAAATGAGAGGAGTACCTCGAGGGTCATTTCATCGGCTCTCCATCACTGGCTCTCCATCACTGGCTCTCCATCACTGGCTCTCCATCACTGGCTCTCCATCACCGGCTCTCCATCATCGGTTCGACCATCGACGTCGATCTCGATGACCGACGGCCCGGCGCTCACGGCACCTGATCGACCGCCGCGGCTCGCTCTGCACCGGCCGCCTGGGCCTGCACCGTGGTCACCGCGATCACGTGAAAGACATCATCGACGCCGCAGCCTCGGGAGAGGTCGTTGGCCGGCTTGGCCAGCCCTTGCAGCAGTGGGCCGATGGCCTCGGCGCCGCCGATCCGTTCGGCCAGCTTGTAGCCGATGTTGCCGGCCTCGAGGTCCGGAAAGATCAGCACGTTGGCGTTGCCCTTGACCTTCGAGTCGGGCAGCTTGCGCTCGGCGATCTCGGCCACGATGGCGGCGTCAAGCTGCACGTCTTCGTCGATGGCGAGCGCTGGCCGGGCGGCCTTCACCTCGCGGGCGGCCTGCACGACCTTCTCGACGGCACCATGTCGGGCGCTGCCGCTGGTCGAGAACGACAGCATGGCCACCCGCGGCGCCTCGTCGAGCAGCGCCTGGGCGCTGTCGGCGGCAGCCATGGCGATCTGGGCGAGCTTGCCGGCGTCGGGATCGATGACCAGGCCGCAGTCGGAGAAGATCATGCCGCCCTTGAGGTTATGGAAGGGCTGGCAGAGCATCATCAGAAAGAAGCTCGAGACCAGCTTGCTTCCCGGGGCCAGCCCCAGCAGCTGGATGGCGCTTCGCACCACATCGGCGGTAGTGTTCACCGCCCCCGCCACGGTGCCGTCGGCATGGCCCTCGCGGACCAGCATGTTGGCGAAGCAGAGCGGCTCGCGTATCGCCGTCGCGGCCTGCTCCGGGGTCATGCCCTTCTGCTCGCGCAGCGCCAGGAGCGCTTGGGCCAGTTCGTCGGTCAACGGCGAGTCGGCCGGGTCGATCACCTCGACCGCCGCCAGGTCGACCCCAACGCGCTCGGCGGCCGCGCCGATCGCCGCGCGGCTTCCCACCAGGATGATCCGGGCGATGCCCTGCTCCGCCGCCTTGGCGGCCGCGCTCAAGATGCGCTCGTCCTCGCCTTCGCAGAGCACGATGCGCCGGGGATCGCGGCGCGCGCGCTCGAGAATCTGATTCAAGGCTTTCATGGGATGGCCTCTCATGCCTGCCGCATGGCGCGGCAGTCGTCAGATAAAAAAGCCCCCGGCAGCGCCGGGGGAACCCTTGCAGCACATTCGACAATCGGTTCGATCAGACGTAGTCCTGATACTTCTCGAGCAGGCGCACCGGCTTCTTCAGCGCATCGCGGCGGAAGGGGTCGCCCAGCTCGCGGGTGCACATGATCTCGATGATGCAGGTCTTGCCCTCGTTCATCTGCAGGTCCACCGCCTTCTTCAGCGCCGGGCCCACGTCCTCGAGGCGATCCACGGTGATGCCCTCGGCGCCCATCGACCGGCCGATCTCGGCGAAGCTCTGATTGTCCAGCTCGCCGGCCACGAAGCGGCGGTTGTAGAACTCGACCTGGTTCTTCTTCTCGGCGCCCCACTGGCGGTTGTGGAACACCACCGCGGTCACCGGGATCTCGTGACGCACCGCGGTCATGGTCTCCATCAGGCTCATGCCCCAGGCGCCGTCACCGGCGTAGGCGATCCCCGGGCGCTCCGGCGCGGCCACCTTGGCCCCGATCATGGTGGGAAAGGCGTAGCCGCAGTTGCCGAAGCTCATCGGCGCGAAGAAGCTGCGCGGCTTCTCGAAGCGCAGGTAGCTGTGCGCCACGGCGTTGATGTTGCCGATGTCGGTGGACACCATCGCGTCCTCGGGCATGGCCTTCTCGAGCTCACGCAGCACCTGGCGCGGGTGCAGGTACTCGCCGCCGGAGAACGGCGTCTCGCCCTGGGCCTCGTCGATGGCGTCGAGGCTGAACGGGTCCTTCTCGTGGGTCCACTCGTCGAGCTCGCGCTCCCAGGCGGCCTTCTCGCTGGCGATCTGGTCTGCGCGTTTGGCCTTGGTGGCGTCGCACACCAGGTCACGGCTGGCCAGGCGCTCGGTGATCGCCTCGGCGGCGTCCCTGGCGTCGCCGCAGATGCCCACGGCGATCTTCTTCACCAGACCCAGCATCTTGTGGTCGGCGTCGATCTGGATGATCTTGGCGTCCTTCGGCCAGTAGTCCAGGCCGTGCTGCGGCAGGGTGCCGAACGGCCCCAGGCGGGTGCCCAGCGCCACCACCACGTCGGCCTGGGCAATCAGCTTCATGCCGGCCTTGGAGCCCTGGTAACCCAGCGGGCCGCACCACAGCGGGTGGCTGGCCGGGAAGGAGTCGTTGTGCTGGTAGCTGTTGACCACCGGCGCGCCGAGTCGCTCGGCCAGCGCCTTGCAGGCGTCGACGCCATCGGCCATCACCACCCCGCCGCCGGAGACGATCACCGGGAACTCGGCGTTGGCCAGCAGTTCAGCGGCCTCGTTGAGGGTGCGGGTGCCGCCCGGGCCGCGGTCGAGGCGCGCGGGCTCCGGGATCTCGCATTCGATCTCGCCATAGAAGTAGTCGCGCGGGATGTTGAGCTGGGTCGGGCCCATCTCGGACATCGCCCGGTCGAAGCAGCGACCGGTGTACTCGGCCATGCGCGACGGGTGGGTCACGTGGCCCTGGTACTTGGTGAACTCCTGGAACATCGGCAGCTGGTGGCACTCCTGGAAGCCGCCCAGGCCGATGCCGGTGGTGCCGGTCTCGGGGGTGACGATGACCACCGGGGTGTGCGCCCAGTAGGCCGCGGCGATGCCGGTCACGGCGTTGGAGATGCCGGGGCCGTTCTGGCCGATCACCGTGCCGTGACGACCGGAGACGCGGGCATAGCCGTCGGCCATGTGCGCCGCGCCCTGCTCGTGGACCACCGGGATCAGGCGGATGCCGGCCGGGGCGAAGATATCCATGGCGTCCATGAAGGCCGAGCCCATGATGCCGAACATGTCGGTCACCCCGTTGGCGACCAGGGTCTCCACGAAGGCCTCCGAGGGGGTCATCGTCTGCTTGCCTGTCACGACCTGGCGAGTGTCTGTGGTGTCTTGGGTGCTCATGGAAACCTCCGCGGGAGCGCTGAGTGACGGATCTGGTATTCGCGTCAGCTCATTGTTTTTCGATCTGAGTATTCGTTTTTTGATACCGGGTCTTTGTTTTTAATACCAGGGGTTCCGATATATGGAACCTGACCAAAACGTAGCGCTCCACCGACGGCCCGTCAACAAAATTCCATAAAACGGTACAAATTGATTTCTTTTCGGGAACAAATTACCTTGAGACCAAAGGGAGAGCCGATATGACGACCAAATCCGAGATGAGCCGCCTCGAGGGCGATACGCCGGCACAGCGCCTGCTGGCTCTGCTGGAGGTGATCGCGGGGAAGGACCAGTTCTTCACGCTGCAGGGCATGGTCGAGGAGACCGGCCTGCCCAAGCCCACCCTGCATCGCATGCTCCAGCAGCTCGAGACCTCGGGCATGCTGCAGCGCGAGGCCGACGGCCGCCACTACAGCAAGGGCAGCCGCCTTCGCCGCCTGGCCGAGTCGCTGTTGCTCAACGACACCGTGCACGGGGCCCGCCATGCGGTATTGAGGAAGCTGGTCGATGAGGTCGGCGAGAGCTGCAACATCACCGCGCTCTCCGGCGGCGAGGTGCTCTATCTCGATCGTGTGGAGACCTCGGCACCGCTGCGCTTCTATCTGCACCCCGGTTCCCGGGTGCCGGTGCACTGCTCGGCCAGCGGCAAGCTCTTCCTCGCCCAGATGGCGCCCGCCCAGCGTCGGCGACTGCTCAATGAGCTGTCGTTGGAGAGCTTCACGCGCAACACCCTCATCGATCCCGAGGCCCTCGAGGCCGAGATCGAGGCCGTGCGCCGCCAGGGCTATGCCTTCGACGACGAGGAGTTCCTGCCGGGGCTCCTGTGCATCGCGGTGCTGGCGCCCAACCCCGACGGCCCCTCGAATACCGGCCTAGCGATCCAGGCGCCGATCATGCGCATGACCCGCGACAAGGCGCTTGCGTGCCTGCCGGCCCTGCAGCGTGCCGCCGAGCAGATCGCCGCCATCAATCGCGAGGCGCTGTCCGACGCCGCCCAGGCCGCCGCCGGTGATCGCTGAGCCAATAGCCGATGGGGCGCCACTGGCTGGCCTGAGCGCGTGATTGCGAATATGCTCTGGGGCATACGCAATGGCCCGAACCACAACAGGGAGACCGCAATGGCCGGACTGCTACCCGATGTCGACCCCGATGGACTGCTCGAGTACTCGGTGGTCTATACCGATCGCGCACTGAACCACATGTCGAAGAGCTTCCAGGGCGTGATGTGCGACGTGTCCGCCACGCTGAAGGAGGTCTACCACGCGCACTCGACGGTCATCGTGCCCGGTAGCGGCACCTTCGCCATGGAAGCCGTGGCGCGACAGTTCGCCAAGGACCGCCGCTGCCTGGTGATCCGCAACGGCTGGTTCAGCTACCGCTGGAGCCAGATCCTGTCGATGGGCAAGATCCCCTCCGACGTCAACGTGCTCAAGGCCCGCCGGCTGGACGATGACGACGTCACCTCGCCCTTCGCGCCGCCGCCCATCGAGGACGTGGTCGAGGCGATCCGCGAGCAGCAGCCGGACATCGTCTTCGCGCCCCATGTCGAGACCTCCTCGGGCATGCTGCTGCCGGACGACTACCTGCAGAAGATCGCCGACGCCATCCACGACCAGGGCGGCCTGCTGGTGCTCGACTGCATCGCCTCCGGCACCCTGTGGGTCGACATGCAGGACGTCGGCGTCGACGTGCTGGTCAGCGCCCCCCAGAAGGGCTGGAGCGGCAGCCCCTGCTGCGGCATGGTCATGCTCTCTCGCCAGGCGCGCGAGATCATCGAGGAGACCACCAGCACCAGCTTCGCCTGCGACCTGAAGAAGTGGCTCTCGATCATGGAGACCTACGAGGGCGGCGGGCACGCCTACCACGCCACCCTGCCCACCGACGGCCTGCGCCAGCTGCGCGACGTGATGAACGAGACTCGGCAGTACGGCTTCGATCGCGTCTACGAGGAGCAGCGCGAGGTCGGCCGCCTGGTGCGCGAGATGCTCGCCAAGCACGGCTACAAGAGCGTGGCCGCGCCGGGCTTCGAGGCGCCGGGCGTGGTGGTAAGCTACGCCGATGACGAGGCGATCGTCGCCAAGTTCCTCGAGGCCGGCGTTCAGGTCGCCGCCGGCGTGCCGCTGATGTGCGACGAGGGCGAACACTTCCGGACCTTCCGCATCGGCTTGTTCGGCCTCGACAAGCTCCACCACCCGGAGCGCACCCTGGAGAGCCTGGAGGCGGCGCTTGCCAAGGTGCAGGCCGCCGAGGCGTAATGCCGCGGTCCGCCGCCGCGGCACGCAGCGGATGACGTAAAAGACAGCGGGGCGGCCTCTTGGCCGCCCCGCTGGCGTTGGTGTCGAGCTTGCGCGAACGACAGACGAGCTCAGAATCGAGGATCAGACCGCCCCGACGCCTCGCGGCACGAAGCCCAGGTTGTTCTCGACCTCCTTGACGCCGTCGATGTTCTCCGCGGCGACCTGCACGGCCCAGCGCTGCTCCTTGCTCTCGACGAGCCCCCACAGCTGCACCTTGCCATCGGCGACGATGACGTTGATGCGATCAACCATCACGCCGGTGTTCTCGTCGACCTCCTTGAGGATGGCATCGCGGATCGCGCGGCCATCGTCACCGCCGGCCGACTGGCGATCCACGGAGAAGCCGCGCAGCAGGTTGGAGCGGCTGACGATGCCCACCAGCTTGCCGTCGCGCACCACCGGCACCCGCTTGATGCGGCGCTTCTCGAGCAGCGAGGCGATGTGGTGCAGCGGCTCGTTCTCGCCCACGGTGAGGGGGTTGGCGGTCATGATCTGGCCGGCCTTGCGCCCGTGGGTCTTCACGTAGTCCGCGGCATCGCCGCCGGCGCTGAAGAGCTTGAGCCACCAGGAGCGGCGCTGATCTTCCTCGGGCTCGATCCGCGCCATCAGGTCTCCTTCGCTGACGATGCCGAGGACCCGGTCGTCGGCGTCGACCACCGGCACGGCGCTGATGCCGTGCTCCAGCAGCAGGCTGGCGATCTCGCCGACATCGCTGTCGGGAGTGACGGTGATCACGTTGGTCGTCATGACATCTGCGGCTTGCATAGGGCGTGTCTCCAGACGATGGGCAGTCGTTGTTCTCGATGAGTCGCCTTACAAGTTAGCAATCCTTTGCGCGCCCTGCCTTGATGCCGGACAGCTTTCCACGCTCCCCAAGGCCATCCCCCACCTACGGCCGGGCGGGCTCACCCGCGGCGAGGCGCCGCGCACCCTCGCCGTCGCTGATGATCTCGTCGATGTCGTCGAGCCCGGCGAAGCGCATCGGGCGGATGACGCCGAGCTTGCTCTCGTCCACCACCAGCAGGCGCCTGGCCGCGGTGGCGATGGCCGCCTGCTTGGGCGCCACCTCGTGGAAGTGAAAACAGCTCAGGCCCTGGCGCTCGTGCACGCCCGCGGCGGAGAGGAAGGCCTGGTTGATGCCGAGACGGCGGATGGCGGCATCCACCTCGTCATCGGCGAAGGAGCGCGACGAGCCGTGATAGAGTCCGCCCAAGAGAATCAGGCGCACCCCCGGGAGCAGGCTCACCGCCTCGGCCACGTTGAGGGCGTAGGTCACCACGGTCAGCGACTGGTCATGCGGCAGGCCCGCGGCGAGGGGCATCAGGGTCGTCCCGCAGTCGATGAACAGCGTATCGCCGGGCGCGATGCGCTCGAGCGCCCGCCGGCAGAGTCGGCGCTTGGCCGCGGCGTGGCGGTCCTGCTGGGCATCCAGGTCGTAGACCGGCGCATAGCGCGGATCGTCGCTGCGCACCAGGTGCCCCCCCATCAGCTGCAAGCCACTCTCGGCGGCGGCCAGGTCGCGGCGGATGGTCATCGCGGAGACGCCGCACAGTACGGCGGCCTCGGAAAGCCGCAGGCTGCCGCCATGGGCAAGGGCCTCACTCAGCCGGGCGAGGCGCCGGACACTGCGTTCGTTCATCTGCTCAGGCTCTCCTGATGCCCCCTTGCCGACACGTCGTTGCCGGGCTTTCGGTAGCGGCCATGAGGGCTGAAATGAGGGCTGAAAATGTTAAAAAAATAACATCGAATGTGATAGTTTTCACCTCACACTCGCGCGTCACATTCACCCGCATGCCTGCCCTCCAGGCCGCCCCATCGGATAGGTGCCCCATGACCCTCTTCATGAGCGTGGTCGGCATGGCGACCCTGATCGCCATCGCCCTGCTGTTCTCCTCAGACCGCCGCGCGATTCGCCTGCGCACCGTGCTGGGCGCCTTCGCCATCCAGGCCGGCATCGGCGCCTTCGTGCTCTACGTGCCGGTCGGCCAGGCGGTGCTTGCCAGCGTCTCTGGCGCGGTCAGCCAGGTGGTGCTCTACGCCAACGACGGCATCGACTTCGTGTTCGGCGGCCTGGCCGACGTCGAAGCCACCGGCTTCGTCTTCGCCATCAAGGTGCTGCCGGTGATCATCTTCTTCTCCTCGCTGACCGCCGTGCTCTACTACCTGGGCATCATGCAGTGGGTGATCCGCATCCTCGGCGGCGCCCTGCAGAAGGCACTGGGCACCTCACGCACCGAATCGCTCTCCGCCACCGCCAACATCTTCGTCGGCCAGACCGAGGCGCCGCTGGTGGTGCGTCCCTTCATCGCCCGCATGACCCCGTCGCAGCTGTTCGCGGTGATGTGCGGCGGGCTCGCCTCGGTGGCCGGCTCGGTGCTGGCCGGCTACGCCGCCCTGGGCATCCCCATGGAGTATCTGGTGGCGGCCTCCTTCATGGCGGCGCCCGGCGGGCTGCTGTTCGCCAAGCTGCTGATGCCCGAGACCCAGCAGCCGGAGGACAGCGTCTCCGAGGTGGAGGAGCGCCTCGAGGAGGACGAGGACCGCCCGAGCAACGTGCTGGACGCCGCCGCGGCCGGCGCCAGCTCCGGCCTGCGCCTGGCCGCCAACGTCGGCGCCATGCTGCTCGCCTTCATCGGCCTGATCGCCCTGTTCAACGGCATGCTCGGCGGCATCGGCGGCTGGTTCGGCATGGAATCGCTGAGCCTGGAGCTGATCCTCGGCTGGCTCTTCTCGCCGCTCGCCTTCCTGCTCGGTGTGCCCTGGGAGGAGGCGACGCTCGCCGGCTCGTTCATCGGCCAGAAGCTGGTGGTCAACGAGTTCGTGGCCTACATCAATCTCGCCCCCTACCTTGAGGGTGAGCAGCTGGTGGCCGCCACCGGGCAGGTCATGACGCCCCACACCATGGCGATCCTCTCCTTCGCCCTGTGCGGCTTCGCCAACCTCTCCTCGATCGCCATCCTGCTCGGGGGGCTGGGCAGCATCGCCCCGAGCCGCCGCCACGAGATCGCCCGCTTCGGCCTCAAGGCGGTGCTGGCCGGCACCCTCTCGAACCTGATGTCGGCGTCTCTGGCCGGCTTCTTCCTGGCCCTGGCCGCCGCCTGACCGCGCCGTCGTCGGCCCTCTGCGGCGGGCGACGACGGCACTATGACGCTTGCATTTTTCACGCACTCTCTCGCCATACCGGAGCCCCCATGACCGAACTGCAGCAGGCCGCCCGCCAGGCCCTGGCGCTGATGGACCTCACCAGCCTCAACGACGACGATACCGACGCCACCATCGAGGCCCTCTGCCAGCGCGCCAGGACCCCCGCCGGCACCCCGGCGGCGATCTGCGTCTACCCGGACTTCGTGGTCACCGCGCAGCGCGCGCTGAAGGCCCATGGCCTCCAGGGCATCGTCAAGGTGGCCACGGTCACCAACTTCCCCGCGGGCGGCGACGACATCATGGCCGCCGCCCGAGCGACCCGCAGCGCCGCGGCGTCCGGCGCCGATGAGATCGACGTGGTCTTCCCCTGGCGCGCCCTGCTGGCCGGCGACGAGGAGACCGGTCGCGAGCTGGTCGCCTTCTGCAAGCAGGCCGCCGGCGATGCCGTGCTCAAGGTGATCCTCGAGACCGGTGAGCTCAAGGACCCGGCGCTGATCCGCCGCGCCAGCGAGCTGGCCCTCGAAGGCGGCGCCGACTTCCTCAAGACCTCCACCGGCAAGGTGGCCGTCAACGCCACCCTCGAGGCCGCCGAGATCATGCTGACCGCGATCCGCGACAACGGCGGCGACGCGGGCTTCAAGGCGGCCGGCGGTGTGCGCACCGTTGAGGACGCCCTGGCCTACCTGAAGCTCGCGGAGCGCCTGATGGGCGTGGCCTGGCTCACCCCGGCGCACTTCCGCTTCGGCGCATCGAGCCTGCTCGACGACCTGCTCGCGACCCTCGAGGTCGATACCGGGAAAGCCGGAGGCGCCTGATGAGCGCGGCCGCCCTGCCCTCTGTGTCGCTGCCCCAGGAGCTGATCCGGACCAAGCGCGACGGCCACGCGCTCGACCGCGCGGCGATCAATGAGCTGGTCGCCGGCATCAGCGACGGCCGGCTCTCCGATGCCCAGGTGGGGGCGCTCGCCATGGCGGTGTTCCTCAAGGGCATGGACGCCGACGAGACCGTGGCGCTGACCGAGGCGATCCGCGACTCCGGCGAGGTGCTCGACTGGTCCGGCCTCGACCTCCCGGGGCCGGTGCTCGACAAGCACTCCACCGGCGGCGTGGGCGATCTGGTCTCGCTGGTGCTGGGGCCCTGGATCGCCGCCTGCGGCGGCCACGTGCCGATGGTCTCCGGGCGGGGCCTGGGTCACACCGGCGGCACCCTGGACAAGCTCGAGGCGATCCCCGGCTACTCGGTGAGCCCCGACACCGCCACCTTCCGCCGCCTGGTGCGCGAGGTCGGCGTGGCGATCATCGGCCAGACCGCCGACCTCGCCCCGGCCGACCGGCGCCTCTATGCGGTGCGCGACGTCACCGCCACGGTGGAGTCGCTGCCGCTGATCGTGAGCTCGATCCTCGGCAAGAAGCTCGCCTGCGGCCTCGAGGGCCTGGTGATGGACGTCAAGGTGGGCAGCGGCGCCTTCATGCCCAGCGCCGACGCCGCCCGGGAGCTCGCCGCGACCATCGCCGAGGTGGCGAGTCGCGCCGGCACCCGCACCACGGCGATGGTCACCGACATGAGCCAGCCGCTGGCGCCCCGCGCCGGCAATGCCCTGGAGGTGCACGAGGCGATCCGCCTGCTGAGCGGCGAGAAGCGCCACGGCCGGCTGCTGCAGGTGACGCGCCGGCTGGCCGCCGAGCTGCTGATGGCCGGCCGCCTGGCCGACTCTCACGAGGCCGCCCTGGCGCGCCTGGACGAAACACTCGCCTCCGGGGCGGCCGCCGAACGCTTCGCGCGCATGGTGGCGGGCCTCGGCGGGCCGAGCGACCTGCTCGAGCATCCCGCCGCCCACCTGCCGGAGGCGCCGGTGGTGCGCGCCATCTACGCCGAGCGGCCCGGGCGGGTGCAGGCGATCGACACCCGCGCGCTGGGCCTCACCGTGGTGGAGCTCGGCGGCGGGCGCCGCACGCCGGGCGCGGCCATCGACCCCGCCGTCGGCCTCTCGCGCATCGCCTCGCTCGGGGAAGCCGTCGACGGCCACCGCCCCCTGGCGCTGGTTCATGCCGCCAGCGTGGACGATGCTGAAACCGCCGGGCGACAGCTGCGCGACGCCATGCGCGTCGGCGACGAGCGGATCGCCCTGCCCCCACTGACCCACGACGTGATCCGTCGGGAGGTGCCATGAGCCGCGCCATCGTGCTGGTCCTCGACTCCTTCGGCATCGGCGCCACGCAGGATGCCGAGCGCTTCGGCGATGCCGGCGCCGACACCCTGGGCCATATCGCCGCCGCCTGCGCCCGGGGCGAGGCCAACCTCGCCGCAGACGCAGACGGCCCGGGCCGCCAGGGCCCGCTCGCGCTGCCGAACCTCGCCCGGCTCGGGCTCTTCCATGCCCACCGCGAGAGCACCGGTAACTGGGCCGAGGGCGTCGCGGCGCCGGACGAGGTCGTTGGCGCCTACGGTCACGCCCGGGAACTCTCCTCGGGCAAGGATACCCCCTCCGGCCACTGGGAGATCGCCGGCGTGCCGGTGCGCTTCGACTGGGGCTATTTCCCGGATCGCGAGCAGAGCTTTCCCGCCGAGCTCTTGGGCGCCCTGATCGAGGAGGCCGAGCTGCCCGGCGTGCTCGGCGACTGCCACGCCTCGGGCACCGAGGTGATCGCCCGGCTCGGCGAGGCCCACGTCGAGAGCGGCAAGCCCATCGTCTACACCTCGGCGGACTCGGTGTTCCAGATCGCCGCCCACGAGGAGGCCTTCGGGCTAGAGCGCCTCTACGAGGTATGCGAGATCGCCCGGCGACTGCTCGAGCCCTACAACATCGGCCGGGTGATCGCGCGCCCGTTCGCGGGCGCCGATGCCGCGAGCTTCGCCCGCACCGCCAACCGCCGCGACTACAGCGTCGAGCCGCCCGCCCCCACGGTGCTGCAGCGGCTTCATGACGACGGCGGCAACGTGGTGGCGATCGGCAAGATCGCCGACATCTATGCCCACTGCGGGATTACCCGCACCCTCAAGGCGAGCGGCCACGACGCCCTGATGGACGCCACCCTGGCGGCCATGAATGAGGCCGGCGAGCGCGCGCTGATCATGACCAACTTCGTCGACTTCGACATGCTCTACGGCCATCGCCGCGACGTGGCGGGCTACGCCGCGGCGCTGGAGGCCTTCGATGCCCGGCTGCCGGAGCTGCTGGAAAAGCTCGAGAAAGACGACCTGCTGATCCTCACCGCCGACCACGGCTGCGACCCCACCTGGGCCGGCACCGATCACACCCGCGAGCACATCCCGGTGCTGGCACTCGGCGCCGGGATCAAACCCGGCTCGCTGGGCGCGCGGGCGAGCTTCGCCGATATCGGCCAGAGCCTGGCGGTACACCTGGGCCTGCCGCCCATGGAAGACGGCGAGAGCTTTCTTCCCGGTGCCGCGAAACGCTTTCTGCGACCCGCTGACACAGGAGCCTTGTGATGGCCACGCCCCATATCAACGCCGAACGCGGCGACTTCGCCGATACCGTGCTGATGCCCGGCGACCCGCTGCGCGCGCGCTACATCGCCGAGACCTTCCTCGAACAGGTGCGCGAGGTGAACACCGTGCGCAACATGTCCGGCTTCACCGGCACCTACCGGGGCCGACCGATCTCGGTGATGGGCCACGGCATGGGCATCCCGTCGGTGTCGATCTATGCCAAGGAGCTGATCACCGAGTACGGCGTCAAGCGGCTGATTCGGGTCGGCTCCTGCGGCGCGGTGCGCGACGACGTGGCGGTGCGCGACGTGGTGATCGGCCTGGGCGCCTGCACCGATTCCGGCGTCAACCGCACGCGCTTCGCCGGCATGGACTTCGCCGCCACCGCCGACTTCGACCTGACCCGTCACGCGGCGGACGCGGCGGCGGCGCTGGGCGTGCCGGTGAAGGTGGGCAACCTCTTCTCGGCGGATCTCTTCTACGACCCGCGCCCCGAGACCGCCGAGCTGCTCAAGCGCTACGGCATCGTCGGCGTGGAGATGGAGGCCGCCGGCCTCTATGGCGTGGCCGCCGAGTTCGGCGCCCGGGCCGCGACCATCTGCACGGTGTCGGATCACATCCTCAAGGGGGAGTCACTCTCCAGCGAGGCGCGCGCCACCACCTTCGACGAGATGATGAAGATCGCGCTGGACAGCGTGCTGCGCGATGACCAGGCCCAGGAGACCAACCGATGAGCCAGACCGACCAGCAGGCCCTCGACACGGGCATCGTGGCGGCGCTGATCGCCGTGCGCGAGCGCGCCTATGCGCCCTACTCGCGCCATCCGGTCGGCGCGCTGGTGATCGGCGAGAGCGGGAGGCGCTACGCCGGCGCCAACGTCGAGGTCGCCCACTACAAGGGGCTCTGCGCCGAGGCCTCGGCCATCGCCGCCCTGGTCAGCGCCGGCGAGCGCGAGCTGCGCGAGGTCTACGTGATCGGCCCGGGCGAGCATCTCTGCACGCCCTGCGGCGACTGCCGCCAGCGCATCCGCGAGTTCGCTACCCCCGAGACCCGCATCCGGGTGGTCGACGCCGACGGCCGGCTGCTGCGCGACTACACCATGGAGGCGCTGCTGCCGGACTCCTTCGGTCCCGAGAACCTGATGCTCTAGCAGCAGAGGCCTGACTCGGCACATCTCCACCCCACGATATCGGGCATGTGTCGATGGTCATCACTCAGCGCGATCAAAGCCTAAGCCGTGGCGCCATAAAATCTAGAAAGGCACCGATCCGCCCCGACAGAGCCGTGTTGCGGTAGTAGACGGCCTGGATCGATTCCCGTGGATTGGGGCTGATCATGCGATCCGCCATCAGGGTCACCAGCCGCCCCTGGACGAGATCGTCCTGAATCATGAAGCGCGATAGGCAGGCGATCCCCTCGCCGGCCAAGCACAGCTGTCGTATGACCTCCCCGCTGGAGGTGCTCAGCTGTGACCGGATATTGGCGCCCTCCTGGGTCAGCCCCTCCACCGGCCAGCGATTGAGATTGTAGGCATTCAGAAACCCCAGCAACTGATGATCGCGCAGCGCCGCGGGACTGACCGGCACACCGTGGCGCTCCAGGTACGGCGGACTGGCGACCAGCTGCAGGGGGGAGCGACCCAGCGGGCGGGCATGCAGGGTGGAATCCTCCAGGTCACCGATGCGAATCGCGACATCCGTGCGCTGCTCGAGCAGGTTGATGATGTTATCCGACGCCGACAGCTCCAGCTCGATCCCCGGATAATGCTCGCGAAACGCCCCGATCAAGGGCACCAGCTGATGCAACACGAAAGGCGTAGCCGCATCCACCCGCAGTCGACCGTTGGGCCGCTCCCGGCTCAAGCGCGTCTGCTCCTCCGCCTGCGCCAGCACGGCGAGCCCCTCCCGCACCCGCTCGACGAAGGCGCGACCTTCGCTGGTCAAGGTCACGCTGCGCGTGGTGCGATTAAGCAAGGGGGTGTCGAGCTGCTGCTCCAGGCGCTGCACGGCGCGCGATACCTTGGCGACCGGCACCTCCGCCACCCGCGCCGCCGCACTGAAGCCCCCGCTGTCGACCACGGCCACCAATAGCTGAAGGTCCTCGGTTCGACTCTGCATGTGTCCTCCCCATGGCCGCCACACTATTGTCAATATCGTAAAGGTGTTTTGATTTTACCCCGGTTTATCGCATAAGACAGCCGGCGCAGACTCCTCAGCGTTAGACGTTCCCTCGCTTCCCCAAGGAGATCTGCCATGCCCATTGCATTGTACGCACTGATGCTCAGTGCCTTTGCCATCGGCACCACCGAGTTCGTGATCGTCGGACTGGTGCCCACCATCGCACAGGACCTGAGTGTCTCACTGCCCTCGGCCGGCCTGCTGGTCAGCCTGTATGCCGCCGGCGTCGCCGTCGGCGCACCCGTGCTGACGGCCCTGACCGGCCGCATGAATCGCAAGCTGGTGCTGCTGGGGCTGATGGCCCTGTTCATCGCCGGCAATCTGCTGGCCTGGCAAGCGCCCGGCTACGGCTCATTGATCACGGCCCGCATCCTGACCGGCCTGGCCCATGGCGTGTTCTTCTCCATCGGCTCGACCATCGCCACCAGCCTGGTGAGCAAGGACAAGGAAGCCAGCGCCATCGCCATCATGTTCACCGGCCTGACCGTGGCCCTGGTCACCGGTGTGCCGCTGGGCACCTGGATCGGCCAGAACTTCGGCTGGCGCGCCACCTTCCTGGTGGTCTCGGCGCTTGGCGCCCTGGCCCTGATCGGCAGCGCCCTGCTGGTGCCGAGCAACCTCAAGCAGTCCGTACCTGCCACGCTTGGCCAGCAGTTCAAGGTCCTCACCCATCCGCGCCTGCTGCTCGTCTACCTGATCACCATCCTCGGCTATGGCGGCACCTTCACCGCCTTCACCTACCTGGCGCCGATCCTTCAGGACGTCAGCGGGTTCGGCAACAACGCCGTCAGCCTGATCATGCTGGTCTACGGCGTCTCGGTGGCCGTCGGCAACATCTATGGTGGCAAGCTGGCCGATCGCATGGGCCCCATCCGTGCCCTGACCCTGATCTTCTCGGGCCTGGTCGCCATCCTGCTCGTGCTGACCCTCTCCTCAACCCATCCGGTGGCTGCGGTACTGACCGTTCTGATCTGGGGTGCCTTCGCCTTCGGTAACGTGCCGGGGCTGCAGGTCTACGTGGTGCAGCAGGCCGAGCGTTTCGTGCCCGAAGCCGTCGATGTCGCCTCCGGCCTCAACATCGCCGCCTTCAATATCGGTATCGCCCTGGGTTCAGTGGTCGGCGGCTACGTCGTCGAGGGCATGGCCCTGACCGATACCGCCTGGATCGGTGCCGGCTTCGTCGTCCTGGCCCTGGGCCTGACTCGACTCTCCGGCAGCCTCGACCGTCGCGGCAACGCCGCCATGGCTCGCGCTTAATCCCCTCCACGCGCCCGACGCCTTGAACGACGCCGGGCGCGTCTTCCGTCTTCAGGAGACTCTTGCCATGTCACTGACGCGACTCACTCAAGGACCGCTGACCCTCGGGGTAGAGCTACCGCTGGATAACGATTGGAGCCCGAGCGGCGAGCGCGCTCGTCGCGACGACGCCCGCCCCTTCGGCGTTCCCGATATGGACGCCCATGCCGAGCGCATCGCCCAGGTCGATCGCCTGGGCTTTCGTGCCGCCTGGCTGCGCGATGTCCCGCTCTATGACCCCGCCTTCGGCGACGCCGGCCAGGTCTTCGAACTGTTCACCTATCTGGGCTACCTGGCGCGCCATACCGATCACCTGCTGCTGGGGACCGCCGCCGCGGTATTACCCTTGCGCCAGCCCTGGCTGGTCCGCAAGGCCGCGGCCACCGTGCAGGCCCTGAGCGGCAACCGATTGCTTCTGGGGGTCGCCAGCGGCGACCGCCCCGTGGAGTATCCCTTGTTCGGAGAGGACTTTGCCCAGCGTGGCGCCCAGTTCCGCGAAGCGGTCGAGATCCTCAAGGGACAGACCGACGCGCAGCTGTCATCGGGCCAGGCGCTATTGCCCCACGCGCCCCAACTGCCCCTGCTGGCGGCCGGTCTCGCCCAACAGTCGCCCCACTGGGTGGGCCGCGAGATGGACGGCTGGCTCGCCTACCCCGGCACACCGCAGGATCACATCAAGCGCGTCGGGCTGTGGCGCCAGGTCGCCGGCGACAAGCCCTATGTCAGCTTTATTCATCTGGACCTGCTCGAGCGCCCCGATGCCCCCACGACCCGGCACCGCTTTGGCGTCAGCGCCGGCCGCGAGGGCCTGATCCGCGAGCTCGAGGCGATGCAGGCGGCCGGCGTCAACCATATCGGCCTGCATTTCCGCCGCAACCAGCGTCCCCTGGACGAGACCCTCGAGGAGATCGGCCGCGAGGTGCTGCCGCGCTTCCAGGGCCAGGCGCCCGTCATCGAACCCCATGCCAAGGAGACCGCCGATGTCGACTGAGTACCCAAACCTCCCCGAGACCTTCGAGGCCTGGATCCGATCCAGGCCCGGCGAGCCCGAGGACCTGAAGCGCGAACGTCTCGTGCTGGAGGCCCCGGGCGATCAGGAGGTGATCGTCGCCCGTTGGCCAGCAGCTTCAGGGCCATATTTCGCCTGGCGTGCACATATCGTTGCCTGAGAGCAGACTTTTCAGACAGGTCGAGCATCCAGGTCTCGACGCCAGGGCTCAGGGTAACTGCGCCCTGGCTTGAACGGCCGACGCACATCGCCCGAACGGGCCGCTACCGAGACGCGGCTCGTTCGGAGGCGGCTCACTCAGGCTTGGCTGACTCCGCCCCTTCCTCGGGCCCCTCCTCGTGCACCAGCTCCACGTCGACGATCTTCGAGCGGCTCATGACGATCTTCCAGCGCTGCAGCAGCGGCGTGCCGTTGCCCTCCACCTCGCGGATCACCAGGTTGATCAGGTGGCGCTTCTCCACCGGCTCGCGCACCACCTGCCCCTTCTCCTCGAGACGGTAGACGTGGTGGCTGCCCTTGCTCATCAGCCGCGCCAGCGGCGACAGATCCAGGGTCAGCGTCTCCCGGGTGCGGTCGTAGCCGCTGAGAAAGCGCGTCGGCGACATCCGTGAGCTCGAACGGTAGTGCAGCACCACCTCCTCGCGCTGGGCCATGTTGCGCTTGCGTACCCGGCGAATCTCCTCGTCGAGGCGCGGATAGCGCTGGTAGTCGAACCACTCGAGCTGGCGGCCCAGCACGGCGTTGCTGTTCGCATCCAGGTACTGGCGTCGCCACTTGGGTCGTCCCCGGCGCAGCAGGCGCCAGAGGGTCACGCGCAGGTCGTCCTTGAACACCTCGCGCAGCGCATAGAGCACGGCGAGCGCCAGCACGAACAGCGCGGTGATGTCCCCGAGCGCCGCCCGCGCCTCCAGCAGGCCCAGGGTGACGAAGACCATCACCACCGCCGTGGCCAGGCCCTTTACCGCCTTCTCCTCGCCGCCGCCGAGCTCCTGGCTGCGCTGCTTGAGGGTCACGGGATACTCGATCAGCCGGCGCAAGAGCCGCATCTTGTTGGACATCCGTGTCGGGTCGCGGGTGACCCGTTCGGCGTTGTACTCGCGCTTGCGGCGATGATCGTCCTCCTCCCGGCAGACCCCCAGCAGGCGCTCGCGAATCTCGCGGTAGTCGTTGCCCCGCGGCAGGTGGGCGATCAGCTCCAGCAGCCGCTGCTCGGTGAACCAGGAGAGGTAGTTGTCGATGTTGGCGTAGTAGCGGTGCAGGCTCTCGTCGCTCGGCTCCTGGCGGCGCAGACGACGCAGGATGCCGCTGGAGAGCTCCAGGGTCTCCTCGAGCTGCTCGCGCAGCCGCCCAGCCTGGGCCGTCTCGTCCTCCGAGGCGCCCGACCGAGCGGCCTCCTCGAGGGTCTCGGCCTTGTCGCCGGTCCGCTTCTCGGCCTTGTCGCCGGTCCGCTTCTCGGCCTTGTCGCCGGTCCGCTTCTCGGCCTTGTCGCCGACGCGCTTCTCGGCCTTGCGCGTGCGCCTCGCCTGATCGAGCAGCGTCTGGGTCGAGCGCTCCATGGCCACCACGTACTGGTAGGCGTAGAGGCTCAGCCCCAGGCGATACTGGTCGGCATCGAGGCGCTTGCCGGCCAGGCGGCTCATCACCAGCGGCAGCCGGTGACGATCGCTGTAGTAGGTGCGCTTGACGTGGATCGAGCCGTGGTAGAACGCCTCCTCCGAGAGCACATGGGCATTGAGACCGAGTTCGGCCGGCACGAACAGATAGACGTCGAGCCGGTGCGAACTCTCCTCGCGCAGCACCCGGGAGATCTTCAGGTGCAGGCTATCGCGACGCTCGACCGTGATCTGATGGGTCGCCACGCGCGCTTAACCCGGGTCCGGGGCGGCGCCCCGGGCGCTGGTTTCTCTGCCCGGGTCGGCGGCCTCCGCCTCGCCGGGCCGGCGGCCACTGGCGTCGCGACCCTCGGCGCCCTCGCCGGTGCCATCCAGGCGGCCACCGCCCTGGCCCTCCATGCTGACGCTGAGCCGCGGCACGCCGAGATCGACCGACAGGGCCTCCATGCGCTGCTTGAGCAGCAGGTTATAGGCGCGCGCCACGTCCCACTGCATCTCCGGCGCGGTGCGAAAGCGCATCCGCAGGATGGCGCAGCCGTCCTCGAAGCTGTCGATGCCCTGCATCTCCAACGGCGACCAGATGTGGTGGCGCATCATCGGGTCCTGGCGCAGCTGCTGGGCCGTCTCCTGGATCAGCGTGGTCGCGTCGTCGATCTTCATGTCGTAGGGGATACGGATGCGCATCAGGGCGACGCCGAACTGACGCGACATGTTATGGATCGACTCGATGCGACTGAAGGTGATGATGTGCACGATGCCATCCAGGTCGCGCAGACGCACCGTGCGCAGGGTCAGTCCCTCGACGCTGCCCATGTGGCCGTTGATCCTGACGAAGTCATCCACCGCCAGCGAATCCTCGATGAGGATGAAGATGCCGGTGATCAGATCCTGCACCAGGGTCTGGGCGCCGAAGCCGACGGCCAGGCCGATCACACCGGCACCGGCCAGCAGCGGCGTGACGTTCACCCCGAGATTGGCCAGGCCGACGATGGCGGCGATGATCACGATGGTGGCGAAGATGATGTTGCGGATCATCGGCGTGATGGTCTGCGCCCGAGCCATGTTGACGCGCCGTCCACGGGCCCGGGCCGGGCTGGTCAGGGCGCGCTGGATGGCGGTATCGGCGAAGATCCAGATCAGCCAGGCCAGCAGCAGGGTGAAACCGATGGCCAGCAGCGCCTGGCCGATGCGCACGCTGGCCACCCCCTGCTGGCCGATGCCGATCAGCGAGGCGCCCCACACCTGCAGCGAGAGTTCGGCGAAGGAGATCCAGGCCACCACGTGGGACAGCGCATAGCCGAAGCGCTCCAGACGCCGACGGTAGTCGCTCATGCGGCGGTGTGCGGAGCGGCGCTGCCCGTGGCGGCGGATCAAGCCGGTCACCACCAGGGTCAACACCAGCAGCGAGGCCGAGATGATCGAGCGCGCCAGCGCCGTGCCCACGTCGCCCACGGTGATGAAGATCGCCAGCAGGGAGCCGCCCACCAGCAGCATGGCCGGCACGTGCCACAGGCCACCAACCAGCCGCATCACCTCGCCGATGCTGCCCCGATCGCGGCGTAACCCATAGGGCCGGTTGCGGATCAGGTGCTGGATGGGGCGCTTGAAGCGGACGATGAAGCGCGCGCTGATCAGCGCCGCCAGCATGTTGGACAGGATCGACATCAAACTCGCCAGATCGGTGCCGATGATGCCGGAGAGCCGCGTGGAGTTGAAGGCATCGCCCAGCGCGATCAGCGCGCCGATGACGAACAGCGTACGCAGGCTCTGGTGCTGCAGGATCTGCACCGCCGTGAAGCGATGGCCGCTGGTGAACACCGAGATCACCGTTTCCACCACCACCGACAGGGTGCGCCCGCACAGCGCCACGTAGGCGGTCACCAGAGTCGCGGTGCGCCCGGCGCTCGGCGGCACCAGCTGAGCGATGCCCAGCACCAGCAGAAAGGCCAGGGTCCAGGGCAGCATGCGGCGCAGGAAGTGCACCGCCAACAGCCAGCCGCGGGGCTCGCGGGGCAGGTCCAGGGGCCAGCCGCGGCGCCTGGCCAGCTGCCGCCCGAGGGCGATCAGGATCACCAGCAGGCCGGCCCAGATCGCCAGCAGCACGGCGAACTCGATGACGAAGCGCAACAGCTCGGCATTGCCGGTCTGGACCACCAGGTTGACCAGGTCGGTCCAGCCCTGGCGCAGCTGGCGGCGCCACTCGTCCACCGGCGAGTGGCCGGAGTCGGCCTGCTCGCCCAGTTCGGTGATGGTCTCCGCCAACGCCCCGAGCAGCCCCTGGGGGCGGGTCAGCCCGCCCTCTTCGGCGGACACATCGTGGGCCTGCTGAAGCTGGCGCAGGCTCTCGAGCAGCGCCTGGCGCTCCTCGGCGTTCTCCAGGGTACCGATCACCTCGTCCAGCGAGGCCTGGAAGGCCTCGGGATCGTGGGTCTGAGTCGACTCGCCGCCGTTGGTCAGGCCGGACAGCGGCAGGGTCTGGGCCGACGCGACCGCCGGAAGCAGCAGCACCGACAGCAGCAGCCAGACCAGCAGGCCGCGAAAGACAACGAACATCCGGTGCGCTACAGGCAAGATTCCCTCTCCACTATTCCCTCTCCACTGGCAAAGGAACGCGACAGGCGTCGCGTCCATGATTCGTGAGGCAGTATGTTAGGCTGCCGACACCATGCCCTACAGGATGCCGACATGACGCCGCAACCGCCACCCGAACCCCGCAATGCCGACGGCGAGACGCGCCGCGTCGGGGTGGAGATCGAGTTCGCCGGCCTGCCGCCGCATCGCACGGCCGAGCTGGTGCAGACGCTGTTCGGCGGCGACATCGAGGTCCTGAGCCCCCATCGCCTCAAGGTCGTCGGCGGTCGCTGGGGGGATTTCGGCATCGAGCTCGACACCCAGTACGCCCACCCCGACCAGGAGGTGATGGCCGCCGAGGACGCCATCGACAGCGAGTGGGAGCGCATGCGTCGGGACTTCCACGCCCGCACCCGCGAGCTGATCGGCGATATGGTGACCGGCCTGGTGCCCACCGAGATCGTCTGTCCGCCGGTGCCCTGGGACGAGCTGGACGAGCTGGATGCGCTGTTCGAAGCGCTGCGCCAGCACGGCGCCAAGGGCAGCGACGCCAGCCTGCTCTACGGCTTCGGCCTGCACCTGAACCCCGAGGTGCCGAGCCTCGAGGTCGAGAGCCTGCTGGCCTATCTGCGCGCCTACATGCTCAGCGCCGCCTGGCTGCGCGAGCAGATACACGTAGACATCACCCGGGAGGTGCTGCCGCATGCCAACCCCTTCCCCCGGGCCTATGCCCTCAAGATCCTCGACCCGGACTATGCCCCGGATCTCGAGACGCTGATCGCCGACTACCTGGCGGACAACCCGACCCGCAACCGGGAACTGGACATGCTGCCGCTGTTCGCCCACCTCGCGCCCGACTTTCCCCATGAGCTGCTGCAGAATCGGCTGGTCAAGGCGCGGCCGACCTTTCACTACCGCCTGCCCAACGCCCAGCTCTCCGAGCCTGGCTGGGGAGCCGTCACCGAGTGGAACCGCTGGCTCGAGGTCGAGCGGCTGGCCGCCACCCCCGAGACCCTGGCCGAGCGCAGCGCCCAGTTCCTCGCCCGCCACCGCCCGTCGGCCCCCCGCCGGCTATTGATTCGCCTGCGTCGCTGGATCTCCACACGATGAGTCACTCGCCACGTCCCCTGATCGGCATCACCACCTCCGATGCCAAGAGCCGTATCGCCTGGTGGTTCGACTGGTTCGCCATATGGCGCCACGGCGGCCGGCCACAGCGGCTGTCGCCCTCGCGCCCCGTCCCCTCGCACCTCGATGGCCTGATCATCGGCGGCGGCGACGACATCCAGGCCCACCTCTACGACGACGAGGTGCGCCTGGACGTGCGCGTCGACCCGCAGCGTGACGAGCTCGAGCTCGAACTGCTGGAGCGCTTCATCCCCGAGGGCACGCCGACGCTGGGGATCTGCCGGGGCGCCCAGCTGATCAACGTGCACCTGGGCGGCACCCTCGACCCGGACATCTACACCACCCACGAGGGGCTCAAGCGCCGGCGCACCGTGCTGCCGCGCAAGACCGTGGATATCGTCGCCGACAGCCAGCTCTACCGCATCCTCGAGGTCACCTGGTGTCGCATCAACAGCCTCCACCACCAGGCCGTGCAGAAGACCGGCCGCGGCATCGAGATCGTCGCCCGGGACCGCGACGGCCTGGTGCAGGGCATCGAGTCCCGCGAGCACGACTTCCTGATGGGCGTGCAGTGGCACCCCGAGTGGCTGATCTTCAACCGCCCCCAGCAGCGCCTGATCCGCGCCCTGGTGGACGCCGCCCACCGCCACCGGGACTGAGCCGGCCGGCACCCGATAGCGCCCTCGCGCCCTCGCGCCCTCGCGCCCGCACTCGCCCATACGCGCCATACGCAAAAGAGGGCCGCCCGAAGGCGGCCCTCTTGCTTGCGCTGTTTACCAATTCACTTATCACCTCGCCATCGCGCCGCTGACACCGGCCGTGGCGATAGGCTCCTCGACCCGCGCTCAGCCCTCGAGCGTGGCGTCCAGGGTGATCTCGGCGTTCAGCAGCTTGGAGATCGGGCAGTTGTCCTTGGCACCGTTGGCCGCCTCCTCGAAGGCCGCCTGATCGGCGCCCGGCACCTTGCCGCGGGTGACCAGGTGCACGGCCGTCACGGAGAGGCTGTCCGGATCCAGGGTCACGGTCGCCTCGGTATCGATGCTGTCCGCCGTGTACCCGGCCTCGCCCAGCACCAGCGAGAATGCCATGGAGAAGCAGCCAGCGTGGGCCGCCCCGATCAGCTCCTCGGGGTTGGTGCCATCGGCGCCCTCGAAGCGCTGGCGGAAATCATAGGACACGTCCTTCAGGGTGCCGCTGCCGGTAGACAGGCTGCCGCCGCCATCCTTCAGGCCGCCTTTCCACTGTGCGGTCGCGGTATTCTTGATGGTCATGTGTTCTCCTCGTCGATCTGGGGTTCGGTCAGGCAAGCCACTACACCATAGACCCGCAGGGCCGCCCGTGGCCACACCGCGCGATTGCATCGTCGACGGCGTGCCACCAGAATAAATGGAAAATACTTCCATTAACAGGAGATCCCATGTCGACCACGCCCAGCGTCACCCTCGCGGCGACCGCCCACGAGCCCGCCATCGAGCTGCCGGCCATCGGCCAGGGCACCTGGTTCCTGGGCGAGGGGCTGGCCCCGCGCCGCGATGAGGTGCATGCCCTGCAGCACGGCCTCGAATCCGGCCTTCGCCTGATCGACACCGCCGAGATGTACGGCGACGGCGGCGCCGAGGAGGTGGTGGGCGAGGCCCTCAAGGGTCGACGCGACGAGGCCTTCCTGGTCTCCAAGGTCTATCCCTGGAACGCCGGGCGCGACAGCGCCATCGCCGCCTGCGAGGCGAGCCTCAAGCGCCTGGGCACCGACCACCTCGACCTCTACCTGCTGCACTGGCCCGGCGGTATCCCGCTGGAGGAGACCCTCGAGGCCTTCGAGCGGCTGCGCGAGGCGGGCAAGATCCGCCGCTTCGGGGTCTCGAACTTCGACGTCGACGAGATGGCCACGCTCTCAAGCCTGCCCGGCGGCGACGCCTGCGCGATCAACCAGGTGCTCTACCACCTGGGCTCGCGGGGCATCGAGCACTCGCTGCTGCCGTGGCAGCGCAAGCAGGGCATTCCCACCATGGCCTACTGCCCGCTGGCCCAGGCCGGCAGCCTGCGCCGCGACCTGCTCACCCACCCCGAGGTGACGGACATCGCCGCGGCGCTTGGCATCACGCCGGCCCAGCTGCTGCTGGCCTGGGCGATCCGCCCGGTCGGCGCGAACGGTGGCGCCCCCCAGCGCGACGTGATCGCCATCCCCAAGGCCACCGGCCTGGATCACGTGGCCCAGAACGCCGCCGCCCTGGCGGTCGAGCTGGATGACGCGAGCCTTGAGAGCCTCGACGCCGCCTTCCCGGCGCCGAACCGCAAGCCGCCGCTGGATATCGTCTAGCCCAAGCGCTCAATCCCTGGGCGGGGAAAGCCTAGCCGCGCAGCCTGGCCAGCGCCTCGGCGAGCGCCTCATGGCCCAGCTCGCGCATCGCCTCGACGTTGCGCGCGGGGATGCCCTCGGGGTCGGGATGATGCTCGAGGGCCCGCTCCAGGCCCGCTTCGCGCAGCAGGTGCCACATCGGATAGGGCGAGCGGTTGGTGAAGTTGGCGGGATCGTCCGGTTCGGCGTCGGCGAAGACGTAGTCCGGGTGGAAGCTCGCCAGCTGGAAGGTGCCCTCGTAGCCCTGATCGACCAGCAGCGCCTCGGCGATCTCCAGCAGGTCCAGGTAGTCGTCGAAGTCCTCGAGCCCCTCGGTGAGCACCAGCAGGGTCGTCTCCACCTCGGGATTCGCCTCCAGATGGCGGCACTCGTCGAACAGCTTCAGCAGCGCCGCCTCACGGTCGTGGGCCGGCACCGCCACGCTGCGGATGCTGTCGCGAGCCACCTCGCGGCCGGCGAAGGGGCAGACGTCGTGGGCGACCACGAAGGTCTTCACCCAGGCGCGTGTGGCCGCGAGGGGATCGGGGCGAGAGGCGGTCATCGGCGCTCATCCAGGCAGGGAAAGGGGCCGCCATGGTCGGCCCCCCGGTCGCGGTTGGCAAGCCGAGGTGTCGAACCGGTCGCTCCTACAGTATGCAAAGGAGCCCGGCCAACCCCGCCGCCGCTACGCGGCGGATCGCGACGCGAGCCGAAGCGTCGGACCGGTCGCTCCCACAGGATGCACAGGGGCCTTGTGGGAGCGGTGCTTGCACCGCGATCCGGCGCGCAGCGCCGGCCGGGCCGGCACCGACTATCGACGCAAGTAGTACTACCACCCTCTTCGTACCGCTCCACACTGATCTGCGCTGAACCTTATTCGTGTCATTCTCTCCGCTTCTGATCACGTCGCGAGGCCAGCCGGTCGGCCAGCCGGGTCGGCTCCGGCAGCTTGGTGCGCCCCAGGCAGGCCACCACCCAGTCGAGCGCCGTGGCCAGCGCCACCCGATGCCCCGGCGAGACGAAGATCGGCTTCACCCTCGGCCGCGAGCGCAGCACCGCACCGATCACCTCGTCGTCCGGGCCGTCCACCAGCGGCGTCCAGTCGCCCCGCGCGGGGCCGGGCTCGTCGTGGCGGCCACAGAGCCGCGTCTTGGCGACCCCGATGGTCGGCAGGTCGAGCCACAGCCCCAGGTGGCTGGCCACCCCGACCCGCCGCGGATGGGCGATGCCCTGGCCGTCGACCATGACGAGCTGCGGCCGGGTGGTCAGCTTCTCGAAGGCGCCGAGCGCCGCCGGCACCTCGCGGAAGGACAAGAGCCCCGGCACGTAGGGCATGCGCGTCGGCTCGCGATGCACCACCTGCTCCACCACCGTGAAGGCGCCCTCGGCCTCCGGCGGCCAAGCCAGCACCACCACCGCCGCCCGGGTGATCGCCCCGTCCTGCTCGAAGCCGATATCCACCCCGGCGAGGTGGCGCACGGAATCCAGGCGATCCTCGCGCTCCACGCGACTCGCCAGGCGCTTCTGCAGCGCGATGGCCTCTTTCGGGGCGAGGTTCCAGTCGTGCAAGGCGGTATCGGGCATCGGGGCTCCCTGAAGTGTCGGCGTCGCTCGGGTTAGACTACGGCTTTTGCCGCGTGACGGACCACCGGGGAGCCCACCTTGAGACTGATCCACACCGCCGACTGGCACCTCGGCCAGAGCTTCCACGGCCAGGAGCGCCACGCCGAGCACCGCGCCTTCCTTGCCTGGCTGCTCGACACCCTGGTGGAGCGCCAGGCCGACGCCCTGCTGGTGGCCGGCGACATCTTCGACGTGGTCAATCCGTCGCTGGCCGCCCAGGCGCTGCTCTACGACTTCATCGTCGATGCCCACCGGCGCCTGCCGGGCCTCGAGATCGTGCTGATCGCCGGCAACCACGACAGCGGCAACCGCATCGAGCTGCCCGCCCCGCTGATGCGTCGGCTCAACACCCACGCCCTGGGCCGGGTCTACTGGCAGGACGACGGCGACCTCGACGCCGAGCGTCTGCTGGTGCCGCTCACCGACGCCGAAGGCGCGACACGCGCCTGGTGCCTGGCGCTGCCCTTCCTGCGCCCCGCCGAGGTAACCGGCGCCGGCCTGCGCGCCGACGAGGACGACGGCGCGCCCAACGACTACGTCGCCGGCATCAACCGCGTGCACACCCGGCTGATCGAGGCCGCCCGCACCCGGCGCGAGCCCGGCCAGGCGCTGGTGGCGATGAGCCACGCCCACCTGCACGGCGCCGCCGTCTCCGAGGCGAGCGAGCGGCCCATCGTCATCGGCGGCGAGGAGTCGATCTCCGCCGCCCTCTTCCCGGACGACATCGCCTACGTGGCGCTCGGCCACCTGCACCGCGCCCAGCGGGTCGGCGAGGACCGCATCCGCTACAGCGGCAGCCCCCTGCCGCTGGACTTCAGCGAGGTGGCCTACCCCCATCAGGTGGTGGAGGTCCTCCTCGACGGCGAGGCGCTGGCCACCACCGAGGCGCTCCCCGTGCCCCGCCCGGTGGCCATGCACCGCGTAGGCCCGGCGCCGCTGGAGCGAGTGCTGGCCGAGCTCGCGGCCCTCGAGGACGATCCAGAGCAACCAAGAGACCGCTGGCCCTGGCTGGAGGTGCGCGTCGAGCTCGAGGCGCCGATCCCCGACCTGCGGGCCCGGGTGGAGTCGGCCCTCGAGGGCAAGGCGCTGCGCCTGCTGCGCCTCGAGCGTCGCCTGCCCCGGGTCAAGGGGGAAGATACTCCCGCCCGGATCGACCTGGAGAGCCTCGGCCCGCGCAAGCTCTTCGAGCGCACCTGGGCCGACCGCTGGGGCGAGCCGCCACAGGCGGACGTGCTCGCCGACTTCGACCGGCTCTGCCAGGACGTGCTCGACGGGGACGAGGAGGTGACGTCATGAGGATCCTCGCCCTGCGCCTGGAGAACCTGGCCTCGCTGCCCGGCCCGCTCGAGCTGGACTTCACCGCCGCGCCGCTGTGCGATGCCGGGCTCTTCGCCATCACCGGCCCCACCGGCGCCGGCAAGAGCACCCTGCTCGATGCGCTCTGCCTGGCGCTCTACGGCGGCACGCCGCGGCTGCGCCAGGCGCCGGCCCGCGACAGCCAGATCGACGACACCCCGGACTCCACCCTGACCACCAGCGACCCGCGCACCCTGCTGCGCCGCGGCACGTCGAGCGGCTACGCCGAGGTCGACTTCGTGGGGCGCGACGGGCGCCGCTACCGCGCCCGCTGGGCGGTGCGCCGCGCCAGGGAGAAGGTCGCCGGCAAGCTGCAGAAGGCCGAGCAGTCGCTGCGCGACCTCGACGACGACCGCCTGCTCACCACCCAGAAGCGCGAGTTCGACCGCCTGCTGCCGGAGCGCCTGGGACTCACCTTCGACCAGTTCACCCGCGCCGTGCTGCTTGCCCAGAGCGAGTTCGCCGCCTTCCTCCAGGCCGACGACAACGAGCGCAGCGACCTGCTCGAGCGCCTCACCGGCACCGCCGAGTACTCGGCGATCTCCGTGGCCGCCTACCGGCGCGCGAGCGCTGCCAGGAAGGCCGTCGAGGCCCTGGAGGCCAGGCTCGCCGACGACCGGCCCGCCGAGCCCGAGGCCCGGGCCGAACTGGAGCAGGCGGCCGAGGCCACCCAGCGAGCGCTCACTGACCTGCAGAGCCAGGCCACATCGCTCCAGGCCCGGCGCCGCTGGCACGATGACGATGCCCGGCTACACGAGGCCTATCGCCAGGGCCTGGCCCAGCAGCAGGGCGCCGAGGCCGACTGGCAGGCGCTCGCCGAGGCGCGCGCCGACCGCGAGTGGCGACGGCTGATCGCCCCGCAGCGCCATGCGCTGGCCCGCAGGGCTGCCCTGCCCGACGAGATCGCCGCCCTGGAAGCAAGCCACGCCGAGACGACGCGAGCGCTCACCGACGCCGAGCGCGAGCAGGCCAAGACCCGCGAGGCCTTGGATGCCCGCGAGCGCGCCCTAGCCTCGGCCACCGCGGCGCGCCGCGAGGCCGAGCCCGCCCTGCGCGAGGCCCGCGAGGAGGCCCAGCGCCTCGCCACCCAGGAGAAGCAGCTCGCCGACCGGGAGGCGGCCCGCACCCGGCATCAGGCCGAGGCCGAGCGGCTGGCCCGCGAGCACCACACGGCCAGCGAGGCCCAGCAGACCAGGCAGCGACAGCGCGACGACTGGCACGCGACCCTCGAGCGGTTGGTGGGCACTCACCCTCGCCTCGATGCCGCGCGCCAAGCCGCTCAAGAGGTCCACGACCAGGCGGCCCAGCGCCACCTGGCGCTGGGCGAGCTCGCGAGCCGCTGGCAGGAGCTCGGCCGCGCGGAGCAGGCGCTGGCCCAGCTCGCCCGCCGGCTCGGCGAGGACGAGACCCGCAAGAACCACTTGCTGACCGAGGGCCAGAACGCCCGCCAGGCCCTGGACCGCGCCCAGGCCCACCTCGACAGCGTCGGCGCGCTGATCGATCGCAGCCGCGCCGTGCGCAGTGAGAGCGTGGCGCGGCTGCGCGAGGCCCTCGTCGAGGGCGAGCCCTGCCCGGTGTGCGGCGGCCACGATCACCCCTGGCGGCAGCACCCGCCGGCCACGCCGGAGGCCGCCCAGCTCGAGGCCCAGGAGGCGGAGGAAACCCGTCAGCTCGATGCGGCCCGCGAGGCGCGCGACGCGGCCCAGCGGCGGCGCGACGAGCTTTTCGGCGAGTATCGCGCGGTAGAGGCCGCCCTCGCCCGCCACCGGCAGGATCATGAAACGGCCGAACGGCAGCGAGACGCCGCCCGCGAGGCACTCGAGGCGCATCCCCTGCAGCAAGAGCTCGCCGTCAATGATTCGAGCGAGCGGAAGGAATGGCTCAAGGCAGAGCGCGAGGTGAGCGAGACCCGCCGCCGCGAGGCGCGAGAGCGCCTGGACGAGCTGGCCCGGGCCGAGGCCGAACTGGCCCCACTGGAGCAGGCGCTGCAGGAGGGCCATGTCGCCCTGGCGCGCCTGGAGGCCGAGAAGCAGCACGCCGACACGGCCCTGGCCGAACTGGACGAACGGTTGCCGCCGCTGCGCGAGGAACGCGAGGCACTCGCCCGGGACCTCGCCGCCAGGCTAGGCGAGCACGCCTCGCCGGACGCCTGGCAGCAGCACCTCGACGCCCGCCAGGAGCAGGCCCGCCAGGACCGCGACGCCGCCCAGGCGCGCTGGCACGCCGCCCAGCAGGCGCAGCAGCGCCTCGCCCAGCAAGTCGAGCACGAGGCCGAGCGCCTCGAGGGGCTGCGCCGGGAGCGCGACACCCTCGACCGCGAGCTCGCCGACTGGCGAGCGGCGCACCCCGAACTGACCGACGCCACCCTCGACCGGCTGCTCGCCCAATCCGAGGAGACGGCCCGCGACGAGGAGCGACAGATCGAGGCCGCCGACCAGGCCCGACAGCGCGCCGCCGCAACACTCAACGAGCGGCGCGACGCCCTGCTGCGCCACCGCCGCGACCAGGGCCTGATCGAGGAGACGGAGGAAGCGAGCCAAGAGGAGCGCGACGAGGCGCTGCTCGGCGACGCCGTGGCCGAGGCGCTGCGCCGCCGCCGGGAGGCGCTGGAGGAGGCCGAGGCCGAGCTGACGCCGCGCCTGGAGGCGGCACAAAAGGCTCGCGACGAGGCCGCCTTCGCCCTAAGCGACGACGATCGCCGCCGCGAGCGGCGCAGGGCCGGCCAGACCGAGCTGGAGGCCGCCCAGGCCGAGTTCCGCCGCTGGGGCCAGATCAACGAGCTGATCGGCTCTGCCGACGGCAAGGCCTTCCGGCGCATTGCCCAGGCCTACAACCTCGAGCAGCTGCTGGAGCACGCCAACGCCCACCTGAGCGGCCTCTCCCGCCGCTACCGGCTGGTGCGCGGCGGCAGTCCCCTGGGCCTGCTGGTGGTGGATGTCGACATGGGCGACGAGCGCCGCTCGGTGCACTCGCTCTCCGGCGGCGAGACCTTCCTGGTCTCGCTGGCCCTGGCGCTGGGGCTCGCCTCCATGGCCTCCGGCGAGCTCACCATCGAGTCGCTGTTCATCGACGAGGGCTTCGGCAGCCTGGACCCGCAGTCCCTGGCGCTCGCCATGGAGGCGCTCGACGGCCTGCAGGCCCTGGGCCGCCGCGTCGGCGTGATCTCCCACGTGCAGGAGATGCACGAGCGCATCCCGGTGCAGATCCAGGTGGAACCGCTAGGGAATGGCACGAGTCGGGCGAAGCTGGTCAGTCAGTAAGGAGAGAAACGGCTCGCTGCGGTGAATAAGCACATCGTCAGCGAGCCGGATTGTCATACACTAGGCTGTCTGCTTTAAAGCAGAAGTAAATATATCGACAATCCTTATAGACAGCTTGATTTAATGCTACCGGATTGCAGCGCGCTTACCTTTAGAACAGACGCTTACAACACCATCGTTTGCTATTCAGGATATTTTACTCACAACATCATCGATGGCAATCAAAGCTTGTTTTCTATACTCCGGCTTCACTTGCACTCTGCGACCACTCAGTGTGAGCTTTCCAGTAGGCATGCTAGAAAATGGACATCCTCTTGCAAACGCTACAACTCCGGTGGTCCCAAAATCTCTTACATTTTCGGTCCCATCAGCTACGGATGAAAAAGTAAAGTGCTGTGGATAGCTTTTGAGCAACTGTGAAATATCCGCATCGATCCCTACTAGAACAGCGCGGAAAGCAGACGCCGTACCCATATACTGGGTTAACCGGTTTTTTATAATCAAATGTATTTTAGGAAGATCACGACCGGCATCAATCATCTTCTTTGCAAAAGTGTATTTAGAATAAACCTCTGACGGTAACTTCAGCCCGTAGATTAAAGAAAAAGCATTTTGAATTGCTCTGCGCGACGAGTCGTCAGCCATAACAGGAAGCATCACACGGTCGGATGCGGCAAGAGCAATTTGCGTATACATCGAGAAGCTAGGATTGGTATCAATGAATACATAATCATAACTTAGTTGATTAAGCAACTCTTTCAGCCAATTTATAACACCTAGCCATGCATTAACTCCAGGAATATCAGCATTAGCAAGAGTATTCATCGCTATTGCCTGTAATTCCAAAAGAGGATCACCGCATACTAAATCTATATTAATCGGAATTTCCGAATTGATTTCCCCAGGCCGGGAAACGTAATCTTCAGCCGAATAAACCGGTGGACTAAATGGCGCCTTAAGCCTTAAGTCAAAGTATCCTCCGATACTACATCGAGGTGTTCTACCTTGCTGGGCTAACAAATTTTTACTACCCAACCCTTCCTGCCCACCCAACAATATTTCTGACATATTTGCTTGTGGACACATGTCTATCACAAGTATTTTTTTGGTTGGGTTTTTCTGTGCAAAACGAGTAACTGTCTGAAAAGCTAAACTTGTTTTTCCTGTACCGCCTTTGTTATTCCAAATTGAGTATACCGTCATAACGATCTCCGCGAGTCAAAAAAAGACATTATAGAGTCCAAAATGGACATGTCAACGTCCGGGAAGGCCAAGCTTTAGATATCTGCGAGGAGATGTCAGGTGCGTGACGGCACGTCCTACGACCCGATTAACGTCCGGCAAGCTACACATGGTGAGGCAAGCTGGCTGGGGTAGCGTGCCACAAAAATCATAATACTATGTTTTTAATACATAAAATCAGCCTAAGCTATATATCAAAAATTCGCATGCCTTCTGCATTTAACGAAAAATTCACTTCATTACAGTAGCTGACACCCTCCCTGCCCCTGCCAAAAAAACCAAAAACTGCTGCGCGCATTTTCGACAGGTACCGGTGTATTCCCGGCCACCCTTGGAAACGCGCACGCTCTTCCAGCCGCAGGCGGGGCATGGCTGCTTCATCGAGGTGTTGGTGCTGCACGGCCGCATTTCACGTAATAGCCGTACTGGCCGTATATGCCGGTGAGTTGATGGGATTCACCGCACTGCTTGCAGGTCAGCAGGTTCTGGGCCTGCGCGGTGGGCTCGATCGGTGACGAGGCGGCATCCGGCACTGGCGCGGCCGAGTAGTGCGGCGCGGGCTCGGCAACGGGAGCGGCCGGTTCTTGCTTGGCGGTTGCACCGTCGCTACGCGCCAGGTCGGCACTCGCCCGCCTATTCTGCTCGAGCAGGAAGCGGCCGATATTAGCCAGTTCCCGCTTGGAAAACGAAGGCTTGGCCTTGATGAAGGCGATAGCGATATTGCCGACGACATCCTTGATCTTCTGGGCCAGGAACTCGGTCTTCACTACTCGGTCGGCAACCTTCTTGGGCATCTTGTCGCGATGCAGGATGGCGGTGCTGGAGACGGCACAGAGCAACTGCCAGTCACGCCCACCTACTCCCCCTTGAATGCCCAGTACCTTGCTGATGATCTTCTCGACATTGCCGCTTAGTAGACGACGCAGCACCATCTTCTGAAGTTCGGCCTGGCGGATCGGGGAAGGTATGCCGGCCCAGTTGCCTTGGTAGCTGCGCGACCACTCGCCGGCGGCGTTGACCGTGACCTCACCGACGATGCTCTTGGACTCGACGATGATGAAGCCGTAGGGGTGGAGGATCAGGTGGTCGATCTGCGCCCGCTCGCCGCGGTACTCGAAGCGCAGGTCGTTGATGACGTGGATCTGCTTGTGCTCGCCGAACTCGCGGCGCAGCTGAAAGGCGACGTCCTGCTCCTGCTTGTGGCCGTAGAAGGCGCGCTCGTCGCCGCCACGGCCCTCCCCGTTCGGGGAGGCATCCTTTTCCTTAAGGATCATGGGCTTGTCCCTGCATGTCGGCACGGTTGCCGGGCCATCGCTGACGCTTTGCAAGAATTCGTTACCGGTCAGCCTGACACCAAAGCGGCCTGAGAGCCAGCCATGCAAAGGTCGCAGGGTGAGCGGCAGGCCTTATTTTAAATTCAACGCGAAAATAAAATAACGAACCTCGCTATTTTACTTTCGCTGCGGGCGCCGACGCTGGCCGGTCTACCCTATCGACACAACCAGGCGCCTGCGGCGCCCTTCGCGGTGCAAGCACCGCTCCCACAATATCGGGCATCGCCGGGCCGACAGAAGGAGGCGCCGTCGGGGCGCCTGCGGCACCCTTCGCGGTGCAAGCACCGCTCCCACAAGGAATGGGGCTTCCCGGTGAGGTCAGCCCGCGAGAACAGACTTATGCGGAGCGCCGGCCGCTGGGGTCGAGGATCTCCCGGGCCATCTCGCGGCCCTGCGAGGTGAGGCGCAGGGCCTCGCCTTGGCGCACGATCAGCCGCTGGTCGCTGCCGCGCTGCACCACCCGGGTGGCCTTGGCGGCGTCCCAGCGCAGGTGGTCGCGCAGGGCGCGGATGACGTTCTCCTCGCCCTGCTCAGGCTCCCCTTCGTGGTTGAAGAGATGCACGGCGAGGGTGCGGATCTCGTTGTGGCGGCGCTGCCCGCGGCGGCGCAGCAGCTGGGCGACCACGCCATAGCGCGGCCCGGCGAGGAAGGCCAGCATCAGAAAGACACCGGTCATCACCGCCATCATGCCGCCGATCGAGACGTCCCAGGCCACCGCCAGGGCGTAGCCGCTGACGCTCGAGCCGATGGAGACGGCGATGCCATAGAGGAACATCAGCCACAGCCGGTCGGTGAGCAGGTAGGCCGTCGAGGGCGGCACGATCACGAAGGCGACGAAGAGCACCGCCCCCACCGCGTCGAAGGCCGCCACGGCGGTGCCGCTGGTCAGCAGCAGCAGGCCGTAGAAGAGCAGCCCCGGCGCCAGGCCGAGGGCCTTAGCCAACGCCTCGTCGAAGGTGGCGAGCTTCAACTCCTTGAAGAACAGCACCACGAAGGCGGCGTTGAGCAGCGTCATGGTGCCCATGGAGAGCAGCGAACGCGGCACCCGGTAGTCGCCGAGGGTCACGGTATCGAGCCACACGAAGCCGATCTCGCCGAGCAGCACGGTGTGGGTGTCGATGTGCACGTCCCGGGCGTAGAGGTTGAGCAGCAGCACGCCGATCGAGAACAGCACGGGGAAGACCAGGCCGATGGCGGCATCCTTCTTGACCCGCCGGGTGCTGACCAGAAGCTCGGTGAGAAACACCGTGAGCACGCCGGCCAGGGCGGCGCCGAGGATCTGCACCGGGCCGCTCTGCTGGTGGGTGATCAGCCAGACGATGACGATGCCGAAGACGATGGAGTGGCCGATGGCATCGGAGAGCATGCTGGTGCCGCGCAGCACCAGGAAGGTGCCCACCAGGGTGGAGGCGATGCCCACCAGGGCGCCCACCAGCATGATCTGCAGGGCCACGTTGTCGAGCAGGGCGGTGAGCATCAGGCGTTCTCCCTGCCGAGCGATGCCAGCACCCGCTCGGCCTCGGCGATGCCCGCCGGGGTCAGCACCCAGCGCCGGGCAGGCCCCGGCTCGCCGGGCGGCGAGGCCTGCCATTCAGTGAGACCGCGGCCCTCGAGCTGACGCAGCACGGCGCGGGTGCGCAGGCCGTGGTAGGTGTCGAGCATGCCCTGCTCCGAGCGATAGACCGGGTCGTCGTGATGCACGGCGAGCCGGTAGAGGGTGGTGAGCACCTGCTGGTAGCGCAGCCGATGCCGTGCGCGCACCCGGCGCACCGCCTCCCACAGGAAGCCGCGCTCCGGGGCCAGGGTCATCGACACCAGCACCACGCCGGAGACGCTCAGGATGATCAGCGGCCCGGTGGCGAGCCCCCGGGAGAGCGCGCTTAACAGCGCGCCGAAGATGCCGCCGGCCACGCCGATCAGCGCGGCCAGCAGCACCATGTCTTCGAGGCGGCGGCTCCACTGGCGGGCGGCCACCGCCGGGGCGATGATCATCGCCGCCATCAGCACCACGCCGACCATCTGCAGCCCGACCACCACAGCCAGCGCCACCATCACCGTGAGCAGCACCTCGAGCCAGGCCACCGGCATGCCCAGGGAGGTGGCGAACTCGGGGTCGAAGGAGACCAGCTTGAACTCCTTCCACAGCGCCGCGACGAGCGCCAGCGCCACGGCGGTGATGCCGCCCATGATCCACAGGTCGGAGCGCAGGGTCGCCGCCGCCTGGCCGAACAGGAAGGCGTCGAGGCCGCCCTGGGAGGCGTTGTTCATGCCCTGGATATGGGTCAGCAGCACCACGCCCATGGCGAAGAAGACGCTCAGGGTGATGCCGAGGCCGGCGTCGGTCTTGAGCCGGCTCATGCGCGTCAGCAGCAGCATGATCAGGGCGGCCAGCGCGCCGGTGGCGAGCGCCCCGAGCAGGATGCTGCCGATCTCCCGGGTGCCGGCGATGATGAAGCCCAGGCAGACCCCGGGGAGCGCGGCGTGGGACATGGTGTCGCCGAGCAGGCTCTGGCGGCGCAGCACCGCGAAGGTGCCGAGCACGCCGCTGACCAGCCCCAGCAGGGCCGCCCCGGCGACGACGTTCTGGATGGTGTAGTCGGAGAGCAGCTCGACGACGCTCATTCGACCCGCTCCGCGGGCTCGGCGGCCGCCTCCTCGGAGAGGAAGGTCCCCTGGTCGAGCAGCGCGATCTGGCCGCCGTAGGCCTGACGCAGGTGGTCGGCGGTGTAGACCTTCGCGACCGGTCCCTGGGCGATGACCCGCACGTTGAGGATCAGCAGCCAATCGAAGTAGCTGCGCACCGTCTGCAGGTCGTGGTGCACCACGATCACCGTCTTGCCCTCGTCGCGCAGGCGGCGAAGGATGTCGACGATGGCGCGCTCGGTGGTGGCGTCGACCCCGGCCATGGGCTCATCGAGAAAGTAGACGTCGGCCTTCTGCACCAGCGCCCGGGCCAGGAACACCCGCTGCTGCTGGCCGCCGGAGAGCTGGCTGATCTGGCGGCGGGCGAAGTCGGCCATGCCGACGAGCTCCAGTGCCTCCATCGCCTCGTCACGCTCGCGGCGCCCGGGGCGACGCAGCCAGCCCAGCCGGCCGTAGAGCCCCATGGTGACGACGTCGAGCGCGGTGGTGGGGAAGTCCCAGTCGACGCTGGATCGCTGCGGCACGTAGCCGACCCGGCGGCGCTGCGCCTTGTAGGGCCGGCCGTGCAGGGTGACGTGGCCCGCCACCATGGGCACCAGCCCCAGCACGCTCTTGATCAGGGTGCTCTTGCCGGCGCCGTTGGGGCCGACGATAGCGGCCATCACCCCGGGCGGCACGTCGAAGTCGATGTCCCAGAGCACCGGCTTGCTGTGGTAGCTGACGGTCAGATCCTCGACGTGCAGGGCCAGGTCCGGTTCGTGAAGCGTCGTCGACATGGGCTCTCTCGCGGGGTAGCGGTTCCAGGGGTGGCGGTCAATACGTTCGGCGGTCAGGACGAGAGGGCTCGTCGGCAGCCGGCGATCAGCTGGCGGGGATCTCCCAGCGCTCGGCCCAGCCCTCCAGGGCCTCGGGCAGCGCAGCCGACTCGCCGCCGAGGGCCTCGACGATGTGCCGCGTGTTGGCGTGGAGCATGCCGATGTAGGTGCCGCCGGCGGTGCCCGCCTCGCCCATGGCATCGGAGTAGAGCTGGCCGCCGATCTCGACCTCATGGCCCTTCTCGCGGGCGGCGTCGATCACCGCCTGGACGGTGCGCGGGTTGATGGTGCTCTCGATGAATACCGCGGGCACCTCACGCTCGATCACCACCTGGGTCATGCGGCGGATGTCCGCCACCCCGGTCTCGGTCTCGGTGCTGATGCCCTGGATGCCGGCCACCTCGATGCCGTAGGCGCGGCCATAGTAGTTGAAGGCGTCGTGGGCGGTGACCAGGATGCGCTGCGCCTCGGGAATGGTCGCGATGCTCGCCTCGATCCAGCCGTGCAGGGCCTCGAGCTGGCTGGCGTAGGCGTCGGCGTTGGCGCGGATGTCGGCCTCGCAGTCGGGGCGCACCTCGACGAAGGCGTCGGCGAGAGTGGGAATGATCTGCGCCCACAGCGAGACGTCCATCCACAGGTGCGGGTCGATGCCGTAGACGTCCTGGACGGTGATCAGGCTTGCCGTGTCGATGGAGGACGGCGCTACCGCCACGGTGGGGGTAATCTCGGCGAAGCGTTCCAGCACGTTGCCGAGCTGGCCCTCCAGGGAATAGCCGGAGTAGAAGATCTGCTCGGCCTGCTGCAGGGTCGCCACGTCCCGGGCGCTGGCCTGATAGAGGTGGGGATCGACCCCGGGCCCCATGATCGCCGAGACATCGGCGCACTCGCCGCCTACCTCGCGTGCCACGTCGGCGATCATGCCGATGGTGGTCACGGTGGTCACCGGCGGCTCTGCCGCCATGGTCTGGCCGCTCAGCGCCAGCAGGCCCAGCGTCATCTTCCAGCGTGTCATATGCCCTTCTCCGTGAACGTGATCACCGCACCGATAATATAGCCTTTGCTATACCTCAGCAGAGTATACATTTCTTATCGACCCGATAGAGCCATTAACAGTATGAACGTGATGGTGTGCTGTCGTGCGTTGAAGGGCGCTACCCGTCGACCGCGCACTCGCTGAGCGGGAAGGCGCTTCAGCCGTCGTCGAGAAAGCGTTCGAAGGCGGCCAGGGTCTCGCCGCTGACGTGGTGCTCGATGCCCTCGGCATCGAGACGCGCGGTCTCGGCGCTGACCCCGAGCTTGCGCAGGCAGGCCTCGACGAGGCGGTGGCGCCGCCGGCTCTCGGCAGCGAGGCGCTCGCCCGCCTCGGTCATGGAGATCCCCCGGTAGGGCCGCTTGACGATCAGTCCCTCCTCTGCCAGACGCTTGAGCATCTTGGCCACGGTGGGCTGGGCGACGCCCAGGCGCCGGGCGATATCGGTCTGCCGGGCCTCGCCGCTGTCGGCGATCAGGTCAGAAATCAGCTCGACGTAATCCTCCGCCAGCTCGGTGCGCCGCGCATCGCGCGCCTTGCGAAAGCCCTGCACGTGGCTATCCGGCTCGATGAGTTTCCCATGGCGGGGCTTGAACGCTGATGACATCGAATCCTGACCTGAGATGAAGAGCTGGAGGGAGAAGAGTGGATCCTGCTTCTCTCATGATGCCTCGCCGCAACAGGATTGCAATTTCGGCGGCGCACCGGGGCAGGCGACGCCGGCCCTTCCCGACGCCAGGGCCGCGCCGCACTGGTAGGATGTAACGCGATTTCATCGACGAGGGGGAAAGCGCCTTGCACCAGGATCCGCTGCTGGCACTGAGCCGCTACCACCCCGTGGTGATCGAGGGGATGGGGAGCCACGATACGCGCGACCCCGATGAGGTCGCCGCCCACGTGGCTCGGCGGCTGCGCGCGCACTGGGCAGAGCGGCGCCGGAACAAGCCGGCGCTGATCGTCACCCAGGGCGACCCCCTGGAGGCTCGCGGCATCTCGGCCATCACGCCGCGGGTGGCCTCCGAGTTCAAGCTGGCCCGGGGCCTGGTCTGCCTGGATGAGACGATCGCCGATTATCATGCGCCCAACGCGGACCGCGATAACGTGATCCTGGAACTGCGCTATTCCCAGCTCGCTCGGCTATTGAATGCCCGCCAGCCCGACGCGACGGCGCGGCTCGAGGCGGCCGTGGAGCGAGACATCGAGCGCAAGAATGCGCGCCGCCACGCCCTCGGCAAGAAGCCCCTGAAGGACTACTTCCGCGACTTCGCCCTGTTGCAGGAGGTCACCAAAGCCGGCTGTTGCCGGCTCTGCGGCGGCATTACCGTGGCGCACACATCAAGCGAGATCCACGAGTTTTCCGTGACCAGTTTCTACACCGTCGGCCTCTCGCTTGGCTGGGTCGAGCCCGAGGATATCGTCGCGTATGCGCCCGGAATGATCCTCCCCGAGCCGACAGACCCTTGACCGGAAAGATGCTCGAGCAGACAGCGGCTAGAGCAGGCACACTGGCACGGCCGGGGTCATCGAGCGATAGCCCGGCTGAGCATGCATTTGCCACATCATGCATTTGCCACACAACGAACCACGCATTGGCCATTCAAAGAAGGACGGTGATCGGATGAGCGCTGAACAACATCGCATAGTGCTGCTGGACGGGGGCATGGGACAGGAGCTCAGGCGGCGCAGCGATCGCCCCGCCTCTCCGCTGTGGTCCGCGCAGGTCATGCTGGACGAACCGCAGCTGGTCACCGCCGCCCACCGCGACTTCATCGACGCCGGCGCCGGGATCATCACCACCAACAACTACAGCGCCACACCGCAGCGCCTGGCGCGCGACGGCGAGCCCGCCATGTTCGAGCCGTTGCAGGCCGCCGCGCTGAACGCCGCTCGAAAGGCCCGCGAGCAGAGCGGGCGGGCGGTGCGAATCGCGGGCTGCCTGCCGCCGCTGGTGGCGAGCTATCACTCTGAGGTCGTGCCCGACGACGCCACCTGCCTGAACGACTATCGCCGGCTGGTGCAGGTCCAGGCCGAAGGGGTCGACCTCTTTATCTGCGAGACCATGACGCTGGCCCGCGAGGCGCTAGCCGCGACCCGCGCGGCGGTGGAGCACGGCGCCCCGGCGTGGGTCGCCTTCACGGTGGACGACACCGACGGTACGCGTCTGCGTTCCGGCGAGCCGCTGGTCGAGGCCGCGCGGGCGGTGGTGGCGGCCGGCGCCGCGGCGGTGCTGGTCAACTGCTCGGTGCCCGAGGCAGTCACCACCGCCATGGAGGAGCTGGCCGATCTCGGCGTGCCGTTCGGCGGCTACGCCAACGGCTTCACGGCGGCGGCGGATCTCGCGCCCGGCGGCACGGTGGAGGCGCTGGAGACGCGCCAGGATCTCGATCCCGCGGGCTATGCCGAACATGCCTGTCGCTGGATCGAGCGGGGTGCGACCATCGTGGGCGGCTGCTGCGAGGTCAGCCCCGCACATATCGCCGCCCTGGCCGAGCGCCTGATCGCCGGGGGATACCAGCCGGTGGCGTCCCTCACGCCCTCGGACGCGTGAGGATCGGCCAAGACGCCTCAGCCGACGCGAAACGGGCGTCGCGGATCCACGTCGTCGGGTGTCGCCTGCACCATCCGCACCCGGCGCTCGTGGGCCGCTCGGCCGAACTCCGCGTACTGGAACTCGGGCAGGTCGTCGAAGGCCGCCTGCTCGGCGACGGAGAGCGCGAAATAGCCCTCGGTGATGCCGCTCCAGTAGATGGCGCCCAGGCACATGGGGCACGGCTCACAGCTGGTGTAGAGCACACAACCGGCCAACCGCCGGGTGCCCAGGTGATCGGCTGCGGCCTGCAGGGCGCGGATCTCGGCATGGCCGGTCAGGTCTTGCGTGGCCTTCACGTCGTTCACGCCCTCGCCGACGAGGATGCCATCCTTCTCGACCAGGGCGGCAAACGGCGCTTGGCCGCGAGCGGCGTTGTCGGCGGCCCGCTCGATGCACCGCGCGATCCAATGCGATCTCCACTGCTGATCCGTCATGGGGTTCTCCCCGTCTGAGTGGGTGACACGCCGCTTGCGCAGCCCGCCGGCTATCTGACCATCCCGGTACGCCGAGGGTCCAGCCGGATGCGCTCCCGCCCAGGCCGTCGTGATAGGCTTTCGATCATCGTCATCAAGGAGTGCGCCATGAATGCCGCCGAGCTACTCGACCGCCTGGTGGGCTTTGCCACCGTCTCGCGGGACTCGAATCTGGACCTGATCGCCTTCGTGGAGGGCTACCTGGACGAGCACGGCGTGGAACACTGGCGCGTCGAGAGCGACGATGGCGGCAAGGCCAACCTGCTGGCGCGCATCGGGCCGGACGTGGCGGGCGGCGTGGTGCTCTCCGGCCATACCGACGTGGTGCCGGTGGACGGCCAGCCCTGGTCCACCGATCCGTTCACGCTTTCCGACAAGGGCGACGGCCGTCTCTACGGCCGCGGCACCTGCGATATGAAGGGCTTCATCGCCTGCGCGCTGGCCGAGGTGCCGCGCTGGACGGGCCTTCCGCTCGAAACGCCGATCTGGCTGGCGCTTTCGTATGACGAGGAGGTGGGCTGCATCGGCGCCCCGCGCATGATCGAGCGGCTTCTCGCCGATCACCCCCGCCCGGCCGCGGTGATCGTCGGCGAGCCGACGATGATGCACCCGGTGGTGGCTCACAAGGGTGCCACCAACCTGCGCACCACCGTCACCGGCCGCGCCTCCCACTCCAGCCAGGTCAACCAGGGGGTCTCGGCGATCCATGTGGCCGCGCGCCTGGTGACCCGCATCGAGGACGTGATGGCCGAGCTGCGCGCCGAGGGCCGCGTCGACGAGGCCTTCAACGTCGTGCACTCGAGCCTGCACGTGGGCAAGATCCAGGGCGGCACGGCGATCAACATCATGGCCCGGGAGTGCTCGTTCGAGTGGGAGATTCGCCACCTGCCGAGCGACCGCTTCGAGGAGCTGCTGGGGCGCGTGAACGCCACCGCCGTCGAGCTCGAGGCCGAGATGCAAAGGCGCGCGCCGGAGGCCGGCATCGTCACCGAGGCGCTCAACACCACGGTGCCGGCGCTGGCCGACGACAACAATGCCGAGGTGCTGGGGCTCTGCCGCGAGCTGCTCGACGAGCGTCCCGCAGGGGCCGTGGCCTACGCCACCGAGGCCGGCCAGTTCCAGCGCGAGGGGCTGCCCACGGTGATCTGCGGGCCAGGCAGCATCGGCCAGGCCCACCAGCCCGACGAGTACATCGACATCGAGCAGCTCGAGGCGGGCACGCGATTCATGGCGGCACTGGGCGAGCGGCTACAACGAAAGTAGAATGCCGGCTTCCTGCCCTCGCCTGGAGCCCCCATGCCGCGCCTGATGATCGTCAAGACCGGTGACAGCTTCGCCGACGTAATCCGCGACCACGGCGACTTCGAGGACCTCTTCCTCGCCGCCCTCGCCCCCATGGCCGAAGTCGGCCGCGACCTCACTCTGACGGTCCACGATGCCCGCACCGAGGGCGTCCCGCCGCTGCCGGCGGCCGAGGATGGCGTGCTGATCACCGGCTCCCACGCCATGGTCAGCGACGCCGAACCCTGGAGCGAGGCGCTCAAGCCCTGGCTCGTCGAGGCCCGCGACCGCGGCGTCGCCATGCTCGGCGTCTGCTATGGCCACCAGCTGATGGCGGCGGCCTTCGGCGGCGAGAGCGGCTACCACCCGGACGGCCGCGAGGTCGGCACCCGCCAGCTGCGCCTGACCGCGGCCGGGCGCGCCGACCCGCTGCTCGGCGCCCTACCGGCGACCTTTCCGGCCCAGCTGACGCATTCCCAGTCGGTGCTGAGCGCCCCGCCGGGCGCCGAGGTGCTGGCCGACAACGACCATGACCCCTTCCAGGCGCTGCGCCATGGGCCGCGGCAGTGGAGCGTGCAGTTCCATCCGGAATTCAGCGCCGATGTGATGCGGGCCTATCTCGCCCACCAGCGCGAGGCCCTCGCCGCCCAGGGCGAGGAGCCCGAGGCGCGGCTGGCCGCGGTCGCGCCCACCCCCGAGGCCGGCGGCCTGCTGGCCCGCTTCGCCGAGCGGCTCGCGCTCACGCCCAGCGTCGCCTGAGCCCCGGGCACGCGAGAGCTCGGATAAGACCGCGCCTCGAAAAAGACCTCAAACATAAAAGCACCCCGAAGGTTGGAATGAGCGTCCAACTTTCGGGGTGCAGTTCACGGACGGTGCGGGGGCGCTTTCGTGTCGCGTCTAGCGGACTAACGGCACGGGGCTAGCGGCGTGAGCCCTCGGCGGCCTCGCCGCCCGGCGCCTCGTCCTCCAGGGCCCGCTGCTGGATGCGCCCGATATCCGGGGCTCCCTCGGCAGCCTTGCGACGCTGGCGATGCAGGTCACGCAGGGAGCTCGTCATCATGGTGACGACGATGATGCCGCCGCCGATCAGCGCCAGGTCCGTAGGCACCTCGCCGACCCACCACCACACCAGCAGTGAGCCGAGCAGGGTCTCCAGCAGCAGCACCAGGCTGACCTCGGCGCCGGGCAGGTAGCGAGTCCCGGTCTGGATCAGGAAGTAGGCGGCCGGCAGGAACAGCGCCATGATCGCCAACAGCGGCACGTCCTCGGCGGGCGGCAGGCTCGCGCCGCCGACCAGGACGGCCGGCAGCAACATCGCCAGACAGCCCAGCGGCAGGATCACCGTGGTGTCGATACCGCGACGCCGCTCGCCCTTCTGGGCACTGGCCACCGTGGTGTTGATGGCGATGGAGATCGGCACGAACAGCGCCACACCGAGCCCCAGCAGGCTGCCCTGCCCCACCTCGCCGGCGGCCATCAGGCTGGCCCCCCCGACGCAGATGGCGATCACCACCCAGGTCTGGCGGCGCAGCCGCTGCCGGAAGAACACCAGGCCGATCAGACCGGCCACCAGGGGCGCCAGGTTCATCATCACCAGCACGTTACCGGCCGAGGTGAAGCGGTTGGCGACGACGAAGGCCCAGCCGCTGGCGGCGAAGGCCAGCGGACACCACCAGGCGGCGGGCCCGCAGGCGCGGATCGCCTCGGGCAGGCGACGACCATAGCGCGCAAGGGCGATCATCAGCAGCACGCTGCCCAGCAGCAGGCCGCGCCAGAACAGGAAGGTCTGCGGCGATACGCCGGTTTCCTTGACCAGCAGGGCATCCGGCGAGAGCAGCAGCACCCCGGTCATGGTGATCAGGTAACCCCGCAGCCGAAATGGCAAGCGCTTCCACATGCTCGTGTCATTCCTCTTTCGAACCATCAACGACAAGCAGGCCGGGGGGATCCCCGGCCTGCCATGATTACCGACGTCGTCCTGCCCTCAGGTGTCGTGGACACCCGGGGCGGCGACGCTAGCCGGGCTCAGGCCCGTTCGCGACGCTTCACCGGTGCCTCGTCGTCACGACGACGACGCGGAGCACGCTCGGGTGCGCCCTTGTCCTCGCTGATCTCCAGCGGACGACCGGCGACGCGAGCCCGGGCCATCTTGGCCAGGATGCTCTCCGGCAGCGAGCTCGGCAGCTCGACCACCGAGAAGGCGGTGCGGATGTCGATGCGACCGATCCGGTTGCCCTCGATGCCGCCCTCGTTGGCCAGGGCGCCGACCAGCTGGCCCGGCTTGACGCCGTCCTGGTGGCCCACGGCGACGCGGTAGCGGGTCATGCCCTCGCGCGGCGCGCTGTCGCGACGCTTCGGCTTGGCATCACGCGCGTTGCGATCGTTGTTGCGCTCGGCGCGGGGCGCCTGCAGGCGACCGATGGGCGGCTCGTCGGCACGTGCCATGCGCGAGAAGGCGCAGGCCAGCTCGATGGGGTCGTGACCTTCTTCGACCAGACGCTCGATCAGCGCACGCTGCTCATCGGCACCGGCGGTCAGGGCGGCGACCACGCGCTGGTGGAACATCTCGTCGCGATGGGCGCGGATGGCGGCCTCGTCGGGCAGCGGCATCTCGCTCATCTTCTGGCCGGTGGCCTGCTCGAGCCAGCCCACCTTGCGGCCTTCGCGGAAGCCGACGAAGGTGATCGCGATACCGGTACGACCGGCACGGCCGGTACGACCGATGCGGTGGGTGTAGGCCTCGGCGTCCTGCGGCAGGTCGTAGTTGATGACGTGAGTGATCCGCGGCACGTCAAGGCCGCGGGCGGCCACGTCGGTGGCGATCAGCACGTCGACCTTGCCGCGCTTGAGGCGCTGGATGGTGCGCTCGCGCAGGCTCTGGTCCAGGTCACCGGACAGGCTGGCGACGCTCATGCCGCGGGCGGAGAGCTGCTCCATCAGGGTGGTGCAGGCGGCACGGGTACGCACGAAGACGATGGCGCCGTCGACGGGCTCGACCTCGAGGATGCGCGCCAGCGCCTCCTGCTTGGCGCCGCCGTCGACCCGCACCATGCGCTGGTCGATGCTGGCCGCGGTGCCGACCTTGGCCTCGATGGCCACCTTGACCGGGTCGACGAGATAGCGATTGACGATACGCTCGATCTCGGTCGGCAGGGTCGCGGAGAAGAAGACCCGCTGGGCGTTCTTGGGGGTATCGGCGACCACGCGCTTGACGTCATCGATGAAGCCCATGCGCAGCATTTCGTCGGCTTCGTCGAGCACCAGCGCGGAGAGGCCGTCGAGCTTCAAGCTGCCACGATCCAGGTGATCGATGATGCGGCCCGGGGTGCCGACCACGACCTGGGCGCCGCGGCGCAGGGCGGAGAGCTGCTCGCGATATTCCTGACCACCACAAAGCGTGGCGACTTCCAGGCCCTTGAGGTTCTGACCGTACTTGCTGAAGGAGGCGGCCACCTGCTGAGCCAGTTCCCGCGTGGGGGCCATCACCAGCACCTGGGGCTCACGACGCGTCAGCTCGAGACGAGAGAGCAGCGGCAGGGCGAAGGCAGCGGTCTTGCCGGTGCCGGTCTGGGCCTGACCCAGCATGTCGCGGCCTTCCAGCAGCGCGGGAATGGTCTGCGCCTGGATCGGCGACGGGGTCGTGTAACCCTGGGATTCAACAGCAGTAAGAACGGCAGGCAGCAGGGCCAGTTCGCCGAAGGTCGGCGAGACGACAGAAGTCGAGGTCATGAATCACACCTTGGTAGGCCGGCATCGCCGGCAAATAACATCGGTGGCGCCCCTGACGCGGTCAAGCCATCAAGGCACCCTGCCAACCATTCAGCCCGAAGGCGACGGAGCAGAGCATAAATCGGAGTCGGGGACGCCGGTCGCACCTGGCATTCGGCCCATGCCATCGCAATCGATGGCCGCATGAGCCGCTGTGGCGACCGTTGGCGCCGATCTCGCCCGTGTGGCGGATCTCGGTGGCGCTCCATCTACACAATTCGAACGCGTGAGGCACAGCTCTAGCTGCTGGGCTTCCCGCTTCGGCGCTTGCCTCTCCGGTAAGGAGGAGGTCGCGTCGTCATGATGGTGGGGTCAACACATGCGAGGAGCGCGCATGCTACCATCGTCGCGGTGACCTGGCCAGCTTTATTCGTTCCACCCCTTCAGGAGCCCTTCATGCCGAGCCTCTGGGTCGATGCCGACGCCTGCCCCCGGGTAGCGCGCGAGATCATCGTCCGCGCCGCCGAACGCACCGCCACCCCGACCTGGTTCGTGGCTAACCACGCCGTACCGCTGCCGCCCTCGAAGTGGGTCAGGGGCCTCGCGGTGAGCCAGGGCTTCGACGCCGCCGATAACGAGATCGTCGAGCGACTCGCCAAGGGCGATCTGCTGATCACCTCGGACCTGCCGCTGGCCCTGGAGGCCATCGAGCGCGGGGCGCGGGTGATGACCACCCGCGGCGAGGGGCTGGATGCCAACAACATCCGCGCGCGGGTACAGATGCGGGACTTCATGGAGACCCTGCGCGCCAGCGGCGAGCACACCGGCGGCCCCAGCGGCTACTCCGACGCCGACCGTCGCGAGTTCGCCAACGCCCTGGACCGGTGGCTGGCCAAGAACCCCTAATCATAACGCCTCCGCACCCGGTGCAGATGCGACTGATACCAGGACGGGCATGGAGACCCTGCGCGCCAGCGGCGAGCACACCGGCGGCCCCAGCGGCTACTCCGACGCCGACCGGCGCGAGTTCGCCAACGCCCTGAATCGCTGGCTCGCCAAGAACCAGCGCCGCTGATGCCGGTGCCACACACCCTGTGCCGGCTGGCGCGACCGAGATAACGGTAGAGTCCCCGCCGTGGCGCCGGGGACGGCACGAAGCGGAGGTCTTTTTCCAGGGATGGAAAAAGTAGCGCCCAGGGACGGGTTCACAGCGCCTCCGCGCAGAGCCGTCGACGGCGACACGCCCCACCGCACTCCTGCGCCGCCATCACAGCCAGACCATCCCGGCAGCGGCTTACCCCTTCTCGCGGATGCCCTGCCCCGGCAGGCGCTCGCGATCGTGGGGCCGCTCCAGCTCGAGGCGCGGGCCGGCGGGCACGATGCGAGTCGGGTTGATGGTGTCGTGGCTGTAATAGTAGTGGCGCTTGATATGGTCGAGGTCCACCGTCTCCGCGATGCCCGGCCACTGGTAGAGCTCGCGCAGATAGTTCGACAGGTTCGGGTAGTCCTCGATGCGCCGCAGGTTGCACTTGAAGTGGCCGTGGTAGACGGCATCGAAGCGCACCAGGGTGGTGAACAGGCGGATATCGGCCTCGGTCAGCCACTCGCCGGCCAGATAGCGGGAATCAGCCAGGCGCGCCTCGAGCCGATCGAGGGCCGAGAACAGCGCCATCACGTGCTTCTCGTAGACGTCCTGTTCGGTGGCGAAGCCAGACTTGTAGACGCCGTTATTAACGTGCTCGTAGACGTCGGCGTTGATGGCATCGATGGTCTCGCGCAGGTCGGCCGGATAGAGATCCAGCCGGTTGCCGGTGAGGCCATCGAAGGCGCCGTCGAGCATGCGGATCAGGTCGGCTGACTCGTTATTGACGATGCGGCTCTGCTGCTTGTCCCACAGGGCTGGCACGGTCACCCGGCCGGTGTAGTGAGGATCGGTGAGGGTATAGAGCTCACGGTGGTAGTCGACGCCGTTGACGGCGTCGCCGCTGGAGCCCTCGTCACGGTGATAGCTCCAGCCCTGATCGAGCATCAGCGGGCTGGTGTGGGAGACGCCGATCAGCCCCTCCAGGCCCTTGAGGCGCCGCATGATCAGCGCGCGATGCGCCCAGGGGCAGGCCAGGGAGACATAGAGGTGGTAGCGCCCCGCCTCGGCCGGCAGCCCCGGCTGGCCATCCGGCCCGGGGGAACCGTCGGGGGTGATCCAGTCGCGCAGCTTCGCCGATTCCCGCACGAACTCCCCGCCGTGCCGCTTGGTGTCGTACCACTGATCATGCCACTGCCCGTCGATCAAGAGTCCCATCACGGCCTCCTCGGTTGCGAAACGTTGCCCCCAGCTTAAGATCAGAAAATCGAAGCTCAAGCGCACTTTTTCCGCCCGTTCATTCGATTTTTTCAAGCCTCTACGCTGAGCGCACAGGCCTGGACGGCCTCCTGCAGGTGGCGGGCCATGGCGCGGGTGGCCGGCCCGGCGCGATCCTGGTCGCGATGCATCAGCTGGATCGGCACCTCGCGCCGGCCGCCCGCCGCCAGCGCCAACGGCACCAGGCGACCCGCCTGCAGGGCCTCGGCGATGCGCGTCTCGGGCACCCAGGCGAAGCCGAGATTGCGCTCGAGCATGTCGATGGAGGTGTCCAGATGGCTCACCGTCCAGCGCTGCTCGGCCTTCAGCCAGCCGGCATCCAACGACTGGCGCAGAGCGGAATCGCGCACCACGAGCTGCCGGTGCTGCTCCAGGTCGCGCAGGTCCAGCATCCGCCCCAGGCAATGGAGTTCATGGTCGGGGTGGGCCACGGCGAGGAAGGCGACCGTCACCAGCGGCTCGCCCAAAAACCCCTTGGCGGCCAGGCCGGAGACCAGCAGGTCGGCATGGCCGTCCTGCAGCATCTCGAGCCCCCCGTTGAGCACCGTCTCGTGCAATTGCACCCGCACGTGGGGATAGGATTCGGAGAAGGCCTCCAGCGCCTGGGCCAGGGCATCCGGGGGAAAGATCTGGTCGATGGCCAGCACGATCTCCGCCTCCAGGCCTTCGGCCAGATGACTCGCGACGTCCTCCAGGGAATCGGCGTTCTCGATCAGCTGGCGGGCCCGGCGCAGCAGCATCTCGCCGGCCTCGGTCAACCGCACCTGACGCCCCACGGGCTCCAGCACCCTCACGCCGAGCTGCTGCTCCAGCTTGTGCACCGCATGATTGAGGGTCGAGGGGCTCTTGTGGACGGCTTCAGCGGCGCGCGCGAAGCCGCCGTGGTCGACCACGGCGGCCAGCATCTGCCATTGGGCCAGGGTGACACGCGACATGTCGAATTCCTCGAACAGGGACAGCCTATATTGCCGCTGAATTTTCGAAAAAATCGACTAGAGATGCCAGCCTTGCGACGCTTTTTTACATTTCCGCTACGCGGATTAACGACAAGGAAATATAAAGAAAAGACTTATTTTTTCACTCCTAATCAAAATAACGTCTCCAGAGAATCAAACAAAATAAGCTCTACCTAACAATAAGACGTGACGCAGCGACGGAAACTTGACGAAAACACTCGGCCATTTGACTTGCGGATATCGTCGCCAGGCGCCATCCTTTCGAGCGCCGTCGGCCAACGGCAAAACAGGCCTCACGCCCCGTCACTTTCTCGCGCAAGTACGGCGGTGACGGCGCTTGGGGAGCTTTTCTGTATATCCATACAGACTAGGCATCTCATACGTCATAGAGTATGGTTCTAAGGCCATTTTTTCGCGTTTCCTTTCTTAAACTGTCACGGCCTTAATTATCATGATGCGAATTCTTCATTCGCTACCCCGCACTCACAAGCTGCTGCTGTTACCCGTTGCTACCATGGTGACCGTGCTGGGAGCCCAGAAGGTGTTCACTACCTTCGAAGATGTTCAGCGTGATCGACAGACGCTCGATACCGTTCTCGTTCCCCTCGACGCCGACGCAAGCCCCGGCCTGCCCGCGCTCAGCACCAAGCAGGACGCGGTGAGCGACGCCCTGGCCAAGGCCAACCGGGCGCTGGATGCGACCCGCGGCCACGTGCCGATCTCCGCATTGACGGCCTCGGAAGTGGTCGATATCGACTTCATCGACGCCGCCAGAGCCAACAGCGCCGAGTCGGCAGCGCTGACCGCCGCATCATCACCCGCTGATCAGGAGGCGGTCGAGGTTGCTCGCCTCGACGAGGGTGCCCAGCACATGGCCGTGGTCGTCGGCACCATCGCCGCCGGCATGCTCGAACTCGACGACGGCATGGTCGCCGATGCCACCTCCTACGAAGATGTCAGCGAAGACGAGCTCGCGCTGTTCGACGAGGGCCCGATCGTTCTCGACCAGGAGATCGTTGCCACCGAGCCCTTCGTCCCGCAGTGGCAGACCTATAGCGTGCAGAGCGGCGACACCTTCGCCATCATGGCCCAGGAGCATCTCGAGATGGGCTATAGCGAGGTCATGGCGCTGCTTGATTCCCTGCCCGAGCCTCGCCTGCTGACCCACTGGCGCGTCGGCGACCATTTCGAATACCAGCTGGACGAACAGGGCGACCTGCTCGCCCTGCGGATGATGAAGAACGCCCGCGACGGCTACCTGGTCGAACGCCAGGACGACGCCTTCGAGGTCGCCACCATCGAGCGCGCCGGCGAAGCCACGCAACGCCTCTTCGCCGGTACCATCAGCGGCAGCTTCGCGCGATCGGCCAAGGCCACCGGCCTGACCAGCGCCGAGGTCGCGGAACTCTCCAGCGTGCTGGAAAAGAAGCTCGACTTTCGCCGCGACACTCGTCGCGGCGACCGCTTCCAGGTGCTGGTGGAATCCGACATCATCGACGGCGAGAGCCTCGACCCTCGCGTCCTCGCGGTCGCCTACGAAGGCGCACGCATGAACCTCACCGTGGTGCGCAATCCCGACAATAATCGTTTCTATACGCCGGAAGGCGCGAGCCTCGACCCGGCCTTCAACCGCTACCCCTTCGAAGGGCGCTATCGGCTCAGTTCGCACTTCAACCCCAACCGCCATCACCCGGTCACCGGCCGCATCAGTCCCCACAAGGGCACCGACTTCGCCATGCCGATCGGGTCCAACGTGCTGGCACCGGCCGACGGCCGCGTCGAGAAGGTCGGCAACCACCCAGCGGCGGGGCGCTACATCGTGATCCGTCACGACAACGGCTACAAGACTCGCTACCTGCACCTCTCTCGCCCGATGGTCAGCAACGGTGAGCGCGTCACCATGGGCGAGCGCATCGCCCTCTCCGGCAACACCGGCCGCAGCACCGGCCCGCACCTGCACTATGAGGTCCTGGTCAACAACACCCAGGTGAATGCCATGAAGGTGTCGCTGCCGGATAATCAGAGTCTGCAGGGAGATCGCCTGGTGGCCTTCCAGCGTCAGGCGAAGCCGATGCTGGCGGCCCTGCAGAGCGGCCAGACCGGCAGTGTGGTGGCCAGCACCGAGCAGCCCGCCGCGGATGACGACGAAGGCTGATCGCGCCTTCGTCGCCGTAAAGCGCCCCGCCTCGAGCGGGGCGCCGTCGTTTCTGGCCCGACTCAGCCCAGGATCATCACCACGCAAGCCGCGGTCAGAAGCCCCATCAGCGCATTGAAGACCCGCCAGTGACGAGGCGTTCTCATCAGCCGACCGACGGCCACGCCAAACCCGGCCCAGAGTGCGATCGACGGCAGGTTGGTCATGCCCATCACCGCGATCACCACCACCGACGAGGCCAGGAAGGCATCGCCGGAGAGCGTGAAGGAGGCGATCCCCGAGATCGCCATCACCCATGCCTTGGGGTTGGCGAACTGGAAGGCGGCGGCCTGCCAGAAGGTCAGCGGCCGCGCCTCAGCGTCGGCCCTCTCCCCGTCCGGTGGCGGCGCGGTGGCGATCCGGTAGGCCAGCCACAGCAGGTAGGCGCTGCCAATGAGCTTGAGCCCCTGCTGCAGCGGCGGCCACTGCTCGAACAGGGCCCCGAGCCCTAGCGCCACGGCCCCCATCAGCCCCATCACGCCGATCGAGATGCCGAGCATGTGAGGCAGAGTGCGCAGGAAGCCGAAATTGGCGCCCGAGGCGGTCAGCATCATGTTGTTGGGACCGGGCGTGGCGGACATGCTGATCGCGAACAGCATCATCGGACCCACCAGGGCGAGCAGCTCGGGCAGCGGGAGTGTCATGGAGGGCTCCTTCGTATCGTCAATCGAGTCGGGGACGTCGCCAACGACGACTATTGTAGGGGTGCAATTCTGCAAATATTCCTGGAAAAAACGCCAATTGCGCGCACAATCCCAGTATGCGCCGCCGTTTTCGCCGATCAAGGAATGCTTTGTCACCCCGACATTGTCCGCTCCCGAATTCGCCCGACCGCCCTGATTCTCACTGACAGGATCGCCCGTCAGCCTTTACCGTTATCCGTTGGAGAGTCGCCGCATGGACATCCAGGCCCAGGCCCGCGCTCGCTGCCAGTGGCTGCCCGACCTCGAGGGGGCCGACACCCCGCGCTACCAGGCGCTGGTCGATCAGCTGGCCGCCGATATCGCCGCCGGCACCCTCGCTCCCGGCGAGCGCCTGCCGCCTCAGCGGCTGCTGGCTGATGCCCTCAAGGTGACCGTTGGCACCATCACCCGCGCCTATCGCGAGGCCGAGCGCCGCGGCCTGGTCGAGGCCCGAGTCGGCAGCGGCACCCGGGTTCGCTCGCCGTCGGCCGAGGCGCCGCGCTTCCATCATCTGTCCCACGCCGCCGAGGGCAGCATCGACCTGTCGCTCAGCGTGCCGATTCCCCATCCCTGGCGGGCAGAGCAGCTTACCGGCGTGCTGTCACGCCTGAGCCAGTCTGCCCAGGCCATCGAGGCCGCCCTGGCCTATCCGCCCGAACAGGGCAGCCCGGCCAGCCGCGAGGCGCTGGCCGGCTGGCTGACCCGCCAGGGCCTGCCGCTATCGGCCGAGGATCTGATCCTCACCGCCGGAGGTCAGCACGCCGACTTCCTGGCCCTGCAGGCGCTGGTACAGCCCGGCGAGGCGGTGGCCTCGGCGGCCCTCACCTACCCCGGCATGATCGCCACCAGCCGTCAGCTGGGCTTGAAGCACGTGGCGGTGCCGATGGATGACGAAGGCCTCCAGCCCGAGGCGCTGGAGCGCCTGTGCCAGCAGCAGCGCATCCGCCTGCTCTACCTGATGCCCGAGCACAACAATCCCACCGGCGCGCGAATGGGCGAGGCGCGACGCCACGCCATCGTCGAGGTGGCCAGGCGCCATGATCTGCTGCTGCTGGAAGACGGCGTGCAGTTCGTGACCGCCGCGACCCGCGGCACGCCGTTCTACCGGCTGGCGCCGGAGCGCGCGCTCTACATCTTCAGCGTCTCCAAGCTGCTCGCCGGTGGGCTGCGCCTGGGCGCCCTGCGGGCCCCCGCCAACCTGATGCCGCGCCTTACCGCCGCCCTGCGGGCCCAGTGCTGGGCGATGCCGGAGCTGATGACTCGCGCCGCCGCGGACTGGCTGACCAGCGCCGAGGCCACGGCCCTGATCGAATGGCAGTGGCAGGAGGTGTCCGCGCGCCAGCGACTGCTCGCCGAGCGTCTCAAAGGCCATGATATCGTCGCCCATCCCTGCGGCTTCCATGCCTGGCTGCGCCTGCCCGAGCCCTGGCGAGCGGTGGACGTGGTGGCCCGCGCCGCCGAACGCGGCGTCACCCTGCTCGGCGCCGACCCCTTCTGCGTGGGCAGCCAGCCCGCCCCCCAGGCGGTGCGCATCTGCGTGACGCCGCCCGCCGAGCGCGCCCGGCTCGACGAGGGCCTGACCCGGCTGGCCGCGCTGCTCGACGAGGAACCCCGGCGGGTCTCGCCGCTGGTCTGACCCCTTCTCTCCCCTTCACTGCCAGGAGCCACGCGCTTGTCCTCACCTCACGCCCACGCCCCCTCCTCACCGCGCCCCGGCGGCATGCTCGCCGGCTTCGTCGGCGTCTTTCGCTACAGCCATCGCGCCCTGGCGCTGGTCTGGCAGACCTCGCGCCCGCTGACCCTGGGGCTCGCGCTGTGCACCCTGGTCGCCGGCGTGCTGCCGGCGGTGGCGGCCTGGATCGGCCAGCTGATCGTTGATGCCGTGGTCGCGGCGATGGCGGTGCATCGCGACACCGGTCGCGTCGAGTGGTGGGGAGTGCTGCGCTACGTGCTGGCAGAAGCCGGAGTGATCGCCACGATCGCCTTGGCCCAGCGCGGCCTCGCGGGCCAGCAGTCGCTGCTGCGCGCGCTGCTCGGCCAGAAGGTCAACGTGATGATCCTCGAGAAGGCCGGCACCCTGTCACTCGAGCAGTTCGAGGACTCCGAGTTCTACGACAAGCTGACTCGAGCCCGCCGCGAGGCCTCGACGCGCCCGCTGGGCCTGGTCAACAAGACCTTCGGCCTGGCCCAGAACGCCATCTCGCTGGCCAGCTTCGGGGTGCTGCTGGTGCAGTTCTCGCCCTGGGCGATCCTGGTGCTGGTGATCGGCGCCCTGCCGGTGTTCGTCTCGGAGGCCAAGTTCTCGGGAGATGCCTTCCGGCTGTTCCGCTGGCGCTCGCCGCAGACGCGGATGCAGATGTACCTGGAGACGGTGCTGGCCCGCGAGGACAGCATCAAGGAGGTCAAGCTGTTCGGCCTGGAGCCGCTGCTGCTGGATCGCTACCGGACGATCTTCGACACCCTCTACGGCGAGGATCGTCGCCTGACCATCCGCCGCGAGACCTGGGGCTTCCTGCTCGGCCTGCTCGGCACCCTGGCCTTCTACGGCGCCTACGCCTGGGTGGTGGTGGAGACGGTGACCGGCACGCTGACCCTGGGTGAGATGACCATGTACCTGATGGTCTTCAAGCAGGGCCAGGCGGCGCTCTCAGCGAGCCTCACGGCGATCGGCGGCATGTACGAGGACAACCTCTACCTGTCGAACCTCTACGAGTATCTCGAGCAGCCGGTGCCGGCGGAGCGCGGTACGTTGACCGAGGGCGCGCAGCCGGGCGACGGCATCCGCTTCGAGGCGGTGAGCTTCACCTATCCGGGCAGCACGACGCCGGCCCTTGCGGGGATCTCGCTGCACCTGCGACCGGGACGTAGCCTCGCCCTGGTCGGGGCCAACGGCTCGGGCAAGACCACCCTGATCAAGCTGCTGACGCGCCTTTATGAGCCGACCGGGGGGCGCATCCTGCTCGACGGCAGCGACCTGCGCGACTGGGAGGTCCAGACCCTGCGCCGGCGCATCGGGGTGATCTTCCAGGACTTCGTGCGCTACCAGATGAAAGTGGGCGAGAACCTGGGCGCCGGGGACGTCGAGGCCTTCACCGACGAGGCGCGCTGGCAGGAGGCAGCGCGACGCGGCCTGGCCGATGACTTCATCGCCGAGATGCCGAACGGCTACCACACCCAGCTGGGACGCTGGTTCAAGGGCGGCCAGGAGCTCTCCGGCGGCCAGTGGCAGAAGATCGCCCTGTCGCGGGCCTACATGCGCGAGGGCGCCGACATCCTGGTACTCGACGAGCCCACCGCGGCCATGGACGCCGCGGCGGAGGCCGCCGTCTACGCCGACTTTCGCGAGCACAGCCGCGACCGCATGACCATCCTGATCTCCCACCGTTTCTCGACGGTGCGGGCCGCCGACTGGATCCTGGTGATCGATAATGGCGAGATCCTCGAGCAGGGCGACCATGCAAGCCTGATGGCCGCCAACGGTCGCTACGCGAGGCTGTTTCGCCTGCAGGCGAAGGGCTACGAGTGAACGCCGACGCAGGGTGAGCAACAGGCAAGAACCTCTGATGAAGCGCTAGCGGGTCGGAGACGCGTCAAGGGCCTCCAGCAGTGCGGCATCGCGCTGGTAGACATCGGGGCGGAAGACCAGCCGGCCCTCTTCATCCGGATGCACCGTCCAGTAGTGCAGGATGACCGGCACGGGGCGCTCGAGATGGACGTTGCGGGTCCTCCCGGCGGCGACCAGCGTGGACACCTCGGCCTCGGTGCCGGTGTCGTCGAAGAGATGCTGGGCGAGCTCGAGCACGCCCTGCACGCGGATGCAGCCCGAGCTGAACGCGCGCTGTTCCCGGGCGAAGAGCGCCTGCGCCGGGGTATCGTGCAGGTAGACCAGGTGATCGTTGGGGAAGCGCAGCACCACGCGCCCCAGGGCGTTCCGGGGACCGGCGCGCTGGCGCAGGATGACGTTGCCGGGCCGCCACCAGTCGACGTCTCTCGGGTCGAGGCGTCGCCCGGACGGGCTCAGCACCATCAGATCCTGCTGCCACAGGTAGCCGAGGTTGCGGCGCACCCTGGGCAGCACGTCTTCGCGCAGGATGGTCGGCGGCACCGTCCAGGTGGGATTGATCGTCAGGTGGCTGATGCTTGATCGCAGCGAAGGGGTGCGACGATAGGGCCGCCCCACCACGATGCGAGAGCGCCAGACGTCGCCATCGGGGCGGAAGTAGCGGATTCGGTAGCCGGCGATATCCACCAGCACGAAGGAGTCCGGCAGGCCATGGAGCAGCCAGCGAGCACGCTCCAGGTTGACGCGGATCTGATCGATGCGGGTGACCACGGGAACGTTCAGGGCCGCTCGCGTCCGGGGCCCGACGATGCCGTCCACCTCCAGCAGGTGACGCTGCTGGAAGCGCTCCACGGCCGCCACCAGACGCTCGTCGTAGCGGCGCGGTTCGGTCGCTTGCGGCTCCACCCCGGCGGAGACACCCGCCGCCATCACCTCCAGCTCGCCCAGAATGGCCAGGCGCTCACGCAGCAGCAGCACATCGTCGTGGAGCTCCCCCGGGCGCAGCGACTGCGACCGGGGCGGCATCATCGGCCAGCCCCCCTGCCGCGCGATGTGACGATAGCGCGCGAGACTCGCCCGCAGGCGCTCGTAAGAGGCTGAAGAGGGACGCGCCGAGGCGAAGGCCTGCTCGAAGCGACGGGCGTCCACCGCCTGTGATATCGCCGCGAGATCGAGCGGGGGTGCCTCGATGGGCACCTCCCAGCCCGGATCGATGCGATAGGGATCCACCTTGCCGCGCTGCAGGTGACGCAGCGCCGTCAGCAGGGTTTGACTGGTCTGAACATCGAAGCGTGCCCGTGCCGCCGGGGAGCTTTGCTCGGCGAGCGCCTGGCGATGAGCGGCCACCAGGGTATCCGGGCGGTAGTCCTGCGGCGTCAGGCCATCGGCGTCCAGGGTGCGCAGGGCGTTGGCAAGGGCCGCCACGGTGGCGGTCTCCTGCCAGGCAGGCCGTCCATCGCGCGCCGCGTAGAACGCCTGCAGGGCCACCTCCTGCTCACCTAGGCGCTCATCCAAGCGCTCGGCGAGGAGATCTCCCGGGGTGGGCACCCCCTCCTCGGCCAGCGCCGAGGAGGCGGACGCCAGCAGCATCGCCGCCGCGAGAACGATCGGCTTCCATCCGGTTGCCCAGAACATGGCGACCTCCTCGAGGTTGATGTCGGTGGCTGGTTCTTTATGATGCTCATCATCATCATAGTGTTGGATCTCGAGCCGCAGGGAAGCCGCTTATCCGTTCGCGTGATCGCCCCTTCGTTCCGGAACGGACGTCGAGCCGGCAGCGCAACCCACCCCACCCCACAGGTTTCCCGAATGTCCATGAATTCCCCGAGCCGATGGCTGCCCGGCGCGGCCCTCTGCAGCGCCCTGCTGCTTGGCGCCCTGCCCTCCCTGGCCAGCGACGACTTCCTAGCGCAGGCCGACACGCCCAACACCCTGCACTCCCCATCCCTCGACCAGACCCTGTTACGGCTGGCCCCCGGCGCCGATGCCCGGGTAATGCAACTCGCGGCGCGGGCACTCGCCTGCGCCGACCCGGACGCCGAGCGACTGGCAGTGATCGACTTCTCGCTGCCCTCCACCGAGCCTCGCCTCTGGGTCTTCGACCTGCAAAAACAGCAGTTGTTGTTCAAGGAGCTGGTCTCTCATGGCCAGGGGTCGGGCAATGCCGTGGCGCAGAGCTTCTCGAACGTCCCCGAGAGTCACCAGTCAAGCATCGGGCTGTTTCGCACCATGAACAGCTACCGGGGCAGCAAAGGCTACTCCCTGCGCCTCGAAGGGCTGGAGCCCGGGGTCAACGACCTGGCCTATGAGCGAGCCATCGTCATCCACGGTGCCGACTACGTCAGCGAGGACTTCATCCAGCAGACCGGCCGTCTCGGCCGCAGCCACGGCTGTCCGGCGGTTCGCCAGGAAGTGGCGACCCCGCTGATCGACAGCATCAAGGACAATCAGTATCTCTTTACCTACTACCCGGATCCCGAGTGGCTGGCGAGCTCGAACTTCTTCCGCTGCGACCGTGACGAGGGGCCACTGGCCATGAACTGAGGAACTGCCTGCCGTCGGCGATCATCGGGGCGAGCGTCCCGCGCGCCGAGATTGCGCAGACGACGATGACTGCGCCATTCTGCAACCTGGCATCTCAATGGCACAGGAGAAGACGATGAAAGATCGGGTATTACTGATTACCGGGGCCTCGAGCGGCATCGGCGCCGCTACGGCCCGCGCCGCCGCGCGTGAGAACTACAAGCTGGTGCTGGCGGCCCGCTCCCGGGAGAAGCTGAACGCCCTGGCCGAGGAGCTGGGTCAGGAAAACGTCCTCGCCGTCGGCTGTGACGTCACCTCCATGGACGACCAGCAGGCCATGGTTGAGCAGGCGCTGGAGCGTTTCGGCCGTATCGATGCGGTGTTCGCCAACGCGGGGCGCGGCGGCTCACCCGGAGGTTTCAGCGGCGCCGATCACGACGCCTGGCGCGACATGATCCTGACCAACGTCTATGGAGTGGGCCTGACCCTGCAGGCGACCCTGCCAGCGTTGCGTCACAGTCGCGGTCAGGTGCTACTCACGGGATCGGCCGCCGGCCGGGCCACCATCCCCGGCTCCATGTACAGCGCCACCAAGTGGGCGGTCACCGGCATCGGCTACAACCTGCGTGAAGAGTTGCGCGGCAGCGGCATCCGGGTGACGCTGATTGAGCCCGGCATGGTGGACACGCCCTTCTTCGACGAACCTCCAGAACACGCCATGGAAGATCGCGATATCGCCAACGCGGTGATCTACGCGCTCAACCAGCCACCCCATGTGGACGTCAACGAGATTCTGATTCGTCCCACTCCTCCCGTGGAATAAGCGCTCTATGTCGTCACCGCCGCAGACGCCATCGCGACCTGACGGCATTTGGTGCCCCCCGCCTTATGATGAGCCATCCCAAGCGGGGGGAAGGGAAGAACTACGCCTGCCGATTCCTCCCGGCGTACCGGTCGAGTCAAGATTAATCGGCAACAGCGCTATAGAAAAATAACTAAAGAAATAATTGGTATAAAAAAACAGGATTAAAATAGTGATGAACCAGCCTGATGATCGCTACTCATCATCACCCATGATCGCTTTTGCATCCTCACTACCCCCCTCACATTTCCCTGCAACCTCGTGTACCAATTTAATACCCCATCTTAACCTCACCCTCTACACCCACACCGCCATCAAGATTGCAATCTTTTGAATTAAAAGGATTTTTTATTTACTTACCAAGGATTGCACCAATTCGAGGTTGAGAACCTCGACGTAACATGACTTTACAGTAAAGTAAAATCCACCAACACTAACATGGTCGATATTGGGAGAGTCACCTCTGCATGAGTAACGGCTTTATCGCCACACGATTTCAATAGCGGGTTGGAAAAACTACGCTTACACAGGCACGAATAAATAATAGGTCGTTCAAGGAGCATCACCCTTGAACAGTCGTACCGACCCTTGATCACCATCCACAATGATTACCAGTAACCGTAAGGAAGACTGATGATGGAATCATCAAGGCAGATCATGGCTATCGGTAATCACTCGGCCTTGCGGAACACCGTAGAGGCACTGTCACGATATGACTGGTCGATCTTTCATCCCGGAACTCTCGAAGAAGCCCGAGCGATCTTGAGCGAACAAGACTACAGGGTTGGACTTGTTTTTCTCGATGAAGCTCCTTCATCAATACCGTTGTATATGGAAAAAATGCCTGATCTATACTGGATATCGATCATCGAGAATGTCGAGCTGCTGAGTGACGAAACCCGAGATCTGATATACAGGTGCTGCTTTGCTTATCATTCCGGCTCACTAGACGCTCAATACATCAACACGCTCATCGAGAGTGCACTGAGCATGGCCAAGCTGAGTGACCTTTGCGAAAAAAACAGAAAGCGTTGTCAAAATAAAGCCTTATGCATGGTTGGCGATACGCCTGTCATGCAGCACCTCTACCGGACCATTCGCAAGGTAGCTTCCGTTGATGCTCCCGTATTGATTACCGGAAAATCCGGAACGGGAAAGGAACTGACTGCAAGAGCCATTCATGAGCTGTCGTCTCGCCGCCAAGGACCGTTCAATGCAATCAACTGCGGGGCGTTGCCGGCGGGCCTCATCCAGTCGGAGCTTTTCGGCCATGAGAAAGGCGCCTTCACTGGTGCCAATCAGCGACAAATCGGCATTATAGAAAACTCATCTAACGGCACCCTTTTTCTAGATGAAATTGGTGACCTTCCCCTGGAAATGCAGGTCAATCTCCTGAGATTTTTGGAAAGATTAACTGTATTTCGCGTCGGCGGACAAAAGGAGATCCCCGTCGATGTCAGAGTCCTGGCGGCCACCCATGTCGATCTCGAAAAGGCTATCGAGAAGGGAGAGTTCCGGGAGGACCTCTTTCACCGCCTCAATGTCCTTCAAGTGCGGACACCCGCCCTGAAAGAGCATCCTGAGGATATCGAACCGCTGGCCAACTTCTTCTTCCAGCGATATTCATCGGACAAACCCGCCATGTTGCGTGGATTCAGCCAAGAGAGCCTGGTGGTCATGCAACAGTACCACTGGCCTGGAAACATACGAGAAATGGTGAACAGAGTGAGGCGCTCCATGATCATGTGCGAGCATCGCCTGATCAGCCCCGGCGATCTGGGATTGGAACGGCGAAATGGCCATTCCCGAGACACCGACTCCCTACAGCAGGCTCGCGACTCGGCAGAATGCGAGGCGATCAGGGCCGCGCTGGCACGCAACAAGTACAAGATACTGCACGCGGCGCGCGAACTCGGCATCGCACGGGTCACCCTGTATAGACTGCTCGAGAAGCACGGTATCGACAGGAACGGCGTCCAGGATGAGGCCGCGGCAGACTTTCCGTCGACATCCGAGACCATTCAACTAACCTGAAAGTGAGCCTGTGTCAGCGCTTACCGAAGCTTGACGGCTCGCCCCTGGGGTGGGGACGAAGTAACTGGGATCATTACTGCACGCCTCTAAGTGCTTAAGGTGCGGCGCAAAAAGTGGCGCGTGATAAGCAACAAGAAAAGGATCGAAGCCATGAGCTCAGCAACCACGACCATCCGCTATGCCGCGGGTATCCTCACAGTGCTAGGCTGCATGCCAGCGCTCGCACAAGAGGCGGGGCGTAATTCTCAGATCCAACCGGTGGGTCAAGCGCCCGAAACGCAGGAAGAGAGACCGCAGATTCAGTCCATCGCCGAGTACGGCGGGGTACTCACCCCTAAGGGCCGTCTCATTCTGGAACCCGAGTTCCAATACTCCCACGAAAGCATTAACCGCATGACCTTCGAGGGGGTCAGCGTGCTGAGCACGCTGCTGATCGGGGTGTTCACGGCTCAGGACGTCGATCGCGACAACTACACCGCCTCCCTGACCGGTCGTCTTGGCTTCACCGATCGCCTGGAGCTCGAGATGAAGGTGCCCTACGTCTATCGGGATGAAAACGAGAGGGTCAATGTCCCCATCGAGGATAACCAGGACGATGTCTTCAGCCTCGATCGCGAACTCTCCGGCGATAGCCTGGGCGATATTGAGCTGGCGGCCCACTATCAGCTGAACCGCGGCCAGAACGGTATGCCCTTCTTCATCGGCAACCTGCGCTACAAGACCACCACTGGCAATGGCCCCTTCGACATCGATCGCGACAGTTCAGGCAACCCGTTGGAGCTCTCGACCGGCACGGGGTTCCACTCGATCGAGCCCAGCATTACGGTGCTTCTGCCCTCGGCCCCGGCGGTCTACTTCGCCAACCTGGGCTATGTCTTTCACCTAGAAGACAGTGTCGATCAGAGACTAAGCATTGATGATGAGAATATACTTGTTGGCGACGTCGATCCGGGCGATGCCGTACGCCTCAGCTTCGGCATGGCGTATGCGATCAATCCGCGCACGTCCTTTACCCTGGGCTACAAGAACGACTTCATCGGCAAGACCAAGACCGAATACGTCAATACGCTTAACGGCAGCACGACTCAGGTTGAGTCACAAACGTTGAACGTCGGCTCCCTGCTGCTTGGCTGGAATTACTCCCTTAGCCAGGATGTTAATATCAATCTGGGTCTCGAGCTCGGCATCACCGAGGACGCCCCTGACACCACCTTGACCCTGCGTATGCCCATCGGCATGAACGTCTTCTAAACTGACACGCACGGAGAGACGTCAACGCAGGGTAAGAAAAGCAGTAGATTCAACAACAATGAGGCTCCCCGTAAAAGGCAGCCTCATTGTTCACTCTGTGGCTCGATAAAAGAACGATGGGAAAGTCAGGCAGTGTCAGCGCAGTATGCCAGAGAACGAATCCACGATCGCTGCCCGCTTCCTGGCGGCATCCAGGGCGCCCATGTTATTGAGCCGAACGTTGATATCGATTCGCTGCTGGATGCTCCTGCTCGATGCATTGCTCACCACGCCGCTGATGATGGCATCCCGGGTGATATTGTGCAGGGCGGTGGTAAAGCCCTTGGCATCGTTCAGGGCAATACCCGAAAAGTCGGCTAGGCCCGTCAAGTTCACCCCACCGGGAGTCACGTCGGCTACCGAAACCGCACCGTTACCCACGGGGATAGCCGCGCCAGCAGGATCACTGAAGGACTGCGAGACAATATTGGTGCCCGCCCGGGTAAAGTTGATAACGGAGATCATCTCGACGCGGTTATCGATCAGCGTCTGGAGACGGGCGCCGAAGTCCACATCAATCCCACCAAGGTTGAAGCCGGCACGCATCTGGCCCATTTCCTCAGCCGCGATCACAGTGCCGCGATAGAAACCGTCATGGGCTCCACGAGACAGCGATACCTCGGTATAGAGCCTCTCCGCGTCATGGACCATGACGGGTACGTGACGCTGATGGGAGCCAGCCGCAAGGTCCGACGCTGACATTTCAGAAGAAGAAGCCGTTTCAGAAGAAGCGGTCGTTGCCGCCTGAGAGGCAGCCGCCAGGAGCAGAGCAGCCGCACAGGCCAAACCGAGCCGGCTCGCCGTCGCTCCCCTACAACACAGAGAGTTCATCGTGTTATCTCCTCGTTACCGCCCCAGTTCGTTGTAGGCGGGTAGGGTCAGCAAGCTGGCCCCGACGCTCGAGCGATTTACGCCCCTGTCGAGCGGGGAGTCAGGGCGCACGGCCCAGTCCTGGTCATGGTTGAAATGCTGGCGAGCCACCTCGATCTCATCCCGGGCACCCAGTACCGTCCCGTTCCATAAGTTCTCGAAGTGCTCTCGAGGCACTACCAGGGTACCGGCGGCAGGGTCCCCCACCAGGATATTGTCGGCATCGATACCCTTGACGACGACGAAATGCTTGTAGCCACCGGTGTTCACCATGGTGATGGCCGGAACGCCGATGCGAATGAAATCATCCAGCGAGATTCGAAAGCCGTCGGCATTGAGTCCACGGCCATCCAGGTAGCCTTTCATGTCCAACATGGAAAAACCATGGCGCTGGATCTTTTCAGCATCCCCGGCACGAATCATGGTCTCGAAGACCTCGGCCTCGGTCGTGTCACGCTGATAGTGGTAGGTCAATAAGGTAGCCACAGCGGCCGAACCGCAGCTGAAGTCGTACTCTTGTCTGATCACCCTGTCCCAGCCCTTTTCCTGGAGACTCTTGGCCTCTACCTGAAAGTTGCCGAACCGATTGGTAATGGTGACCTGGCCGGCGATGGCTTCCATGCTACCCGCGATGAGTAGCAGTGATGCCATGCCACAGCAAAGGCTCCGGTGCACGTTCATGGCGAATCATCTCTTGGTAGGCACGTTGTGTGACCGACGTTCATCGCGTTAGTCAGCGATGAACACACTGATACCCACCGCGTTGTTGATGGAGTTACCGTTGCCGGTCACGGCGCTGAAGATACCGGTGCCGCTATAGCTGCCCAGCGCTTCCGGCGAGAAGGTGATGTTGCCCGACACCATGTTTCCCCCGATATCGAAGGACGTGTCGTTCACCGATGCCTTCATCTTCTGGACGCTCTTCACCGTGTTGATATTGACGACTGTCTGCCCTTCCCGGGCCCTGGACTGATCCATCTCCGCAAGATCCAGCTGCTCCACGGCTGAGAAGCCTTCCGTCATATACTTATCGCCGTCACCGCCGATCACGGCGACTTCATGGTAAAAAGTAGTGTTCGTGTCCGCCTGACTATTCGACGCACCTATCGCCAGCAGCGCCGAAAGGAGAAAGGAGACCGTCGCCGTGTGGCGATGACGCCCCATACCGGCATATGGACAAAATCTGTTGCTCTTCATGGCGTGAACTCCCGAACTCCGATCCACAGGGACGTTTCATCGAGGAGCCAGTGGAGTTGTCTCCACCGGCTCCCGATTCTTGCGTCGTATCCGCGCGTCACGCGCTCCGGATCAGTTGCCGATGCTCACGTTGCTGTGAGCCGCCACGCTGGTGCCGGACAGCTGGGAGTTGTAGAGGCCGGTGGACACGTTCATGTTGTTGATGCCACCGAACACTCCACCACCTACGGACACATTGGCCGCGCCGGTGCGCAGGATGGCCGCACCGCCGTTGCCGCCGTTGCCGCCGGCACCGCCACCACCCGCATATGCGTAGGCATCACCAGTGGCAGCACTGCCGCCACCGCCGCCGCCACCGTAGCCGTCGCCGCCGGCGCCGGCCACCGCGCTGGCCCAGCCGGTACCGCTGCCGTTCCCGCCTGCACCGGAACCAGTGCCGGTACCGCTACCGCTACCGTTGCCGGTGCCACTGCCGCTACCTCCAGTGCCGGCCGTCGCTCCGGAAGAGGCCCCGGCTGAGGAGCCGGCAGACTGGGTACCACCCGCACCGCCGGGAGCGAGGAAGCCGCCCGCGCCACCGTCACCGCTCTGGTCGTTGTCGGCATTAGAGGCGGAGAGCGCGCCGCTACCGGCATCGGCACTACCACCTACACCGAAGCCGGTACCGGTACCAGTCCCGGCACCAGTACCGGTACCGGTACCGGTACCCCCGGTCCCGGCGCCAAGGCCAATCGCGCCGGAATCGCCGCCGTCACCGCCATTTCCATTTCCGCCACTACCGCCAACGCCCAGGCCGACGTTGAGAGAGAGGGCTCCGCCACCTGCGCCACCGGCCGCGCCGGAAGCCCCTCCGCCACCTAGGATCGTGATGGGAGTTCCGGTGACGGTGGAGGTCATATCCTGACGAGAGATAACACTGGTGGAGGTATTGTAGGACTCGCTCATCGCCCAGGCGTCGCCGCCACGGCCGGTGGAGCCTCCCATGCCACCAGCACCTGAGCCATTGGCATAGCCACCTGAACCTGCGCCGCCGTTACCACCGGCCCCGCCAGATCCGCCGCCACCCAGCAGGCCGCCGTCATTGTCGTCTCCGCCATCGGCACTGCCGCCGGTACCAGCACCACCAGCGCCCAAGCCAAGCCCTGCTCCGCCAACAGCACTACCACTAGCACCTCCAACCGCGGTAGCAGTAGAGTTCACGTCCTGATCGGCTCCATCGGAGAAGGTCGCGGTCGGGTTGGCGTGCGCCGTAGAAATGGCCATGACGATGGCCAGCAGAGGTGTTCCCGCGAGTACAAGATGCTTTTTCATGATCATGTCTCCATTTGTTGTGTCTGCTGCAGCCTGCGAACTCGCGCCATCGTCCTCAACGTTAAGTGCTGGACCCTTGAACGACGCTTCCCGCTCGCAGTCGTGAATACTTGAGCAGGAAACGTGCCAACGGCATCTCGACTCAGATGTAAGCAACTGTAAGAGTAAGAAATTTATAAATCTCGGAGGTTTCCGGAACGATGATCCGTTTCGACGACCCATTTGTAGCCGAACCGTGAGTGCCCCATATCCTGAACACGGAGCCGGAATAGCTGCACAGATGTACATTTATTCTCTTTTAGAACAATTAATTAACGACATGCTGCTCAGTGATTCGAGAACGTTACAGTCCAGGAGATGCGTATCGACTCGACGGTCGACCGGCAAGGCGGCCCCGCTCGCGGAGAGGGAAGATGCCGATTGAGTGATTGGCTGATTAGCGGCTGCCGCTCTCCCCCCTTATGCTGACTTGACCACAGGCAGTCGCGTGCCGGTTCGCCGGCCGAGGGAGCGGACATGAGCGAGAGAAAGCGCATCGATCTGGCCCTGCAGGGAGGCGGTGCTCACGGCGCCTTCACCTGGGGGGTCATGGACCGCCTGCTCGAGGATGAGCGCATCGAGATCGAGGGCATCAGCGGCACCAGTGCCGGGGCCATGAACGGCGTGGTGATGGCTGACGCCCTGACCCGCGGTGGCGAGGAGAGCGCGCGCCAGGCGCTGCGCGACTTCTGGCGCGCGGTGAGCCGGGCGGGCATGACCAGCCCCGTTCGCCGGACCCCGCTGGACGTGATGACCGGCAACTGGAGCCTCGACCACTCCCCGGGATACATAGCCCTGGACCTGATGAGCCGACTGGTCTCGCCCTACCACTTCAACCCCTTCAACCTCAATCCGCTGCGCGACATCGTCGCCGAGCGCGTCGATTTCGACCGGGTGCGCGCCTGCGAGACCCTCAAGCTCTTCGTCACCGCCACCAACGTGCGAAGTGGCAAGCAGCGAATCTTTTCCCGGGAGGAGATGAGTCTCGATGCGGTGATGGCCTCGGCCTGCCTGCCCACTGTATTTCAGGCCGTGGAGATCGACGGTGAGGCCTACTGGGACGGCGGCTACATGGGCAATCCCTCGCTCTCGCCCCTGCTGCACGACTGCACGGCGGGCGACATCCTGATGGTGCAGATCACTCCCATGCATCGTCAGGAGCTGCCCACCAGCGCCGCGGACATCCTCAACCGGCTCAACGAGATCACCTTCAATGCCGCCCTGATCAAGGAGGTGCGCATGATCGCGATGCTGCAGAAGCTGCTCGGCGAGCACGACATCGACATCGGCTGCTATCGCGATGCCCGGCTTCACCACCTCAGCGGCGACGAGCCGCTCTCGCATCTCTCGGTGTCCAGCAAGCTCAACGCCGAGTGGGCCTTCCTGTCCCATCTGCACGACCTGGGACGCGCGACCACCGAGGCCTGGCTGGCCGATCACTTCGCGGCGCTGGGCCAGCACTCCACGCTGGATATGGAGCGCATCTTCCAGGAGGTCGAAGCCACTCGCTGAGCCAGCGTTGATCGTCCATCATGATATTGCATTGCAGCATCGGTGAACGGCGTCCATGCTCGAACCATGCCGGCACCGATGAGTCAGTAGTAAAGGGGTCAGTACTAGAAGCTCAGTACTAGAAGCTCAGTACTTGAAGCTCAGTACTTGAAGCTCAGTACTGCGCCAGCCCACCATCATCAGGCCACGGATCAAAGGGCCACCAGGAGGTGACACGACAGACAACGAGCGGGACGACAGCGCTTGCGCCCTTGTCACCTGCCTGACATCGCGCGCCGGCAGTGTCGACACCATGACACAGGAGAACTGCGCCGATGGTACGCATCGACAAGAAGGCCAAACGGCTCTACGTGCTGGACACCAACGTCCTGATCCACGACCCCGCCGCCCTCTATCAGTTCGACGAGCACGAGGTCGTCATTCCCATGACCGTGCTCGAGGAGCTCGACAAGCACAAGAACGGCATCCGCGAGATCGCCCGCACCGCCCGCCAAGTCAGCCGCACCCTCTCGGACCTCACCGCCAACGTCGATATCGACCAGATTCGCGACGGCATTCCCATCCCGCGACTCGTCGGTCCCGAGGGTCGCCTGCGCCTGCTCTGCTACAACGACCTGAAACCGCTGGACCCGCTCGAGGAGAGCCCCGACAACCGCCTGCTGGCCGAGACCTGCCGCCTACGCGATGAGCGCCCCGACGCCTCGGTGATCCTGGTCACCAAGGACATCAACCTGCGGGTCAAGGCGGCGGCCCTGGAGGTGCCGGTCGAGGACTACCTCACCGATCGCGCCTTCGACGACAGCGACGCCATGATCGACGGCGCGCGAATCTATCCCGATGCCGGCCACGACGGCAGCGGGCTGTGGGACAGCCTCGAGGTAGATGTGAAGGTCGAGCGCCAGCATAAGCGCGTCGTCTATCGTCTCGCCGGCGACATGCCGCGGGAATGGCACCTGGGGATGCTGGTGTCCGACAGTGACGAGGGCGCCAGCTTCGAGGCCATCGTGCGCGAGGCGGGACCGAAGCATGCCCACCTGGAACTGCTGACCAATTATCGCCATGGCGCCAGCGTCTGGGGCGTCCACGCCCATGACAGCCGGCAGAACTTCACCCTCAACCTGCTGATGGACGAGGAGATCGACCTGGTCACCATCGCCGGCAGTGCCGGCACCGGCAAGACCTTCATGACGCTGGCCGCCGCCTTCCAGCAGACTCTGGACAGCAAGCGTTTCGAGCGTATCGTCTTCACCCGGGCGCCGATCTCCATGAGCGAGGATATCGGCTTTCTGCCCGGCACCGAGGAGGAGAAGATGTCGCCCTGGATGGGCGCCTTTCATGACAACATGGACAACCTGCTGCGCGACGAGCACGACGGCAGCAGCACCTGGAACCAGGAGGCCACTCGCCAACTGCTGGCCTCACGGGTGCAGATCCGCGCGCCCGGCTTCATGCGCGGACGCACGCTCAACGACACCTTCCTGATCATCGACGAGGCCCAGAACTTCACGCCCAAGCAGCTCAAGTCACTGATCACTCGGGCCGGACGCAATACCAAGATCGTCTGCCTGGGCAACGTCGGTCAGATCGATACCCCCTACCTCACCGCCAATACCTGCGGCATGGCGGCGGTGGTCCAGAACTTCCGCGACTGGCCCCACGCCGGCCACGTCACCCTCAAGAGCGTCGAGCGCTCGCGCCTGGCTCTGGCCGGCGAGGAGCTGCTCTAAAGGGGGGTCTTAAAGGCACAGCCTTGAAAGGAACCACTCTAAATGCCGAAGGGCCGGTGCCTCACGGCCCGGCCCTTGCTGACAGTCCGCCTCGCCACGAGCCGCCCTGCACTGGCCCGTCAGGCGCCGCGGTTGACCGCCTTTTCGATCAGGGCCTCGCTCTCGCTGCCGGCCCCCCTTCTCAGTACAGACTGCGCCTCGTGCCACAGGCAGACGAAACGATGGCAGGAGGAGCAGTGCACCTGATCATCGGGATTCTTGACGCTGGAGACGCGCATCAGATGGCTGCCGCAACTCGGGCAGGCGACAGGCAGGCGAAAGTCTTCCGATAGGGACATGGCATGGCTCCTCGTGTTGTCGTGTAGAGGGTACCTATCCTGCCGATCTCTGCGGCGTTTCTCCAGCCATTCACCGTTCGATCAACGAGTGAGCCCATCGGGCTCGGGATAGCCCGGCGCCGGAACGAGACGGTTGCGGCCTTTGTGCTTGGCACGGTAGAGCGCCTCGTCGGCCCGCGAGAGCGCAAGCTCGAGGCTCCCCTGAGGAGGCATCACCGCCAGGCCCAGGCTGACCGTTACGCCCAGCATCTCGCCCTGCACGTCGAGTCTGATCTCCTCCACCGCCGCGCGCAGGCGCTCCAGCACTATTCGCGCCTCCACAGGTGAGGTGTCCACCAGCATGACGGCAAACTCCTCGCCGCCGATGCGCGCGAAGAGATCGTAGGGACGCAGGCAGTCACGACTGGTCGCGGCGAACGCCTTCAGCGCCAGATCGCCAGCGGCATGGCCATAGGTATCGTTGAGGCGTTTGAAGTGATCGATATCGAGCATGGCAATCGGCACCGCTCGCCCGTGACGTGCAGCCAGGGCCCGCACGGCCTCGCCGTAGTCGAAGAAGGCGCGACGATTGAGCACCCCGGTGAGCATGTCGGTACTGATCAATTTCTTGACGCGCTGCTCTTCTCTCTTGCGCGTCGAAATATCCAGCAGCACGCCATCCCAAAGGGTATCGCCGTCGTGATACCGACGTGGCGAGGCCCTCCATTCTATCCAGCAGGCATCATCGCCGAGCGCCAGGCGACATTCCAGTACCAGGGGAGTCAGACTGACGGCCGACTGCGCCAGGGCGGTGTCCAACCGCTGACGATCATCGTCCTCTATCCTCGCCAGCAGCGTCTCGGCATCGTTCATCACGCTGTGCGGCGCGAGGCCCGCCAGCGCCTGAAGCCCAGCACTGAGGTAGCGAAACTCGAGATTGCCCCGCGCCGACTGGCAAAGCTGGAAGACCACGTCGGGGAGGCGGTCGAGCGTCCCCTGCAGGGATTCGAGCCGGGCATGATCACGCAGGGCGCCCTGATACAGGTCGGTGATGTCGTGCAGCGTCACCAGCACGCGCAGCGACTCGCCCGGCCGCGTATCCAGCGGCTGGAAGACGCCCTGCTGATGAAGGATCTGCCCGTCGGCCCGGCGACACTGCAGCACCCCTCGCCAGATCGACCGACGCGCCAGGCTGGACGCCAGGGCCCGGCCGATGTCGCCGTGCAGTGGATCGACGTCCAGGCAGGTGACACGGCGACCGAGCATCGTATGGGCAGGATGACCACTGTAGCGCGCAAAGCCGGGGTTGACGCTCAGGATGACCCCGTCGGCATCGACGAGCATCGCCATGCCCGCGAACCCCGCCAGCAGCGATGAGGCCAGCGATGCCTGCTGGCTCCGGGACGAGACCCAGTGCCGCCAGTTATCCTTGATGAGTGCCATGCCCACCGTCCCGGGCTTCCCCGCGTCGATCATGAAGGATCTCTTGCCCTCCTACACTTCACACCCTAGCCCAGGATGGTCGCGGGCACATGCCCGATGCCAGGCGAGCAACAGGACCACGGGTCCCTGGCGGGAGGGTATGACGCCGGCCAGCCAGTCACCCCGCCGACGCACCGACGCCAGCCGAGCCGAGGCCTCAGGCGGCGAGCCAGAGCCCCAGGTTGAGCAGCGCGAGGCTCAAGAGCAGCAGCGCGACATTGAGGCCCAGTAGCGGTAGCAGGGCCGCGACCTCGCCCTCCTCCACCTCGGGAGGCAGGCGCCACAGCCCTACGACGAGCCGCAGGGCCACGGGCGCGGCCAGCCACATCAGCCAGGTCTCGGCGGGCAGCCAACCCGCCGCCCAGGCCAGCGGGACCGACACGAAGGCCCCAAGCACCAGCACTGCCACCAGGCGCGCCGCCCGCCGTGCGCCCAGCGTGATGGCCAGATGATGGCGCCCCACCCGGCGGTCGGGTTCGATATCCGGCAGCTGATTGGCCAGCAGCAGGGCGCTGACCATCAGGGTCGGCACCGCTGAGACGGCCAGCGCCGTGGCAGAGAAGCCGCCGGTGAGCGCATGGTTCGCCCCGACCACCATCAGCGTGCCGAAGCCCATCCCCGGCGCCACCAGGCAGAGCCAGGGGCGGCGGGTCAGCCAGCCGGTATAGGCCACCACCAGCACCATGCCGAGCAGACCGTAGAACAGTAGCGCGGGGCCGGCGCGCCACAGACACCAGCCGCCGACGATCACGACCCCGCCCAGGCAGGCAAGCGCGGCACGATGCACCGCCCGGGCCGCCTCGGGCTGCGCGGGCAGCGCGCCACTACCGCCGGAGAAAGGCGTGCGCCGGGTGGTGGCATCCAGGCCGCTCACGAAGTCGTGATGCTCGTTGAACAGGTTCACCGCGGCGTGGGCCAGCAGCGCGGCGAGCAGCACCAGCAGGATCGCGACGCCCTCCAGCGCCCAGCCGTCGAGCCAGGCGCTGGTCACCGCAAGCCCCGCGCAGAGCGGCGCCAGCACCAGGAAGTTGGGACGCGCGCATCGCCAGATGACGCGCAGATCGCTCGTCGAGGCGGCGGGGGCCGTCACGCGGGCGTCATGGCCGGGCACGGCCACCCGCTCAGCGCGCCAGCCGCTCGGCCAGCCAGCGGCCGATGTCGCTGATCTGCTGTGGGCAGAGCGCATGGGCCATGGGGTAGCGGCGGTAGTGCGCCGGATACCCGAGCGTCAGCACGCGGTCGTACCCGGCCCTGCCCAGCGACTCGGGCACCACCGGGTCGAAGCTGCCGTGATGGACCTCGATGGGCAGCTCACGGTTGGCCTCGCTGAGCGTGACGCTGTCGGCCGTGGCGAAGTAAGTGGAGAGCGCCAGCAGGCCGCCCAGCGGCGCCTCGAAGGAGAGCGCCGCCTGATAGGCCACCGCGCCCCCCTGGGAGAAGCCCGCCAGGATGATCCGGCGGCTGTCGATGCCGTGCTCGATCTGCTCACGCACCATGGCCTGGATACGCTCCGCGGAGACCAGCAGCTGGGCCTCGTCGATCTGACGATCGAGGCTCATCTCCTTGATGTCGTACCAGGCCGGCATGGTCATGCCGCCGTTGACGGTCACCGGGAGGCGCGGCGCGTGGGGCAGGATGAAGCGCACCGCGGCATCGTCGGGCAGGGGAAGCGCCGGCACCAGCGGCTCGAAGTCACGGCCGTCGGCGCCCAGGCCGTGCAGAATGATGACGCAGGCATCGGCCGGCTGGCCGTTTCTCGGCTCGATGATCAGTTCGCCGGGATGGTTCATTAAGTCGCCTCCAGGGCCGTAAATCGGGTCGGTCGAAGGACGACACCCTACCGCAAACGCCGCCCGGCGGCGAGCGCGCTCAGAAGGGCCAGAACAGCGGTATCAGGGTCAGGGCTACCAGGGCGATGAGCAGGTTCAAGGGGCCGCCGAGGCGCAGGAAGTCACCGAGGCGATAGCCCCCGGGCCCGTGCACCATCAGGTTGGTCTGGTAGCCGATCGGCGTCAGGAAGCTCGCCGAGGCGGCGAACATCACCGCCACCACGAAGGGCATCGGACTCACACCGAGGCTCTCGGCAGCCGCCATGACCACCGGGAAGGTGATCACCACGGCCGCGTTGTTGGTGACCAGCTCCGTGAGCAGGGCCACCAGCAGGTAGCTCCCCACCAGCAGCAGCCAGGGATTGCCGTCGGCCAGCTCAAGCGCCAGGCCGGCCAGCGTAGCCGCGGCGCCCGAACTCTCCAGGGCCGCCCCGAGGCCGAAGGAGGCGGCGATGGTCAGCAGCACCTGGGTATCGAGCCCGCGCCGCGCCGCGCCGACCGTGCAGCAGCCGGTGGCCAACGCCAGCAGCGCCCCGAGCATGGCGGCCTTCATCATGCTCATCACCCCGAGGGTGGCCAGCGCCACGACCCCCGCCAGGATGGCCCAGGCCAACCAGGCCTTCTCGTGGACCGGGCGCGCGGCGCCGTTGACCTTGCTGATCAGCAGGAAGTCCCGAGACTGGCGATGCCGCTCGATGAAGGGTGGGCGCGCCTCCAGCAGCAGCACGTCCGCGGGCTGCAGGCGGATCTGGCCGAGATTGCCGGCGACCCGCTCGCCACCGCGACAGACCGCCAGCACCGCGGCGCCATAGAGGGTGCGGAAGTGGCCATCGCGAATGCGTCGGCCGATGAACTGGCACTGGCCGGAGACTACCGCCTCCACCAGGCGGCGCTCCTTGAAGTCCTTCTCGAGGCTCGATTCACCCTGGCGGGTCGGCACGAGCCCGCGAATCTGCTGCAGCTCCACGGCCCCCTCACTGGTCCCGGCGAACACCAGTCGATCGCCGCCCTTGAGGTGCTCGCCGGGCCCCACCACGCTGACGACGTTACCGTCACGCTCGATCTCGACCAGAAACAGCGCCTGCAGGTGGCGCAGGCCGGCCTCCTCGACGGTGCGATCCACCAATGGGCCATCGGGCGCCACCTCCATCTCGATGGTGAACTCGCGAGGATTCTCGAAGGCCGACTCGGCCCCCCGCCGCGCCGGCAGCAGGCGCGGCCCCAGCAGCAGTAGAAAGAGCAGCCCCACCAGGGCCACCGGCACGCCGACCCAGGCGATGTCGAAGAGGCCCATGGCCAGGGAGGGATCGCGATCGACCAGCAGGCCGTGGACGACCAGGTTGGTGCTGGTGCCGAACAGGGTGATGGTGCCGCCGAGGATCGAGGCGAAGCTGAGCGGCATCAGCAGGCGATGCGCCGGCACTCCGATGCGTCGACTCCAGCTCAGCACCGCCGGGATGAAGGTCGCCACGACCGGCGTATTGTTGAGCAGGGCGCTGAGCGAGGCGACCGGCAGCAGCAGGCGCAGCAGCGCCCTGCCCTCGCGTCGGGGACGCCCCAGCACGTGGCGGATGATCAGGTCGATGCCGCCGGTCTCACGAATGCTGGTCACCAGCACGTACATGAAGGCCACGGTAAACAGGCCCGTGCTCGAGAAGCCCGCCAGCGCCTGGGCCGGCTCGATCACGCCGAGGGTGAGCAGCAGGATCACTGCGCCGAGCAGCACGATATCGGGACCGACGCGCGAGAAGGCCATCAGCGGGAAGACGGCGATGACGGTGGCAAGGGAAAGCCAGGCATCCAGCGGCATGAGGGGGGACCGGTCGCGACAGAACGAATCCCATTGTGAACGCCGCCAGTTATTCTAAAAAGTTATTTTTAGAAATCTAGAAATGCTTTTTTGGAATATAAATCTGGAAGACCCGCACGCAAAAAGGCCCGCTTTCGCGGGCCTTTTTCCGACTGCCGTGAGGCAGTCACATCACGGTCGGTCGACGTTCAGTCGATGACCTTGATGTTGGAAGCCTGGAGGCCTTTCTTGCCCTGGGTGACGTCGAAGGAGACCTTCTGACCGTCTTGCAGGGACTTGAAGCCATCAGCCTGAATCTCGGAGAAGTGCGCGAACAGGTCGTCGCCGTTGTCGTCCGGAGAAATGAAGCCGAAGCCTTTAGTGTCGTTGAACCACTTGACGGTACCAGTAGCCATGATCGAATTCCTCGAATAGCGTTAGATTGTGCCGGGAATACCCGAGTTGCAGTGGGTAAAACAAGAAACTTTCACCGGGAAATCGACGCTATGAGCTTTCGATGACCGCTTGGACGTTCCAATTGCTAACCAACTGCACGCATAGTGCGCCCTCCCCGAGGGCAGGTCAAACCTTATTTGCACCTCGTTACAAGAAAGTGAGAGAAAGGTGATGAAAGCGTGACGCGGTCGGAAGCGCCTCGGCGCGATCGTGTCACGACGAGCATCACGGCGACGCGAGGATCCAGGCCGCGGCCTTCTCGGCGATCATCAGCGTCGGCGAGTTGGTATTGCCGCTGGTGATGGTCGGCATGATGCTGGCATCCACGACCCTCAGCCCCCGCACCCCCCTGACGCGCAGGCGGGAGTCGACGACCGCCATGGGGTCGTCGTCGCGCCCCATCTTCGCGGTGCCCACCGGGTGGAAGATGGTGGTGCCGATGTCGCCGGCCAGCCGCGCCAGGTCGTCGTCGCTCTGGTACTGCGCGCCGGGCTTGAACTCCTCGGGCTGGTACTTGGCGAATGCCGGCTGCTCGGCGATGCGTCGGGTAACGCGCAGCGAGTCGGCGGCCACCTGACGATCCTCCGGCGTGCTCAGGTAGTGGGGCGAGATGGCCGGCGCCTGGCGGGGATCGCGGCTCTTGATACGCACCGTGCCCCGGCTGGTCGGGTTGAGGTTGCACACGCTCGCCGTAATCGCCGAGAAATCATGCAGCGGCTGGCCGAAGGCCTCCAGGCTCAGCGGCTGGACGTGGTACTCGATATTGGGATGCGCGTAGGCCTCGGAGCTGCGCGTGAAGGCACACAGCTGGGAGGGCGCCATGCTCATCGGTCCGGAGCGCTTGAGGGCATACTCCAGGCCGATCTTGGCCTTGCCGACCAGCGAGTTGGCCAGGGTGTTGAGGGTCTTGGCCCCCTTCAGGCGATAGACCGAGCGAATCTGCAGGTGATCCTGCAGGTTTTCGCCCACCCCCGGGAGGTCGGCCACCACCGGGATGTCGTGCTCGGCCAGCAGGTCGGCCGGGCCGACGCCCGAGAGCTGCAACAGATGCGGCGAGCCGATGGCCCCGGCAGAGAGAATCACCTCGCGGTGGGCGGTCGCCGTGACGCTCTCGCCGGCCCGTTCGACCTTGACGCCGCGGCAGCGCGGCTCGTCCTCCTCGCCTGTCGCGAACTCCAATCCCCGCACCTGAGTGGAGTGCCACAGGGTCAGGTTGTCGCGCTTCTCGACGCCGCGCAGGAAGGCCTTGGCGGTGTTCCAGCGCCAGCCGGCGCGCTGGTTGACCTCGAAGTAGTCGACCCCCTCGTTGTCGCCACGGTTGAAGTCGCGGGTACGCGGGATGCCGGCTTCCACGGCGGCGGTGGCGAAGTCGTCCAGCACCTGCCAGCTCAGACGCTGCTTCTCGACGCGCCATTCACCGCCATGGCCGTGGAAGTCACGGTGGGGAGCATCGGCATCGCCCCCGTCGTCCAGGCGATGGTGATCCTCATGCTTCATGAAGTCGGCCAGGCAGTTCTCCCAGCGCCAGGCATCATCGCCGGTGAGGTCGGCCCAGCCGTCGTAGTCGCGGGCCTGGCCCCGCATGTAGAGCATGCCGTTGATGCTGGAGCAGCCGCCGAGCGTCTTGCCGCGCGGATAGAGCAGGGAACGACCGTTCAGGCCCTGGTCGGGCTCGGTGCGAAACCGCCAGTCGGTGCGAGGGTTGTCGATGCAGTAGAGATACCCCACCGGGATGTGGATCCAGTGGTAGTTATCGCGTCCCCCCGCCTCGATCAGCAGCACCCGATTGGCAGGATCGGCGCTCAGGCGGTTGGCGAGCAGGCAGCCGGCGGTGCCAGCCCCCACCACGATGTAGTCGTATTGTTGTTGTGTCATGGCTTTTTCTCTCGGTTGGTGACGCTCAGTCGCGATGTTCCCTGTGCGCAGTAGGCTCGTCGACGCAGTGGTGGCGGCTCTCCAGCTGGACGGTGGCGTGGGAAAGGCCATAGCGCTCCACCAGCAGGGCGCGGATCGCCACCAGGGTGGCCTGGCGATCAGCGCCCTCGTCGATGGCCGCATGCAGCGAGACCAGGTGGCGCCCCGGCGTCAGCGACCAGACATGCACGTGATGCACGTTGCAGACCGCCTCGAGCCGCTCGGGAATCTCACGGCGCAGCGTCGAGGGATCGACCCCCTCCGGCGCGCCCTCCAGCAGGATATGCCCGGACTCCCGGGTCAGCTTCCAGGCGCTGCGCAGGATCAGCAGCGCCACCAGCACCGAGAGCAACGGATCGATGGGCATCCAGCCGGTGGCAAGGATCACCAGGGCCGCGACGATCGCCGCCACCGAGCCCAGCAGATCGCCCAGCACGTGCAGGGCGGCCCCGCGGATATTGAGGTTCTCGCGGTCGCCGAAGTGCAGGATGGCGAACACCACCACGTTGACCACCAGCCCCAGGCCGGCGATCACCAGCATGGTGCTGCCCACCACCTCCACCGGCGAGAGCAGCCGGCGGATCGCCTCGATGAGGATCCACACCACGATGGCGATCAGCGTCAGGCCGTTGACGAAGGCGGCCAGGATCTGCACCCGGTGGTAGCCGAAGCTGCGTTTCTCATCGGCCGGCCGGCGGCTGATGCGCGCGGCGAACCAGGCAAGCGCCAGGGCCGCGGTGTCGGTGAGCATATGGCCGGCATCGGCCAGCAGGGCCAGCGAGCCGGAGAGAATGACCCCGACTACCTCGGCGACCATGAAGCCGCCGGTCAAAAGGATCGCCCAGAACAGCCGACGCTGGCTGTCCAGCCCGGAGTGAGGTGTGGCGTGATGCGAATGATGATGGTGGTGATCGTGTGCCATGTGCCCTCCCTTGCCAGGCGTCCAGCTTACCGCAACGGGGCCGGTGAAACGGCCCTCACCGCGCGACGCCCAGCATCGAGCCGACCCCGTCTTCCGTCACGCGAGCGTCAGCCGAGCAGCGGCGCCGCCAGTAGCCCACCGGCCAGCCAGGCCAGGGAGAGTGCCACCATGGCCTGCAGCACGCGGCTGCCCAGGGAGACACCGCCACCGCCGTGATCATGCCCATGATCATGGTGGTGATGCCCGCCGGGCTGGCGCCCCCGCCACCACAGCAAGACCAGCGCCGCCGAGGCGGCCAGGAAGATCAGGTTAAGGACGAAGCCGTAGTTGAACGCGAAGAAGTCGCGCTCGGTTATCGCCCCCGAGCCGCTCCCCTGGGGTAGCCAGCCGAGCAGGTCCATGCCGACGTGCAGCAGCAGCGCCGTCACTACCAGGGTGCTGAGCAGCAGCGCCAGGATGTAGAGCGCCATGCGCCAGCCGTAGTAGGTGGCGTTGATGCGCAGCACCGGCAGCACCACCAGGTCGGAGAAGATGAAGGCCATCACTCCCGCGAAGCTCACGCCGTTGTCGAAGAGCACGGCGGCCAGCGGAATGTTGCCCATGGAGCCGATGAAGGTGAAGAAGGCCGCCAGCGGGCCGACCAGCGCCTGGGCCAGCAGGGCGAGAAAGCCCGGGTCGTCGTCGCCGGCGCCGAGGAACAGGGCCTGGAAGAAGCTCTCCGGCACGAAGGCGGCGATCACGCCGGCCACGGTGAAGCCGATCAGCACATCCTTCCAGACCATCTGCCACTCCATGACGTAGGTCTGGCCGATCCGGCGCCAGCCCTCGCGGCTCTTCAGCGTCTGCCGCCAGTGCGGGGCCTGCCCCTCGCGCTGTTCGTCCTCGCCCTCCAGGCGTTCACGCACCCGCGCGATCAGCGCCTCGGGACGGGTGAGGCGGATGAAGGCCCAGGCCAGCAGGATCAACAGGATGCCGCCGGCGTACTCGCCGACCACGAAGGGCCAGCCCAGGAAGATCGCGATCACGAACCCGAGCTCCACCACCAGGTTGGTGGAGGCCAGCATGAAGGCCAGGGAGGGCGCCAGGCCGGCGCCCTTCTGGAAGAGCGCTCGGGTGGTCGCCAGGGCCGCGAAGCTGCAGGAGCTGGAAATGAAACCGAAGAAGCTGGCCAGCAGCATGCTGCGCGGACCGTCCGTGCCCATGGCGCGCTGCATGCGCTGCCGGGTGACCAGCACCTGGATCAGGCTGCTGATCAGATAGCCCAGGGCGAAGGCCCAGAGCGCCATCCAGAAGAAGCCCAGGCTGGTAAGGGCCGCTTCGTTCCAAAGCGAGAGAAAGTGCGCCGTCATCCGCTTCTCCTTTGACGGTCATCGAAAAGGGCGGGCCGGGTGTCCCCGGCCCGCCATGGATGACGGCTAAGGCTAAACCTTTGGGTTGCCCAAGGGTCAAGTCGGCGGCGTTCAGGGCTGCGACAGGAAAGGCGCGCCGAGTGGGTCACATGACCGGCACGCCGATGAGCCACGCATGCAGATAGAGGGCGAACACGACATAGGCCGCCAGGCCGATCACCACGGTCGCGACGGTGCCGACCACGCTCGGGGCGGCGATCTCGGGCCGCGGGCGACGACGGGCCGCGCGGAAGTCGAGCACCGCCCACAGCAGGAAGGCGCCGAAGAGCACGATGTCGGAAAGCCGCCCGTTGGCCAGCAGGTGGGCGAAGGCCCACAGCTTCACCGCCAGGATCATCGGATGGCCGAGCTTCGCCTTGAGGTGGTTGCGCGGCACATAGGCCGCCACCAGCAGCACGAAGGCAGGTATCATGAACAGCGAGACGACATGGCGAAGGCCCAGTGGCGGCTGCCAGACCCAGACCGGGTCCAGGCGCGTCTGGCCGTAGCCCCAGATCGCCAGTGCCAGGCCGATGATCGAGACCACCGAGTAGGCCGCCTTCCAGGGCAGCTCGCCCATGCGCTGGATCTGGGCGCTTCGCCAGTCGTCAGCCAGGATGCGCACCGAGTGCATACCGAGAAAGATCAACAGGCCGAGCAGCATCACGGTCATGGTCAGGGTCTCCATCGGGGAAAAGGGGGTAATGTGGAACATAACCGCCGCCAGCCTAGTCGGTTGAATCGACCGCGACCAGTACCATCGGCCGCCACGGCTCATTGATGCAAAGGACTGCCATGTCTCGCGACACCGCCCCCCTGCCCGAGGTCCTCGCCGGCCCCATCCTGCGCCGCCTGAGCACGCAACGCCTGGTGATCTGGCTGGTGGGCTCACGCCCCCTCGCACCGAGCCTGATGCTGCACCCGGTCGGGCACACCCCGCGCCGGCTGGTGCTCAACGATTCGCGTCTCAGGCGCCTGCCGCTGGGTCGCCACGCCTGGCTGCACCTGATCGACGTGCCCCTCGAGACTCCCCTGCCCCGGGGCGTGCGCATCGACTACGACCTGAAGCTGCCCGGCGAGGCGGGGGCGACCGGCATCGCCGACTGGGCGCCCCACCTGCTGCACGAAGGCGCGGCGCATCCCTGCTTCGTGCTGGCCGAGCGCCACGGCCGGCTGCTACACGGCTCCTGCCGGCGCCCCCATCACGACGGCCCGGACGGCCTGGTGCGCGCCGACACCTGGCTCGCCGAGCGCCGCGACGCTCCCGAGGCCTGGCCGGCCTGGCTGCTGATGACCGGCGACCAGGTCTACACCGACGACGTGGCCGGCCCGATGCTGGTGGCCGTCCACGGGCTGATCCGTCGCCTGGGGCTCTTCGACGAGACCCTTGAGGGCGCCACCGTGGCCGACAGCCAGGCGCTCTACGACGATCCCGCCAGCTACTATCGCCGCGAGGCGCTGCTCCCGGAAGCCGAGAGCAGCGAGAAGGTGCGCAAGGGCTTCTTCGGCGGGGCGCGCAAGCCAGTATTCACCTCGGCCAACGCCCACAATCACCTAATGAGCTTCGCCGAGGTGATCGCCATGTACCTGCTGGCCTGGTCGCCGACCCCGTGGCGCCTGGTGGGCACGGAGGCGCCGGCGCTGGACGAGGACAAGGCCGCACTGTTCCGCGGGGAGAAGGCGGTGATCGGCCGCTTCGCCGAGGGCCTGCCCGCCGCCGCCCGGGTGATGGCCCACCTGCCCTCGCTGATGATCTTCGACGATCACGACATCACCGACGACTGGAACCTCACCGCGGACTGGGAAACCACCGCCTACGGCCACCCCTTCTCGCGGCGGATCATCGGCAACGCCCTGCTGGCCTACCTGCTCTGCCAGGGCTGGGGCAACGACCCGGACCGCCTGGCCACGCCCCTAGATGACGCCGCCGGGCTGCTTTCGCGCGCCGCCGACCATCAGGGCTGGCTGCCTGCCGGAGAGCAGGACGCCGTCATCGAGCGGCTGCTGCGCTTCCAGGGCTGGGAGGTCGAGGTCGAGGGCGACCCGAAGCTGGTGATCCTCGACACCCGCACCCGGCGCTGGCGCAGCGAGCAAAGCCCCGCGCGCCCCTCCGGCCTGATGGACTGGGAGGCGCTCTCGGAGCTGCAGCAGAACATGCTGGGGGCTCAGTCGGTGGTAATCGTCTCGCCGGCGCCGATGTTCGGCGTCAAGCTGATCGAGACCATCCAGCGGCTCTTCACCCTGGCCGGCCGGCCGCTGCTGGTGGACGCCGAGAACTGGATGGCCCATCGCGGCGCGGCGAGCGTGATGATGAACATCTTCCGCCACTCTCGTACCCCCGGGCACTACGTGATCCTCTCCGGCGACGTGCACTACTCCTTCGCCTACGACATCCACATCCGCCATCGCCGCGAGGGGCCCAGGCTCTGGCAGATCACCTCCAGCGGGGTCAAGAACGCCTTCCCGGACACCCTGCTCGACTGGTTCGACCGCCTGAACCGCTGGCTCTATGCGCCGCGCTCGCCACTCAACTGGCTCACCAAGCGTCGGCGCATGGTGATCTCGCCCCGCGACCCCGACCGCGCAAAGGCCGGCGAACGACTCTGGAACGGCAGCGGCATCAGCCTGGTGGAGCTCGACGACCAGGGCCGTCCCAGCGACATCCGCCAGCTCGATGCCCGCGGCTTCGATGTCCGCTTTCCCGAACCGGAAAAGCGCTCGCCGCGCGGCTGAGCCCACCCGCTGGCACGCTCCTTCGTGCGATACGCTGGATACGAAATCGAAATCAAGGAGTGCATGAGCCGGCGTGCCTTGAGATGCTGTCGACCGACATGTCGTCGTATACAAGGAGCGCGCGGTGAAGGACGAGAGCGTACTGCTGGACGAGCAGCTGGCCGTGCAGGAATTGATCGCCCGAGATACGCCCCTCGAGACCACCCTTGCAGCCATCGCGGGGGTGGTCGGTCGCCAGCTCGGCGACGCCCAGATAGCGATCATGGTGTTCGATCCCGTAACGCGCACCCTCGACATGGTGGCGGGCGAGCGCTTCTCGGCGGCCTTCCGACAGGCCGCGCAGCGTGTGCCGATCGACGCGCCGGCCGGCACCTGCGGGGCGGCCGCCGCGACCCGCCGGATCGCGATCACCGAGCACATCCCGACCGACCCCCGCTGGCAGGGCCTGCAGGCGCTGGCACGCGCCGAGGGGCTGGCCGCCTGCTGGTCGGTACCGATGATCTCAGCCAGGAGCGACCTGCTGGGCACCTTCGCGACCTATTACCCTACGCCCCAAGCGCCCAGCGAGGGCGAGAAGGCGCGGGTACGTCGCGCCGCCGGCCTGGTGGCCCTGGCCATCGAGCGCCACCGTGATCGCCAGGCTCGCTTCGAGGTGGAGCAGCGCTTTCGCTCGCTGTTCACCCAGCACCCCGATGCGGTATTCGAATTCGACCTCGACGGCCGGTTTATCAGCTGCAACGCCTCGGCCACGCGCATCACCGGCTTCAGCGAGGCGTGGCTCAAGGGGCAGCCCTATGATCGCTTCGTCGCCGCGGAGGAGCTGCCGGCCATCGACGCCGCCTTCGCGCGGGTCTGCCAGGGCGAGACCCAGCAGCACATTTACCACAGCACCGATGCCGAGGGACGGGCCTACACCCTGGAGGTCACCAACCTGCCCATCGTCGTCGATGAACGGGTGGTCGGCGTTTATGGCGTGGGGCGCGACATCACGCAGCGCCGCCAGCAGGAGCAGCAGCTGCGCCTGCTGGCCCGCGGCATCGATGCCAGCCGCAATGGCGTCATCATGGCCGATGCCAGCCTACCGGACATGCCGCTGGTCTTCGTCAACGAGACCTTCCAGAACATCACCGGCTATGCGCGTGACGAGGTCGTGGGCCGCAACTGTCGCTTCCTGCAGGGGCCGGATACCGATCCGGAGACGGTGACACGGCTACGCCTGGCCGTAGCCCAACGCAGCGAGATCCAGGTGACGCTGCGCAACTATCGCAAGGACGGCTCGGCGTTCTGGAACCACCTCTACCTGGGTCCGGTCCTCGACGACGAGGGCCACTGCACCCATATCATCGGCATTCAGCAGGATGTCTCGCGGGTACGCGAGTACGAGGATCGTCTCGCCCACCAGGCCAGCCACGACTCGCTCACCGGGCTGCCCAACCGCCAGCAGTTCGTCTCGCGCCTGACCCAGCACTTCCGGCGCACCTGCCGGGAGGAGGGCTTCCTCGCCCTGCTCTATATCGACCTGGACGACTTCAAACCGGTCAATGATGGCCTCGGCCATCACGTCGGCGATCGGCTGCTGGAGCAGGTGGCCCATCGTCTCACCGCCCTGCTCGCCCAGGGAGACATCGCCTCGCGACTGGGCAGCGACGAATTTGCCGTGCTGTTGACGGACGTCCACTGCGAGCGGGATGTGCTGGCGAGGGCCGAGGCGATCCTCTCCTCGCTGTCACGCCCCTTCGAACTCGAAGGGCACCGCCTGCACATCAGCGCCAGCATCGGCATCGCCTCGAGCCTGGATCCGCCGGGCCACGCGGCGGAGCTGCTCCAGTACGCCGACCTCGCCATGCAGGAGGCCAAGCAGCAGGGCCGCAACACCTGGCAGTGGTACGGCGACGAAGTCTCGATCCTGATGAGCGAACACGTCGAGATGCGCCTCGAACTGCAGGAGGCGATCCGCGAGGGGCAGTTCCTGCTGCACTATCAGCCCATCGTCGATGCGCACACCGGCGCGGTGCGCAGCGTCGAGGCGCTGGTGCGTTGGAAACATCCCGAGAAGGGCATGATCTCGCCGGGGCTCTTTATCCCGCTGGCCGAGCAAACGGGACAGATCGTCGCCATCGGGCGCTGGGTGCTGCAGCGAGCCTGTCAGGACATGGCCCACCTGCACGCCGAGGGCGGGCCGGCGCTGCAGGTGGCCGTCAATATCTCGCCGCTGCAGTTCCGGCGAGCCGGTTTCCTCGCCCAGGTCGAGCAGGTCCTCGAGACTACCGGCTGGCCTGCCGACCGGCTGGAACTCGAGGTGACCGAAGGGGTGCTGATGTCCGGCACCGACCGGGCCATCGAGGTGCTGAATGCCCTGCGCCAGCGCGGCGTGCAGGTGGCGATCGACGACTTCGGCAGCGGCTTCTCCAGCCTTCGCTACCTGCGCCAGCTGCCGATCAGCAAGGTCAAGCTCGACCGCAGCTTCATCCACGACATCACCCACAACGGCGATAATGCCGCCATCGTTCAGGGGGTGATCACCATGGCCCATCACTTGGGGCTCAAGGTGGTGGCCGAGGGCATCGAGGTTCCGGAACAGCAGCGCGACCTCATGGACCGCGAATGCGACCTGCTGCAGGGCTTCCTGTTCTCTCGCCCCGTACCGCTCGATCAACTGACGCAACTGCCGATGCACCTGGCGCCCCCAAGGCGTGATCTGCCGCTTACGCGTCCGACCGGGCTCTACGGCCAGGGCGGCTCCGGCGGCAGCGGTTCAGACGCTCCGGCGACGGCGCCAGAGCGCCAGCCCCGCGGCCATGACCAGCCAGGTCATGGCCGCGGCGACGGCGTCGTCGAGCACGATGCCAATCCCGCCGGGTAGCGCCTCGGCCTGGCTCACCGGCGCCGACTTGGTGATATCGAAGCCCCGATAGACCACGTAGGCCCCGGCCAGGGCCGCAGGATGGCGTGCCGTGGCCTGACCGAGCACCGCCACCGGAAAGGCGACGATCTCATCAAGCACGATGCGTCCGTCGTCCTTGGTGCCCAGCGCAGTCGCGGCCTGATGACAGACCGGCATGGCCGCCACCAAGAGCGCCGCCGTGAGGCCGAGCTGCACTCGGCGCGTGCGACCCAACAGCCACCAGGCGAGCGGCAGTCCCAGCAGCGAGCCGACCGTGCCAGGCGCCCAGGGCGAGAGCCCCAGGCCAAAGCCCGTCGAAAGAACCAACCATAGCGTGTCCATCCCTGCTCCCTATCATCCAAGAGGCGTGCCTCGAACGCCCGACACCATACGCCGGGCCCGGATCGCCGTCGACGCCGGCTTACGCCTTGGCCATCGGGCTTCGACAAGCGCCGTCCGGCGACGCATCATGGAGCGTTCATCCACCGACCCTGCCGGCCCCGCCCATGAGTAACGACACCCGGGAACGCAACCGACGCATGAACCACTTCGATGGCCACGACGAGATCTGGCTGTTCGGCTACGGCTCGCTGATCTGGAAGGCCGACTTCCCCTTCCTCGAGCGTCGTCCGGCCCATATCCACGGCTGGGTGCGTCGCTTCTGGCAGGGCTCTCACGATCATCGCGGCACCCCCGAGGCCCCCGGCCGGGTGGCCACCCTGGTGCGCGAGCCGGAGGCCATCTGCCACGGCATGGCCTACCGCATCGCCCCCGAAGTGCTGGGCCCGCTGGACGTGCGCGAGAAGAACGGCTACCTGCGCGAGCTGACCCGGCTGCACTTCGACGACAACGGCCAGCCGGCGAGCGCCGATGGGCTCCTGTACCTGGCCACCGAAGACAACGCCGCCTTCCTCGGCGACGCCCCGCTCGACGCCATCGCCGCACAGATCGCCCTCGCCCACGGCCCCAGCGGCCCCAATCGCGACTACCTGGTCCACCTGGCCCAGGCCCTGCGCGAACTCGGTGTGGATGACCCCCACGTGTTCGCGCTGGCAGCGCGCCTGCCCCACCCGGCGGGCGACGACTGCCCCCAACGCCGCCAATAACGATCCAAAAAAACATGGAGACGATCCTCCCATGAGCGTGACCCTCGACGACATCCGCCAGGCCGCCGCCCGCCTCGAAGGCAGCGTGGAGCATACCCCCTGCCTGCGCTCCGCGACCCTCTCCCGGCTCACCGGCTGCGAGGTCTACATCAAGTTCGAGAACCATCAGTTCACCGCCTCCTTCAAGGAGCGCGGCGCGCTGAACCACCTGCTCTCGCTCTCGCCCGAGGAGCGCGCCCGGGGCGTAATCGCCATGTCCGCCGGCAACCACGCCCAGGCGGTGGCCTATCACGCCGCCCGGCTGGGCATCCACGCCACCATCGTCATGCCCCGCCACACCCCCAACCTCAAGGTGCGTAACACCCGCGACTTCGGCGCCGAGGTGCACCTGGAGGGCAACGGCGTCGACGAGGCCGGCGCCTACGCCCAGCGTCTCGCCGAAGAGCGCGGCCTGGTCTTCGTGCACCCCTATGACGATGACCGGGTGATCGCCGGCCAGGGCACCATCGCCCCGGAGATGCTCGAGGCGGTGCCCGACCTGGACTGCCTGGTGATCCCCATCGGCGGCGGCGGATTGATCGGCGGCAACGCCGTGGCGGCCAAGGCCCTCAAGCCCGACATCGAGGTAATCGGGGTGCAGACCCAGCGCTTCCCGGCCATGCAGCAGGCGCTGGCCGGCGAGGAGATCCACTGCGGCCTGGCCACCCTGGCCGAGGGCATCGCCGTGAAGCAGCCCGGTCGGCTGACCCGGGAGATCGTGCGCGAACTGGTCAGCGACATCGTGCTGGTGGACGAGCCCGAGATCGAGCGCGCCATCCTGATGCTGCTGGAGATCGAGAAGAGCGTGGCCGAGGGCGCCGGCGCCGCGGGGCTCGCCGCCCTGCTCAGCGAGCCGGCGCGCTATCGCGGTCGCAAGGTGGGGCTGGTGCTGTGCGGCGGCAACATCGACATGCTGGCGCTCTCCTCAGTGATTCAGCGCGGCCTGGTGCGCTCCGGACGCATCGTGCGGGTACGGGTCGGCATACCCGACGTGCCCGGCTCGCTGGCCGAGCTGACCCAGCTGCTCGCCGAGCAGCGCGCCAACGTCATCCAGATCGCTCACCAGCGCACCTTCACCGATCTCTCGCTGCGCGCCACCGAGGTGGAGGCCACCCTGGAGACCCTGGGCAGCGACCACACCCGCGAGGTGATCGCCGCGCTGCGCGTCGAGGGCTACGACCCCGTGCTGCCCGCCAACGAAGTGCACCCGGACGAGCGCTGGGCCACCGATCCCGAGGGCCATCACTGAGATGACCACCCTGGCGCTCTATGTCGCCGCGGCCCTGGCCGAGATCGCCGGCTGCTTCAGCGTCTGGGCCTGGTGGCGGCTGGACAAGTCGGCCCTGTGGCTGATGCCGGGGCTCGCCAGCCTGGCGCTCTTCGCCTGGCTGCTGAGCCTCTCCGGGGCCGACTACGCCGGGCGCGCCTATGCCGCCTACGGCGGGGTCTACATCGCCACCTCGGTGGCCTGGCTGTGGCTGGTCGAACAGCGCCTGCCCGATCGCTGGGACCTGGCCGGCGCGGGCCTGTGCCTGATGGGCGCCGGCGTCATCCTGCTCGGGCCGCGGCCCGCAGCGTGATCTCCGGTACGGGGCGATCTCTGGCCCAGGGTGCCCCCTGGCCCGGGCGATCCCTGGCGGAGCACCGATGGCAGGCGTACCCTATACACGTTTGTTATCCTTCCCATCCCATCACCTCAACCAAAGGAAGCGTGATGAGCAGCAAGATCAACGTGTCAGCCCCCCTGGTCATCCTGCATGGCGACGAGATGGCCCAGGTCGCCTTCGAGCGCATCCTCGAAACCTTCGTGACCTCGCGGCTGGACGTCGACCTCGTGGAGATCGACCTGACCGCGGAGAACCGCCTGGTCACCAACGGTCAGGCGGTGATCGATGCCATCGAGGCCCTCAAGCAGTACGGCGTGGGGGTGAAGAACGCGGGCATGACCGTGAACCGCACCCAGCTCGGCGAGCTGCTGGCCGCCCACCCCGAGCTCGATGGCACCACCCTGCATCCGCTGGCCACCAAGTCGCCCAACGGCGCCATCCGCAAGGGCATCGGCGGCAACATCACCCGCGAGGACATCCAGTTCCGCAACCTCGAGTTCAACACGCCCGAGTGGATCGGCCGCGATATCGACGTGGAGACCATGGACGGCGGCGGCATCAAGGACAGCTTCAACGAGCTCTCCAGCGCCACCGGCATCGTCAAGCTGCTGTTCGTGGGTGAAAGCGGCGACCCGGTGGAGCTGCACCGCCGCGAGGTGAAGAAGGGCGACCCCTGGCTGCTCGCCACCAACGACATCGACCAGGTCAAGGCCTGGGCCCACCGCTTCTTCCAGCGCGCCATCGACGAGCAGCGCGACATCTACCTGGGCCTGAAGGACACCGTGATCGCCGGCTACGACGGCGTGATGCGGGCCGCCATCGAGGATATCTACCGCGAGCACTACCAGGCGCAGGTCGAGGCGCTGGGGCTCGCCTATCACTACGAGCTGATCGACGCCCAGGCCGCGCGCCTGGTCGCCAACCCGCCGGAGCGGGCGCTGTGGGGCGTGCCGGACAACAACACCGGCCGCAAGCTCTACAAGCTGGTCGAGCAGCTCAAGGTCCACGGCATTCCCAAGCGCAAGGCCCACGTCTCACTGTCGCGGATGAGCGCCGGCGGCGGCGATCAGTACGGCAGCTACAATGCGCCTTCCCTTGAGGACGGCATCCTCAAGGTGGTGGTCGATGGCGAGGAGAAGCACGCGTGCCGCGTCAAACGCGGCGATCCGATCCTGCTGATGTCCAACGACCACGAAGCCATCAGGGACTGGGTCTTCCAGGTGTTCCGCGACGCCTCGCGCAAGGACAAGGAGGTCTACTTCGGCCTCAAGCGCGAGTATATGGAGTACGACGACGTCTTCAGCACCGCGATCACCGACGTGCGCCGCGAGCTGGCGAAGGCCGATACGCCGCCCCCGTCGTTCATGATCATGCGGCCCTCGCGGCAGCTCATCAAGATGATCACCGATCCGCCCCGCAACGCCCTCTACCCGGCGCAGAACCTCGACGGCGACATCTTCTCGGACATCTCCGCGGCGCTCGGCGGCAGCCTGGCCACCGCCAGCTCGATCATCGAGAGCAAGAACGGCACCATGCTCTTCGAGGCGCCCCACGGCACCGCCCACGACCTCTACCTGAAGTACCAGGAGAGCGACGGCCGCGAGGCACACTTCAACTCCTCCGCGCTGATCTTCGCCGTGGCCAATGCCCTGGAGACCCTGGGCGAGCGTGAAGCCAACGCGGCCCTGGTCGACTACGCCACCGGCCTCAAGGCCGCGCTGATCGACACCGTCGCCGACGGCATCATTACCGGCGACCTCAAGGGCAAGACCACCGATCCCGCCGCCGAGACCGTCGTGGACATGCAGGGCTTCCTGAATGCCGTGGCGGAGCGGCTTCCCGCCTGACGCGCCCCTCCGGACGCCCCGCGCGACCTCGCCCTCGGGCGGGGTCGCATCGTTTCTGCCTAAGGTTTTCTCCCTAAGGCTTGCTGCCTAGCGCCTCTTGCCTTCGCCTGACTCGCCGCTAACCTTCGGCCACTCTAGCCCTGGGCTCACGGCATGACGTGCGACGAGATCCTCCCTCCGAAACCTCGCTTTTCAGTAGCAACATCTGAACTATATCCCATAGACAGATAATTCGCCCATCGCAGCAGTGATTACTGCTAGAATCGCGCGCGCCACGCAGGCGCTTCCTGTCTCGGCTACCCGCCTTGGGCAGGCCGCACGCTCGCGTCACGGCGCTTACCGGCGCCGCCGACGCGAGCGTTCGAGCCGGTCCGGCAGGGAAGCGCCTGTCCGCCCATTACAATTCGAGAGATCCTCCATGATCGCCACCCTGCAAACCCTCGGCCGCCCGCTGATGCGACTGGGGCTGATCCCCCAGATCGCCATCGGCATCGTCTGCGGCATCCTGCTCGCCACCCTCGCGCCGGACACCGCCCAATCGGTCTCGCTGCTGGGCCAGCTATTCATCTCCGCCCTGAAGGCGGTCGCCCCGATCCTGGTGTTCATCCTGGTAACCGCGGCCATCGCCAGCCACCAGAAGGGTCAGCCGACCCATATCCGCTCGGTGATGGTGCTCTACGTGATCGGCACCCTGGTCGCCGCCCTGGTGGCCGTGGTGGCGAGCTTCGCGTTCCCCACCACCCTGGCGCTGGATCGCCCCGAGGTCAGCGGCAACCCGCCGGGTGACATCATCGAGATCCTCCAGAACCTGCTGCTCAACGCCGTCGCCAACCCGGTCACAGCGATCATGGAAGGCAACTTCATCGCCATCCTGGTGTGGGCCATCGGCCTTGGCATCATGCTGCGCCAGGCGAGTGACGGCACCCGTACCCTGCTCGGCGATCTTTCCGATGCCATCTCGAACATCGTGCGCCTGGTGATCCGCTTCGCCCCGCTGGGCATCTTCGGCCTGGTCGCCAACACCCTGGCGGAGTCGGGCATGAATGCCCTGCTCGACTATGGCCACCTGCTGGCGGTGATCGTCGGCTGCATGCTGTTCGTGGCCCTGGTCACCAACCCGCTGATCGTCTACTGGCAGACCCGCGAAAACCCCTATCCGCTGGTCTTAACCTGCCTGCGCGGCAGCGCCATCACCGCCTTCTTCACGCGCAGCTCGGCGGCCAACATCCCGGTCAATCTGGAGCTGTGCAAGCGGCTGAAGCTGCACGCCGACACCTACTCCATCTCGATCCCGCTGGGCGCGACAGTCAACATGTGCGGCGCGGCCATCACCATTACCGTGATCACACTCTCGGCTGCCCATACCCTGGGCATCGGCGTCGACTTCCCCACCGCCCTGCTGCTGTGCGTCGTCTCGGCACTGGCCGCCTGCGGCGTCTCCGGCGTGGCCGGCGGCTCGCTGCTGCTGATTCCCATGGCCAGCAACCTCTTCGGCATCTCCACCGACGTGGCCATGCAGGTGGTGGCGATCGGCTTCGTGATCAGCGTGGTGCAGGACTCCACCGAGACGGCGCTGAACTCCTCCACCGACGTGCTGTTCACCGCGGCCGCCTGCCGCCGCAAGGAAAACGCCCAGGCCTGATCGCAAGATGAAGGTCTGAGAGAAAACGCCGCGGCCCCGTGCTCTTTACGGGGCCGCGTGCCAGCAACGGAACTCCCCCTCCCCCAGCGGCGTCCTGCCGCGCATCGCCTGCCGAGATCATGAGTTTTTCCAACCATTAACGTAAATCAACACATCATTCTTTAGAATGATAACGTTGAGGCAACATCGCGACTGAAGATAGACAGCATCGGCGACATTTACGATAGTGGGAACGTTTAGATACAGTTCGTCACCGGTATCGAGCGATCGGAAACCGGCCACCGCCCACGATTATCAGGAAGCGCTGACGCCATGATCCCCCTCCTGCTCGCCTGCCGCCGCTTCAACCGCTCCCTCCCGTCCGCTTTTCGGCTGCCTTTCCTGGGACTTTGCCTGCTGCTGGCCATCAACGCCCACGCCTCAGATGGCGGCGCCACGCCCATGCCGATTCTGACCCTTGCGCAGGGCAGCGACCGCCAGCAGCTCTCGCTGGAGGCGATCGAGGCCACCGACGAGCTCTATCACATCCAGATGCAGCATCCCGAGGGCCCCGAGGGCCGCTTCTCGGGCGTCTGGCTGAACGCCTTCCTGGCGGCGAACGGCCTGGAAGACGCGAAACGCGTGCGCTTCATCGCCGATGATGGCTACACCACCTTCCTCACCCTCGCCCAGCGCAACGAGAAGGCCTACCTCCTGGCAACACGGCTGGACGGCGAGCCGATCGGAGTAGATCGGCTCGGCCCGTTGATGCTGGTGGTGCCCGACGATGCCGAGGCCGTCCTTGACGGCTCGGTACCCATGAATCGCTGGATCTGGGCGCTCGAGGAAATCCGCGCGAGATGACGACCGCCCCGGCCAGGGCCTTGCGCCATCGCCTGCTGCTGGCCTTCGGGTTGATCGTCGCGACCTGTGCCGCGGCCATCACCTACTACGCCGTTCACGCGCGACAGCATGTCGGTGCCGACTACACCGCCATGGTCGCCGACGTGGTCCGCTCCCAGTCAGATCCCCAGGAGCTGCGGACGGCCTTGATGCGTCTCGACGACGGTCATCCGGATCATCGGGCCCACCAGGAGGAGCTTGGCGAGCTGCTGCCGCGCATTCCCCGGCGCATCGAGAACCTCCGGGTACAGGTACTGCGCAGCGACCTTCCCCGCCAGGATTACGCACCGCTGATCGACGAATTGGACCTGGTTCAGGAGCGCATCGCCACACTTCAGGCCCGCTTCGATCGGGCTCAGCGCGATGGGCTCGACGGTGAGGAGATCGAAGCGCTGCGCACGCTTGGGCTCGAGGTCGAGGCGGGGCTCGCCTGGAGCTACAGCGAGCTCAGCCTGCTGGTGCAGAACGCCTCCGCCGGACAGCGCCATCTGATGGAGTGGCTCACCGCCGCGGTGTTCGGTCTCCTGGTGATGGTGGTGGCCGCCGTCGGCGCGGTGATGCTGATGATGCTGCGCCTGCAGCGCCAGCGAGACGAGTTGCGCCACCTGAGCCAGACCGACATGCTCACCGGGCTCTTCAATCGTCGTCGCCTGCAGGAGGTAGCCGAACAGGAGTTCACCCGTCGCCAGCGCCACCCCTCGCCGCTGAGCCTCATGCTGCTCGACCTGGATCATTTCAAGCACATCAACGACGCCTTCGGCCACCCGGTGGGTGACGAGGTGCTCTCCTCCTTCGCCGAGATACTCCGGCACCAGGTGCGACGCCTGGATACCGTGGCGCGCATGGGCGGCGAAGAGTTTGCGGTGCTGCTGCCGGACACCGATGGCCAGGACGCACGACAGCTCGCCGAACGAGTCCGCGAGGCCACCCGCGCCATGCCGCTGCCAACGGAGGCCGGAGATTATCGACTTACCGTCAGCATCGGCGTGACCGAGGCCCGGCAAGGCGACAGCTTCGAACACCTCTATACCCGAGCGGATCGGCGGCTCTATGCCGCCAAGGAAGCCGGCCGGGATCGCGTTGTCAGCGGCGACGCGCTGCCGGAGGTCGCCAATACCGGCACGCCCCTAGACGATGATGAGCTCGACGCGTTGCAGCAAGACACCGCACGCTAGGCGCGACCCTGCTCCGCTGTCAGACTCCAAAGCAGGCCTTCGCCAGACGAAGTGAAACAGGCATCATCGCCGCGGGCCCTCGTGCTGGGCAGTGCACTGATCGCAACGCCGAGCTGCTCGCCTCAGGCGCCCCTCCATGGCAGCCTCCAACCGGTCGCCCAGCGCGACGCTCCCGCGCTCGATCTCCCCAGCCATGGCCGGTTCCTGTGGCCTAACTCGGCACTGACAGCGCCGCCCTTTGACAGGCGACCGTTCTTTCTATAGAACGTTCGTTAAAAGGAACAACGAGAGCGCCTGTCATGGATACCCCCTCCCTCAGCACCTTGGGGCAGCACCTGCAGTCCCTGCGCAAGGCCCAGGGCTGGTCGCTGTCGCAGCTGGCCGCCGCCGCCGGCATCGCCAAGTCGAACCTGTCGCGCCTCGAGCAGGGCAACGGCAACCCCACCCTGGACACCATCTGGCGCCTGGCGGTGCAGCTGAAGGTCCCCTTCGGCACCCTGGTCGCCCCCATCGCCGTGCCCCTCGGCGAGGACGGCGTGGAAGTGCGCCTGATCGATCAGGGCAAGGACAGCCCCCAGGTCGATGCCTACTGGATGCGCTGCGCGCCCTTCACCACTCGTGTCGCCGAGCCGCATACCCCCGGCGCCCGGGAGTCCCTGACCCTGATCAGCGGCCACCTCGAGGCCGGGCCCGAGGGCGACACCCGCCAACTCGCCGCCGGCGATACATTGACCTTCGCCGCCGACCGAGCGCACTGCTACCGCACCGGCGACGACTGGGCCACCCTGCTGGTCAGCGTGGTTTATCACGGGGAGGCGCACCGATGAGCCAGCAGGCCATTTCCTCGTCTCCGCGCCCCTGGCTCACCGGCATCCGCGAGGCGATCCCCCTGCTCGGCGGCTACGTGCCGGTGGCCATCTCCTTCGGGCTGGTCGCCATCCAGGCGGGCTTCAGCGCCCAGGAGGCGGTGCTGATCTCGTTCCTGGTCTACGCAGGCGCCTCGCAGTTCCTGTTCGTCGGCATGGCCGCCGCCGGCTCGCCGCTGTGGCTGGTGGTGGTCATGACGCTGCTGATCAACGTGCGCCACGTGGTCTATGCCCCCAACCTGGCCCCCTGGCTGACGGCGAGCCGCGGCTGGCCCTGGCTGATGCACGCCCTCACCGACCAGGTCTTCGCCCTGGCGCACACACGCCTGCCGCAGCTGCCGGAAGCGCAGCGGCTCGGCTGGTTCACCGGCGCCGCCCTGTTCGCCTGGGCCAGCTGGATCGCCGGCACCGCCCTGGGCGCGCTGGCCGGCGAGGAGCTGATCGCCCGCTGGCCACTGCTTGGCGAGGTCATGCCCTTCGCCCTGCCGGCCCTCTTCCTCGTGCTGGTGGTGCCCCGCTTTACCTCGCGGCGCTGGAGCCTGGCGCTCGCCCTGACCGTCCTGATCGCCCTCGCCCTGACCGTGACGGGCTTCACCAACCTGGCGATTCCCCTCGCCGCCGCCTGCGGGGCGCTGTGCTTCAAGGCCGTGAAGTGTCGCCCCGCCAGGCACTCAGCACACACGCAAGGAGCCCGCCATGAGTAGCGCCATGTGGATCGCCGTGATCGCCTCGGCCGTCGGTACCCTGCTGCTGCGGCTGCTGCCGATGCTGTGGATGCGGCGCCGCCTGGAGCGACTGGGCCAGGACGACGGCATCGACGCCATGCCCCAGTGGCTCGGCATCCTGGGGCCGCTGATGATCGCCGCCCTGCTCGGCACCTCGCTGGTGCCGAAGACGCTGGACGCCGTCTCCTGGCTCGCGACCGTCATCGGCGTGCTCGCGACGCTGGCCCTATGGTGGCGCACGCGTACCCTCGGCTGGCCGGTCGCCGCCGGCGTGGCGGCCTTCGGCGCCGTGGTGGTGCTGGCCAGCTGGGTGCCCTGACGCTCACCGCCTCCGCCCCGGAAGTGGATCATATCGCGCAGCGCACTCACGCCCTGCTGCGCTACGAACACTGGATCGAGGGGCGCCTGGCGCTCAGCGAGCTGGAACGCTTCTCCCTGCGCTGGTGGGGCCTGCAGGAGATTCAGCTGTTGCTGGAGCGGACGGGGTTCACGCGGGTGCGCCTGTTCGGCGACTACACCGATGCATCGCCGCGGCAGGGCTGCCGCGCGATCACCGTGGAGGCGAGGCGCTGAGCGGCCGCTACGCGTCCCGGAGGGTCGAGACGATCAGGCGCTCCAGCGTCGCGACGGCCTGATCATCGGGGACCTGCTCCTCCATCGTGGCCTTCGCCACCTCCTCGATCGCCCCGAAGATCGCCACCAGCCGGTAGCCGAGGCGCCCATCCGCGTCACAGTCCGAGAAAAGCTCCCGATAGACATGCACGAAGGAGTTGCGGATCTGGGTACGAATGTCCTTGTGTTCGGGATAGGCCATCAGGGCAGACACGATGGCCTCGTACTGGGGGCCGCACTGCCGCACACAGTCGAAGTAAGCCGCCACGACATGATGCGCCCGCTCCTGCAACGAGCGGGCCCGATCGGCGATCCGCTGCCGGGTGACCTCGACCAGCCGCCGGTCGAAGCGCGCGTATAGCTGGTAGAGCAGGTTGGCCCGACTCTGGAAGTGGCCGTAGGCCACGGGCTTGGTCACGCCCGCCTCCTGGGCGAGCGTGGCCAGGGTGAGCGCATCCGCGCCATCGCGCTCGAGAATCACCAGAGAGAGGTCCAGCAGCTGCTGTCGTCGCTCGTCCTTGGAAAGTCTCTTTCGCATCGTCGCTTCGCTCCATCAGGAGTCGGCAACCAGCTCGACCCTCGGGAAATCGATCTTGGGCTGCACCAGGTTGTTGACCCAGTTGCTGACCGTGTTGATGCCCGTCCAGGTCACCACCTGAAGGATCTGGGCGTCACTCATGCCCAGGGCCCTGCAGCGATCTTTCCGCTCGGCGGAGCAGGCGCCGCTATTCTCCAACACGTCCAGGGCCAGGTCGAGCATCGCCTGATCCAGGGGATCACTCGCCTCGCCCCCCTGGGCGGCGCGGCACTCCTCCCTGCTCATCCCCAGCTTGCGGGCCGAGAAGGTATGCCCGCTGACGCAGTAATGGCACCCGTTCCGGTTGGCCACGGCCAGGGAGACGAGCTCTCGCTGCCGCTCACTCAACAGGCAGCGCCCCTCGATCGCCTCCTCGAAGGCCAGGTAGCCCTTGAGGCTCGCCCCATCGATACCCAAGGCCGTATAGAAGTTCGGGATCATGCCGTAGCGCTCCTGAAAGCCCTTCAGGATAGGCGCGGCGAGATCATCGGCCGTTTCAAGATTCACCGGTTGCATCGTTCACCTCGTTGAGCAGCACGTGGCAGGCCAAGGCCTGCCCTTTCAGGGAGATGGTGGCTTTCAGAAGAACGCCGCCTTTACTTACCAAAGGTAAGTATACTGATAGTAACTTAAGCCGCAACCCCCTTCCGCGGTGCCTGGGCCGTGCCGGCATTGCGGCCAGGATGGGCCCGCTGTCCCCGAGAGCGGGCCAGGCCGCGAGGAGACTCGCGACCGGGGGGGGCAGTCACAGCGGCAGCGGCCGAGCAAGGCGGCGTGGAATGACGCGGGAAGGAGCAATAACGAGAAGGCCCATGGCGGAATCACTTGGGCCCGATATCCGGGGTTCCAGGGCCAACACGCCCCTGAGGGATGCACCGGTGTTGCCGGGGCATCTGGGGAAGACGTCTGCTTTGATCTAAGCGAGTGCGAAGGCAGGGCCTGGTACTCGTCGTCCAAATAGTGGGGAAGCTAAGTGGAAGTACTTAATTATTGGTGGGCCCAGCAGGGCTCGAACCTGCGACCAAGGGATTATGAGTTCGCCTTTAAAACAATAAGCCACTGAAAAACAAGGAAAAGCAACCGTAATAGAGCGAAAGGTACAGTTCTTTGGAATCAGTAAGTTAGCGAAGGTTGAGGATAGCACACGAAGCTGGTGTGTGTACCGGTAGTGTACTGCTGAATCAGCCAAGATGCTGCATTCCGCTCATCTTCCCGTAGAAACATAGGAGATCGGGGTACGTCCCCGATTTCCGAAAACCTCGCTCAACCTTTCCTTTAACCCCCCTACTTCTCACGCCTAATAGAAAGCACCCGCAACCTCATTGCCTGCTATGCATACGGGCATATACCGAGCAGCACATACACCATTAAAACGCCATCCAAAAAACCAAAGGGTATATAATCACCCTCGAATTTCATCAACTATTTCGAGAAGAGTCGCTCTTATATCATCAAGGGATTTTTCTTCATCACCGAGTATAGCAAACTTCTCCTTAATATCATCAGAGAAAAAGCTATTAATAGAACTGTCTGCAACCACCTCATCCCATAGCTCTTTAGCCATATATCCAGTCGCTCCTACAGGAAGTAAGACTGCACCCTTGGTTTTTGCAATCTCATACTCCTCTCGCATCCCACCTGATAAAAAAACTTCGCCCTTCTCCTTCTTATTACCAAATATAAAAATAGCCACACCTGCATAAGAGAGCATATCTTCACGATAGCTTCTCCACAACTCTCGAAGGTCTTCACTACCAACTTGACTTTGAGGAAACGGCCGGAGAATCAACTGGTCATGTATAACCCCTCCTTTTTTTGAATATATACTTTCTAAAGCGCCTGTAATAACAGCACTACCAATACCAAGGCCAAACCCCGAAATAATCTTGCTGCCATTATTCACAAGACTCCTGCTAAGCTCATAAACAAAACTCTCAGCCTCATCCTTTCCAAAACTTCCAAACTCACTTGCTGCGCCAGAAATAAAAACAGACTTCTGCTTATATTTCCTTTCCACCTCTGACAATATATCCGTTATCTCGCAATATTCTTCTACGAGCGTAGTTGTGATGCCAAACCTCAATAGATCTTGAACAAACAGTTCTTGTTTTCTTTCTCTATACTCGAAATCAGCAAGGCTTTCACCTTCTTCTCGTTTCACTTTCCTCATAATCGAATAATGAGGCCTTTGATTCCTGCTCCAAGAGACTCGAACCCTGCTCAAAATATAGTCTAGATTTGGATCAGAGAAACTCAGCCCAATAAACAAGAATGTTTTTGATATAAGATCTCCACCAAGCGCACTAAGAAAAGGCTGCATTTTTACATGATAAGACTCATAATCGTCTTTTATTATCACCGCATCTCCAGGATGATCTACATCCCCATGCATTTTGTATATAACAGCATCCCGCTTCGGTTTTGTGTAAACCAACTGTTTTACATCATATTTAACATCAGGGATTTTTCCAGCTTGAGAAAGAGCCCCTTCAATAAGCTTATCATAATTAGTAGTCCAATAAGTATCAATGGGCAGTCTTGCTAATATTTTATGATTCTCTGTTATCTCAGCCTCTTTTGAAAACTCATCTATGAGAGCCTGGTTTATAGCCCCTCTATTTGCCTGCTTCTGGTTATAATAATACTGAGCCAATGTCACTAGGTCAGTTTCTTTCTCGATACTAAGCTCGATTTCTTCAGCTATAGGCCGCAATAACTCACGCCAATTAACATACCCGGCAGGCATTGATAGGCCTGCGCCTGCAAACACAGCTAAAGTGCCAGAATTCAGCTCTTTTACCAGCTTTTTAACCAATCTTTCCTGTTCTTTTTTCTTGCTCATCTTAGCCTCCACGTGAATAATTCAACCAACCCATTTTGAAAAGTTTTGGTAGCCAAGGTCTGTCACCCAATCATAGGTTTTATAAAAACTCGTCATATTAAACCCTTTTCCTTTAACGTTAACCGCTGAGTTACATCGGTAACTCGCTGAACCATCAACTTTTTCATACTTCACCCACTTTCCGTTCGCTTTCTCCCACAAAGTAGCAGTTCTACCACTCTCGGAAAACGTCACACCAACATACTCGAGTGGATTAAAGCCTTTAGATTTAATTTTCCCATGCCTATCTTTTATTGAATTTATATGCACCGCGAATATATGATTCCCTTTTTTGAAGCTTTTTAAAATCTCATACCTAACCCAAGGCCTATTATATGTTTGACTACCAATAAGAACACAGGTATTACTAGTGTTATCCAGCCCTTTATTAATCAACCTCTTTAGCGCCATATCCCCTTGCTTCTTAGCTGCCTCCCATATTGAAGCATCGTAATACCCACTAATCTCCCTATTTGGCTTTAGCTGCCAATGATTTCTTACCACATTAGCCCGAAAATCAATTACATCTTGGTAATGAAAACTAAAAAATACTCTTTTAGCCATAATGCCCTCTTAAAAAATATCTAAATTTTCGCTCCATGCATCCACCTGTCTAGTCCAGCAAAATCGGACTCTGAACGGTGGACATAAAAATCATCAACGGTTAAATCAAGGTAGGGATAGAGACCAAGATATTCTCTACCCTCAAAATTTTCATCATCATTTAGCACAGGGGCGACAGCTACTCGACCTGTTTTTGCGTCCATATACCCAAGCTCCCAAGGCATCCAAACTGAGCTCTCTGCTGATTGAGATGCCAAGTATATTAGAGAGCCACACCTATCCATCCTTGATTTTAAAACTTCAGCAGTTTCCTCAGTAACCTCCCCTCTATCAAGATGATCATCCTCTATCCAATCGACATAGACTGAATACCCTTTATCAGAAAGCATGTCTTTAATTTGCTTGACTACTCGTGCATCTTCATACGAATGGGAAAGAAAAATATCAAACAACTCATCTGATGCTAGGGACTCAAGGGACTCATTAACCATCCTTCGCGCATAACGTTTCTCAACACTTTCACCTAAATTTATTGATTGATTTTTATTATACCTTCTAATTATATCACTTCTTCTCAATACAGACATTGCCTACATCCCTCTACATTAAACCATGCATCTCACATAACTACTTCAGCAGACATGCCGTTAGGATTTTTTAACACACGATCGAAGGTAAGTCCTCATTAACGGACTAATCGATAATTTATTTCTCTAGCTGTCTATTTCGACCCGACCTCGCCGACAATAACTTGAGGATCAATAGCGCAAACTTCCTGCCTGTCTCCTCGTCCTCAAGCAGCGGCATGCTGAGTTTCTCGTGGTCGCTGAGGGCATCGAGCACGGCGTCGGTGACCTTCTTCGGAAAAAGGCCGTGCATCACCTGCGACTCGTCGTGTTGGTCCACTTGAGCCATCAACGCCTCATCACGCTGAAGCCTCTTGGTAATACCTTCAGCGAAATGAAGTTGATCCTCATCGCTCGTCTCTGCCCCAAAGATGTCGTTGAGCCGGTCGATGATCTCGTTAAGGCGCTGCTTCTCGGGGTCGTGGGGCTTGCCTGAACCCACTTCACTGACCGGGGTGAGGCCGTAGTCGCCCTCGGCTTCCTCGAGGCGCAGGCGCTTCTCCTCGCGCTTGGTGAGGCGGTAGTGGGTCAACTCCAACTCGCTAACGTCGATGCTCTCCTCCTCCAGCAGCCGGTCGGTGCGCAGCAGCGGGTGGAGATGGCGAGCGAAGACGCAGAGCTGCTCCAGCTCGGGATCGTCGAAGGTGACGATCTGGCTGAGGAATTCGTAGGTGCGCACAAAGCTCTGCAGGTTCTTGCGGAACAGATCGAGCTCGTCGCGGGTGGTGCCGGCCTCCTTGAGCTCCTGCTCAGTGCGCTTCAGGCCCTTGTCGTCGCCATTCTGTTCGGCGACCTGGCGAGCCTCCTTCCAGACCTGAAGCTGCTCCAGGGCCAGCTGGTAGCGCTGCTTGAAGCGATCCTGAGCCGGACGGCAGTGGTAGCTGAGGCTGGAGGCCGGCGCCTTGGGATCGAAGAAGGCCTTGGCGAAGGCTTCCACCTCGGGCCAGTGATAGATGCCACTGGCGTCCAGACCACGCTGCAGGTCATAGACCACGTTGGGATCGGAGACGTCGGCCAGCTCCGCCTTGCGGTAGTAGGGGGCGAAGGCGTCGAGGATCTCCTGCTCGTCGTTGTAGAAATCGAGGATAAAGGTCTGCTTGCCGGGGAACAGCCGGTTGAGCCGCGAGAGGGTCTGCACGCAGTCCACATCACGCAGCTTCTTGTCCACGTACATGGCGCAAAGCTTGGGCTGGTCGAAGCCGGTCTGGAACTTGTTGGCGGCGATCATCACGTTGTAGTCGTCGGTATCGAACGCCTCGGCCAGGTCGCGGCCCTTGAGGCCGGGGTTGAGCAACTGGCTGGTCTCGGTGACCTCTTCGGGGATCTCCTCATCGGGCGGCACGCTGCCGGAGAAGGCCACCATGGGGTGAACGTCGGCGTAGCCCTGCTCCTCGATGTACCGACGCATGGCCAACTGGTAGCGCACCGCCTCCTGGCGGCTGGCCGTGACCACCATGGCCTTGGCTTGGCCATCGAGCAAATGGCGGACATTGTCACGGTAATGCTCGACGATCACTTCCACGCGCTGGGCAATGTTGTAGGGGTGCAACCGCACCCACTTGGCCAGGGTCCGCGAGGCCTTTTTGGAATCGACTTCCTGGTCTTCCCCCTCGGGATGGGCGAGCTTCCAGGCGGTGCCGTAGGTGACATAGTTACGCAGCACGTCGAGGATAAAGCCCTCCTCGATGGCCTGGCGCATGGAGTAGAGATGGAACGGCTCGGGCTTGTTGTCGGCGCCGGCCGGCAGCTCGGGATCCGGCGGACGACCGAACAGCTCCAGGGTCTTGGCCTTGGGGGTGGCGGTGAAGGCGTAGTAGCTGATGCGCTCGCTGGGGCGGCGCGAGGCCACGGCGGCATCGAGCATCATCTCGGCGCTGATCTCGTAGTCATCGCCCTCTATGGCCTCTCCTGCGGCCGCCAGCAGCGCCTTGAGCTTGCTGGCCGAGCTGCCGGTCTGCGAGGAGTGAGCCTCGTCGGCGATCACCGCATAGTGGCCCTCGGCGAGCTGCGGGCGCTTGTCCAGGGCGTCGAACAGCGCCGGGAAGGTCTGGATGGTCACGATGATGATGCGGGTGTTGCTGGCCAGGGCCTCGGCGAGCTGCTCCGACTTGCTCTGGTTGCCCACGTCGCGGGTGATCGGGCAGACCACACCGTGGGCGTGCTCGAACTGGTAGATGGTGTCTTGGAGCTGGCTGTCGAGCACCGTGCGGTCGGTGACCACGATCACCGAGTTGAACAGCTTTTTCCCATCCTCAGCGTAGAGGTTGGCCAGCTGGTGGGCACACCAGGCGATGGAGTTGGACTTTCCGGAACCGGCACTGTGCTGTACCAGGTAGCGGCGCCCCGGCCCTTCGGCCAGGGTGGCCTGCACCAGGCGGTTGACGACTTCCCACTGGTGATAGCGTGGGAAGATCAGCGTCTCCTTGATGGTGCGACGGCCGTGGAAGTCCTCGCTGGTCTTCTTCTCCAGGTGCAGGAAGCGGCCGAGAACCTTCAGCCAGGCGTCCGGGGCAAACACCTCCTCCCACAGGTAAGCGGTGGCGTAGCTCTGCTCGTCAGGCGCGGGCGGGTTGCCGGCACCGCCCGCCTCCGTTCCACGGTTGAAGGGCAGGAAGAAGGTGTCCTTGCCGGCCAGTCGGGTGGTCATGGCCACCTCGGCCTGGCTCACCGCGAAGTGCACCAGGGCGCCGCGCTTGAAGGTCAGCAGCGGCTCGGGCTTGCGGGTGATGGGATCCTTGATCGGGCGATCCTGACGATACTGCCGTTTGGCGTTCTCCACCGTCTGCTTGAACTCGCTCTTGAGCTCCAGCGTGGCGGTGGGGATGCCGTTGACGAACAGCACCAGGTCGAGGCGGGGATTGTAGTTCTGGCCGGCGTTCTCGCTGCCCTTGCCCTTCTCCCGGGCGTGGGGCGAGTAGGAGACCTCCGGCACCACCCGCAGGCGGTTGGCGCGGTAGCGGGCCAGCGAATCCGGGTTCATGCCGTGGTCGGGCTGGAAGCTGCACAGGTCGAACTTCACTCCCGGCACCTTGAAGCCGTGGCGCAGCACCTCCAGGGTGCCGGCTCGCTCCAGCTCGCGCACCACTTTCTGCACGAACACCTGCTCCGGGGCCTGGGGGTTGGCCTTGCAGAACTTCTCCCAGCGCTCGGGCCAGGCTTCCCGCACGTAGCCGAGCAGATCCTCGGTGTAGAGCGCCGATGCACGGTCGTAGCCGCTGGCCGTGCCGGCCTTCCAGCCGTGGGCCGTCATGGCCTCGATGATGTCCTGCTGAAAGCGGGCTTCCCTGCTGTCCGCCATGTTATCCCCTGCGCTTGGCGTAATTATGCGTAACAGCCTAGCGCTTCAGGGATACAAGGAGAAGGCTAGGCGGTCTCAATGACCAAGTGCAACACGTGACCCATCAGGTACGGTGTTGCTATGACTCACTGCTATCGCCACCTCT